>CAWBFH010000023.1:0-155565 GCA_963788005.1 uncultured Solirubrobacterales bacterium | reverse complement strand
CGTTGTTTTCAGATGAACCTTGTCCTTGTCCTCGGCGAGATAAGGCCGCAGACGCTCTACGAGAGCCTGGACGGCCCTGTCGTCGAGTTCGGCGAGCAGGGCGTCGACGATCGCGCTCATCGCGCCACACCCCGCGATTTGCGGGGCTTTCGCAGGTACCGCTACCGGGATTCGAACCCGGGTTTCCGCCGTGAGAGGGCGGCGTCCTAGTCCCCTAGACGATAGCGGCGTGGCGGGGTTGTCTGGCGCTCGGCAGTCTCCAAAGACGCGCGACGGTCTCCGGAGCGATGCTTGGACGCCGGACGGAAGGCTAGCGCGTCTGGCGAAGCGATCCCCGGGGGGCGCCGCGAAAGCCACCGCCCTCCGATCGTTGACTTGGAGTCGAGGATCGGGGCGACCACGTCGAACGCGGCATGCGGCTGTGTGCGCGTCATCCGATATCGCGCGCGGCTTATGCGCCGACAGTTGGACGGACGGTTTCGCCCGGCACCGAGACCGGCTTCGCGCGCTCCTTGGAGTGCTGCCAGAGGGCCTTGTCAAGCGTACGAACGCCGACACCGTGGCGCGACGCCAGTTCGCGGCAAACACCCAGGTAGTCGAGCCAGAAGCTAATCGGATACTGCGACCGCGGCTTGACCCCAAGCGACTCGAGGGCCCGCACGTCAAGGATCGGGTAGTCGTCGGGGAAGGCGAAGAACAGCAGCGTCGAGGCAGTCGGGACCCCCACACCGGCGAGCTCGAGCAGCGCTTCCATGCGTCGCGCTTCGTCGCTCGTCGCGAATGCCCGCCCGAGTCAGCCGGGCGACCGCTCTTGACGTGTTCGCCGCCACCTTCGGGCCGCTTCGCGGGGTCTTCCAGCGGCAGACCGCGATGAACTCGCCCCGCGCGTAGTGCCCGCGGCTCCGTGCCGCCGCGCCGGCCGCGCGGTAGCGAGCGTCATCGGTGTCCGGAAATCGACTCGCGAGCACTTCGATCTGCTGTGGTGGGAACTGCAGCTCGAATCTGGGCACACGCGAACGCTAGCCGCGATTGATCGAGGGATCGTGTGCCGGTACGGCGGTCCAACCGGACGCGCGGCGGATCCGCGGGGGTCCAGGTGGCGCACTCGTGCTGAGTTGCTAACTTCCTGTCCTCTCCGCGGCTGTGGTGAAACTGGCAAACACGCGGCGTTCAGGTCGCCGTGCCCTTACGGGCTTGGAGGTTCGAGTCCTCTCAGCCGCATCAGAGCAGGGATCAGATGCACCCGCGTCTGACCGTGCTGACCGCCGTTGAGCTCACGCGTACCGGGGCCCCGGCATCCGCCCATCTCTTCGCGGCTCGGGGTCCCCCGGGCGACGGCCCGCGATTGGCTGCCGGGCGCGATCCCGTCAGAGCCATCCGCGCTCCTCCGCCACCCGCAGTGCTTCGGCGCGGTTGCGCGCGTCGAGCTTCTGCATAACTGAAGAGAGATGGTTGCGGACCGTTCCGGGTGACAGGTAGAGCGCCTTCGCCAGGTCGGCGACGGTTGCGTGGTCACGCGACGCGGCGAGCACCTCGTGCTCGCGCGGGGTCAGCGGGGATTCGCCCTGTGAGAGCGCGGCTGCTGCCAGGCCCGGGTCCACGACCCGCTCACCCGAGACAGCTCGCCTGATCGCCGAGGCGAGCTCGCTGGCGGGGGCGTCCTTGAGCAGGAAGCCCGCCGCTCCGCCCTCCATCGCGCGACGCAGGTATCCGGGCCGGCCGAACGTGGTCAGGATCAGGACGCGGGTGTCGGGAGCCGCGCTCCGAAGCTGTTCGGCGGCCTCGAGTCCGGTGGCGCCTGGCATCTCGATGTCAAGCAGAGCGACGTCCGGCTTGGCAGCGAGCGCGGCTTCGACCACCTCGTCTCCGCGCGGTACCTGGGCGACGACGTCGATGTCGGGCTCGAGCTCCAGGAGACTCGCGAGCGCGCCGCGGACCATTCCCTGATCCTCGGCGATCAGGACGCGGATCATTGCGGCGCCGGCGAGACCTGGTGCTCGCCGCGCGATGAGGCGGACTGAGCGCTCGCCGGGCAACCAGACTGGACGCCCGGGGTTGCCGCGGCCGCCGACGACGCCGGAGCCGAAGCCGACGCGGACGCCGGGGCTGGTGAGGCCGGCGAGACCGGCGAGGTCGGCACCGAGACCATCAGACGAAAGCCGCTCCCGGGCAGAGTGCCCGCCTCGACGTGGCCGTGCAGGGCCTCCGCCCGCTCGCGCAGGCCGGCGAGTCCGTTCCCGGCCCCACGGTGGTCCTGGTCCGGGCGCGCGGCCGGCGCGATGGGCTCGCCGCCCTCGCCGCCAGCGCCGCCGGCGCCGCGCTCGCCGCCCTCGCGCCCCTCGCCGCGCTCGCCCTGCGCTCCGTGCGCGGTCTGGGCGCCCGCGGGCTCACCCGGCGCAACAGCGCCACCGTCGTCGACCACCTCGACCGACGCGTCGGCAAGGCCGGCAACCACCCGGATGGTGCACTTCCGCGCGCGGCTGTGGCGGATCGCGTTCGTGGCGCCCTCGCGGACCGCCCAGGCGAGGACGGCCTCGACGTCGGGTTGGAGGGTCACCTTGGGCGCCTTGATGTGGGCTTCGATGCCGGCCGCCGCGAGCGCCATCCGCGCGCCGGCGAGCTCGCCCTCGAGCGTCGGCTGGCGGTAGCCGCTGACCGCCAGGCGAACCTCGCTCAGCGCCTGGCGGGCGACCTGCTCCACCTCGGCCACCTCGGTCGCGGCCTGCTCGGGGCGGCCCGGGAGGAGCCGGCCGGCGAGCTCGGCCTTCAGCGCGATCACCGACAGGGAATGTCCGAGCAGGTCATGCAGGTCACGCGCGAAGCGTTCGCGCTCTCGGGCCACGGCAGCGTCGGCGAGCTCGGCCCGCGCCGCGTTCAGTTCCTCGTTGCGCACGCGCAGGTCTCGCATCAACGCCATCAGCAGGCCGATCCCCAGCGCCGTGACCGCGTAGGTGATCACGGCGCCCCCGGACGCGCCCGCGATGGCCGAGGAGCCTGCCGCCAGAATCGCGCAGCCGCTCACCCACAGCCAGCCGACCTGGGCCGACGAGAACAGCGCCACGACCGCCGCGCAGTAGGTGAACAGGAAGCCCCACCCGGGGCCGGAGGCGAGCGTCAACGCAATCGCCGTCCCGAGCAGGAGCGCGAACAGCGCAATCGCCTTCGGGTGCCAGGGCCGCTGGCGCCACATCAGCACAAGCGCCAGATAGGAGCCAACGAATACCGCCGCTCCAGCGATCGTCAACGCTTTGCCGACCGGCGGAGCATGCGTCGTGATCGCGTCGACCAGCGGGAAGAGGATGAATCCCAGCCAGATCAACGCGGGAAACGCGCGGATCCCCCCGCGCGTGTTCCCGCGACTGTAACTCTGAAACCCCCGCCCGAATTCCCGCGTCGCCTTCACAGTCCCTCACCGGTCCGTTGACGGAAGCAGCTCACAGCGGCCCGCTCCTGCCGTTGACCAAATGGCCTCACAGACACAGCCCTGCGGTTGACGGAGCCGGCTCACAGGCACCGGCCCGTGCGGCTGACGGAGCCGGCTCACACGACCTCGCCTTGCGGTTGACGGAGGAAGCTCAGCATCAGCAGTATCCCGATCACGCTCCAGACTACGAGCGTCCGGATATCGGCGCTGTTCAGGCCGGCGCCGTGCTGGCGGGGATCGAACACGTACTGCAGGCTGTCGGCGAGCGCCTTGATCGGGAACAGGCCCGCGATCTTCTGGAGCACGGTGGGCAGCGAGTTGGTCGGGAACCAGATGTTCGAAATGAACGTCAAGGGCAGGATGACCAGGTTCACCAACACCGGGCCGGACTCCGCGTTGGGCATGAAGCGGGTGATGCCGATCCCGAGTGACGTGAACGTGGCCGTCCCGAGCAGCAGCGTCACGATCAGGCCGGGCAGCGCGCCCGCCCGCAGGTGCACACCCCAGAAGCTGATCCCGAGCGCCAGCACGACAAACGTCATCGCGAGCATGATCAGGAACGTCGAGCCGATTCGGGCTGCGACGTAGGCCCAGCGCGGAAGCGGGGTGCCCTGCATCCGCTTGAGCACGCCCTGGTCACGCAGGATTGCGGTGCTGATCGCCATGTTGGTGAACGTCACCGCGATCACGCCGAACGCGAGGATGCCGGGGACGAAGAAGTCGTCATATGGAATCCCACCGCGGCTGGACAGCGTCTGTCCCTTGTCGAGGGTCGCAAAGATCACCAGGAACATGATCGGGAACGCGAACGTGAAGATCCCGCGGCTGCGGTTGCGCCAGTAGGCGCGCTGCTCGTAGAGGATCTGCCAGCCGACGAGGCTGAGATCGCGACCGAAGGTCGAGTGACGGATCGGACTGGACATTGGCCGGACGGTGCTCATACGGTCGCCTCCTTGCTGGTCGCATTGTGATCGGTCGATCCTGCGTGCTCCTCGCCTGAGCCGGTGAGCTCGAGATAGATGTCCTCGAGCGTCGGCTGGGTGACCGAGAAATGGCCCAGGTCGACGTCGTGATCGAGCGCCCAGCTGGTCAGCACGTTGGCCGTACGTACCGGCTCGCTCGTGCTCACGAGCACGCGATCGCCCTTCGATTGAGCGTGACAACGCCGGCAAGTCCGGGATGTCGCCCAGCGACCAGGCCGTCGGCAGCGTGAAGCGGACCTCCGCCGGTCGTGCGTCTCGTCCGCCGAGCTCGTCGGGGCTGCCCAAGGCGATGATCTCGCCGGCGCGCATCACCGCGACGCGATTGGCGAGGTGCTGCGCCTCGTCCATGTAGTGGGTCGTCAGGAACACGGTCTTGCCCAGCTCGCAGAGCGAGCGGATCGTCGACCAGGCCTGACGCCGGGCGGCCGGGTCAAAGCCGGTCGTCGGCTCGTCGAGGAAGATCAGGTCCGGATCGCCGACTAGCGCCAGCGCCAGGTCAAGCCTGCGCCGCTGCCCGCCAGAGAGCTCCCTGGCCCGGGTGTTTCGCTTCTCGGTCAGCTCGACGAGCTCGATCACCTCGTCCGCCGGCCGCTGCTTGATGTAGTAGCGGCCGTACATCTCGACCAGCTCGATCACCGAGAGGTCGAACTGGACGCCGCAGTCCTGGAGCACGATGCCCACCTGCTCGCGCAGGTCACGTGAGCCGGTGGCCGGGTCGATGCCCAGCACGCGGGCCTCCCCCCGCTCCGATTCCGATATCCCTCGAGAATCTCCACGATCGTGGTCTTGCCGGCTCCGTTGGGTCCGAGCAGGCAGAAGACCTCCCCACGTGCGACCTCGAAGCTCACGCCGCGTACGGCCTGCACTTCCCCGTATGCCCTGCGCAGATCCCGCACCTCGATCGCAAGCTCATCTGTTTGCTTGTCGAAGTAATTCATGCAATCGAGAGTAAGAGCGGACCTGCCCGCGCGTAAGTGGCGCGCGACCGAAATCGCCCATGACATCTGTCACCGCCCTCACTGGCGGTGTGTCACTGCCGGTCAGCGACCTGACAGTTCGGGCCCAACGGCGTCAGCGGTTCGCGTTCCAGCGCTCGATCACCTCGGTCTCGCGCTCATGCCCGAGCACCGAGAGGCCGGCAGCCGCAAGCGCGAAGCGCGCCCCGGCGGCGACGTCCATCTGCAGCCAGCGTGCGGTCAGGACGCGCAGCACGTGACCGTGAGCGAACGCGAGCCCGTTGCCGTCGATCGCTTTGAACCGCTCGAGCACGCGATCGACGCGGGCGCCGATCTCCGCTGGGCTCTCGCCGCCCGGGCAGCCGTCGCGCCACAGGTTCCAGTCAGGATTCTGCTCGCGGATCTGGGGCGTGGTCAGCCCCTCGTAGTCGCCGTAATCCCATTCGTGCAGGTCATCGGTCACCTACCGCGACGTCGCCGTATCCGGCCAGCTCGCACGTCTCGCGCGCGCGACGCAGTGGGCTGACGAGCACGAGCGAATAGGTGTCACCGCCGAGTAGCGCCGGCAGGTGCTCGGCCTGCTCGCGCCCGGCCTCGGTCAGCGGCAGATCGGTGCGGCCCGTGTGGCGCCCATTCGCGCTCCATTCGGTCGACCCGTGGCGGACGATGAAGATTCGCTGTGCCACCGCGGACCTGGGCGCTCAGCTGTCGGGGCCAAGATCGGAGACGTGGCCGTGCGTGCGCTCAATCTCCTCCACCTTCCCGCGCCGCCTCACGTGGCGCTCCTCGTCGGAGATCGACGCGTCCAGATATCTCGTCACGATCTCGGCGGCCAGTTCCGCCCCGACTACCCGGCTGCCGAGGCAGAGCACGTTGACGCCGTCGTGCTCAACCCCCTGGTGGGCGGTGTATTCGTCGTGGACGGTGGCCGCCCGGACTCCGTCAATCTTGCACGCGGCGACCGAAACGCCCGCCCCGGAGCCACACACGAGGATCCCCCGGTCGGCGCGTCCCGAGGCGACGGCCTGACCGACCTCGAGCGCCTTGTCGGGGTAGTCGATCGGATCCGGCGAATCGGTCCCGAAGTCGAGCACCTCGTGTCCCTCGGCCTTGATCAGGGGCAACAGCCGCCCCCGCAGGAGATAGCCGGCGTGGTCGAAGCCGATCGCGACGATCATCTACTCACCTCTGTCGTGGGGGGCGCGCTGCCCGCTGTCAAGGAAACCTGCACGTCAGTCGCCACCGCCGGCGTCGAGGACGGCGCCGGCCGGTCAGCACCCACCGCCGGTGTCGAGGACGGCGCCGGCCGGTCAGCACGCACCGGCCCGTCACCACCGCTCGCCCCGTGGGCCTCAACCGCCTCCGTGGGCGACGACCGCGGCCTGTCGGCGATCTCGTGCAACGCCAGCAGCGCCGCGCCGAGCACCCCGGCGCGAACACCGTGGCGCGCCACCCGGATCGTCGTCCGGCTGCCGAGCCCGGGAACCACGAACTCGGCCGCGACCCGCCGCGCGGGCTCGAGCAGGAGCTCGCCGGCGCGCGCCGCGCCACCTCCGATGACCACCTCCTCGGGATCGAATGTGTTGATCACGTTCGCGATCCCGATCCCCAGGCGCTCGCCCCAGAGCTTGACCGCGCCGGCCGCGACCTGATCGCCGGCTTGCGCCGCGTCGACTGCCTCCACGCCCGTCACGGGCTTGCCGGCGGCGAGCAGCTTGCCGAGCGCCGACTCCGGGTGCTCGCACGCGCACTCGCGCGCGAGGCTGTCCAGCGCGTGCCCAGCCGCCTCGCGCTCGAACGACCCCGCCTGGGGGAAATCGCCGGGCGCGGGCGTATTGACGCTCAAGTCGGCGCCGATCAGCGTGTGACCGAGCTCGCCCGCGCCGCCGGTCGCGCCCCGGTAGATGCGGCCGCCGAGGACGAGCCCACCGCCGACGCCGGTGCCGACCGTGATCATGACCAGGTCTCGTGACACCATCACGAGCTGATCGTCGTGCGCCTCCGCGAGGGCGGCCACCGTCGCGTCGTTGTCAACGAATACCGGTACTCCGAGCCGCTCGCCAAGCACCTCGCGCAGCGGGATGTCGGCGAGCGGGATGTTGACCGAGGAGACCACACGGCCGGTCGCGAAATCGACGATCGACGGGGCGCCGATCCCGACACCAGCGAGCCCGGGACCCCGCACCTCCTCGATCATCCCGACGAGCTGCCCGATCAGCGCGTCGGGTCCGGAGCGCTCGGTCGCCCGGATCAGGGACTCGCCGAGCTCACGGCCGCGCAGCGGCGTCACCGCCACCTTGGTCCCGCCAAGATCGACGCCGATTACCTCTGTCACTGCTCGCTTCCCGAGTCGAGATCGAGCCGCGCGGCGGCGGCGGCGTCCATCAGGACCGTGATCCGCTCGGCCTCGGGCACCAGCATCGATGACGGCACGTGCGGGTCGGGTTTCGAGCCGGGACCGAACGCGGCTGCGACCGCGTCGGCCTTTGCGCTGCCCGAAACCAGGAACACCACCTCTCGCGCCGCGGCGAGCGCGGGGATCGTCAGTGACACCCGCGGAACGAACGGCTCGAGCCCCGCCTCGGGCACGCCCACCACGAGGCGGGAGCGCTCCGACACCGACGGCTGGTCGGGGAACAGCGAGGCCGTGTGACCGTCAGGCCCGATCCCGAGCAGCACCAGATCGAACCGCGGCGGGCCGGCGTCACGGAGCTGGCGCTCGTAGTCATCGGCCGCCGGCTGCGGACCAAGCTCGCCCCTGATCCGATGGACGTCCGGCTCGGCGATGTCGGCCATCGGCCGCAGGAGCGACTCTTCGATCATCTCGAAGTTCGAGAGCTTGTCGCCGCGCTCCACGCAGCGCTCGTCACCGAGCCAGAACCGCGTCTGCGAGGGGTCGAACCCGACTTCCTTGATCGCGCTGACGAACTGGGCATACGCGGCCTTCGGCGTTGAGCCGCCGGCGAGCACGATCTCACCGCCGCCGAGGGCGGCGCTGACCATCATCGCCGCGGCCGCGCGCGCCGGCTCCTCCACGACTTCGAATGACACGGTCACGCCGGACAGAGCTCCCTCGCGGCGTCGAGCGCCGGATCGTAGGTCGGATCGCGCAACAACGCCTGGCGCACGCCCTCGCCGAGAATTCCGGCCTCGCCGCGCGAGGCGCCGAGGATTTTCCACTGGCGCAGTGGGCCGTGGAAGATCCGCTCCTCGGCATCGAGGCCCCCACTTCCGCGTTGTAGCGACAGCGAGCTTCCGCGTTCTCCGGTGACCGTCACGCCGGCCAACCCCGGCGCCTCTTGGTCGAAGGTCCGCATACAGACCGACACGTCGCCGCCCTCGCGTTGAACGGTCCCGTGGAGCACGCCTGGTCCGCTCGCGGCCAGCGGCGCGACCTCCCAGTCCAAGCGCGACGCCAGCCAGCCGGCGAGCAGCAGCCCGCTGGCGGCGGACATGTCCTGATGGCGGACCTCGAGCTTGGCGATCCGCCGCAGTGCAGCCAGCCGCTGTGGCAGGTCAAAGCTCGCCGCCAGGCGCTCGCGCCACGGGGTCGTACGCAACCACGCCAGATCGACGACGTAGGCTTGTCCACGGAGCTCCAGGGCCCGCGCGAACGCGTCCACCGGATCGGGGCGGTCATCGGAGTCGAGCAGGATCACGTCGATCAGCGCCAGCAGCCGCCGAAGCGCGTTGCCGTGACCGTGCGGCGCCCACGCGATCGTCGGCATGTCGCCTGCGAGCACCGGATCGACGATCGTCTCGATCGCGTCCAGCTGATCAGGGCCGAGGTCGATTTCGACGTGCTCGCGAACCAGCCCGAACGTACCCGTGCCGGGCTCGTCATAGCTCACGGTCGCGACCGCGTCGATCGTGTTGCGGCCCTCCTCGACGGCGCACAGCACGGTCCGTGACGCCTGATAGCGGCCGACGCGCTCCAGCCGGTTGGCGATCTCGCCCTTCCACTCTCGGTCCACGATCACCACGAGGTTGAGCACCCGCGCCGGGATCAGCGCCTCGTTCTCGGCGTGCCTGCGGAACATCAGGCCGCGCAGCGCCGCCTCGATCTCGTCGGGATCGGTGTCCTGCTTGGCCCAGACGTCCTCGCTCACAGCCGCCGCCAGATCCTGCCCTCATCCATCAGCTGATCTGCCTCCCGCGGGCCCGACGAGCCGGACTCGTATTGCGGGATTGCGGAGGACGTGTCCTCGTCCCAGGCGTTGAGGATCGGGTCGATGATCCCCCACAGCGCCTCGATCTCGTCGTTGCGCGTGAACAGCGTCGCATCGCCGCGCATCGCGTCGAGGATCAGCCGCTCGTAGGCCTCGGGCGACTCCGACAGAAACGAGGTCCCGTAACGGAACTCCATGTTCACGGGTCGGATCCGCATCCTCGTGCCGGGGATCTTGGCGCCGATCGAGACCGATACGCCCTCGTCGGGCTGGAGCTGGAAGACGATCTGGTTGGCCTGGATGCCGACCGAGCCCGAGCTCTGGAGGGCGACGTGGGGAACGGGCCTCAGGATCACGGCGATCTCGGTCAGCTTGCGCGCCAGGCGCTTGCCGGTCCTGAGGTAGAACGGCACGCCCGCCCAGCGCCAGTTGGAGACGTGGAGGCGCAGCGCCGCGTAGGTCGGCGTCCGCGAATCGGGCGCGACTCCAGGCTCCTCGCGGTAGCTCGGCACCGGGACGCCACCGACCGTGCCCGGGCCGTATTGGGCGCGCAGGGCCATCCCCGCGACCTGATCGACCTCCGGCGGAACGATCGCCTCGAGCACCTTCAGCTTCTCGTCGCGCAGCCGATCCGCGTCGAAGGCCGTCGGCGGCTCCATCGTCAGCAGCGCCAGCAGCTGGAGCATGTGGTTCTGGACCAGGTCGCGGAGCGCGCCGGCGCGCTCGTAGTAGCCGGCGCGCCCCCCGATCCCTATGTCCTCGGCGGCAGTGATCTGAACGTGATCGACGTAGTTGCGGTTCCAGACCGGCTCGAACAGGACGTTGGCGAAGCGCAGCGCCAGCAGGTTCTGGACCGTCTCCTTGCCCAGGTAGTGGTCGATGCGGAAGATCTGCGGCTCCTCGAACACCTCGAGCAGCTCGGCATTGAGCTTGCGTGCCGAAGCGAGGTCGTAGCCGAACGGCTTCTCGATCACGATCCGCGTGCTCGCGTTCTCGACCGCGTTGAGGCCGGCGGCGCCGAGCTTGCCGGCGATCAGCGGGAAGAACTCCGGCGCGGTCGACAAGTAGAAGACGCGGTCGAGCGTCCGTCCGGCCTGCTCGTCGAACTCGGCCAGTGTGTGGGAGAGCTCCTCGTAGATCCGGTCCTCGTCGAATGACCCCTGGACGTAGCGCATGTCGTTGAGCAACCCCTCGAGGACTTTCGGGTCGGGGTCGCGCCGGGAGTAGTGCTGAATCGAGTCCAAAGCCGTGTCGCGGAATTCCTCGTGCTCGTGGTCACGGCGGCCGACGCCGATCATCTCGAAGCGCTCAGGGAGCTGGCCCTCGGCGGCGAGGTTGTACAGCGCCGGCAGCAGCTTGCGATGGGCGAGGTCTCCGGTAGCTCCGAAAATCACCAATGACGTGGGGTGCACCGGCAGCCGCTCGAGCCCGGCGACGAGTGGATTCTCGAGCTGCAATTCATCAATCGTCTGCGCCATCTCTACACCTCGGTAGGAGTCATGCCGACGTCGATCCCAGTGATCTCATTGTCGATCATCTCGGTGTGCTTGGCCTTCGCGTCCCGTTCCGATCGCAGATCTGCAGCAAATCGTGCGCACACGCGGCTCGCGCGGCTTGGGGTTGACGTTGGCGGCCTGGGTGGCGCTCATCGCGTTCCGGACCGCACGGCGGTCATCGCCTGCCAGACCGCGCGACGGTCATCGCCTGCCGGACCGCACGACGGTCATCGCGACCGCGCCCGTTGCACTGCCTCCCGTCCGAGCGCCGCAACCCGCTCGACGGTGATCCCGAAGTGCTCGTAGACGTCCTTCGCCGGGCCCGATGCGCCGAACGTCTCCATCCCGACGAAGATGCCGTCGGGCCCGATCCACTTGTCCCAGCCGAACGGACTCGCCGCCTCGACCGCGATCCGCGTCGTGCAGGCGGGCGGTAGCACCTGCTCCCGGTAGGCCTCGTCAGCGTGGGTGAAAGTGTCCATGCATGGCATGCTGACCACCCGGACACGGACGCCGTCGAGCGCGTCGGCGGCCTCCATGCACAGTGACACCTCCGAGCCGGTGCCGATCAGGATCAACTCCGGATCGCCGCCCTCGGCGTCGCGCAGCACGTACGCGCCGCGCTCGATCGCGTCCTCGGGAACGGCGTCGGGGTCGAGGATCGGAAGGTTCTGGCGCGACAGCGCGAACGCCGTCGGCGCTTCGCCGTTGCGCAGCGCGAACCGCCATCCGAGTGCGGTCTCGTTCGCGTCGGCCGGGCGCACCACGTTGAGCCGCGGCATCGCCCGCAGCCCCGCGAGCTGCTCGATCGGCTGATGCGTCGGGCCGTCCTCACCGAGACCGATCGAGTCGTGCGTCCAGACCCAGACGCACGGCAGCTTCATCAGCGCCGACAGCCGCACGGCGCCGCGCATGTAGTCCGAGAACGTGAGGAAGGTCCCGCCGAACGCGCGGAAGCCCCCCAGCGAGAGGCCGTTGACGATCGCGCCCATCGCATGTTCGCGGACGCCAAAACGGATGTTGCGCCCCCCGTAGGTGCCACGCTCGACCTCACCACCGTCATCGATGTCGGTGTCGTTCGACGTCGCCAGATCCGCCGAGCCGCCCACCAGCTGCGGGATCACCTTCGCCGCCCACTGGATCACGTCACCGGACGCCTTCCGGGTCGCGACTGGCTTGTCGTCGGCCGAGAAGCGCGGCAGGTCAGCGTCCCACCCGTCGGGGAGCCGCCGCGCGTAGATCATCTCGAGCGCGTCCGCCTCGGCCGGGAATGCCGCCCGGTACGCGTCGAAGCGCTGCTGCCACTCGGCTTCGAGCTCGCGTCCACGATCGCATGCCAGGCGGAAGTGGGCCAGCGCCTCGTCGGGCACGTAAAAATGCTTGTCGGGATCCCAGCCGTAGGCCTCCTTGGTGAGGCGGACTTCGTCTTCGCCCAGCGGTGAACCGTGCGCCGCCGAGCTGTCCTGCTTGTGGGGGCTGCCATAGCCGATGTGCGAGCGCACGATGATCAGCGATGGGCGGTCCTCGACCGCCATCGCAGCGCGGGCCGCCTCTTCGAGTCGCGCCGGAGAGAGATCCTCGCCGACGTTCTGGACGTGCCATTCGTACGCGTTGAAGCGCTCGCCGACGTCCTCGGAGAACGACTGCGAGGTCGGCCCGGCGAGCTGAATCTTGTTGTCGTCGTAGAACGCGATCAGGTGCCCGAGGCCGAGATGGCCTGCAAGCGATGACGCCTCGGAGGCGACGCCCTCCTGCATGTCGCCGTCAGACGCGATCGTGAAGGTGAAGTGGTCGACGACGTCGTGGCCATCGCGGTTGAAGCGCGCCGCGAGCATCCGCTCGGCCAGCGCCAGCCCGACCGACATCGAGATCCCCTGCCCGAGCGGACCTGTCGTGGCCTCGATCCCCGGGCTGTCCCAAAGCTCAGGGTGCCCCGGCGTCGGCCAGCCGACGCGCCGGAAATGCTCGATGTCCTCGAGCGTCATCGGATAGCCGGTCAGGTAGAGAATCGAGTAGAGCAGCATCGATGCGTGTCCGGCCGACAGCACGAACCGGTCGCGATTCATCCAGCTCGGGTTGCTGGGGTTGTGGCGCAGCACGCGTGTGTAGAGCGTGTACGCGACCGGGGCCAATCCCATCGGCGCCCCCGGATGGCCGGAGTTCGCCTTCTGGACGGCGTCCATTGACAGCGTCCGGATCGTGTTGATGCACAGCTGATCGAGGTCGGTGGCGGTCGTCGATGCGGTCACGGCGCGGATTTGGGCGGAGTATGGGCGGACATTGACGGCAGCATAGTCAGATCGTCCGGCCGCGAAGCGTTCTCTTTTGGTGAACGCGTCAGGTTCACCCGAACAGGACCCCGTAGCGCTCGTATTCCTCGACCGGCACCCGGCGCACTTCGGCGACCGCCGTGGCGAGCTCCACCAGCTCGATCTCCGTTGCGCGAAGCGCCGTCATATACCCCCAGCGCCCCTCGTGGGCCGCGTCGATCGCGGCTAGGCCGAGCCGCGTCGCCAGCACCCGGTCAAAGGCGGTCGGCGTCCCCCCGCGCTGCGTGTGGCCGAGCACCGTCGTCCGCGTCTCAAAGCCCGTCCTTGACTCGATCTCCCGCTCGAGCCGCTGGCCGATGCCGCCGAGCCGCGGGTGGCCGAACTCATCGAGCTCGCCGGTGGCGACGCTCATCGTGCCCTCCTTCGGCAGCGCCCCTTCGGCGACCACGACGATCGAGAAGTACCGCCCGCGCTCGTGGCGGCGGCCGATCAACCGGCAGATCTCGCTGATGTCGAACGGAAGCTCGGGGATCAGGATCACGTCCGCGCCGCCGGCCACGCCCGAGTGCAGCGCGATCCAGCCGGCGCTGCGCCCCATCACCTCGACCACCAGGATTCGGTGGTGGCTCTCGGCGGTCGTGTGCAGCCGGTCGATCGCCTCGGTCGCGACGTGGAGCGCGGTATCGAACCCGAACGTGACGTCGGTCGCGCCCAGATCGTTGTCGATCGTCTTCGGGACGCCGATCACGCTGATCCCGGCCTCGCTGAGCCGGTTGGCGGCGCCGAGCGTGTCCTCGCCGCCGATCGCGATCAGACCGTCGAGCTCGTGGCGGGCGACCGTGCGGCGGATCAGCTCGGCTCCATCCTCGCGCTTGTACGGGTTGGTCCGCGAGCTGCCGAGGATCGTGCCGCCGCGCGGCAGGATTCCGCGCGTAGACTCGATCGTGAGCGGATCGGCGACGTCGTCGAGTACCCCCCGCCACCCGTCACGAAAGCCCACCAGCTCGTCGTTGTAGGCGTCGATCCCCTTGCGGACGACGGCGCGAATAACCGCGTTGAGTCCGGGGCAGTCGCCGCCTCCCGTGAGCAGTCCGATCCGCACCGGCGCAATCCTAGTCACCACTACGCGACGGATCTGGGAAGCGTCGGTTTAACCACGCGCCCGCCGAAAAATGTCGGTTATTTCAGGCCCGCCTGGGTATGTAAGGTTGATGACCGGATGGGCAGGCACGCGACGGTCCCTGAGCGCAACCCGAGACGAAAAGTCCGAATCCTGACCCTGTCAGCGGCAGCGGCTGGGATCGGAGCCGCGATCGCGCTGGAGCGCAGCCATCTCCGTTCGGTCGCCGGCGACCGCGAGTACCAGGAGCTGAGCGCTCCGCGCGACGGCCATGCGATGACGGTGCAGTCGGTGGACGGGACGCGACTGCACGTGGAGGTATTCGGTCCCGACGACGGTCCCAGCGTGGTGCTCATCCACGGCTGGACCGAGCAGTTGCGCTTCTGGGGTCCCGTGATCGCGCTCCTGCGTACGCGCGACCTGCGCGTGATCGCGTACGACCTGCGCGGACACGGCAAGAGCGAGCGGGCGTCGACGCGCGATTACTCGCTCGAGCGCTTCGGGGACGATCTCGAATCGGTGCTCGCGGCGACCATCGATGACGGCTCGCTCGCGACGATCGCTGGACACTCGCTCGGCGCGATGGCGATCGCCGCTTGGGCGCAGCGCCACGACGTCAACGCGCGAGCACGTGCCGCGGCGTTGATCAACACCGGCCTCGGTGACCTGATCGCCGGCAACCTGCTGGTCACCGGCGCCGCCGCGCGCATTCTCAGCCCGAGCGTGAGCCGCGCCGTACTTGGCTCGGCCGCGCCCGTGCCTGGCTTGTCATCGCCGCTTGCACACGCGGCGATCCGCCGCATCGCGTTCGGACCGACCGCGACGCACGGCCAGGTCGCGTTCTACGAGCGGATGCTGATCGAATGCCCGGCCGACGTGCGGGCGGCGGTCGGCCTCGCGCTCTCGGACATGGATCTCTATCCGGCGGTCTCGCGGTTGACCGTCCCGACACTCGTGATCGCCGGCGACAGCGACCGGTTGACGCCGCCGTCCCACGCACGTCGGATCGCTTCGACGCTGCCGATCCCGGCCGGCCTGATCGAGCTCGAGCGCACTGGTCACATGTCGCCGCTGGAACGTCCCGAACAACTGACAAACGCGATCGCGCAGCTGGTGTCCGACAACGCGGGGGCTGCCGAGGTAGCCGCCGTCTCGCAGCCGGCGTGACTGCACACACCATCGAACCGGCAGGCCCTGACCGGCCGACCGCTCAGCGACGGCGAGGGCGGTCACCGCGATGAGCCGCGTGCAGTCGAGCGTCTGTTACGTGCTGCGGGAAGACCCTGAGCTCGCCGAAGGGCTGGACCCCAGGGTCCGCTCGCAGGCGATCGAGACCGTCGTCGCGCGCGAGGTCCAATTGCCCGTCGGCGCCTGGCCGGACCGCAGGTTGCTGCTGAACAACGGCCTCGGGTTGCTGTTGCTCGACGGCGTCCTCCTGCATCGGATCGGGATCGACCACCGCTTCGGCGCCGAGCTGCTGGGCGAAGGCGATGTCCTGCGGCCGCCCTACCAGGAGGGCGAGTCGACGCTGACGCTGACCAACGACTGGCTTGTGCTCGAGCCGTCGCGGCTGGCCCTGCTCGACGAGCGGTTCGTGGTCCAGCTGTCGCACTTTCCCGAGCTCGCCGGACGGCTGCTCGCGCGCGCGATCTCGCGCTCGCGCCAGCTCGCGGTCAACATGGCAATCGTCCATCAGGCCCGGGTGGACGTGCGCCTGCACCTGCTCTTCTGGCACCTCGCCGACCGCTGGGGCAGGGTCCGGCCCGACGGCGTGGTCGTGCCGCTGCGGCTCACGCACGCGGTTCTGTCCGACCTCGTCGCGGCCCGCCGGCCGACCGTCACAAGCGCGCTGTCGGAGCTCGCCAAACGCGGCCTGCTCCGCCCCGTCGATGAAGGATGGCTACTCTCCGGCGATCCGCCGGCACCGGTCGAAGCCGACGGCGCAGCCAACGGCGCAGGCGCGCGCCACCGCAGCTAGCACCACGTGCACATAGATCCCTACATCGTTCTCGGTAGCGCGATCATCGGCCTGCTGGTCGGGATGACCGGCGCCGGCGGCGGCGCCCTGATGACGCCGATGCTGATCCTGCTGTTCGGCGTCACGCCGTCGACGGCGATCTCGAGTGACCTCGTCGCCGCGGTGGTGATGCGCCCGATCGGCGCGGCCGTCCACATGCGCGCCGGGACGGTGAACTTCAAGCTCGTCCGCTGGCTCGTGATCGGGTCGGTCCCGGCCGCCTTCCTCGGCGCCTACCTGCTGCACGTGCTGGGCAACTCGAGCTCGGCGGAGAACAACATCGAGGTGTTCCTCGGGATCGCGCTGCTGGTCGGTGCGGCTGCGATGGCGCTCCGGTTCCTACTCGATCGCCACGGCAAGACCGGCGGTCGCACCGGCTTCATCGCGAATGTTCGCCCCCGTCCGCTGCTGACGTTGGGCCTCGGGATCGTCGGTGGCCTGATCGTCGGCATGACGTCTGTCGGCTCGGGCTCGCTGATGATCGTCGGGATGCTGTTCATCTACCCGATGATCGGGGCCAACCAGCTCGTCGGAACCGACCTCACGCAGGCCGTCCCACTGACACTCGCCGCGGCTCTCGGCGCGCTCGCGTTCGGACATGTCGAGCTGTCGGTGACCGGATCGCTGATTCTCGGCAGCGTCCCAGCGGTGCTGATCGGCTCGATGCTCTCCTCGACGATCCCCGACCGTTACGTCCGCCCGGCGATCGCGTTCGCAATCTTCGCCTCCGGGCTGAAATACGTCGGGATCGCGACCACCGCCCTGGGGTGGATCCTGTGTGCGACGCTGCTCATGGCGGCGGTTGCGTGGCTCGTCTACGCCCGACCCTGGAAGGCGGCGGTCGCCGCCGCCGACGGCGAGCGACCGTCGGAGCCGAGCCCGAACCCGAGCGGCGACGCGGCCCTACCGCTCGTGCATGACTAGCTTCCGCGACCGTGCCGACATCCCGGTCGCCGGGGGCCCGCTCGCGACATCGCGCCTCGGCAGCGAGCGCGCCGACGCGCCCGTCGTGCTCGCGATCCATGGCATCACGTCAACCAGCCGCTCGTGGCTGGCGACCGCCGGTGCACTCGGTGACACGGCATCGCTGGCGGCCGTCGATCTTCGCGGGCGGGGGGCTAGCAACGAGCTGCCCGGCCCGTTCGGGATCGCGGCGCACGTTCGCGACATGGTCACCGTGCTCGATGCGCTCGGCATCGGACGAGCGATCGTGGTCGGACACTCGCTCGGCGCTTACATCGCCTCGGCGCTGGCGATCGCCCATCCGGACCGCGTGGCCGCGTTGGTGCTCGTCGACGGTGGGCTGACGATCCCGTTGCCGCCCGGGACGGACCCCGAGCGATTCCTCGAGGCGTTCCTCGGACCCGCGATCGCACGCCTGCAGATGACATTCCCCGATCGCGAGGCCTACCGGGCGTGGTGGGCGGCGCATCCGGCATTCGCGACCGGCGACGTCGACCGGGCCGCGCTCGACGAGTACGCCGACTACGACCTCGTCGGTGCGCCCGGGGCGCTGCACTCGTCCGTCAACCCGGAGGCGGTACGCCAGGACGGCGTCGACCTGTTTGCGACCGCCGATGCACGCTCGCTGCAGACCCCCGCGGTGCTGTTGTGCGCGCCGCGCGGGTTGCAGAACGAGCCCAATCCGATGCAGCCCCTCGAGCTCGTACTCGAGTGGGAGGCGCAGGCTCCCGAGAGCCGCCGCGGACTTCAGGTGCCCGACGTGAACCACTACACGATCGCGGTCGGACGTCGTGGCGCCGAGGCTGTCGCGGCCGAGATCGCCCGCTCGATCACTCCTACCGCCGCCTGAGCGGCGAACGAGTCAACGGTGGTGTCTACCCCGCCGCGGGCTCCGCGACACGCGTGACTGTCAGCGCGTTGACCGCGGTCACCACAAACCGACTCTTCGGGTCAGACGGGGGTAGGACCCGTCTAGCAAGCAGGCGGACCAGAGGAGGCGGTGTCATGGCGCTAGCCACGGAAGCACGCCCTGCCAAGGGCCAAGCCGAGGAGCTCGGAACGATCGAGACCAACATTCCGGCGCGCCTGGACCGGCTGCCGTGGTCGCGATGGCACTTGATGATCCTCGTTGGGCTGGGGACGGTCTGGATCCTCGACGGCCTCGAGGTCACGATCGTCGGCTCGATCGCCGGGGCGATCTCGGCGAAGGGGTCGGGGATCACGATCTCGGCTGCCGAGGTCGCCGGCTGGGCCGCATCCATGTACGTCGCCGGCGCATGCGTCGGAGCACTGCTGTTCGGACGGCTGACCGACAAGTTCGGCCGCAAGCGTCTGTTCATGATCACGCTTGGCGTCTACCTCGCGGCGACGGTAGCGACCGCGTTTGCGTGGACGCCGCTGTTCTTCTTCGCCTGCCGGTTCGTGACCGGCATGGGCATCGGCGGTGAGTACTCGGCGATCAACTCCGCGATCGACGAGCTGATCCCGGCCCGGCACCGCGGCCGGATCGACATCCTGATCAACGGCACCTACTGGGCCGGCGCGGCCGCCGGCGCGCTGCTGTCGGTCGCGGCGCTGCACATCTTCTCGCCGCTGCTCAACTGGCGCATCTGCTTCGCGCTCGGCGCGATCCTCGGGACCGCGATCCTGATCGTCCGCCGCCACGTCCCCGAGAGCCCGCGCTGGCTGTTCATCCACGGCCGCGAGGACGAGGCCGAAGAGGTCACCCGTGACATCGAGCGCCAGGTCGCCGAGAGCACCGGCGCCGAGCTCGAGGACCCCGACGAGACGATCACCATCAAGCAGCGCAAGTCGATCGGCCTATGGGAGATCTCCCGCGCGATCGTGTCCAACTACCCGAAGCGGACCGTCCTCGGCCTGGGACTGTTCATCGGCCAGGCGTTCCTCTATAACGCGATCCTGTTCGGCTACGCGACGCTGCTGAGCACGTTCTACGGAGTCTCGACGGCGAATGCGCCCTACTACCTGGTCGCGTTCGCGGTCGGCAACCTGTTCGGTCCGATCATCCTCGGGCCGCTGTTTGACTCGGTCGGCCGCAAGCCGATGATCGCCGGGACCTACATCCTGTCCGGCGTGCTGTTGCTGATCACCGGCTACCTGTTCAAGGAGAACCAGCTCAACGCCACGACGCTGACGATCTCCTGGTCGGTCGTGTTCTTCTTCGCCTCAGCCGGCGTCAGCGCCGCCTACCTGACGGTCTCGGAGATCTTCCCGATGGAGACGCGCGCGCTCGCGATCGCCGTGTTCTACGCGGTCGGGACCGGCATCGGCGGCATCATCGGGCCGCAGGTGTTCGGCCGCCTGGTGCCGACCGGCAACGCGACGGACGTGTTCCTCGCGCTCGCGCTCGGCGCGGTGCTGATGATCGTCGGGCGGTCTGATCGAGATCGTGTTCGGGGTCAAGGCGGAGCGCAAGGGCCTCGAGACGATCGCGAAACCGCTCACGGCCGTCACGGGTTCGGTCAAGTCCGGCGTCAAGCGTGCGGGCACGGCGGCAGGCACCGCGGCGGCGGGCACGGCGGGCACGGCGGGCGCGGCGGCAGCCAGGCGCCGCCGCGAGCGTACGGCCTAGCGCCAGAGCTACGGCGAACCGGTCCCCGGGTCAGGCTCGGGGACCGGATCTCGGTCTGGGTCGATCGGCGTCACCGGCTCCTGAGGAGCGGGTACGGTCAGCGGCTCCTGCTGGATCGGCCGGCGTGCCGGGATCGGGATCGATCGGCGTGATCGGCGCGTCCGGGACCGCCGGAGTCGCGGGCTCGGTGGGCTGCGGTACCTCGAGGAGAGGATGTTCAACGGTTGTCATGCCTCGTGGCTACCCAGCGGCGCGCGAGGCCTCACTTCCCGCCGGTGGCGCGCAGGTAGGTGAGCACCGCGAGCACCCGCCGGTGATCGTCATCGCCGGCTGGGAGATCGAGCTTGGCGAAGATGTTCGTGACGTGCTTCTCCACAGCGCCAAGCGTCACCACCATCTCGCGAGCGATGGCGGCGTTCGTCCGCCCTTGGGCGATCAGCTCGAGGGTCTCGCGCTCGCGGGCGGTCAGTGCTCCGAGCTCGGCGTCTGACCCAGAGCGGCCGCGGTCAGCAATCAGGGCGCTCACGACCTCGCGGTCGAGCGCGGTACCGCCGCCGGCGACCCGTCTGACCGACTCGACGAACGTCCGCACCTCGCTGACGCGCTCCTTGAGCAGATAGCCAACGCCGCTCTCGCCCGACGCGAGCAGCTCGCCGGTGTACACCGGTTCGACGTACTGCGAGAGGACGAGCACGGCGAGCTCCGGGTGGCGCCGGCGCGCCTCGAGCGCCGCCCGGATCCCCTCGTCGGTGAACGTCGGCGGCAGCCGCACGTCGCAGATGGCCAGGTCCGGCCGGTGGCCGTCCACGATCCGCTGCAGCCCAGGCCCGTCCTCGGCCTGGGCGACCACCTCGATGCCGTTCTCGGCCAGCAGGGCCACGATGCCCTCGCGCAGCAGCGCCTGGTCCTCGACGACGACTACTCGAACGGCAGCACTGCCCACACGACCGTCCCCTCGTTTGCGACGCTGTGGATCTCGAGCCGGCCGTCGAGGGCCTCGACACGCTGCTTGAGGCCGGTCAGTCCACCACCCGCGGGATTTGCTCCGCCCGGGCCGTTGTCGGCCACCTCGACGACCAGCATCGCGCCGTCCAGGCTCAGCGTCACGCGGGCGCCGGCGCCGGGGGCGTGCTTGACGACGTTGGTCAGCGACTCGGCGACGACGAAATACGCCGCGGCCTCGACCACCGGAGGCAAGCGCTGGTCGATCTCTCCGACGACCTGCACGTTCGCTGTCGCGCGGCTGGCGAGCGACTGCGCCGCCGCCACCAGGCCGCGGTCGGCGAGTACCGGCGGCGCGATCCCCCGAGCGAGGTCACGCAGCTCGCGGATTGCGGCCGTGGCCTCCTCGCGGGCCTGGCGCACCAGTGCTGCGGTTTCAGGCTGATCCGCGAGGCGCTCCTCGGCTCGCCCGAGCTGCATGCTGAGAGCGACGAGACGCGCCTGTGCGCCATCGTGCAGATCGCGCTCGATCCGCCGCAGCTCGGAGGCCTGGACATCGAGCACGCCGCTACGCGTCCGGGTGAGCTCGTCAACGCGGAGCTGGAGCGACCGCTGGCCCGGCCGCAGGAACGCCCGGTGCACGGCGAGCGCTCCGGCCAGCCCGATGAACGGGAAGATCGGCCAGAAATAGCCGCCCCCGGACATCGCCCAGACCAGCACGTCAGTGACGACCAGCACGAGCGAGACACTCGCCTGCATCGCGTAGCGACGGCTGGCTCCCCGCGGCTGGAGCCGCGCCCAGCGGATCGCCAGCCAAAGACCAGCCGGGATCGCGAGCCCGAGCGCCGCCCACATCGGCCAGAAATAGCCGGCTCCGGTCGCCGCCCAGATGACGACCAGCGTGATCAGGAGCACGGCGGACGGCACGAGTACCGTCCGCTGCACCACGGAGCCTGCGTCTGAGTTGGGAGTGCTCCTAGTCATTGATCGATCCGACGGTCGCGACATCGACTCCATGATCCCAGCCCGGGCTCCGCGTGCTCGCAACCCGCGCCGGAGCGAGCCCGCGATCGCCCAGGAGGGTCAGTACCGCGGGAAGCGCCAGACCGCGCACGACGGTCGCGTCGAGCGCGATCGCCGCCGCCAGCCCCACGCCGAGCTGCTTGAACTCGAGCAGCGGCAGGGTCGCGAAGACCGAGAACACGGCGACCATCACGAGCGCCGCGCTCGTTACCGCTCCGCCGGTGCTCGCGAGCGCCTCGGCGGCCGCCTGCCTGGCGGTCGCGCCTCGGCCTCGCGCTTCGCGGGCGCGTTCGAGCACGAGCACGGTGTAGTCCATCGACAAGCCGAACAGCACGACGAACGCGAACAGCGGCAGCCAGTCGACGACCGCACCGTCGGACTGGAAGCTCAGCAGTGACTGCGCCCAGTGATGCTGGAAGACCTCGACCAGGACCCCGAACGCGGCCCCGACCGACAGCAGGTTGAGGCCGATCACCGCCAGGGCCAGTCTCGAGGAGCGGAAGGTGGCGATCAACAGCACGAACGCGAGCGCGAGCACGAACGCGATCACGAGCGGGGTGACATGCGACAGACGGCTCGAGAAGTCGAGGTTGCCCGCATAGTCGCCCGTCAGATCCGCATGTGCGCCGGGGATCGCTCGCGCGACCGCCGGCTCGAGCTGGTGCCGCAGCGCCCTAACTCGCTGGTCACCGACGCTCAGCCCGCTCTCGGGTATCGGGATCTGCAACTGCGCGGTATCGCCGTTGCGCGAGACCTGCAGCGCCACGGTCCCGCGACCGTGCGTGATCTGCTCGCCACGGCGTCCGATGGCTCGCAGAGCGGCGGTCGCCGAGGGACGCTCGAGACGATGGCCGCTGACGACCAGGTCGGCGGTGTCCGACGAGCCGGGAAACGCGCGCTCGATCGCCCGGTCGGCCACGCGGATCGGCGTGTTCGGCGACACGTCGTCCTGGCCGGGCTCGCCCGTGTGCATGCCTACGACCGGGGCCGCGAGCGCCCCGAGCGCGATCACGGCCACCGCCAGTGAGACACGCGGGTGGTTGGTGACGCCGGCCGCCACCGTCTGCCAGGCGGTTCTACGCGGGCGCGCAGCCGTTCGCCGGCGGCGTGGCCACACACGGCCGCGGTCGATCCGGTCACCGAGCAGCGCGAGCGTCGCCGGGAGCACCGTCAGTGAACCGATGACGGCGATCGTGACGACCAGGATCGCTCCCAGCGCCATCGAGGTGAACACCCCGAAGCCGGTGAACAGCAGCCCGGCCAATCCGATCACGACGGTTGCCCCGGCCACCACGATCGCGCGGCCGACGGTCGCCGAGGTGGCGGCCAGGGCCGCATCGGCGGATGCCCCCGCGCGACGTTCGACACGTTCGCGTCGGATGTAGAACAGCGAGTAGTCGACGCCGACCGCGAGTCCGATCAGGACCACCACAGGAGCGGTCGAGCTGCCGTTGGGGGCGATATGAGACACGAGCCCGAGCGCTCCGATTGCCGCCCCGACCGAGGTCAGGCCGAGCAGCAGCGGCACCGAGGCGGCGACGAGCGCGCCGAACGCGAGCACCAGGATCAGCAGCGTGATCGGGACCGAGATCAGCTCCGCCCGATGCAACCCGTCATTGACGAGTTTGTTCATCGCGTTGTCCTCCGAACCGCTCCCGGCTTCGCGGAAGGTGACGCCAGGATGAGCAGCCGCCTGCCGATCGACGAGATCCTGTACCTGGGCGGCCCGCGCGTCGGAATTGTTGGGATCGCCGCGCAGCGTGACCACGACGAGCACCGTGCGCCCGCCGGCGGTCGACTGCGACGGTGCGCGGTCCGGGCCGACGACCGACTTGACGGCCGTCAGCCGACGGACGCCGGCTTCTAGCTTGACGACCGCATGCGCGGTTTGAGCCGGCGAGTGCGAGCTGACCAGCACGTCCTCGGTCGCCGGCCCCTGCAAGCCTGACGCGTCCAAGCGCGCGTCGGCTCGCGCCGACTCGCCGGTGCCCGATTGCGAATTTGACAGCGTCCGCATGCCCGCCAGCGAGCCGGCCGCGACGCAGCCGACGATGAGGACGAGCCAGAGCGCAACGGTCGTCTTGGGACGCCGCGCCGCGCTCCGGGCCGCCGCATGGACGAAACGGGCGAGCAGGCCGTCGCCGGCCGGCCCGCCAAATCTGGTGAATGAAGGAGTGTTTTTCATGCCGCTCACACTGACTTCGCGACAGCGCCAAAATCGCTGGGGCGAACGGGCCTTTGGCGCGCGGCGGACCCCCGAACCGGTTGGTGGGGATAACCCCACCACGGCGCCGGTCCCGAGCCTTGCGACTCGCCTACGCTGCGCCGTGAGCAGATGTCGACCCGCCCGGTCACGAATCCCTCGACGGCGCCCACGGACCTGCCGGTGAGGCTCGCGATCGCGCTGGCGTTCGCCGATGCATCGATCGCCGTCCTCGCCCTGCCGCAGATCGTGCAGCGGCTGCACACGTCGATCTCGCACGTGACGTGGGTGATCACGGCCTACAACCTCACGCTGATCGTGACCACGGTCGTGATGGTCCCGTTCGCGCGGCGGCTCGCATCCAGGCGGGCGCTCGTCGCCGGGCTCGCGATCTTCGGTCTCGCGTCATTGGGCTCCGGGGTCGCCGGCACTCTCACGGCGCTGATCGTCTGGCGCTGCGTCCAGGGCGCGGGCGCCGGGCTGCTGCTGTGCGCATCGCTGCCGCTGTTCGCGCGCGAGCACCGGGGCGCGGGCTCGACGCTTCAAGCCTGGGCCGCGACGGCGGCATTAGGTGCCGCCGTCGGGCCCGCGGCGGGCGGGATCCTGACGCAGGTGTTCGACTGGCGGGCGATCTTCCTCGCTCAGGCTCCGGTCGCCGCGCTCGCGGCCGTGACGGCGCTCAGGGGCGGCGAGCCCAGCGACTACCGGGAGGACGAGTCCGTCGCGCAACCGCCGCGCGAAAGCGACGGCTCCCTATCTCCCGTGCTGGCCAACGTCGCGCTGGCGCTGGTCTCGGCCGGGCTGATCGGGGCCCTGTTCTTGGCCACGGTGCTGCTGATCAACGTCTGGGAGTTGAGCCCGCTCGGGGCCGCCGCGGTGCTCGCCGTGATCCCGATCGCGACCGCCTGCGCTGAGCGGCTGGTCGGACCCCGGTCGGCGATCGCGCCCGCCGCCGCCGGTGCGCTCGTGCTCGCGCTGGGGCTCGTGCTGCTGGCGCTGATCAGGCAACGTGAGCTGGGGCTGACGGTGATCGCGCTCGCGCTCTCGGGCGCCGGCCTCGGCCTCGCCTTTCCCGCCCTGACCCGGGTGGCGCTGCAGTCGCATGGGCCGCTGTTCGCCCGCGCTGCCCGGACCGTGGCGTCACGCGAGGGCGGGCTCGTACTCGGCCTGGTGCTGCTCACGCCCGTGCTCGTCTCAGAGCTCAACGCGGCCCCCGGCAAAGCCGTCCCGCAGGTGACCAAGACGCTCCTCGCCTCGCCGGTGCCGCTGTTGACCAAGATCGAGCTCGGGGCCAGGCTCGCGATCGCAAACGCGGCGGCGCCACAGAGCCAGCTGCCCGACTTCCGGCCGGCATTTGCGCACGCCTCGGCGGGCGAGAGCACCCAGACCAAGCGGCAGCTCGCCGCGCTCGAGGTTCAGGTCAACACGCTCGTGCAGCGCGCGGTCACGCACAGCTTCCGCAAGCCGCTGCTGCTCTGCGCGCTGCTCAGTCTGCTCGCGCTCGTGCCGATCGCCTACGCGCGCGTGCGCCGCGCGCGCGAGTGATCGGACCGCTCAGCTGCCGTCTGGATAGCCGCCGCGGTGGGTGACGAGCGGATAATGAGCCAGGCACTCGGGCGCCGCGACCGACGCTCGCCATCCGTCCGGATAGGGCTCGAGCCCAGCCCACAACCGCGACCGACCGTCCTCCGATTCCCCGACCACGGCGATCAGCGCCGTGCGCAGGCGCTCGAGCACGAGCTCGCCGTAGCGCGCGCTCCACTCGAACTCGACCGCCTCCGCCGTCGGCAGGTACTCGGCTCGGGCGCGGAGCCCTTCGTCGGTCAACCGGGCGACCTTGCCCCGGCTCGCGGTCCGCTCACCGTCGATCGCGGCCAGCCCCCATTTGGCCATGCGTCCGACGATCACGTCGGTCGTTTCCCGCGCGAGGCCCACCCGCGGGGCCAAGTCTCGAAGCCGGACCGGGTCGGCGGACATCACCCGCAACGCGTTCGCTCCGAGCGCGATGCCGCGTGACGCACGGGCGTCGTAATCGGCGGCGTACAAAAGCAACGTCTGGCACAACAGCGCAACCAGATCCAACTCGGCGGCCGCCGCGCGCTGCGCGGTTCGCCCACCGTCGGTGTCACCGGCGCGCGGCAGCTCGACGCGCATCTCGTAACGCCCGTCGATCAGGTAGTGAGGCAGCTCGCGCTCGGCGTGGCCGGCCAGTCGTGCGAGCGCGTCACGCAGCGCGTCAATCTGCTCGCTGCCAAACCGCTTACGCCAGCGGCGCTGCAGCGGCTCCGACAGCCCGCTCCAGATCGCCGCCGCCCGTCGGCCGCTGGATCGCAGATGGACGGTCGCGTCGCGGGGCGGCTGCTTGCCGCGCCACGCACCGGTGCCGCCCTCCACGGCCACGTATCCCCAGCGCATCATCCCCGGCAGCGCCCATGTCTCGACGCCCGGGCGCGCGGTGAGCTCGTCGACGGTGATCCCGTCAGGGCCGACGAACCGCAGGAAGTTGCCCCACATCGCAAACGACGTCAGCCACGGGCCGCGGCCCCGGCCCGGGCTCGCGCCGTGGTTGCTCGTACGGTGGCGCATGCGATGCTCGAACTCGTTGTCGACCTCGATCGTGAGCGCCACCAGCAGCTGCGACAGCAGCGCGGACAGGGGCAGGCCCGCGCTCGCTGTCGCCGTCCGCGCGCCGCGGTCAGCCACGCGGCGGAATCTGCTGGATCGCCCAGCGATTGCCGTCGGGGTCGCTGAAGAAGATGAACGAACCCCACGGCATCTGCTCGACATCGGAGACCTCGACTCCGCGCCCGGACAGCTCGGCATGTGCCTGCTCGATGTCTGATACGACCATCTGCAGGCCGCTGACCGAGCCCGGTTCGCCGTCGACGATCCCCTCGCCGAGCACGATCGAGCAGGCCGAGCCGGGTGGGGTCAGTTGCACGAAGCGCAGGTCTTCATTGACCCTGTGGTCGTGGTCGGCGTTGAAGCCGACCTGGTCGGCGTAGAACGCCTTCGCGCGATCCACGTCTGAGACTGGGACGGCCACCAATTCGAGCTTGTAATCCATCGCACGGCTCCTGGCTTCGACGTTATCCGAGGTCTCGATCAGGCCTCTTTAGGTACCGGCAAGGCTACGGTGGATTGCGGTCCATTTCGGTCCGCATTGTGTGCCATTCTTGCGCCGGTGTTGGAGACTTCGACGCGCCTGCTGAGCCTTCTCGGCCTGCTTCAGACCCGGCCCCACTGGTCGGGGCATGAGCTCGCCGAGCGTCTCGAAGTGCAGCCGCGCACGTTGCGGCGTGACGTCGAGCGCCTGCGCCGCCTCGGCTACCCGGTTGACGCGACCCCGGGGGTCGCGGGCGGCTACCGGCTCCGCGCCGGCGCGACGCTGCCGCCGCTGCTGCTCGACGACGAGGAGGCCGTGGCGATCGCGGTCGGGCTGCGGACCGCCGTCAGCGGCGGCGTCGCCGGGATCGGTGAGACGTCGGTGCGGGCCCTGTCCAAGCTCGAGGCCTTGCTTCCGTCGCGTGTCCGCCGCCGCGTTCAGGCGGTTGGCGCCGCGACCGTCCCCTATCCCGCCGCGGGACCGGTCGTCGACCCCGAGGTGCTGCTCACGATTGCGACCGCCACCAGGGACCGCGAGCGGCTCCGGTTCACCTACCGCAGCCATGCCGGCGAGCTCAGCCGGCGGCTGGTCGAGCCCCAGGGTCTCGTGCACAGCGGTCGCCGTTGGTATCTGGTCGCGTGGGACACCGCCCGAGCGGACTGGCGCACGTTTCGGGTGGACCGGATCGACAAGACGCCGCGTCCCGATCGCCGCTTCGCGCCGCGCACGCCGCCCGCTTCCGACCTCGCCACCTGGGTGGCGCGCCGGGTATCGAGCGCGCGTGACCGCTACCACGCGACCGTGATCCTGCACGCACCGGTCGAGACGGTCAGGCCTCGGGTGCCGCCCGCGTGGGGCACGGTCGAGCCACTCGACGATGGCCGCTGCATCCTGCACGCGGGGTCGGACTGGCTCGATGGTCTGGCGATCTACATCGCCAACATCGGCGTCGAGTTCGAGATCCTGGAGCCGCCCGAGCTAGTCGAGCGAGTCCGTGACCTGGCCGCACGGTTTGCGCGCGCCAGCGGCCCGCAGGTCAAGCAGTCGCGATCGTGACCATCCGGCGGGCGCCCGAGGTCAACGGCTCGCCCCGTTCGTCGAAGAACGCCACGTCCGAGAAGCCGGCCTCGAGCAGCCACGCGCGTAGCTCGACGGCGATGAACATCCGGACCGAGAACACGAACGTCCGCACCTGGCCGTCGCGGATCACGGTCCGCTCGGTCCGGGCCCGTCCCGTCGTCGGGTCAAATTGCGCTCGATCGATCGCCAGGTCGCCGTCGCGCTCAAACACAACCGAGGGCAGCCACCGGCCAAGCACTCCCGCCAGGTTGTTGTTCTCGAGCAGCAGCCGGCCCCCGGGACGCAGCACGCGCCTGACCTCGGCGAGCACGCGGCGGTTGTCGTGATCGTCGAAGTAGCCGAACGAGGTAAACCAGCAGATGACGCATTCGAACGTCGCGTCGCCCCACGGAAGCGAGCGCATGTCGCCCTGCACGTAGTCGACCGTGACGCCCCGAGCGGCGGCGTCGGCTGCCGCCCGTTCCAGGAACACCGGGGTTGCATCGAGGCCGGTCACCGTCGCGCCCAGTCCGGCAAGCCGGTTGGCGATCCTGCCGTGCCCGCAGGCGAGGTCGAGGATCTCGCCGGCGGCGCCCACGTCGAGCAGGCGCCAGATGAGCGCTGCGTCGGCGTCACTGGATTCCTCGAGCGCGGGCCCGTAGAAGTAGAGGTAGTCGTCGCCGAAGACCTCGTCGAAGTCAAACTCGGGCGCGTTCACCGACCGCGATTCTAGGCGCGGCCGCCGGCGATCCGGCCGGGCTGCACGGGGTCCTACCCGGCCGATTCGACATGCGTGGTGAGCTCGCCGTCGGTCATCACGTGGACGGCAAACGTCGGCGGCGCGGCGACGAACTCGAGGTGGTCGGCATCGAGCCGCAGGAGCGCCTTGGCGTAGGTCCCGGGCACCGTCAGCGCCGGCCGGCCGGCGATCGCGCCGACGCTGGTCGTGTGGATATGGCCGGCGATGATCCGGCGGACCTGCGGATGGCGCTCGAGTACGGCGCTCAGTGCGCGCCGATCGGCGTCAGGGATCCCGATCCGGTCAAACGCGGGCATTCCGGTGCAGAACGGCGGGTGGTGCATCGCGATCAGGGTCGGCGCCTCCGGTGCTCGCGCCAGCTCCCGGTCCAGCCACTCGAGACGCTGAGCGTCGAGCTCGCCACGATCATGCCCGGGGAGCGTGCTGTCCACGATCACGAGGCGCAACGGGCCGAGATTCGCCGAGTACTGGACCGGCATGTCGTCGTCGCTCGGCAGGCGAAAGTGACGGCGGATGCGGCCACGGTCGTCGTGGTTGCCCGGCAGCGCATGGACCGGAACACCCAGGCGCCCGACCAGCTCGAGCACCTGCTCGTACTCGACGTCCAGTCCAGAGTCGGCGAGATCGCCGGTAATCACGATCGCCGCGACCGGGCTCGACAGTGACCGGATCGCGCGCACGGCCGCCTCGAGGCCGGCCATCGGATCGGTCGGCCCCCACGTGGCGCCCGCGTGGATGTCGGTCAGCTGCGCGACGATGAACGGTCTGGCCATTGCGGGGCACGTTTACACGATCCGGCGCGACGCCGCAGTGCATTGATCACACACGGGCGGCGCCAGATGTGCCCTATCCGAGCGCGAGCGCCGCCGCGCCGGCGGCGATGACGACGCTGCCGAGGATCCGCCGAGCGGGCAGATGCTCGTGGAAGACCGCCGCGCCGATCGCAGCGGCGAACACGACGCTCGTCTCGCGCAGCGCCGCGACGACCGCGAGCGCTCCGCGCGTCTGCGCCCACAACACGAGGCCGTAAGCCGCCAGCGAGAGCACGTCGGCGACCGCCGCGCGGGGCACGAGATCGCGGTCGATGCGCGACGGTCGGGCCATCCGTCGGTTGACCAGAACCCAGATCAGCGCGGTTCCCGCTCCCATGCCGACGAACAGCCACGTCGCGTAGCCGACGACCGACCCCGCCCTCCGCACGCCGACGCCGTCGACGACCGTATACGCGGCGATCACCAATCCGGTCAGGACCGCGAACGCGAGCGCGCGCTTGGGCTCGTGCCGGCTCCCGCTCGCGATCACCAGCAGCCCGGCGCTGACCGTGAGCACGCCGGCCGTCTGCAGGGCACTCAGAGACTCGCCGACGACGACCACCGAGGCGACAGCGACCGCGGGCGGCGCTATCCCCCGCGCGATCGGATAGACCTGGTTGTAGTCCCCCTCCCGGTAGCTCTCGATCAGCAGCAGGTTGTAGACGTTGTGCAGGACCATCGAGCTTGCGAGCTCCGGCCACGAGGCCGACAGCGGAGCGGGCGCGAACAGAGCCACCGGGACACAGATCACGATCGACCACATCCCCATCAGCGCCATCAGCGCCAGCCGATCTCCGACCGATTTGACGAGCGCGTTCCAGGTCGCGTGCAGCGAGGCGGCGAACAGGACCGCTACCGCTACCGGCATCGGCTCACCTCCGGCGGCCTCAGAGCCGGTCGGCGGCGAGCAGCCGCGCTAAGAAGCGCTGCGTATCGGGCTCGGTCGGCGAGACGAAGATCTGCTCAGGCGAGCCTCGTTCGATGATCTGCCCGTCCTGGAGGTAGCAGACCTCGTCGGCCACCTCGCGCGCGAAGCCCATCTCGTGAGTCGCGATCAGCATCGTCATCCCCTCCTGCTTGAGCTCGCGGATCACCTCGAGCACCTCCCCCACCAGCTCGGGGTCGAGCGCGCTCGTCACCTCGTCCAGCAGCAGCGCCCGCGGCTTTGTCAACAATGCGCGCGCGATCGCGACCCGCTGCTGCTGGCCGCCCGAGAGGCGGTCCGGGTAGTCGCCTCCGCGGTCGCCGAGCCCGAACCGCGCGAGCAGCGCCTGGGCCGCCTCGCGCGCCTCCTTGTCGGGCACCTTCTGGGCCTTGACCGCGCCGAGGATCACGTTCTCGATCACGCTGCGGTGCGGAAACAGGTTGTAGGCCTGGAACACGAGCCCGAGCCGCCGGCGGAAGGGAACCGGGTTAAGGCCCGGAACCGTGATCGCCTCGCCGTCGAGCAGGATGTCGCCGTCGTCGATCTCCTCGAGCAGGTCGATGCATCGCAGCAGGGTCGATTTACCGGAGCCCGAGGCGCCGATCAGCGCGATCGCCTCGTGCTCTTGCACCGACAGATCGATGCCCGCGCAGCACCTCGTGGCTCCCGTAGGCCTTGGTCACCCCCCGGAGCTCGAGGACGGCGCTCATCGCGGGCCGAGCGCGACCGCCGCTCCGCGCTCGCGGACGCTGCGCGCCTGCATTCGGTCGACGATCCGCGTCAGCGGGATCGTCACGCACAGATACAGCAGCGCCGCGGCGATCAGCGGCGTGTAGTTGAACTGCGAGGCGGCGAAGATCTGCGCGACCCGAAACGCCTCCTGCGGTCCCAGGATCGAGATCAGCGCGACGTCCTTCTGGAGCGCGATGAAGTCGTTCAGCAACGGCGGCGCGACGCGCCGGACGGCCTGCGGGAGGACGACGTGGCGCAGCGCCTGCGTCTGGGTCAGCCCGAGCGCCAGCGCCGCGCCGGCCTGGCTCGGGTGGATCGACTCGATGCCGGCCCGGTAGACCTCGGACACGTACGCCGAGTAGCACAGCGCCAGCGCGATCCCGCCGAGCACGACGGCGCCGGTCGGCAGCCCGCTGAGCATCAGCGCCGGCACCCCGAAGCCGATCAGGTACACGAGGAGGATCGTCGGCACGCCCCGCAGCACGTCGACGTAGACGATCGCCAGCAAACGCAGCGGAAACAGCGCCGGCGCCCGAGCGGTGCGACACAGCGCGATCAGCAGGCCGGCGACCAGGACCACCACCTCGACCACGCAGAACAGACGCACATCGAGCCAGAAGGCGGACAGCACCTGGCTGAACGAGCCCCGGAACACGCTCCACGAGAAGAACGTTTGTTTCACTGTTGGCCACCCCGGGCTGGTCAGCAGCAGCGCCAGCAGGCCGCCGATCACGATCACCGTCGAGATCGTCGAGATCACCAGCGAGCGCCGCGCGCGCTTCTGGCGCGCGTGGAGCCGGTCCTGGCGGGAGGTGATCGGGCTGATGGAGCTCACACGGCCGTGTGCCGGACGGTAGCGACCGTCAGTGCAGAACCGGCACGCTCTGCGCCGACGCGATCCAGCGGTGGCTGAGCGCGGCCAGCGTGCCATCGGCCGACAGGGCGCCGACGGCGCGGTCGACGCACGGCGTCAGCGCCGATCCCTTGCCGAGCAGCAGGCCCCACCGGTCGCCGCCGCCGGGGGCGTTGAACTGGCCGGCGATCGTGGTATGCGGCAGCTCGGTTGAGGTCAGATCGAACGCCGTCGCGAGGTCGACGACGATCGCGTCGACGCGGTGGATCTTGAACGCGCTGACGACGTCGTTTGAGGTGTTGAAGACCTGCGGCTGATTGCTCGGTTGGATCAGGGAGTTGACCGCGTCGAGGCTTGTCGTCCCGATCTGGACCCCGATCGAGGCGTGCTTGAACGCCGCCAGGCTGGTCGCGTGCGCGAGCGGCGACGACGACGGGACGATGATCCCCTGCGGATTGGTGTAGTACGGCGTCGAGAAGTCGACCTCCTTAGCGCGCGGGGCCGTGATCGAGATCTCGTTGATGTCGAAGTCAAAGCCCTTCGGCCCGGGCGCGTAGGAGGAGTCAAACGGCTCCACGGTCCACTTCACCTCACTCGGCGCGAAGCCCAGCTTCTTGGCGACCGCGTACGCCACCGCGCTCTCGAAGCCCTGCCCGTTGGAGGGCTTGTTGTGCTCGAAGTAGGGCGGGTAGGCCGGGGAGTCGGTCGCCACCGTCAGCACGCCCTTGGTGTGCAGCGCCAGGGACGACTTCGCGCACGCGTTCTTGCCGGCCGCGGCGGTGCTCGAGTGGGTCGCCGTCGAGCTGCCGCAGGCCGCAGCCGCCAGCGCGGCGACCGCCGACAGGCACACCACGCCGGTTCGCAGGGAGCGTCGCAAGGCGCACAATGTACACGGGCCGGCACCCGCCTTCTCAGGTTCCCGATCGCGTCCGCGGCGCCGCCTCGGCGTCGGCCGCCGCCGGCAGCGTGACGGCGTACGCTCGCCGCGCTCGAACATCCGTCTGAACCGGGGGCCTACGGTCCTGCTCAGCCGACGAGCGGTCGATCCACCCCGTGCGATGGCAGTCCGCGAACCTGCCGATTCCGACCTCGGCCTCGCTTACGTCCCCCTCCTGGCGCGCACCCGTCCGCCCGGACAGCAGCTGATCCGGACAGCCCGGGTCAAGACGGCCAACGCGCCCCCGACGGCGCCGCCCGCGAGGGCCGCGGGCAGCGATCAGGCGCTGACGCGGGCCGCCGCTAGGCGGCGACCAGCTGCTCGCGCTTAGCCTCGACCTCGTCGAACAGCTTCTGAAACGAGTCCGCGAACTTCTCGACGCCTTCGCGCTCGAGGACGGCGACCACGTCTTCGTAGTCGACTCCGGCGTCGGCGAAGCGCTGCATCGTCTCGTGCGCCCGATCGACGTCGCGGTCGAGCGTGCGCTCGATCCGGCCGTGGTCGAGTACTGCCTCGATCGTCTCGCGCGGCATCGTGTTGACCGTGTCAGGGCCGATCAGCTCCTCGACGTAGAGCACATCCCGGTAGGCGGGGTTCTTGGTCGAGGTCGACGCCCACAGGCACCGTTGGGCGCTGGCGCCTGCGGCCGCGAGCTCGTCCCAGTCGGGCCCGCTGAAGATCTCCAGGTAGGCCTGGTAGGCGAGCTTCGCGTTCGCGATCGCGAGCGTGCCGAGCAGCTCGTCGTGGCCGCCGAGCTCCTGCAGGCGCTTGTCGGCCTCGGTGTCGACCCGCGAGACGAAGAACGACGCGACCGACGCCACCTCGTTCCAGGTTGCCGCCACTGTCGCGCAGCCTGCGCAGCCCGCGCAGGTACGCCTCCGCCGCCGCGCGATGGCGCTCGAGCGAGAACAGCAGCGTGACGTTGACCGGGATCCCAGCGGCGATCGTGTCCTCGATCGCCTGCAGTCCCTCCTGCGTCCCGGGGATCTTCACGAACAGATTGCGCCGCTGCACCATCTCGTGCAGCCGGCGGGCCTCCCGCGCGGTTGCTTCGGCGTCGTGTGCGAGGTTCGGATCGACCTCGAGCGAGACCCACCCGTCGCGAGTCGACTCCCCGCGGTCGAACACCGGCGCGAGCACATCACACGCGGCGCGGATGTCGTCACGGGCCAGCGCGAGGAAGATCTCCTTGGGATCGCTCTCGGTCGCGAGCACGTCGCGCAGCTGCTCGTCGTAGGCGTCGCCCGAGCCGATCGCGCTCTGGAAGATGGTCGGGTTCGAGGTCACGCCGACGATTCCGTCGTCGATCAGCGCGGCGAGATCGCCGTCCTGAACGAGTGAGCGCGAGAGGTAGTCGATCCATGGACTCTGACCGTGCTCGAGCAGGGCTTTGAGGGAATTGCTCATCTCGACTCCAATTCGCTTGCTTTCACTATTCAGGCTACCCACCTAAGTGGGCCTCTGACAGCCGATCTAGGGCTTTTCAACGGTCGGCCGTCTCGGGTTCGTCGCCTCCGTGCGCAAACAGCTGGATGAGCGGCAATCCGAACCACACCGCCGCGATCCCCACGGCGGTCGACGACGCCGATCACCACGGTTCCGACCCCATTGGACACTACGTCGAAGATCAGAGTCAGGATCCCGGTGAACCCGCCCGCGAGGAACACCGCCGCGACGATCGCGAGCCGGTTGGCGATCCGGATCACGTACTCCTTCTGACCGTGGCGGAACAGGATCCGGTGGTGCACCGACGGAGCGATCAGCAGCACGCTGGCGATCGCGACGCACAGCAGAGTCACCACGTACACGGTCCGCCCGAACGAGGAGACATGCTGCCAGCCGACGTTGAACGGGACGATCAGGAGGAACGCGAACATGATCTGGATGCCGGTCCCCGCGACGCGCAGCTCATTGAGGAGTTCGATCGTGTTGCGGTCGAGTCGTTCGGCCTCCGTCTCGTCGCGCCCGTCGCTGCCGCTCAGGATCACTGGTGACGCCACGGGCTCAACGGTACCCATCCGCGCGTGGATTGCCACCGAGCAGCGCGGTAGCGTGAAAGCGTGAGTAGCCGCCGCAACGCCGGCTCTTCCGAGCCCGGGGCAATGTCGGTGGCCGTCCGCGGGGCCGCCCACTTCGACCGCGACCTCGTCTCGGTTCGCGGAGGGCTGCTGGCGGCGATCCCGGTGGCGGCCGTCCTTGGCGGCGGGCTGGCCGTCGGCGATCCGGTCGCGGGCGTCACGATGGGCGCCGGAGCGATGCTCGTCGGGATCGCCTGGCGCGCCGCCGGTGGCCGCCCGCCGCTGGTAGTGATGGCGATCGACGCGCTCGTGATGTCGCTGGCGACCTTCATCGGCAGCGTCACCGGTTCGGTGCCATGGGTTCATTTCGTCGTCCTGGTCGGCGTGGCCCTGCTCGGAGGGCTGCTGTTCGCGGTCGGCAACCGTGGCGCGGCGATCGGAACGCAGGCGATCATCGCGGTGGTGGTGTTCGGACGGTTCAGCGAACCCGCCGCTCCCGCGCTCGGGCTCGCCGCCCTCGTGCTCGCGGGAGGTCTCGCCGAGGTGGGATTCGTCGCCCTAGTCCGCTGGCCATCGCCGCTGAGGACGCAGCGTGCGGCGACCGCCGAGGGATACCGCGCCCTGTCGCGCCTGGCCGACTCGCGGGTCGCGACGTCGTCGCTGCCGGCCGCCGCCGCATTCGACGAGGCCGCGGGGACACTCGCCTCGCCGCACCTGTTCGGGGATGCGGCGATCGTGACGCTCCGCTCCCTGGTCACCGAGGGGCAGTGGATCCGGGTCCAGCTGTCCGTGATCCGCGTGCTGCTCGACCGTCAGCGTGCCTCATCCGAGGAGCCGGCAGACGGGCGGCTCCGCGCCGTCGGGGAGCGCGCGCTCGCGCTCGCGGCCGACGCGTTGAACCTGATCGCCAATGCGATCGACGGTGACCGCACCGCCGAGCGCCCGCTGGCGATCCTGATCGCGGAGTTCAGCTCCAACGCGGACGCGCTCGCAGCAAGGGTGTCGGACCGCGAGTCGACGCCGGGCTTGCCCGCGCTCTCCGGCGACGAGCTCCAGCTCTCGCGCCGGATCTCAGCGCTCGCCGGGCAGCTGCGCGCCGTCTCGGCCCAGGCGCCGGCCGCGGGTCGCGGGGGTGGGCTACGCAGCCGTCGCCCGCACCCCCCGACCAACCGACCGCTGCATCGCGTCCTCGATCAGGTAGCGCAGGTCAGGGCCAACATCTCGCTGCAATCATCCGCCGGCCGACATGCACTGCGGCTGGCGACCGTGGTCGCGATCGCCGAGCTGATCGCTGGACACCTGGCGCTCGACCGCAGCTACTGGATGGTCGTCGCCGCGGCGGCCGTGCTGCGGCCTGAGTTCTCGGCGACCTTCACCAGAGGGGCGGAGCGGGCGCTCGGTACGTCGGCGGGCGTCGCGCTCGCGGGGGCGATTGTGGTCGCCACGCATCCGGGACACGCGGCGACGGTCGTGATTGTCGGCCTGCTCGCCTGGGCGGCCTATGCGACCTATCCGGCCAGCTTTGCCTCCGGGTTTTGCTTCATCACCGCCATGGTGGTGTTCCTGATCAATATCTTGACCCCCGACACGCTCGGGATCGCCGGCTCCCGGCTGCTCGACACGCTGATCGGCAGCGCGATCGGCCTGCTCGCGTATGTCCTCTGGCCGACGTGGTCGCGGATGCCGGCCCGCGAGTCGCTCGCGGCGCTCGTCGATGCGCAACGTGCGTACCTGAGCGCGCTCCTCGCCGCGGTGATCAGCGGCCGCCCCCCCGATCAGCAGGCGCTGACCACGCTCGGTCGGCGCGCGCGGCTGGCGTGGACGAACGCCCAGTCAACGGTTGCCCGCTCGCTGTCCGAGCCCGCCACGCGCCGGATCGACCGAGGCCGCTCGCAGGGCGCGCTCGGCGCACTGCGGCGGCTGGCGCGGTCGAGCTACGCCCTGCGGCTAGATGGACGTGATGACCGTGACCGCGAGCCGGTCCCCGAGCTTGCCCGCCTCGCCGCCGATCTCGATCTGGCGCTGACCCGAATCGGCGCGGTCACAGAACGCGATGCGGCCGCCGGCCCGCCGCCGATCCCCGACCTGCGGACGGATTACATCGAGTTCGAGCGCGACTCTCGCGGCCATGCCGAGGCCGATCGTGCCGCGCTGCTGTCCGAGCTCGACGAGATCGTTGACTCGACGGATAGCCTCGCGCGATCCGGCGGCTGGGAGATCGACGGCGCGCCCGGCCCCGACCCACAAGCTGCTCGGGCAGCCGCCGATGTGTTACCTGGGACCTCCGACACGGTCTGAGCCAGAGCTCCGCCACCGCTGCCGTTTCAGCTCCAGGGGATCGGTTCATCGCGCGCCGAAACGCCGTACCCTGAGCCAACCGGCTTTGGGGAAGGGAGCGCCGCCATCCACATTTAATGTCGAGAACGGGAATGGCTTTCTGATGATCTGCCCACACTGCAATAGAACGATTCGCGAAGAGGAGCAGTACCTCATGTCGCGGGATCCGAACGCGGCCTGGCCGTCCTGGGGCAAGTACGGGATCTACCTGCTGCTGTTCGTCATTCTGGTCGGGGCGTTCAGCCTCCACGCCCACTTCTAGGTCGCCACTGCCGCGCGCTGCGCGGATTGCGCCGGTTCCGATCCGCTCGGGGGCGGTATCTCCTCGTGGTGGTAGCGACCCCCGCGCATCGCCGATGCTGCCGCCGCGATCAGGCAGGCGAGGATCGCGAACGCGAACGCTTCGTGCAGGCCGGTACGGAACGGGCCCGAGATCAGCTCCGGGAAGAAGCCGCGCCCGGTGATGATCGCCTGGCTATGGGCCGACAGCGCGCCGAGCACGTGCGGCCCCGCCAGGTGCTCGATGGGGTTGTAGCCGAGGAACGCGGCGAACAGGACCGAGACCGGCGGCGTATGTCCGATCTGGGCGGCGCTCGCGGGATCGACACCGTGCCCAACCAGGCCCGATGACAGCGTGTGTGGCAGCGAGCTCGCGAGCCCCGCGATCATCAGCGAAAAGAAGATCCCGACCGACAGCACCTGGGCTGAGTTCTGGAATGTCTGGTTCATGCCGCCGCCGGCGCCACGATCGCCCGGCGGCAGGCTGTTCATCACGGCCGCGCGGTTGGGAGACGCGAACAGGCCCATCGACGCGCCGGTCAGGAACAGAATCGCGGCGAACGCGGGGTAGGCAAAGTCGGTCGGCAACAGTGCCAGCAGCGCGAAGCTCAGCGCCGTGGCGAGCATCCCTCCGGTCGCAAACCCACGCGCGCCGAAGCGATCGGACAGATAGCCCGAGGTCGGCCCCGAGATCAGCATGCCGATCGTCAGCGGCAACATGTAAATGCCCGCCCACAGCGGAGTGTCGGTGAAGCTGTAGCCGTGCAGGGGAAGCCAGATTCCCTGTAACCAGATGATCAGCATGAACATCAACCCGCCGCGCGCGATCGCGGCCAGGAAGGTCGACAACGTTCCGAACGTGAAGGCTCGGATCCGCAGCAGCGGCAGGCGGAACATCGGATCCTTGGCGCGGCGCTCGATGAACACGAACGCCACCAGACAGGCGAGGCCCGATACGAGCAGCGCGATCACCCGGGGGCTGGTCCAGCCGGTGGGGTGCCCGCCCCACGGACGGATCCCGTAGGTGACCGAGACCATGATCAGGATCAGCCCGAGGGCGAACGTGACATTGCCCGGCCAGTCGACGCGCGTGCGCCTGGGGGTGCTCAGCTCCCGCAGCTTCAGGTAGGCCCACACGGTCCCGAACAGCCCGACCGGGACGGAGATCAGGAACACGAGCCGCCAGTTGATCGGCGCGAGCAGGCCGCCGAGGATCAGCCCGATGAACAGGCCGCTGACGCCGACGATGTTGTTGATCCCGAGCGCCATCCCGCGCTGGTTGGCCGGGAACGCGTCGGTCAGGATGGCGGCCGAGTTTGCGAGCAGGAAGGCGCCGCCGATCCCCTGGACGATCCGGAACACGATCAGGTAGGTCGCGCCCGCGCGGCCGGTCATCCAGTCGACCGTCAAGATCAGCGACGCCACCGTGTAGATCACGAAGCCGAGGTTGTAGAGGCGCACCCGTCCATACATGTCGCCGAGCCGCCCGAGGCTGACGATCAGGACGCTCGAGACGACCAGATAGCCGAGTACCATCCACAGTAGGTAGAAGCTGTTTCCGGCCACGAGCGGATCGAGGTGAATGCCCCGGAAGATGTCGGGCATCGCGATCAGCGTGATCGACGCATCCAATGTGGCCAGCAGCACCGCGAGCGTCGTGTTCGACAACGCGACCCACTTGTAGCGATCCGACCGCCCCGGGTGCCCGTTGGCCCCGAACCCGTCGCCGCTGCCGTTGGTTCGGGTGCTCACGGGGCTGGTCACAGGACTTCATTTTACACAGGCAAACTGTGCAGTCTGCCTTCGCTTGACTTATAGTGTCGCCGTGACCGCATCGGTGGACCCGGGCCTGCTTGCCAGCGAGCTGCGCGTCGTCCTCGGCCAGCTCATGCGCCGGCTGCGCGCCGAGCACCGCTTCCCGCTGACCCATGGCGCCGTGCTCGGCCGCCTCGATCGGGACGGCCCCCAGAGCACGGTCGACCTGGCGGGCGCCGAGCGCGTGCGCCCTCAGTCAATGGGCCAGACTTTGGCCGAGCTCGAGTCCCAGGGCCTCGTCAGTCGGCGGCCGGACGAGAGCGACAAGCGCCGCACTCTGCTGGAGCTGACCGACGCCGGCCGCCGGGCGCTCGCCGATGATCGCCGCCGCCGCGAAGGGTGGCTCGCGAACGCGATCGAGGAAGACTTCTCAGCCGAGGAGCGCGAGACCCTCGATCGCGCGGTGGCACTGCTGGCGAGGCTGACCGAGCTCTAGGCCTAGCGGCGCAGCGTCAGGTGGGTCAGAGTCGACTGGGGCTTCTGATGCGCGTGGGCACCGGCGGCGCGGAGCGCGACCGCGGACCAGACGATGCACGCGAGCACCGTCGCCAGCAGCCACATCGTGCGGTGAAAGAGCCGCTGGATCCGGGACCAGTCGGCGAACAAGAGCGGGTTCATCATCTCCGTGTTACCCGCTGCGCGAGAGGACACACCCGGTGCGCTGAGCGCCCCACGGCAAGGAGAAGGGCGGACAGGTAGCCGTACCCATCCGCCCTTGTATTGGAGAGGGAGCTGTGACTCAAGTTTTCTCTTACCCGCAAACGCGGGTTTCTATTCACTTCGATTGCGTGGGCGCAGCTGAGGCGGTGCTCAGGCGCCCGCGAGCCGAAACCGCATCCGCTCGCGCGCCTGGGCGATCGTCTCGAGCGCCGCGCTCCGGTCTCCCCAGCCGTTGACCTGCGAGTGCCGGTCCGGGTCGAGGTCCTTGTAGATCGAGAAGAAGTGACCGATCTCCGCGCGCAACTGATCGGGCAAATCGTCGAGGTCGTTGATCTGGTTCCAGCCGGGATCATGCAGCGGGACGCACACGATGTGGTCGTCGGGTCCCTTCTCGTCCTCCATCTTGAACAGTCCGACGACCTTGGTGATCACGACGCAGCCGGGAAACGTGGGCTCCGAGACGCAGACCAGAACATCGAGCGGATCGCCGTCGGGAGCGAGCGTCTCGGGCACGAATCCGTAGTCGGTCGGATACACGACCGAGGCCGACAGGAAGCGGTCGAGCTTGATCGCTCCGAGCTCAGCGTCGTACTCGTACTTGTTGCGGCTGCCCTTCGGGATCTCGACAACGCATCTCAGGATCTCGTGGCTCATCTCTCCATCCTCGTACAGATCGCAGATTGGACTACCGCTGCGGCCGATCAGTAGTCGTGGCGCGCGAGACGCAGACCGCCGCGCTGCTCGGTCGCGCTGATTGCCTGTGCGGCGGGAACCATCTCACTCGTGACCAACCCGTGCTCCGACGTCAGGTCGTCGACGATCTCAAACGATCGGGCGGTGCGCTCGGGCGTGTCGATCGTGATCGTCAGCACCGGTACATGGCGGCGGAGCTGCAACAGCCGATCGCCGTATGCGGCGGCATCACCATCAAAGCCCCACAGCCCGCGCAGGCAGGTCACGCCGGCGCAGCCCGACGCGCGCAGCCGGCGGACGATCTCGAGGTGCAGTGGGCGCCCGGCGTGCATGGCGCCGTATGAGGTGTGGATCATCAGCTTCTGCCACATCGCCAGGCCGTGCTCATCGGTCTGCGGGAGTTCGTGCGGCGTCGCGAGCAGCTCTCCCCCCTGCTTACACAGGCGCACGCGCTCGAGCGTCGCGAGCGGCTCGGTGAGCACCCTGTCGAGTTCGGGCAGGACGCCGGCGATCCGCTCGCCGGCCCCGACGGCGATCACCATCATCGGCACGTCGGCGTTGCGGGCGAAGAATCTGGCGCGCCGCCGCCGGCCGCGGTTGGTGCCGTCGACTCCGAGCAGGACGGTCGCGCCGGCGATCCCGTGGCGCCGCATCACCTCGCACACGGCCACATAGGCGGGCATCCCCTGCGCCCGCTCCTGGCGGCCTACGTAGACCGTCAGCTTCGTCGCTTCGGCGAGCGGCGCCGGCAGCGCGATCGCTCCGAGCTCGCCGTCGAGCAACCGGGCGCGCTCGAGCGTGATCAGTCCACGGCGCTTGATCTGCAGGACAACCTCGAGCATCGCGTCAATCCGATCGCGCCGGTCAACCACCACCGAGACAACCGGTAGATCCTCTGACAGCGAGAGCAGGCGGTCGGTGTGGAGGTGGTGCAGCCGTCCAAACCCCTCGGTGCCACGCAGCAGCACGCTCGCTCGCGCCCGGTGGCCGCCGTAGACGTCCAGCAGTTCGTCGGACAGCAGGCCGTCCTCGGTCCGGTCACGCTCGCCGAAGTAGGTCGTCAGCTTCAGGCAGTCGTCGGTCACATCCACCCTCCCAGCAGCCGGCCAAGCACCGCCGCGCCGACGCCGAACACCAGGCTCAGAAGCGCGTTGGCCGTGCCGAGCGTGAACTCGCCGTCCTCGGCCAGGCGGTGGGTCTCGAGCATCCAGGTCGAAAATGTCGTGTACGAGCCGAGCGTTGCTGTGCCCGCCAGCAGCAGCGCGTCGCCTTCGAGCGCCAGGCCCGTGAGCAGGCCGAGCACGAACGCCCCGCTGAGGTTGACAGCCAGCGTCCCGAGCGGAAAGTCCTTGTCGATCCGACCGCTGACCAGCCCGTCGAGCAGGAAGCGACCGAGCGCTCCAAGCCCGCCCAGGACGAGCACCGCGATCCACACCCAGGCGCTCATACGACCGTTCGCGAGCGCCGCACGACCGCCGACATCAGCCAGATCGCCATGTACCCGACCGCGATGCTGCTGAGCCCGTATCCCAGCGCGAGCCCGTAGCGGTGGTGATCGAGCATCCGAACGATCTCGACCTGCATCGTCGAGAACGTCGTGTACGCGCCGCAGAACCCCGTACCGAGCAGCGGACGGCGATACGTGGAGATCGGCAGGCGTTCCTGCAGCCGGGTGACGAAGTACGCGAGCGCCAGCGAGCCGCTGGCGTTGACCGCGAACGTGGCCCACGGCCATTGCCCCACGCCGCTCGCGAACGTGGTCGCGAGCCAGACGCGGGCGATCGCCCCGACTGCGCCACCGGCGAAGATTGCGGCGAGCTCGCGCCTGTCGATCCGCACCGCAGCCGGGCTTTCAGGCTGGCAGCCACGTCGGGGTTGATGTCACTGATTCCTCTCGCAAGTGAGTCGGAGGTGCGAAAGGGGCCATCAACCCTTTTTCAGCCGGGCGGTTCGGGGGCTTGCGCGCCGGCCGCGACCGGCCCCACATCAGGGCTCCATCTGATCGGCGGCGACGATAGCGCATCGCCGCTGGGCGCCCGCTTCATTCCAGAGGCGGCCGGCCACGTCGAAGGGCACCGGGCAGAACTACACCGGCCGCCCGATCTCCGGCACGGCCAAGTTCACGATCCAACGGGCACATCACGATCGCCTGACGCACTCGCGCCAGGCGATGTAGTCAGGACGTTTGGGTGCTCGTCGACCTCGCAGCCGAATATGCCGAATACGCCGGCTCGCCGCGCTCCAGGCGCCTCAGGCTCAAGCTGCGGACGGTCTCGATGCCCATCGCGAGCGGGAAACAGATCAGCCACAGCAGCGGCGAGGTCACGATCGGATCGTCGGGCTCCGAGGAATCGTGCAGCAAGTTCATCGCTCTACCTCCAGATTTCGACACGAGGGCTGAGGTGCCAGACCAACCGGCGAACTCCATCCTGCGAGTGTTGAGCGCAGTCACCAAGTTCCCTAAAGCAATGCTTGATATGTGCGTGGGGCAGCCAGCGTGAGGATCTCGCTCTGTCTCCTTGGGAGTGGGGGAGTTGTCCCTGCAGCGCTGAATACTGGCGCTGGCGCTCCGACAGCAACGCTGCTAGGAGATGAACCGGTACAGTCGCACTGGAATGGCTGATTCACCGGACCCGTTGACGCGCGAGGCGATCCGCGCCGCTGACGCTCCTGCGCCAGGGGGCTCTTATTCGCAGGCAATTCGCTGGGGCGACTTGCTGTTCATCTCCGGTCAGACCCCCCGCGACCTCGACCGGGGTGACGTGGGCGGCTCGTTCAGCGCGCAGGCCGATCAGGTCTACGCAAATCTGCGCGCGGTCGCCGAAGCCGCAGGGGCCTCGATCGCCGATGCCCTGCGCGTGACGGTCTACCTGCGCGATCTCGATGACTTCGGCGAGGCCGATGCGGCGTTCGCCCGCGCCTTTCCCGAGCCGCGCCCCGCGCGCACGACCGTGGGAGCTCAACTCCCGGTCTCGATCGAGATTGACGCGGTGTTCGGGCTTCGTTCCCCGATCGTGACCTGATTCTTCCCCCTGAGCTGTGCCGGCACGGGCGCGCGCCGGCGGGTCATCGGCTCGCGGGGCTCGCACCCGCTCCGGCTCTAGCGGCATTGACGGGCTGAGATCCTTCACCTGGATGGAGCACCAACCCGCCACATCCGGGAGCGGTCAGAGTTCCGATGCGTCGGTCACGCCCGACGCACAACTGCCGCAACTCGATGATCGGCAGGTGGAGGGCCTGCGGGAGGTAGGCCGCGAGTGGGCGACTCGGCTGCCCGACCGCGCGGCGTGGGAGCGCTCCCTGCCCGTCGATCCCCACCTGAAGTACCTGGCCGACCAGCCGACCCGGCGCAGCGCGTTCGTGGAGATTCGCAGCCGCGGCGCCGGTGATCCGGAGAACATCGAAACCACTCCGCGCGCCGATGCTTCCGATTCGAGGCTGGGACGGGCGAGCTCTCTCGTCCGCCGCGTGCTGATCGGGCCGCCGCTGCGGAGCACCGCGATCGCCGAGCAGCGAATGTCAAGGCTGCTCGCGCTCCCGGTGTTATCCCCCGACGCTCTCTCGTCGGTGGCGTACGGACCCGAGGCGATGATGGCCGTCCTAGTTCTCGCCGGCAGCGCGGAGCTCAAGTTGTCGCTGCCGATCGGCGCCGCGCTGGTCGTGCTGATGCTCGCCGTCGGGCTCGGCTATCGGCAGGTGATCCGCGCCTACCCGCACGGCGGCGGTTCCTACATCGTCGCCAAGGAGAGTCTCGGTCCGAAATGGGGCCTGGTGGCCGCGGCCGGATTGATCCTCGACTACATCCTGACCGTCGCCGTGTCGGTGGCGTCGGGCATCGCAGCCATCACCTCGGCGATCCCCTCCGTGACGTCAGCCACGGTCCCGCTCGGGCTGGTGGTGATCTTCGTCCTGGTGTTCGGAAACCTGCGTGGCGTGAAGGCGGCCGGCGCGTTGTTCGCCGCGCCCACGTACATGTTCATCATCGCGATCGCGCTGATCGTGGTCGTCGGGCTGGTCGACTCGGCGACGCACGGCTTCCACGCCGTCGCCCCGCCTCCACGCCACGCCACCGAAGCGCTCGGGTTGCTGCTGATCCTGCGGGCATTCTCATCCGGCGCGACGGCGATGACGGGAATCGAGGTGATCTCGAACTCGGTGCCGGTGTTCGAGCCTCCGGAGGCCGACAACGCCCGTCGCACGCTGACGATCATGATCGCGCTGCTGGTCTCGATGTTCATCGGCGTCGTTCTGGTCGCCTACCTCGAGGGGATCGCTCCTGGGACCCAGACCGTCCTCTCCCAGATCGCCCATCGCACCGTCGGCAGTGGCGTGCTGTACGCGTATGTCCAGGTCGCCACGACCGCGGTCCTGTTGATCGCCGCGAACTCGGCGGTGAACGGCTTCCCACGGCTGCTCTACTTCATGGCCCGCGATCGGTACGCCCCGATGGCGTTTCTGCGCCTGGGTGACCGGCTGGCGTTCACCGCGGGCATCGTCGTGCTCGCCGTGCCGGCCGCGATCCTGTATGCGGCCTTCAATGGCCAGACCGCGCCGCTGATCCCGCTGTTCGCGGTCGGCGTATTCGTGGCCTTCACTCTGGCGCAGAGTGGGATGGTCGCGCACTGGTGGCACAACCGTGAGCACGGGTGGCGACGGGCGCTCGCGATCAATCTCGTCGGCGCCGTGCTGTCGGGCGTCGTCGCGATCATCGCGGCGGTAACCAAATTCACCGAGGGCGCATGGCTGGTGGTGGTGCTGATCCCCGTGATCGTGTTGGCCTGCCTCCGGATCCATCGACATTACGAGAGCGTTCGGCGCCAGCTGGTGCCGCGAGCCGACCAGACGCTGGTGGCGCCGGCGGCGCGCCTGGCCCCACCGCAGTCCGATGGCAACGGCAGCCGAGTCGCACCGGAGCTGCAGGACTCGCCGATCGAGATCGAGCACCTCGTCGTCGTGCCGGTCGCGGTGCTCGACCAGGCCGCCCTCCGGGCCTTGGCCTACGCCGCCTCGCTCCAAGTGCCCGTGCTCGCCGTCCACGTCAGCCCCAGCAAGGAGGAGGGCAAACGCTTTGACGGATACTGGAAGGCGTGGGGCGACTATCTGCCGCTCGAGATCGTCCTCTCGCCCTACCGTGCCACGGTCGCGCCTCTGGCCAACTACATCGAGGCCCTCCACAGGCAACAGCCGGCGATCACCCTCACCGTGGTCGTACCGCAGATCGTCACCGCGCACCACTGGGAATCGATCCTCCACGGCCGGATCGCGCAGCGCTTGCAGCGCAACCTGATCCGGCACGACGGGATCGTCGTGACCAGTATCCCGTTCCACCTCACGGGATGACCGCGACTCGGCGGTCGTCCGCCAGCGCCGCGCCGCCAGCGGGGCGTAGCATCCATCCAATGGAGAAGCCGCGTTTCATCTCGCACGCCGAGTTGAAGGGCGTCCTGCGCAGGGCCGGTTATTCGCAGCAACAGATCGAGGATCTGCTGCGCGAGCTTCCGGACCCGGTCGACACCGAGCGTGACCGCGGAGAGCTGTTCAAGCACGGGATCACGGTCGGGAGTCTGATGAATCGGATGAGCGGCAGCCCTTGAGCGGCGTCGACTAACGCGCCAGGGTAAGCCGGGACCAAGGGCTGCGCGGCGCGCGCCGACGAACTACTTCAGGGTCGCCTCTGCGGCGGGTGATGCCTGGCCATCTTCGGCGCCCACACTGACGTGGATCGCCTGGCCGTCGGCCGCTGCGCCTGGGATCACGACGGTCCCGGTCCCCTCGTTGACCGGGACCCGATGGATCGCCGGCGGCGTGCTCTGATCGGCGTCGCCCACCGTGACCACCAATCCGGCCGGCCTGGGGATGTGGGTATCGAAGGTGAGATGCAGGTCCGCGCCGGCTGAGGTGGCGGTCACCGTCGGCGCGGGAGGCGGCGGCGCGGTCGGCGGCGGCGCGGCCGAAGCCTGGTGAGCGATCGCCGTCGTCAGCAAGGTGTCGGGCTGCCTGTACTGAGCGTGTCCTCCCGGACCCCGCGGACTTGAGTCGTCGAGCGGGCTCGCGTCCTGGGGCGGGGGTTGCGTGCCGCCCCACATACCCGGCCACCGCGCCCACGCGTCGGCGGCCACCGTGTCGGAGATCGTGTGCAGGTTGAGCGCCGGGGCCGGCCGCTTGCCATCGGCGTTGTCAAACCACGCCCCGGTCCAATGCACCCCCGCCGAGAAGTAGGACGCGTGCGAGCCACGCGCCGGGTACACGACCGGCTGCTCGCCAACGCGCTGCACCTGCTCCCACGGTCGCTGCTCGGCGTGCGTGTGCTGCGCGTAGACCGCGAGATCGGGCTGCTGGCCGTCGGGATCGAGCCGCAGCTGGATCATCTCCCAATCGCCTTCATGCAGTCCCGCCTTGATCAGCGGCCCGATCAGGTTGTAGTCGTTGTAGAAGTAGAAGAACCAATAGGCGAGCCATAAGCGGTCGTCGCTCCCGGTCGCCCAGTGGCCGTAGACAACGTTGGCGTACTGCGGCTGAGCGTGGAGCGCCTGAGCCTGCGCGACGTAGTCATGCGCTGGGTCGGCGATCCGGTCGTCGCGAGTCACCGCTTCGCCATTCGGATACCCCGCCGGGTCGAGAAAGCTCAACGACAAGAGCTCCTGGCCGCCGGTTGGCGTCGCGGCCGCGATCACGGTGCCGTCGGCGCGGCGCAGCTGATTGCCCGCATTGTCAGTCCACTCGGACGCAGCATCGGCGAAATAGGGCTCCTGTGAGTCGTACCGAAGCACTGGCACGTAGCGCTGCAGCAGTTCCCCCGGGTCTGGACCGCCGGCCACCGGACCTCCCGCCACTCAGGCGCGGACGTGGTGTTCGGAGAAAACCTTACGCACGAGCTCAGCCTAACCGTCCGTTGGGCATCAATCCAGCCCGCCTCTCGCTCGGACGAGCACGCCACCCATCGAGCGCGCCGCGCGGTCGCCGCCGCTGGTGGCACCGCAGAAGCGGGTGCCGGTCCGTCGATTTGGGCCAGCCGGCGGGTCCGATCCCAGGCTGGGACGGCGACCCCGGGCTGATCGATGTCGGAGCGGTCGGATTCACGAGACGGCTTGGACTGGTCACGCTTAGCGGCTCAGCGAACGTTGAGGATCGCGGACCTTCTATGTTGAATGGCATATGCATACGCCTGAGGATTTGACGGAGATCGAGCGTGCGGGGCGTCGGTGCGCGATTTGCCGCTCAGGACGCCGCTGGCGTCAGCTCGAGGTTGGGCGCCCTGAGGGGCAAGAGCCGGTGGTCATGTGCGCTGCTTGTCGGGCGCGCTATGGGTCCGCCCCGCCACTTCCGGCAACACAGAAGGCCGCCACCGAGCCCGTGGTGCCTTCGGAGGAAGCGCCCAAACAGCGGACCGCGCCGAGCGAGGATCGGCTGAGAAGGGCGCTTGCGCAGCTGCCGCGCGAGCCGCTTTCGGTCGGACAGGTAGCGAAGGCCGCCGGCCTCAACCATGACAAGACGCTCAGGAGGCTTCGCGCGCTTGAGGCCGCCGGTGAGATTCAGCAGGTGGGCAAGCGGTGGTCAAACCAGCCGCCATCGACTGACGTCGAGGAAGCGTTTGACCGGTTGCAGGCCCAAACGAACAACCTCCGGATCATCAGAGACCGCGAACCCGTCGGCTGACACCGACGATCGCGTTGCCGCCAAGAGAGATGCGGCAGCGAGCCGGCTGACGTCAGTCCAACGAGGACGTGGCCGTCAGCACCAGCGAGTAACTGAGCGCGTCCTCGGCGACCGCCGCCGCCAGCTGCCGACCGCGCCCGCGCACCTTCGTCCTTAGCCGCGAGCCGGCGAACGCGGACCCGACAGCGGCGGCCACGGCGATCGCGACGCCGGGTCCACCACCGAGCACGCCTCCACCAATGGCCGAGAAGACAACGCGGGCCGACATCCCGCGAGCCGACCAGCGGCTGGGCGTGCTCGGAAGCTTGTCGGCGATCAACTCGACGGCGCCGCCCCCGACGGCGATGAAGCGGGCTCGCCCGGCAAATGGCCTGCTGCCATGGACCGCTAGCCCCACCGCCGGCGCGAAGGCGCGCAGCCCGCCCCCGAGACCCATCGCCAGCGCGGCACCAAGATCGGGTCGATCGCTCACGACCAAACGTGAGGAGTCTCGCTCACTCACTCGCGCTGATCGGCCGGGGTACTCGATGGCCAGTGAGCGGGCGTCCAGTCCCCGTCGGGATCGGTGGTTTGCCCCACTTCGATCAGATGGCCGTCGGGATCGCGGATATAGCAACGGATCTCGTACGCGTGCTGCTTGGGCGGCGTCAGGAAATTCGCACCCCGAGCGCTCCATTCCGCGTACACGGCGTGGATGTCTTTGACCCGGATGTTGAGGAAGCTGCTGACCCGGTCAGGATCGCGCGGCGTCTCCAGCGTGACCTCCGGCTTGTCGTCCGTCGGTCCACCGCCGACGTTGATGATGATCCAGCTGTTAGAGAGCGAGACGTAAGTGACATCTCCGGAAAAGGCCACCCTGCCGCCGAGTACCTCGGTATAGAAACGCCGAGAGCGCTCGACGTCGTCGGAGACGATGAAGTGGGCCAGCACAATTCCCTCCGGGGACGGCGGGAGCTCGACCATCCGGCACCTCCACTGATTGATCTCACACCCCGCGTGCGACGGGGTCTGCAGCCGATGTTGTGATGAACGGAGCGCAATCTTTCCACGCCGCCGCCCGAGGCGCCGGATCGGCCACCGGTCAGCGAGGGGTGCCTGCCAGAGAATCGATCCGTGCGGTGAGCCACCAGGCGGCCAGGCTGGTCCATGCGCAGGGTTCCCCGGCGCCACGGGCCAGGCCCAGGCTATGCGGCCCCTGCGAGCTCATTCCTCCCTGCTGAGCTTCGCCGCCTCCGTCCGCGCGGCCGCGACGAGCTCCGCGTTGGTGTGGGCGTGCCCCCAGAGTCCCCAGCCGCCATCCGGGGCTTCGGTGAGCAGAACCCAGGTGCGTTGCTTGAGCTCAGGACGGACGGCCGCCTCAGCGATGATGCCGGTGAACTGGTCGACCACGGCGAGCTGCTTGGCTCGGTCCAGCGCTCCCTGGTTGGTCAGCACCTGGACTCGTACGTAGTCGCTCTCGCCTTCGACGTTGGCGATCTCCCCTTCGGGGAGAGCGTGAATGAACGCGGCGGTGTTGTGCCGGAACATCGGCAGCGCCGGGACCCCTTCGATGCTCATCAGTGTCGCCGCCAGCCGCTGGGCGAGCGCGCCCGGCTCGGCAAACGTGCCCTCCGTTGCGTAGACATCGATCATCGGCATTCAGCGATCACCTCCGATTCGTTCATAGCCACCCTGGACCCACGCCAGTGCGGCGTCGCCCCAGGCGCCAGCTCCGTCCTCCCACGCGAAGTGCCCGAGATCCAGCACGGTGAGCTCGCAGCGAGGAAGGCGCTCCGCCAGGTACTCGGCGTTGCTGATCGGCACCAGAGGATCGCGTTCGCCGGCGATGATCTTCACCGGCGTCTCGATCTCGGGCAGCAGATCCTTGAGCAGCGCCAGGTCGACCGGATAGTTGCGGACGAACCGCGCCGATTTGCCGAAGCGGCTGCCAGCGTATGCGGTCATGTAGTCCCGCAGCGCGGCCTCCGAGACCTCGTAGCTCTCGTGCATCGTCATCGCCTGCCTGACGACGTCGGCGCCGTCGAGCGCGAGCAGCGATTCGAAGTCGGGATTGGCGATCAGCTCTTTGAGATTGCCGCCGACATCGAGCGGATAGGCGGTGGCGCCGTTGCCGATGACCATGCTCGTCAGCGACGACGGCGACTCGGCGGCCGCGAACAGCGCCGCCGGTCCGCCCACATCCGGGCCGAAGACATGTGGCGGCCCAAGCCCCCACTCCTCGATCAGCCGGAGCAGGAAGCGACCCATCGACTGCGGTGAGAAGAGGTCAACGCGTCCCTCGGAGTGTCCGAAGCCGGGAAGGTCAATCGCCAGCACATGGCCCGCCGAGCTCAACCGTGGCCAGAGCTGCTCCCAGGCGTAGATGCTCTCCGGCCACGGGCTGAGGAGCAGCAGCGTCGTGTCGGCGCCGGGGTTGCACTCGGCGTATCGGATCTCGACTCCGTCGGCCTTCCGCGTCCTCGTCTGAATCTCGGTCATCACATCGCCCCGCTCTGTCACGCGCCGGCCAGGAAGGCCTCGACGTCGCCGGCGAACTCGGCGTGGTGCTGGAACAGAAAACCGTGGGCCGAGTCCGGATAGATCTTGAGGCTCGCGCCCGGGATCAGGCCAGCCAGCAGATAGGAGTAGCGCGGGAGGATCATCGGGTCACTGTCACCCTGTGCCACGAACACGGGCCTGTCGATCGCCGAAACTCGCTCAAGCAGGGAGTGATTGGGCTGACCCCACGTGCACACGGCGTCGTACTGCGCCAGCCGGGTCTGCCAGCCGGTCGGCGCATCGCGATCGGCGGTGCGCGCCCCGAACAGCCGGCTGACCACCTCTTGTCCCGCCGCGTGGCTCGCGTCCGAACTGGTGAAGAACACCCCGAGGTACTCCTCGGCCGACGTCTCGGGCTTGCCGACGGCGCCGATCACGTCGGGCGCCCAACCGTGCATGCCGCTCCCGCCCTGAGGAGCCGAAGAGGCGAGCACGATCTTGCGGACGCTCGCGGGGCGGACCAAGGCGATCTCCTGGGCCACGAAACTGCCGATCGAGAACCCGAGCAGGTCGACGTCGCCGAGGCCGAGTGCATCGATGAACTCGACCGCGTCGAGGGCCATCTCCGCGATCGTGCTCGGCGTCGTCCCGCTCGAGGCGGCGACGCCCCGGTTGTCGAACGTGATCACCCGGCGGCCGCCCGCGAGGGCATCGATCAGCGCGGGATCCCAGTTATCGAGGTTGCCGCGAAAGTGCTGCAACGCAAGGAGCGGAGTGGCGTCGGACGAACCCATCGAGCGGTAGACGTAATCAACTCCGTTGGCTGCGCTAAGCGTCTGATTTTGAGCCTCAACGTACGACACGTCGCCCTAGGCCGACGCCGCGGTTGGCGACGCCTGCACCGCGTTGGCGGCGGTGCGAATGACGTCGATCACGACGTCCGGGTGCGACAGCATGGCGACGTGGCTGCTGTCGACGTCGTACGTCGTGGCGCCCATGCGTTCGGCGACGAAGCGCTCGAGGTCGGGATGGACGGTGCGGTCGTTGGCCGCGCGGATGTACCAGCTGGGCTTCGAGCGCCATGCGACGCCCTCGGCGTCGCGGCTGAACAGGTCGGCAGCGGGTGCGTAATGCGTGGCCCACAGGAGCTGTTGCTCCGCCTCCGGGAGATCTCCGGCGAAGCAGTCAATGCCGTCGGGCAGCAACCACAGACGTCCATCGGCAACCTCGATGTGTCCGAACACGTCGGTGGCGGGGAACTTCTCCTGCAGGCTCTGGGAGGTCTCGTCAGCGTCAGGCGCCAGGGCAGCGATGTAGACCAGCCCGGCGACACGATCGTCTGTGCCGGCGGCGGTGATCACCGACCCGCCGTAGGAGTGTCCGACGAGGATCGCCGGACCGTCGACGCGGTTCAGGCTCCGGATGACCGTCGCGACGTCCTCCTCGGGCGTGTCGAGCCCGTACTGCGCGGCGATCACGCGGTGTCCCTCGGCCTGGAGGGTGGGGATCACTTTGCTGAAACATGAGCCGTCTGCCCAGATCCCGTGGCAGAAGACGATGCTCGGTTTGCTCTCCGCGGACATGGCAGCTCCCTGGTGAGGCCGTCGGCGCCCAGCGGTCACAAAGCAGCGTCGAGCGCTCGGCGCGGCGGCGACGGTTGTAGACCGGGAGGCTGCCTCACCCGGCTCACAGCGGCATCGCAGGTTTGTGTGATCTCTTATGCCGCAGTTGCCGACTGATGCTCGGTCGCGATCCGAGCGAGCGCGAGCCGCGAGTTGATGTCGAGCTTGACGAACACGCTTCGCAGGTGGCTGGAGACGGTGTGCGGGGACACGAACAGCCGCTCGGCGACTTCGCGGTTGGTGAGCCCTTCGGCGACGAGGCGCGCAACAGCGAGCTCTGAGTCGGTCAGCGCGTCCCAGCCCGCAGCGGCGCGCTCGCGCGCAACGAGCCGCCGCCGCACGCCGTGGTCACGGAGCCGGCTTCGCACGCGGCTCGCGTCCCAGCCGGCGCCGGCCTCCGCATACAGGACCAGCGCGCCGTCCAGTGCCTCGATCGCGGCTTCGCTCGCGCCGGCGCGCGCGTGGGCGACGCCGAGGTCCTCGAGGGCCGAGGCTCGAGCCAACGGCCGCGGCCCAGTGGCGAACAGGGCGGCGGCGCGTTCGAGGTGGTCAAGGTCCGCCGTGAGCAGCCCGCGGGCGTGGGCGGCGGTCGCGACGATTGTGACGACCCCCGGATTCAGCCCGGCACGCCGCTCTGCTTGGGCAGCCGCGACCTCGGCCAGTTCCTGGTCATTGGCGGCGCGCGCGATCCGGACAAGCTGAGGCTCGTCGGTCACGTCGACCGGAAACAGCGGCAGGATCGCCGTGCGCTGATCCTTGCCGAGGGCGCACAGCCAACCGTGCGCTGCCTCGGGATCACCGGAAGCCATCGCCTGCAGTGCGAGAAGCCAGGCCGCCTCGCGCCGGTAGTTCGGCGTCGCATCCTCGAGTAGGCCACGCGCGAGACGGGCCGTTCGCTGTTGCAGACGCCCGTCACCGCGGTGTAGCGCGACTCGCCCCAGGGCGACGATGCCCGCAGCGTCGAGCGTGCCAACGAAGCGATCGCCGGTCTCCGGGCTGAACTGCCCGTCGAGGATCGCCGCCGCGTCGTCGAGCCGGCCCAGCTGGTAGAGCTGTCGACCGCGCCAGATCTCGAAGATGCGGATCGCCCAACCGTTTCGGTCGCGCTGGGCCGCCTGGATGCCGTCGGCGGCCAGGCGAAGCGAGTCATCCACCCGGTCCAGCACGGTGCGCGTCTCGCAGCGCCACTCCTGAGCTAGACGGTCGCGTGCCCAGTCCGTCGTGTCGATACCCGCGCGGGCGGCCTCCTCGGTCATGTCGAGTGAGTCCTGGTAGCGCCCATCCGCGTGCGCGGTGACGGACTCGGCGAGAGCGAACGCGAACGCCGCGTTCGGATCCCCGCTGGCCTCGATCGCCGCCGCCGTTTCGGCGTGGATTGCTCGCCCTTGGTCCGCGCGGCCGGCGACGAGCAGATTGTGGAACAACGCGGCCAGGTGCTGAGCACGCAAGTGGGGCGGAAGGCCGGGCAGCGTAAGGGCCTGCCGGCCCGCGGCGGCCCGCGCGTCGGGCGGGATACGGAACATCCCCGCGATGCTCAGCAGCACCTCGGCCTCCTGCTCTGCCGGCAGCGCGTCGCGGAGCTGGGTGTCGGCAAACGCGCGCGCTTCATCGACGCGCCCGGCGGAATGGAGCAGGACGGCGGTTTGCGCGAGCAGCGCCCCGCGCAGGCCGTGCTCGCGCGGCGCGAGCTCCAGGGCCCGACGGCTGAGATCGGCACCGGCGCCGGGGTCGCTGCTCGCCAAGGCTTCGCCGGCTCGCAACAGGATCGAGATCGCCTGCTCGTCACCGGGCTCGGCGCTCGCCGCGATCTGCGCCGCCACCTCGACCGGCGCGGCGCCGGCCGCAACCAGCACCTCGGCGGCGTGCCGGTCAAGCGCCCGACGGGCGGATACGGGCACGCTTTCGCGGACCGCATCCCGAGTGACGTCGTGCCTGAAGGCAAGCCGGTCGCGGCTCTCGACCACCATCCCGCAGTCGATGAGCTCCTCCACCGGCCCGAGCAGCGTCGCCGGTGACCGGTCGAGCAACTTAGCCAGGTCGGCGAACGAGAACCGACGGCCGAGTGAGGCGGCGACCATCGCGGCCTCGCGCGCCGGCGCGGACAGGCCTCGGAGGCGCTCGCGCATCGTGAACGCGACCCGCCGGGGGAGGCGCGCCTCGACGAGCTCGGCTTGGCCGGCGACGACGCGCACCAGATCCTCATCGCGGAGGCCCGAGAGCAGCTCAGTGAGCACGAACGGGCTGCCCTGCGCGCCCTTGGCGAGGTCGAGTAGCGCGTCATCGGGCTCGGCGTCCATCACATCCGCGGCCACTTGCGCCACGGCAGCGTCATCCAAGGGGCCGAGCCCGATCCCTTGGCCGCCGTTCTGCTCGAGATGCTCGAGCGCGCCGCGCAGCTGTGCCGAGCCTTGGTCGGGGCGGAACGCGAGGAGCCAGGCGATCGGCATGTCCGCGAGCCGTACCGGCAGCGCGCGCAGCGCCGCGGCGGTCCCGGTATCGGCCCATTGCAGGTCATCGAGCGAGATCAGCAGCGGCTCTTCGAGCGCGGCTCGCTCGAGCATCGCCTGGAGGTCCTGCAGCAGCCAGTACCGCTGCTCCGGTGGTGACAGGGGCTCGCGCAGGGCCGCGCGCTCGAGCACCGGGCGTCGGCCGTCGAACAGCGCCGTCATCAACGGCGCAAGCTCGCTGACCCGAGCACCTGGCTCGGCAGCGCCGACACCAAGTCGGAACCCGAGCCGTCGCGCAACCCGGGCAGCCTCGGCAAGGAGCCGGGTCTTGCCCATGCCCGGATCTCCCTCGACGAGCACCACCGCCCCGGCGCCCGAGCTGACCCGGTGAAGCTGAACTCCGATCACCTCGAGTTCAGCGTCACGACCGCGAACGACGGGAGTGGAAGAGGCTGCCGATCCCAGATCAGCGAGTCTACGGTGCGACTACCGCATCGCTCGATCATGCGATGCCAGGTCAACGCGCTCGCCTGAACTGCGACGATGAGTCTCTTATGCTCGGACCGGCACGCGACGAGATCGCGCCGTTGCTCGGTCGCGCAGACGAACAAGGGCTGCTGGCGTCGCTGTTGGACGACGTCACGACACGTGGCCAGCCGCTCGTGCTCCGCGGCGAGCCGGGGATCGGAAAGTCGCGTCTGCTCGCTGAAGCTGCGCGACAGGCGCGTGAGCGAGGCATGGCCGTGCTCACCGCGAACGGTGTGCAGTCCGAGGCGCATCTGCCATTTGCCGCTCTTCATCAACTGCTCCGTCCGGTACGGGAACGCGCGGCCGTGCTGCCTCGTATTCAGCGAGATGCGCTGGACGCCGCGTTCGGTTTGACGTACGAGATTGCGCCGGAGCTCTACCGGATCGCTATGGCCGTTCTCGATCTCATCTCCGAAGTCGCCGGCGACGGCCCGCTGCTGCTGGTCGTCGACGACGCGCACTGGCTCGATCGCCCGACCGCAGACGTGCTCGCGTTCGTGGCTCGGCGAATTGAGTCCGACCCCGTGCTGTTGCTCGCCGCCGCCCGCGACGGTTACCCCGCGGCGCTTGCCGATGCGGGACTGCCCGAACACAGGCTGACGGTCCTCGACGACGAGACGGCGGCGGCGCTCCTTGACGCGGCGGCGCCGGGCCTCGCGCTGACTACGCGCAGCCGTGTGCTCGCTGAGGCCGCGGGGAATCCTCTGGCGCTTCTCGAGCTGCCGACGGCGGCCGGGCAGAACGGGGACGAGCAACCCGTCTCTGGCAACCTGCCGCTGACCGAGCGTCTTGAGCGCGCCTTCGCCGGCCGCGTCTCCGATCTGCCTGAGAGCACGCGGCTGGTCGTCCTGGTCGCGGCGCTGAGCGACTCCGACGGCCTCGACGAGATCCTCCGGGCGGCGAGCTCAGTGGCCGAGACTTCGCTCGATGTCGAGGCGCTGGAACCGGCCGTCGAGGCCGAGCTCATCGACGTCGACGTCGACTCCATCCATTTCCGCCATCCGCTGATTCGTTCCGCAGTCTGGCAGAGCGCCGGCTTCAAGCAGCGTCGTCGCGTGCACGAGGCGCTCGCCGCGGTACTCGAGGCCGATCCCGACCGCCGCGTCTGGCACCGCGCCGCATTGCTGAGCGGGACCCACGAGAACCTTGCCCGTGAACTCGAAGAGGCCGGAGCCCGCGCCCGGCGCCGGGGCGCCGTCGATGTCGCGCTGACCGCGCTGCGCCGGGCGGTGCGGCTCAGCGCGCCCGACCACCGGGCCGGACGGATGCTTGCCACGGCTGACCTGGCCTTTGAGCGTGGGCGGCCGGACATCGCGAAGGCGATGCTGAGCGAGATCGAACGCGTGGATCTGACGCCTCTGGAGGCCGCGCGCGCCCGCTACATCAGCGAGCTACTGGATGCACACGCGCTGGCGGATCGCGCACGGGTGGCCAGTCTGATTGCGACCGCCGAGCAGGCGCGCGCGGCAGGTGATCGCGACGTCTACGAGAACCTGCTTTGGATTGCCGCCGCGCGCACGTGGTGGGCGAGCCCAGCTCCGGAGATTCGGCAGCTCGTAGTCGACGCCGCCGATCGCGCGGGGCCTCCGACGGCGGAGGATCCCCGGCTGGTCTCGGTCCACGCCTATGCCCATCCGTACGCCAACGCGTCGAAGGTCGTGGCGTGCCTGCGCGACGCAGCGGACAGCGCCACGCTGGACGTGGAGGCAGCCGGATTTCTGACTTCGGCCGGAATGGTCATTGGCGCCTTCAACGACAGCCTGCGGTTCTGCGCGATCGCGATCGACCGTGCCCGCGCCGAGGGACGGCTCGGGCGACTGCCCCGCCTGCTGGCGACCCAGGCGATCCTGGCGGTTCGCCTGCCTCGCTGGGAGATCGCGATCCCGGCCGCCGAGGAGGCGTGCCGGCTGGCGACCGAGTTCAGCCAGCCGATCTGGCTCGCCACCGCTGAAACGGCGGTGGCCATGATCGGTGCCGTGCGCGGTGACCCCGAGGCGACCGACCGCGCGACCTTGCGCGCCGAGCAGCTCGCGTTGCCGCTCGGCGCCACGCATCTCTTGGCCCTAGCCCAATCCGGGCCGGTCTTGTCGGCGCTCGCGCAGGGTCGGCACGCCGAGGCATTCCATTACGCCGAGCGACTGTTTGACCCCCGGGACGCGGCCTGCCATCTGCATTTCGCCTGCATGGGCATCGGTGACCTTGCGGAGGCCGCGGCCGGCTCCGACAGGTCGCAGGCGGCGCGCGATCGGGTGGCGGAAGTGGAGGCAATGGTGGGCGATGCCCCGGCTGAGTGGATCACGATCAGCTTGCGCCATGCCCGCGCCGTGCTCGCCGATGACGAGCCCGACGCCTCCGCACGCTTCGAGGAGGCGCTCTCCAGCGACCTCGATCGCTGGCCCTTCTGGCGTGGCCGCCTTCTACTCGCCTACGGCCGCTGGCTGCGCCGCCGTCGGCGCGTAATGGAGTCCCGCGCGCCGCTGCGCGAGGCGCGGGACCTATTCGACGCCGTCAGCGCACCACGGTGGGGCGAGCAGCCGACGGCTGCGGGGTGGGCGAGCGTAGCCGGCGCTGTCCCCGAAGCGCGCGCGACGCTGACCGTTGCGCAGGAGCTTTCAGATCGCCTTCAGCTGCAGCCGAGGGTGTGGCGAGCAGGCGCGCCGAGAGCTGCGGGCGTCGGGCGAGCGCAGCCGGCGCCGCGTCCCGGAGGCGCGCGACGAGCTGACCGCGCAGGAGCCTCAATCGCCCACTCGCAGCCCAGGGCGTCGGCGCTCAATCGGAACATCGGCGACCCGCCTGGCTCACCGCCGACGGTATCTGCACTGACCTACGACCGATGTTCCCGGAGCGCGCAGCGCACGATGGCCGAGCGGACCGGCGCGACAACCAACGAGGTCCCCGGCAGCCACGCCATCTACGTCTCCCAGCCAGATGCCGTCGCCAGCCTCATCATCGAGGCGGCACGGTCCCTCGCGTCGGGCACGACGTCGGCACTAGCCAGCCGGCGGCAGGACGACGGCGTCCTGCCGGCCGGGGCCACACGACGTATCCGCCTCGGTCGGGGTGACGGTCGGTGCGAGGTATGGACGCAGCCAGGGAGCAGCTGAACGCGTCAACCAACTGCTTCTCGACTTCTTCACAGCGGCCGCCGCGGCCTAGGAACTAAGCTACGCGGCCGACCGACCGTCCCGTGTCGCGGTCGTAGCAGCGGACCGCGAGGCGATGCTCGGCCGGCGGCGTCTCCCAGGCCTCCTCCGCCCACCAGACCACCGATGCGCTCATCGTCACAGATTCGCGTGCAGCGTTCATCCGACTCGAAAGAGGTAATCCGCAATGGCCAATCCCGCCATCGTCCTCGTCCACGGCGCGTTCGCTGACGCGTCCGGCTTTCGAGGCCTATACGACGAGCTTCTCGGCGAAGACCTGACGATCATCGCTCCGCCGAATCCGCTGCGAGGTCTGACCGGCGGCGACGGCGAGTACCTCAAGGGCGTCATCGGTGAGATCGACGGGCCGGTCCTGCTTGTGGGTCATTCCTACGGGGGTTCGGTGATCACCGCGGCCGGCACGGCTGACAACGTGGTCGGGCTCGTCTATATCTCCGGGTTCGCTCCCGACGAGGGCGAGAACCTGACCGACCTGCAGTCCAAGTTCCCCCCGCCGGGGATCATCCCCTACATCGTGCAGCACAAGTTGCCTGACGGCGGTGCCGAGTTCACGCTCGCGCTTGACGGCTTCCACGAGTCATTCTGCGCCGACCTCCCGGCCGACGACGCGGCGTTCTACGCGATCACCCAGAGGCCCCTCGCCGGCGTTGCGCTCACCGAAGCGGCGCCAACCCCGGCGTGGCGCAACCGTCCAGTCTGGGCGGTGCTTCCGACCGCCGACAGGTGCATTGACCCCGGCGTCCACCACTTCAGCTACGAGCGCATGGGCGCGACGGTGACCGAGATCGAAGGGTCCTCGCACGTCGCCATGACCTCTCACCCCAAGGAGGTCGCGGAGGTCGTCATGACGGCTGTCCGCGCCTGCAGCACGTAGCTGGCCCGGTCTGAAGGCCGTCGGCGAGAGCAGCTCTCGCCGGGTTGCCGATAACGACGTTGGTCTCGTGGGTCGCGATGATCCACGAGCGGTGGCGCGACTCTGGGGCCGCAGGCGTGTTTACCAATGGCGGCATGAAGCCATGCTGGGGGTGTCCAGCGCCCGACCCATCCGCCGACAACGACGTGAATAACCACCGGCACGACAAGCGTCCCGACCTCCACCGCGCTAACGCGGTCGAGGAACTACGACGCGACGAACCGCTGCTCGATCACCACATCGAGGAGCTGCTCGACGCGATCAGCGCCCTTCAGACGCGTATTGGGCCTGTTGGCGCCGGCGAAACTGGCGTGTGATCGCCTACGACCGGGCGTCCTTACGGCGATGCCCGAGCAGCCGCCGCAGGCTCACCCGCAGGCCGCCCACGTCGCCGTCAGTGTCGCCGGGATCGTCATCGTCTGGATGACGCAGCGCGTTCCGGGCCGCCTCGTCGGCAACAGCGTGTGTCCCCGCGTGGATCGGCCCCGGGTTAGACGCGCCCGCATATGAGAAAGATCCTCCGCTCACCAGATCAACTCCTTCGGAGTGTGCTCGACTGGCACTAGCTCACCAGTTGCGCGCAACATGGCGAGCGCGCTTCGTAGCGTGTGCCGCGAGTGGTGGTCAGATCGGAGTAATTGTACGCCCGTGGCCAACGTAAAGCGAGCCGGAAAATGCACTCGGACCAGCGAATTCCGGCTCCCGGGTGATCCCGGGTCGGCCCGGACTGGATCACGTCTGTTCGTGCTCTCACGCACGCCGGGCAGCGAGATCGGCTGACCCTGCCCCGAGCTTCTTGTAATAACGGCCGTGCTCTCACAGCCGTTCATACCCCCGGGAGCGGCGACCCGACGCTAGCGCATGCCTCCTCGGCGGCGACAAACACAGGTCCTCGAAAATGTGATGCCCTCAATCGACACCGACGAGCCGGCCGGCTGGCCGATCGTGTTCGGGAAGCCTTCGCTCCCGTTGACCCTGACCGGATCGGGGAAGTTCCTGACTCCGTGTGCGCGCATGCACTGAGAGCGCGCCAGCAACGGGTCGGCCGACGCGTGACGCTGAGAATCAGAACTCCCGCACGCCGCCATCGATACTGCCATCCCCGCCGCAACGAAACCGATTGACAGGACACGGCGCAAGCGACCGCTAGCCAGCTCCGTTCGTCGCAGTTCGGGCTCCGTTTCGTCGACACTCTCCGTGAGGCCCGTCGTGATACCCCGCCGGGGGTAACAGCCCCATAACGGTGTTACTACCGCGTTACGAGAGTCGGACTCGGCGTTCGAGTCATAACGCTCTTATGCCAGCCGCAACGATCGCTGCCACATGGGAAGTCGACGGGCGCCAGCGGGACCGACATATGCCGCGGCAGCCAGCGGTGGCGTACGCTGGCGGCGATGGAGCGCCATCACGATCTGACCCTTGCCGGCAAGCACGTCCGCTTGGAGCCTTTGGCCCTCGAACACGTACCGGCGCTCGTCGCTGCCATCATCGAGAATCCATCGTCGTTTCGCTTCAGCACCGCACCCGATAACGAACCCGAGATGTCGGCGTGGGTACAGGACACGCTCACCGCACGCGAAGCTGACCGCGAGCTGCCCTTCGCAATGTACTCGTGCACTCTTGACCGGATCGTTGGCTCGACCCGTTTCTACGAGCTGGAACGCTGGCGCTTACCCGCGGAGAATCCGCAGCGCGATGGGCGCCCTGACGCGTGCATGATCGGGTACAAGTGGCTGCGAGCGTCCGCGCAGCGAACCGCGTGTAACACCGAGGCCAAGCTGCTGATGCTGTCCCACGCCTTCGAGACCTGGGGCGTGCACCGGGTCGCGTTCCGCATCGATGCGCGTAACGATCGCTCGCGGTTGGCGGTCGAACGCCTCGGAGCCAAGCTCGAGGGGGTCCGGCGAGCTGAGCGAATGGGCGCCGACGGCACGATCCGAGACTCCGCGTTCTACTCGATCCTCGCCGCAGAGTGGCCCGCGGTCAAGAAGGGTCTGATCAGCCGCCTCGCACCGTAAGCGCGGCGAGCTGTGCGCAACTAACCCCTCACTGCCGTGGATCGATCACAGTCACCTTTTGACGACAGCTACAAAGCTTCTTCCGGCTCGGGGCGCCAACTACGGCAGGCAGAAGCGCCGTAGATACGCCGCCGCCGCGGGCTTGACCGCGTAGCACCTGTAAACGTACTTCCCCCTGTAGTAGCCCCTACTCAACAGCCGAACCGATACGCGAACCTTTCTAATGTGACCGCCCGCGCAGTCCGGAACGCAGTTGTTGACGTGGTTGATCCCGCGCGCCCGAGCCGCCGACGAACCCCACCTGTTCCAACGCAGACCCGTAATCGTGTAGTTGCCGTCAGCTGACATCGTCAGCGTCGAAGGCCGAACCTTCAGACCCTGGATGACGGCCGGGTTCTCATAGACCCGGATGCGGGTGCTTGCGACCGCGGAGGACACCGAGAGAAACGTCACGGCCACGAAGGCGAAGACAGCACACCTGAAGCCCGCAGTGCCCACGGCGGAATCCTATAACCCATGCGGGGATCGGTGCACGAGTCGCAGACGCGCCGCGTCGCCGCCGAGTGGCGCGCGCTCCCCAGGTCGCCTTTGCCCTCGTCCGGGTCAGATGGCGCCGGACGACCGCCGTCGTGGCAAACCACTCCTCGGCGGTCGGGGTCCGCACGCCTGTTCTTGGGCGAAGGCGGCCGTCAAGGGTTGACTGCTGCGCGGGCGGTGGCGGTACCCACGCCGACAACCCGGCGGCAAGCACCCGCGCGCAAACCGGCCAGAATCGCACCGACCGCGTCGCCGCCAAGCAGATCGACCTCACAGGAAACGATCTGCCGCCCTCCGAAGCCGCCCCACGACCAATTGGTCGCCCCGAATCGACCCCAAAGTTGGTCCGCAAGCCCTTGACTTTCATCCGCCCCGCGCAGAGGACTCATCCGGTTGCGGGCGGTCGACGGAGACTGAGCGCCGCCCGTTCGTCGCCAGAGGACGGCTAGCGCTCGACGGCGCCGTCGGCGGAGGCGATCGAGTCCGGAGTTTGCCGGGCCGCGCCCCCTCGACTATCTTCCGTGCGCGATCACGATCCGGACGGGGAATTTGCGTGTCGGCATTCGGCGGGGTCCAGCGGCGCGACGGGAGCGAGCTCCGGCCCACTGTGGGCGCGGAGCTATGGGCGTCACCGACCCCGACGAGGTGGTTACGGCCACCGTCGTCTTGAGACGTCGCGTCGACGGGGCTCGGTACCGTCCCGCGATTATTTCCTCGCCTCGCCGCATCGGCGGACCCGACTGCGGGATCGTGAGTTTGTTGCGAGGTACGGGGCCGACCCGCGTGACATCGCCCGACTAAGCGGCTACTTCGAGCAATCGGGCCTCCGTGTCCTCGATACGAATGCCGCGCGGCGGTTGCTGACTGTGGCGGGCGGTGCTGGCCCGATGGGCGACGCATTCGGTGTCGAGTTGAGGAATTATCAAGCCCCACTCGAGGGAGGACGCGGCCGACCGTCGGGGGTTGACCGATACCGCGGCCACGACGGCTACCTTCACCTCTCCGCAGCTGTGAACGATTTGATCGTCGCGGTGCTCGGCCTCGAGACACGCCGCGTCGGCGGTCGAAACAGCGGCGGCGGGCAGGTGGTGGTACCCGTCAGCGTCCTGCAGCTGACCGAGCTATATGGCTTTCCCGCGAACAGCGCGCGGGGTCGACGATCGCGATCGTGGCGCCTGCGGGTGCGGGGTACATGTTGAGCGATGTGAAGGCGACGTTTGGGGGTCGTTCGCCGAGCGTGGTCGACGTCCCTGTCGACGCACAGAACTCGGGCCAAGCGATCAATGAGGTGACCTACGATTTGTGCGTCGCCGGGCTCGCGGCGCGTGAGGCTGGATCGCGGTCTACTGGGCCACGATGACCCAGAACGGCTGGGTCGGGCTGCTCAGCCGTGTCGTTCATCCGGACCCGGGAGACCCTGTGTGCTCGGTGCTGTCGTCGTCGTTCTACTTCTCTGATGGTGACGATTTGGTTGGAGTCGCCGCGGAAGCTGCGCGGGGTGTCAACTACGACTTCATCGATGCGGTCGATTTCGCTCTTCAAGACGCGGCGATCCAGGGTGTGACCGTTTGCATCTCGTCCGGCGACGACGGTGCACGGACGCGGACGGCGCTGAAGGACGGTCGGGCGCGTGTTCAGTACCCCGCGAGCGATCCATGGGTGCTCAGCGTTGGCGGGACGACGATCGCGAACGTCGCAGATGGCGCCTGCGAGGAGTACGCCTGGGCTGACACGGGGGTGGCGTGAGCGATTACTTCGTGCGCCCCGAGTACCAATCGGGAGCGGGTGTCCCGGTTTCGATCAACGAAGACGGTCGTGTTGGACGCGGCGTCCCCGATGTATCGGCGAACGCAGACCCGCGGTCCGGATAGACGGGATTGTATTCGGGGGCAAGCCTCGCCACCTGGGCGGCACGAGCATGGCGGCGCCGTTGTGGGCTGGCTTGATCGCCGTCATGAACGCGGCGATCGGCGCTAATGTCGGCTTTTTGAACCCGGCTTTGTACGCGATCGGCTCGCAGGCCCTCCGCGACATCACAACACCTCCTGGCCCGACGACGAACAGCTACGGAGGTGGGAAGGGTTATCCGGTGCGGGTCGGCTGGGATGCCTGCACGGGCTGGGGAAGCCCTCGCGGTTCGACCCTGCTTTCGTCGCTGCAGGCGCTGTTCGCAGAGCCGCTGTCGGACTCGGGCTTCTCGGTGTCCGCGTCCGCCAACAGGGTCGACGCGCTCTGGACCCAGGTGCCGCAGATGATCAATGAGAGCTGGTCGAGCGCCCCAGGCAACCCGAACGTCGCCTGGGGCGAGTTTTTTCGTCAGAACGACGGGCCTACCCAGCAGGGCACGATCCGTGTTGTGTCGACCGGCGCGACCGCGATCTCGGCGTTGTGGGTCGATGCGGCCGGCGCGCTCCAATGGGGACGCGCGCAGCTGGATTTTCCGCTTCTCGACCAGACTCAGGGGTGGAGCCCGAGCCAATTGCTCGCGCCAAGGCCGCCGGCTGTCTCTCTCGCCGTCTGTAGCACCGGGTCCAACGACCTCGACGTGATCTGGACCGCCGAAGACGGCTCGATCTCGCACGTCCACACCGCGAACGCAACGGACAACCAGCCGCCTTACTGGACCGCGCCCGCAAAGATCGTGGCCGGAAACAGTCCGCCGATCAGTGCTGAGGCGAGCGTCATCACGGCACTCTCCCGCCGTCTCACTGGCCAGCCCGAAACTGGGCCGACCTAATGTCGGCGGCGGTTCAGGCGTTCTGGATGACGCCGGAGGGCGCAGTCATGATGAGCTTCCCGATAGCTGCGGACCTCGACGGACCGCTCGACCTCCCGCTGCAGATCGCACCCGGCGGGAGCGCTGTCCCAGGAGCCACCACCGCGGTGGCCCGCGCGGCCGACCTGCTCGACGTCTTCTGGATCGATCCTGCCGGCGGGGTGAGAGGCGCCTCCTGGAATGCAGATGCCGGCATTCTCGGACCATGGACCCCGACTGAGGTCGCTCGGGACGGGGCTGCCGCCAAGGGTGCGCTCAAGGCCATCGCGATCGACAAGAACACCACCTACGTCTTCTGGATCGATCCGGCCGGGAGCGTCAGGCAAGCACGCGGCGACGGAACAACAAACCCCCCCATCACGATCCCATCCGTGGGCGCGGCCGCCCCTGTCGCCTTGAGTGCTGTGGCCCGCACGCCGATGAACATCAGCGTGTGCTGGTTCGGGATCGACGGTTCGGTCTGGGTCTCTGATTCGCAAGCTCTCGACACCTGGCCCAACTCGACCCAGATTCTCCCGGCCGGGAATGCGCAGACCTGATCGGTCTCCCCCTTCGGGCGCATCCGCCCCAAAGCGGCGAACCCACGGCGGGGTACCAGAGCTGGGCTGAGCTGACCGCACCAGTGCTTATCTCGGGAAGGAGTCGCGGACTACAGCGACGCGGCGCCCGCTGGCGCGATCGCTTCGAGAGCCCGGCTCCGGCTGAGCACCTGACCGGTCCGCCGCGAAAGCAGCCACCCAGGACGTCGTCGCCCCCTAGGCGTGATGCAGGTGTGCCCGCGGACGCCGGCGCACGCCCGCTTTCATCGCTCGCCGGTCGCGGAGCTCACGATCGGAAAGGCGACCAGGTACTGACGCTGTCCGCGGGGGTCGCCGCGGCGGCTGAGAGTGGCGTTCGCTGCGCCGTGAGGCTGGAGCCGGAACCGGCTGCTAGCGAGCATAGGGGTGCAATCCGAAATCGTTGGGCAGCGCGGAGGTTCGCGTCGCGCGGAAGGGAGATCTGCGAAAGCTCGGATGACGGTGAGCATGTTGAGCTTTTCGGCGGCCTTCGTGGATCACGCCTCCCGTGGGGTTGAGAGTGCCGGGGGACGCTGAAAAGATCGTGGGATGAGCACCATGCTCTGGTTCGACGAGGAGGCTTCGCGGCGGGCCGAGGCGACATATATGACGCCTGATGTCGTCGAGCAGCGACGCGCCATACGCGCGGCCCTGGCGCTCAGACAGGGGGAGAACGTGTTGGACATCGGGTCGGGGCTGGGACTCCTCGCTTGCGAGATGGCGGTCGAGGTCGGCGCTGGCGGCTCGATCGACGGCATCGACCCGAGCGAGAGCATGCTCGCGCTCGCCCGCGCACGCCGGCCGCCAGAGGGCGCCGCCGATATCCGGCTCGTCGCTGGCGACGCCTGCGCGCTCCCGTTCGCCGGTGAAAGGTTCGACGCCGCGGTCGCAACGCAGGTGTATGAGTACGTGCAGGACATGCCGGCGGCGCTTGGGGAGGCGTTCCGCGTGCTGCGACCGGGCGGCAGGTTGCTCGTGCTCGACACCGACTGGGGATCGATCGTGTGGCACTCACGCGACGCTGAGCGGATGCGGCGCGTGCTCGCCGCCTGGGATGAGCACCTCGTCGACCCCCATCTCCCCCGGCGGCTGACCGCACTTCTGGCGGCAGCGGGATTTTCGGTCGCGCGCCGCGCGGTGATCCCGCTGATGAACGCCGGTTATGACCCGAACAGTTTCAGCGCCGGCCTGATCGGCTTCATCACGGCGTTCGTTGCGGGCCGACAGGGGCTGAACGAGCGCGACGCACGCGATTGGGCGCAGGATCTGAACGCGCTGGGGGATAACTACTTCTTCAGCCTCAACCGATACCTCTTCGTAGCAGTGAGGGAGCGCGCGCCGGCCTCCTCCGCCGAACACATCTGCGGGTAACGCGACGCACCCCGTCCGTCGCCCCCTCCCTCGGTCCCGCGACACTCCCTCCCCGCAGCTGCCGACGCCCACTTCGCGAAGACCATGCACCTGTCGCGGACGAGCGCTTTCGACGTGACCCCGACCAACTGCGCGCCATCGCTTCGGCGACCAGGCGATCGCGCCAGCCGGCGAACCCGGACGAGTGCATTCCACCACGATTGCGATCAAGTGCTCGCCGTCGACGCCCCTCGTGGAGCGAAGCAGCCACGACGTCGACGTCGAAGCAGCTGTCGAGCGTTGCCGCTATCGGACAAACCGGCCGCGCGGACGCGGCCATACTGGGCGCGTCTCGGCGCGGCGCAGCCTCGGCTATCGGCGACGGCAGGGCTGACGTGGCAGCACGTCAGAAGTGTGGACGCGTCAGGGCAGAGCGAGACCGAGGGATGGTCGTCATCGTGGACGACAGCTCGGATCGGGCCACGGCGCAAGGAAGGAGGCGAGGTGAGCCGAGCGGCTCGAAGTCGACGAACGAAGCTAGCGATCCGCGGCGACGGGGAATTACGCGTCAGCCACCAGAGCTAGCCGGGAGCGCCGTTAGAGTCTTGGCCTTGGTTGGGAAAGCTCGAGCGGATGCGTGAGGGACCGGCCCGTGACCAAGTCCCCGCGGGGGCGGCACCTCGCCCCAGCTTCCCGCCTGCTGGTGCTCGTACCAGAGGTTTCCGTCGGATCCCATCACGAGCAGGTTGCTCGGATCAGTCGCACTAGCAGCCATCGCGATTGCATGGCCATCCACCTGAGCCGCGTTGCCCACGCTCGACGTGTTCAACGCGAACAGGTCGCCTTCGTTGTCGATCCAATAGACGACGATCGACTCATCGCCGGGGACACCGCCGGCTACAAGGATCGCTGCAAACGCTGCAACGCGCTTGGCGATTGTTTGCGTGCCGTTCGGCGATCCAAGACTAAGCTCCCCCGTCGCCTGGCTCAGGTCACCAGTTGAGAACAACAGGTTGTATTCGTCGACGGCCTGAACTGCAGACACGCCCGCATGTTGCTGACCCCCCGGCCCCGACAGATAGCCGCTGGTATCGAGCAGGATCAGAGCATCGCCAGCGCCACTCGGGAACGCCTGGAACGCCGCAATGTCACTCTTGACCTGTGTGCCCTTCGACTCAGGATATTCCCATAGGCTCCCGTCGGTCTTCAGCGCGTAGAACTGGGTTGAGCTGATCAGCTGAAAAGCGGTGACGTCAACAACGCGATTGAGGATCGCGTTCGGCCCACCCGCCGCTGTGCTGCTGTAGACCGAGAGGACATCGCCCGGCGCCTGCAGAATGCCGGCAACCTGCCCGCCGCTGATCACCTGAAAGCTCACGACCCCGGCCTGAGGGAACGCCGTCGGCTCACCAGTCCCGTCAAGGTTCGCGGACCAGAAGGTACCGTCGGTAGCGCGCCACCAGGCGATTTGCGCGTTCGCCTCTGCCATCGGCGCTGGAACCGCCGGCTGACCGATCACCTGAAAATGATCGACGACCCCGAACACGGTACTAAGCCTAACCATAAGAGACGGATCTTTTGTGACAAATGTCGAGGTGAAGCGCGTCCGCGGACGGCAGTCACCGCGATCGGGGCCCCTCGAGTCCCGCTCTCAGGGTGAGTGAGTACACCGGACATAGTGCGGACATCCCGCACCAGCCGTACTGAGCGCACACGATCACGGGGCAGCTACCGGAACCCTCCGGTCATCACTGCTCCAACCTTGCCAGCGGTCAGTCCCGAGACCCCAGGTTCGAGCGAGCGCGGGCCGCGCGAGTGGTCCGCGGGTGGCCCCGCCGCGTCCGACTCGGTGAGCCGGGCCGCGGGGCAGTGATGAAAGTTCGGAGGCCGCGGTGCAACGAACCGCCGTACTACAACGCGGAAAGCCGGCTGCGCGCCGTCGACACGCAGGCCTGACAGGGCGACCAGCCCTGCCTTCGTTGCTGAGAACTTGCTCCTCTCGCGGGCGACAGCGGCATCGCCGTTGCGTCGGTCCGCGGCACACGCGACCCCTTCCCGGGGGACGACGGCTGGCGCGATCTCTTTCATCCCTCGCGCTTCCGCCTGGTCCGTGATCGCAATGGCGACGAGGGGATCATCGACGCCGACGATGCCGGGCGAGGTGTTGTGCCACGCATTCGGCTGTCTTCCCGCGCGTGGTGGACGGCTGCATCGTCTCGATGATCCGCAAGCCGATCCGCTCGAGGCGGAGGTGACCTGCGGCGCTACTGCTCCCGGAGGGCATCGGGCTGCTGGTTCGCGCGAAACTCGATCGCGGCGCGATTGGAGTTCCCTCGGCTGTGCGCGGCGGCGCCCAGCCGGTGGCACGCCACTGCGTTTCTCGCCCGAGAGCTCCTGCTCGGACCAGCTGGCCGGTGACCCGGCCCGACCGGTCAACGCGACACGCGAGCTCTCTTGCCAATGATGAGTCGTCGAAGCGTAGACTTCCCTGCGGACGGGGGAGCCGGAATGTGTCGACGTGAACCGAGCGCGGCCATGCCGCGCGATACTAGGGTAGTCAGCGAACGCCGCCGAGCCCGAGTCCGCAGGACGCTGCTGACGAACGCGCCCCGGCGGGTGCAGTCGGGAGTGTCGCGGGCCTAGTGCCGGCCCTACTGTCCGTGAAGGCCGGGCGGCTTGCTCGGTGTTGCCGGTTGTTTGGGCTGGTCGTGTTCGTGGGCGGCATGCTCCTGCCGGTTGCGCAGGGCGCGGCGGCCGCGGGGGGACGGTGGACGTTGGCGTCTCCGCTGCCCACGTCGCGCCTGGGTGCTGTGACTGCACTGCTCGGCAACGGCGACGTTCTAGTCACCAGCGGTTCATCCCGTACACCACTGATCAGAACCTGGCTGACAGCGAAATCTTTGATCCGACCACCGACGCGTGGTCGCAGGCGGCGCCGCTTCCCGACGGCCGTCAGGAGGCTGTCGCGGCGCCAGCTTTCGAACGGAGACGTCCTGGTCACGAGCGGAACTGATAACAGCGCGTCGATCGCTACCGCCGATAGCGAGATTTATGACGGGACAAGCGGCTCGTGGTCACAGGCGGCTCCGATCCCGATCGCCCGGACCGGAGCGGTGGCCGCGCCGCTGGCGAACGGCGGCGTCCTCGTCGTGGGTGGCTGCGCCGCCGACTGTTCCTTCGCGGGCGACTACCTCGCCGACACCGAGATCTACCATCCGGCAAGCAACTCGTGGACGGCCGCGGCCCCGTTCCGGGAGCCCGCTTCGGGGCCGTGGCAGCGCGCCTTGGCGACGGTGACGTGCTCGTCACCGGCGGAGCGTCCAGCACGGGCGGCTACACCGCCGACACTGAGATCTATCATCCATCGAGTAACTCGTGGTCGCAGGCAGCCCCGCTCCCGGGCGGCGGCGTCGGCGGGGTGGCCGCGCCGCTCCCGAACGGCGCCGTGCTTGTGACCGGCGGAGTCCAGAACTTTTCCCACGACCCCGCCGCCTCTAGCGAGATCTATGACTCGACGACTCATTCGTCGACGCCGGGATTCGAATCCCGACCGCCCACACCAGCGGGGTCGCGACGCCGCTTCTCGACGGCGACGTGCTCGTCACCAGCGGACAGGATCGCTACGGCAACCTGATCCGCGCCAGCGAGGTGTACGCGCCCGCCGGCACGGCGCTCCGTCGAACGGGAAGGCCCCGTCGATCTCAGGAACCGCGCAGGATGGACGGATGCTGAGGGTCTCCACCGGCCTCTGGTACACCCCGGGCAGCCCGAGTTTTAGTTACCAGTGGGAGCGGTGCGGTCCGAGTGGTGGCCACTGCGTGGCGCTCAGCGGGAAGAACGGCGGGATCGCTACCGACCCCGGAGTGCCCGGTGACGTCGGGCACCGTTAGGCCGGTCGTCGTGACTGCGACCGACCAGGAAGGCAGCACAGGGCAGGCGACTGCTCCCGCGGTCGGACCGGTCCTTGACCCGCCACATCGTCGAACCGAAAGCTGCCATCGATATCGGGGGCTACGCACACCGGGCGCACGCTGAGCGTGTCCAACGGGAACTGGTCGAGCCCCGACAAGCTGAGCTACAACTACCAATGGGAGCGGTGCGATCCGGACGGATGCTCCGCGATCGACGATCAAACGAGCGCCAACTACGCACAAGGAACGGCTGACCTCGGGCACGACCTGACCGTGATCGTCATCGCCACCGACCAAGAAGGTCAGACCCAGCAGGCCACTGCCACATCCGTCGGGCCCGTCAGCTAGACCCACCTGACTCGTGAACAGCACAGGCCGCTAGGCACGCACCAGCGATGCGACCGAGTGTGCTGCCAGGCCAGGGCTGCTGTCGCTCTCTCGCCATTTGCTTCGCCGGGTCATACGTGTACCCAGACCGAGCGTCTGGCGGCCGCGACCATGCACGGCCCCGGGACGTTGCTTCCTCCTCGCGCGGGCACGGGCCGCACAGGCGCGTTGGCGACAACAACGTCACGCCCTGCCAGCGAGCCGCGTTATTCCGATGCCACGGTGGCAATCGCCCGCCGCACCGGCCGGCCGGACGCGCCCTTGGTCGACGCGCCCTTGGTCGCCATAGGCATCGCCGGCTCGGGGCACGTCGGGACGATCGCTCCCCAGGAATGCGGTCGTCGCGCAGTTGGCGCGGTGGGCGGGGACGCACCGCTCGCGTTTGGGCGATTGCGACAGTCGCTCTGCGTTTGCCGGACCGCCGTTTCCCAGCCGGCACGATCACGGCGTGCGTAGGCACCGTGCCCCAACTTAGGATGCGCGCTCTTTTCATCGGCTGTCGCTCGGGCGCGGCCAAGCGGTCATCTCGTAGCGACCGCGGGCTCGCTGCTGGGTCCTGTCGCTAGACCCATCGCACACCGGCCGGATCTCGCGAAGGTAATCGTCGACGATCGTCCTGCTCCCATCGAACCCCGAAGGCTCGATCAACTCGCGGACACCCACGCCGGTCGGCCGCGGATCGTCCTTCAGCAGCCGAGTGAGGCTTGGGCGACGTCGGCCTCGGCCTTGCCAGTGGTGTCGCCCGCGGTCACATCCTCGCCCCGGCCGATCGTCATCGCCTCTTGCCGCGGGAACCACTCACGGTGCGAGCACGACCGGCGGCGCGGGCGGGACTATCAGGGAGGTTGGATCAGCCACCAGTCGGGACGGGTTGCCAGGCGGGAGGTGCCCGAATGTCGTGACGTTCCTGTCGTTGCTTGGGTTGCCCAGACTGACGATGGCGATCGTCCCGGGCGCGGCGGGTTTGCACCCTCCGTTGGGCTGCATAACGGCCACTGCCTGGCCGTCCGAACGCCACGCGACCCCTGGCACGCGCTCACCGGCGGCACCCGCGAGACGTTCGGAGCCGCCCGGCGTTCCCCGGGGGTCTTTAGCCGTGGCGGTGGTGTTTGTGAGTGATGAGTAGGTGGTAGAGGCCGATGTTGCGCTGGGTGCCGTTGGCGGGCGTGAAGCTGACCCACAGGCGCAACACGACCGTGTAGCGGTGGCGGGCGATCAGCCTGCGTCCGCGCTGATTTGGCACGACGGTCACGCTCATCGCGCCCCCGCCGGCCACCTGCAGGTGCTTTCTGGCGAACACGAACCGGCGCGGCGCCGGACGCAACAGGACCGCGGAGCGGGCGAGGTTGTCACGCCACGCCGTCTCCAGCACGTCCGCGGTCCCCGGCCCGGGGAACACGACCTTGAAGCCGACCCGCCCGTTTGGTCGAATGTGCACGTCGCTGATCGAAAACCGGTTATCGGGCAGCACGACCGTGTAGCTGACGGTCGCAGTTGCGTGCTGTCTGTCTTTTGAGAGCGCCGCGACGTTGAAGCTGTGCGTCCCGAGGCTGCCGGTATCGATCAGCGTCCCCGCCGCGACCGTTCCCACACACGAGGACAGGCCCGGGCCGCTGGCGCCCTCCGACAGGAGTAGGCGGCGTTGACGACCTGCCCGCGCGTGTAGCTATCCCCGCCCGCCGGGGAACCGATCGAGGCTGACGGCGCCGCCGCGACCGTGTAGCTGATCTCGGCGGTCCCCGTCTGACCGTCCTTGCTCGTCGCGGTGACCGTGTAGGTATGGGATCCCGGTGCCGCGGTATTCAGCGCCCCCGGGGAGCTTGATTTGTTGCCGTCCTTACACGACGACAGCCCCGGGCCGTCGGTCCCCTCAGAGCAGCCGAAGCTGGTCGCTACATGCTGTCCGACCGCATAGATCCCACCCGAGGCGGGCGTGGAGATCGACGCCGACGGCCTCCCCGCCACCGTGTACGTGATGCTCACGCTCCTGGTCTGCCCGTCCTGGGAGCTCGCTGTGACCGTGTAGGTATGCGACCCCAGCTTCGAGGTGTCAAGCGCGCCCGGCGAACTCGAGTCGTTTGAATCCGTGCACGACGCGATCCCGGGACCATCGGTCCCCTCCTGCAGCTGAACGTCGTCGCGACGGTTTGCCCGACCGCATACGTCTGGTTGTTCGCGGGCGAGGTGATCTGCGCGACGGGCCGCCGCGACCGTGTAGCTGATCTCGGCGGTCCCCGTCTGACCGTCCTGACTGGTCGCAGTCACCGTGTATGTATGCGACCCCGGCGTCGAGGTGTCGAGCGCCCCCGGCGAACCCGAATTGTTTGAGTCGGAACACGACGCGATCCCAGGCCCATCAGTCCCCTCGCTACAGCTAAAACTTGTGTCCACCACCTGACCGACCGCATAAATCCCACCCGAGGCAGGCGGAGATAGACTGCCGACGGCGCCGCCGCGACCGTGTAGCTGATCGGCGGTCCCCGTCTGACCGTCCTGGCTAGTCGCCGTCACCGTGTAGGTGTGCGGGCCCAGCGTGGAAGTATCCAGCCCGGACCCGGTCGGTCGACCGTTACTATCCGTGCACGACGAAACCCCGGCCGTCGGCCCCTCAGTGCAGTGGACGCTCTCGCCACGGTCTGCCCGACCGCGTAGGTCTCGCCAGTTGGCGGGCGAGCTGATCTTGCCGTCGGCGCCGGCGCCACCGTGTAGGTGATTCTCGTGCTCCTGGTCTGCCCGTCCTGGGAGGTCGCGGTCACCGTGTAGGTGTGCGACCCGACGGTCGAGGTGTTAAGCGCCGCCCGGCGGTGACTCCGTTGCTATCCGTGCACGAGGAGAGCCCGGCCCCCGGTCCCCTCAGAGCAGCCATAGCTGTCGGACAGTCTGTCCGACCGCGTAAGTCCCACCGGAGGCAGGCGAGGTGATCGACGCCGACGGGGCCGCCGCGACCGTGTAGGTGATCTCGGCGGTCCCGCTCTGACCGTCCTGGCTCGTGCGGTCACCGTGTAGGTGTGCGACCCGGCGTCGACGTGTCAAGCGCCCCGGCGAACCGGATTGTTTAATCGCGCACAACGGATCCCCGGCCGTCGGTCCCTCCGTGCAGCTGAAGCTCGTTGGCACCACCTGCCCGACCGCGTAGGTCCCACCGAGCCGGCGAGCGATCGACGCCGACGGCGCCCCCGCCACCGTGTAGCTGATCTCCTGCTCCCCGTCTGCCCGTCCTGCAGGTCGCGGTCACGGTGTAGGTGTGCGAACCGAGGTCGAGGTGTCAGGCGTCCCGGACCCGGCGGTCGATCCGTTGCTATCCGTGCACGAGGACAACCCCGGCGCGTACGCCGAGTCGGCGCACGAGAAGTCGGTCGCACCATTTGGCCGACGGCGTAGGTACCGCCAGACCCCGGCGAGGAGTTCATCGCGCTCGGCGGTCCCAGCGAGAACACCGAGACCGTATTCGCGCGGAAATTGGCGACCGCGAACAGCAAGCTCGACGGGCAAAACGCCACCGAGACGGGGTTCCCTCCGGTCGCAAACGGCGACCCGCCACCTGAGTGAGAGCGCCGCCCGACCCGACCGCGACACCGACACCGTATTAGGGTCGTCATTGGCGACCGGTGCAGCGCACCCGACGGCTAAACGCCACCGACTTCGGCTCCGTGCCCGTCGCAGACGGCGACCCCGCGACCTGAGTGAGAGCGCCGCCCGAACCGACCGAAGACACCGATACCGTATTCGCCCGTCATTCGCGGTGGCGAGCAGCGCCCCGACGGGCTAAACGCCACCCACTCGCTCCGCGCCGTCGCAACGGCGACCCCGACACCTGGGTGAGAGCGCCGCCCGAACCGACCGGGAACACCGACACCGTATGGGCGCCCCGTTAGCGGCCGCGAGCAGCGCCCCCGACGGGCTAAACGCCACCGCGCTAGGCTGGTGTGCCATGCGCGAACAGCGACCCAGCGGCCTGCGTGGGAGCGCCGAGCGGACCGAACCGAGGACACCGACGCCGTTCGCGCGCCGGACTGGGCGTTGGCGACCAGCAGCGCCGACGGGCTGAACGCCACCGACTCCGGGGCCGTCCGATGGCGAACCAGCAACACTGGGACCTGAGTGGCACACGCCGCCCGAACCGGTCGATAACGCCGACGCCGAACTGACGTCGAGGATGCGCAACGACGAGCGGCCCCCCGGACGGGCTGAACCCCGCCGAACCGGCCCGTGGCGACTGCCGGGAACACCGACCCAGTGGCCTGGGTGAGCGCCGCCGCCCGAGCCGAACCAGGACACCGATGGTGTGGGGGACTGATGACGTTCGCGATCACGGAGCAGCGTTCCACATGGGCTGAACGCCGCCGACCCCGCGCCCAGTGCCGGTATCGCGAACAGCGACCCCGGCGCCTGGATGAAGGCCGGCACAGGCCCGCGCGCCCGCGGCACCCCACGGCCGACACACCCGACCCGGAGCCGCCAGAGACCAGCGACCGCCGGGGACAGCGGCGAGCGCCCGGTTGGCGCGATCCCACGCCGCTCCAGCGAGCCCGCTCGACCCACGCCACAAGGCCCTCTCCGCGTCGCGCCCACACTCCCAACGGTGCGCGCTCCGACGGCGGCGTACCCGTGACACGTGTGGTCCAGACTTCGCGATTTGGCCGGGTCCGCGCTCCAGTTCACTGCCTACGCATTTCTTTGCCGTGGTTGCTCCACTTCGACGTGCGGCGAGCGCCGCGGCGCTTCTTTTTTCGCCCAAACTCAGCGGTGCGTCTCCGCCCAACCGCGCCAGCTGCGCGACGATCGCATTCCTGGAGAGTGATCGTCCCGAGGTGCCCCGAGCCGGCGATGCCTATGGCGACGATGCGCTTCGCGCCGTTCTCCGGCGCCGGACGATCGCCACCGCCACGAACGCGATCGTAGCTTCGCTCGTCTCGCGTTCGACTCCGTTGGCGACCAGGCGCCGCCGCGCGGGCCGCCGACGCAGGCCTCGCGATGTCATCGCCAGGCGCTACGGGGAAGCTCGAGGTAGCTTGCCTGGCCGTGGCCGAAGGACCAGTCCTCGCGTTCGTTCTCGACCATGGCCACCGTGACGTTCTCGGGCGGATTCCGTGCGCTCGACGAGCAACCCGGCGACGCGCCGGTAGAACGCCTGCTTGGCATCGGTCGTCCGGCCGAGGCGAGCGTGATCCGGATCAGCAGAAACCCTTCGTCACGGTCGATGTCGAGGTAGTTCGGGTCAAAGCGCAGATACCCCGGGGAACGTTCGGTGATGATCTGAAACCGGTCGCGTTGCGGAACATCGAGCACCGCGACCATCGCCTCGTGGACCGCATCCGAGATCGCATCGAGCTCCTCTTCGGAGCGACCTCGGAGTAGATCGATCTCTACCAACAGCATCTCAACCCTCCCGCGGCTGCTTTTGATCGATCCGGGCCGACCCGACATGATGGCGAGACTCACTGGACACGATCGCCGACCGTCTCGGCATGAAGACCCAGTGGGTCCGGGCGCGGGCCGGCGTCGGGCAGATCCCTCGCGTGCGCCTCCGCCGGTCTCGCCGTTTTCGCGAGTCAGCGGTCGAAGCCTGGCTTCGCAATCTCGAGTCTGATAACGCCGCGCCGAAGAACCGCGAAGCACCGTCGGTCGTTGCACTTCGCCGGCGCGCCTGTCGGCGACGACCGACGGCGAACGCCAGATCGCCCGGACCGCTCACGAGCGGCACCTTGGCCGCCGCGGCGAACGCCCTCTGAGGCAAATCGAAAAACGATCGACCCCCGTCGCGGTTGACAGCTCGCCACGAAGTGGCCGAAAAGGCCGACTTTGCAGGCCATTCGTCGAATCGGGGAGACAGGATTTGAACCTGCGACCGCCCGGCCCCCAGCCGGGTGCGCTACCAGACTGCGCCACTCCCCGTGGTCGCGTCGATGATAACCGTGATCGGGGCGCCGGTCGCTGCTCGGGCGGACCGGCGAGAAAGCGGGCGACGGGGGTCGAACCCGTTCCTAGAGCTTGGAAGGCTCCCGTGCAGCCGTTGACACCTCGCCCGCGGGTAACGGGCATGGTAGCCCGCCGGCGACGGCTAGTCGGACCCGCGTGACCCCGCCCCGCTCGAGCGGCGCTGTTCGGTCGGGACCTCGCCGTCGCTGGTCAGCTCCTCGGGCGGCCACGGGCCGGGCCAGTTGTCGAGGCCGCCGTCGAGCGTCACGACCGAGCCCGACAGCGCGCGGCCGAGCGGCGTCGCCAGCAGAGCAACCAGCCAGCCGTACTCCTCCACCTCGCCCAGGCGCTGCATCGGCACGCCCTTGGCAGCGCGGCGCCACAGCTCGGCCGGGTATTTGCGCAGCGACTCGGTCGCGAGGCGCCCGAGCGCGACCGCAACCACCGCGATCCCGTCCGGCGCCCAGCGCTCGGCTTGTTCGCGCGTGATCGACTCGACCGCCGCCCGGGCCGCGCCGGTGTGCGCCATCGCGGGCATGCCGTGGTGCGGCGAGACGGTCACGTTGACGATCGTTCCGGCGCCTCGGGGCTGCATCGCGAGCTCGTAGGCGGTCTGCGACATCGTCATCGTGCCCCCGACGTTCAGCCGCTGGACGGCGCGCCAGCCCTTGGCGGTGATGGCCTCGGCCGCCGCGAAATACTGGCCGCCGGCGTTGTTGAGCAGCAGGTCGAGCCGGCCGTGGCGCTCGAGCGCGGCGGCGACGATCGTCTCGGCGCCGGCCCGCTCGCGGATGTCCGCCGCGACAAACGAACAACCCTCCCCTATCTCCGCCGCCGTCTCGGCGAGCACCGGCTGCCGCCTGCCGGCGATCACGACCGACGCGCCGCACCGTGTCAGCTCGAGCGCGGCGGCCTTGCCGAGATTCGTGCCGCCGCCGGTCACGATCGCCGCCTGCCCGTCGAGCACCCCAGGCGCGAACACGCGCGATGGTTTGACCGTCACTCCCCCAGGACCTTGATCACCAGCCGCTTGGGCCGGCCGCCATCGAACTCGCAGTAGAAGATCTGCTGCCACGGACCGAGGTCGAGATAGCCCTTGGTCACCGGGACGATCACCTGGTGGTGGACGAGCAGGTTCTTGAGGTGCGCGTCGCCGTTGTCCTCGCCGCCGCGATGGTGGCGATAATCGCCCGGATCGGGCGCCAGCTCACGCGCGACCTCGTTGACCGGCTCGCGCCAGCTCGGCGGCGCGAGCTTGTCGAGCCACTCGAGCACGTCGGCCTGGATGCCCGGTTCGTCATCGTTGATCCAGACGCCGGCGGTGATGTGCATCGCGCACACCAGCGCCATGCCCTCGGCGATCCCGGCCTCCTGGACCGCGTTGGCCACGTCGTCGGTGATCCGGATGAACTCGCGGCGCCGGTCGGTATCGAAGGTCCTGTAGACGGTGTGCGAGATCACTGAGCGGGAGCGGAGCAGGGGAGCCGGGATTCGAACCCGGATTCACGGTTTTGGAGACCGCGCGCATAGCCATTAACTCACTCCCCTGGGAGCCAAGCGATGGTACCCATCCGGGGCCCGACAGCCATCGCGTCCGGCGACGATGGCGACGATGCGGGCGGAGGGACTCGAACCCCCAAGGGCTTGCGCCCACCGGCACCTAAAGCCGGCGCGTGTGCCAATTCCGCCACGCCCGCGACCTGAGCGATGGTCGATTCTACGGCCTCGCCGCCCGCTCGATCGACCGGAAAGTGCACCACGGCGACGCCCCGAGCAGGTATCGTCCGCGCTCGTGGCCCAGGTTCGGAACATCAGGCCCGGCTACACGGTCATCCGCCCAAACCGCGACAAGGCCTCGTGCAAGGTGACGAAGGCGGTCGTGGTGCTGATCATGATCGTCTCGATCGCCCTGATGCTCGCGCTCACGATCGGCGGCTGGAGTGAGCTCGAGGGGCTCAAGCCGGTCAACTTCGTCTGGTGCATCGTCTACGCGGTGATCGGGTTCTACATCTGGCGCTGGGCACGCGGATTGCTGCCGATCGCCGCCGCGCTCGCCGTCCTGCTGTTGATCATCGCCGTAATCGCCGGAACGGGCCTGTCGGGGACGAGCTGGTTTGACCGCGAGCACGTCGGCTTCGCCAACGCGCAGTCGTTGTTCGGCGGCGCCGGTCTGAGCGATAGCACGCTCGGCTTCTTGACCGTGCTCCTGATTCCGGTCCAGGTCGCGCTGATCGTGTTCGCGATGATCGGCTTCGCTCAGGGCTGGAACGTCGAGCTCGAGGTGCCCGAGGACGAGGCGCGGCGGCGCGGAAGCAGCCCCGTCGCGCGCGGCCCGCAGCCGGCCGCGGCGTAGCTCCGCGGCCCGCCCGTCCAGAGCGCGGGCCGACGTGCAGCTCCGCCGGCCCGCGGTTGATCAGCCGCCCGCGTAGGTGAACTTCGCCGAACTCGTGCTACGCCCGGACCCGGTGAAGAAGCTCTCCGCGGTGACCGCCGTGACCGGCACCGACGTGCCGGCCGGCCCTGCGGGCGAGGTGGCGCTGATCTGCACCGTCGATCCGCAATCGGTGAACGTCGCTAGGTTCGACACCTTCGTCGCCTGCGTGTTGCCGAAGAACACCTGCAAGACGCATCCCAGGTTCTCGCCGTTGATCTTCGTCTTGGTCCCGCCCGCCGCCGGGCCGGTGGTGGGGGCGACCGTGTCGACGTTCGGGTCACCCGGTGGGTAGAGGATCAACTGGTCCGAGGGCGACGTGTCGCTGCAGCCGGTCACGGTGCAGACCTGGACGTCGACGAAAGCGGGGTTCTGGCTCACGGTCTGGGTGCTGATGCGCGTATCGCTGTTGACCGTGAACGTGTTCTGAGTCCCGAACGAGAACGGCAACTGGGCGTCGTTGAACTCGATCGGTGCCAGTACCTGTCCGCTGAAGCCATCGCCCGTGATCGCGATCGGAGTCCCTCCGGTGTTGACGGCTCCGGACGTCCCGTTCAGCGTCTTGCTGTTGTCCTTGTTGACCACGCCGGTCACCGTCGGGATGCCCGCGAAGAGCGCCGTCACCGGCTTCGTCGAGCCGCCCAGCGTCTTGACTCCGAAGGGCAGCGACAGGACGTCGGTCGTCGTGTTCTGCGGCAACGGCACGATCTGCATCTGCGTCCCGGTCAGGAACACGACGTTGGTGTCCTGGGACGACTCCTGATCGGGCGGCCCCAGGGTCCCCCAATCGAACGTCTGCAGGCCCAGCCCCCGGCCACGAACCGAAATCACCCCGTCCCCGTTCTCGCTGGCCAGGCTCGCCGGACCGCCCGAGGTCGAGATCGAGGTGACTGCCGGCTTCGGAACGTAGTCGAACTCCGTCGGAGCCGGTCCGATCTCGCATGCGCATCCGGGCGGCACCGCGAAGGCGCCGTTTGATAGGAAGCTGATCGCCCCTTCCGGAGGCGGCAGGATCTTTCCGGTCGCGCTCGTCCCGTTGCGGTTTGAGACCCTGACGTACACCTGGCAGATGTCGTTGGCTGCGTTCTCGCCCTTGAACACCCCGGTCGTCGGCAGTGGCACGCAGGCCGTGCTCGAGGACGAGTACGCGGGCGCCTGCACTGTGATCTGGAAGGGACTGACCACGGTGAAGTTCGGGGCGTTGACGCCGCCGAACGTGACCTTCGTCGCACCGGTGAAGCCCGAGCCGAGGATCGTGATCTTGCCGGGCGCGGTCTGCAGGCCGCCGGTCGGGCTGACTGCGTTGACACTCGGAATCGCGGCGCTCGCGCTGTTGGTGTTCACGTACTCGAAGGTCGAGGACGGCCCGGGCACGCTCGACACTCCGTTCTTGCGCGTCACCAGCACGTTGACGGGACCCGCTCCGTTCTGAGGCGCGCGCGATCCCGGTTGCGGCGGCTGGGCGGACAGCCCCGCCGGCATCGTCACCGTCATCGTCGTCGGGCTGGTGACCTGGAAGCCGCCGGCTGCCACCTGCGCCACGCCGACCTGCACTTCCGATACCGCCGGGCTGCTCGCGGACCCGAACCCGGTGCCGGTGATGGTCACCGTCTCACCGCCGCTGGTGCTGCCCTGTCTTGGCGACAGGTTTGAAACCACCGGCCTAGTGGTCTGCGACGCGGCGCTACAGAGATAGAACGCCAGGCCGGGCGTCCCTCCGGGGCCGGTCAGCTCCGGCGTCCCCAGCCCGGTGGTCAGGTCGTAGCCCTTGGTGGCAGGGAATACCTTGCCGTTGTCGAGGCCGTAGATGTCGTTGTTGCCGACGGTGATGTCGTTGAACGAGGCTGCGTACTGACTCGGGACCGAAGCCACCGCGTACAGCAGCGGGCTGGCGAAGCCGACGCCGTTGGCGGTCGCGCTCTGGGTGGCGCACGTAGCCGAGGCGTTGATGTCGGCCAGCATGCCCGCCCACAGCGGTGCCGCCGACGACGTGCCGCCCTCGGTTATCCACCCGTCGGGCTCGAACGGGGTGAACGACTCGCTGAAGATCGTGATCGCCCCGGTGAACTCGTCGGACTGGGCAGCGACGTCGGGAACCAGCCGGCACGGTGTGCTCGTGGTCGCTCCCGGAACGTCGGCGCAGAAAGTCGACGGGAACCCGTTGGCCTTGAGAACGCTCGCCGCGTTCTTGTAGTCGGCGCTGCCCGGCAACACGATCCCTGGAACCCGCGCGGTCCGCTGCCAGCTCGGCATCGTCCACGACTGCGAGATTCCGCCGCCGCCGCCGCCCCACACGTTGCCGTCGTTCCAGACGCGCTCCGCTGGCGGCTGGGTCGCGTTGTCAATCGTCGTACCGCCGGCCCCGACGACGTACGGTTGGCTTGAGGGATCGTCGGTCGAAATGAACGGCTGGTCCGGCGGCGGAGTCGCCGTACGGAAGGCGTTGCAGTCGTCATCTCCCGTGTCGCCCGCCGCCGAGAACACCGTCTGGCCCTGCGCAGCGGCCTGCTCGAAGAGCACATTCTCGGCCTGCTGATCGCCGGGGTCGTTGTCCTGCTCGGCCTGCTCGCAGAATCCCCAGCTCGTCGTGATGACCCGGTCCTGGTCGGCATTGATGATCGCCGCGTACTCGTCGAGCGAGCCAAAGCTGGTGTTCGGAGCGTCGTAGACGTCGAGTCCCGCGCCGGGGGCGACCGCGGACACGTCCTCGACGTCGAGGATCGACTCGCCGCTGCCTGGCCCTGACGGCTGGCCGCCGTCGATCGGGAACTGCTTCAGCTGCGCAATCATCTGGTTGGCGCGGGTGGCCCCGAAAAAACACGTGTCGAACGTCTTCAGGTCGGAGACCAGGAACGGCTCGAGCTCGAACACGGCGACCCGCTGTCCGGCGCCGAAGTCTCCGGCCCCGTAGAGACCGAAGGCGCCGTAGGAATTGGCGATCTGATCGTCGGTCAGGCCGCCTTGGTTCAGCGCGGCGTTTCTCGCCGCGCTGCAGGGGGTCGGCGAGCCCGGCGGGTGCGGGAACGACGCCGCCGCCTTCGCCTTCGGGAACTCGCCGCGGGCCGATGCCGCGCCGTGGATTGCCTCGGAATGCGGGCGCACCAGAGTCTGGAGGCCGACTACACCGGCCACCTGCGGAGCGATGCTGGATGGCAACTCGGCCGCGGACGTGAGCTCACGTCCGGTGGTGCCGTCGCTCAGCCGGTAACGGTTGAGGCCGACGTGGAACGCACTCTGTGCCGTGGCCGCGGATCCGGAGAAGTGAACCATCACCCCGTCGCTGGAAACCCCGGTCACCTTCAGGCCATCGGATTCAAGCTGTGAGCGCACAGCGGCGATCGTGGCCGCCGTAGGACCAAACCGGGCGGCGAACGCGCCCGGCGGCAGATATTGACCGAACCGTGGCGAGGATTTGTCGCTCACGGCGGCGATGAACTGCTGCAGCCCCGCGTTGTCGCGCGGCTTGAGCACGACCGCGCCGGAGATCGGCGTCGAGGCCGGGACCGCACCGATCGCCCTGGTCCCCTGCGGAAGCCGTGGTGCGGGGGCAAGCCTCTTCAGGCTCGGCACGCCCGCTGATCCCTGGGCCGCCGAACCGGCAACCAGTGACGCCAACACCAGCACGACCGCCAGCCCGGGCCACCGCCACCGAGATGTGCTTCGTGAAACGTCTGATTGCCCCGATCGCTTCCCCAAACGAAAAGACGCCACGGCGACCCCCTGCATCTCGTGTGTTGGCGCTCCGCCCGAAGCGGGGCCACGGCTCAAGCCTAAGGTCGGGCCTTATACCACTGCGCCGAAACCCGCGTCAAGCGACAAACACGGCGTCCAGACGCAGAGAAGCAGTACGGCGGGTGGGATTCGAACCCACACGTCCCGAAGGACAATGCCTTTTGAGGGCATCGTGTCTACCGTTCCACCACCGCCGCGTGGCGGGCCAAGTCTAGGTGCGGCCGAGGATGAGCGCCAGCAGCTCGTCGACTAACGCCGCCGGTGCGGCGAGCAGCCCCTTGGGCTCGTCGTCGCCATTGGCGGGGAACTCGCGGAGCTCGAGCCCCGCGCGCGCGGCGATCAGGCTGCCGGCGCCGTAGTCCCACGGCTTGACGCCGCGCTCGAAGTAGGCGTCGTAGCGCCCGCAGGCGCACCAGCTGAGATCCAGCGCGGCGGACCCGGCGCGTCGGATGTCGCGGACGCTGGGGAGCACGCGGGCGAGCACGACCGCCTGGCGCGCGCGCACGCGGGAGTTGTAGCCAAACCCGGTAGCAACGAGCGCCGTGGCGAGCTGGTCACCCGCCGAGGCCGTGATCGCGGCGCCGTTGAGCTCCGGGCGGCCTGAACGCGTTGCCGAGAAGCACTCGTCACGGACCGGGTCGAGCACCACTCCGACGAGCCCTCCACCGGCATCCTCGCAGGCGATGCTGACCGCGAACTGTGGCACGCCGAACAGGAAGTTCGTCGTCCCGTCGAGCGGATCGATCAGCCAGCGCAGCTCGCCGTCCCCGGTCTGGCCGCCCTCTTCGCCGAGGATGGTGTCCCCGGGCCGGCGGTCGGCGAGCACCGCGCGGATCGAGGACTCAGCGGCCAGGTCGGCGTCTGAGACGAGGTCCGTCGGCGTGCTCTTGGCGCGCACGCCGTCCTGGCGATGGCCGAAGCGGGGGCGCAGCTCCGCGGCCGCGGCCTCGGCAGCTTCGCGGGCGACATCGAGCAGCTCGAGCTCCAGGGCAGACTCGCTCACCGCCCCGTTGTACACGATCAGGGCCCGAGCGCAGGCGCCCCCGGCAGCGATCGGCCAATGCCAGACGCGCTCCCTGGGATCATCCGCGGCGAATGAGCACGGCGGACACGATCGCAACACTCGCGCAGTTCGAGGGCCGCGGCGCGGGCACGAACGCCGAGCGCCGCGCCGCGCTCTGGCTCGCGTCGGAGCTGCGCTCCGGCCGCCGCGAGGCCAACGTCGAGACGTTCTGGTGCCGGCCCAACTGGGCGCTCGCTCACACGTGGCATGCCGCGCTCGCGGTCGCCGGCAGCCTGCTGACGGTCGCCTCAGCGAAGCTGGGCGGCGCGGTGATCCTCGTCGCGCTGGTGTCGCTCGTGCTCGACGGGCTGACGGGAATGTCACTGGGGCGCCGTCTCTCTCCCGAGCACGCCAGCCAGAACGTGATCAGCCCGGCCCCGGCCGATGCGCCGGTGAGGCTGATCATCACCGCCAATTACGACGCGGGCCGGATGGGCCTCGTCTACCGTCCGGCTATCCGCCGGCTTGCGGCCCGCTTGAGCGCGCTCACGGCGAGGCGGGCACCGGGATGGCTGGGATGGATGCTGATCGCTTTCCTTTGGTTGCTCGCGATGGCGATCCTCCGTGACGGCGGCAAGACGGGCGCGGTTCTCGACGTCGTGCAGCTGATCCCGACCGCCGGGCTCGTCATCGCCGCGGGACTGCTGCTCGAGCTAGCCGGGTCACCGTTCGGGCCGGCCGCGGGCGACAACGGGAGCGGCGTCGCGATCGCGATCGCGCTCGCACGAGCCTTGGATGTTGCCCCGTCCGGCCGGCTCGCGGTCGAGATCGTCCTCCAGGGCGCGGGCGACGGCGCGATGATCGGGCTCAGTCGGTATCTGAGCGCGCGGCGTGGAGAGCCCAGGGCGGCGGGCACGGTCGTGCTCGGGATCGGCGCCGGGGGTGGCGGCGAGCGGCGGTGGTGGACCGCTGACGGCTCGCTGATCCCGCTGCGGTTCGGGCGGCGGCTGGATGCCGTCGCCCAACGGTCAATCGGGTCACGGACCGAGCTCGGCGCCGCGCCGCACCGTGGTCGCGGCGTCTCGCCGGCGTTCCCGGCGCGGTTCGCCGGCCTGCCCGCGATCACGATCGGGTGCCTTGACACCCGCGGGCTCGTGCCCCGATCACACCAGCCATCGGACATCCCCGGCACGCTCGACCGAGGCGCGATCGATCGACTGCTCGAAGCCGCGCTGACGCTCGTCGACGCGATCGACGCCGACCTCGCGCAGCCCGCCACTACCGGTACAGCAGCTTCATCCCGAACATCTGCGTGATCGTCTCGAAGCGGTAGCCGCGGCGCTTGAGCGTCTGGATCTCATCCGGGAGCGCGGCCAGCGTCTCGGAGCGGTCGCCGCCACCGTCGTGCTGGAGGACGATCGCGCCCGGGTGCACGGCGCTGAGCACGCGCTCCTCGATCGCGGCCGTGCCGGGGCGCGACCAGTCGACGGGGTCGACGTCCCATTGGATCGTCTTGAAGCCGAGCGACTTCGTGACCGCGAACAGCGCCGGGCTGACCGCCCCATACGGCGCCCGGAACAGGCACGGCTGGAAGCCATGCGTCGCGGTCTTGATCGCCGCGGCGGCACGGATGATCTGGTCACGCGCGAACGTGCCGCCGCCGGACACGTCCGGGTGGCTCCACGTGTGGTCACCGATCATGTCGCCGTCGGCGAGCATCCGGCGCTCGATCGCGCCGTTCTCCCCGTAGGTCGATATCTGCTCACCGATCTCGAAGAAGGTGGCGTGCACGTGGTAGTGCTCGAGCACGTTGAGGAACTGCCCGGTCTGGACCCAGGGACCGTCGTCGAACGTGAGGGCGACGACCTTGCCCTGGTTGCTCGGGCCGCTGAAGACGAACGGAGCGCCACGCGCGACGCAGCCAACGAGTTGCGGCGGGTGCAGCTTCGCGACGGCCACAGTACGCGGGAACAGCGTGCGGCAGGTGCCGGTCTTCGGCGGGGCGCCCGGGGCCGACTGCCCGCAGCCCGAAGCCACGAGCGTGCTGCTCACCTGCCAGCGGGTCGGCTTGAAGCTGATCCCGATGCTCGCGGGCGTGAACGTGGCGGTCAGATTGTGCGAGCTCTTGCGCTTGACGGTCGCGGCGATGAAGCGAGGCTTCCCGTTCGGAGGCACGACCTCGACGCGCGCGCTCTTGCGGCCGGGCCTCGGTCCGGCCACGCACAGCTGATTGCTCACCTTCCCGTGGCGGCCCTCGATCAGCAGGCAAAGCGAGCGCTTGTCGCTGGCCAGGCCGCCGGGCGAGAACGGATGCGCGAGGTTGACCGACCACGAGACCTGCTGACCGTCCTGCGTGAAGGAGGCCCGGTCCACCTGCAACGGCGCCGGCGCGGGCTTTGACGCTCCCGCGTTCGGAACCACGACGGCGAGCGCCACGGCGCTCAGGATCAACAGGAGGCGTGCCCGCACCCAGCGCAGAACTATAGATCGAGCGCTGGACATAGACTGCCGGTCGAATTGACGGCACCGGTCTGCATCGTCGGAGGGACAGGGGCGCTCGGTTTCGGATTGGCGGTCAGGCTCGGCCGGGCCGGGTTGCCGATCACGATCGGGTCCCGCGATGCCGGCCGGGCACAGGAGGCCGCGGAACACGCCCGCGAGCGCGTCCCCGACGGCTCGTTCACGGGCCGGCAGAACGCCGATGCGGTGCAGGGCGCCGGGATCGTGATCCTCAGCGTCCCGTTCCGTTCGCAGTCCGAGACGCTCACCAACCTCAAGAACGCGCTCATTGCGGATCAGCTCCTCGTCGACGCGACCGTTCCTCTCGCCGCGGCGGTCAGCGGCAAGGCGACCCGCACGCTTGGCGTCTGGCAGGGGTCGGCGGCTCAGGCAGGCCCAGGAGATGGTTCCCGAGGGCGTGCGCGTCGTCTCGGCATTCCACACCGTCAGCGCGTCGCACCTCTCTGACCTCGATCAGACGCTCGACGAGGACGTTCTCATCTGTGGCGACAAACGCGGCGACACAGCGCGCGTCGCCGAGCTCGTCGCGCGCATCGACGGCCTGCGGCCGGTCGACTGCGGTCGGCTGGAGATGGCTCGGATCGTCGAGCAGCTGACGGCGCTGCTGATCTCGATCAACGTGCGAAACAAGGTCCAGGCCGGAATCAGGATCACCGGTCTGCCGGGCTGAGATGGCTGACGGGTCGGTCGTGATCCTCGCCGGCGGGACCGGCGGCGCGAAGCTGGCACGCGGGATGCTCGACGTGGTCGGCGATGACCTGGTCGTGATCGCCAACACCGGCGATGACATCGAGATCTACGGCGCCTACGTGTCACCGGACCCAGATCTGGTCACGTTCTGGCTCGCCGACCGGATCGACGAACGCGGCTGGGGACTGCGTGACGACACCTTCAACGTCATGGACGGGATGCGTGAGCTGGGGATCGATGTCTGGTTCTCGCTCGGGGACCGCGACCTCGCGATCGGCCTCGAGCGCGCGCGGCAGCTCGACTCCGGTATGCGCCTGACAGACGCCCAAGCTGCGCTCGCGGCGGCGCTCGGCGTGCGCGCGCGGGTGCTCCCGATGAGTGACGTGCCCGTGCGTACGCGGGTGCTCGCAGATGGACGGTGGTGGCCGCTGCAGGAGTTCCTGATCCAGCACCAAGGTGACGGCGAAGTGCTCGACGTCGACTTTCGCGGCCGGCGAGCGGCGCCGCCGACGGCGGAGGTGACCGAGGCGCTCGCGAGCGCCAGGGCGATCGTGATCGGCCCCTCCAATCCCGTCATCTCGATCGGGCCGATCCTCTCGCTCGAGGGCGTGCGCGACGCGATCCGGTCAAGCCCCGCGCCGGTCGTCGCCGTCAGCCCAATCGTCGACACAGGAGATCGTCAAAGGCCCGACGGCCGCGTTCATGCGCTGGCGCGGGAATCCACTGACCAGCGACGGGATCGTCGCCGAGTACGAGGGTCTGCTCGACGGTTTGGTCGCCGATCAGCCGGCACGTTCGTTGCCGGTGCTCGAGACCGACGTGCTGATGGACTCGGCGGATGCCCGCCGCCGGCTCGCCGAGCAGACGCTGCAGTTCGCGCTTGGGCTCGGGGTGGCCTGAGCATGGCCGCCCGACGCTCTAGCGTGTAGCGATCACCGATGACCGAGCCGCTCGCGATCCTCCCGATAAAGAGCTTTGATGAGGCCAAGCAACGGCTCAGCGACGTGCTTGACCCGAACACGCGGCGGGTGCTCGCCGAGGCGATGTTCTCCGATGTGCTGGTCGCGCTGCGGCGCAGCACGCTGATCGAGAGCGTCCTGGTCGTCTCCGGCGACCACGGCGCCCAGCGGATTGCAGCGGGCTACGGGGCGACGGTGATCGAGGACCAGGAGCTGGGGCACAACGAGGCCGCCGCGCTCGGGATACAGCGGGCGGTCGAGCTCGGCGCCCCGCGGGCGCTGCTGATCCCCGGCGACTGCCCGCTGCTGGACCCCGGCGAGCTCGACGAGCTGCTCGCCCGCCCGGTCGCGACACGCTCGGCGGTGGTCGTTCCCGACCGCCACGGGACGGGCACCAACGCACTGCTGCTCACGCCTCCGGACGCGCTCGTGCCCGCATTCGGACCCGGCAGCCGCCAACGCCACGAAGCGATCGCCGGGCGCGCGGGACTCGAGGTGCAGACCGTCGCGCTGGACTCGCTGGCGCTCGACGTCGACACGCCGGAGGACTTGACCGCAGTCGAGGAGGCGCTCGCCAACCGCCATGGCGGGGCGGCGCACACCCGCGGGATGCTGCGACAGCTGTCGCGGACCTGAGGAGCGTCGGTGCCCGCGATCAAGGCCGTCGCGCTCGAGGGGCTGCCCGAGATCCACGTCAACGATGACCTGGCGCAGCTGATCGCCGACGCCATGCCCGCCGGGGCCCCGGTGGCCGGCGACGTCCTCGTGCTCGCGCACAAGGCGGTCTCCAAGGCGGAGGGCGCCACCCGCAGGTTGTCCGCGGTGCGGCCGAGCGAGCGTGCGCTGGAGCTCGGCGCCAGGCTCGACAAGGATCCGCGCCACGTCCAGGTGGTGCTCGACGAGTCGCGAGAGATCCGGCGCGCGGAGAACGGGGTGCTGATCGCGGTCACCCACCATGGGTTCGTGTGCGCCAACGCCGGCGTCGATGCCTCGAACGCGCCCGACGACGACACGTTGATTCTCCTCCCGCGCGCCCCCGACAGCTCGGCCCGCGCGCTCCGAGCGCGCCTCGGCGAGCTGCTCGGGAACTCGCCCGCGGTGCTGATCACCGACTCGTTCGGCCGCGCCTGGCGCCACGGCCAGATCGACATCGCGATCGGCTGCGCCGGCCTGCAACCGTTCGAGGACTGGCGCGGCCGCCATGACGCGCGCGGGCGCCAACTGCACGCGACGTGGATCGCGATCGCCGACGAGCTCGCATCGGCCGCGGACCTGACGCGCACCAAGGATGGGATGCAGCCGGCGGTGCTGGTCAGCGGCGCCGGCCGGCACGTGATCGACGACGACGGCCCGGGCGCGCAGGCGCTCGTGCGTGGCCCCGAGCAGGACCTGTTCCGCTAGGGCGAGCGCCGTGCCGTCAGGAGGTGCTCGGCGCCCCGACGGCGTGAAAGCCGCCGTCGACGTGCACGATCTCGCCCGAGATCGCGTGGGAGTAGTCCGACAGCAGCCAGCAGATCGCGCGCGCCACCGGCACCGGATCGGCGATGTCCCAGCCGAGCGGAGCCTGTGTGCTCCACAGATCGGCCAGCTGCTCGAAGCCTGGAATCCCGCGTGCGGCGACCGTCCCGCAGCGGCCCCGCGGAGACCAGGTTGACGCGGATCCCCTTCGGTCCGAGATCCCGGGCGAGGTACCGCGAGACCGATTCGAGCGCGGCCTTGGCTACCCCCATCCAGTCGTAGATCGGCCACGCGACGCTCGCATCGAAGTCCATCCCGACGATCCCCGAGCCCTCGGGCATCAGCGGCGCGAGCGCGGCCGACAGCGCCTTGAGCGAGAAGGCGCTGGTCTGGAAAGCCTCAATCGCGCTCTGCGCGGGGGCGGTCATGAAGCCGCCGCCGAGCGCGTCCTGCGGCGCGAACGCGATCGCGTGCAGAGCACCGTCCACCCCGCCCCATCGCTCTCGCAGCGACTCGGTCAGCGCCTCGAGATCGTCGGGCTTGTTGACGTCGAGTTCGAGCACATCGCACGGTTTCTGGAGGCGCTGGGCGGCGCGCTCGGTCATCCTCCGCACGCGTCCGAAGCTCGTCAGCAGGACTTCGGCGCCCTCCTTCTGGGCCTGCTCAGCTGCGTGGTAGGCGATCGAGTCCTTGGTGATGACGCCGGTGATCAGGAGGCGCTTGCCATCCAGGATCACGCCCTACCACCTGCCGCGAACGCGTCGAGCGCCGCCGCCAGTCGGTCGCGTGTCTGCGCCGGCTCGATGATCTCGTCCACGAATCCCTCCGCCGCGGCGCGCTCGGCTCGCAGATGGTCATCCGCGTACGCGGCGGCGAGGCGCTCGCGCTCCGCGTCGGGGTCATCGGCGGCGCGCAACTCGCGACGGTTGACAATCCCGACCGCCGCGCGCGCGCTCATGATCCCGAGTTCCGCGTCCGGCCAGGCGAGCACCAGGTCGGCACCGAGGTCGCGCGAGTTCATCGTGATGTACGCGCCGCCGTAGGACTTGCGCAGGACGACGGTCAGCTTCGGCACGGTCGCAGCCGCGAAGGCGCGCACCAGCGAGGCGCCGTGGCGGATCACGCCCGCCCGCTCCTGCTTGGATCCCGGCATGAACCCGGGCGTGTCGACGACCGCGATCAACGGCAGGCCAAAGGAATCACAGAAGCTGACGAAGCGGGCCGCCTTCTCCGACCCCTCCGCGTCGAGCACGCCGCCCAGATAGCGCGGCTGGTTGGCGACGATCCCGACCGGGCGCCCGTCGATCCGCGCGAACGCAGTCACCATGTTCCGCGCCCAGCGCGGCCACAGCTCCTGCAAGGAGCCGGCGTCGATCACGGCGCTCAGCGCGTCGACGGACGTCGTAGACGCTGCGCGGCGCGGTCGGGACCAGCGCGCCCGGGTCCGGCTCGGCCGGCGCGACCGGCGTCGCGCGCGGCGGCGCCTGTCCCGCCGATGACGGCAGGTATGAGAGCAGCTCGCGCACGCGCGCCGCAGCGCTCGCCTCGTCGCGCTCGACCAGGTGGCAGACACCGTTGCGGTCGTGGACGTGCGGGCCGCCCAGCCCCGCCGCGTCGATCTCCTCGCCGAGCGCCTCGCGGACCACTCCCGGGCCGGTCAGGAACATCGCGGCGTCCGCGGTCATCACGATCAGGTCGGTGAGCGCGGGCGAGTATGCGCCGCCGCCCGCCGAAGCTCCGGAGACGACCGAGATCTGCGGGACAAGACCCGTCATCGCGACCGTCTGGCGAAAGATCCGCCCGTAGCCGGCCAGCGCCGCGGTCCCCTCCTGCATCCGGGCGCCGCCCGATTCGACGAACCCGACGACCGGCATCTGCGCGCGACGGGCGAGCTCGAGCACGCGCACGATCGTGTCCGCGTGGCGCTCGCCGAGCGAGCCGCCCAGGAACGCGGCGTCCTGCGCGTAGCAGGCGATCGGCCGTCCGTCGACGGTTCCGGTCGCCCCGACCACGCCGTCTCCAGCGATCGCGCGATCGCCCAGTCGCGAGGAGCGAACGAATGACCGCAGCACGCGGATGCTGCCCGGGTCGCACAGCGCCTCCAGGCGCTCGTGGGGATCGAGACGTCGACTCGGGGCGGCGACGGCGGTCGCGCTCATTTGGCCGCTCCCCGGATCGCGAGCGCGACGTTGTGGCCGCCGAACGCGAACGAGTTGGAGATCGCCAGCGGCGGGTGGCCGTTGGAGGTCAGCAGCGGTCTCGCCTCGCCGGGCACGTAGTCCAGATCGAGCTCTGGATCGGGCACCTCGTAGCCGAGCGTCGGCGCGATCACGCCGGTCTGCAGGGTCCGCACAGTGGCCACCGCCTCGACCGCGCCGGCGGCGCCGAGCAGGTGCCCGATCGCGGACTTGGTAGAGGAGATCGGCACGCGCTTGGCGTCGTCGCCGAGCGCCCGCTTGAGCGCCTGGGTCTCCGCCGCGTCATTGAGCTGCGTCGAGGTCCCGTGCGCGTTGACGTAGTCGACGTCCGCGGGCGCCACGCCCGCGTCGGCGAGCGCGAGTTCGATCGCGCGCGAGGCAGGACCGCCGTCGGGCTGGGGCGCGGTCAGATGGAAGGCGTCCGATGTCGAGCCGAAGCCGACCAGCTCGGCCAGCACCGGGGCGCCACGCTGTGCGGCCGCGTCGGCCTCCTCGAGCACGACGACGCCCGCTCCCTCGCCCATCACGAACCCGTCGCGCCGCAGGTCAAACGGCCGCGAGGTGCCGGTCGGCGAGAGCGCCTGCATCGAGTTAAAGCACGCGAACGCAAAGTCGGTCAGGGTCGCCTCGGCGCCGCCGCAGACGACGGCGTCGGCATCGCCGTACTGGATCATCCGCAGCGAGGACCCGAGCGCCTGGGCGCCGCTGGCGCAGGCCGAGACGACACCGTAGCTCTGTCCGCGCAGCGAGTGGCGCATCGAGACAGCGGCCGCGGCGGCGTTGGGCATGTATTGCGGGATGCCGAGCGGCGAGACCATCTTCGCACCGCGCTCGCGCATCACCTCGAGTTGGGCTTCGATCGTCCGCTGACCGCCGATCCCGGTCGCGATCACGCAGCCGACGCGGAGCGGATCGTACGGCGCCTCCCCGTCCCACCCGGCTTGGCCGATCGCTTCATCGGACGCCGCGACCGCGAACTGCGCAAAGCGATCGAGACGACGTGCCTCCTTGACCGATAGGAACTCTTTGGGGTCGAAGTCACGGCACGCGCCCGCGCCATCCTCGATCCCGCAGTTCCCCTGCACCCAGCGGTCATGGAGCGTCTCGGCGCCGATCCCCAGCGGCGTCACCGCGCCAATTCCGGTGACGACGACCTTGCGTCTGTCCGGCCTGGCGCTCACTAGCCGGCCCGCTCCACGATCAGGTCGATCGCATCGCCGACGGTCTTGAGGTCCTTCATGTCCTCACCCTTGAGGACCACGCCGTACTCGTCCTCGACCACCTGCGCGAGCTCGACCAGGTCCAGCGAATCGATGTCGAGCTCCTCGAAGGTGGCAGCGCGAGTGATCTGACTCGCGTCCGGACCGAAGCTCGCGAGCGTCTCGATGACGCGCGTCTCCACCTGCTCCGTCGTTACAGACATCCAGTTACTCCTTTGCCGTGGGATTTCACTTTCATGCAGCGAGTCCTCCATCGACGCTCAGCACCGCGCCGGTGACGTAGCTCGCCTCGTCGGAGACGAGAAAGCGCACGCATGCCGCCACTTCCTCCGGCTTGCCCGCCCGGCGCGCCGGCACATGCGAGAGCAATTCGCCGTTGAGGCTTGCCGTCATATCGGTCTCGATCACGCCGGGGGCGACCGCGTTGACGGTGATTCCGCGTCGAGCCACCTCGACCGCGGTCGTCTTCGTGAACGCGATCAGGCCCGCCTTCGCGGCGGCGTAGTTTGCCTGGCCCGGGTTGGCCCGCAGACCGGAGATCGAGGCGATGTTGACGATCCGCCCGGAGCGCGCGCGAAGCATCGGCCGCAGCGCGCGCCGCGTCAGACGGAAGGCGGCGGTCAGGTCGGTCTCGATCACCGAATCCCACGCCTCGTCGCCGAGTGACGGGGTCAGGTCGTCGGCCGTGATCCCGGCGTTGTTGACCAGCACCAGCACCGGCCGCTCGAACTGCGACTCGAGCGCCGAGAACAGTTCCTCCGCCGCCGACGCCTGCGCAACATCGGCTCCGATCGCCACGGCTTGTCCGCCATCGCTCTTGATTGCGGCGACGACCGCCTCGGCGCCGTCACGCTGGGAGCGGTAGTTGACGCCGACGGTCCAGCCGTCGGACGCCAGCGCGCGAGCGATCGCGGCACCGATCCCGCGGGAGGCGCCGGTCACGAGCGCCGTCCCGTCCGTCCGGCCCGACTCAGACATTGACGAGCTCCACGTCGGCGAGCGTCCGCTTCGCGAGCCCGGTCAGCACCCGTCCGGGGCCGACCTCGATGAACCTGCCGGCGCCGCGCTCGCGCAACGTCGAGCATCACCTCGCGCCAGCGAACGGGCATCGTCAGCGCATCGGCGAGCTCGGCCCGCGGATCGTCGAACGGCGCCACGCTGACGGCCGAGATCACCGGCACGACCGGTTTCGAGAACTCGGTCCGCGCCAGCGCAGCGGCGAATTCGGGCACCGCCGAGGCCATCATCGGCGAGTGAAAGGCGCCGGTCACGTCGAGCACCATCGCGCGCAGTCCGAGCTCCTTGGCGTGCTCGACGGCGGCCGGCAGCGCGGCGCTCGCGCCCGATAGGACCACCTGCTGCGGGGAGTTGTCGTTGGCGACGGTCAACTCATGGGCGAGCGCGATCTCGTGCGCTTGGTCGGCCGCGCCGCGACCGAGCACCGCCACCATGCCGCCGTCGCCCGCGCGCAGGCCCGCTTCGTGCATCAAGCGGCCGCGCAGGGTCACGAGCTCGAGCCCGGCGCGCTCGTCGAGCGCGCCCGCGGCGACCAGCGCCGCGAGCTCCCCGAGCGAGTGACCGGCCATCAGATCGCCGGTCGGGCGGCCGAGCGCGTGCCAACCGGCGAGACTGGCGCAGAAGATCGCCGGCTGGGCGAAGTGCGTGCCCTCGCTGGCATGAAGAAACGGGTCCTCGCCGACGGTTTGCACCGCGAGCTCGAGCAGGTCGGGCCGCGCGCGCGCGACGTCGTCGCGCATCTGATCGGTCTGGCTCCCCTGCCCGGGGAAGAGGATCGCCGACGCGGTACTCATTCGTGTCAACCTACGCCAGGGGTGCGAGGCGGATACAGGGCCCGCAGACATTCCCCCCGATCGGGGGGAGGGGTTCCTCCCGTGGTCGAAGGCCGCTCCGCGGGCGGGGCGCTAGGCTGGCGCCCGTGAGCCTCCCAGAGCCACGGGATTCCTCAGCTGCGCTGATAACCGGAGCCTCGTCCGGGATCGGCGCCGAGGTCGCCCGCGAGCTGGCACGGCGCGGCCACGGCGTGATCCTGGTGGCGCGGCGCAAGGAGAGGCTCGACGAGGTCGCGAGCGAGCTGCGCTCCGAGTTCGGCGTCCGCGCGGAGACGCTCGGCTGTGACCTGGCAAAGCCGGTCTCGCGCGATCGTCTCCCGGGGCGGATCGGGTCACTCGAGCTCGACGTAGAGGTACTCGTCAACAACGCCGGCTTCGCGACCGGCGGAGCGTTCGCGGCGTCCAGCCCCGAGCGCGAGCTCGATCAGGTGCGGGTGCTGGTCGAGGCGCCCGTCGCGCTGACGTCGGCGTTCCTGCCGGGAATGGTCCAGCGCGGCCGCGGCGCGATCCTGAACGTCGCCTCGACCGCCGGCATGCAGCCGCTGCCATATTCCGCGGGCTACTCGGCCGCCAAGGCCTACCTGTTGACGTTCTCCGAGGCGATCCATCAGGAGGTTCGCGGAGCTGGCGTGACGGTCACCGCGCTCGCCCCGGGGCCGGTCGACACCGAGTTCTGGGAGCACGCCGACTGGCAGGTGACCGGAGGCAAGTCCTTCGAGCAGGCGTTCCCGTCGCAGGTCAAGCCGTCGGCCCGGGACGTCGCCCGCGCCGGGGTCGCGGGACTGGAGAACGGCAGCCGGGTGGTAGTGCCGGGGCTGCCGATGCGCGTCGGGATGCTCGCGTGGCGCTACGTCCCGCACGCGTTCAAGCTGCCGCTGATCGAACAGGTCAGGCGCAAGCCCGGGTAGCGCGCTCCGCGGCGCGGTCGCTTGGAACCCTTTGCACCCTATGCGTGTAAAGCGTTCCGAGCGACGCCAAGCGGGGTCAGCTGAGCAGCCCGATCCGCTGCGCGCGCTGGACCGCCTCGGCGCGGTTGCGTGCCTGGAGCTTGCGGTACAGGGCGCTCGTGTGCTCCTTGACCGTGTGCGGGGAGAGATACAGCCGCTCGGCGATCTCGCGGTTGGTCGAGCCGGCCGCGATCAGGTCCAGTACCTCGCGCTCGCGTTCTGAGAGCAGCGGCGCCGGCTGCTCTGAGGTCGGCGCGAACATCGTCATCCCGAGCCCGACCATCCGCACCGCGCGCGCGACCTCGCGCGCCTCCCAGTCCTTGGAGACGAAGCCCGATGCTCCGGCTGCGCGCGCCGCCGCGGGCGACATCCGCCCGGCGCCGGAGATCAGCAGCACGCGTGTCGACGGTGACGCCCGTCGGATCGAGTCACAGACATCGGCACCGGACTCGCCGACCAGGAACAGGTCGACGAGCGCGACGTCGGGCTTGAGCGTCGGCAGCAGCGCGAGCGCCTCGGCGCCGGTCCGCGCCGCCAGGCACCGCTCGACCCATGGCTGCTCGCCGAGCAGCACCCGAAAGCCCCAGTGGACGACGTCATGGTCGTCGACCACGAGCACGCGAAGCGTGCGCTCCCGCTCGGCCTCGGTGAGCGAGTCGGTCCCGGCGCGCGCGCTCACGGCGCCACGCCCGCGGGCGCGCCGAGCGCGTCCTCCTTGGCCTGTGGAACCACCAGGCGTACCCGCCAGCGCCCGTCCTCGGGGGCCCCGAACTCGACCACGCCGCCGTGCTGGAGCGCCTCAAACGCCGCCAGCCGCAGCCCCATGCCGGCGCCGCGGGCGCCCGATCCGACGCCGTCGTTCTGGATCTCGAGCGTGAACGTGTCGGCGTCGCTGGCGACCTTGACCTCGATCCGCGAGGCGGCCGCGTGTTTGGCGATGTTGCGCAGCGCCTCGGCCAGCACCGACTGCGCGAGCGGCTCGATCTCGGGCGGCACGGTTACCGTCGATGGCCAGTCGATCCGCACCCGGTGCCCCGGCGAGCTCGCGACGCGGGTGAGCTCAGCCGCGAGCGTCGTGCCGGTCTCGCTCGGCATCACCGCGAGCGGGCGCTCGAGCGCGCTGCGCAGGTCGCTCAGCGCCTCCTGCATCTCGACCCGGCAGCGCTCACGCTCGGCGTCATCGAACGACCGCTCGGCACTCAGCGCGAGCGAGACGCCGAACAGGCGCTGCATCACGCGCTCGTGGATCTCCCGGGCGAGCTCGATCCGCTCGCCGAGACGGTTGTTGCGCTCCTGCTGGCGGGTCGCGTTGCGCGCGGTCGCCACCAGCGCAGCCGTCTTGCCGAGCGTCCACAGCAGGTGGCGCTCCCCGTCGCTCAGCTCGAAGCGGCCGCCGCCGCGGTCGGCGCAGATCACGCCGTAGGCGCGGCCCGCCGCCGACAGCGGCGTGCAGACGAGCGTGGTGATCCCGAACAGCTCCCCGTACTCGGGCGGAAGCGCATCCTCGATCCCGTCGGAGACGACCACGACCGCGTCCTCGCGCAGCGCGCGCTGGGCGATCGGGGCGGCGATCAACGACGGCGTCGGTGTCAGTGACGCGAGCTGCTTGAACGACGTTCCATGCGAGCCGACCACCCGCACCCGGCGCCGCCCGGCGTCCGCCATGAAGATCGCCGCGCGGCGCATCGTCGTCAGCCGGCAGATCGCCTCGCAGATGCGGTCATAGAACTCGGTCGGCGAGTCGTCGGTGTCGAGGTCGGCGAGCAGCTCGACGAACACCTCGAGCGGCTCGACGCCCGCGAACAGCGACCGCGGATGGTCGACGCTCACGGGCTCACGCCGCCTGAGCCTCGAGCTCGTAGCGGCGGCGAATCTCGTACAGCGTCGTGCGCTCCGCGGCGGGCCGTCCGGCACGGTGGGCGGCGGCGACCAGCTGCTCGGGCTCGAGCCTGACGCCGTGGTAGCTGCCCGCCATGCGCGAGATCGACTCCTCCATCAGCGTGCCGCCGAGGTCGTTGACCCCCCAGCGGAGCGCCTCAGTGGCGGCGTCGAGCCCCATCTTCACCCAGCTCGCCTGGAGGTTGGTGACGGTCGTTCCGAGCGCGAGCCGGAACGCCGCCGTGTGCTTGAGATTCTCCTCGCGCGAGATCTCCTGCACCCCGTGCGTGCGGCCGAGCAGCGTGTGGAACGGGATGAACGACAGCGGCACGAACTCGGTGAACCCGCCCGTGCGGTCCTGCAGCTCGCGGACGACGCGCATGTGCTCGGCGAGCTCCCACGGTTCCTCGATGTGGCCGAACATCACTGTGACTGTCGAGCGGATCCCCTCCGCGTGCGAGGCCTCGATGATCTCGACCCAGCGGGCGACCGGCAGCTTGTTGGGCGAGATCCGCTCGCGGACGCCGTCATGGAGGACCTCGGCTGCCGTCCCGGGGGTCGACCCGAGCCCGGCGTCGCGCAGGCGCTCGAACACCGCCCGGGGCTCCAGTCCGCTGACGTCGCACATGTGCGCTACCTCCATCGGCGAGTACGCGTGCAGGTGCAGCTCCGGCGCGATCTCCTTGGCGAACCGCAACCAGCCCAGGTAATCCTCGAGCCCCCAGTCCGGATGAATCCCTGACTGGATGCAGATCTCGGTCGCGCCCGCCTGCACCGCGTCCTGCACCCGTTGGGCGAACTCTTCGCGCGAGTGCTCGTAGGCGTCGGGTGAGCGCTTGGACTGCCCGAAGCCGCAGAACGCGCAGCCGACGATGCACACGTTGGAGACGTTGATGTTGCGGTTGACGACGAACGTGACCGTGTCGCCTGCGAGCTGCGCGCGCAGCTCGTCGGCGGCGTTGCGCATCTCCTCGATCACCTCCGGGCGCTGCTCGGCGAACAGCGCCGTGAGCTCCTCGGGCGTCAGCGCAGCGCCTTGGCCGCTGCGCTCGATCGCGCGTGGCGCCGCGTCGTCGGCGATCCGCATCTCCGCCCGCCGGCCACTTCCACGGCGCGGGATGAAGGACCAGTAGCGGCTCGTGATCACGTCGAGCACTGGGTCGGCGATCCAGTCGCGATCGATGTACTCCGGGTACACGCACAGCCGCTCGGAGAGCGCGAACCCGTCCACGGCCAAGCGCTTGCGGACCTGTGTCGGCGACGGGAATGGGTGCTCGGGTGAAATGTGGTCCCCGTTCGCGCTCAGTCCGCCGAGGTCGGTCGCGCCGGCACGCACGAGCTCGGGCCACCAGTCAGACAGGTTGGGCGGCACCTGGATCCCGACGCCGGGCAGCAACCTCCGTGCCTCGCTGATCAGGCGCTCGAGGTCCTTGACCGACACCGGACAGGCCCACGCCGGCGCTTCGAGCTGCGGCCCATGGGACACGCCGGTGCGCCAGTACTCCTGGGCGGCATCGCCGGCGATCTCCGCAGGCTCGCGTCCGTAGTAGCTCTGGTGCGGGACGAAGTTCTGCAGGATCACCTCCTGCAGATGGCCGTGGCGCTCGTGCAGCCGCGCGAGCACCTCGAGCGACTGCATCCGCTCCTCCTCGCTCTCGCCGATCCCGACCAGGATCCCGCTCGTGAACGGGATCTTCAGCTCCCCGGCCGCCGTGATCGTCTCGATCCGACGTGCCGGATGCTTGCTCGGCGAGCCCGCGTGCACGGTCTCCATCAGCCGCTCGGACGCCGACTCGAGCATCAATCCCTGCGACGCGGTGACCTCGCGCAACCGCAGCAGGTCCGCGCGATCGAGAACCCCCAGGTTCGTGTGCGGAAGCATCCCGCGCTCGAGCGCCTGCTCGCAGACCCAGACGACGTAGGCGGTGAAGTCCTCGTGGCCGTACTCGGCAAGCCGCCGTGCGACCTCGCGGTTGTGCTCGGGCCGCTCGCCGGTCAGGACCAGCAACTCCTTGACCCGGTGACGGCGCGCCGCCTGGTCGAGCATCCGCTCGACCTCGCCAGGGGCGTGCAGATGCGGCTTGTGCGTCGCAAACGCGCAGTACTTGCAGTAGCAGCGGCACGTGCGCGAGAGCGATAGCGCGTAGTTACGGCTGAACGTGACCCTCCGGCGCATGGCTCGTGGCGGATTCTACGGAGGCGCGACCCAGTGCCCGATCGGCGCCGGCGTGCGCGCTCGGTTTGGCGCCTATGCTGCCCGCCGGATGCGTCGCTCCGGGCTGATCGGGATGCTTGCCGCCGCGCTGCTCGCCCTCGGCGGTTGCGGCTCCTCGTCCTCGTCGAGCGCCGGTCAATCTGCGACCCGCAACGCGACGCTCGTGCTGGACTTCACGCCGAACGCGGTCCACGCCGGGATCTACGAGGCGCTCGCGCGCCACGACGACGTCCACGCCGGCGTCCACCTGCACATCGTCATCCCGTCGGCGACGACCGACTCGATCAAGCTGCTCGAGACTGGCCGCGTCAACTTCGCGCTGCTCGATATCCACGACCTCGCGATCGCGCGCGAGCGTGGCCAGGACATCGTCGGCGTGATGGCGATCGTCCAGCAGCCCCTGGCGGCCGTGATCGCGGCGCCGCGGATCGCCAACCCGCGCGAGCTCGACAGCTCCGGCGCGCCGGTCGGGATCACCGGCGTGCCCAGTGACACCGCGGTGTTGCACTCGATCGTCGCGGGCGCGGGCGGCCGCCCCGACGACGTCAAGACGATCACGATCGGCTTCAACGCCGTGGCCGACCTGCTCGCGGGCAAGGTCGCCGCCGCGACCGCGTTCTGGAACGACGAGGGCGTCACGGTGCGAGCCCACGACCCGGACTACCACGTGTTTCGCGTCAACCGCTACGGCGCCCCCGCCTACCCCGAGCTGATCCTCTGCGCGACCGGCTCAAGCCTCCGTTCGAACCCCGGCCTGGCCCGCTCGGTCGTCACCGCGCTGACGCTCGGCTACCGCCAGGTGCTCGCCGATCCGCGGGCCGGCGAGCATGCGCTCGAGTCCCAGGTGCAGGGTCTCGACCCGCACCTCGTGCAGTCGCAGCTCCACGCGCTGCTGCCGGCGTTCGACCAGCCCGGCGGCCAGGTCGGCGCGCTTGACCCGGCGCGCCTGCGGTCATGGGCGCGTTGGGAGAAGCGCTTCGGGATCGTCGCTCAGACGCCCAATGTGGGCGCGATGTTCACGACGCGCTTTCTTCCCGCGCCAGCTGGCTGACCAGGTCGGCACCGGCGCGGGCCATCCGCGAGCGCGGCACGACGAGCTCGAAGCCGGCCCGCTCGGCCTCGGCACGCACGTCGTGGTCGACGTGGGAGAAGAACGCGAGTGTCGGCACGCGGTTGTCGCCGAGTGCCCGCTTGACGATCTCGATCCGATTCGGCGCATCGGCGGTCAGGTCGACGATCACGACGTCGGCGTCCGCCAGCACGTTGGCGAGCTGATCGCCGCTCGAGACCAGCACCGGCTCGTGCCCGGCGGCCTGCAGCATCCCGACGACGTTGGACCCGAACAGCAGATCGGGGACGAACGCGATCGCGCGGGCCACGGGCTACTGCGCCCGTCGGCGCCGGAACTCCTGGCGCACCGACTCGGTCCGGCCCCACATCTGCATCACCTCGGCCCGCCCTGTGCGAACCTCGCGCACCGCCATCTCACCCTCGATTCCCGCGTCGTCGAGCAGCTTCAGCCCGAGATCGACCGAAGGGACCGGCGTGGCGTGCCCGAAGCGGTGCGCGACGACCAGTCGCCAGTGCCAGTCGTAGTAGGAGTAGGGCTGCGGGTTGGCGGTCACCAGCATGACCGCGGCGTCGACGTAGCGGCGCTCGTCGAAGATCCGCAGGTCGAGTTCGAGATCGGTCCAGTCATCGGGCAGCGAAGCGATCAGGTCCTCGAACTCTTGCGCGAGCGATGACATCGGCCGCGAAATTTAGTGCAACAGCTGCTGGTAGATCAGAAACGCGTTCATCGCCGTGATCGCAGCCGCGATTGTGCAGGCCAGCACGGTCACGGCGCGGCCGTTGGCGAACGCCCCCATCACGTCGCGCTTGCTGGTCAGCATGACCAGCGGCACCAGCGCAAACGGGATCCCGAACGACAGCACGACCTGGCTGAGCACCAGCGCCCCGGTCGGACTCACCCCGACCGCGAGGATCACCAGCGCCGGCACCATCGTCACCGCGCGGCGGACGAAGACCGGCACCTGCACTTTGATGAAGCCCCCCATCACGACCTGGCCGGCGAGCGTGCCGACGCTCGACGACGAAGCACCCGACGCCAGCAGCGCGACTGCGAACGCCAGCGCCGCGCCGCCGCCGACCAGGTGGCCGAGGCCGGCGTGCGCGCCTTCGATGGTCGTCACCTGGTGGCCCGAGCCGTGAAACAGCTTCGCCGCCGCCGCGAGCATCGCGAGGTTGATCGCGCCCGCCAGCCCGAGCGCGACGATCACGTCGATCCGCTCAAAACGCAGCACCCGGCGCCGCTCGTCGTCGTCGTGCAGCGCCACCCGGCCCTTGGTCAGCTCCGACTGCAGGTAGATCACGTGCGGCATCACGGTCGCGCCGACGATTCCGACCGCCAGGTAGAGCTCATCGGTGCCGCTCAGGCCCGGGATCAGCCCATCCAGGGACGCGTGCGCCGAGGGGCCGATCCGCAAGGTCTCGTACAGGAAGCCCGCGAACACGATCCCGAGCAGGGCCGCGATCGCGAGCTCAAAACGCCGGTAACCGCGCCGCTGCAGCGCAAGGATCGCGAACGCGATCACGCCTGTGATCAGCCCAGCCGGCAGGAGCGGCACGTCGAACAGCAGGTTGAGGCCGATCGCGGCGCCGAGGAACTCGGCCAGGTCGGTCGCCATCGCGATCAACTCGGCCTGGATCCACAACGCCCAACTCGTCCAGCGCGGGAATCGCGCCCGGCAAAGCTCGGGCAGGCTCTTGCCGGTCGCGATCCCGAGCTTGGCCGACAGGTACTGGATCAGCATCGCGACCAGGTTCGCCAGCAGCACGACCCACAGCAGCGCGTATCCGAACCTCGAGCCCGCCTGGAAGTTGGTGGCGAAGTTCCCGGGGTCCACGTACGCCACGGCGGCGACGAACGCCGGCCCGAGCATCGCCAGCATCGCGCGGACGCGGCCGCGTGCCAGCAGATGTTCGAGCGGCGTCAGCGCTGCCGGCGCGGTCCGCGTCGCGCCGCCGGCGTCGGCGACCGCCGTCTCGAGCGCCGGCTCCCGGATCGGTGTCACTGCTCGACCTCGATCCGCATCGCGCGCGCCAGGTCGCCGCCGAGCGCCTGCACCTCGCCCCCGAAGCGAACGAACAGCGGGCCGCCGAACGGCTGGCGCTCGATCACCTCGAGCTCGTCTCCGGGCGCGATCCCGCGCTCGGCCAGATAGCGGAGCATCTCGGGCTCGGAGTCCGACACACGGGCGAAAATCCCGCGCGCGCCGGCCTCGAGCGACTCGAGGCTCGCGGTCACGGTCTCCTCGATCTCGAGCTCGCGGGTCGGGATCGGGTCACCGTGGGGATCGTGGGTCGGATCGCCGAGCTTGCGCGCGATCAGCTCCTCGAGCTCCTCGGACAGGACGTGCTCAAGGACCTCGGCCTCCTCGTGCACGCGGTCCCAGGGCACGCCGAGGCTCTGGACCAGGTACAGCTCGAGCAGCCGGTGGTGGCGTATCACCTCGAGCGCGACGCGCCGCCCGGCCTCGGTCAGCTCGACGCCGTGGTAGGGCTCGTGGATCACGAGCCCGAGCTCGCCGAGGCGCTTGACCATTCCGGACGCCGAGGCGGGCGTGACGCCGAGCCGGTCCGCGAGCGCGTTCGTGCTCACCGTGCCCTCGCCACGCTGCTGCAGCGCGTAGATCGCCTTCGTGTAGTCCTCGACTGCCGAGGACCGCAGAGGATCGGTTTCCTGTCTTACCGCCACAAAAGTTATGGTACACCTAAACCTCAACTTCGCCAGGCACACAGCTAATTCTTGGCTTGGCTGCGAACGCGGTTTATATCCTTTGAAGCACGTTGACGAGCTCACTCGTGATCGCCGAATCTGAATACGAGGCCGCGACGGCCGGCTGCGGCCTGGCCGACCGCAGTGAGCGCGGCAAGCTCGCGCTCGCCGGTGACGACGCCAAGGGCTTTCTCCAGGGCCAGGTGTCCAACGACGTAGAGTCGTTGACCCCCGGAAATGGCTGCTACGCCGCGTTGTTGACCCCGAAGGGGAAGATGCTCGGGGACCTGCGGATCCTCGACGCCGGCGACGAGCTGCTGCTCGATACCGAACGCGTGGCGCTCCAGGAGCTGTTCAACATGATCCGCCGCTTCAGCATCGGTTACCGGGTCGAGCTTCACAAGCGCACGCTGGAGCGCGGCCTGCTCTCGTTGCTCGGTCCGCGCGCCGACGAGGTTGCAGCAGTCGACGGGCTCAGCGAGGTCGAGCACTCGCACGTCGCCGTCGACGTGGCCGGGATCTCGGCTCGCGCGATCCGGACCGATGTCGGGATCGACCTGCTGTGTGACGCGGCCGACACCGAAGCGCTCTCGGCGGCGCTGCGACGGACCGGCGCCGTACCGGTGTCCGACGCGGTCGCCGACTGCGTGCGGGTGGAGCATGGGCGCCCCCGCTTCGGCGTCGACCTCGACGACTCGGTGATCCCCCAGGAGGCCGGTCTCAACGAGCGCGCGGTCTCGTTCAGCAAGGGCTGCTACGTCGGCCAGGAGACGGTCGCCCGCCTGTACTACCGCGGCAAGCCCAACCGCCAACTGCGCGGCCTGCGCCTTGCGGTCGCTGCCCAGGCAGGCGACGAGATCGCCTTCGGCGGGCGGCCCGTCGGACGGATCACCAGCGTCGCGCAGTCGCCCACCCTGGGACCGGTCGCGCTCGCGCTCGTGCGGCGCGAGGCACCACCCGGGTCAGAGGTGACCGTCGGTGACGAGGTCGGCGCGGTCGTCGTCGAGCTCCCGTTCGCGGGCTGACGCTTCCGCCAGGAACGTCCGCAGCGCGACCGGATCGGGCGCCGGCCTGAGCGCCAGCTGGGGCGCGTCGGGGTGCGCGGCGAGCCACGAGCCGAGGATCCTCAGCTCGTCGATCTCATCGGGGGGGACATGCGTGCCAACGTCCTGGATCCGACCGCTGCGGGCAGCGGCGGCCGCGGTCCGAGTCTCGATCTGATCGAGATCGCAGCCGCCCAGCGGCCCCCAGTCCACAAGCCGTCCGCCCGCGATCCAGAAGCAGTCGAAGTCGTCCTCGGTCGGGTGCGCCGCCAGCACCAGGCGCGGCCGGGCGTGGGTTGCCTCGAGCACGCCTCCGAGGCGGCCGAGGACGGCGCCCAGACGCCGCAGCCGCCGGCGCAGCGATGCCGCGCGCTCGAACCGCTGCGCGCCGGCCGCCGCCTGCATCTGTCGTTCGACGTGATCGAGCAGCGCACCGCCGGGACCATCCGCGGCGTTCTCGGACACGAACAACCGCAGCGCCTCGTCCAGCCGGCGGCGGTAGAGATTGGGATCGAGGTCACCCAGGCACGGCGACAGGCAACGGCCCATCTGGCCGTAAGCCGACGGGTACTCGCGCCGGGGCAGCCGGCGGCCGCAGTGACGCAGGCCGAACAGGGAGTCGAGCTGCTCCACGAGCTCGAGCGCCGGCCGCCGGCCGCGGACCGGCCCGATCGTGACCGCGTGCCCGGCGGCCGGCTCGGGCGCGACCTCGAGGATCGGATAGGCGATGTCGAGCCGGCAGCGGATGTAGACCAGGCGATCATCGCGCCGCGTCAGCCGCTTGTTGCCCGGCGGCGCGAGCTCCTTGATCAGGCGGTTCTCGAGCACCAGCGCCCCGAGCTCAGACCGGGTCGTGCGGTAGTCGACGACCGCGGCGTGCGCGGTCCACTTTGCGGGCGGAGCCGACGGGGCGAAATGCGCCCGCGCACGGCTGCGGATCGAGACCGACTTGCCGACGTACAGAACCTTGCCCGCGTGGTCGCGAAACAGGTACACGCCCGGATCGCGCGGCAGGTCGGCGAACTCCGGCGCCGCCGACGGCTGTCCGTCCCGCGCGCGGCCGTCGGAGACGAACAGGCCGTTGCTGGCTCGCGTCGAGAGGCCCCGTCGCGGGCGGCGGCGTGGCGCGACCGCCTTCAGGGCCTCGGCGACGGTCGACGCGTTGGCGCATAGGCGCGGCAGCAGCGCGCACAGCACCCGCGCGCACGTTTCGGCGTCGGCGAGCGCCCGGTGCGCCTGGCGGACCTCGATCCCGAGCGCGTCGGCGAGCACGCTCAGGCCGCGCTGGCGCTGGAGCGGCAGCATCGCGCGCGCGAGCGCCGCCGTGCAGATCACCGGTGGGTTGGGCCACTCGAGCCCCACGCGCGCAAACGCCTGGCGCAGGACGCGACGATCGAAAGACGCGTTGTGGGCCACCATCACCCTCCCCTGCAGCAGGTTCGCAAGCGGCGGCAGCACCGACTCCAGCGACGGGGCGCCGTCCACCATCGCCTGGGTGATTCCGGTGAAGCGCTGGATCCCCCGCCGCAGCGGCGCACTCGTTCGCACGAGCGAGCTCCAGCGGTCGTGGAGTTCGCCGCCTCCGACCAGCACGGCCCCGATCTCCGTCACCTCGCAGCTGTCGCCGCTGAGCCCGTTGGTCTCGGTGTCGACGACCATGAACTCGGCGCTCGCGATCGGCGCCTGCAGTAGCTCCATCTCGACGTTGATACGCCACACATCGGACGGCGTGCAGCCTCGCTTGCGAGCCCACGCCCAAGATGACGTGAGGCGGCGTTCTTGACCGCTGAGCGGGGTAGCATCGTAGGCGCCACTAGGGAAGGAGCCTGTGATGCCGGTCGCACCTGATACAGAGCACCTACAAGAGTTGGACGCCGAGACGCGTCAGGCCTGGAATGCCTACATCGAGCGGCTGCGGACGCTCAGCGGCGCGGAGTACGAGCGGGTCGAGTCCGAGTCCTGGGATGAGCTGCAGGCCGAGCTGCGTCGTCTGGAGGAGTCACGCGAGCCACGCCCGACTCCCACTGCTGAAACTTGAGTAGAAGCGCAGGCCCCGTTCGGTTAGGGTTCTCGCCGGATCCGCCACAAAGCTGACCGGTACGGTCAGCCGAGGCGATCTCCAACAGGAGAAACACTGGACGCGGATGCGTATCCGGATCATCGGGATCGTCGGTGCTTGCGCCGTCGTGGCCGGCTGCGGATCGGCCGGCGGGACCGCTCCGACGCAACCTCGACCGCCGTCGCCGGTCAATCTGACCGTCTACGTCAATGACTCCAAGGTCTCGGTATCACCCAGCAAGGTCGGCGCAGGCCCGGTCGTCTTCATCGTCACCAATCAGGCCACCAAGTCCGAGCAGCTAGCGATCTCGCGCACCGGCCACTCGAGTCCGATCGCGAGCACCGCCCCGATCAATCCGCAGGGCACCACGCAGGTCTCGGTCAACTTCCGCCCCGGCGATTACACGATCGCGACCCAGCGGCACGGGACCGACGCCCAGCTCTCGGAGCAGCCGACGATCCGGTCGGCCTCGATCCACATCGGCAGCGAGCGCCCCAACGGCAGCAATGAGCTGCTGCAGCCGTAGCTGATCCTCGATCGGCAGCGCTCCCCAGTGGGTCGCCAGCCCGCTCCGGGGTGGCCGGCCCCGAGCCCGCTCCGGACCACGCGGCGTCAAGCCCGCCGAGCACGCCCCCGCCGGACCCCCGCAGTTTGTGGAAAATCCGTCGGGCGCGCCGCGATTTTCCGCATTTGTCCCGCTGAGCACGCGTTTTGTGGAAAGCCCCGCGACCGACGGCAGATTTTCCACAAAGTGCACGGGGTGGGCGGGCGACTCGCCACCCGACCAGCGGAGCACGACTTCGCCGGCGACCCTGCCCACCCCACTAACCCAACTACTTGCGCTTGCGAAAACAGAACTTGTGTGCAATACTTGCATGCATGCAAGTAACTAGTGCAGCCGACACAACGGTCGAGGCCACTTCTCCCTCCGGCCTCGCGACCGACCTCTATGCGCTGGTCGTGTTCCTGCACAAGAACTGCAATGCGGACCTGTTCGAGGCGATGGGAGTGCTCGAGCTCGGGATGACGCAGATCAAGCTGCTGCACCAGCTCGAGGAGGCGCCGAGCGCGCTCACGCTCAAGGAGCTCGCCGAGCGCATCAAGCTGTCGCTGCCGGCCGCCAGCCGGACGATCGACGATCTGGTCCGGCGCGGCTTCGTCGAGCGCCACGAGGACGAGGACGACCGCCGCATGAAGCGCGTCAGCGTCACCGACCGTGGGCGGCACGTGATCCGCAAGCTCAACGCCGCCCGGCTCAACGGCCTCGAGCAGTTCACCCAAACGCTTACCGATGACGAGCGCCGGACGCTCGGCGAAGCCCTCCAGCTGCTTCTCCGACGCCCCGAGGTCGCCGTCTGCCGACCCGAAGGGATCTGAGACTCTTGACGCAGCGCATTCTGGACCAGCGACATCGGCTGATCACCGAGGAGAACAGCCGCTGGTGGACCCTCGGAGCGATGTGCTTCGCGCTGTTCATGATCATGCTTGACAACACGGTCGTGAACGTTGCGCTGCCGTCGATCCAGCGTGACCTCCACGCGACCCTGTCCGCGCTCGAGTGGACCGTCAACGCCTACACGCTCACGTTCGCGGTGCTGCTCGTCACCGGCGGACGGCTCGGGGACATCTTCGGCCGGCGCCGCATGTTCCTGTTCGGCGTCGCCGTGTTCGGCCTGTCGAGCGCCGCGATCGGCTTCGCGCCGAATGACACGACGTTGGTCGCGTTCCGCGCCGTGCAGGGAATCGGCGCCGCATTCATGATGCCGGCGACGCTGTCGATCATCACGCAGGCGTTCCCGGCCCATCAGCGCGGGACCGCAATCGGCACCTGGGCGGGCGTAAGCGCACTCGCGCTGGCAATCGGCCCGGTCCTCGGCGGCTTTCTCACCGAGCAGGTCAGCTGGCGGGCGATCTTCTTCATCAACCCGCCGATCGCGCTGATCGCGGTCGCAGTAACGCTGTTCGCGGCCCGTGAATCTCGTGACACGACCGTCGCGCCCACGGTGGACGTTCCGGGCATCGGCGCGATCACGGTCGGACTGACGGCACTCGTCCTGGCGCTCGTCGAGGGCAACTCGTGGGGCTGGAGCTCGGGCCGCGTGATCTCGCTGCTCGCCGCCGCCGCGATCGGCCTGACCGCGTTCGTCGTGATCGAGAAGCGCAGCGCTGCGCCGATGGTCGACTTCAGCTTCTTTCAGTCGCGCACCTATCTGGGCACGAACCTGGTCGCTTTCATCATCTCGTTCGCGATGCTGGCGCAGTTCTTCTTCCTCGCCCTTTACATGCAGAACATCCTCGGCTACTCGCCGCTGCAGACCGGCATCCGATTCTTGCCCGCGACCGCCGTGATCATCGTGATGGGCCCGCTCGCCGGGCGCCTGACGGATCGGATCGGGGCCAAAATCCCGATGGTCCTCGGCCTGACGACGGTCGCGCTGGCGCTGTTCATCCAGTCACGGCTCACGATCCACTCCGGCTACGGGCTCTTGCTGCCGGGCTTCATCCTGATGGGCCTCGGCATGGGCCTGACGATGTCACCGATGAGCACCGCGGCGATGAACGCAGTCGACCGCACCAAGGCCGGCGTCGCCTCGGGCGTGCTGTCGATGAGCCGGATGGTCGGCGGTACGTTCGGCGTCGCCGTCACCGGCGCGCTGCTGACGGCGATCGGCAAGTCGAAGATCAACGAGGGCCTCCCCCACCTGTCGGCGCCGGCCCGCTCGGCACTCGCCAACGCGCTCGGCGCCGGCGGTGCGCCGTCCGGCCAAGTGTCGGCCCATGTAGTAGCCGTCACGCGTGACGCGTTCGTCTCGGCGCTCGGCGTCGGACTGACGATCGGCGCCGGGGTGACGATCTTCGGCGCCTTCGTCGCGCTGCTGCTGATCCGCCGCAGCCCGGCCGCTAAGCCCGCCCCGGCGACCCAGCCTGCCGCGGCCGAAGCACAGGCGCCCACCGCCGAGGCGCAGTCCGAGCCCGAACTTACGCTCGCGTAGGTCCGCCCTCTCTGGCTGGGTCCGGGTACGATCCTGGTCCACCAGCAACCCCGACCAGGAAGGTGCCGCGCGCGTGGCCGTCGATTCAAGCCAAGTCGCAAACGTAGAGACGCCACCGGGCGAACTGCCGGCCACGATGGCCGCGTGGGTGATCCGTGAGGAGCGCTTCGGCGAGCCCGTCGACGCCTTCCAACTCGAGGAGATCGAGGTCCCCGAGCCGGGGGCGTTCGAGGTCATCGTCCGGGTGATGGCGGCCGGCGTGAACTTCAACAACGTCTGGGCCGCGCTCGGCGAGCCGGTGTCGGTGTTTCGCTATCACCCCAACGAGGACCACCACATCGGCGGCTCGGACGCGTCCGGGATCGTCTGGAAGGTCGGACCAGGGGTGACGCGCTGGAAGCCCGGCGACGAGGTCGTCATGCACTGCAACCAGGCGTCCTACGAGGATCCCGAGGTGCACGGGCTCGATCCGCTTGCGGCGCCGAGCCAGCAGATCTGGGGCTATGAGACCAGCTGGGGCTCATTCGCCCAGTTCTGCAAGGTGCAGGCCCAGCAGTTGCTCCCCAAGCCGGCCCATCTGGCGTGGGAGGAGGCCGCTTCCTATGGGCTCACCTACTTCACCGCCTACCGGATGCTGCTGGATCGGGTCGCGCTCCAGGCCGGACACCGGGTCCTGATCTGGGGCGCCGCAGGCGGCCTGGGCGTATTCGCCACCCAGCTGTGCGCGATGACCGGCGCCGACGCCGTCGGCGTGGTGTCGAGCGACGAGAAGGGCCAGCTCGTCCAGGAGCTCGGCGCGGTCGGCTACATCAACCGCTCCGAGTTCACCGGCATGATGCGCCGCGGCGGCGAGAGTCCCGACGAGGAGCGGGCCCGCTTCAAGGAGTCGCGCCGCTTCTGCAAGGCGGTCGAGGGTCTGCTCGGCGGGCCACCCGACATCGTCTTCGAGCACGTCGGCAAGGCCACCTTCCCGACCTCGGTGCTGTGCGTGAAGCCGTTCGGGAAGGTCGTGATCTGTGGCGCCACGTCGGGCTACCAGCTCGACTTCGATGTCCGCTACCTGTGGATGCGCCAGAAGGAGATCATCGGCTCGCACTTTGCGAACGCGTGGGAGGCCAACAAGGCCAACGAGCTGATCGAGGAGTCGAAGATCAGGCCGGTCCTGTGGCAGACGATGGGCTTTGAGGGCGTCGCCGAGGCGCACCAGCTGCTGCGTGACAACAAGCATCTGGGCAAGATCGCGATCCTCGTGGGCGCGACCGCCGAGGGGCAAGGCAAGACCGCCGAGGGACCCGGCGCAATCCGAGCGGAGGTGGGAGCCTAGCCATGGCCGATGTAATGACCGTCTTCTGGTACGCGACGATCCTGCGCAAGGAGAAGTTCGCCGTCGAGGTTGCCCGCGTCGCGCCGCTCGCGCTGCGCTACGGCGCCAGCCAGTACCAGGTTCACGTCTCCAACGACGACCGCTACAAGATCACGCAGATGTCGTGGTTCGCCAGCAAAGAGGACTGGTATCGCTACTGGGACGGCCCCGAGATGATCGAGTTCAGGGCGCGCAACATGAACCACTACCAGATACCGATCGTTTACACCTGGCAGGACGAGATCGCATCGGGCGCACTCGGACCGCAGGTCCCTGAGGCCGAGCCCGAGCCGGCCCCCGAGCCCGAGCCGGCGCCGCACGCGGCCTAATCCTTTGGGCCACCGTCACCGTCGGCCGGCTGCACCCTGAGCGCCAGCTCGAGCCAGAAGCGTGACTCGGGGTCGTCGAGTGCCTCGCCGAACAGCTCGCGGAGCCTCCCGAGCCGGTAGCGCGCAGTCTGTGGATGGATGTCAAGGCGCTGGGCCACCTGGCCGAGCCTGCCCTGCTCGGCGAGCCAGACCTGCAGCGTCTCCGTCAGGCGCGCGCGTGAGCCGGACGAGAGCCCCTGGAGTGGCGCGAGCCGGTCGGCGGCGAGCTCGGACGCCAGCACGGCGTCGCTTCGCAGCAGCAGCTCCCCCGCGCGGTCGCGCGCGGCCACCAGCCCCGGCGCGTCCGCGGCCAGGGCCAGCGCCGCCCGCGCGCGCACGAAGCTGATCTGCGCCTGGCTGTAGTCGACAGTCGTCCCGAGCCCGGCGCGAGCCCCGGCCCGCCTGACGGCCCGCTCGATCGCGCGGCGGCGGCCCGGCCCGTCGGGATCGCTGATGATCGCGCAGGTGACGTCCCCGATCGCGTCGCTGATCGCGCCCGTCGGTAGATGCGACGCGAGATCGGAGTGCTGCTCGCCCGCGATCGCGAGCGCAGCGAGCGTGCGCGGCAGCGGCCAACCGGCCTCGGCCGCGGCAGCCTTGACGGCCGCCGGGTCCGCGGGCGGGTCGCGGACCAGCATGCGCACCAAACGACGGCGGCGCAGGTCGGCCTCGCTCGCGGCCGCCGACTGCTCGAGCGCGTACCCCTCGGCCGACTCCGACGAAAGCACGTCGATGTAGGCGAACAGAGACTCGGCCAGCAGGTAGAGCGTGTCGGGCTCGAGGCCGGCGTCCACGCCGACGGCCGCGAACCGGCGCCAAGCGACCCGCGCCCCGACGCGGTACGCGCTCAGGAGCGACTCGAGGCTGCGGCCGGCGCGCATCTCGCCGCGACCGAGTGCCGAATAGACGTCGGGCCGGGCGACGTTGCCGCCGACCTCGATCTCGGCCAGAAAGTGGCGCAGCGCCTGCTGGACCCCCTGGCGGAGGCCCTCCCCGAACGGTCCCTCGAGCGGCCTCGCGTACGCGGGCACAGTCCGGACCGCCTCCATGATCTCGCCGGCGACATCGGCCAGCGACGGCCGCAGGACGACCACGATCTCGGGTGGGAGCTCGTGCCAAGGCTGATCAGCCACGACTTATAGCTAACACATAAATTCCGCGCGCGCTCTCGTCGTCCCTTTAGGAGAATTTTGAGCCTCCCGGGGTATGCTGTCGCTCATCGAGTTGAGCCCTGCCCATAAGGCCGCAAACCTGATCGGGGTCGCGCTACCGCCCGCAGCTGTGGTGGCAGCCGTGGTGCTGCTGTGGAACCGCGCCGTCGGTCCGCTCGAGCTTGCCCTGCTGATCGGCCTCTACGTGATCACCTGCCTCGGCGTCACGCTCGGCTACCACCGGATGTTCACCCACCGCGCGTTCGAGTCATCGCGCGCGTTCCGCGCGATCATCGCGGCTTGTGGCTCGATGGCGGTCGAGGGCTCGGTCATCACCTGGGTCGCCGATCACCGCAAGCACCACGCGTTCACTGACCAGGAGGGCGACCCACACTCCCCGCACCTCAATGGCCCGGGCTTCTTCGGCGCCGTCAAGGGACTGTGGCACGCGCACATCGGGTGGCTGTTCGAGACCGTCGGCACCGCCGAGCGCGAGCGGTTCGCGCCTGACCTCGTCAAGGACCGCCTGATCCAAGTCATGGACAAGCTCTTCTTGCTCTGGGCCGCGCTCGGCTTCGCGATCCCGTTCGCACTCGGCTGGGCGATCGGCGGTGGCATCGGGACGGCGCTGACCGCCCTTCTGTGGGGCGGGTTCGTACGCGTCTTTCTGCTTCACCACGTGACCTGGTCGATCAACTCGGTGTGCCACTTCTTCGGCCGCAAGCGCTTTGACATCGACGACGAGTCGCGCAACGTGTTCTGGCTCGCGCCGCTGTCGATGGGCGAAGCCTGGCACCACAACCACCACGCGTTCCCGACCTCGGCGTTCCACGGGCTGCGCTTCTGGGAGCGGATGGCCGATCCGACCGGCCTGATGATCTCGCTGCTCGAGCGGCTCGGGATCATCTGGAACGTGGTCCGCGTCAGCCCGGCGCGGCAGGCGGCCAAGACGCTGCCGACGACGACAACAACGCCGACCTCCACGACGGTCCCGTCAGCCTCCTGAAGCCGCGGCCCGCGGCTCGGCAGCCCAGATTGCATCTGCGGGCTCGCTAGCCCGCGTTGCCTCTACGGGCTCAGCGGCCCGGGCTGCCCGTACCGGCTCAGCCGCCCTCGAGGGGGCCCATCGACAGGCCCGCGTCATCGAGGCGCTCCCAGTAGAGCTGGGCGTCTTCGCGGGCTCCGCTCCAGACGATTGCACAGCCCGTGTTGTGGATCTTGTCCGCGATCCGGTAGCCGTCGGCCAGGGTCACGCCCGGGACGACGCTCGCGAGCGTCTCGGCAACGTGATCAAACGTGTTGAAGTCATCGTTGAGGACGACAACACGCCAATGTCCTCCCCGTCCCTCCCCCGGCCTACGGACGCGCGGAAGCTCAACTGTCTGCGACATCTCCGCCAGCATACCGCCGAGGGTCCCGTGTCGCGAACGCGCTGGACGTCTGTTCAGCCCCGCTTACTCCAGTAGCGCGCGAAGCCGTCATAGCTCTGGTCCACGGGCGCGGCCTGCTCGTATCGCGCCGCCTGCTCCTCGTCGGCATCCTGCGAGATCGCCTCGCCCACGGCCGCCGTGAAGGCGTCTCGGCCGCCGCGCGCCACCGCCGACCACTCGTCGAGGCGTGCCTGCACCTGGTCGAGCTGGTCATTGACGGAGTCGTTGACGCCGAAATGCGTCACCGCCAGGCGCTCCGGCTGCCAGGCTCGCAACAGCGCAATCGATTCGTGCCAGGCCGGGACGTCGATGTCGGGCGGGGGCGTCGGTGGCGTCGCGATCGACGACGGGGCAATCCGGATCCCGCCGACGTCCCCGGCGAACGCGGTCCCGTCGTGCAGATATGAGACATGGTGGGAGGCGTGGCCAGGGGTGTAAGCGACCTCGAACTGGCCCTCCAGCAGCCGCTCGCCACCGCGCAGCGCGGTCATGTTGCCCTCGGGGACGGGAACCATCTCGCCCCACAGCCGTTCCATCTCGGCTCCGTACACGCGCCGCGCGCTGGTCAGGAGCCGATCGGGCTGTGCCATATGCCGGGCTCCTTTCTCGTGCACATAGACGTGGAGGTCGGGCCAGCGGCGAACCAGCGAGCCGGTCACCCCGGCGTGGTCGAGATGCACGTGCGTCAGCAGCACCGCCCGCGGGCGCTCGCCGTCGAGCGCAGCGATCAGTGTCGGAAGGCAGGAGCCCGGACCGGGGTCGATCAGGACGTCACCTACCTGGAAGCAGGCGATCACACGGTCGCGGCCGAGGTGCATCAGGTCGATCACCCGCACGGCAGCTGAGCGGTCGTGGCTGACTATCGGTCTGTGTCGGCGCGGCGTGTGGCGGCGTCCGACGAGGGTGGGATCGTCGGATGCGAAGCGGTGTCTTGCGGGGGCGGCTGATCGTCGGCGGGCTCGTCGATCTCCTCCGCCTCGAGCTGGTCATAGACCGCGGTCGCAGCCTCGGCGTCGTCGGGCGCGGTGACGTCGGGCTCGGCTTCCTCGTCGGGCTCGACGTCGTCCGCCACGGCCTCCGCGCCGCCTGCCTCGGCCTCGGCGCCCTCGGGCGCGGGCTCGTCCGGCGGCCCGGCGCCCACCTCGATCGGCTCGGCGTCCACCTCGGTCGCCTCCTCGGCCACGGGGAAGCGCGCCGCGGCGTTCTCGGCGAGCGCCGTCAGCTGCTGGGCCAACTCGCGCGCGTCATCGACGATCCGGTGGCGCTCGACCCAGATGCGGTCGGTGTCCGCGTCCAGGTCCTTGACCCGCTGGTGAGCGGTGGCGACGATCTCCGCCGCCTCGATCCGCGCATGCTCGAGCCGGTCCTCGCTCTCGCCGCGCGACTGGGCGGTGATCTCCTCGGCCGTCTCGTGCGCGCGCTGGAGGATGCCAGAGATCTGCTCGCCGACGCGCTCTAGCGCCCGGCGGACTGCCGCCTCCGGTGACCGGGTCGCCTGCAGTTCGGCGACCAACCGGCTGGTCTGCTTTACGTAGGCGTCGACCGCCACACGGTCATAACCGCGCAGCGCGACCGGAAAGTCGGCGTGGACCGCGGCGACCGCGTCGTCGGGCAGCGTGTCTAGAGGAGCGGTGATCTCCTGCAGGATCGCGTGCTCCGATGCAGCTGAGCTCTGATCTGGCATACAGAGGGGTCGGCGATCATTGTGGCACGAACGTCGGTCGGAGCCGCGCTCATACAATGGCGCCATGTCCGAGACGCCGAACGCCCGTCTCCCCGAGCGCGATCGGGTTTGGATGATGCGCACGTACGCGGGCCATTCGGACGCCAAGCGCTCCAACGAGCTCTATCGGCGCAACCTCGAGAAGGGCCAGACGGGGCTCTCGGTCGCCTTCGACCTGCCCACCCAGACGGGCTATGACCCCGATGACGAATTGGCTCGCGGAGAAGTGGGCAAGGTCGGCGTCTCGATCGCCCATCTCGGTGACATGCGCACGCTGCTCGACGGCATTCCGCTCGATCAGATGAACACCTCGATGACGATCAACGCGACCGCGGCCTGGCTGCTCGGGCTGTACATCGTCGCCGCCGAGGACCAGGGCGTCGCCTCCGAGCAGCTCCAGGGCACGACCCAGAACGACATCCTCAAGGAGTACCTGAGCCGCGGCACGTACTCGTTCCCGCCTGCCCCCAGCATGCGGCTGATCGCCGACACGATCGCTTACACCGTGGAGCACGTACCGAGGTGGAACCCGATCAACATCTGCTCCTACCACCTCCAGGAGGCCGGCGCGACGCCGGTCCAGGAGATCGCCTATGCGATGAGCAATGCAATCGCGGTGCTCGACGCCGTCCGCAACCGAGTTCCCGACGAGCTGATGGCCGATGTGTTCGGGCGCATCTCGTTCTTCGTCAACGCCGGCGTCCGCTTCATCGAGGAGCACGCGAAACTGCGGGCGATGGCCGAGCTGTGGGACGAGCTCGGCCGCGAGCGCTACGACGTGCAGGACGATCGGCACCGCCGCTTCCGCTACGGCGTCCAGGTCAACTCGCTCGGGCTGACCGAGGCGCAGCCCGAGAACAACGTTTACCGGATCGCACTCGAGGCGCTCGCGGTCACGCTCGGGCGCAGTGCCCGCGCCCGCGCGATCCAGCTACCGGCCTGGAACGAGGCGCTCGGCCTCCCGCGCCCGTGGGACCAGCAGTGGTCGCTGCGCCTCCAGCAGGTGCTTGCCTACGAGACCGACCTGCTCGAGTACCCCGACATCTTCGAGGGCTCGAAGGTGATGGACGCGCTCGTCGCTGAGCTGCGTGACGACGCCCGCGAGGAGATGGCGCGCGTCGCCGAGCTCGGCGGCGCGGTCGAGGCGGTCGACTACATGAAGTCGGCGCTGGTCGAGTCCCACCGCGAGCGGTGGCGGCGGATCGAGTCCGGGGAGCTGACGGTGGTCGGCATGAACCGCTTCACGTCGAGTGAGCCGTCACCGCTGCTGGCCGACGCCGACGGCGGGATTCTGGTCGTCGACCCGGCGATCGAGGCCGAGCGGCGCGCCGCGGTCCGGGATTGGCGCTCGGAGCGCGACCGGGCGGCCGTCGACACGGCGTTGGCCGAGCTCGCGCGGGTCGCGCGCGACGAAGGCGAGAACATCATGCCGGCGACGATCGCCGCCGCCCGCGCGGGCGCGACCACCGGCGAGTGGGCGCAGACGCTGCGCGAGGTGTTCGGCGAGTACCGGGCGCCGACCGGCGTCGGCGACGCGACCGCGGCGACGAGCGAGGAGGTCGCCGAACTCCGCGAGGAGGTCGAACGTCTCAGCGAGCAGCTCGGCCGGCGGCTGAAGTTCCTGGTCGGAAAGCCCGGTCTCGACGGCCACTCGAACGGCGCCGAGCAGATCGCGGTCCGCGCCCGCGACGCCGGCATGGACGTCGTCTACGAGGGAATTCGCCTGACTCCGGCGCAGATCGCGAGCTCGGCCGCGCAGGAGGGAGTCCACGTGATCGGGCTCTCGATCCTGTCGGGCTCGCACGCCGAGCTGATCCCGTCGGTGCTCGCCGCGCTCGCCGAGCAGGGACTATCCGACGTCCCCGTCGTGGTCGGCGGGATCATCCCCGAGAACGACGCGGCGGCTCTGCGCGAGGCGGGCGTCGCCGCCGTCTACACGCCCAAGGACTGGGACCTGAACGGGATGATGCGAGACATCATCGGGCTCGCCGGCGGGCGGCCCAACGGCTCCGCGCAACGATCGGCGGGCGGCGGCCCCGAGGGCGTACAGACGCCGACCCACGCTTGACCGCCCCACCCGACGGCCGCGAGCTCGGCGCGCGGCTGCGCGACCGGGACCTGAGCGCCGCGCCCGCGGTGCTCAACCTCGTCGAGAACCGCGGCGCCGTAGCCCGTGAGCAGACCCGTGAGCTGCTCGCATCGCTCGCGCCCAGCCAGCTCGGCGGCGAGGCTCCCGGGAAGATAATCGGCGTAACCGGCCCGCCCGGTGTCGGCAAGTCGACGCTGCTCTCGAGGCTGGTGGCACAGTGGCGGCAGCGGGGACGATCGGTGGCGGTGCTCGCCGTCGACCCCAGTTCGCGGCGCTCGGGCGGATCGCTGCTCGGCGATCGCGCCAGGATCGAGCGCGACCCCGCCGATGGCGCCGTATTCATCCGCTCGACCGCGGCCGGCGATCGACTCGGTGGCCTCGCGCCCGCCACCCGGGCGGCGGCGACGGCGCTCGCCGTCGCCTTCGACGTGGTGGTGATCGAGACCGTCGGCGTCGGCCAGTCGGAGACCGAGGTCGCCGACGTCGCCGACACGGTCGCCGTCGTCGTGCAGCCGGGCTCCGGGGACGTGCTCCAGTTCCTCAAGTCGGGGATCATGGAGATCCCCGACGTGCTGGTCGTCACCAAGGCCGACCTCGGGCAGGTGGCGACCCGCGCGCTCTCGGATCTGAACGCGGCGCTGCGCTCGCTCGGGTCCAGCGCGACGGAGGTCCTCGCGGTCTCGTCGATCGCGCCGCCATCGGGCATCGCAGAGCTCGTTGACGCGCTCGATCGCCACCGCGCCACGCTCGGACTCGCGGATCGCCGGGTCCGCAGCCGGCGGATGCACGCGCTCGCGGAGTTCGTCGCCGAGCACGGCGAGCGCGGGTTGCGCGCGCTCGGCGGCCGGCGTGAGGCCGAACGCTGGCTCGCCGACCAGGATCCAGGCGCCGACGTCGCCTCCCTGGAGCGTGCGCTCGAACAGCGGGCAACGGGCTGACGGCGCGCGAGCCGCCGACGGGGCTCGCGGACAGGGTCGAGCCATTAGGATCGGCCACCCGATGAACGACCACAGCGCCTGACCGACGTGAGGACCGCGGCCGCCAGGCGCATCGTCTTACCGGGCGACCCACTCGAGGACGGGCCGACGGCGCTGCGGCCGTGGCGCGACTCCGACCTGCAGCAGCTGGTGGTCGCCTGCCAGGACCCCGAGATCTCCCGCTGGACGCGCGTGCCCTCTCACTACGGCGAGTCCGACGCCCGCCGCTATCTGCAGCAGCGCTACGACATGGCGTTCGCCGGCATCGCGGCGGCGTTCGCGATCGTCCGCGCCGGCGACGGCGATCTGCTCGGCTCGATCACGCTGCTGCGCATCGTCTGGGAGCACCAGCGCGCCGAGGTCGGCTACTGGCTCGCCCGTGACGGCCGCGGCCAGGGACACGCGACGCGCGCCGTGAAGCTCATCTGCGAGTGGGGATTTCGGGAGCTCGGCCTCGAGCGGATCGCGCTGCTCGCGGCGACCGGCAACGTGGCATCGCAGGGCGTCGCCGAGCGCAGCGGATTCGTCCGCGAGTGCGTGCTGCGCTCGTACATGCGCCACTTCGCCGAGCGCCAGGACATGGTCGCCTATTCGCTACTCGTCGACATCGCTTGAGGCGGGCCGGGGCGGGCGGTGGCGCCCGGAGATCGCTACCGGGCCGACGCCAGCGAATCAAGGCGCCAGCCCTTGGAGGTCTTGATCAGCTGGATCGCCTCCCGCGAAGACGGCTGACCGGTCGCCTTGGCCAGCACAACCGCCGACGCTCTCGAGCCGTTGACCGTCACCTTCGAGACGCTGATCGTCGGGTTCTTCACGCTTTCGGTAAAGATCTTCATCGCCTGCTTGCAGCTGATGCCGGCCGCGGTCAGATGCGCGACCAGCGCCGGTGCAAGCACGTCGTTGCAGAGCGTCGCGTAGTCGCGGTTCGCGGTCGCGTGGGCGAACTGCTGCACCTTAGCCTCGACCTGCTGGTGGGCGCTCACGCCGCACCCCGCGAGCACGAGCGCACAGCCGATGAGCACGATCACTCCCCGTCCCAGGCGGCGCATGGCGCCAAGGGTAGTGCTCCCTCGCGTGGACGCCACGCGGGGCGGCCCAGCCATCGCGCCGGAAACGCACTTAACAGGAACGCAAGCTTTCTTGAGCATCATCGAGAGTGCAAATGCTGCTGCTGTTGCTGTTCGCACTGATCGCGGGAGCCGGCACCGCGATCACGCCGTGCGTGTTGCCCGTGGTACCGGCGCTTCTGTCTGCGAGCTCGCTCGGAGGGCGCCGCCGCCCGATCGGGATCGTCGTCGGCCTCGCGCTGACGTTCACGATCGCGATCGTCGCGCTCGCCCAACTTGTCAAGGGGGTCGGGCTCGCGAGCGGGGCCGCCCGCTCGCTGGCGATCATCGTCCTGATCGTGTTCGGGATCGTGCTGCTGATCCCCGGGCTCGCCGAGCGCGTGCAGGCGCCGCTGTCGCGCCTGGCCCGCTTCGGGCCCAAGACGCGCGGAGACGGCTTCTGGTCGGGGATCCTGGTCGGCGGCGCGCTCGGGTTCGTGTGCGCGCCTTGCGCGGGGCCGATCCTGGCCGCGGTCACGTCGGTCAGCGCCTCGAGCGGCGCCACCGCGCAGGTGGTCGCGGTCGCGCTCGCCTACGCGGTCGGACTGAGCTCCGTGATGCTGCTCTACGGCCTGGGCGGGCGCGCGGTACTCGACCGTGTCCGCCGCCACACACGCGGGCACGTGGTCGAGCGCACGCTCGGAGCGGTGCTGCTGCTGACAGGCGTGCTGATGGTGTTCAACGTCGACGTCCGGTTCGAGGAGGACCTGGCCAAGGACACGAGCCTGCCGTCGTTCCTGATCGACCCGACGCGCTCGCTCGAGACCTCCAACGCGGTCTCCAAGCGGCTCGCGTCGCTGCGACCGCCGTCTCGGTTCGCCGAGCGCCAGCAGCAGGAGGCGTCGATCACGCCGGTCGCCAACGAGGTCGGCGTCTCGATCCCCGGGGTCAAGACCCCACCGCTGCCCAAGCTCGGCCTGGCCCCGAACTTCACCGACACTCAGGACTGGTTCAACACGCCGGGGAACAAGCCGCTGACGATGGCCGGGATGCGCGGTCACGTGGTGCTGGTCGACTTCTGGACCTACACGTGCATCAACTGCATCCGCACGCTGCCGTTCGTCAAGGGGCTGTACGCCACCTACCACAAGTACGGCCTCGACGTCGTCGGCGTCGAGACGCCCGAGTTCACGTTCGAGCAGGAGGCCGGCAACGTCCGCCAGGCGATCCAATCGGACGGGATCCGCTACCCGGTCGTCCAGGACAACCGCTACGGCACCTGGAACGCCTACCAGAACGAGTACTGGCCGGCCGAGTACTTCATCGACGCCCAGGGCCAGATCCGCCACACCAAGTTCGGCGAGGGCAACTACAAGGAAGACGAGGCCGCCGTCCGCCAGCTGCTGTTCGAGGCCGGAGCCAAGCACCTGCCGCCGCCGATGACGGCCACCGCGCTTATGCCTTCGTCCGGGCTCGAGACTCCCGAGACCTACCTCGATCCGATGCGCGACCAGGGCTTCGCGCAGCCGCTGGAGTCGGGCGTGCACCAGTACAGCGGAGTCAGCAACCCGTCACTGAACGAATTCGGCCTCGGCGGGATCTGGAACGTGGGCGGGCAGTCGATAACGCCGGTCTCGACCGGGGCCACGATCACCGGCCGCGTCCAGGCGGCCCACGTGTACCTCGTGATGACCTCCAACGACAACAAGCCACGCAAGCTGCAGGTGCTGCTCGACGGCCATCCGATCTCGGCCGCCGACTCGGGCGCCGACGTCCACAACGGCCAGGTCACCGTCCAAGGCCAGCGCCTGTACGGCCTGATCTCGCTCCCCGACGCCCAGCAGCACACGTTCACGCTCAAGATCCCACCCGGGATCTCGGCCTACGACTTCACGTTCGGCTAGGAACGGCTTGGAACGCTTGCGTCCACTATGGACCAAAGCGTTCCGAAGGCCCCTTTGGAACGCTTTACTGCGCTAGGGAGCAAAGCGTTCCGAGCCCTGCAGCCACTCCTCCGCCCGGGCGAGATCCTCCGCCGTGTTGACGTTGAACAGCACCCGCTCGGGCACCTCCACCAGCGTCGGGCCGAGCGCCGCGACGGTTTCGCGCAGCGATCGCCGCCCCTCGGCCGCCGCCGGCGCGAGCGAGGCCCGCGCAGCCGACTCATAGCGCCCCAGCTGCGGCTGCAGGCCGCCCAGCCCGGTCGCGATCACGGCCGGCGCCGCGCCGGTATCGGCATCCGCCAGCGATCGCAGTACCGCGGCCGTGATCAGCGGCATATCGGCCGCGCACACGAGCACCGCCCGTCCCGAAGCCCGCTCGAGGGCATGCACGAGCCCGACCAGCGGGTGGCGCGGCTCGTCGGGCTCGATCCACACTGAGATCCCGGCCAGGGGCGGCAAACGCGTGTCGGACTTCGCGACCACCGCCAGATCCGCGGTCACGGATCTCATCGCCCGCAGCGGATAGGAGATCAGCGGCCGGCCGCAAAGGTCCACAACCGCCTTGTCGCCGCCGATCCTGCGCCCGACCCCACCCGCCAGGATCACGCCGATCGGCTGGGGTTTGCGGGTATCCACTCAGGGCGAGCATAGGCGCCCTTGACGACGTGCTCGCAGACCGTCCTAGAATCACGTCGCATGGAGGGCTCAACCGAGGTGCGTAGCTGGCTACGCTGCTACCGCTGCTGGTCCCAGAACCTCGAGGTCCAGGTCCACTACGAGGGGATCCATCGGATCGACCCCGAAAGCGGCGAGCGCGGCGAAGTCGTCGACGAGATGCAGGAGGCCGTCGTGCAGTGCCTTGAGTGCATGCACGATCAGCCCCATCTCGGCTTCCACAACGGCCGCGTGGAGCCGATCGAGGACCGCTGGGAGCGGATGATCGCCGGCACTCCATGGGTCGCGTCGTGCACGGTCACCGTCGATGCCGACGAGGTCGAGACGTGCTCGGGGCCCGAGGCCGGTGACTCGCTCTCCTACGCCGCCTTCGGCGACCACGGCACGCGCGAATTCTTCACCCATGTGCGCTTCCACAAGCACGAGGACGACCGGATCGTCGTCCACCTGCTGGTCGAGCTCTACTCGCGCTCGGCCGAGGAGGCGACCGAGGTGCTCGAGGAGGCGGCTCGCGGCCAGCTCGCGATCACGTCACTGGCCGAGGAATCACGCCCGCCTGCGGCGACCGGCGACGACCAGCACTAGACGGCTCAGGTAACGACCTCGGGCGCTCGTTCGCGTGCGGGTGCTCGGGCCCGCCGCGCCTTCAGTGCGTGGCGGCGCTGCCAGCCTTCGGAAACGATCAGCGCGAGCGCGACCGGCACCGTCGCGGGCAGCTCGTTGAGCACGAAGAACAGCAGGTCGAACGCACCCGCGAGCACGAGCGTCAGCAACGCGACCGGCCACTGGCGCCGACCCTCGCGCGCGAGCACCGCGCCCAGCACCGCGGCCACGAACAGGTCCCCATAGCCCATCGACACGGTGCCGAACAACTCGCTCTGCAGCTGCGGCAGCCCGCTTCCGGGCGCGGCTCCGACCAGCGTCGCGTTGGGCGCCTGCAGCAGGTCGCTCAGCACCAGCCACGAGTCGGCGGCGGCCATCGCGATGATCCCCAGCTTCAGCCAGCCCGGCGGCGTCACGGTCGCGAGCAGCACGCCGAGCGTCACGCAGCTGAGCGCGGACAGAAGGGTGGCCGCCCCCTGGCCGACGAGCGTCGTGCGATCGGCCCACGCGAGCACGAACAGCGGCACCGCCGCGAGCGCGAGCCACGGTTTGGACCCGCGCATCGCCCAGCCGAGCGCGGCCGCGGCGAGTATCGGTACCGCCACCAGCGCCAGGTACGTGAGCCCGGTCGCGGTCCCCGACATGTAGCGGATCGCGAAGATCACGCCGACGATCGACGCGATCGGGATCAACGCCCAGGCGGGGCCTGACAGGCGCTGCAGCCGCGGGATCACCGGCGGCCGGCGGGGCGCGAGTACCACGCCCGCCTGCACGGCCAGCATCGCTGCATCTGAGGGCACGAACGCGAGCGCCATGCCGTCAGAGTAAAAGCCCTGTCGATAAGAGTTTGCGCAGGATCCGCGGCGGCCGGGTGTGACGCCGCGCCGGCGTCAGCTGTCGAGGCGCTCCTCCAGGGCCTCCAGCTGAGCCCGAAGCTGCTCCGGGAGCTGCTCGCCGAACTTGACGCATAATGCTCCTGCATCTGAGGGAGTTGCGCGCGCCAGCCGTCGACGTCGACCTCGAGCAGCTTGGTCATCGTCTCGTCGGTGACGTCGAGGCCCGTTGATGTTGATCCCGCCCTCGCCGATCTCCGGCACCAAGCCGATCGCGGTCTCCACCGCGTCCGAGTCCCCGTTGACACGGCCGAAGATCCACGCCAGGACGCGCGAGTTCTCCCCGTAGCCGGGCCACATGAACTTCCCGTCGGCGTCCTTGCGAAACCAGTTGACGTAGTAGATCTTGGGCAGCTTCGCGCCCTCCCGGCGGCCGATCTTCAGCCAGTGGCCGAAGTAGTCGGCCATGTGGTAGCCGCAGAAGGGCAGCATCGCCATCGGGTCAAAGCGCAGCTTGCCGACTTCCCCCGCGGCGGCGGCCGTCATCTGCGAGGACATGATCGAGCCCAAGAACACGCCGTGCTCCCAGTCACGCGCCTCGTGCACGAGTGGCACGACGGTCGAGCGCCGCCCGCCGAACAGCATCGCCGCGATCGGCACTCCGGCCGGGTCCTCCCACTCGGGGGCGATCGACGGACATTGCGCCGCCGGAGTCGTGAACCGGGCGTTGGGGTGCGCGGCGGGGGACTCGGACGCCGGCGTCCAGTCGTTGCCGTGCCAGTCGATCGCGTGCGCCGGAGGCTCGCCCGTGAGGCCCTCCCACCAGACGTCGCCGTCATCGGTCTTGGCGCAGTTGGTGAAGATCGAATTGCGGCTGATCGTGTCGATCGCGTTCGGGTTGGTGCGCGCGCCGGTGCCGGGCGCGACGCCGAAGAAGCCGGCTTCGGGATTGACCGCGTACAGCTGGCCGTCCTCGCCGAACTTCATCCACGCGATGTCGTCGCCGACCGTCTCGACCTTCCAGTCGGGCAGCGTCGGGATCAACATCGCGAGATTGGTCTTGCCACACGCGCTCGGGAACGCCCCGGCGACGTACTTGACCACCCCCTCGGGCGATGTCAGCTTGAGGATCAGCATGTGCTCGGCGAGCCACCCCTCGTCGCGCGCCATCACCGAGGCGATCCGCAGCGCGAAGCACTTCTTGCCGAGCAGCGCGTTGCCGCCGTAGCCCGAGCCGAACGACCAGATCTCCCGCGTCTCGGGGAAGTGCACGATGTACTTGTTGTCGGCGTTGCACGGCCACGGAACGTCCTGTACCCCGTCCGCCAGCGGCATCCCGACCGAGTGCAGACAGGGGACGAACTCCCCGTCCTTGCCGAGCGCGTCGAGCGCCGGCTGACCCATCCGGGTCATGATCCGCATCGACGCCGCCACGTAGGCCGAATCGGTCAGCTGCACGCCGATATGCGAGATCGCCGAGCCCAGCGGGCCCATCGAGAACGGCACCACGTACATCGTGCGGCCGCGCATCGAGCCCTTGAACAGCTCGCCCAGGACCGTGCGCATCTCGGCAGGGTCGCGCCAGTGGTTGGTGGGCCCGGCATCGGCCTCGCGCTCGGAGCAGATGAAGGTGCGGTCCTCGACGCGCGCCACGTCGGCAGGATCGGACAGCGCGAGGTACGAATTCGGGCGTTTTGCCTCCGACAGGCGCTCGAACGTGCCCGCGGCGATTAGCGTCTGCGCGAGCTGGTCATACTCGTCCGCCGAACCGTCGCACCAATGGACCTCGTCGGGTGCAGTGAGCGCCGCGACCTCCTCTACCCACGCCAGCAGTCGCGGGTGATTGGTCGTTGCCTGGTGCGTCGGTGCGGTATGGGCCATTGTCTAGGGCACTCCTTTGGGGGTGTCGGTGGCCTGGGAAAGCCTACCCTGCGGATCGCACAAAGTCCTCACAATGTGCGCCGCCGATCTTCAGAGAACGGTTTTACCCCTGCTGTTTGCGCGGCACGAGGACAAGACGTTTGAACTCGGCCACGAGCACCCCGTCCTGATTGAGTACCCGCGTGTGCACGCGCACCGTGCCCCGATCGGGCTTTGACTGCGACTCCTTGACCTCCAGGACCTCGGATTCGCAGAACAGCGTGTCACCGTGAAACACCGGCGCCGGGTGGCTGAGCTCCTCGGTCGCCAGGTTGGCGATCGCCTTGCCGCTCACGTCCGACACGCTCATCCCGAGCGCGAGCGAGTAGACGAGCGAACCGACGACGACGTTGCGGCCCTGCTGGGACTGCTTGGCGTAGACGTCGTTGATGTGCAGCGGATGGTGGTTCATCGTGATCAGGCAGAACAGGTGGTCGTCGGCCTCGGTGACGGTCTTGGCCGGCCAGTGCTTGTAGACGGCCCCGACCTCGAACTCCTCGAGATAGCGGCCGTACGGGTGGCCGCCGCTCGCCTCCCGCGCCGCCTGATCCGTTTCGAATTCGTTCATGGCGCGACAGAATGCCAGGTCCGGATCGGCGGGCGCCCGCCACCCCCATTCTGTGGAAAATCGCGCGGGCGCGCTGAGATCTTCCACGTTTGTCGCGCTCACGCAGCGTTTGGTGGAAGATCGGAGAGCGAGCGACGGATTTTCCACGTTCTGCAGGCAGGGAGGCCGCGCTGCATGCAGCGCGGCTCCGGCCGTGCATGCACGGCCGGCGGGGGCGTGCATGCACGCCCCCGTAACAGCCGGATGACTCGGACGCCGTGCGCCAGTCGACGCTGGAGGCCGAGCGCACGGCATGTCCGAGCAATACTGTTCAGGTAATGCGAAACCCACGTGACTTTGGAAAGCCACTGGCGCTCGGCGCCCCCGATCCGATCCTCGAGATCCCGTTCAAGCCCTCGCGGATGATCCATTTCCTGGACTTCTCGAACGAGAAGATGGTCGCCAAGGTGCCCGAGATCGCGCCCACGGTCGACATCCTGCTCGGCAATCTCGAGGATGCGGTGCCGGTCGACCGCAAGCTCGCCGCGCGCGCCGGCCTGGTCAGGGTCGGGCGGGAAATCGAGCTGGGCAACACCCAGCTGTGGACGCGAGTCAACAGCCTCGAGTCGCCGTGGGTGCTCGACGATCTGACGACCCTGGTGAGCGAGATCGGTCACCGGCTCGACGTGATCATGGTGCCCAAGGTCGAGGGCCCGTGGGATATCCACTACGTCGACCGGCTGCTGGCGCAGCTCGAGGCGAAGGCCGGGCTCGAGCGGCCGATCCTGGTCCACGCGATCCTCGAAACCGGGCTCGGCGTGGTCAACCTCGAGCAGATCGCCACCGCGAGCCCGCGGATGCAGGGGATGAGCTTCGGACCGGCCGACCTCGCCGCCTCGCGACGGATGAAGACCACCCGCGTCGGCGGCGGCCACCCGCTCTACCGAGTGATCAGCGACCCCGATCCCGACGATCCGGATGCGCCCCGCCCGACGGCCCAGCAGGATCCGTGGCACTACTCGATCGCGCGGATGGTCGACGCATGCACGTCGGCCGGCATCCTCCCCTTCTACGGGCCCTACGGCGACATCCGCGACGTCGAGGGCTGCGAGACGCAGTTCCGGGCCGCGTTCCTGCTCGGTTGCGTCGGCGCCTGGTCCCTACACCCGGCACAGATCGCGATCGCCAAGAAGGTCTTCAGCCCCGCGGTCGACGAGGTCCTGTTCGCGCGCAAGGTGCTCGAGGCGATCCCCGACGGCCGCGGCGTGCACATGATCGACGGCAAGATGCAGGACGACGCGACCTGGAAGCAGTGCAAGGTCATGGTCGAGCTGGCCGAGATGCTCGCCGAGAAGGACCCCGAGCTCGCCGACGCCTACGGCCTGCGGGCGACGCCGGCCTAGACCGGTAGGGTCTGGGCCCACCATGCGGATCTCGGCCAAAGCGGACTACGCGGTGCGGGCGGTCGTCGAGCTCGCGGCGGCCGACGACGACAAGCCGGTCAAGGCCGAGCGGATCGCGACCGCTCAGGACATCCCGCTCAACTTCCTCGAGAACATCCTCGGAGAACTGCGCCACGCGGGCCTGGTCCGCAGCCACCGCGGCGCCGAGGGAGGCTTCCGGCTCGCCAAGCCCGCCACCGAGGTGACCGTGGCCGACGTGATCAGAGCCGTCGAGGGGCCGCTCGCGAGCGTGCGCGGCGCGCCCCCGGAGGAGGCGAACTATGGTGGCGCGGCAAGCACGCTACCGCGGGTCTGGATCGCGGTGCGCGCCAACCTCCGCCGCGTGGTCGAGCAGGTGACGATTGAGGACATCGCCAACTCGAAGCTGCCGGCGGCGATCGACAAGCTCGCCGAGGACCCCGAGGCCTGGGTCACACGCTGACCGCGGGCCGCGCTGGCTGGCTCACGCGGTGAGCGCGAGCGGGGGCGCCTGTGCGACCCACTCCTCGCCGACCTCGTCAAGCACAGCGACCATTGCCGAGGCGGCCGGCGACCGGTACCCGGCCGGCAGCACCGCGAGGATGGGCCGTGACGGGGGGGCCGGATGCAGCTCGCGGATCACGACGTCCTCACGTGCGCCACGGCTGACCATGTCGGGGATCACCGCCACGCCCACGCCGGCGGCGACGAATCCGAGGATCGCCGAGTAGTCGTCATTCTGGAAGGCGATCTTCGGCTCGAATCCCGCCGCGTGACAGGAGCGCAAGAACAGTCGCGCGTCGGGACACGCCTGCGTGGTGGCGAGCATCCAGGGCTCGTCGGCGAAGTCAGACAGGGTCAGCGAACGGGCGTTGCAGAGCCGGTGCGTCGCGGGCATCGCCACGTACATCGGATCGTCGAACAGGTGCACGAGCTCGATTCCGGACTGCTCGAGCAGCCGGTCGTGCGACAGCGCGAGGTCGAACTCCCCGGCGCGCAGGCGCGGCACCGATTCGTCGGGGTCGGCCATCGCGATGCTGAGCTCGATGTCGGGGTAGCGCTCGCGGAAGCGCGCGACGGCGATCGGCACGACCGAGGCGGCCGCTGAGGCGAACGTCACCAGACGCAGGGTGCCGCCCTCGAGACCGGCGAGCGCCCGCAGCTCGGCCTCGGCGTCGGCGAGGCGCGCGAGGATCGCCTCCGAGCGCGTGACCAGCAGCCGCCCGGCGTCGGTCAGCACCGCGCCCAGCGGGACACGGCGCACAAGCACCGTCCCGACCTCCGCCTCGAGCGTCGCGATCTGGCGCGAGACGGCCGGCTGCGTGTAGCCCAGTTCGGCCGCCGCGGCGGAGAACGACCCGTGCTTGGCGACCTCGCAGAGAACTCTCAGACGGCGACTGTCGAGCATGACAAAAAGTTATACCAGCTCAAGCAAACCCCTATTTGATCTCATGGCTTACTTAGTTCATCCTGGTTTGCGCGATGAGTCCTCAGACAGCCCAGATACTGATTCGTCCGGCATATGCCGACGACTACGCGGCGCTTGAGCGGCTCGCGTCGCTCGACAGCGCCGAGGCGGTTCCGCCGCGCCCGCTGCTGCTCGCCGAGGTCGATGGCACGCTGCGGGCGGCGCTATCGATGCGCGACGGCTCGAGCATCGCCGATCCGTTCTTCCCGACGGTCGGCCTGTTGACGCTGCTGGACGCCCACGCGAAGGGCGACGCCGAGAGCGCCAGCTCTCGGGCGCGCGGGCCGCGGCTACGCCGGCGGAAGGTCGGCCGTCCCCGCCTCGCCCCCGGCTGAGTTCGCGACCCGTACGGTGTCGGGCCCCGAGCTCGACGGCAGCCGGATGTAGACGATGTCACCGGCGGCGAGCTCGAGTTCCTCCGTTTGCTGGCGGGTCAGCTGCGCCGTCGCCCGCGACCCATCGGGCACCTCCACCTCGACGCGGACCTCGAAGCCGAGGTGCACGACCCGCTGGACCATCGCCTCGATCGTGCCCGGCTGCTCCTCGAGTGAGATCGTGACGTCGTGTGGGCGCACGATCTTGCCGTCGACCCTCGAGGTCGGACCCAGGAAGCTCATCACGAAGTCGGTGGCCGGACGGTCGTAGACGGCGCGCGGCGACCCGATCTGCTCGATGCGCGCCTTGTTCATCACCGCGACCGTGTCGGCGACCTCCATCGCCTCCTCCTGGTCGTGGGTGACGAGCACGGTGGTGACGTGCTGCTCGTCGTGCAGCCGTCGCAGCCACCGGCGCAACTCACCCCGCACGTTGGCGTCCAGCGCACCGAACGGCTCGTCGAGCAGCAGCACTTGCGGCTCGATCGCCAGCGCCCGCGCCAGCGCCATTCGCTGACGCTGGCCGCCCGAGAGCTGGTGCGGTCGCTGCCCGCCCCACTGCGTGAGCCCGACGAGCTCCAACAGCTCGTCGACCTTGGCGCGGATCTCGGCCTTCGGCCGCTTGCGGATCTTCAGCCCGAAGGCGACGTTGTCGTACACGCTCATATGCGTGAACGCCGCGTAGTGCTGGAATACGAAACCGATCCCGCGTTCCTGCGGGCGGGCGTCGGTGAAGTCGTTGCCGCCGATCCTGACCACGCCGCTATCGGGCGTCTCCAGCCCGGCCATGATCCGCAGCAGGGTCGACTTGCCCGAGCCGCTCGGTCCCAGCAGCGCCGTCAGCGAGCCTTCGGGCACGTGCAGCGTGACGTCTTCCAGTGCGACGAACTCGTCGCCGAATCGCTTGTAGATCCCCTCGGCGTCGATCCTCATCGGGCTTCCTTTCGCTGCGGGGCCAACAGGGTCATCGCGAGCAGGACGATCAGCGACATCACGGCCAGCTCGGTGCCGGTGGCGTACGCGGCGCTGATCCCGCCTGGGCCCGGCGTGGTGGTGCGGTACTTGACCAGCAGCGGCAGTGACACCGTGCTTCCGAGGACATTCGAGGACACGACCGCGACGGCACCGATCTCCCCGAGCGAGCGGGCGGTCGTCAGCACGACGCCGTAGGCGACTCCCTGGCGGATCGACGGCAGCGTGATCCGCCAGAACGTCTGCCACGACGAGGCGCCGAGCGTCGTCGCGGCCTGCTCCTGTTCGGTTCCGACCTCCATCAGCACCGGCGCGACCTCGCGGACACAGAACGGCAATGACACGAATACGGTCGCGATGATCATCCCAGCGGGCGCGTAGATGATCTGGATCCCGTGGTCGGCGAACCAGTTCCCGAACCAGCCGTTGATCCCGTACACGAGCACCAGCGCCAGGCCGACGATCACCGGGGAGACGACGAACGGGATGTCGATCAGCGCGTCCAGGAGTCTGCGGCCGCGCGCCTTGGTGCGGATCAGCACGATCGCCGTACCGACGCCGAAGATCGTGTTCAGCGGCACCGCGATCGCGGCGATCAGCACCGACAGCCAGAACGCGCTGATCGCGGCCGGCGTCGTCACATAGCTCCACGCCGTTGCCAGGCCGTGCTCGAACGTCTTGATGAAGATGAACACGACCGGCGCGATCAGTATCACCGCCAGGTACGCGAGCGCCACGGTACGCAGGGAGTAGCGCCAGAACGGCCTAACGAGCACGGATGCTCTCCCAACCGCGCAGCCCGAACAGGATCGCGAGCGTGATCACGAGCAGGCCAACCGAGAGTCCCGCGGCGGACTGCGTGGTCCCGGACTCGACATCGTTGTAGATGATCAGGCTCGCGATCGGGACCTTGGTGGCGAGCAGCACGATCGAGCCGTACTCGCCCATGCACCGTGCGAACGACAGCGCCGTGCCGGACACGATCGCCGGCCGCAGCGCCGGCAGCACCACCCGCCTGAAGGTCACCGAATTGGCCGCGCCCAGCGATGCCGCCGCCTCCTCGACCTCGGTGTCGAGTTCCAGCAGCACCGGCTGCACTGAGCGCACGACGAACGGGAGCGTCACGAACAGCAACGCCACGCCGATGATCGTCTTGGTGAGCGCCAGGTCAACCCCGACGGGGCTGCCCGTCCCGTAGAGGCCGAGCAGCGCGAGGCTGGCGACGATCGTCGGCAGCGCGAACGGCAGGTCGATGATCGACGTGAGCACGCGCTTGCCGGCAAACTCGTCGCGGACCAGGACCCAGGCGACGATCGTGCCCATGACCGAGCCGATCAGGGCGACGATCAGCGAGATCACGAGCGTATTCTCGAGCGCCGTCAGCGAGATCGAGTTCGTCACCGAGGTCCAGAAGTCGCCGAGCCCGGTGGAGAACGCCTTGCTGACGACGGCCGCCACCGGGATCAGCACGAACACGCTCAGGTAAAGCATCGACAGCCCCAGCCCGAGCTGGCCCGCCCCGCCGAAGCGGCGGACGGCGCGGCGTAGTCGGGCCGGGGTCGACGGGCCGCTCGGCGACGAGGCACCGAGCGGCGTTGCGTATGACTCAGCTGGAGGCAGTTGGGACCCCCGCCGCCTCCTCGATCTTGATCACCGAACCGTCGGGCGGATTGAAGAACTCATCGTCCACCTTCGTCCAGCCGCCGAGGCTGTCCATCGTGAACAGCTCCGGGACCTTCGGGAACGTGCTCGAGAACTGCTTGGCGACGCTCGGCAGAACCGGGCGGTAGCCCTGCTGGCCCCACAGCTTCTGCGCGGTCGGCGTCAGCAGCCAGTTGACGTACGCCTTGGCCTGCGCCAGGTGGCTCGACTTCTGCATCACCGCGATCGGTGTCTCGATCAGGATGTCCTGCTTGGGGATGATCACGTCGACCTTGTCACCGGCCCGCTTGGCGGCGAGCGCGTCGGACTCGTAGTCGAGCAGCACGTCACCCTGCCCCGAGGTGAACGCCTGGAGCGCGTCACCGGCGCTGTCGGGCTGCGAGACCGTGTTCTTGGTCAGCAGCGTCTTGACGTACGCGAGCGCCTGCGCCGGCGTCTTGCCTTCCTTCAGCTGCGCACCGTAGGCGGCCATGATGTTCCAGCGCGCGGACCCCGACGTCGCCGGGTTCGGCGTGATCACCTTGACGCCGGGCTTGATCAGGTCGTCCCAGCCGGTGATGTGCTTGGGGTTGCCCGCCCGTATGACGATCGCCACGACCGAGTCGTTGACGATCCCTTTGGTCGGACCCGAGTCCCAGTCGGACGCGACGAGATGCGACTGCACGAGCCGGTCGATGTCGGGCGCGGTCGCGAACGCGACCACGTCCGCCGGCTGCCCCGAGGCGACCGCGCGGCTCTGGGCGCCGGAGGGACCGAACGAAGTACTGAAGCCGATTCCCTGGCCGCCGGACGTCTGCGCATAGGCCTTGTTGATCGCGTCGTAGGCTTTCTCCGGGGTCGAATAGCCCACCAGGTTGAGTGTCGCCTTGGAGCCCGAGCTCGCGCCGCCCGCGTTGCCCGAGGAGCTCGAGGTGTTGGTCGTCGCGTCCGATGACCCGCCGCAGCCCGCGATCGCGAACGCCGCGGCGCTCCCTACCAGAAGGGTGAGAATCACCGGTCTCCAGCGCGTCTTAAGCCATGCAGTCATTGGATCCCTGCCTTTATACCCGAGTTTGTCGATTGTATTTAGCGATTTGGTTCGCGACCGAGTTTGGCACAAATCCCGGCGGTTTAGTTGACAAGGCCGTCTCAGGCCCTTTCTGTAGGCTCCGCCGCCGCCAATGCGTTTGTTCGAATACGAGTCGCGCGCGGTCGTCGCGAAGGCTGGAATTCCGGTCACCAAGCACGGTTTCGCGAGTACCGCCGATGAGGCGCGGCGAACGGCCGAGCAGATCGCCGGCCCGGTCGTGATCAAGTCCCAGGTGCTCACCGGCGGGCGGATGAAGGCCGGCGGCGTGCAGTTTGCCGATACCCCTGAGCAGGCCGCGGCGGCCGCCGAGCACGTCCTCAACCTCGAGATCAACGGCCACATGCCGCGCGGCGTGCTGGTCGACTCGCGCGCGGCCGTCAAGCACGAGTACTACGCGGGTGTCGTCTGGGACGGAATCCGCAAGCTGCCGGTGATGCTGTTCTCCGACATGGGCGGGATCGACATCGAGCAGGTAGCCGAGGAGCACCCCGACCACGTCGCCCGAGCGCACTTCTCGACCCGGGCGCCATTCTCGGACTGGCAGGCAAAGCAGCTGATCGCGTCACTTCAGATCACCGGCGCGGCGCTGAACCGGCTGACGCCGATCGTCTCGCGCCTGGCCCAACTGTTCCTGCGCTACGACATGACGCTCGCCGAGATCAACCCGCTCGGTGAGCTCGAGGACGGCTCGTTCGTGGCGCTCGACGCCCACATGGAGATGGAGAACGAGGCCCGCACGCGCCAGAAGGCGCTCCTGCACGAGCTCGGCGTCGGTGACGAGGAGACCCGCCAGGCGCGCGAGGCGACGCCGTTCGAGCTCGCCGGCGAGCAGGTCGACGCCCAGGACCACCGCGGCGTGGCCGGGAACGTGACCGAGTTCGACGGCGACCTCGGGCTCGTGATCGGCGCCGGTGGCGGCTCGCTGACGCTGTTCGACGCCGTCCGCGCCCACGGCGGCGATCCGGCCAACTACTGCGAGATCGGCGGCAACCCGTCGGTCAGCAAGGCGTGCGGCCTGGCCAAGCTCGTGCTCCAGAAGCCCGGCGTCGACAAGATCGCCGTGATGATGTCGATCGTCTCCAACACGCGTGTCGACATCGTCGCCCGCGGCGTGATCAAGGCCTGCCTCGAGCTGGGCTATGACCCGGCCGAGAAGATCGCGATCTTCCGGATCCCGGGTGCCTGGGAGGAGGAGGGTTTCAAGATCCTCGAGCGCTACGGAGTCCAGTACGCCGACCGTTCGGTGTCGCTCAACGAGGCCGCACGGCGCGCCGTGGAGAGGATCCAGGGATGAGCATCCTCGTCGACGCCGACACGACCTTCATCGTCCAGGGGATCACCGGCCGCGAGGCCGTCAATCTGACTCGAGAGTGTCTTGACTACGGCGCCGGCGCCAGGATCGTCGGCGGCGTGACTCCCGGCCGGCTGGGCCGCGACGTCCACGGGGTGCCGGTGTTCGACACGGTCGCCCAGGCAGTTGCCCATCATGGCGGTCCGATCGACGGCTCGGTCGTCACGGTCCCCCCCACGTTCACCAAGGACGCCGTGATCGAGGCGCTCGAGAATGGCATCAAGTTGGTCGTGATCGTGACCGAGCGGATCCCGCGGGGCGACGTCGCGCAGATGGTCGAGCTCGCCGGCGAGCGCGGCGCGCGGATCATCGGTCCCAATTGCCTTGGAATCATCGTTCCCGATGTGATCAAGATGGGCGGGATCGGCGGCCCCGCGCGGGATGCGGCCAAGTCCTATTCACCGGGCCCGGTGGGCGTGATCTCCCGCTCGGGCGGGATGACGACCGAGATGTCCTCGACTCTCACCGCCGTCGGGCTCGGTCAGTCGACCGCCGTCTCGATCGGCGGTGACGCGATCATCGGCTCGAGCTACGCCGAGCTGATGCCGCTGTTCGAGGCCGATCCCGACACCCGCGCGATCGTGATCTACACCGAGCCGGGCGGCCGGATGGAGGCCGAGCTGGCGGCGTGGGTGACGCAAGCCGGCTCGCGGCTGCCGATCGTCGCGTTCATGGCGGGTCGCTTCATGGACGAGATGCCCGGCATGAGCTTCGGCCACGCCGGCACGATCGTCGAGGGCAAAGAGGACACGGCGACCGAGAAGGTCGCCCGTTTGCAGGCCGCCGGGATCATGGTCGCTGAGCGGATCGAGGACATCCCAGAGCTCGTCAAGGAGCGAATCTGATGGCCGGAACGTTCATCGACGTGGAGGTCGATCGCGAGGTCGCCGCCGACCCGGAGCTGGCCCGCAAGCTTGCCGAAGTGTGCCCGGTCGACATCTTCGAGGCGGGCCCGAGTGGGCTCGAGATCGTGCAGCCGCATCTCGACGAGTGTGTGTTGTGCGAGCTGTGCCTGCACGCCGCGCCGCCCGGCACGGTGCGCGTGCGAAAGCTCTACTCGGGCGAGACGCTCGCCTCCTGAGCGCCTCCCAGCAGCCGCTCGTGGTCAGCCGCGCCATATGGGCGATAGGTGTCAGCACGCGGTCCGCGATAGAAGACCGGCAGCCCGGCGCCGGGCTCGGCGATCCCCTCGTCGCGCAGTGAGCTGGTGATCGGCCGGTACCAGGTCGTGACCGGGATCCGCTCGACCACCCGCACCAGCGTCGGCCGGCGCGCGCGGGGCAGCGCCCGGAGTGCCGCGGTCAGCTCCGCCGCGCTCAGCGCCTGCCCGGGCGCCAGCGTGACGGCGGCGACCGCCAGCTCCCGGCCGCGCCCGTCAGGCACGCCGTAGGCAACGGCGAGATCGATCGACGGCAGGTCCCCCAGCGCATCCCGGATCGGGGCGGTGAACACCGGGCCGGCCGCGGTCGCGGATCAGCTCGCGCACGCTGTCCAGCCGCCAGTAGTCGCCGTCGGCGTCGCGCCGGAACAGATCGGTGGTCGCCAGCCACGCGTCGTCGCGCGCGAACACCCCGCGCAGCGCAATCGTGGCCATCCCGTCGGCGGTCGCCGCGCGCGCGAGCAGCATCCCGGGCTCGTCGGTGCCGGACTCCCTGACGAATCCGTCGGCGCCGAGCAGGAGCTGGCCGGCGTCGACGTCGTAGGCGGCGAGCTTCACCTCGGGGCTGCCGGGGAGCCGTCGGCCCATCGCGCCCGGCTTGGCGTCGCGCAGGTTGACGAGGATCGCACCGGTGTCGGTCGACGCGTAGAACTCGAGCACGCGAGCCGGGGCGAAACGGCGCTCGACGCGCCGCCAAAGTCCGCGCGGCATCCCCGACCCGATGAACAGTCGCACCGAGTGGTGGCGCTCGCCGGGATCGAGCGGCGCCTGGACGAGCTCGCGCAGCATCGTCCACGTGTAGCCGGCCACCGTGACGCCGTAGCGTCGTACCTCCTCCCAGAAGGTCGACGGCTCAAACGCGCTCGCCATCGCCACCCGCGCGCCGCCCGCGATCGCGCCGCCGACGCTCATCATCAGGCCGGAAGCGTGGTACATGGGAGCCACGCTGTAGACGGTGTCGTTGGCCGTCAGCGCGGCCGAGGAGGCGGTCCCGAACGCGGACGTCACCCAGCGGCGGTTGGTGATCCGGCTCATCCGCGTCCCCAGCCCTTCGCCGGTGAACAGGATGAAGGCGAGGTCGCCCGCGCGGCCCGGATTGGGGCTGTACCACTCCGGGAGCCGCACGCGGGTGACGTCAATCCGCTCCATGTCGGTCGTCAGCGAAACGCCGAGGTCGCGCGGCCTGCCGCCGCCGCCGAGCACGAACGTGTGTACCAAGCCCAGGCCGGCGGCTTGGACGGCGCGCTCGGGGTCGGTGATGATCCGCTGCACCTGTCCGAGTTCGATCTCGCGCCGCGCATCACCGTCGGGGCGCAGCAGCACGGCCACCGCGCCGAGCCGGCTGAGCGCCACGGTCAGCGCCAGCGCGCTCGGCCGCTGGCGCATCAGCACCCCGACGTGCTCGCCCTGGCGGACGCCGATCGCGATCAGGCCACGGACGATGTTGTCGATCCGGTCGGCGACCTCGCGTGCCGTGTAGGCGCGGTCCTCGAACAGGAACATGGTCTCGTCGGGCGCGTGGCGCGTACGCTCGGCCACCAGCAGCCCCAGCGAGATGCGGGTGCTCGCCTGAACCTGCTCGAGTCGCACGAGCCGCGGCAGCTGCCCGGCGGCTTCCCGCGCCAGCTGGGCGACACCCCGGGTGCTCCGACGGGCCGCCGAGACCAGCGAGCGCGCCGCGCCGCTGGACACCGCGCCGGCGAGCTCGAAGCCATAGCCGACGCGGCTGTGGAGGTGGGGCTGCACGGGAGCGTCGGGGTCGTCGGGTACCTCGGTGACTCCTTCCGGCCGTTCGCCCTCTCCATCGCGCCAGCGCGCCCATTCGGCGACCGCTGGCCAGGTGACGGTGTTCGACGTGGATCCGACCACGAGCCCGAAGTGCCCGGCCGCCAGCGCCAGCTCGTAGACCTCGGCGCGGGGGGCGGCGGCGCGGATCGCCCTCACTCCGGCCGCGGGGGCGATCTCGTCGACGGTTCCGACGACCGACAGGATCGGGCACGCGATATCGGCCAGCGTCAGCAGCCGGCCGTCGACCACGAACCCTCCTTCGAGCAGGCGGTTGTGGGCGATGAACTGCTGCAGGAAATCGGCCAGCGCCGGCCCCGGCCAGGCGACCCAGCCGTCGGCCTCGAGGAAGCGGCGCTGACCCTCGCGCGCGAGCAGCGCCTCCCGATCGTGGAGCTGGAGGATGAACTCGAGCCGGTTGCGCGCCGACTTGACCGGATCCAGCAGCGCGAAGCCGGTCCGGCTCGCCCAGGCCGGCAGCCCGAGGTCGCGGAATACGCGGTCGGCGAGCAGTCCGGCAGCGCCCGAAGCGAGGTACTCAGGGATCCCGAACGGCGTCCCCGCACGCGTGTCGACCGGGCTGCCGAACGTGATCAGCGAGCTGAGCCCCTCGTTACGGCGATATGCCGCGGTCTGGTAGCAGAACATTCCGCCCTGCGAGTAGCCGCCGAGGTGGACCTCGCGGCCGGTGGCTTTGCGCACGCGATCGACGGCATCGGAGATCGCGACCACGTGATCGGCGAGCGTCCGCTCGAGTCCCCCCGCCTGCCGCTCGGGGGCGCCGAAATCCACGACCCACGGGTCGGCCCCGTGCTCGTCGAGGATCGAGACGGCACTGGTCGCGCGCGAGACGTCGTAGACGTCGGCGGCGAGCATCATCGGCGGGACCAGCAGGACCGGCGGGCGGTCGGGTCCCCCCGGGTAAGTAGTGGCGCAGCCGGTAGATCCGGTGCTCGGCCGCGACCTCGAACGGCGACGGCTGCTCGTCGGTCGACAGGCCGCCGAAGCGGGCGACCTCGAGCGCGTTCTGGGCCGTTGCACCGAGCCGGCTGACCGGCCGTGTGATCGTCTTGGGCACCAGCTCCATTGCGCAGTGGACATCTTCGCTGAAACCGGGCCCGGGCAGCTCCCCGCGCTATTGTCCGGCTCGCTTTCGATGAGCACACTGAGACTCGAGACGGTCCAGCTGACCCGCTCCGAGCGCGTCGCCCGGATCGTGATGAACCGGCCCGAGGCGCTCAATGCCTGGACGACCCAGGTCGGCGAGGAGCTGTCCCAAGCGCTCGCCGAGACGGCCCGCGACCCCGAGGTCCGGGCGATCGTCGTGACCGGCGCCGGCCGCGCGTTCTCCGCCGGGGCGGACCTGAAGTCCGGCTTCAAGACCACGGCCGACGGCGCCCCGGACGTGCGCTCGCCGCTGCGCGAGGTCTACCACCCGTTGATGCTGCAGATGCGCACGATCCCGAAGCCGGTGATCGCGGCGGTCAACGGCCCGGCGGTCGGGATCGGCTGCTCGTTCGCGCTCGCGGCGGACCTGATCGTCGCCGCGCGCTCGGCCTACTTCCTGCTCGCGTTCGTCAACATCGGGCTTGGACTCGACGGCGGCGCCTCGCAGAGCCTCGTCGCGCGGGTCGGCAGCGCGCGGGCGTTCGAGATCGCCTACCTCGGCGAGCGGGTCGGGGCCGAGCAGGCGCTGGCGTGGAACATGGTCAACGAGGTCGTCGACGATGATCAGCTCGAGCCGCGCGCCGCCGAGCTCGCCACGCGACTGGCCGGCGGACCGCCCGGGTCCTACGCGACGATCAAGCGCACGATCAACGACCGTGCCTACGCCGGATTCGAGCAGCTGCTCGACCTCGAGGCCGATCAGCAGCAGGAGCGGGCGGCGTCAAACGACTTCCGCGAGGGCGTGCTGGCGTTCGTCCAAAAGCGCCAGGCCAACTTCGACGGCACCTGAGAACCCGCGTGCGATTGTGAGAACCGGCGAGACACTGACCGACCTCGCGCGGCGATGAACCTCGCCCAGATCCTGATCGACTCCTGGCGGCGTGACCCCGAGCACGTCGCGATCAAGCTCGACGACGCCGAGCTCAACTACGCGCAGCTAAACGGCGCTACGGCCCACTTCGTCGGCCTGCTGCGCGAGCATGGCTTTCAGCACGGGGACCGGGTCGGGATCATGCTGCCCAACGTCCCCTACTTCCCCGTCTGCTACTACGGCGTGCTGCGCGCGGGCGGGGTCGTCGTCCCGATGAACGTGCTGCTCAAGAAGCGCGAGATCTCGTTCTACCTCGAAGATTCGGGCGCGCGTCTGCTGTTCGCGTGGGACGGCTTCGCGGAGGACGCGCAGGCCGGCGCCGATGCGGCCGGCGCCGAGTGCATCCTGGTCAAGGCCGGGGAGTTCGAGCACCAGGTCGGCGCGGCGCGGCCGCTGGCGAGCCGTCGCGGAGGTGCAGGACGGCGACACGGCGGTGATCCTGTACACGTCCGGGACGACCGGCACCCCGAAGGGGGCCGAGCTCTCGCACGCAAATCTGGCTGCGCAACGCGAACGCAGCGGTCAACCTGTTCGGCGCCGACACCGACGCGGTCACGCTCGGCGCGCTGCCGCTGTTTCACTCATTCGGGCAGACCTGCGGGATGAACGCGACGGTCGCCGGCGGCGGAACGCTGACGATGATCCCGCGCTTTGATCCCGGCAAGGCGCTCGAGATCATCGAGCGCGACCGGGTCAACATCTTCCTCGGCGTGCCGACGATGTACGGCGCGATCCTCCACCACCCCGATCACGAGCGCTACGACACCTCGACGCTGCGGCTGTGTGGATCGGGCGGCTCGGCGATGCCCGTCGAGCTGATGCGCGGGTTCGAGAAGGCGTTTGACTGCAAGGTGCTCGAGGGCTACGGACTGTCCGAGACCTCCCCGGTCGCGTCGTTCAATCACGCCGACCGCGAGCGCAAGCCGGGATCGATCGGGACCCCGATCGAGGGCGTCGAGATGAAGGTGGTCGATGAACATGACCAGGAGGTGCCCCAGGGAGAGGTCGGCGAGATCGTGATCCGCGGCCACAACGTGATGAAGGGCTACTGGAACCGCCCCGACGCGACCGCCGAGGCGATCCGCGACGGCTGGTTTCACTCGGGCGACATGGCGACCGTTGACGAGGATGGCTACTTCTTCATCGTCGACCGCAAGAAGGACATGATCATCCGCGGTGGCTACAACGTCTACCCGCGCGAGATCGAGGAGGTGCTCTACGAGCACCCCGCCGTTCGCGAGGCGGCCGTGCTAGGGACGCCCGACGACGAGTACGGCGAGGAGATCGCCGCCGCGGTAGCGCTCAAGGACGGTGCCCAGGTCAGCGCCGACGAGCTGCGCGAGTTCGTCAAGGAGCAGGTAGCGGCTTACAAGTATCCGCGTCGGATCTGGTTCGTCGACGAACTTCCCAAGGGACCGACGGGCAAGATCCTCAAGCGCGAGATCGCCGTGCCCGAGCAGGAGTCACCGGCGCCCGCCGTCTCCGAGCAGGAGTGAGCGGCGCCGGCGAGATCCGGATTCGAGCCGCGGCAGCGCCCGACGTCCATCCGATCCACGCGATGATCGTCGAGCTCGCGACCTACGAGCACTCCGCCGACCAGGTGACGGGCACCGTGCAACAGCTCGCCGATGCGCTGTTCGGCACGCGTCCGTCGGCCGAGGCGCTGATCGCGCAGGACGGCGACGCGATCGCAGGATTCGCGCTCTTCTACACGAGCTTCTCGACCTGGGAGTGCCGGCCGGGGATCTGGCTCGAGGACCTGTTCGTCCGGCCCCAGCACCGGCGCGCGGGCGTCGGCGGGCGGCTGCTGGGCGAGCTTGCGCGCCTCACGATCGACCGGGGATATCCGCGCCTGGAATGGAACGCGCTCGATTGGAACGAGCTCGCGCTCGAGTTCTACGCGAATCTGGGCGCGGTTCGAATCCCGGAGTGGGATCTGCACCGGCTGGATGGTGACGCGCTACGCCGGGTCGCGGGCGCGTAAGCAAGGCTGACCGCAGAACCCCGGCGGCGCCCGTGGCGTGTGTCGTGGCTCACGCTGCGACGCCCGTGCCGTGTGCCAATCTGCCTGCTTGATGGGGGTAGGCACTGCGGAGGTGCTGCTGTGGAGATAGCCCTGGCTCTGGTCGCGGCGCTGCTGTTCGCGCTCGGAACCGTGTTGCAGCAGAAGGCGGCGCTCGACGAGCCACCGGTCGGGTCGAGCTCGGGACTGCTGCTGAGGATGGCGCGGCGCCCGGTGTGGCTGGCCGGAATCGCCGCCGACGGGCTCGGCTTCGTGACGCAGGCGGCGGCGCTCGGCACCGGGAGCCTGGCGGTCGTCCAGCCGCTGTTGGTGACCACGCTGGTGTTCGCGCTGCCGCTCGGCGTCTGGCTCAGCGGCCAGCGCCTGCGTCGCTCGGACGTCGGCGCGGCGGTGCTGGTCGTGATCGCCGTTGCAGGCTTTCTGCTGATCGCCCAGCCCTCGGGGGGAAGAAGCGAGGCGCCGTTGGCCGACTGGCTGATCGCCGCCGGGGCCTGCGGGGCGCTGTGCGTCCCGCTGGTGCTGCTGGGACGGACCGGTCCCCCACGCCACCGGGCGGCGTTCCTGGGCACCGCGACCGGGATCCTGTTCGCGCTCTCGGCGGCGCTTACCAAGGCGTTTGTCGATGAGCTGCATTTCGGGATCCTCCATGTGCTGGGCAGCTGGGAGCTGTACGCGCTGGTCGCGGTCGGCTACACGTCGATGACGCTCAACCAGCTCGCCCTGGACACCGGCGCGCTGGCGGCGGCGCTCGCCACCAGTTCCTCGCTTGACCCGATCGCCAGCGTCGTCCTTGGCCTGACCCTGTTTGACGAGTCATTGAACGCGAGCGCACTTCAGGCGACCGCGACCGTGGTCACGCTCGGTCTGGCGCTGGTCGGCGTGATGGTGCTGTCGCGCCAGCAGGTGCAAGCCCCGCAGGCCGCGAGCCCTTAGGATCGAGCCGGGGATGAGTGCCAGCGAGGAGACGGGCGTGGAGCAGCGAGGTGCCGCCGACGGGGGCGATGGCCGACCGCTCGACTTCCAGCACCAGATCCGCGAACGACGGCTCGCCAAGCTCGACGCCCTGCGAGAGCGCGGCGTCGAGCCCTACCCGGTCCGGTTCGATCGTGACTGCACCGCCGCCGAGCTGCACGGCCAGTACCGTGATCTCGCCCCGGGCGTCGACACAGGTCGGGCGGTGCGGCTGGCCGGGCGGCTGCTCGCCGAGCGCAGGCACGGAGGACTGGACTTCGGTGATCTGCACGACGAGACCGGCGTGATCCAGTTGATGATCAGCCGCGATCACGTCGGCGATCAGGCGATGCGTGACTTCTCCGAGCTCGATCTCGGGGACTGGATCGGAGCGTCCGGGACGGTCGCGACCTCCGAGCACGGCGAGCTCTCGATTCGCGTGGACTCGTTCGAGCTGCTCTCAAAGAGCCTGCGGGCGTTACCGAGCGTCCACGACGGGATCACCGATCCCGAGGCGCGCTACCGCCAGCGGTATCTCGATCTGACCCTCAACGAGTCGACCCGGCGGACGTTCGCAATCCGCTCGGCGGTGATCGCCTCCACGCGCCGAGTGCTCACCGAGCGGGGCTTCACCGAGGTGGAGACGCCGGTGCTGCTGGGGCAGGCCGGCGGGGCCGCCGCCCGCCCGTTCATCACGCACCACAACGCGCTGGACATCGACATGACCCTGCGGATCGCGCTCGAGCTGCCCCTCAAGCGGCTGATCGTCGGCGGCATGGACCGCGTGTTCGAGATCGGCCGCGTGTTTCGCAACGAGGGGCTCGACACCCGTCACAACCCCGAGTTCACGCTGCTCGAGGCCTACCAGGCGTTCGGGGACTACCACGACATGATGGAGCTGACCGAGGCGATCGTGGCGACGGCCGCGATGGAGGCGATCGGTACGACCGTCGTCACCATCGCCGGGCGCGAGGTCGACCTCAAGCCGCCTTGGCGCCGGGTCACGATGGCCGAGTTGATCCGCGAGAACGTCGGCGTGGAGATGCATCCTTCGATGCCCGTCGAGGAGGCACGCAAGATCGCCGAGCAGCTCGGGATCGAATGGCTCAAATCGTGGGGCTCGGGCAAGCTCATGAACGAGGTCTACGACGAGAGCTCCGAGCACAAGCTGATCGAGCCGACCTTCGTGATCGATCACCCGCGGGAGGTGTCGCCGCTCGCGCGCGCCCACCGCGACGACCCGGCGCTGACCGAGCGCTTCGAGCTGGTGGTCGCCGGCCGGGAGCTGGCCAACGCGTACAGCGAGCTCAACGACCCCGTCGATCAGGCGGCGCGCTTTCAGGCCGAGGCCCGGCTCAAGGCCGGCGGTGATGACGAGACCGAGCCGGTAGACGAGGACTACGTCGAGGCGCTCGAGTACGGGCTGCCGCCGACCGGTGGGCTGGGTATCGGGATTGACCGCCTCGTGATGCTGATCGCCGGCGAGGACGCGATCCGTGACGTGATCCTGTTTCCGACGCTGCGCCCAGAGCGCCACGGCGACGCCGACCCCGCGGCCGCGGTAGCGAGTGACGGGGCGCCGACCGCGGCCGAGTTCGGCGCGGCTGGTGTCGGAGTCGCGCCTGGTGTCGGGGCCGCGCGGCGTCGGGGTCCGGGCGGTGTCGGAGCCGCGGGCGGCGTCGGAGCCGAAGGAGGCGTCGGGGCCGAGGGCGGGGCCGGGGACGGCGTCGAGGCCGAGAACGCCCTCCCCGCGCCCGTGACACGAGCCCCCACCAAGCGCCCGCGCGCGCTACGCCCGCTGGCCTGGGCGAGCGTGATCGTGGCGATCCTCTCGGTGCTGCCGACGGCCACCCAGCTGCGCTTCTCGCTGGACACCTTCAGCTTTGTCTCGCGGTCGACGCGCTCGGTCGGCCTGACGGTGTCGGTGGTGATCGGGCTCGGGTTGATCGCCGTGGCCCGCGGTCTGAGCCGCGGCAAGCGCCGGGCGTGGACGATCGCGGTGGCGCTCTTCGCCGCGGCCGCAGTGGTCAACCTGCTCCACGGTCCCGATCCGCTGGCGGTGTTGCTGTCAGTCGCGATGCTGATCGCGCTCATCTGGTTCAGACGTGACTTCCGCGCGCAGTCAGATCGCGGCTCGCTCGTGGAGGCGGTGGTGTTCGTTCCGTTGTATCTGCTCGGCGTGCTGGTCTTCACCGCGATCACACTGTTCGCCGCCCGCCACCACATAACACCGGGGCTGTCGTTCACGGGCGTGGCGCGGACGGCCTACGGCGGGCTGGTCGGGATCGCCGGCCCATACACCTACCACCAGCGCGTGTTCCGGGACTTCATCAACACCTCGCTGGTGGTGATCGGGATCGTCGGGGTGATCTTCTTCCTGTATCTGATCCTGCGGACGTTCGTCCAGTCCTCGCCGCCGACCCCGGAGCGCAGGCGCCTGGCCGAGGGGATCGTCCGCGCCTGGGGCGACGACACGCTCGACTGCTTCGCGCTGCGGCGAGACAAGAACTACTACTTCTCCGACGACGGACGCTCGCTGATCGCCTATCTCTACGTGCGCGGCACCGCGATGGTGGCCGGCGATCCGGTCGGGCCGCCCGAGGACACCGCGCGGACCGTCGACGAATTCCTCGCCTTCTGCGCCGGCCGGGGCTGGCGCGTGGCGTTCTTCGCCGTGCGCGAGGCCGACGCCCCGATCTACCGCGCCCGCGGCATGCACGCGATCTACCTCGGAGACGAGGCGATCCTACGCTGCCGCCATTTCAGCCTCAACGGCCCGGGGATGAAGGCGGTGCGCAGCGCCGTGCGCCGCGTCGATCGTGACCACGACTTCGAGCTGATCGCCGAGACCGATGCGAGCAAGGCGCTGATCGCCGAGCTCAACGAGATCAGCGCCGAGTGGCGCGCCGGGGCGCCTGAGCGCGGCTTCACGATGGAGCTCGGCCTCGATGTCGAGGGCGTCGAACCCGATTTCGTGATCGGCCTCGCCCGCGAGGACAGCGGTCGCGTCGCGGGGTTCCTGCGCTTCGTGCCCGTGTACGGCGACCATCCCGGCTACTCGCTGGATCTGATGCGGCGCCGCCCTGATGCCGCCAACGGCATCACCGAATACCTGATCGCAAGCTCGGCGCTGGCGCTTGGCGCCCGCGGCTTCGAGCGGCTGTCACTGAACTTCGCGGCCTGGGGCCGGCTCCTCGACAGCGCCGGGAACGCCGGGCTCTCAGGCCGTCTGCAGCGCATGATGGCCAGGGGGTTGAACCCGTTCTTCCAGATCCAGTCCCTGCGCGACTTCAACCAGAAGTTCAACCCGGAGTGGGTGTCGAGGTCGGTGGTGATCGACGATGTCTCAGACCTCCCGCGGATCGCGCTGTTGTACGCGAGCGTCGAGGGGTTCCTCGAGGTCCCACTGCTGGGGAGGGCGCTCGAGCCCCCGATCCGGCAGCACGTCGAGTCGACCGTCTAGCCGGCGTCGCGCCAGTGGCCCTGCGAGACTAGAAAGCGTGGACGTCGAGCACGGCACGATGGGCTGCCTGCCGTACGCCGCGCTCGGAGAGGGTCCACCGATCGCGGTCCTCGCCGGCCTTTCCCCCACCACCGGGGTCGGCGGCAAGTGGGGCGTGTGGACGATGCTGGGTCCGGTCGCGTCGCTGGCCGGCAGCCATCGCCTGTTCGTCTTCAACCGCCGGCCGCATCTTCCCCGCGGGTTCACGATGGGCGCGATCGCCGCCGAGCACGCCGACGCCCTGCGCGAGGGTTTCGGCGCGCCGGTTGACCTGCTCGGAGCCTCGACCGGGGGCAGCATTGCGCAGCAGCTCGCCGCCGATCACCCCGAGATCGTGCGCCGCCTGGTCTTGATCAGCACCGCCTGTCGTCTCGGGGAGTGGGGCCGGACACTGCAGCGTCGCGTCGCGGCGCGGGTCCGGGCGGGCGCTCACCGTCAGGCGCTGGCAGTGCTCGCGGCCGACCTGGTGCCGAGCAGACCCGTCGGCATCGCCGCCGGAGCGGGTGCATGGCTGCTCGGCCCCTCTGTGATCAGAGGACCCGACGATCTCGACGACATGGCGACGACGATCGAAGCCGAGGACACGTTCGACCTCGCGAACTGCGAACGGCCGATCACCGCGCCCACGCTGATCGTCGTGGGGCGCGAAGATCAGTGCCTACAGTCCAGAGCTGTTCGAGGAGACCGCGCGGCTGATCGCCGGCAGCGACCTGCAGATGTTCGCCGGCCGCGGCCACGTGAGCGTGATGAGCGATCCACGCTTTCTCCCGGCGCTTTCGACGTTTCTGGCCTGCAGCCTGCTCCGCGTGGTGCTCTCGACGTCCTGGCCTGAGCAGCCGTGCTCTGGCCCGGCCTCTCGACATTTCTGGCCTGAGCCGCCGTTGCGCGCGCAGATGGTCCCCGCTGACTGCCATTCGCGAGACGGCCCTGCGCGAGGCGCGCTCATAGAAGAGCCCCGCCGAGGCGGGGCTCTTCCGTAGCAGGCCTATAAGCCGGATCTTGTCGAGAGCAGTCATCCATCTACGCGGCCTACCCGGACCTTGGCGGGCCACCTCCAAACGGTCCTGCTTGGCCTAGCATCAGGTGGGGTTTACCTGGCCGCCGCGTCACCGCGACGCCGGTGCGCTCTTACCGCACCATTTCACCCTTACCGGCCTGGAGCTCTGCAGCGGCCCCAGGCTTAGGCGGTGTCATTTCTGTGGCACTTTCCCGCGGGTTTCCCCGGGTCGGCGTTACCGACCACCTTGCCCTGTGATGTCCGGACTTTCCTCGAAGGTAGAACCTCCGCGACTGCTCAGCCTGCGGCAGCGCAGGATAGCGCCGACCCCCTCCTCGCGCCAATCGACGGTCTAGCGCCGGCCAGAGACGCCGCTCGAAATCAGCCGCGCCCAGGTCATATGCAGCAGGCTGAAGCCGAAGGCCCGCGGTCAACCGAACCTGGGCCGCGTCAAGTGACCTCCGTCTCGCACTCGACGCAGCGGCCGGCGATCGGCAACGCGTGCACGCCGTAGACCGGCCTCATCTGGCTGCCGCACACCGGGCAGCGCACCGCGCGATGGGCGGCGAGCCCCTCCCACACCCCGGTGAGGAGCTCATCCAGGGTGCGGCTCGCCGCCCAAGCCGTGCGAAACCAGCGGTGCTGTCAGCGCCATCGTGCTCACGCGATATTCCTCATCAACCCCACTACCCGGCCGAGGATCCGCACGTCGCGACTGCGAATCGGCTCCATCGACACGTTCTCGGGCTGCAACCGGACGTGATCGTCCTCCTGGAAGAAGCGCTTGACGGTCGCTTCCTCGCCTACGAGGGCGACGACGATCTCCCCGTCCTGGGCGGTGTCCTGCGGGCGCACCACGACCAGGTCATCCTCGAGGATCCCGACGTCCTTCATCGACTCGCCCCGCACTCGCAGCAGGTACTCGCCCTCGGCACCGCCGGCGAACGGCGGCGTCTGGATGTACTCCTCGATGTTCTCCTCCGCGAACACCGGCTGCCCGGCGGCGACCTGACCGACGAGCGGCAGTCCTGGCTGCACGAAGCCACGCATTCCCGCGGCCGCGCGGTCGAGCAGCTCGATCGCACGTGGCTTGGTCGGGTCACGCCGGAGCAGCCCGATCCGCTCCAGGTTCGCGAGGTGGGCATGCACGGTCGAGGACGACGCCAGGCCGACAGCCTTGCCGATGTCACGCACCGTCGGCGGATAGCCGTACTTAGCCGAGTAGCGCTTGATGAAGTCGAAGATCTCCTGCTGTCGCTTGGTCAGGTCCATGCGAGAACTCCTTGATGGGAATGGCCGCCGTGGCCTGGATCGAACATGTGTTCGGGAATCTAGCGCGGTCCACGGACGGACTCAAGGAGCGCTCGACTGACACCGGGATATACTGCCCGCCCACGCGCCTGTGGCGGAATTGGTAGACGCGCAAGGTTGAGGGCCTTGTGGACTGATTGGTCCGTGGAGGTTCGAGTCCTCTCGGGCGCACTGGGAAAAGCCCCGCGTGGCGGGGCTTTGTTGGTCGGAGGCGTGTACGAGCTTCCGTCCGAGGGTGGACGTACTGATGTCACGTCACAAATACGTCCATCCGTTACGTCCATCCGACAACGCGTTGGACGTACTCTGAAGTCTGGCGGCGGGGCACGTGAGCGTCAGCCTTCACCGAGGCAGGTGGGAGGTCCGTTGGCGAGACGCGGAGGGACGACGCCGAGCCCGTCGGCGTCTCGGCCGAGAACGTGGACGGCTTCGACGCGCCCTCCAAGCGGTCAGAGCCGAGGGCGCTGGTGTTCAAGCTTCCGCGCAGCGATCTGGAGATCAAGGTCCATCAACGCCTCAACGTGCGCATCCTCGAACTGGTCGACACGGCGAGCGGCGATAGAGTCGAGTTAGAGGGCAACCGGCTGCCGATCACACATTCAAGCGATGTGATCAAAGCGCTTACCGGCTGAGGCACGGCGATCACCTAGACGCGCGGAGCGCGAGGGTGATGAACGCCGGCTCCGGCTCGACGTCCCCTTCAGGCGATCGTGATCTGCTCGTGCTCTGTCCGCCGGTGGGGCCCTCGATGCGAACGGAGTGTCAGCACATACCTGCCGATTGGAAGCGCACGCCGATCCTTGAGGACCGCCGTGAACCTGTGTCGCTGGGTTGGACTGGCCGTGCCGGTGGCGTAGACCTTAGGATCACGACTGAGCGTCGCTTGCAGAGCGTCTCCTCTGCCGGGAAGGCGTGCGAGTTCTACGGCCGTGCAGCTCCGCGTGGTCCGGCGAGCCTTGCCGTGTCCGGCGCTCGAGACCTTGCAGGTCAGGCGTTGCACCTTGCCCTTGCCACCGATCTGTCGCTGCACGGCCTCGGAACTCGAGCTGGCGATCGGGACGCTTGGGCTCGTAGCTGAGACCGTCACCAGCAGCGGCAGCGGGTAGGTGACCGTGAGCTGACAGCTCAGCATCCCGAACACATCTGTGTCAGTCGGGGCGTAGCTCGCGCCCGTCGCCCCGTTGATCACGTTGCCCTCGATCGTCCAATCGAAGCCGTCGAACGGGAACGCTGTCTCGCTTGGCTGTGCACCGGCCCAGTTCGCCCAGGCGTCATTGCCGCACACCTGGGGGCTACCGGACATCGCGCTACCGAATTGAGCAGGAGGGCGGAGCATTGCGGGCTCCACCCCCGTGCCGATCCGCCCGATCGCTCCCGGCGATCCGATCGGCGTTATCTCGTCGCCGAACCACATGTTCCCGTCCGACCCCGGGGCGATCGAGGTCAAGAGACTAGCGACCCTCAGCCCCACGGAAAACTCGTTGATCTGTCCCGCCATCGTGACCCGCCCGATCGCTGGCACTTGCCCCTGGTCGGCGAACCACATCTGCCCGTCCGGTCCCGGCGCGATCGCCACGGGCCCAGCACCCGAGTTCAAGCCAGCCGAGTACTCGGTGATCTGGCCGTCCGGGGTGATCCGCCCGATGGCCGGCTGCCCATCCGCGAACCACAGGTTGCCGTCGGGGCCTGGGGCGATCCCTTGGGGGCTATCACCCGCCTCTAGCCCTCTCGAGTACTCGGAAATCTGGCCGCTCGGCGTGATCCGGCCAATCGCTGTTCTCGTGCCATCGTCGGTGAACCACACGTTTCCGTCGGCACCTTCGGCGATGCCGTTTGGCGAGGCGGCAGCGTTCAGCCCGGCGGAGTACTCGGTGATCTGCCCGCTCGGGGTGATCCGCCCGATCGCCTTTTTCGTGCCGTCGTCCGTGAACCACACGTTTCCGTCGGCTCCCGGCGTGATCCCCACCGGAGACGCACCGGGGTTGAGTCCGGCGGAGTACTCGGTGATCTGGCCGCTCGGCGTGATCCGCCCAATCTCCTCGGTGCCGCTATCGGTGAACTACATATTGCCGTCGGGTCCCTGCGCGATCCCGAGCGGCCGGCTGCTCGGAGTGAGGCCGGCCGTAAACCTCGTCATCTGCCCGCTCGGCGTCACGCGCTCGATCGCCGGTAGCCCGTCATCGTCCGCGAACCAGATGTTCTGGTCAGGTCCGGTCGCGATCCCGGATGGCTGCGTTCCGGTCTCGGGGTTCGTCGTCTCGAACCCAATGATCGAACCCAAGGGGGCTGAAGCGACAGCAGTCCCGCTGAGCAGCGCCATGGCCAGCAACAACACGACAACCACGACGGTCTGCTTCCGAAGAAACCTGGAATTGCAGACGCGTCTCATGGCTCACTCCTCTGTTCTACCTCGCCCGCTCCCGGCCCCCTCGCCGCGCGACACCGAAGGCTACACCCGGCGTCGTTTGCTCTGATCTGCTGGATGTGTAAGGTCCTTCTCATGCGGCGTCTGCGGTCGCTATATGGGCGGGAGGCCGAGTTGGCTGCGGTGGTGGGTGGGACGGGGTCGCTGGTGTTTGTGGAGGGGCATGCTGGGGTCGGGAAGACGAGCTTGTTGGGGGCGGCACGCGCGCGTCTGCGGGGGGACGAGGGTCGGGTTTTGTGGGCGTCGGGGCAGGAGTTGGAGCGCGAGTTCGCTTTCGGCGTTGCGCGGCAGCTGTTCGAGCGCGCGGTGAAGGACATGGCACCCGATGACGGTGACCGGTTGTTGGGTGGCGCGGCGGCGCTGGCCGGTGTGGTGCTGGGGGAGGATCGGTCGCGTGGCGGGGCGGCGGGGTTTCCTGACTCTCCGTTTCCGGTCGTGCACGGGTTGTACTGGTTGACGGCCGGTCTGGCAGAGCGGGGGCGCTTGGTGCTGTTTGTCGATGATGCGCATTGGGCGGATGCGGTGTCGCTGCGGTTTCTGGACTACCTGGCGGCGAGGTTGGAGGAGCTGCCGGTCGGGCTGGTGGTGGCCGCGCGGCCGGGTGAGCCTTCTGCCGACGAGGCGGCTGGGTTGTTGGGGCGTTTGCGGGAGCGGGCTGGGCCGGGTTTGGTGCGGCTCGGGCCGCTTGGCTTTGAGGCGGCGGCGGCGTTGTTGGCAGAGCGGTTGGGCGGGGCTTGGGATCCGCGGCTGGCCGCTGCGTGTGTTGAGGCGACTGGCGGCAACGCGTTTTTGTTGGGGGCGTTGGCGGACGCGCTGCTCGCGGATGGTGTGCAGTCGGGTCCGGCGGCGGTGGAGGTGGTGTCGCGGCTTGGGCCGGAGACGGTGGCACGCTCGGTGCTGTTGCGTTTGGCGCGTCTGCCCGCGGCGGCGGTGCCGGTGGCGGATGCGGTGGCCGTGCTCGATTCGCAGGCGGAGGTTCGTCATGTAGCGGCGGTTTGTGAGCTGTCGATCGAGGAGGTTGGCTCGGCGGCGGATGCGCTCGAGGACGCGAACGTGCTGGACCGGGGTCGTCCGCTTCAGTTTGTGCATCCGATCGCGCGCCAGGCGGTGTATGACCAGCTTCACTCCGGGTCGCGCTCGCGACTGCACGCGCGCGCGGCGGCCGTGTTGATGGCACCTGGGGAGCCGGCTGAGCGGGTGGCGGCGCATCTGCTCCTCTCAGAGCCGGCCGGCGACGCGCGGGCCGTCGATGTGTTGCGCCAAGCGGCTGCGTCTGCGCTGTCTCGGGGCGCGGCCGAGTTGGCGCGGCGGTTTCTGGACCGGGCTCTGGCCGAGCCGCCGGCGCCGGATCAGCTCGCCGATGTGCTCGGCGAGCTGGGGGCGGCGGAGGCCCTCGCGGGCGGCGACCTATCGGTGGCGAGCGAGCATCTGGAGCGCGCGGCTGCGGGCACCGCCGATCCGCGGGTGCGTTGCGAGCGGGTGCGGCTAGCCGCGCGCGCCAGCATGTACATGGGGGACTTCGCGGGTGCCACCGGCCTGCTCGCCCGTGAGCGCGCCGCGCTCGGCGAGGGGGAGCGTGCGCAGGCACTGCGTTTGCTGGCGGACGAGGCGGCGATCGGAGTGCTCGTGCCTCCGGTCGCGCCGGCGGCGCTTTTGGAGTTGGAGGCGCACACCGGGGTTTCCGGCGAGGATCCGGGGGAGCCGGCGGTGTTGGCCGAGATCGCGGGAAAGCGCTGGCTCGAGGGCTGGATTGGCGAGGCTGCCGAGTTCGCGCTGCGGGCGCTGGGGGCGGACGGCTGCTGCGGGCGGAGGGCCCGATGTCGGTCGCGTTCAACCACGCGGTCGCGGTATTGATCGACGGCGACCGGTTCGAGGAAGCGGCCGGGCCGCTTGAGGCGGCGGTCGCTTTGGCGCGCGAGCAGGGTTCGCTGTCGGGGTTGGCGACGCTGACCGGTTTGCGGGCGGTGATGGCGTGGCGAGCGGGGACGCTGCTCGAGGCGGAGGCGCTCTCGCGCGAGATCCTGCAGATGGTCAACGACAGCGGCAGCTCCGCGCTCGGTGTTCAGTATTGGGCGTATGTGGGCGCGGTGCTGGTCGAGCGCTCCGAGCTCGAGCGGGCCGAGGACGCGATCGCCAACACCCAGGTGCGTGCCGGTCTGCCGACCGGGACCTACGCCGGGATGCCTTTCGTCGCCGGCGCGCGCCTGCGGCTCGCGCAAGGACGTCCCGATGACGCGCTCGCGGATCTGCTCGAGTTGCGCTCCGCGAGCAGGCCCTGGGCGCAAGCACATGCGCTTCCCATGGCGCTACGACGCGGTCAAGGCCGCACTCGCGCTCGGCGACCAGCCGCTGGCGGGCCAGCTGGCCGCCGAGCAGCTAGAGCTGACCCGCGCTGGGATACCCCGTCGGCCATGGAAATCGCGCTCTGCAGCCAGGGGCTCGTGACCGGCGGCGCCGGGGCATAGAGCTGCTCGGCGCGGTGCGGCGCTCCTGTCGGAATCGCTGGGCAGACTCGATCACGCCCGACGCTTCAAGATCGGCGCCGCCCTGCGGCGCGGGGGCGGCGCGCGCAGGCCCGTCAGCCGCTGATGGCGGCGATCGACAGGCCCGCGGTTGGGCGCGACCGCGTTCGCCGAGCGTGCCCGCGTGGAGTGGCGGCGGCGGGCGCGAGGCCGCGCCGCCAGCAGTTCGCCGGCGTGGAATCGTTGACCGCCGCGGAGTGGCGCGCCGCCATGCTGGCCACGCAAGGCCATCCCAACCGGGAGATCGCCGCTGCGCTGTTGTCACCGTGGCACGGTCGAGACCATCTCGCCAGCTGCTACACCAGCTCGGGCTCCGGTCGCGACGAGAGCGGCCGGCGCGCTCGAATCGGCGCAGCGTCAAGTACCGGCGGCGGTTTCGGCGTCCGAGCGCCGCTCTAGCGCCGCGCCAGCCCGAGCCAGCCGAAGAACGGCTCCGCGGCGCCCCGTCCTCGCTGACGCGCCCGGCGATCGGGTCGCTGCCGGCGTCGATCTCGAGCGTCAGCACCCTCGTTCGGGGGCTACCCGAGGCGCCCGTGTCGTCCACCAGGCCAGTATCCAGCAACGCCGTCGCCGCGGCACTAGCGTCGACTTACTCGTCTTCGGGGCGCGAAAAGATCAGCATCACCCACCATGAACTCTGGGCTTCGTGCGTACTGAACGGACTCGACCATCGAGTTCACGGAGTTTGATGTTCGATCCCGTTGCTGTGCACATTCCGGTTCTTCGGCGTGGCAACGGGGTACCCGCCGGGATCCTGACGTTGGGTCCTGACCAATCCAGCAGTTTGACGGCTGTCCTGTAGTGGGCGGAGTGTCGCCGCCGGGCTCGGCCGTCGGCGGCCGGGATCGATCACCCATCGTGAGTCGAGGAGAGGCTGATGGAGCGACGAGCATGTCGAGTCGACAACGAGGGCCGTTCGCTCCTGGGGAGCTGTGGAGCGCCGTCGGGCGGTTGGTCTTAAGGCCGGGTTGGGGTCGCGGTGTCGCTTGGGTGGGGTTTCCGGGCGAAAGGCGTCCGCCAGGCGGCGGCGGAGCGCGGACCGCGCCGGATGGAGACGACGGACTTGCATTCGTCTTCGGGTATTCGGGGTGGCGGACTGACGTTGTGGCGAACGGCGGAGCGGATGCCGCTGGCACGGCAGAAGGAAGGCCTCGCGGGAGGCGTTGACGCGGCAGGGCTCTGGCGGACGCCGACCTCTCGAAGCTGTCGCATTACGCCTCGGGCGTGCGGGCTCGTTGGATCGCAGCATGTCGATCTCGATGTACGGGAAGCGGGCGACGCGAGGTGATCGTCGGCACATGTGGTACGTGCCGCGGCGGCGACGATCGCCGACGCGAAAGCGATGCAGCGACTGAAGGGGTCCTTTGGCCACGCCCTCAGCTTGTCCCCTCGCCTCGACGCTCTCGGCCTGAAGCCCCTCCAGATCCGCACGGCACGGGACGTGGCGCAGCTCGAGACGATCGGCGATGCCGACGCGACCGCGGT
>CAWBFH010000022.1:0-334391 GCA_963788005.1 uncultured Solirubrobacterales bacterium | reverse complement strand
AGCTCTCATGACCGCCGCGGTCAGCGGCTGGACGATCGTCGCGAGTCTGGTGTTCTCGCAGCCGACCGTCCAAAACCTCGCACTCGCCAGCAGCCTCGCGATTGGCGGTCTCGCGATCGTCGGCATCACGGCGCACGAGCTCTCTGAGGAGCAGGCTGTTCAGTACGCGGTCGAGACCACGGAGCAGGAGTCGCACCTGCGTACTGCCGTATAGCCAGCGCGCCGAGCAACCGGAAACGGGACGCCCGCCACGGCGGCGTCTCGTTTCCGTGGGTGCGCTCAACGGGGCCGGGCGCCGTCCGCAAGCGCCCGCAGCTCACCTGGCTTCTCGCGCGAGCCTTGCCCGACGGACCACCTGGAGACGATCTCGATCACGAGCGCCGCCGTCGGAATACAGCCGTCGTCGGGCTCCGGCCGCAGCGGCGCTCGACTGCGAACCCGCCGCGTCAGGTAAACCGCCGCTCAAGGGGTCAGCCCCAATCTGTCGGCGAGACACATTTTGGCGATTCGTCCTCGTAGCATTGGGAGAGCGTCGCGGATCTCGACCCGCCTGGCCTGGTTCGCCTACCTCACGCAAAGCGCGACCGCAACTCTGCGGCGCTGGAGCTCGGGACCGAGGCTCGGAACTACGTCGGGACCGGTCGCGCTTCTGCTCGCCGTAGGTGCGGGAGTCGTCCTGGATCTCCTCCGAGACCCCCGCGCCCAATTTATGCGGTGCGCACAACGGGACGCCGTCGACGCGCCAGGAGGTGCCTCTGCGCGCCGCTCACCCTCCGCACGAATCGCAGAAACTCGGGGCCAGGCTCGGCGGTGTTCTGCTCGGCGGGCAAAGCAGCCAGCAGCGACCCGACCAGCCCACTGTCCCTTCCGGACACAGGCAGCCACGTCGCGCCGATCAGCGTGATGCCCGCGCCGACCCGAAAGCAGGGCTCGAGCCGGACGACTGCGCGTGCCGTCCTGTTCGCCAATCTCGGGACACGCCGCGGCTCGGCGCTCGGGCCGCCGCTGCCCATCTGTTCAAAGTCGCGCTTTGCCATGACTGCGGGTACGACGCCGGGCGCGGACGGTACGGCAACGAGGCGCTTGCCGATCGTCTCATCCGCGCCGGTCAGCAAGCGGTCCGGCGCTGTCGCTCTCATAGACAGAGCAGGCGCCCGACCGAGCCCCCGAATCTCTTCCCGGTTGGACGAGACGGAGCAGCGGGTGTGCCGGGGACGATGAGATGACTGCTCCGCCTGGCGAAGCGACAGCGCGGTGATCAGAGTCGCGGCGATCGTCGGTGGGGTCTCTGCCTACGCACGAACGTGACCCTGCTTGCTCGGAATCGGGATTCGGCAAACTCGGTGCCCTGCCGTGATCGCGCACATCCAGGCCTGTTGGTCCGTGGGGGCGCCACGACTGCTTCGGCTCTCGCGGCTGGTCCGGGCTCGCTATGCCTTTGCCACGATCTGGATCGTCAGCTCGCTCGCCTGGTCGGCAATCCCGTCGGCGACCAGGGGATCGCAACGATCGCCGCGCCCCGCACGATCTGATTCGTCGCCAAGCGATCGCGCGGCGCGGGTACCGGCGGACGAGTTCTACGTCGCGCCTTTGCGATCGCGCGTGGCACGCGGGCCAGCGAGTAGAACCGATCGCTGCCGGTGGTCGGCGCCGCGCGGTCGCGTTCGGTGGCATTGCGATCACGCCGAGCGGCGCTCGCGGACGATCGCTGCCCGTCGATTGCGATCACCCGTTGGTCCACGGTGAGACGATCGCGTTTGCGGGGTGAAGCGATCATGGTCGCGACGGCGCGCCCGGCCGCTCCTCTTGGGCGGCAGCCGCAGCGCGGGGCCGCGTCAGCCGACTGTCGCTTCGATGAGCCGCCCGCGTCGGCCGTCCGCTTGCTCAAAGCGCGACGCTGTCGGGTCTGAGCAAGCGGGTTGGTGTTAGGACTCGCGACTTTGCCGGTGGCGGTTTCGATGGCGTATGGACGCGCCTGCGCCATCCGGCTCGTCCCCCTGCACCACCAGTACTGTCGGGCGAGCGAGCGGCGCCAGCCACGCCCGGCCACTCGTGCGATCCCGCCGTTGCTCAGTCACGAGTGCTTAGCTGTCGCTGACCGACACCGTGGTGCTGCCGCTGCTGGGCGTGTGCAGACCGCCGTAGGGGCCGTGTGGGGATGGCGTGTACGTGGCGGTGATCGTGTGCGACCCGGTTCCGAGTGACGTCGGGGTGTACGTTGTCTGACAGGTGGCGGCCTTGCACACCGTCGGCGTGAACCGGTCGTTCTTGGAGCCGCTGAACGTCACGGTCCCGCTGACGCCGCTGGTCTGGCCGGGGGCGGTGTCGGTGACCGATGCGGTGCAGGTCGTCGGCTCCCCCACGGTGAGCATCGACTGCGCGCACATCAGTGAGGTCGTGGTCGAGCGCAGCACGACGGTTACGGGCGTGCTCGCGCTGGACGTGGCATGGGTGCCGTCCCCGCCGTAATCGGCGCTGATCGCGTGCTGCCCACCCTCGAACAGGGTCGGCGTGTAGGTCGTTTGGCAGGTGGCGCTGGCTCCGCTGCCCGACAGCGTGCACGGTCCACCGAAGAAGCCCGACGCGATCGGCGGGCGATCGTTGCGGATCTTGCCGTACAGGGTGGTGAGGTTGATCGTCCCTGTCGGCGTGAGCGCTGTGCCGGCGTCGACGTCGGTCACCGTCACGGTGCAGGTGGTCGGGGCCAGGAGCGCGACCGGCTGGGGCGAGCAGTCGATCGATGTCGAGGTTTGCCGGCCGGGCAGCGGATTGATCGCGATCTCGGCGACGCCGCCTCCGATCGGGATCGGGGTGCCGAGCGTGTCGGTCGCCAGCGCGATCGGCGTCACGCCGTTCGCGCCCGGGCTGACGACATAGGCGGTCGTTCCGTTGGGAGTGATCGCGATCGCGTGGGCGCCGTCGGGGACGGGGATCGTGCGCTGACGGGTGTTCGTCGCGATCGTGATCGGCGTCACGCCGGCAATGTCGGTGACATACGCGGTCGTGCCGTCGGGTGCGATCGCGATCGCGGTCGGGTCCTGGCCGACGCTGGTCGGGCTCTGAGGCGTGTTGGTCGCGAGCGTGATCGGCGTCACGGTGCCGCTGCCTGCGTTGGCGACGTAGGCGGTCGTGCCGTCGGGCGTGATCGCGATCGCATCCGGGTCAGCGCCGGCAGGGATCGGGCTCTGAGGCGTGTTGGTCGCGAGCGTGATCGGCGTCACGGTGCCGCTGCCTGCGTTGGCGACGTAGGCGGTCGTGCCGTCCGGCGTGATCGCGATCGCAACCGGGTCGCGCCGACAGGGATCGGCGTCTGACGCGTCTCGGTCGCCAGCGTGATCGGCCGGACCTCCCCGAATGCGGTCACATACGCGGTCTCGCTATTGGGTGTGATCGCAATCGCTCCCGGGTTGGTGAGCGGGATCATGCTCCCCACCGTGCCCGTCGCCAGGGTGATCGCCCTGATCCCCGAAGCTGGGTAGACGACGTAGGCCGTCGTACCGTCCGGGGTGATCGCGATCGCGGTCGGATTGTGGTGCAGAACGATCGGTCCCTCGGCGGAGTTAGTCGCGGTCTCCAGGGGCGTCAGCGTGCTGTCCGCGCTTCCGGTCACGTACGCCGTGAAACTGGATCCCGCCGCCCGCCCGGCACCCGCACCCAGCGCAATGAGCACCGCGCACGCAAGCAGCCCGCAACGCGCGGCGCGGCCGCTGGTCGGCAACCAGACCTGATAACGACGCACCATCGCGACCCCCACCCTGTTGCCGATCCGCCGCCCAAGCGACCTCGTCGACGCTGATTACCGCGCAACTGCCAACTCTCGCGAGCGTCGCACCTCTCGCTCGCTCTGTCAACTCCCGCCGTCAGGTGACAAGCCAGCATCCGCCGCTGCGCCGCGATGGCGGCGCATGACGGCGTTCGCTCGAGGCCGCGAGGGTCAGCGAGTTCGAGGCGGCCTTGGGACACGGCTCGTCGGCGACCGCTCGCGCGTGCCGGTACACGCCAACGTGGCTCCCAGCGCGACGAGCGCCGAAGCAGCGCCCGCCGTCCTCGCCAAGCCCTCCGAGCTACACAAGGCCAGGGCTTCCTGCCCGACGACGTGTCCACCTGCGATCACGACGTCACGACGCTCTGGCCACCCGTACGTGACCAACGCCCACCTGCTCATTCTTGCTCGAAGTCGCGGCGTTCGACTGGTCACCTTCGACGCGGGGGCTGGTCGCTTGCGATCGGTAGCCTCATACGCCCTGAAACCCGACCAGATACCCGCCTGGATCGCCGAAATGCTCGACAGCACCATCGCGGTCCTAGCGCTCCGAACCCCGTACCCCGACGTCACACCCGCCGACACCGCGACCGTGCACGTCCCATACAAGCAATACGGGCCCTCCGGGCTTGCGTGGTGACCGTCGGGGAGATGCACGGGCCGCGAGCAAAGCAGGGAGCGCGGTGCGGCGCGGTGGCCGAACCCGTCAGACTTGCACTCCTGAAGCGTCGGTACTGGCGTGGCACGCAGGGTTGGTTGCAGCGGCTAGCTCAGTGTCACGGCGACGAAGGCTGCGTAAAGAATCATGATCAGTCCGGCGCCGGCTCGACCCATGCCTTTGCGAGGGGACAGTAGCGCGACGGTTGCGACCATCGCTACAGCGAGAAGCGCGAGGTCGAGTTGATCTTTGGCGGACTTCGCGGCGAGCGTGACGAATAGGGATGGGAGCGCGACGCCCGCGACGAGGTTGATCGTGTTGCTATTCAGTGCCTCGGTGACGAGCGCGGCGCCGCGTCGCGCGCGGCCGAGCCGCACGCCGGTTAGAGCGTTGGGCAGGCTAGTCAGCGGTCCGAGTATCAGTGCGCCGACCACCCCGGGCGCGATCCCCCAGCGGGCGCCGAGAGTCAGTGCCGCTTGGACCATCCCAAAGCTCCCGGCGACGATCAGCGAAATGTCGATTGCCATCAGCGCAATCTGGTGGTGGGTGACGAACTCGTGGCTGAGATGGGCGCGCGCCTCGGATTCGTCCTCGCCGCTGTCGCGGTCCTTGACGAGAGCGGGGAGCCGGCTGAGTCCGAGCCGGTCCGCGAGCTGCTCACCGTCGAGCACAAGCAGCAGGTAAACGCCCACGACGCACGCGATCGCGAGAACCGCCGGCACCGCTGAAATCCAGCCGACAAGCAGTGCGATCACGATCACTGTGACCACCAGCGCGACGCTCCCTTCCAATAGCAGCGTGTTGCGCGCGACCTGGACGCAGCCCACGAGCAGGGCGCTGACTCCGATCATCGCCGCAAGGTTGAACGTGTTAGACCCGACGATCACGCCGACGCTCGCGTCGTGAGCTCCCTTGATCAGGGCCACCAGAGCGGAGGAAACCTCCGGCCCATCCGCTGCGAGCGCCGTCAGCAGCCCGATCCACACCTCCGGCAGCCCGTACTTCGCGCCGAGCCGGTCCAGCCGCCTGGCGAACGAGGCCGCGGCCGCCAGCGTGACCGCCAGCGCGGCCACGAACAGCGCGACGGCGACCACTACCGACACGCACCTACGCCAAGCCCGACTCGAAAACCGAGCCAGTCACGGTCCGCCCGCGGGGCTGCCGTGCGCCGGCAAGCGGTCGGAGAATCAATGCCGACCAGTCTTCCCGGCGCACCCCAGCAAACCCTACCAGCCTGCGCCGCCTGCTCGCCGTCCTCGCCCGAGTCCCTAATCCCGGGCTTGGCGCAGGAACATCAACGCATCGTGCCGTCCGCTCCCCGCTGCGCGCCTTAGACCCAGAAGCGCCGCCCAATTCGCCGGACACCGGACACCGGGGCCCGCATCGGCACTGGCTGCCGCGGTCGGCGACCGTGCAGTCGCGAGCCAACCTGCGCACATAGGACAACGGATGTCAGGCGATCACTGCTGCATCTCCCTCGAACGATCAGTCACGTCGAGGTGTAGAGGGCACCGGCGATCAGGCTTCCGCTCGGAGAACAGCGAGTGCAGCAGCGCCAGGACCAGTACCCGACTCGCGACAGGGGAGGCCGGCATCTGGCCGTGAGCAGCCAGCGTTCGACCGCGCCGGCCGCCTAGACCGGCCGCCAGCTTTGGCTGCTGATTGACGCCTACAGCGCCCACGCCGGCGCAGCTGCCGCTTCGGTGTGCGACGGACAGCGCGCAGCCGTTTGCCGAGGCTGGAGGCTGCCCCGGACAACCTCCCCCGGCCGAGCTCACGGCGGTTGTTGCAGATTCGCGTGACCGCTGGCGCCATCGCGCCTGGGAAGCGATGGTGCATCGAGCCGGTGGGTGCTGGATCTACCCAGCTATCCGGTGGCCCTGTAGGTGTGCAGGGTCGAGGCATCGTGATGAGCAAGTCGTGCGAGGTAATGGGTGGCCCAGCGTGGGTCCACTGCCGGCCACGACGTCTTCTCGCGCATGCGCGCCCGGAAGGGCGCGAGCTGTTCAGCTTGGACCGGGGTGAGAGGGGGCTGGTGCGAGGAGGGTGACCCGGTCCCCGGCGTGGAGTTGGGTGTCGTTACGAAGCGGAACGCTGTCATGTCCGTGGGTGAGGGCGACGATCAGGCTTCCTGGTGGCCAGGCGATGTTGCCGACGCGACGGCCGAGCGCGGGCGATCCGGGGTTGATGGTGATCTCGACGATTTCGTAGCCGGTGAGTGGTGTGGTGGGCGTGTGCGCGAGTGCTTCGGGATCGGGGACGGCGAAGTTGGCTGCAATCGCGCCGTGCTCGATCTCACGGATGGAAGAGCTCACGTTCTCGCCGAGCGTGTGGAGCACGTCGTGGCGGGTGATCCAGCCTTGGAGGTGCTGGCGGTCGTGGGAGATCACCGGCAACCCGTGGTCGCCGTAGAGTGTGAGCTGTCGTAGCGCCTGCTCGAGGGTCTCGTCGCCGAACAGCTCCTGGGGTTGGCGGGTATCGGTCACGGCGCCGGCGAGGCTTTCCCACAGCTCGTTGGGGATCGGGTCGCGTTCGGCTCCGAGCTCGTTAGATGGGAGCAGCCCGGGATCACCGTCCGGCTGTGGGAGGGGTTGCATGGCAGCGGCGACCGTGAGCGTCTGCAGCGCACTGGTCGTTTTTGGCCGTTCGATGTCGATCCCGCGGCGCAGCAGCTTGGTGGTGTAGATGCTGCCGTAGGTCAGTTGCTTGGATACCGCCGCGGCGATCCCGCAGGCGAGCATGATCGGGAGGGTGAGCGTGAAGTTGCCGGTCATCTCGGCGACGCTCGCGATCGCGGTCAGCGGCGCCTGCGCAGCGGCGGCGAACACCCCGCCCATCGCGACCACCGCGTACAGCGCCGGCGGGCCGATCGCGGGCCCGAACAGGTGGTGAGCGACGGTGCCGAACGCCATCCCGGCCATCGCGCCGATGAACAGCGAGGGGGCGAACACTCCACCCGACCCGCCGATCGAGAGGGTCAGGCTCGAGGCGAGGATCTTGCCCAGCATCAGGATCGCGATGAACCACAGCGCGTACTGGCCGGCGAGCGCCTTGCCCATCACCGGATAGCCGACCCCGTACATCTGCGGGAGCGCGAGCAGCACGAGGCCGAGCGCGACGCCGCCGACCGCGGGACGCGCCCACTCCGGGCGGCCCTTCCACACCTCATCCACGAACTCCTCGAGCCAGTACAAGAACGACTTGAAGCCGACACCGATCAGCCCCGCGGCGACCGCGAGGACCGCCACGAGCAGGTAGCTGACGTCGTTGGCCAGGACGAGGTCGTGGGGTACCTGAGTGAAGAACGGCGCCGAGCCGAAGAACGCGCGGCTGATCACATCGCCGGTGACCGCCGCGAGGCTGGTCGCGAACAGCGCGTCGAGCGAGAACTCGCGCAGGACGATCTCAAACCCGAAGAACAGCCCGGTGATCGGCGCGTTGAAAGTCGCGGCGATCCCGCCCGCGGCGCCGCATGCGACGATGATCCGCAACCGGTTCTCCGACATCCGCACGAGCTGACCGAGCGTCGAAGCCAGCGCCGATCCGATCTGGACGATCGGGCCTTCGCGTCCCACCGACCCACCAGTGCCGATGCAGATCGCCGACGCCAGCGCCTTGACGACCGACACCTGTGGGCGGATCCGCCCGCCGTTCTCGGCGACCGCGAGCATCACCTCCGGCACCCCGTGACCACGGGCCTCCCGCGCGAAGCGCTGGATCAACGGCCCGTACAGCAGGCCGCCCACGACCGGGATCACGAGCACGAAGAAGATCCCGAGCGCCGGAAGGTGCAGGCTCGGCGCGTGGCCTTGTTGGCCGAACTGCGTATAGCCGGTCGCCAGCCATGTGAACGCGTAGATCAGCTCCCTGAACACGGCGGCGCCCAACCCGGCGCCGGCGCCGACGATCAGCGCCATCACCGCCAGCCCGAGCCGGTTACCCCCCAACCACGCCGAGACCAACCGGATCGGCGAAGGCCGAGAAACCTCCGGCAGCGCCGGGGCCACCGACTCAGCCGCGGCGTCGCTGGATCCCTCGAGCGTCCGCTTAGCCGTCATCAATCAAAGATTCCATCCCAGCGACCAGTCCTGCTCGGGGACCTCGCCGGCTGCCTCAGCGAACGCTCGCAGAGCATTTAGCACCGGGCGACGGTGGGCGTTGGGGATCCGCTCCACGATCGCGGCGATCTCTGCGCGACGGCGGCGGCTCACCTCGGCGACCAGCTCACCACCCGCCGTGGTGAGCGAGACGCGCACCCCGCGGCGATCCTGATTCGTCCGCCGCCGATGCACGAGCCGCTTGCGCACCAGCCGATCACACATCCTCGTCGCCGTTGACCGCTCCACCCCCAGCGCGGTCGCCAAGTCGGCCAGGCGTTGCGGACCCCGCGCCGCCAGCTCGATCAGCACCCGGTACTGCGCAAGCGTCACGTCCTCAGCCACGGTCGCAAGCGAGCGAGCGGCCACCGCAACAAGCGCGCGGCTCGCCCCCAGAACCGCATCGACGAGCTCGTCCCCACCCCGCCCCGCCGCGGCTCCATTACGTGTCTCGGCCAGAGACATAGCGTGCATACTACCATTGTTGTATTAAGCAACAAGATCGCGGGCGGTATCAGATGCGCGCGGACTGCCGCTGCCAAGCCGAGCAGCAGCGCTACGAAGGTGCCGGGGCGCGGATGCGAGCTGGACACGCGCACGCGGCATATGGCAGCCGGATTCGAGCTCGCGTGAAGCAGGGTTGTCTGGCCGGACGCGTGGGGTTGCAACTCGACTCGGCGGGCGTAAGATGGGCGGTGGCGAGCCGGGAAGTCTGGTCGGCATTTCAGGGTGTGCCGTGAGACCACTGGGCTTCATCCGATCAGCAATCGGACCCGCTACTGACTCGGGGCGATGAGACGGCCGTTCCTGAATGCGCTGCGAGCTCGGCGGGTGGCCGGCCTCGAGGAACGGGCCGGTCTGCGCCTGGATCATCCCTTGGTGTGCGCGACTGAGGCCGTCCAGCACACGGGCCGGCAATGGGTTCACGTCGCGGCCGTTTTGGTCGGCAGCGTGATCGCGTTGATCGAGCGCCGTGCGTGGGCGACGCCGCTGGCGGTCAGCGCTGGAACCGTGTTACTCGTACTTACGGTGATCCTCGCTGCCTGCGAGCAGCGCAAACGGGACTGCGCGATCGAGTTGATCCTCGAAGGGCGCGAGAGCGCACCAATCCCCGCTGTCCAGCGTCAACGCGACCGGCTCATCTCCGAGCGGACTCGTGACAGCTTGGCCGCCAATCTCGAGGAGATCGTCTGCCAGGCGTCGAACCCGCGCAGGCGGCAGACGCGCGCCACCCGGCCACTGTTCGAGCCGATGATTGTCGCGACGGTCACCGATGAGCTACGCGAGGTGATCCGCCTGCTCCAGGCCGGCGGGGTATCGGCGCGGGGCGTCGCTCAAACCGAGCGTCTCGTCACGCACGGAGTATCGCCGCTGTATGGACACGAGGTGAGCGCTCTGCGCGAGGAGCTCTGGCGCGTGCGCGATCTGCTGAAGGACTGAGCTATCACAGCCGCGAGCACCAGCCGGCGTCGCGCCGGTGCCTTGTCGTCGAGCGCTTTCATCGCCCCGTCAGTGCAAGCGGGGTCACCGCCGCGGGAGTAACCCAATGCCGACATGAAGCCACCCGCGAAGTCGTAAGCGACACCCCGCGACGGACACAGATAGGCAGTAGCGCGGTTACGCTGCTGTGTGGAGAGCCGGGAAGCGCGTTGGCGTGCCCTCAGCAGGGAGACCGTTCTGTCGCGGAGTCAGCTCGACCCCAGCAGCGGGCTCGTCATCCGCCTCAGGCGCGACGGTGCGAGCGGGAGCCAGTAGGTCCTCTGCGTCCGACCCGCTGCTGGCTGCCGTCTTTGTCGTGGCCGCGACGGTCAGCCTGGCAACGAGCTGGAATGGCGCTACCTCAGCGCATGCGCATGACCAGCAACCGAGCGCACTGGAGCCGTGGTTTCCCGACGCGACCGTCATCGCGATCCTCGATCATCGGCTCGATCCGCTTCGAGGGGAGTTCGCCGTTCAAGTGCGCTTCGGTCGAGTTTCGCAATCCGTCATCTGTGGGCGAACTCTCGTCGTCGCTCTCTCAGGGCGCGCTCGCCGCGAGTGAGGCAGTCTCGCCGGCTCGGTCGAGCGTTTCCGTGTTCTTGATCGTGGTCAGGGCGTAACCGTGAAAGATGCGGTTGCTGAGGAGCCGGAGGAGCGTTTCGAAGCATCGTCCCCTCTGTCAGGCGGCAGCGCCGGCTGCGCCAGCGCGCGCAACGGCGGGGGCAGCGTGCTGAACAAAGATGGCTTCGTGATGGAGCGGGGGCGAGAAGAAGGGAAGTCTCGTTCGGAGGCACCGAGCGCCCCGGATTTCGCGCGTGTGCCAGTGGCCATCGGTTTCGTGGCCACGAACGCAACATCGGCAACGGATCCGCGACCGCACGCTCGCCACAAGGGCGTCTCAGCGCGGGGTCTTCAGCGAACGGCGGTGCGGCGGTCCGGCGATCCTCCCCTGCGGACGATGACCGTCACCGCCGTGATCGTCGCCGCCACGATGTCATCGGTCGCACGCGCCAGCCCGGTACGCGGCGCCGACTGGCAGGCAGTTCGCGTCCATTATCCCGCTCGCCGCCCCGCGGTCGCAGGTGCCTTCGCCGCAGGAGCGGGCTCAGGTGGCTTTGAGCTTGAGCGTGTCTGGGGTTGTGGTGTGGCGCAGGTCGGTCGCCTTGATCGCGATATCCAGCAGGCCTGCTCGCTTGTGTTTTGCTTTGTTCGCGAGGCCTGTGCCGGCCAGGATCCCTGGTGCGGTGATCGCGAACTGGAGCCTCGTCGCCACACGCTTCAGCGTGACTGTCAGGATGCCGTGACTCAGCCTTGACGTGATCTTCTGGCGCCTCCCGGGCCTGCCCTTGGCGGTGATGTCGCGAGATGGGTGCGTGCGGGGATGGGCGAAGGTAAGGCCGCGCGGGAGGCCGATGGAGATTGTCTTGAGCGCTGGCGCGCCCGTTCCGGCGGCGATCGTGAAGCGTAGCCTCGGCTTGCGCTTGGCGATCCCGGTGAGCGATCCGCGCGTGATGGTCGGCTTCCCGGCTGGGGTGATCGAGTTCGAGGGTGAAGACGGCGGTCCGGTTCCGGTTGCGTTGGTTGCCGTTACTGTGAACGTGTAGCGCCTGCCGTCCGTGAGACCGCTAACGGTGATCGGGCTTCGCGCGCCTGAGGCGTGCGCGTCACCGGGAGCGGCCGTGACCGTAAATCCACGGATCGCACCGTTCGACGCGGGCGCCTTGAAGCTGACGCTCGCGTGCCGGTCACCGGCCGTCGCTCTTACATCCGACGGAGGACCGGGCGGTCCAAGACCGGAGACCGGTCTTGGAAAGGTGATCGCTGTGGTGTCGTTGCTGGCGGTGTGGACCGCGTCGCCGGAGTAGGCGGCGGTGACAGTCTGGATGCCGGTGACGGCGGGCGTGTAGGTCAGCTCGCAGACCGACTGGCCGGCGGTGGTCGCAGTGAGCGAGCAGCTCGCCGCCGGGGTGAACGCACCGCCGGCGCTCGATCTGAAGGCGACGGTGCCGGTTGGCGCGGTGGGGCCCGGAGCGGCTGGGAACGGCCCGGTGTCGGTGAGTATCGCGGTGCAGCTGACCGTCGCGGGCAGGGTCACTGTCGCCGGCGTGCACGCGAGTGTCGTCGCGCTCGCGTGCGGTAGCGAGTCGACGGCCACCCCGAACGGGGCGTTGGCGCCGGTGATGAAGCTCTGATCAGAGGCGGTGCCGTCGAGGTCCGCGCGGCCAATCGCGTCGGTGGCGCCGTTAGCCCAGTAGACGTGCCGGCCGTCGACCGCGACGCCCTTTGGGGATTTGGCGCCCGCGATGAAGCTCTGATCGACGGCGGTGCCGTCGAGCTTGGCGCGGCCGATCGTGTTGTTGCCGTTGTTGACCCAGTAGATGTGCTGGCCGTCGACGGCCACCCCGAGCGGGGAGTTGGCGCCGGTGATGAAGCTCTGATCGACGCCGGTGCCGTCGAGGTTGGCGCGGCCGATCGTGTCGGTGGCGTTGTTGGCCCAGTAAATGTGCTGGGCGTCGACCGCGACTGTGGCCGGGCCGCTGGCCCCGGTGATCAAGGTCAGGTTCGTGTCGGTGCCGTCGAAGTTGGCGCGGGCGATCGTGCCGGCGTCGGTCCTGGTCCAGTAGACGTATTGTCCGGCGACCGCGACCCCGTACTGGGCGCCGCTGTCGGTGATCACGCCCTGATCGACGTCGGTGCCGAACAGGTTGGCGCGGCCGATCGTGTCGACGTTGGCCCAGAAGAGGTACTGAGCATCGACGGCCAGTCCGGCCGGCTCGGTGGCACCGGTGATAAAGCTCTGGTCGACGCCGGTGCCGTCGAGGTCCGCGCGGCCAATCGCGTCGGTGGGGACGTTGGTCCAGTAGATGAACGCTCCAGCGCTTGCTGGCAGCGCCAAGCCGGCGAGCATCGCCACCAGGACGGCTAGGCGGACCGCCCGAAAGCGTTTGTCGGCTTGCTTCTCGCTCATCCTCGCCCAAACTTGCCGAACCACACGCCGAACCCGGATCAGCTGGCGCGGAGGATCCGGACGGACGGCTGCTTGATAGCTCCCTGTCGCTGTTGGAGTCATGTCGTAGGCAGACGGCCGAGGCTCGTCGCTCTCAGACCTTGACGTTTTCCAGCGTGAGCTTGGTGGTCGTGTTGGCGGAATCGGTGACCTTGACCAAGAAGCTCAGCTTCTTTACCCGCGCGTGCCTGATGTTGTGGACCAGGCGTCTGCTGACCGTGATCGCGGGGCTGGCGATTCTCACCCGGACGGCGGTTGCGGTGCTGGCGAGCGTGGTCGTCAATTCGCGATCGCTGATTTTGGCTGTGAACTTCAGCCGCTTGGCGTGCGGGCGGTTGACGATGATGCCTCCGTCGAGGCGCTTGAGCTTGTGGGTAAAGCTGATCCCGCGCGGGAGCTCGACAACGATCGACTTGATCGGGTGAGCGTGCGCGCCGGCGGTCAGCGTGAAGGCGATCTGTGGGTTGGCCGTGGCGATCCTCAACAACAAGACGTCAGACGCGGTCGACTTGCCGGGCTTTTGCGCTGCGGGCCCGATTAACATAGGCGCGAGCACCTCGACGCCAGCGCTGGTCGCAGACTCCGTCACGTGTAGCAGCGGGTAGGTCACGGCCACGGTGCAAGCAAGCTGTTTGCCGACGTCGCCGCTGGTGGGGGTGTAGGTCTGACTGGTCGCTCCCGCGATCGGTGTGCCGTTCAGCAGCCATTGCACGCCCGCAGGCTTACCGGTCGAGGCGTTTTGCACCGGCTGCTGCCCAGACCAGTCAGCCCATAGTTCGCCCTGGCATACCTGCTGGGTCCCCTGCCTGGCTGACCCGGTCACGCTCGGTGCCTTTCGCAGCGCCGCCGCCGCGCCGCTATCAACCCGGCCGATCTTGTCTTTGAGCTCGGTGAACCAGAGGTTGCCATCTGGCCCAGCCGCGATCCCGGCTGGGACGCTGCCGGGAGTCGGGATCGATATCTCGGTGATCTGCCCCGCCGGGGTGATCCGCCCGATCTTGTCGCCGGCGTACTCGGTGAACCACAGGTTGCCATCCGCACCCGCCGCGATCCCGAACGGCTCACCGCCGGCAGTCGGGACCGCGAACTCGGTGATCTGCCCCGCGGGCGTGATCTTCCCGATCTTGTCGCCGCCGAACTCGGTGAACCAGAGGTCGCCGTCTGGCCCCGCCGCGATCCCGGCTGGGACGCTGCCGGCGGTCGGGACCGCGAACTCGGTGATCTGCCCCGCGGGCGTGATCTTCCCGATCTTGTCTTCGCCATTTTCGGTGAACCAGACGTTGCCGTCGGTCCCGGCCGCGATCCCAGACGGAAAGCCACCGGCGGTCGGGATCGAGAACTCGGTGATTTGCCCCGCGGGCGTGATCCGCCCTATCTTGTCGCCATCATCTTCGGTGAACCACAGGTTGCCGTCCAACCCCGCCGCGATCCCGAGAGGGTCGCTGTCGGTGGTCGGGATCGAGAAATCGGTGATCTGCCCCGCGGGCGTGATCTGCCCGATCCTGTCGCCCGCGTTTGCCGTGAACCAGAGGTTGCCGTCGGGTCCCGCCGCGACCCCGGAAGGGAAGCCGTCGGCAGGCGGGACCCGGAACTCGGTGATCTGCCCCGTGGGTGTGATCCGCCCGATGTTGTTCGCCGTCTGCTCGGTGAACCACAGGTTGCCGTCCGCGCCCGCCGCGATCGAGAAAGGTTGACTGGCGGCTGTCGGGACCGAAAACTCGGTGATCTGCCCCACCGAATCAGCAACAGCCGCGCTGACTCCAAACGCCAACACGCACGCCAACCAGCCACCCACCACGGCCAGGACAAGCGCGCGTGCACTCACACTAGGCCGCAAACCCGCGGCGCATCGACGCCCTTCACCGCGGCAATCAAAAGCCAACCGCCGACCCCGCACCCGGGTGCTGGCACTGACAACGCTGCGCGGCGACATGGACCACGGCAATCGGAACGCGACGCGACGGATCGGCTCGCCTTCTGACACGACCACAAACCTACGAGCGCGCAGGATCGCGGGCATCGGTAGCACCACCCATGTTGCGAGCATCCAGACCCCCATCTTGGGCCGATCAGCCCAACCCCACCACGCCAGCACCAGCCTCCCCTCCCGCGAGATCCACCCTTTCCCACGATCCCCGCCACGGGACAGCGCACCAACTCCCCGACCACCACACCCCGGCCACACCCGGAACGCTCGGCAATCACACTCCAACGAAAAGCGCGCTCGGCCTCGCATCGTGCCGCACATAAGCCCGGCTTCGTGGTTGAGCGCATCCACGTTTGCTCCATCGGCGACTGAGTCCACCTATCGACCAGTTGGGCAGCGCCCTGATCTGGCGCAGCTTCGTCGACAAGCGAAGGAGTTGCGCGACGCGCTTCGTCGCGGCGAAGCGGGAGCGTTCGAACGGCTTCGGCGATACTCGCAGGTCGAAGCTGAGACCGTGACCTTGTCTGCCGCGCAGCTGGTGATCGCCCGTGAACATGGGTTCCCAAGTTGGCCACAGCTGAAGGAAGGCGTGGAGAGATCCGTGCGGCTGGCTGAGTCGCCGAACTCGCTCGCCGACTCGGCCCGCAACCACATGCGTGAGCATCGCCTATTCCGGTCCGGGTTCGAGCGTGCGGTTCCCGCGGTCGAGCTCGAGGAGCGGGAGTTCGCCGTAATCGAAGGCCGCGTCTTGGCGAGCGCCTGTGATACGGACGACGGCTCGCGCGTCCGGCTGACGATTGTTCAGGCGCTCGGTCCGCCGCCCGGAGACCAGCCGGATCCGCACGAGACTGTTCTCATCTGTCCCGCGGACATGATCCTGCTTACCGCACGGCACTATGTCAGTAACGCTGACATGCCTCACGGGGATGGCATGCACCTTCCCAAGGCGTCACTGATATACGAGGACGCGCTGCCCGCTAGAGACGTCGTCTCCAGGCAGGTCGTCATGTTGGATGGCCAGTTGGTCTCGACCGACGGGGAGCCGGCTGACGCCGGCCTGCTTCGCCTTACCTTCCGGTCGGGTGTTCGCCCGCCGCATGGCTCGTTGCCAGACCGCCGGGAGATTCTCCTCGTCTGTCCGCGCGAGACGATCATGGCGACGGTCACTCGGATGGCGAGTTGGCCGGTAGATAAAAGCGTTGCGGCCGATGAGCTCGAGGACGACCAAGCTGTCATCCTCAAAGGCCGCGTCGTGGGGTGCACGAGCGATCCAACGGACCCCGAGCGCGTGCGCTTTGCATTCGTCTCAACGCTGGGAGATCAGCCAGACGAGCGCGAGCTGGTGCTGTCTGTCCCACGGAACATGGAGTTCGCGACGATCCGCGAGCGCGAATGACGTCCGAGGGCTGCCACACCGGGCCGGGCGCGATCCGTCGGCGGTCGCTTTCGCCCGGTCCGGGTCGCCCGAAGGGCAGGGCCCGAGCGATCGCATCGGTCTCTGCGCCGGTCGACGCCGCACCACTGCTCAGGCGACGATCCGATCATGCCAACTGACGGTGCGGGACAATTGCAACGCCACACGATCTCGATCGTCAGCTCGCTCGCCGGGTCGGCATCCCGTCGGGGACGTAGCGATCACGCCGAGCCGGACGTCCGGGTCCTCATGGTCTTATCGTGCAGACCAGCATCGCCGTAAGGTCCGCTCGCTCCGGCGCACGGAGAAGACGGCGAGGCTCCGGCCGCGACGAGCTCGATGGGGTTGGCAGTGCGAGGAATGCCCGAAGGCTGGTTTGCGGATCTACTTGGGGTCTGCGTTGAGGGTCTTGGTCAGGTGGCGGTAGATGGTGGGTCGGCTGACGCCAAACTCGGCGGCGATCTGCGCGACCGTGTGGGCGCGCTTGCCGTCTTTATCGGTCTCGTCATACATCTGGCGCGCCAGGTTGATTTGACGCGGGCGGAGCTTTGGCTTCTGCCCGCCGGTGCGCCCACGGGCCCGGGCCGCCGCCAGTCCGTCGATGGTGCGTTCTGACATGAGCGCGTGCTCGAACTCTGCGATCGCGCCGAGGATCTGAAAGAACAAGCGCCCGACCGCTGTCGAGGTGTCGATCCCCTGGTCGAGGACCACGAGGTCCACGCTGCGAGCCTGGAGATGCTTCGCGAGCTCGATCAGATGCTCCAGCGACCGCCCCAGCCGATCGAGCCTGGTAACTACAAGCTGATCGCTGGCGCGGTTGGCCGATAGAAGTGCCTTATCGAGCTCGGGGCGGCGCGCGAGCTTGCCTGACGCGGTGTCGATGAAGACCTCGTCGCAGCCGGCCGCCTGAAGGGCCTCATGCTGAGCCTCTGGGTTCTGGTCCTGGGTCGAGACGCGTCCGTAGCCGATCCTCATCGCACTGGAGCGTAACGCGAACCCCGGAGAGCTTTACATTGCCGCGTACACGGCAAGCGTTACAGAGGGCTGCCCGTAGACCCACCGGTTCGATGTAGTCGCGATCGTGTTTCACGAACGATCGTATGCGGACACCGTCCGACCCCGCGGCGCCAAGCTTCGACGTCGCCGGCGATCCGGTGCGCTCGCGCTCGTTACGTGTTGACATGCGTCGTGTCCCTCTGTATACTTGCGTATGCGAGTGAGCGCTAGCGGATGGTATCGAAGCCCGTGCGGTAGCCGGCTCTAAGGAATATCTGTCGGAGAGGCCTGCCCCCGAGGATGACGCCGGACACTGAGCAGTCGCAACGGACGGAGCTGGAGGGCTTGCGGACTCGGATTGAGTCCGCTTGGGATGATGCCGCGTCTGTCGAGCCGTCTCGTGACTACATTGAGCGGGCCGTTGATCTTCTCGACCTCGGCGAGATCCGAACCGCCGAGCGCATCGAGGGCGCTTGGCAGGTGAATGAGTGGGTCAAGAAGTCGATTATCCTCTACATGCGGCTGCGAGGACACGAAAACATCGGAGTTCGAGGTGTCTCTCCAGACGAAAGGCCGCAGCGGGGAGGCTTCGGTACATACCCATTGAAGGCCGCGAGCAGACTCCAGCGTGTGTTCATGCCTGTTCCGTCCGTGATTCGGCACGGAAGTTACATTGCTGACGATGCGCGGATACTCGTGAGTTTTGTGAGCATGGGCGTCTGGATTGGGCAGCGAACAATGGTTGTGAATGGGGCGAGTGTCGGACTCTGCGCGCAGATTGGCGCTGACGTCTTTATAGCTCCGGGCGCCAGCATCGGGAGCGTGTGCCAGCTTCCCCTAAACGCGCGGCCGGTGATTGTCGAGGATGGTGCGTACATCGGATCTCATTGCGTTGTAAGTGAAGGGACTGATCCGTACTTTGACCATCCAGCGACGACGGCAGATGAGGGCGTGATAGTCGGTGCGGGCGCGGTTCTAGGAGCCAACGTTGTGATCAACGGCGCAATGCCACTAGTCGACGTTTCAGGAGATGAGCCGAGAGACATCTGGAGGTCAGTCCCTCCGAACGCAGTCGTAGTGCCAGGCACTGTCGAACGCCAGCTCACCGTCGGTCGAGTCTCTGTATATGCGCCATTGATCATCGGCTGGCGAGACAAGGGAGCCGACCTTCAGAAGAGCCTGCACGATGCTCTCCACAAGTATCAAGTTGCGGCCTAGTCGTGTCAGCTCCATCACCTGAGTTCAACGCCAAGATCATCGAGGAGTTTCGAGCCAATGGAGGGCGCGTAGAGGGAAGCTTTGCGGGCAGGTCCCTGTTGCTCCTGCATCACACGGGCCGGCGGTCGGGAGAAGAACGCGTAAATCCACTCGCGTACATCCCCGATGGCGAACGATATGTCGTATTCGCCTCCAATGGTGGCGAGCCTACGAACCCGGGCTGGTACGACAATCTGAAGGTGAATCCGGCGACAACGATCGAAGTCGGAGCTCAGAGGCTCGGGGTCGTCGCAAGTGAGGCGGCTGGTGAAGAACGGGACCGGTTGTTCCGAGCCCAGATCGAGAAGGTACCTCACTTTGCGACATACGAGCAGCAGGCCGGCCGCGTGATCCCGGTCCTAATCCTTACGCCCACTGCGGAGAGCTGAGCAAGGCGGCGAGGCCCCGGCGCTTCAGAAGGCTTGGACGAACCGGTTCGACAATGCCCGCACTGCTGGCGTGAGCGCGTTGGATCGGAGGATGAGCGAATCGACACGCCCGGCGCCGGCATAAACGAGCCTAGTCAACGGCTCGGGAGATCGGGGGCCGGGTGAGGGTCAGGCCGCGGCGTGACGGCACCACCACACTTTTCGACGCGGAGTCTTGGCTTTATAGCGAGTAGCGACCGGCACTCCCACCCGCAAGGCGCGAAGCAGGACCGACCTAATCCTGAAGTTCAATGAACACCGAGCTCGAGTCCACGTCGGTCGCTAACAGCGCGGCGACGCCGCCTGACATTGTCCGTCGGCGCCTCTACCGCTTAGGACTCGATCTGGACGACAGCCCGAGAGCTTGGCTGGATGAGGCGCGACGAGAACTCAGCCCCGACAGCTCTATGCGCCGGATGATCAAGATAGCCCTCACACGCGGCCATGTCATCGAAGTCAGCGACGAGCGCAAGCGAGTAGCGCCGGTCGGCTGAACTGACATTTAGCCCTACCGTTAGCGAGCGAATCGTGGGAATCTTGTTTGGCAATTCCCGCCATCGCCGCAGCAATTCGTCGACATCGCTCGGGTTCGCGTCGGCGACGAGCGTACCGACAAAGATATGTTTGATCACCGGCTTATCTCCTTATTCCTAGTGGCCCGTCCGGACTTGACCGCCGTCGCTGAGCGACGCCACCCAAATGCATTGACACGCTGCTCTTCAGGTCCGTCTGTTGGGGACGGTAAAGATCTCTCCAATCACGCTTCACAGGTTGCTGGAACTTGCTCTCAGGCACGGGTCCGGGTGACTCCTCCTGCAGGCTGGAGCACCTGGCCGACGAACGCTCCTGCACCGTCGCTCACCAGAAAGGAGACGGCGGCCGCGATGTCGTTGACTGTCGCCAGCCGCCCGATCGGGGTCAGGTCGCGGTAGCGTCGGCGCATCTCCTCGAGAGGAATCCCAGCGTCGTCGGCGTCTGCTTGCAGCTGCTCGGTGTCGACATACGACGGGGCGATCGCGTTGGCGCGGATGCCGAACGGCGCCAGCTCACGCCCGAGACCCTTCGCGAGCGCTATGAGGCCGGCCTTCGACGCCGCATAAGCGGTCGCATTTGGATGTCCGTTTACGCCCCAGCCGGACGTGATCACCACGATCCGTCCATCCCCTGCTCGCTTCATGCCGGGAACGACGGCCTGAATGAGCCGGAAATGGCCGGAGAGGTTGACGTCAATCTGGCGCCACCAAAGAGCCTGAGGCTGGTCGAGGAACGGCTTCATCGCGATCGTGGCTGCGTTCGCAACGAGCACGTCCACCGCGCCGAGGTGCTCGCTCACCGATTGAACGATGCCTCCCGCTGCAGCGGGGCCGGCGATGTCTGCCGGCACGCTGAGGCCACCGATCCGCTCGGCGAGGGTCGAGAGTCTGACGTTGTCGGCGATGTCGTTTACCGCAACAGCAAACCCGTCGGCAGCCAGCCGGAGAGCGATCGCATAGCCGAGGCCCTGCGCGGCGCCTGTCACAAGCGCGACTCTGCGCTCGTCAGCGGCCACTCAAGTCACGACCCCTGCGTTCGGGGAGAGGACCTCGCCGCAATACATTGAGCCATCCGTCGCGAGGTACTCGACTGTGTGGGCGACCTCCTGCGGACTTACGAGGCGCCGGAGCGGGACGGTCGCAAGGAACTCCGCAGTACGAGCGAGAGAGTCCGGTCCGAGTAGGGGAGTGTCGGTTGGCCCCGGCGCGATGGAGTTCACCCGAATCCCGGTGTGAGCGACTTCAAGCGCGAGCGATTTCAGGAACCCGAGGACCGCCCCTTTCGCGGCGACGTAGTGTAGGTTCATAGCGCCCCCGTTGAGCGCCAGTTCCGACGAGATCCCGACGATCGCGCCCCAGTTCTGTTTGAGCATCTGGGGCAGGACCGCAAGACAGGCGTTCACTGTCCCGCCGAGGATGACCGCCAGCATCTGGTCCCATTGGTCCGAACCGATGTCGGTGACGGAAATGCCTCCCTCGTAGTAGCCGGCCGCCGTCACCAGCAGATCGACCCGACCGAAGCGGGGGATGACCTGTTCAACGGCGCCGCACATGGCTGCGAGGTCAACGACATCGCACTCGATCGGGACCTCAGCCCCAGACGTCCGGAGGTCGATCCCCGCCGTTCTCCAGCCACGGCGCGCCAGCAGCTCCACGCAGGCGGCGCCGATTCCGCTCGCGGCGCCGGTGACGATCGCGCCGCGCGGATCCTCGGCGGGGCTCATGACTCGAGGAAAATCACGTTTGCTCCGCAATGCCATTGGTTAGGGCACCCGGGCTCGAGCCCGACACCCCGTACCTGAGCGGCAATTTCTCCGGTCGTCGCGACCCAGAACTCGAGCGGAGCATTGATCTGCGCGGCCCGACGGTCCAGGGCTTCGACCCATCACTCTGACGATTCCTCGGACGGTCATCATGTCTGGGCAAATCGTTCCTTCGCGAACAACTCGAGTCGAATATCCCGTGCGGCCGCGAAGTGCTGTCGCGCTATCTCCTGAGCTTCTTGTGAGTAACGACGCTCGATCGCGTCGGTGAGCTTCTCGTGCTCACGCAGGGCCTCAGTCCATCGACCCGGAAACGACAGAGTGGTGCCCGGATAGCGAGCAAGATGAAGGTTCAGTCGCTCAAGGAGATCGATCAACGACTCGTTGCGCGTTGACTGCCAAATAGCGCGGTGGAATTGCTGGTTCGCCTCAACCATTGCGTCGCCGTCGCCGATGGAAATCTCTCTGCCGTACTCCAGGCTCCAACGCAAGAGTCGCACGTCGTGATCGGTGCGGCGCTCACTCGCGACAGCGGCGGCAGCGGCCTCTAGGACGATCCGAGTGTCATAAACGTCGAGAATCTCCTCTGGGCTGCGATCCCGAACTCGGACTCCGTGCATATCCCGATAGACAAGCCCATCCTGCTCCAGCCGCTTGAGTGCCTCGCGCACCGGCGTCCGGCTCACGCCGCACCAGTCGGCTAGCGCCACCTCGACGAGAGCTTGGCCCGGCGCCAGTTCGCCTCGGAGGATGGCTTGCTTCAGCCTCTCGTATGGGGATACAACCGGTGTCTGTCGAGACGGGGCGGCCCGACGCTTAGCCGATCGGTCAGCTGCCGGCTTCTGGGGTGTCATTGCTATGCGATCTTTCGTGAGGGCCCGCCACAGCGGGCGCAACTTCTGTACACCACAGCATACATGTCGGCGGCCCTTCTACTGCTACGCCGAACGCGTAGTCTGGGCGGGCCGTCGGCTCGTCCGACGCTACTCGGCCGGGTCGTCGCGATCGCCCCAGGCCGATGACCGAGCGACGCCCGGCACGACACAGAGCTATCGCTGACCCGCGCCAGTTTCGGCGGCGTCGAGCACCAGCGCGGCAACACGATGAGCAGCGTGCACAAACTTCCCTATAGGAAGGGTCAAATAGAGACCGATCACTGCCGCGAGGTGGACCAGCAACAGCGTCGACATGGCGGCGGACGACCGGAACAGAAGCAGCAGAATTCCGGTTATCGCGACGAGCTCTAGCGATGCGATCAACGCATAGCTTGAGACCTCCGCCAGGCGGGTTTGTCGTGGCTCGGAGCGCCACCGCAGGCCGGCGAGACCGCAACCGCTCACGATCACTGCTACACCGCCAAGGCTTCCAAGGACAACGGGGGGGCTGAGGAAAGGGTAGGGGGGAAGCTGGTCGAGTATGTGTTGTTGGATCGCAGCAGCGACTGTCGCAGCAAACGCGGCTGCCAAGCCGTAGACGAGCATTTGGTGAAGGACCCGCCGCGCGCGCGAGGGTCGCTCCGGGTCAGGGTAAAAGCAGCCGTCTCCGCCGCCCCTCAAATTCTTGAGGAGAGCCGCGGACCACAACGCGCGTACGACGTCCACCCACGAGATCGCCGATGGCCGCGCGCTTCGCGTTACAGCCCAGAACCGAACGAGACTGCCGGCCAGCACGACGAGCACGAGTGCGCTCAGTCCGAGGAAGAACCCGGTCAGCAGCGTGGAAGGGATCACGCGATAGAAGCTTCCAGATCCAGTATGAGCGGCAAAGAGAGCCGAGCCATGAAGTACGAATCCGCTCACCGCAAATGCTAGTCCGACCGTGAGAGCGACAGATTTGGTGATGACCGGATGCTCGAGCGCCTTGGAGAGGCCCGACGGCCAGACGAGTGTGCCGTAGCCACTGGTGCGGACCGCGCTCAGTGAGGCCGGGACGGTGACCGCGAATTCGTGTGGCGGTGCGTACATACACGCCTGAAGACACGCGCGGCAGTCGTGGCAAACGTTCGCAAGAAAGATAATGTCCCCACTCGAGAGCCCACCACGCTCGAGCGCTGGGAACGTTGGGCAGTACCCTTCACAGTAGCGACACGAGTCACAGATGGTGAGTTGCCGTCGCGCTTCCTCGACGAGACTCTCAAGGTCAGACACAGCGTGTCGCCTCTTCTCCGGCAATTCGGCCGAATACCGTCCCGATCGTCATGCCTACCCCGGCGAGATATCCACGCCGGAGGATGTTCCCGGCCATTGCCTCCCCGGCGGCGAACACATTGTGAAATGTGCCGCCATCATTGTGGGCGACTCGAGCGCGTGAATCGATCGCAACACCGTAATAGGTAAACGTGATGCCGGGACGCAGGGGATAGGCGTGGAATGGTGGAGAGTCCAGCGGACGCGCCCAGTTTGATTTCTCGGGAGACAACCCGTGGGTCGAGCAGCCGTCGAGCCGGCCTCTGTCGTATTGCGCTATGGCATCCGATGGGAGGGATGAGTTGTAAACAGCGACGGTTGTTTCGAGCGCGCCCGGTTCAACGTCGAGGGCACAAGCGATGTCCGCGATAGTGTTCGCGACAAGCGGTGGGTAAAGAGGCGGGATGAACTCTCGGACAGCGCGTTGGTCGAAGATCGAGTACGCCACCTGTCCTGGGCGTTCGGCTACGAGCCTGCCCCAGATCGCATACCGCTTCGGCCAGAGATCCTCTCCCTCGTCGTAGAACCTGGACCCGTTACGGTCGACCACGATTCCGAACGGAATCGAGTCCACCCGGGTGACGATGCCACCGTCGTAGTCGGGCGAGCGGTTATCTACGGCGGTGGCGTGAAATGCGCCGGGCGAGCCCGTCGTCCGAGCTCCCTCGTCGATCAAAGCTTGCACTGATCGACCGTCGTTGAAGGCACACCCACGAATCGAGAAGCGTTCAGCTCGGTCTCCCCAGTAGCGGGCTAGCCATTCCCGATTGGCCTCGAAGCCACCGGAGGCGACCACGACCGCACCGGGCCTGACCTCGAACTCCGCGGTGTTCTTGCGGGCCACGAGAGCGGTGCAGGTGACGCCACGAAAGCGAAAGCCAACCACCTCCGCGTCGTAGACGACCTTGACTCCGAGTCTTTCCGCGGCTGCGTAGTAGTGGTTCACGAGCGCTTTGCCGCCGCCGAGAAAAAAGCGGTTCGTGTGCGCGAGTTGGAGCGTCCCCGCAAGGGCTGGTTGCCAGCGAACGCCCAGTTTCTCCATCCAACCAACTGCAGCCGCAGAGTCACGAACCAAAAGATCCGCCAGCTCCCTCTCGAACGGCTCGCCGTCCGCAACGCGTTCCAAATCATCGAAGAACTCCTGGGGGCTATAGGCAGCTCCGGGGTGCATGCGGCTGTCGCTAACACAGCGGAGGTTGCGAGTGTACTTGCTGTTACCTCCTCGCCACTCACGCGGTGCCCGCTCGAGTAGGAGCACCGATCCTCCCGAGAGGCGGGCTGCGAGTGCAGCGCATAACCCCGCGTTGCCACCACCGACGACGGCAACATCGCACTTCATCTGCCGACGAGAGGGTCGGCGGTCTGCGCCCTAAGATACGCCTTCTCAAGCACCGTCCGCCGGCCATCCGAACGTCGGTTCGGGGTGCGGCAACGGTGGTAACTCCCAGGTCGCGGTTGCCAACGGCGCAGCCTCGGAATCTACTCTTACGTCGAGGACATGCGGCTCGCTGCTCTCTAACGCGGCCGCGATCTGGTCGCGGAGCTCACTAGGCCGCGTGACGGTCACTCCGACGGCACCCATTGACCGAGCCATTGCGGCGAAATCCGGCGAATAAGGCTGGCCCGCACGCGCAAATGACGTCGCAATCTCGCGATCACGCCCGAAGTAACCGCGCTGTTGATCGCGGATCGAGACGTATCCGCCGTTATTCCAGACGATCCAGGTCGGCGAGATCCCAGTCTCGACCGCGGTCGCAACCACGCTAGGCATCATCAGGAACCCTCCGTCACCAACGACACCCACGACCGGCCGGTCCGGAGCCGCGAGCTTCGCTCCCAGCACACCGGCGACGCCGAAGCCCATCGAGGCGAAACCCCAACTCTGCAACAGAGTGCGAGGAGCACTCGCTTGCCATTCCTGAATGATCCAGTTGTGGTGTATCCCAACATCGCTGACGAGGATTCCGTCGTCAGGCACGGCGGCGCGTAAGTCGGCGAGTAGACGCTCGGGGCGAATCGGTACGGCATCGGACGATCGGCGTGGCGTGACCTCTCGCTCCCAGGCTGCCCGTCTCGCGCTGCCAAGTTCGCGCCATGGACGGCGCCCGGACCAGTCGGGGCGCGCCGCGGCATCGGTTTCGGCTCGTGCGCGTACATCGCACAGAAGCTGTCCCAGGACTTCGCGAGCATCCGCGACGATTGCGAGCGTCGGGGGATAGTTTCGGCCGATCTCGGATGGGTCGAGGTCGACGTGAATCAGTTGCGTGGGCGGGATCGAGTATGTGTAGCCCACAAGCCAGGAGCTCGTTGCGCGGTCGTCGAAGCGGGTGCCGATGGCGAGGATGACATCCGCCTCGCGTGTGGCTGCGTTCGCCGCGTGCGTACCATTGCGGCCGGTTTCGCCGAGGCTTAGGCCGTGACGGGCATCGAATATGCCTTTGCCGAGCGGCGTATGCGCTACTGGGATCCCGACCGCATTCGCGAACTCACGAAGCTCGGCGGCCCCCCCGGCAAGCTCGACGCCGTGGCCGACAACGATCACCGGGCGTTCTGCCTCGAGGAGCAGATCGAGACATCGCTTGACGTCCGCCGGTGCTGCAGCCACTCGACGCGAGACGCCACCACGCCAGGCCTCTGGATGGGGCACCGGCTCGTTGGTCTCCTCAACAAACACGTTCAATGGCACGTCGAGATGGACAGGCCCGGGGCGGCCGCCCAGCATCTCCGAGAACGCCTGCCGTAGCATCAGCGGAAGCTGCTCAGGGCGTGTGGCCTGAAAGCTGCGCTTCACGTAGGGGCGGATCACGGTCGGGAAGTCCGCTTGATAGAAGCGCCCCGTCTCCTGGAACGGACCGCGATTGAATTGGCTGGTGGGCACATTGCCGGTAATAGCCAGGAGAGCCGAGGAGTCCATCAGCGCAGAGCCGAGTGCGACCGGTAGATTTGCTGAGCCCGGACCGCATGAAGTCAGTGTCGCGACCGGCTCGTGGCGCACGCGGTACCACGCATCAGCCATGAAGGCCGCGGCCGATTCATGGTGCACACTTATCACGCCGATCTCGCTGCGGCGGTCGTAGAGTGCGTCGAGCATTCCAAGGTTTCCGTGTCCGCACAAGGCGAATACGTACGGGACCTTTTCACGCACGAGATATTCCGCGATCAGGGCGCCGCCGCGGACTGCCATTTCACGTCGCGGTGTTGTCGATGAGGTCGCAGTAGGCGCGTCTGCATACATCGGGGCTCATGTGCATACAATAGCACTCGCGCATGCTTGATGCCACGAAACGCAGCGGAGTTCTGATCGACGGCGAATGGGTCCGAAGCGACCAACGCCTGGTAGTGGTCGACAAATTCCTGCGTGAACCGATCGTCGAGATCGGCCAGGCAGACGGCGCTCACGTCGAGCGTGCGGTCGCTGTGGCAGCTGCAGCGACCCTCGGGACGCCGCTCCCAGCGTGGCGCCGCGCGGAGATCCTGGAGACGGCGGCCATGGAGCTTGCTGCGCGTGTGGACGAGGTCGTCGCTACTTATACGGCGGAGACTGGCTTCACGCTCGCCGACGCGCGCACCGAGATCGCGCGGGCGCAGGAAACACTCCGCCTCAGCGCAGGCGAGGCGACGAGGCTCACCGGGGAGACAGTCCCGGTTGAGGCCGCGCGCGGTAGCGAGCGACGAATCGCGTTCACGATGCGGGTCCCTGTAGGCGTCGTGTGCGCGATCGCTCCGTTCAATGCCCCGCTCAACACGGTCGCACACAAGGTCGGACCCGCTCTGGCAGCGGGGAACGCCGTCGTCTTGAAACCCGCACAGGCCACGCCGCTGTGTTCAATCCTTCTCTGCGAGGCTCTGCTGGAGGCCGGACTTCCGTCCGGCTACCTGCAACTTGTGGCTGGCCCAGGCGAGACTGTTGGCACGGCGCTGGTTGGAGACCCTCGTATCCGTTACTTCACGTTCACAGGCTCGACTCGGGTGGGGCTTGCCATCAAGCGTGGATCCGGCATCGCCAAGACACACCTCGAGCTGGGATCAAATAGCGCCACAATCGTATGTCAGGACGCCGACCTGGAAGCGGCGGCGGCGATGGTCGCTCGGGCGGGCTACCGCAAGGCGGGTCAGGTATGCACATCGGTTCAGCGCGTCTTAGTGGCCAAGGAGGTTGCGGGCGCGTTTCGTGATCGCCTTGCCGCGCGCGTGGTTGCCTTACGCCTCGGCGATCCGCGGGAGGAAGACACCCACGTGGGTCCCATGATCTCACCCAGGAGGCCGAGCGGGCAGCGGGGTGGATCGAGGATGCGGTCCAGCGTGGGGGGAAAGTCGTAGTTGGATCCGGTCGTGACGGCGCACTCTTGGAGCCCACCCTCCTCGCCGACGTCTCGCTGGATAGTCGCGTAATGCACGACGAGATCTTCGCCCCGGTAGTTGCGCTCCACAACGTAGACGGAATCGATCAGGCGATCGACATCGCCAACGACTCGCCCTACGGTCTCCAGGCCGGCCTGTTCACCCGCAACCTCGACGTTGCGTTCGATGCCGCCCGCCGCCTCCAAGTCGGCGGCGTAATGATCAACGACACGTCCAGCTATCACGCAGATCTCATGCCATACGGAGGCGTCAAATCAAGCGGGTACGGAGTCGAAGGTCCACGGTATGCCGTCCAGGACATGACCGAGCCCCGCATCGTCGTATTCAACACGAGGCCACCGGAGTAGGCCCATGTCCCTCCCCCTCGCTGGGTCCACGTTCAGCTACCTGGGACACCACGAGCTCGGCGAATCGCTGGCCGACCTTCACGATCGCGGGTTCACCAGCTGCGAGCTAACAGTCGCGCCCCCGCATGTTGACGTTTCACGTTGGGGGGCTCCGCAGCGGCGAACACTTAGACGACGACTCGAAGGCAATGGCATGCGCTGCCACTCTGTCAATCCGTCGTACGCGGACCTCAACCTTGTCAGCATCTTCCCGGAGTTCCGCGAGCTGACCTTGCGGTTTCTCGAACGCACGATCGAACTCGCCTCCGACGTCGGCGCGCAGTTTGTCGTCGTGATTCCCGGTCGATTACACCGCCTCAGTCCGGCGCCACCTGGCACCACCCGGACATATCTGCTCGATGGGCTGGGTCGTTTGCTCGAGACCGCCGAGGAACGCGACGTGTCGATTGTCCTCGAGAACTCTCCTTACGGCTTTTGCGGCACGGCCGAGGAGTTGCTGCAGGTGGTGGAGGTCATCGACCATCCGCGGCTCGGGCTCTGTTATGACGTGGCCAATTCGCCACCTGGCGAGGACGTGCCAGCTGCTGTTAGCAGGATCGCGACCCGCCTGAGCCTTGCGCACGTGAGCGATACGTGTGCTGCGAGATGGACGCACACGAGCCCCGGTCGTGGCGAGGTCGATTTTCCTACCTTCGCACGCGCGTTGCAGGGGTGTGGCTTTCGCGGGCTGACAATCTATGAGCTCGTGGACGGGGAGGATCCGCTCCCGCGCCTGCCGTCGGACATCGCCCGTCTCGAGGTCGAGGGGTGGTCAGTCGAATGAGTCGCGACGTCGTTCCTGCGACCGCGCCCTTGCCCTCCTCTGTCGATGTGCTCGTTGCCGGATCAGGCGTAGCCGGCCTCGTCGCCGCACTCGTTGCTGCTCAATCAGGGGCACGCGTCCTGCTTGTTGAGGCGGCTGCGTTGATCGGCGGCACGACCGCGATCTCCGGAGGCCGTTCGTGGGTACCCGGCAATAATCACGCGCTGACCGCGGGAATCGTCGATGGCAGCGACGAGGCGCTTGCCTACTTTCTTGCCGCCTCGCCAGAGGCCGATCGACAGCTTGCACGAACGTTCGTCGACGCTGCCCGCGCGACGGCAGCGTGGCTTGAGGCGACCACCGCTCATCGGTTCGTGCCGTGCCTACAGTATCCGGACTACTACGCCGAGCTTCCGGGCGGAAAGGCCGGAGGCCGAGCACTGGACTCGGTGCCTATGGACACTAGACGCCTCGGCCCGGTGGCACTTCGGGTCCGCGATAGTCCGAGCCTCGTGCCGATGACGCATGAAGAATGGCGGCTCTGGCGCTACGCGCACCGGTTCGACTGGGACCTAATCGACGAACGCCGCCGTTGCGGCATCATGACAGGTGGCCGCGCTCTCGTCGCGGCGCTGCTCGAGGCGGTGCTCGCGGCTGGCGTAGAGATTGTTGTTGAGACGCGCCTAGTCGAACTGCATGAAGGTCGCCGGGGCATCAAGGGGGCGACGGTCGATCGTCGCGGTTACCGCGACCGAATCGAGGCTCCGGCGTGTGTCGTTGCCACTGGCGGCTTCGAATGGAATCGCGAGATGCGCAGCCAGTTTTTGCCGGAGCCCGTGGACGCCTTCGGATCCCCGCCCACGAACCGTGGAGATGCCGTTACGTTGGCCCGCGGAGTCGGCGCGGCAGTCCATCGCATGGATGAAGCATGGTGGATGCCGATGGTTCACGTTCCCGGCGAAACACTCGACGGCGAGCCGTTCTACCGCTCACTGATCACCGAGCGAGGCCTGCCGCGCTCGATCCTCGTGAACGTCCGTGGAAGACGCTTTATAGATGAGGCGCTGCCCTACAACGACGTCGTCCAGGCGATCAAACGCTGCGAACCGAACGGACTGACGCCGAACACGCCCGCCTGGCTCATCTTCGATGAGGGCTTTCAGCAGCGATACTCACTGGCCACGATCCGTGCGGACCGGCCAGTGCCTTCCTGGGTGACCCAAGCGACGACATTGCCGGGCTTGGCTGCCCAAATTGGCGTGGAGCCGGAAGGCCTGAGGCGGACTGTCGCGGAGTGGAACGAGATGTCCGCAGGCGGGCGCGACGAGCGCTTTGGACGTGGAGAGACAATCTACGAGAGGTACTACGGGGACCCAGTCTGCGAGCGCCCCAACCTCGGTCCGATCGATAGCCCGCCCTTCTACGCAGTCGAAGTACTGGCGGGCACCATCGGCACAAAGGGGGGGCCACGCATCGACCGCGACGGTCAGGTTCTGCGAGGCGACGGCCCAGTCCCCGGGCTGTACGCCGCCGGCAATGCCGCCGCCGGGTGGGTGGGCACTGGGTATCCGGGACCAGGCGCGACGATCAGCGTGGGAATGACCTTCGCATATCGCGCCGCACGCCACGCCACCGGAGCAAGCGGGGCTTAAGTCGCGGATCTCTGACGCACCAGCGCATCGACCCCCAAAATCCGAACCAGCCGTTCGAACATGTCCGATGCAGCGTCTCGATCAATTGGGCGTTGCTGTAGATCGTCAAGAGGACCTAATTAGTGGATCCTCCCGCGCTGCTCCGCCCCGGCGCTCGACTGAACCAGCCGGAAGCAGCCGCGGTCTGGAAGCGCTCCTCGACGCTCCCAACAATCGGTCCAGCGACCAGCGAGACTCCCTTCCGGTCTCGGCGCGAGCGATAGGTGCCCGGCACCGGGCCCAGGATGGGTCCCGTTTGCCTCCACATCGCACGGACCTCAGCATCGTCGCGGGGCGGCCGCGTTCAGTCGGCGCCGATCTAGCCGGAGGGCCCAAACCCGCTGTCTCGCAAGGAGCCAGGCGACCTCCCGTAGTACGACTCGTTCTGGGCTGTTGACAGCCCTGGTTCACATCGGCATACTGCTGTATGCGACGCAATCCACGGGACCCAGCTCGTAGCAAGGACGGCGGCAAAAATGGCAGAGACCCCCGCAAGCTCCAGCAATTCGCGCGGCGACACGCTCTTCAATCGTCGAGATGCTCTCCGCTACGGCATGTACCTTGGCGCCGGCGTGAGCGGGTTCGACCTACTCAGTGCCTGCGGAAGCTCTTCCTCACAGAGCTCGACGACTGGCGCGGGGTCGCCTCGCCACGGCGGGACCTTGACCGCGGCGATGACCGGCGGCGGCAGCTCTGACACCATCGACCCCCACACCGCTACCACACAGCCTGACTGGGCGCGCGTCAACAGCCTCTACGACCCGCTCGTCTATATGAAGCCCAACGCGCAGTTCGAGCTGTGGCTCGCCGAGGAGATCACATCCAACTCGGATGCCACTGAGTGGACGATCCGAGTCCGCCCCGGTGTGACGTTCCACAACGGTAAGTCGCTCGATGCGGATGACGTGATCTTCACGTTGCGTCGCATTCTCAATCCGAAAGCGCCTCTGGAGGGCGCCGCTCTGCTTACAGCGATCGATACGGCTGCGCTCACCAAGTTGGATAGTCGCACGGTAAGAGTCCCGTGCAAGACGCCCTTTTCCACCCTTAACCAGGTTCTAGGACTGTGGCTTTACGACGTCGTCCCAGTGGACTACGACCCGAAGCATCCGGTCGGAACCGGACCATTCGTCTTTAAGAGCTTTACACCGGGGCAACAGAGCATCTTCACCCGGAATCCGAACTACTGGCGCCACCCGTATCCATTTGTCGACAAACTCATCATCAATGAGTTCGAGGACGAGACGAGTCAGGTCAACGCACTCCTTTCCAATCAGGCGCACGTTCTCAATAACCTTTCATCCTCTTCGATCGACACGCTCCGCGGTTCGGCCAAGAAGGTGCTCGTATCGCCCAGTGGAGGGTATACACCATTCACTATGCGTGTGGACCTGGCTCCCTTTAACGATGTACGTGTGCGTCAGGCCATGCGGCTAATTTGTGATCGCAAGAAGATGCTCGACCAAGTCTTCGACGGGTATGGGACACTTGGCAATGATGTCTTCGCTATCTGGGATCAGACGTACGATCACTCCCTCCCGCAACGTGAGCAGGACATCGAGCAGGCGAAAGCGCTGCTAAAGGCTGCAGGACGCGACGGCATGAGCGTTCAACTTGTCACAGCTCCTATCGGCGCTGGGACAACCCTTGTATCTCAGGTGCTGGCCCAACAAGCGACGGCCGCAGGCGTGACGATCAATATTCGTCAAGTCACGCCGACAGAACTGTTTGGCTCAAACTTTACGAAGTGGTTGTTTGCTCAGGATCTTTGGTTTTACAATCCATATTTGGCGCAGGCTGCCCTGACGACGTTGCCGACGGCATCGTTCAATGAAACGCACTTCGTCGATGCGAAGTACGGGCGCCTGGGCGCTGAGGCTCAGCGTACACTTGATCTGTCCAAGCGGACTGAGCTTGAACACGAGATGATGGCCATCGACTATCAGCAAGGCGGCAACATCATTCCGTATTTCGCACCTCTGATCGATGGCTATGAGCCGGAGGTGCACGGCTTAGAGCCGTCTAAGACCGGGCTCTCGCTGAACGCCTACAATTTCGCCCAGATGTGGCTCGCATGAAGCGACGGGACTGGCCGGTGATGTCCTTCGAATGCTTCGACGACGTCACCGTGTGATCATCGCTGGCTGATTTGACACATCCGACGCGTGCGCGGAGCCTGCGTGAAGCCAAAGACCCTCGCGTCGGCCAAGAAGGCTGATTTTACAGTCGTGCAGCAGTCGTGGCGTGCGTTGCATCATTTCCGGGCCAGCGAGTGCGTTTGGCTGGCGCGAACTCAGGCACCTTCTACGCCGATGAGTATCTGCACAGCCAGTGAGCGCGGCTGCTGATACACCGGTCGCGAGTCCGGGCCCGCGCTCGTCGCGTGTGTCGTGGCGGGCGTGGAGTGGGCGTCATCCGGTGGCGTCGATGGTGGTTGTTCGGATCGGGTTGGGGGTGTTGACGTTGGTTCGCGGTTTCGATCGTGATTTTTTTGGCGACGCAGGCGTTGCCGGGTAATGCGGCGTATGCGGTGTTGGGGCATTCGGCGACGCCGCAGCGTTTGAAGGCTTTGGAGGATCAGCTGCATTTGAACCGGTCTTTGCCGGCGCAGTATGGGAGTTGGATCGGTGGGGTTTTGCACGGGAATTTCGGGACGTCGTTGGCGAACGGCGAGAAGGTGTCGTCGTTGATCGGGCCGCGGTTGGTGAACTCGGCGGTGCTGGTGGTCGGCGCGGGGATCGTCGGGACGTTGATCGCGGGGATCTTGGGGCTGTATGCGGCGGCGCGGCGCGACAAGCTGTTTGATCATGTCGCGTCGGTGGTTTCGCTGGCGATCACGTCGTTGCCGGAGTTTGTGGTGGCGATCGCGCTGGTGATCGTGCTGGCGGTGAATTTGACGCATTTGTTGCCGGCGGTGTCGGTGATCCCGCCGGGGACCTCGCCGTTGAGCAACCTGAAGCTGCTGGTGTTGCCGATCGCGACGTTGTCGTTGGTGATCGCTCCGTACATCTTCCGGATGATGCGCGGGGCGATGATCGAGGCGTTGGAATCGGATTATGTGGAGATGGCCGAGTTGAAGGGGATCTCGCGCTGGCGCGTGTTGTTGGTGCACGCGTTGCCGAACTCGTTGCCGCCGGTGATCCAGGTGATCGGCCTGAATCTTTTGTATCTGGCGGGCGGGATCGTGGTTGTGGAGTACGTGTTCAATTACCCGGGGATCGGGGCTGCTTTGGTGGACGCGGTCGATAATCGTGATATTCCGACGATCCAGTTCATCGTCTTGATCCTGGCGGCGTTCTACGTGTTCGTGAACATCACGACCGACGTGATCGCGTTGTTGGCGAGTCCGCGGCGGAGGGCGACGGCGATGAGCGCCGAGCCGGAGATCGGGACGAATATCGGCGCGATCACCGCGCCGTCGCGGGGTGCGGGGATGGGGTCGCGCCGGGAGTGGCTGGTGATCCTCAAGCGCGCGGTCCGTAGCCGCCGGGGCGCGATCGGTCTTTCGATCGCTGGTGTGGTGATCTTGATCGCGCTGATCGGACCGCTGGTGGCGCCGCATTCGGCGACGGCGCCGGTGACGCCGTTCCCGTTTTCAAAGCCCTCGGGGGCGGCGCCGTTGGGGGGTGATGTGCTGGGTCGTGATGTGCTCAGCCGTGTTTTGCATGGTGGTCTGGTGCTGTTGGGGCTGGCGGCGGCGGCGACCGCGCTGGGGGTTGGCGCGGGGGTGATGCTCGGGATCATGGCCGCGTATTACGGGCGTTGGACTGACGGGATCATCATGCGCACCGTCGACGTGTTCCTCGCGTTCCCGCAGCTCGTGTTCGCGCTGCTGCTGGTGAGCGTTGTGGGGCCGAAGTTGTGGTTGATCGTGATCGCGGTCGGGATCTCGCACACGCCGCAGGTCGCGCGGGTGATCCGCTCGGTCGCGTTGGATGTTTGCGAGCGCGATTACGTGAAGGCGGTCGAGTTGATGGACACGCCGGCGCGGAAGGTGATGTTCGGCGAGATCTTGCCGAACCTGTTGTCGGTGGTGATGGTCGAGCTGGGTTTGCGGTTCACGTATTCGATCATCATCATCGCCGGTTTGAGTTTCCTTGGGTTCGGGATCCAGCCGCCGGCGGCTAACTGGGGGTTGATGATCAACGAGAACCGGATCGGGCTGGTGGTGAACCCGTGGGCGGTGGTCGTCCCCGCGGCGTTGATCGCGTTTTTGACGATCGGGCTGAACACGTTCACCGACGCGATCGCCAGGGCCTCGCTGGGGGTTGACCGCCCGGCGGAGGAGATGGTCGTCGCGACCGGCGTGATCCTGGACCGCAGCGCATGAGCACCGACGATCAACCCCAGCAGGCCCCAGGCTCTGAGAGGCTGCTCGCGGTCGACCGCCTGCGCGTGGTGGTCACCGGATCCCAAGCCGACGTTGTGGATGATGTCTCGTTCACGGTCACGGCCGGGGAGGTGCTGGGGCTGGTCGGCGAGTCCGGCTCGGGGAAGACGACGGTCGCTTTGGCGTTGATGGGTTACGCGCGGCGGGGTCTGACGATCGATTCGGGCAGCGTGAAGCTCTCAGGCGAGGAGGTGATCGGACGCGACCGCGCTGATCTGCGCCAGATGCGCGGCGCGACCGTGGCGTATGTGGCGCAGGATCCGACCAGCGCGCTGAACCCGGCTTTGAAGGTCGGCACGCAGCTGCGCGAGATCTTTGACGCGCACCCCCGTTCGGGGCAGGAGAAGTCAGACGTCAACGATCGGATCGCAGAGCTGCTGGCGGAGGTGCGCCTGGACGCGATCGCCAGGGTGCTGGAGTCCTATCCGCATCAGCTATCGGGCGGCCAGCAGCAGCGGGTGATGCTCGCGATGGCGTTCGCGTGCCGGCCGCAGTTGATCATCCTCGACGAGCCCACCACCGGCCTGGATGTGACCACGCAGCGTCACGTGCTGGACTCGATCCGGGGGATGTGCCGGATCTACCAGGTCGGCGCGGTGTATGTCAGCCACGATCTCGCCGTCGTCGCTGACATCGCGAACACGATCGGGGTGATGTACGCCGGCCGGCTGGTCGAGCTCGGACCGGCCGAGCGGGCATTTAGGGCTCCGGGGCACCCGTATACGCGCGGGCTGTTGCGCGCGATCCCCGATCCCGGCCGCGCGCACGTGCTCGAAGGGATGGACGGCCAGCCGCCACGCCCCGGGGCGCGCCCCGCCGGGTGTTCCTTCGCCGCGCGGTGCGAGTTCGCGCGCGAGCAGTGCACGACCGGATTTCCGCCGGCGTTCGTGCTCGACGATGCCGGGCACTGGGCACGCTGCCTGCGCGCTGAGGAGGTCAGCCAGCTACCCGCGCTCGGCGAGCTCCCCTTGCGCGAGCACGCACCCGCGGTCGACGCGCAAGCACCGCTGTTGCGGATCGCCGGACTCGGCGCGAAGTACGGCGACAAGCCCGTCCTGGAAGACGTCTCCTTGGAGGTTCACGCGCAACGGTGCATGGCGATCGTCGGCGAGTCCGGCGCGGGGAAAACCACCCTCGCGCGCTGCATCGTCGGACTGCACAGCAACTGGTCAGGCACGATCGAATTCGACTCAAATCCGGTAGCGCACGATCACCGCCAGCGCTCCCGCGACGCGATCCGCTCACTGCAATACGTGTTCCAGAACCCATACACGTCACTGAACCCCCGCAAAACCGTCGGCCGGCTGATCGAACAGCCGCTCCAAGAACTATTCAAACTCGGCCGCGCAGAACGCGAACAGCGCGTCGTCGCCGCCCTACAAGACGCCGCGCTAAACGAGGAATACCTCAACCGCTACCCCGACCAACTCTCTGGCGGCGAACGCCAACGCGTCGCGATCGCCCGCGCGCTCGTCGTCGCACCCAAACTGCTCGTCTGCGACGAAGTCACCAGCGCACTCGACGTATCCGTCCAAGCCGCGATCGTCGAACTCCTACACCGCCTCAAACTCGAACGCGGACTCACCATCGTCCTCATCACCCACAACCTCGCCCTCGTCCGCAGCCTCGCCGACGACGTCGTCATCCTCCGCGACGGACACGTCATCGAACAAGGCCCCGAAGTACTCGACAGCCCCCAATCCGAATACGCGCTCCAACTCCTCGCCGACGTCCCCAGCCTGTCGCTGGTCTAGCCCTCCTTGACCGAACTGTTCGCACTGACCGACGAGCAGCGCGAGATCCAGCGCGTCTGCCGTGACTTCGCTGCACGCGAGATCCGACCGATCTCGCTCGCGGTTGACGAGGCCGACGTCGAGGTCCCGTGGGAGGTCTGGCGCAAGGCCGCCGGCCTCGGCCTGACCTCGTTCATGCTGCCGGCCGATTACGGCGGCGCCGGGATGACCGATTGCCTGACCGGCTGCATCGTCCAGGAGGAGCTCTCCCACGGCTGCGCGGGGATCGGCAACCTGATCACCTCCAACGGCTTCTTCGCCGAGCCGGTGCTGGCGCTCGGTGACGAGGCCCAGCGGCAACGCTGGCTGGCGCCGCTGACCGGCGACGACCCCCCGATGACCGCGCTGGCGATCACCGAGCCCGAGAGCGGCTCCGATGCGGCGTCGATCCGGACCCGAGCGCAGCGCGTCAACGGCGGCTACGTCCTGTCGGGCCAGAAGGCGTGGATCTCCAACGGCGGCGTCGCGCGCTACTACGTGATCTTCGCGACCGTGGAGCCCGGCAGCCGCCACCGCGGGATCACGGCCTTCCTGGTCTGTGACGACGACCCCGGCCTGCGCTGCGGGCCGACGATCCGCAAGATGGGCCAGCGCGCGATCCTCAACGCCGAGGTGTTCCTCGACGACGTCGAGCTCGGCGAGGACCGCCGCCTCGGTGACGAGGGCCAGGGGTTCGTCGGGCTGATGGAGACCTTTGACCGCTCCCGCGTCAATCTCGCCGCGTCGGCGACCGGCCTCGCCCGGGCCGCGCTCGAGTTCGCCGTCCAGTACGCCAAGGAGCGCACCCAGTTCGGCAAGCCGATCGCCGAACACCAGGCGGTCGCCTTCCGGCTCGCCGATATGGCGCTGCGCGTCGATGCGTCGCGCCTCTTGACCTGGCGCGCGGCGCGGATGCTCGACGAGGGCCAGCGCGCCACGCGCGAGGCGGCGATGGCCAAGCTCCACGCGTCCGAGACCGCGATGTGGTGCACCTGGGCCGCGGTCCAGACGCTCGGCGGCTGGGGCTACTCGCGCGAGTACCCGGTGCAGAAGTGGATGCGTGACGCCAAGCTCGAGGAGATCGAGGAGGGCACCTCGGACATCCAGCGGCTCGTCATCTCGCGTGACCTGCTGCGCTGAACGGTGTCGATCCTCCGCGCTATACGACCAGGATCGACGGCGCTCAGCCCTCGACCGGCTCCTCGCTGACGTCCCGCGCGACCAGCTGCGCGTACAGCCCGCCCCGCTCGATCAGCTCCTCGTGCGTCCCGCGCTCGACGAGCTCGCCCTTGTCGAGCACCACGATCTGATCCGCATCGCGGACCGTCGACAGGCGGTGGGCGATCGTGATCGTCGTGCGCCCCTCGGAGAGCCGCTCGAGCTCGGCCTGGACCGCGTACTCGGTCTGGGTGTCGAGCGAGCTGGTGGCCTCGTCGAGCACCAGCACGGGCGGGTTGCGCAGCACCGTCCGCGCGATCGCCATCCGCTGCTTCTCGCCGCCCGAGAAGCGGTAGCCGCGCTCGCCGACGATCGTGTCGTAGCCGTCGGGCAGTGAGGCGATCAGGTCGTGGATCCGCGCCGTGCGGGCGGCGTCCTCGATTTCAGCATCGGTCGCCTCGGGCTTCGCGAAGCGCAGGTTCTCGCGCACGCTGGCGTGGAACAGGTAGGTCTCCTGGGCGACGACGCCGACCGTCGCCGCCAGTGACGCGAGCGAGGCGTCCCGGACGTCGACGCCGTCGATCGTCACCCGGCCCCGCTGGGGCTCGTACAGCCGCGCGACCAGGTACCCGAGCGTCGTCTTGCCCGCCCCGGTCTCGCCGACGATCGCCGTCCGCGTACCGGCCGGCACCACGAGGTCGATGTCGTGCACCGTCCAGCGCTCGTCGCCGTTCGCTCCGTAGCGGAACGACACGTTCTCGAAGCGGACCTCCCCGAGCAGCTCGCTCGGGCGCAGTTGCACCGGGTCGTCGGCCTCGACGATGTCGACCGGCAGGTCCAGGTACTCGAAGATGCGGTCGAACAGCGCCAGCGACGCCTCCATGTCGGCGCCGACGCCGAGCAGCGACTGGATCGGGAACAGCAGCCGGGTCGAGAGCGTCGCGAACGCGACCGCGGTCCCGAGCGAGATCGTGTGGCCGGTGAAGCTCTGGCCGGCGAGCCAGTAGATGATCGCCGGCTGGATCGCGAACGTCATCTGGATCGTCGACATCACCCAGCGGCCGGCCATCCGCGAGCGGACCTCGAGGTTGGCGATCTCCTGCGATTCGCCCGTGAAGCGGTCCGCGAGGTCACCCCCGCGACCCATCGTCTTGCCGAGCATGATTCCCGACACCGACAGCGACTCGGCGACCAGCGCCGATAGGTCCGCGAGCCGGCGCTGCTGGACCATCGTGATCCGGCGGCGCACCTTGCCGACCCGGCGCGTCAGCCAGACGAACAGCGGCACGAACACGAGCGAGATCGCGGCCAGCCGCCAGTCGAGCAGGCACATCGCGACGATCGCCGCGATCACCGTGGTCGCGTTCTGGGCGATCGTCGTCGCGGTGGTGGTTACGACGCTGTCCAGGCCGCCGATGTCGTTGCTGATCCGCGACTGCACTTCTCCCGTCCGCGTCCGCGTGAAGAACGCCAGCGACATCCGCTGCAGGCGCTTGTAGACCGCCGCACGCAGGTCATGCATGACCTTCTGGCCGACGATGTTCGAGTGGTAGGTCTGAAAGACGCTCAACGCGCTCGTCACGATCGCGATCGCGATCATCGCGATCGTCAGCCAGGTCAGCAGCGTCGTGTCGTGCTCACCGATGCCCTTGTCGAGCACGTCCCGCAGCAGGAAGGGTTGGAGCATGCTGAGCCCGGCTCCGAAGACGATCAACACCAGGACCGAGGTGAGCCGGACCCAGTAGGCCTTGAACAGCGCCAGGATCCGGCGCGTGTCGCGCTCGCGGGTCGGGTCCATCAACGGCGGCGGCTTGCGATCACCGTTCCCGCCGCCGCGCAGCGAGCGCATCGAACCGGGGGCGGAGGCACCATGCGAGGCGGAGAAGCCGCGCCCGAATTCGCCTCGTCCGCCGCTACTCATATTTCGTCTCGGACCGAAGTGTCATGTGGCTAACATCAATGATATGAAGGGCGACGCCGATATCGCGAAGATCGGAGCGTTGGTCGCCGATCCAGCGCGGGCCCGCATCCTGCTGGCGCTGGGCGACGGACGTGCCCTATCTGCCAGCGTACTGGCCGACGAAGCCGGGGTCGCGGCCTCGACCGCGAGCGCCCATCTGGGCAAGCTCGTCGACGGCCGGCTGCTGACGGTCGAGCGCCATGGCCGCCACCGCTACTTCGCGCTCGCGGGTCCGGACGTCGGGGAGCTGATCGAGGCGCTCGCGCGCGTCGCGCCGGCGGGGCCGGTGCGCTCGCTGCGCCAGGGGACCCAGGCGCATGCGGTGCGTCGGGCGCGCACGTGCTACGACCACCTCGCCGGCATCCTCGGAACCCAGCTGATGGCCGCGATGCTCGAGGGCGGGCTGCTGACCGGCGGCGACGGCGTCTTCGACCGCGCCAGGGCGCACCAGGATCGGCTGTCGGCACCGGGCTTATGACTACGACTATCAGCTGACCGATCGCGGCGTCGACGAGCTTGGCGAGTTCGGGATCGACTTCGCCGTTCTGCGCTCGCGCCAGCGGCCGCTGATCCGCTACTGCGTCGACTGGAGCGAGCAGCGTCACCACCTCGCCGGCTCGCTCGGCGCCGCGCTCGCGGATCGGATGTTCGAGCTGCGCTGGGTAACCCGCGCCCGGCGCGGGCGCGCCGTGCAGGTCAGCGACGCGGGCGTGCAGGGACTGCGCGAACGCTTCGGCGCTCGAGCTCGCCGCAGCGTAGGGCCCGCGCCTGGTCGCGGACGGCGCGCGGCCAGGCTAGAGTCCTGCCCATGAACGACGATTGGCGCCTGCGGGTCGACATGCACGAGGAGGATCACGTGCGGGAGTTGTCGCGCGCGCTCGAGGAACACCCCGAGGGGCCCAGCGGCTCGGAGTCAGCCGAAGACCGCGTGATCGTGACGCACGACGGTGCCGAGATCTTCGCCTACTCGGCTACGCGCGAACAGGCCGAGCACACCCGCGAGACGGTCCAGAAGCTGGCCGGCGAGCACGGCTGGCAGGCCGACTTCGAGCTCCGCCACTGGCATCCGACGGCCGAGGAGTGGGAGGACCCCGACACGCCGCTGCCCGAGACCGACGCGCAGCGCGCCGAGGAGCACCGGGAGCGGATCGCGCAGGAACAGGCGGCCTCGGCCGCCGATGGCTATCCCGATTACGAGGTCCGCCTGCACTGCAAGTCCCACCACGCTGCGAACGCGCTGGCCGAGAAGCTCGAGCAGGAAGGGATCCCGTTCACGCAGCGGTGGAGCACGGTGCTCGTCGGCGCCGACCGACGAGGACGGCGCCGCCGAACTCGCCGACCGATTGCGCGCCGAGGCACCGGGCGACTGCGAGGTCACGGTCGAGGGCAACCTGCGGGCGATCTACGACGAGCGCCCCGGCCGCCGCTTCTGGATGCTCGGCGGGCTCGGCGGTTAGCTGCGGCCGTTGGCTCGCGCCGCGGCAGGCTCTAAACGTCCGCGCGCGGCCCCAGCGTCACCGGCAGCGACTTGAGCTGGTTGAGGAAGCCCGACTCGACGAACGACGGCCTGCCGGTGATCTCCATCGCCGGATAGCGCTTCAGCGTCTCCTCGAACATCACGTTGAGCTCGAGCCGGGCGAGGGCGGCGCCGAGGCAGAAGTGGCGCCCGCCGGCGCCGAACGCCTGATGCTCCGGGTTGCGGCGCACGTCGAAGCGATCGGCGTCCTCGTAACGGCTTGCGTCACGGTTTGACGACACGTACCACATCACGACCTTCTCGCCCTCGCGGATCGGCTGCCCGGCGAGCTCGGTGTCGCAGGTCGCGGTGCGGCGGAAGTGGGCGAAGGCGGGGTACATCCGCAGTGACTCCTCGACCGCGCTCGAGATCAGGCTCGGGTCGTCGAGCAGCGCCTGGCGGTGCTCGGGGTGCTCGATCAGGGCGCGCATGCCGCTGCAGTACGTCGCCTTGGTGCTGTCGTTGCCGGCCGCCATCAGCAGGAAGAAGCCCATCACGATCTCGTGCTCCTCGAGCTTGCTGCCGTCGATCTCGGCGTGGACGAGCACGCTCGTGAGGTCCTCGGTCGGCCGCTCGCGCCGCTCGGCGATCATCGTCGCGCAGCGGGAGAAGATCTCGGGGATCTCGTTGTCGACGATGCTCTGCATGCCGTCGGGCGCGATATCGGGGTCACCGGCGCTCAGCGATGTCTGCATCAGCCGCGCCCAGATCGCGTCGTCTTCCTCGGGGATCCCCATGAAGCTCCCGATCACGCGCGAGACGGCGGGCTGGGCGACCTCGGTCACCAGGTCACACGAATCGCGCCCGTCGAGGCGGTCGAGCACGTTCGTCACGATTTCGCGGATCGCCGGCTCGTGGGCCGCGATCCGGCGCGGCGTGAAGCCGGCCTGAAAGAGCATCTTGAGGCGGTCGTGCTTGGGCGGGTCCATCCCGATGAACATCGCCCGCATCAGCTCGAGCGGAAACACGTCGGTGACCGCGGTGATGCCGCCGAGCTCCGACGAGTAGGTCTTCCAGTCGCGGCTGACGGTGTGGATGTCGTCGGGGAGCGTGACCGACCAATAGCCGGGCTCGTTCGGGTATTCGGTGATGCTCGAGGTCCAGTGCACGGGGCACTCGGCGCGCAGGCGCGTGAAGATCTCGTGCGGCGGTCCCTCGAGCCAGTGCTCGCGATCGGTCAGCAGCAGCTTGTCGAGGTCGATCTCGCTCACAGGCGGCTGCGCGGTCCCGCCGTCCGGCAGGTCGAGGCGGTCGTCGCCGCGCGGCTGCCGGAGATCGTCGCTCCTGATTGAGGTCACCCGAACCCCCTCCCGATTAGTCCCATACGTCCCGTTGCCTGACGACGCAGTCAGCTCGTGGCATCTTACTGGCTGGCCAGCCAGCAGGGAATGGTAAACCGCGGTATTTCTCAAGCACTCCCCGCCGACCGCAGCGGCTCATTATCGTTGGACCGTCGCGACCAGCGAGAGGAACCAAGAACGTGAAGATCCGGGCAGCGCAGAGAGGAGCCAGACCGTGAAGATCCGGGCAGCCGTGCTCGAGGAGTTCGCCAAGCCGCTCAATGTGACCGAAGTCGACCTCGCCGAGCCCCGCGCCGGCGAGGTGCTGGTGCGGCTACAGGCGTGCGGGGTGTGTCACACCGACATGTACACCGCGTCGGGGGTCGACCCGTCCGGTTACTCGCCGACCGTGCTCGGCCATGAGGGCGCCGGCGTCGTCGAACGCGTCGGCGAAGGCGTGACCAGCGTCTCTCCCGGCGACAGCGTCGTGACCCTGTTCTCGCCCCAGTGCCGCGAGTGCATCCATTGCCTGAGCCCGTACACGAACCTCTGCCTCGCGATCCGCGAGCAGCAGAACAAGGGCTATCTGCCAGACGGCACCACGCGGCTGTCACTCGACGGCGAGCCGATTCGGCACTTCATGGGCACGAGCACGTTCGCCGAGTACACGGTGATGCCAGAGATCGCGCTCGCGAAGGTCTCCCCCGAGGCCGAGCCCGACCACTCGTGCCTGTTCGCCTGCGGCCTGTCGACCGGGCTCGGCGCGGCGATGAACACGGCCGGCGTGCGCGAGGGCTCGACCTGCGTCGTGTTCGGCGCCGGGATGGTTGGTCTCGGCGCCGTCGCCGGCTGCCGGCTGCGCGGCGCCGAGCGGATCATCTGCGTCGATTTGTCGCAGCCGCGGCTCGAGCTCGCCCGCGGCCAGGGCGCGACCGACACCTGGGTCGGCGGCCCGGACACCGTCCAGCAGGTACTCGACGAGACCGGAGGCTTCGGCGCCGACTACACGTTCGAGGCGACCGGCCTGGTCGCCGTCATGCGCCAGGCGGTCGAGGCCGCGAGGATGGGCTGGGGCCTGTGCACGGTCGCGGGCGTCGCCGGCAAGGGCGAGACGCTCGACATCATCCCCCGCCTGCTGATCACCGGCCGGCGCGTCGCCGGCTCATCGTTCGGCGGCGTCAAGGGGCGGGATCAGGTCCCCGAGCTCGTCCAGCTCTACCTCGACGGCCAGCTCGATCTCGAGCCGTTCATTTCGCACAAGATCTCGCTCGACGAGGTCAACCACGGCTTCGAGCTGATGGAGGCGCAGGACGGGATCCGCAGCGTGATCGCGTTCGCCTGACGCCAGCCGGCGGGCTGGCCCGCGCCGCAGATTCACGACGCGGGCCGGCCGATCACATGCCCGGACAGTGCTTGGACCCGCTCCCGCCCGGCGGGGGCTTACCCGCGCCTGGGCCTGGGCGCGGGGCGCCTCTGGCTGGCGCAGTCGGCGGAGCGGTCTTACCGCTCGAGCCCGAGCTCGAGCTCGACGGCGCGCTCTGACTCGTGCTCGAATGCGAACTCGACGTCGTCGCGGCGCTCGCGAATGCGGCGCCGCCGCCGACGAGCGCCCCGGTTAGCGCAAGCGCCGTCACGAGGGGCTTGATCCGGTGTCTCAAGGTGATTCACCTCCTTTGGTGGCTTGAGTCCACGATCCGCTCCGCGCGTCGGAAAACCGTAGGAGGGCGATAAGAGTTTCCGGGAGGCCGATAAGAGTCTTCGCCCTCGATCCATTACCCCGGGGGTAATCGACGGGCGGGCTCATGGCTGAGACCTTGGCTGCCATGAGTACAGACACCGCCTACACAAACCCCCAGCCCGCGGCCCTGCCGGGGCTGTTCTCCCGGGCCCGCGCCAGCCGGTGGGCGCCGCTCCCGGTCGTCCTCGCCGGCACGTTCATGGTCGTGCTGGACTTCTTCATCGTCAACGTCGCGCTGCCGTCGATCCAGTCGAGCCTGGACGCGTCGAGCGGCGCGATCGAGTGGATCGTGGCCGGCTACGGCCTGACGACCGCGATCCTGCTGATCACCGCGGGCCGGCTCGGTGACCGCTACGGCCGCCGCCGCGTGTTCTCCATCGGCCTGGCGCTGTTCACGCTCAGCTCCGCGGTCTGCGGGCTGGCTGACACCGCGTCGGTCCTGGTCATCGCGCGTTTGCTCCAGGGCTGCGCCGCGGCGCTGCTGATGGCCAACGTGCTGTCGATCATCGGCGTCCTCTATCAGGGAGTCGACCGTGCCAAGGCGCTCTCGGCGTACGGCATGGTGATGGGGCTCGCGGCCGTCTCAGGGCAGCTGATCGGCGGCGCGCTCGTGCAGGCCAACCCCGCCGGGCTCGGCTGGCGCAGCTGCTTTCTGATCAACGTCCCGATCGGGCTGATCGCCCTGGCGCTCGCGCCGCGGGTGATCCCCGAGTCGAGCACGCCGCGTACGGGACGCGCGGACCTGCTCGGGATGCTGCTCGTGACCTCCGGGCTGACGGCGATCGTCTTGCCGCTGGTCGAGGGCCGCCAGCACGGCTGGCCGTTGTGGACCTGGATCTCGCTGGCGGTCGCGCCCGTGCTCCTGGCCGCCTTCTGGGGCTATGAGCGGCGCCTCGCGCGTCGCGGCGGCGCGCCGCTGCTGAGCCTCGAGCTGTTCGAGACCCGCAGCTTCTCGGCCGGCCTCGTCGCGCAGCTCGTGTTCTGGTGCGGGCAGGCGTCGTTCTTCTTGATCCTCGCCCTCTATCTCCAGCTCGGACGCGGGCTGAGCGCGCTCGATTCGGGCCTCGTGTTCACGATCCTGGCGATCTCGTACCTCGCCGCGTCGATGCGGGCGCCGGCGCTGACCGAGCGTCACGGCAGGCGCGTGCTGGCGGCCGGCGCGATGACGCTCGCGGTCGGGCACGCGGCGCTGCTGGCGGCCGTCGCCGTGGTCGGCGTCGGCGGTTCGATCACGATCCTGATCCCGGGATTGCTGCTCGTCGGCGCCGGGATGGGGCTGGGGATCACGCCGCTCGCGACGATCGTGATGGCCAACATGCAGCCCGAGCAGGCCGGCGCGACGTCGGGCGTCCTCTCGACGGCTCAAAACGTCGGCAACGCGCTCGGCGTGGCGGTGATCGGGGTCGTCTTCTTCGGCGCCCTGAACCACGGCTACGCGAGCGCGTTCGAACTCAGCCTGGCGGTCCTGGCGGGCACGCTCGCCGCCGTCGCAGTGCTGACGAGGCTGCTCCCGGCGCCGGTACGCTCGTGATGGTGACCACGGTCGAAAACCGAGTCGGACCATTGCTGCGTGACTGGCGCCAGCGCCGGCGGCTCAGCCAGCTCGACCTCGCGCTCGAGGCCGGGGTCTCGACGAGGCATCTCAGCTTCGTCGAGACCGGCCGGTCGCGGCCGAGCCCGGAGATGGTCCTGACGCTCGCCGATCAGCTCGAGGTGCCGCTGCGGGAGCGAAACCAGCTGCTCCTGGCCGCCGGTTACGCCCCTCAATATGGCGCTCGCTCGCTCGACGACCCCGAGCTGGCCCGCATCCGTGACGCGCTCGGCAAGCTGCTCGCCGGCCACGAGCCCTATCCGGCGTTCGCGGTCGATCGCCACTGGAACATGCAGATGTCCAACGGCGCTCTCGGCCCGCTGCTCGAGGGGGTCGCCGACGAGCTGCTGGTTCCGCCGGTCAACTGCCTGCGGGTCGCGCTGCACCCCGACGGGCTCGCGCCGCGGATCCTCAACCTCGGCGATTGGCGGGGCCATCTGCTGATGCGGCTCGGCCGCGAGCTCCAGCTGACCGGCGACCCCGAGCTCGAGGAGCTCCACGAGGAGCTCCTCGGCTACCCGGGGCCCGTCTCGGACACCGCGCCCGAGGCGACGGCGATCATGGTCGAGCTGCACCTCGCGGCGCCGGGCGGCGGCGAGCTGGCGTTCTTCAGCACGATCACCACGTTCGGGACCTCCTCGGACGTGACCGTCTCCGAGCTGTCGGTCGAGGCCTTCTTCCCCGCTGACGACGAGACCGCCCGGCGGCTGCGCGAAACGGTCTAGCGGGCGGCTGCGGCAGCCGAGCTGAGGCCGCTGAGGAGCGGCTCCGGCTCGACTCGACGGCGGGCCATCGGCTCGAGCGCCGGGTTCGGCCACCCTCGATCGGCGGGGTTCACGGTCACGCCCGGCGGCACGATCTCGTCGATCTTGTCGAGCACCTCGTCCGACAGGGTCACGTCCGCGGCGGGCAGCTGCGATTCGAGCTGCTCCATCGTCCGCGGCCCGATGATCGGCGCCGTGACGGCCGGGTGGCGCATCACGAACGCGAGTGCCATCTCGATCAACGTCATGCCCGCCTCGTCGGCCAGCGCCCCGAGCGCGTCGGCCGCCTCGAGCTTGCGCTGGTTGCCCTCGAGCGACATGTCGTAGCGGGCCGGGATCCGATCCGCGCGCCGCGATTGCGGGAGCTCGGCGCCCTTGCGGTACAGCCCGGTGAGCCAGCCGCCGGCGAGCGGGCTCCACGGGATCACGCCCATCCCGTAGCGCTGGCAGGTGGGCAGCACATCACCTTCGACCGCTCGTACCAGCAGCGAATACGGCGGCTGCTCGCAGACTGAACCGCTCACGCCCGCGCTTCTCGGCCGACCCACTGCGCCTCGACGATCTGCGAAGCGGGGAACGTCGAGGACCCGATGTAGCGCACCTTGCCGGCATGGATCAGATCCGAGAGCACGCCGAGCGTCTCGTCGATGTCGGTGTCGGCTTCGGGGCGGTGGATCTGGTAGAGGTCGATCCAATCTGTCTCGGAGTCGGCGCAGCGCTGTTATCGATCTCCTTCACGATCCAGCGGCGCGAGTTGCCGAACTCGTTCGGGTCGTCGCCCATCAGGCCGTGGACCTTGGTCGCGAGCACGACGTTGTCGCGCTTGCCGCCGGCCGAGCGCCTTGCCGACGATCTCCTCGGACTCGCCGCGCGAGTAGACGTCGGCGGTGTCGATGAAGTTGATCCCGGCGTCGAGCGCGCGGTGGATGATCCGGATGCCGTCGTCGTGATCTGGGTTGCCCCAGTCGCCGAACATCATCGCGCCGAGGCAGAGCGGGCTGACCTTGGTCCCTGTGTTTCCCAACGTGCGGTAGTTCATCCCTTCACCGTACTGACCGGGCGAGCCGGGGCGAGTCGACGGCCGCGCGCTACGTTCACTCGATGAGCTCATCTGACAGACACTTCGGCCTCACCGGGCTCGCGACGATGGGCGCGAACCTGGCACGCAACGTCGCCCATCACGAGATCCCGGTCGCGGTCCACAACCGAACCGCGAGCCGGACCGAGAGGTTCATGGACGAGCACGGCTCGGAGGGGCCGCTGACCGCGCACGAGTCGGTCCAGGACTGGGTCGCCGCGCTCGAGCGGCCGCGGGTGCTGATGAGCATGGTCCAGGCCGGGGACGCGACCGACGCCGTGATCGACGAGATCGCTCCCCTTCTGGACCGCGGCGACATCGTGATCGATGGCGGTAACGCCAACTTCCGGGACACGCAGCGCCGCCACGCACAGCTCGGCGAGCACGGGATCCACTTCCTCGGCGTCGGCGTCTCGGGCGGTGAGGAGGGCGCGCTCAACGGTCCGAGCATCATGCCCGGCGGCGACCGGGAGCCCTACGACGAGTCGGTCAAGGCGATCTTCGAGGCGATCGCCGCCTCGGTCGACGGCACGCCGTGCTGCACCTACGTCGGCCCCGACGGCGCCGGCCACTACGTGAAGATGGTCCACAACGGGATCGAGTACGCCGACATGCAGCTGATCGCCGAGAGCTATGACCTGCTCCGCTACGGCGCTGGACTCGACGTCGACGCGATCGCCAACCAATTCCGCGCCTGGAACGACGGCGAGCTCGAGTCGTTCCTGATCGAGATCACCGCGCGCGTCCTGTCCAAGACCGATGACGCTACCGGGCAGCCGCTCGTCGACGTGATCCTCGACGCCGCCGAGCAGAAGGGCACCGGCCGCTGGACCGCCCAGAACGCGCTCGAGCTCGGCGTCCCGCTGACCGGAATCACCGAGGCGGTGTTCGCGCGCACGCTGAGCGCGCTGAAGGAGCAGAGGACCGTGGCGGCGCAGCGGCTTGCGGGCCCGAGCGTCAATGGCGCAGCCGACCCGAGCCTGGCCGATGATCTCGAACACGCCCTGTATGCCTCGAAGATCGTCTCCTACGCCCAGGGCTTCGCGCAGATGGCCGCGGCGGCCGAGACCGAGGGGTGGAAGATCGACCTCGGTTCGATGGCGACGATCTGGCGCGGCGGATGCATCATCCGGGCGCGCTTCCTCGATCGGATCCGCGAGGCCTATGACCAGGAGCCCTCGCTGAGCAACCTGATGCTGGCCGACTTCTTTGCCACCGCGCTCGCGGACGCCCAGGACCCGTGGCGAAGGATCGTGGGCCGCGCCGCCGAGCTCGGCATCCCGACCCCGGCGTTCTCGTCGTCACTGGCCTACTACGACGGCTACCGCCGCGAGCGCGGGCCGGCGAGCCTGATCCAGGGGCTCCGGGACCTGTTCGGCGCCCACACCTACCACCGCGTCGATCGCGAGGGCGCCTTCCACACGCTGTGGGGCGAGGACGGTCGCGAGGTCGAAGCCTGACGGCGACGGAGGTGGAAGCCTGACGGTCACGGGGGGTGTGTCATCGAACCGTCCGTCACGGACGCTAACTCGGACCACCCCGTCGGCGTTGCGGCTAGTAGGCGTGAGCGCCGGCGTCGGCGACCGGCTCGGCGTCCGCGGTTGGGGGGTTGATGATGCCGCCGAAGACTCGTGCGAGCACCGCAACCGTCGCGAACGAGAGGCAGAAGACGGCGGCCATCACCGTGACGATGCCGAGCAGCTCGACGCCGAGCTGATGAATCGCGTGTCCACCGCCACCGAAGAACAGCCCGTTGGGGAGCTTGGGGAAGCCCGAGCCGGCCGCAAACTGCCGCTGGGCGAAGAACGCGATCATCACGATCCCGAACAGGCCGCCGACGAGATGTCCTGGAAAGAGCCCGGCCGGGTCCGAAAACCAGCTGAAGCGCCCGATCACCCGTTCGCCGAGCAGGAACAGAGGCCCGCCGCAGAGTCCGAGGATGATCGCGCTCGCCGGGCTTACAAATCCCGCCAGCGGCGTGATGATGATCAGCCCCATGATCACGCCGTTGACCGCGTAGAGGATTTGCAGATCCGGGTCCTGCCTGGATAGGACGTAGGCGCACAACATCGTCGAGCACAGACACGTCGCCGCCGCCAGGAACGTCGTGATCACCACGACCATCGCCTCGTTGTTGAACGCGAGCACGCTGCCGGGGTTGAAGCCAAACCACCCGACCCAGAGCAGCAAGACCGCGAGCGTGAGCCAGCCCGGGCTGAGCCTGATCGCCGCCTGCGGGCTGGTACGCAGACCGAGTCGCCGCTCCTCGCGCCAGATCTGCAAGACGATCGCGAGGCCCGCAGCCCCGGCCGCACCGTGCACGACCAGCCCACCGGCGAAATCCACCATCCCCTTCCGTGCCAGCCAGCCCGTCGGATTCCAGATCCACGCCGCCGGGATGTTCCAGATCAATACGAAGTAGACGATCGAGTAGCACACGAACGCCTTCAGCTTCATCTTGCGCAGTACGACGAGCGCGACCAGCGCCAGCGTCACGGCGGCGAACGCCGCCTCAAACAGAAAATAGGTGGCCGTTGTCAGGCCGGTGTTGAAGAACCCCGCGCGCATCGACCACCAGACGCTGCTCGTCGCCGACAGCGCGTTTGTCGAGAAGCCACCTAGAAAGAAGCCGGGGGAATAGAACGGGCGCCCGATGACGCCCCCCGCGGTCGGCGCGAACGCGGTGTTGAAACCGATGATCGCCATCACGACGAGCGCCAAGCCGGTTATCAGAATCGTCTTGAGCAGGCTGAAGTGCAGCCCCTCCCCCAGCTCACCGATCTCCAGGAAGCCGACCGAAATCGTCATCGTGAAGACGAGCAGCGCGGCGATCAGGACCCAGAGGTTGTTCGTGACCTGGACCATGCGGTGTCCTTCGCTGCCTCTAGGAACCTATCCTGCCGTAGTTGTCACTCGCGAGCCGGGAGAAATCTCAAGGGCAATCGCCCCCGGGCGACCCGGGAGAAATCTCAAGGGCAATCGCCCCCCGGGCGATTGGCCCAATTTCTCCCAAGGGCAATCAGGATGATTGCCCCGGGATCCAGTTGGTCCCCGCTAGCGGCACCCGCGCCATCGCCGACGCCTCGAGCGTCAACGCGACAAGATCCTCGGGCTCGAGGTTGAGCAGGTGCGACTTGCCGCACGCCCGCGCCAGCGTCTGCGCCTCGAGCGTCAGCGTGCGCAGGTAGTTCGCCAGCCGCCGGCCGCTCTCGACCGGGTCCAGCCGCGCTGCGAGCTCGGGCTCCTGGGTCGAGATTCCCGCCGGATCCAAGCCGGCCTGGTAGTCGTCGTAGTAGCCCGCCGCCGAGCCGATCCTCTCGTAGTCGGCCTCGTGCTCGGGGGCGTTGTCGCCGAGCGCGATCAACGCGGCGACGCCGATCGAGACGGCGTCGGCACCCAGCGCCAGCGCTTTTGCCACATCGGCGCCGGTGCGAATCCCGCCCGAGACGATCAGCTGCACCTCGCGGTGCATCCCCAGCTCGACCAGCGACTCCACTGCCTGTGGGATCGCGGCCAGGATCGGGATCCCGACGTGCTCGATGAACACGTCCTGGGTGGCGGCGGTGCCGCCCTGCATCCCGTCGAGCACGATCGCGTCGGCCCCCGCCTTGACCGCCAGCGCGACGTCAAAGAACGTGCGCGTGGCGCCGACCTTGACGTAGATCGGGATCCGCCAGTCGGTTATCTCGCGCAGCTCCTCGATCTTGATCTCGAGATCGTCGGGCCCGGTCCAATCCGGGTGCCGGCAGGCGCTGCGCTGGTCGATCCCCTTCGGCAGATCGCGCATCTCGGCGACGCGGTCGGAGATCTTGTGGCCGAGCAACATCCCGCCGCCGCCCGGCTTGGCTCCTTGGCCGACGACAACCTCGATCGCGTCGGCGCGCCGCAAGTCGTCCGGGTTCATCCCGTAGCGGGAAGGCAGCAGCTGGTAGACGAGCTTGCTCGAGTGGCCGCGCTCCTCCTCGGTCATCCCGCCGTCGCCGGTGGTCGTCGACGTTCCGACCTCGGTCGCGCCGCGCCCCAACGCCTCCTTGGCGTTGCCCGACAGCGCGCCGAAGCTCATCCCCGCAATCGTGATCGGGATGTCGAGCTTGACCGGCTCGCGCGCGAAGCGGGTCCCGATCGTCACGTCGGTCGCGCAGCGCTCCCGGTAGCCCTCCAGCGGATAGCGCGAGACGCTCGCGCCGAGGAACAGCAGATCGTCGAAGTGCGGCACGCGCCGTTTGGCGCCGAAGCCACGGATGTCGTACATCCCCTCGCGCGCCGCCCGTTGGATCTCGGCGATCACGTTGCGATCGAAGGTCGCCGACTCCCGCAGACCGGGGTGCCAGCCGCCCGCGACCCGCGACCCGTTCGTCGACATGCTCACGTCAGTAGGCCCCGAGGTTGTCGACCTTGAAGTTGTAGAGCTGGCGCGCCGAGCCGTAGCGGCGGAACTCCGACACATCGGCGTCGACCTGCGCCCGCGCGAGCAGCGCGCGCAGTTGCACCACGTGCTCGTCGCGCATCTCCTTCTCGACGCAGTCGGCGCCGAGCGAGGCGACCGAGCCGCGAACGTACAGATGCGCCTCGTACAGCGAATCGCCCAGCGCCTCGCCGGCGTCACCGCAGACCACCAGGGATCCCTTCTGTGCCATGAACGCGCTCATGTGGCCGACCGACCCGTGCACGACGATGTCAGCGCCTTTCAAAGAGATCCCGCACCGGGCCGACGCGTCTCCGTGGATCACGAGCAGGCCGCCGCGGGCGGTCGCCCCGGCCGACTGGCTTGCGCTCCCCTCGACGATCACGGTCCCGGACATCATGTTCTCGGCCACGCCGACCCCGCAGTTGCCCTCGATGCGGACCGTCGCGAGCTTGTTCATCCCCGCGCAGTAGTAGCCGACGTGCCCCTCGATCTCGACCTCGTACTCGGCGTCGAGGCCGACCGCGATGCTGTGCTTGCCGTTCGGGTTGAGCACGCGCACGCGCCCGACCTCGGCGGCGAGATGGAGGCGCTGGTTGAGCTCCCGCACAGTGTCGGTGGCGAGGTCGCACGTCAGCGCGACGCTGGGCAGGACTTCGGGCGCCGCCATCACGCCACCCCGACCGTTCCCCAGCTGTACACGTGGCCCGGCTCGGGCTCCCAGCTGACCGCGTCCGCGGCGCCGGGGAGCACCGCGATCGCGCGGTACTCGGAGGCGATCGCCACCCAATCATCGGTCTCGGCCATCACCGCCGGCTTGCACGCGACGGGATCGCGCAGCACCGCGAAGCCGTCAGCGGTCCCGACCGCGAACGTGTAGAAGCCGTCGAGGTCGTCCATGCAGCCCTCGAGCGCCTGCTCGAGCGTCGCCCCGCCGCGCATCCGCCAGGTCAGGTAGCCGGCGGCGACCTCGCTGTCGTTGTCGGTCTGAAAGTGGATCCCCTCGCGCTGCAGCACGCGCCGCAGACGGTTGTGGTTCGAGAGCGAGCCGTTGTGCACCAGGCACAGGTCAAGCCCGGTGGAGAACGGGTGCGAGTGCTCGGTGGTGACGCGACTCTCGGTCGCCATCCGGGTGTGGCCGAGCGCGTGGGTGCCGCCAATTCCGGCGAGCGCGAAGTCGCGCACGAACTGAGCCGGCGGCCCGGCCTGCTTATAGATCTCGATCGTCGCGCCCGCGCTCATCAGCGTCAACTCCGGGTGATGCGTCCACAGCCACGCCTGGACCTCCTCGGCGTCGGCGGCGACCACGAACACAGCGTGGGTCGCGCGGACTCCGCTCAGCGAGGCGTCGGCGAACTGCTCCTCGAGCTCACCGGCGAGCGCCTTCCAGTTCGGCTGCGCCGCCGGCGAATGCAGTGACACCTTGCACGAGCCGACGGGCGCCGGATCGCGGTAGAAGGCGGCTCCGGCGCTGTCCGGACCCCGGAACGAGAGTTGCTCGAGCATGTCCGACAGCCGCGCGCCAAGCTCTGGACAAAGCGCGTCATTCTTGATGTAAAGCCCCGCTATGCCACACACGGTCTGCAATGTAGACCGTGGCGAGGGGCGCCGGAATGGCGCTCGCGCGCACAGTTTTCCCCGCTAATGTGGTAACCAGCGCTACTTCTTTACGCGGCCTTAGCACCGCCGGACGATCGGCGGCGCACATGCTGACGGCCGGCCGGCGTCCAACCGACAAGCGCTTCCCGGCGCTTGACCGATCTCAGTGAACGACCAGCACGTCGCAGTGAGCCTTGTGCGTGACGGTCTCGCTGACGCTCTGGCCGAGCAGCCGCCCGAGGATGTTTGGCTCTCGCGTGCCGACGACAATCAAATCCGCACCGTTCTCCGTGGCCTGCGCCAAGATCGTGTCCGCCGGACTCCCGATTGCGGCCTGGTAGCGCGCGGTGATTCCCTGACCCTCTAGATATGCCCGCGCGTGTGAGAGCTCCTCTACGTGCTTGGACGGCGGGTCGGCCGGATCGATCGGGCCACCCGAGCGTGCCGCGCTACTGATCAGCGGCGCGACGCTTGACACGAAGACCTCGGACCCGAAGGCCTTGGCGAGCTGTGCTACCCGCTCCAGCGCGCGCTTCGAGGCGTCCGTCTCGTCATAGCCGAGAACGATCTTCTGCATCGGTTCCTCCTGTGGGGGCCGGCGGGGCCGCAAGCATCTCACGTGGGTACCGGATTTCCAAGGTAACCACTAGAGGGATGGCTCGGGGGGCGTATCCCGGGTCGATCTCATTCACGCCACACAACTGCAAGCTCCCCGCAAACCAGCGGAATCTTCAGAGATCCTTCAAACCGTTCCGATGGCCCCCGAAGGGTGACGGTCCCCCCCAAGCTTGACATGTGCTGGATGATACGAACGAACCCTGGGGAGGGCGATTTCATGCGGGTCGTCGCGCTCAACCATCACGGCAGGGAGAGGAACTGATGAGCGCAGTCGACGGGACCGGCGGTCCCCCGAGCGAGCAAACGTATTACACGCCCCTCGCCCGAACCATCGGCTGGCCGCAGGCGTTTGTCATGGGCTTGGCCGGGGTCATTCTGGTCACCGGCATCACGCCGTTCGCCGTACAGGCGATGGGGGCAGCGGCGATCCCGCTGCTCGTCGGGATACAGGTGATCGGATTGGTCGTTTGCCTGTGCGTGGGGGAGATGGCCGCGATGTGGCCGTGGCGCACCGGAGGCACACCGTCTTACGCCGGTGAGTGCTTCAGGCCCTTGGGGCAGAAAAAAGCACTGCACATCGGGGGGCTCAGTACTTGGAGCTACTGGCTGGGGTGGTTCCCGGTGGCGCCGATCAACATGATCCTGGCCGCCAGCTATATCGCGGTGCTGTTCCACGTCCCCCTGGGCGCGACCGTTGACCCTGCCGGGAGCCTCGGCACGCCGGAGGGCATCGGGGTGCTGGCAATCACACTGATCGGGCTGGTGGTCTTGTTTGTCCCCTGCTACCTGGGCGTTCGCCTCGGCGCCCGCTTCGCCATGCTCCTCGGCTTTGTCTCGATGGTGCCGCTCACCCTCCTGATCCTCCTGCCGCTGGCCAAGCCCAGCACCTTCCACTGGTCTAACGTCGCAGGCTTCCACTTTGTCGATCCGAAGGTGGCCACATTCGCCTTCATCACGAGTTGGCTGTTCGTGATCTCGTGGAACGGTATCGGCGTGGAGTCGGCCGGCTGCTACATCGCCGAGTGCCGCGACCCGGCGCGGGACGCCAAGATCGCCCTGACGGCCGAGGGCCTCTACGGATTGTTCATCTACGCCGGCACCGCGATCGTGTTCGTGGGCGTGCTCGGGGCATCCCTCACGTCCTCGGCCCCGTTGACCGAGTACACCAATTTTGCGAAGCACATCTTCGGCAGCGGGTCCTGGGTCCAGTACGTGATCGGCATCCCGCTGATCGCAGCTCTGATGTTGTCGGTGCTCAACGCCCTGATGGGGGTTGGACGCTCGTTATTCCAGGCATCGGAAGACCGACTGCTCCCGAAGTTCTTCGCCCACCAGAACAGGCACCATGCTCCGGATCGGGCGATGCTTTTCAATTTGATCTGCGCGCTGCTGGTGGGCTTGCTCGGGTCGCCGGTGCGGATCTACATTTTCTCGAACGTGGGCTACCTGCTTGCCATCATCGTTGCGCTCATCGGGTACTTCTTTGTGCGCCAGTTCCGCAAGGACCAGGTCAGCCCCTTCCGCCTCCCCGGCATCTTCCGCTGGATCGCCCTGGCCATGGGGCTGTTCCTCGCATTCATCTACATCGCGGGCGGGTGGGGGTCGCCTAACGTGTCCGTCGGCCCGGGTAACGGCCCTCTCCTCTTCATCTTGGGCATAGTCGTGGTCCTTTGCTACTTCCCGCTGTACTTCTGGCGCGCGCACACTGACCGCCGCGACGGATTGGCGCCCCTCACCGACCTGCCGGGCGAGCCGCGAGGAGCCCGCCGCTGTCGGCATAGAGGGCGCGACGGAACCGCGCGTCTTGGACCCCGTTCCGCCCGGAACGGCACCGGCATGAGTGCCGCCGGAGTCTGTCAGGTCCCGGGCGATACCGCCCGCTAAGGGCTGAGGCGAAGGTGGACCGACCGACCGGAGAGTGCGCCGGAGGCACCGACCCGCCGATCGGCTCGACCACGGTTCCGAAAGGCCAAGTGGGACTCTCAACCGACGCAGCCCGCCGAGGTTCTCATCGCCACGGTCGGCATCCCCATCCCGGCGGCGGTGATCCGCCACGCCCGCGAGCTCAGTGGAGGACGCCCGGTGGCCGTCCTCACCATCGCCCGGGTACACGGCTCCCAGTTCGGCCTGCCGAACCCGGGCCTCATGCCCACCAAAAAGGAAATGCTTGAGCAGCAAGCGGTGGTGGCCGAAGCCATCGACAGCCTGGAGCGTTCAGGCGTCGAGGCCTGGGGACAGGTGGCGACCACGAGGCGCGATGCGAAGATCATCGCCCGAGCAGCCCGAGCCCACGGCGTGACCCAAGTGCTGGTCGTCTCCCCGGTCGTACCCCGCTGGAGGCGATTCGTCGAAGGTGACACGGCCCGAGACGTTAGGCGCCGCATCCGCAAGGAAGCCGTGGTAGAGAGCATTTCGGTCTGAATGGCGGCCAGCTCAAGATCTTGCCGGCCAGCCGATCCGCTTGTGTCGAATGACGCACGACAAACCGTGCGAGAGTGCGTCCGTCCTGACGATGTACGCCTGAAACTCAGCGAGCCACGAAGGGAATTACACGATGGCACCGAGAGAGACGCCCTTTTACAACGTAGGACTGGCAGCGGGCGCCGAGATGCAGGATCTATTTGGGTACTGGCTGCCGTGGCAATATGCGCCTGGACACGAGGCAGAGCATCGCGCGACCCGTGAGCGAGCGAGTCTGTGCGATCTCGACTATATGGCAGAGTTCAAGGTCACCGGCCCGGATTCCCTACGTTTGGCACAACACCTGTTCACAACCGACCTCGACAATCTCGCCGTCGGACGCGTCCGTTACACGGCGATGTGCAATTCAGACGGAAACATGATTGACGACGGAACGGTGTGGAGGTTCGGGCCAGACGAGCTCCTATACATCAGTGGTGACGAGGCGGACTTCGAGTGGGTAAAGAAAAACGCCGAACCCTACGACGTCGAACTGTCGAACCTGACTTCCGACTGGACGACGCTGGCGCTCCAGGGCCCCGCATCGCGCAAAGTCGTGGAGAAAGTGCTTTCGGCCGATCTCGACTCAATCCGCTACTACGGCTTCACACGTACAAATGTAGCCGGGGCGGAGTGTGTCGTGGCGCGCATGGGCTACACGGGAGAGTCCGGGTTTGAACTTCACTTCGCGCCCGCGCACGCGGAAGCGATCTGGACGGCTGTCATGGATGCTGGAGCTGAGTACGACATCGTGCCCTGCGGTCAGGCCGCGCTGGAAAGCCTGAGACAGGAAGCGGGCTATCTACTCGTTGGTAATGACCACGACAAGAGTACGAACCCGTTCGAGGCGGGCATCGGTCGAGTCGTCAAGTTCAACAAGCCTGATTTTAACGGGCGGCAGGCTCTGATTGACATAGTGAAGCACGGCCTTACGAGGACGATCGTCTGGTTTAGGCTCGACGGCTCTGCCGTGGTGGCTAAGGGAGACGCGATCACGGTCGACGGCCAGACCGTTGGCACGGTAACGAGCGGATCGTATTCACCGACACTCGGTCATGGCGTCGCGATGGGTTATGTCGAGCCGACGCACGCGATCCAGGGCGCGACGTTCGACATTGGCCTCGATTCCCAGACGCAGAGGGCAACTCTGTCGGTGATGCCACTCTACGACCCCGGCGACGTACGTACGACCGGACGATTTGCGCGCTAAAGCCACGCCGGGCGCACCGGGGATCGTCGGCGGGCGCTAACGACCGGCTGGAGCCCAAGCACCAAGCCGCTTCTGCCCACGCTTGACGATGCCGAGCGCCTCCCGCAAATCGGTATGAGCGATCGGCGTCAATGCGCCCGGGTCGATCAGGTTGTCGGCCGGCGCGCCCGCGGCGATCAGGTCTGCGTGGTGAGCGAACCGCACCCGCGTGATCACCTCAAACGCCTCCGTCAGCGCATCGCCCTCGCCGCGCGCGAGGCCGCCTGCGCTCATGACCGCCTCGATCCGATCCAGCGTCGGAGAGATCGTCACGCCGGTGACGAGCGCGTGGAAGCGGACCAAGTTCACGACCGGGATGATCGCGTGCCGCTTGATATCGATCCGGCCGGCATCGTCTCCGTCGCGCGCGGTCACGAGCTGGCCGCGAAAGTTCAGCGCGACCTGGAAGCCCGTGGCCGAACGGGCCATCAGGCGCATGAACTGCGGATGCTCGCGGGCCGCCCGGACCCTTGCCGTGAGCTCGGACGCGACCGCCAGGCCGCCCGCGGCCGGCCGGAAGTCAAATGCAACCGTCGCGCGGAGCAGGTGGGACTCGTCCGGTTCCCGGAAGCACTCCTCGAACGTCCGTATCCAGGCCGTCTTTGACATCCGCCAGAGCCGCTTGCTGGCCAGCACGCCGTTGTTGTCGATGCCGATCCCGCACCTCTCCAGACCGTTGTTGACGTCACTCCCCAGCCGTTCGAAATAAGCGTCGACGGCTGCTTCTTCGCCCGGCGCCGGATCAGCGTAAGCGAGCGCATTGTCCTGGTCGGAGGCGAGGGTGAACTCACGCCGGGCCGCGCTGCCAAGGTCGAGCCACGCCCAGGGCAGCGGCGCAGGTCCATGCTTCCAGATCGAGAAATCCACCACCCGTGCGACGACCGCGTCGTGCTGGAGGCTGAGCACGCGGCCGAGATCGCGGGACGGCACCCCAGCGCGCGAGAGCGCGAGGAATAGCTTCGGCAGCCGGGCGGCCGCCTCGACGAGCGCATCCTCGTCCGGTGCGCCGAGCAGCGTGTGGCGCAGGCCCGTCGGACTGTTCGCGTCCAAGCCGAGCAGGTCAGCGGCCGACAGGATCCCGCATACGCCGTGATCGTCGAGCACGACCATGTGCTCCACGGCAGCCGCCAGCATGTCGACCGTCGCCTCGATCGCCAACTGGCGGGCCGGAACGGCCGGGACCGGCGTGCGGGCGATCGTGCGGACCGGGGCGTCGCCGGGCACGCCATCGGTGGCCACCCTGTTCCGTACATCGGCGTCGGTCACGATCCCCAGCTCTTCGCCGTCGAGGCGCATTAGCAACGCCGTGACGCCTTCCTTCCCGAGCCTTTCGACAGCGTCGCGCACCGGCGCGTCGGGCTCGCAGAATGTCGCCGGCCTCATGATCGCCGAGACCGGAGTTGTGCCCACCTCATGCAGGCCGTGGACCGTCTGAGCGGTGCCGGTCAGTCGCTTGCGCATTGTCTGAGCGATATACGCGGCCCCGGCCTCGGTAGCGAACACGCGACGCCCTGCCGCGGCGCCGAACAGCGCGCAAGTCGATGGCTCCCGCGCCCGGACGGTGAACGCCGGTGCCATTCCGGTCAACAGCGAAGGATGGCCAAAGCACTCCCCCGGTTCGAGCACCTGGATCACCTCGCCCTCGTGGACGAGGCCCATCGAGCCGGTGACGATCACCCACAGTCCGGCCGTCGGCACGCCATCCTCGACCAGTACGTTCTCGCCGGTCTGGAAGCGGTGCTCGGTGGCCTCGGATGAGAGCTTGCTCAGGAGTTCGGGGTCGAGCCCATCGAACGGCGGATAGCTGCCGAGGAATGTGTCCAGGTTGTCCATGATCAGCCGACCAATTGTGTGCGCATCACGTCTGGGACGCGTCCGGTTGACATGTCAGCCTAGTTGTTTCTCGCACACCCTATGAGGAGGGGTTATGGCCGACGAGTCTGGCGCGGAACAAGACGTACTCGTCTACGAATCTTCCGGGCTGCCGAAGACCGGAAACTGGTGGAGCGCGTTCGTCATCGGCCTGGCGGGGACGATCCTCGTCACCGGGATCGCGCCGGTGATGGTGACCGAGCTGGGTGCCGCGTCGATCCCGGTCATCTTCGTGATCACGGTCAGCGGCTGGCTGCTGTGCCTGTTCCTCGCGGAGCTGTCGGCGATGATGCCCGACCGCACCGGCGGCTCACCCTCTTACGCCTACCCCGCGTACAAGGATCGCTGGCCGCGGTTCGCCGAGCATGTCAACGGCTTCACGGCCTGGGCGTACTGGCTGGGCTGGTTCCCGGTCGCGCCGCTGAACATGATCCTCGCGTCGTTCTACATCGTCGACCGCTTCCACCTGTCGACCGCCGGGTTCACGCCGATCCACACCCCGATCGCGTGGTGGACCCTGGCGATCTCGGTCGTCGGGATCCTGCTGCTGTTCATCCCCGCGTACCGCGGGCTGCGCTTCGGGACCGGGTTCGCGACGGCGCTCGCAATCCTGTCGATGATCCCGCTGACCTTCATCGCGATCTCGTGGATCTTCAATCCGTCGGCGGTCGACTTCAACAACCTCGCCGGCTTCCACCAGATCGACGGCGGCAGCTTCACCGCGACGCTGTACGGGCACGGGTGGCTGACCCTGTACATCGCGTTCTCGTTCCTGCTGACGTGGAACGTGATCGCGATGGAGGCGGCCGCGTGCTACATCGGCGAGACCAAGAACCCGGACAAGGACGCCAAGATCGCGCTCAACCTCGAGGGCGGCTACGGGGTGTTCATCTACATGCTGATCCCGATCGCGTTCGTGATCGTGCTCGGCAACGTCGCGCTGCGCAATGCGGCGCTGGTTGACCCGAAGACGATCTTCGTCCATTACGCCGCCAAGGTGTTCGGAACCGGCGCGGGGTCGAGCATCTTGACGTGGCTGATCGCGTGGATGCTGATCCTCGCGCTGATCCTGTCCGCGCTGAACGCGATCACGGGCACGGCGCGGTCGCTGCACCAGATGGCGACCGACGGGCAGTTCCCGCGCTTCTTCCACCACACCAACGAACACGGCGTCCCCGATCGGGCGATGGTCTTCAACGTCGTCTGCTCGATCTGCGTCGTGTTCATGGGTGGCGCGGTCGAGATCTACACGTTCTCGAATGTCGGCTACCTCGCCTCGTTCATCCCGGTGCTGGTCGGCTACTACCTGCTGCGCAAGCACCGTCCCAACCTCCGGAGGCCGTTCAGACTGCCCGAGTGGATGAAGTACGTCGCGCTCCTGATCGCCGCGGTGTACACGATCATCTACTTCTACGGCGGGCCGACGTATGCCGCCTGTACGTGCAACGCCGCCGGGACGCAAGACGCTCCCGTACTACTTCATCGGGATCGTCGTCGTGCTCGCTTACCTACCCGTTGTACTGGTGGCGCAAGCATTACGACGACAAGCGATACCAGGAGGAGACGCCCCCGCCGGCTGCTGTGGCCGCACCCCCGATGGCCGGCGCGTCGGACCCGTGAGCGCCACGGCTAGGGCGCCGCAGGATCCGAAGGACTGGGACGGCGCCCGCTTCGGGCGGATTCTGCTCGCGACGGAGGGGCGTCCGATCCCGGAGGCCGCCGTCCGACGCGTGATCGAGCTGGCCGACCCACACGGGGCGAGCGTCCGGGTGCTGTCGATCGCCCGCGTCCACGGGACCTCGTTCGGGATGCCAACCCCCGGTTTGCTGCCCAGCCGCGACGAGTGGCGACAGCAGCAGGAGATCGTCACCAAGGCAATCAAGCGGCTCAAGCGCAAGGGCCTCGAGGCCGACGGTCACGTGGTCGGCACCCGCAAGTCGACCAAGAAGATCTGCGAGGAGGCGACGATCGAGGAGTGCGAGGCGATCGTGATGGCCGCCGACCCGGACCGCCACCGCTTGTCGCCGACGCGCTGTGGTCCCAGGAGCCCCAGCGGGTTCGCCGCAAGGCCAAGGTCCCCGTATTCCTCGTGCCCGACGACGAGGATTAGGAGGCGTCAGGGCGCCCGTGCAGCCGCGCGAGCTTGATCGCGAGCTCGAGCGACAGCAGATCGTCCTCGTCGAGCTTGAGCCCGGTCAGCTGCTCGATCCTGCCGAGTCTCTGGCGCAGCGTGTTGGGATGGACGAACAGCGCTCGGGCGCTCTCGATCACGCTGCGTCGCTCGGACAAATATCGCTCGAGCGTGTCCAGCAGCGCCGTCCGGCGCCTGCGGTCGTACTCGATCAGCAGATCGACCGCGGCGCGCATACGGTCACGGGGCGCCTCGTCGGCGCCGATCTGCACCAGGTAGCGGTAGGCGCCAACCTGGGAGTAGGCGATCGCACCCCCGTCGCCCGTCAGCGCGCGGGCGATCGTCGCGGCGTCGACCGCCTCGCGGTACGCGCGGGACGCGTCCGCCGGCGCCTCACGCAGCTCGCTGACGCCGATCGCCGTGCCGGTCTCCTGACCGAGCTCGCGGCACGCGCGCAGGACGCCGTCGACGGTCTGCTGGCGCGCCTGGCCGAAGACGAGTAGGGCGCGGACCGGGCCGGGGCCGGGCTCGATCGCGGATCGGGGCACGAGCTCCGCCAGACCGCGGCCGAGCGATTCGGCGGCGGCGCGCCACTCACCCGAGGACTGTTCGCGCGCCCCGGCCGGCTCGGCGCAGACCATCACGTACGGGAGTGTGAGATCGCAGCGGATTTCCGCCGCCTTGGCGGCCGCCAGAGCGCTCGCACCCGCGGCCAGCAGCTCGAACAGGTCCTTGATGATGTTGGCGTTGGTAAGCCCTTCGATCAGCTGGGTCCGCTTGATCCCGATCGCGGCCAGATGCGCGATTGCACTCGCGACGTACGCGGCCTCGTCGCCGAACGCGAGCTTCGAGTACGAGGCGGCGCAGAGGATCCCGACGCGCTCGCCGCCGGCGGCGAGCGGCACCGCAAGCAGATCCCCGATCTCGACAGCCGGCCAGAGCGCCTTCGCCGCCTGACCTCCGCCTCGGCCCTCGAGCGCGGTCAGCATCAGATCGGCGGCCGAGGTCGCGGACGGTGGCGGCAGTGACGTGGGGACCGACGCGAGCAGCTGCATCGACTCGCCGTCTGCCCCGAGCCGCAGCAACTGGCAGATGTCGGCCCCGAGCAGGCGCAGCGAGCCTTCGACGATCACCTCGCCCAGCTCCGACGCACCGGTCACGTCCGCGACCCGCTGGGCGATGTCCGCGAGGCCGGTCAGGGCCCCGACCCGGCGCCGCTCCTGGTCATACAGCTGGGCGTTCTCGATCGCGCCCGAGACCAGCGAGGCGATGTGGACGAGCAGCTTCAGGATCCCTTCGCCGAACTCGTGGGGCGCCTTCGTGTGCAGGACGATCACGCCGATCGTCTCGCCTGCACGGGACGGGATCGGGACCGCCACCATCGACTGGAAGCGCTGCTCTTGGAGCAGCGGGACGTACTTCATCCGCGGATCGTCCATCGCGCGGTCGCGGATGAACTCAGGCGTGCGGTGGCGCGCGACCCAGCCCGCGAGCCCTTCGTTGATCGAGAGCTGGACCTTGCCGACGGCCTCGCGGAACACCGGCGAGGCGGCGCGGATCGTCAGCTGGGAGCCCTCGAGCAGGTAGATGAAGCACGCGTGGCAGCCGGTCGCCTCGGTCGCGAGGTCGACCACGCCCTGGAGCATCGGTGCGACCTCGAGCGACGAAGACACGAGCTTGATGACGCCGTACAGCGTCCGGTTCTCCTCGCGGAGCGCGTGAACTTCCTCGGTGACCGGCTCCAGCCGATCGGTCCTGAGCGACATCTCGGCAGCTCTCCTATGTGCGGGATGCACATTGCGGGCACCGGTAACGGGGTGCCTGTAGCCATTGTGCCTGACCTGTCGCGCGGGATATACCTCGACCCATGCCCAAGCCACCAGAAAATGAAGATGACGTTCGCAAGATCGTCAAGGACGAGGGGATCGAATTCCTGTTCGCCCAGTTCGTCGACATGCACGGCAAGCCGAGCGCGAAGCTCGTCCCCGCCCACCACCTCGACGACCTGCTGAATGACGGAGCCGGCTTCGCCGGGTTCGCGGCCGGCGATCTCGGCCAGGGTCCCCACGACCCCGACATGATCGCGATGCCGGATCCGACGACGCTGACGATCCTGCCTTGGCGTCCGACCGTCGCGCGCTTTGCCTGCAACGTCACCGTCGAGGGCAAGGAGTGGCCGTTCTGCCCGCGGACGATCCTGCGCAACGCGCTCAAGCGTGCCGCCGACCAGGGCTACGAGCTGAAGATCGGCGCCGAGCTCGAGTACTTCCTCGTGCGCCGGACCGAGGACGGCGGGATCGAGATCGCTGACCCGCTCGACACGCTCGACCTGCCCTGTTACGACATGCGGGCGCTGACCCGCAACCTCGACTTCGTCTCCGAGGTCTCCAAGGCGGTCACCGGGCTCGGATGGGACAACTATGCGACCGACCACGAGGACGCGAACGGCCAATTCGAGCAGAACTTCCAGTTCGCCGACGCGCTGACGACGTGCGACCGGGCCGTGTTCTTCCGCTACATGGTCGAGTCCCTGGCCCAGCAGCGCGGGCTGCTGGCGACGTTTATGCCGAAGCCGTTTGCCAACCTCACCGGCAACGGCTGCCACTTCCACGTCAGCCTGTGGAAGGACGGCAAGAACCTGTTCGAGTGCGACCCGAGCGATGATCCGCGAGGGCTCGGACTGAGCGAGCTCGCGTACAACTTCATCGCCGGGCTCAAGGCCAACGCCAAGGCGTACATCGCGGTCACCGCGCCGACCGTCAACTCCTACAAGCGGCTCGTGGTCGGCGCGCCCACCAGCGGCGCGACCTGGGCGCCGGCCTACATCAGCTACGGCTACAACAACCGCACCCAGATGCTGCGCGTTCCCGACTCCGGACGGATCGAGGACCGGACAGTCGACGGATCGTGCAACCCCTACCTGGGCGCGACCGCGATGCTGACGGCCGGTCTCGACGGGGTGGAACGGGGGCTCGATCCCGGGGATCCCAACTCGGCCAACCTGTACACGCTCAGCGCGGCCGAGCGCGAGGCCCAGGGCATCGACCTGCTCCCGGCCAACCTGCTCGACGCGACCCGCGAGCTCGCCGGCAACAAAGCCCTGCGCGCCGGGTTCGGCAAGACCCGCGACGGCGACTACATCGACTACTTCGTCGACGTCAAGCAGCGCGAGGTCCAGGCCGCGCACGAGCAGATCACGCAGTGGGAGCTCGACCGCTACCTGCAGCTGTACTGAGTCACAGAACCCAAGATCGCTAGCCGGGACCGAAGCGCCGTGCCGCGGCGCGCATCGGCGGCTCGACGCCGCACAGCGATCCGACTGTCTGCGGCTCGATCGTGTCCAGGTGGTTGGCGAGCGCGATGAACGCCTTGGCGGTCGTGAGCGCGTCGCCGAGCGCGTGATGGGGATCCTCCGCCGGCTGGCCGAGCACTGAGGCGAGGCGCGCCAGCGGCAGCCCCGCCGGCGCCACCCCGTCACGGGCGCGCAGCCACGCCCGCCCGAGTGCCTCGGTATCGGCGTCGCGTGGCAGTCGAACCCGGCGACGGCGCAGCGCGCGACCGAGAAACGTCTCTTCGACGATCGCCGTGTGGAAGACCGGGACCCGCCCGGCGAGCACGTCGAGCAGGCTGTCGATCGCCTCACCCAGGGGCGGCGCGTCAGCCAGATCGGCCGACCGCAGCTTGTGGATCAGGACCGCCGGCGTCTTCGACGGGCGCGCGGGTCGCGCGAGCGTGTAGAGCGCATCGCCGAGGATCAGCTGACCCTCGACGATCGGCACCGCCCCGATCGCCACGATCTCGTCCGAGCCGGCGTCGAGTCCGGTCAGCTCGAGGTCGACGGCGCACCACTCGGCCTCGCGCCAGGGGATGTCTGACCCGGGCTGGGGGGTGTCCTTGAACCGGGCCGCGGCGCCCTCGGCCTTGGCGAGCAGCCTCACCGGCGGCCCTCTCTTTCCCGCGGTTTGATCGCCTTTCCCGCCGGCCGGCGGATCGCCTGTCTCGCCGGTCGTCTCATCCGCGCAGCTCTCGGGTCACGGTGCCCAGCGCCCGGAACACGTCACGCAGATAACTGCGGGTCAGCGGGCTCAGAGACGCCGGGTCGACCAGATCGTCAGGGCGCTCCTCCGACGCGAGCTGTTCGAGCTGGTGGACGATTCGCAGCTCGAGCGCAAGCTCGAACGCCTCGGACAGCGTCGACGCCTGCGCATCAGCGAGCACGCCGTCGGCGGCCGCGGCCCGAAGTCGCTCCGGGGTCGACACCTCGTCGCTGCCCGCGACCGCCGCGGCCCAGCGTGCGATCGCCGCGATCGGGATGATCGCGCCGAGGCGGAGGTCGAGCCTCTCGCTGCGGCGGCCGCCGAGACGCAGAACGGTGTCCGCGTCGAAGCCCGTCGGCGTGCTGTCGGTGAACGCGAGCGCGGCCAGCGCGTCAAGTAGCTTGCCGCGCTGTGGTCCATCGGTGATCGGCAGCGGCTCGGCCGGCGTTCCCCACAGCGCGCGGCGGTCGGAGAGCACCGACAGCGCGAGCTCGTCACCGGCCGCGGCGCGCGTCCAGCCGGCGGCGTCGTGCGCCACCACCGGCTCGTCCACTCCGAACCGCGCCAGCGCCGGCCCGAGGCTCTCGAGCCAGGCCTTGGGCGGCGGCCTGTCTTGCGCGAACACGAGGGCGCCGCGCCGGTTGGAGGCAAGCGTCAGCTCGCGCCGGGCCTGGCTGCCGACGGCGACCCACACGATCCCCTGGCCGGACACACGCTCGTCGGGCAGCGTCAGCTCGATTGCGCGGTAGGTAAGCGAGTCGACCAGGGCCGACAGCACCCGAGCCAGCTCGATCGGCGCGATGTTCGAGCGGTGCAGGTCCAGCATCAGGCCCGGGAGCCGCTCGGCCACGACGCCGAGCTGGTCGAGGTTCTTCGCACGTCCGATCGCGCGCCGCGCTCCGAACCACGAGCGGGGCTGTGCCGCGAACAGATCGGCGGCCTCGAGCACGCCGACCAGGCGCCCGCGCTCGGAGACCACCGGCGCGTGGCGAATCCCGCGCTCGAGCATCTCGTACAGCACCTCGGCGCTGAGCCGCTCGGGTGAGACGACCCATGCTGGCGCGGTCATCACGGCATCGATCCGGGCCCCCCGGGTCCGTCCGGCGGCCAGGACCCGCGTCCGGAGGTCACGGTCGGTGACGATCCCGATCTCTCCATCATCGAGCTCGACGATCGCCGAGTTGGCGCCGACCGCCGTCATCCGCTCGGCCACGATCCCGATGCTCTCCGACGGCTTGCAGGTAACCGTGGCGCTCCGGATCAGCCGCGCCACCGGCTCGCCGCCATCGCTGGCGCCGACCTCGAGCTCGCGCCGGCGCGCACTGTCGAGCAGCGGACGGGCGACCGCGACCGGGATCCGATAGCACAACGTGTCCTCGGCCGCGCGCGCCTCAAACCCCGGCGGCAGGCCCGACAGCATCGCCGAATGGCCGAACGTGTCCCCCGGTCCGAGCAGGTCAAGCAGGTGACCATCGTGCGAGATATCGACGCCGCCACTATGGATCACGCGCAGGAACGTCACCGGGCCCTCGTCCTCGGACAGGATCACCGCCCCCGAGAGATAGAACTCGATCGTCGCTTGCGCCGCCACATCGGAAAGCTCCTCGGCCGCGAGCGCGTCGAACGGCGGCCGCTGGGCGAGGAACCGTGCTATTTCGCTCAGACCCGCGTCCAGCGCGCTCTCCTTTGATCAAATAGGTTCATGGCTGAACGGTAGTACCCGCGGGTGCTTCGGGGCCACGCCTGGGCGCTTGCCGTCACTTACGTGAACAGGCCGAGCCGCTGCGCCCGCTGGACCGCCTCGGTCCGGTTGCGAACGCCGAGCTTGCGGTACACCGCGCTCGAGTGCTCCTTGACGGTGTGTCTCGACAGATGCAGCGCTTCGCCGATCTCGGGGTTGGTCTTCCCCGAGGCCATCAGCTCGAGCACCTCGCGCTCGCGGTCGGACAAGCCCATCGCGCCCTGGCGCTCATGGGCCTCGAACACGGTCTTGCCCAGACCGACGAGCCGCACCGCGCCCGCGATGCGTCGCGCCGGCCAGTCCTTGTACGCGAACCCCGACGCGCCGGCGGCGCGGGCGGCGCGCGGGGAGATCTCCCCCGCGCCGGAGAACAGCAGCACTCGCGTCGACGGCTGCGCGGCCCGGATCCGTTCGCATACCTCCGCGCCCGACTCCTCGCCGATGAACAGGTCAACGAGCGCGACGTGCGGCCGGTAGCGCACCGCGAGCGCCAGCGCCTCGCTGGCCGAGTGCGCGCTCAGGCAGCGCTCGACCCACGGCTGCTGGGTGAGCATCAGCCGAAAGCCCCAGTGGACGACGTCGTGGTCGTCGACGACCAGCACGCTCAGGCGCTCGGGGCTGCGTTCCTCGTCAGCCATCGCCCCTGGGGACCACCAGTCGCACCTGCCAGGTGCCCTGGTCGCGCTCGCCGAACTCCACCACTCCCCCGCTCTGCAGTGCCTCCAGCGCCGCCAGCCGCAGCCCCATCCCGGTCTGCCCGCGCGAGCCGGTGACGCCGTCGTTGACGACTTCGAGCACGAACGCGCCGTCGGCATCGCGCACGCGCACGTCCATCCGGGTCGGCGCCGCGTGCTTGCGCGCGTTGCGGACCGCCTCGCGCAGGACCGACTGGGCGAGCGGCTCTAGGCCGGCCGGCACGGGATTGGTCGCGTCGAGCCTGAGCCCGAGATCGGGGTGGGCGTGCGACAGGCGCTCGACCTCGGCCGTGAGCGTCGTCTGGGTCGCGCGGGGGGCGCGGCTGAGCGGTCGCTGTAGCGCGGCGCGCAGCTCGCTGAGCGCGGCCTGGGTCTCGCTCGCGCACCGTTCGCGGGCGTCCGCCGGGAGCTCGCCGTCGCCGTCGAGCGCCATCGAGACGCCGAACAGCCGCTGGATCACGCCCTCGTGGATCTCCCGCGCCAGGTCGATCCGGTGCTCCAGTTGCCGTGCGGTCTCGAACTGGACGGCGAAGATCCGCGCCACCGAGGCGAGCGCGGCGGCCTTGCCGAGCGTCCACAGGAGATTGCGGTCGGATTCGTCGAGCGGCGGGCTCGACATCAGCCGGTCGGCGAGGATCACGCCGATCGCCACGCCGCTGGCGGCCATCGGCGCGCACACGAGCCTGACCGGCTCGGAGACGAGCGCCGAGTACTCGTCGGGAACCTGACCAGTGACGTCGCCGACCGCCTCTACCACCTGATCTTCACGCAGCGCGCGCGCCGCGATCGGCGCCGACTCGACGGTCACGTGCGCGTCGGCGAACTGGGCAACGTCCATGCCGTGGGCGCCCGCCGCCCGGACGCGCCGCATCGTGCCGTCGTAGCGAAAGATGATCGCGCGGCGCATCCGCGCCAGGCGGCAGACCGCCTCGCATAGACGGTCATAGAACGAGTCCGAGCTCTGTGATCCGGGTTCTGACTGCGAGAGCACCTCGACGAACAGATCGAGGGCATCGATGCCGACGCCCCTCGCCGGGTCCGTGGGCGCTCCCGTGGTCACGGCCGGCGTCGCGCTAGGCGGCGTGGGCGTGCGCCATCAGCCCGAGGCGCAGCGCCTGATCGGGCGTCAGGTAGACCAGCCATTGCGCGTCGCACGCTGGGCATCGGCATTGCACCGATGGATCGTATCCCTGCAGCACGGCGTGCCAGTGGACGTCCTCGCTGCGCAGGCAGACCGGACACGCGAGCGACGCGGTCACGAGCGCGTCGGGATCGTTGGGCGCAAAGCGCGCGATGTCGGCCAGCGCTTCGATTGGCTCAGCTTGCCCCCGCCGTGCGCCAGGGGCAACAGCGCGGCGGCGAGAACCCCCCGGGTGGGGGGAAACCGGCCGCCTAGGTCGGGGCCACCTTCACCGGCGCCCTTCGGAACGCGAACGCGTCGACCCGCGTGATCGGGCGCTTCCCCCACCGGCTGCGGGTGGCGAAGTCGAGCAACCGCTCCATGTAGTCGTGCAGCGGCGAAACGCTGATCCCGAGCGGCTCGAGCCGCGCCTGCGTCGCGTCTTGGTCGAACACTGCGCCACTCGAGAAGTACGGGAAATACACGCGGCCAGCGTCAAGGGCCGATGCCTCGGTGGCGCTGCGCTTCAGCGCGGCGAATTCGGCCGGCGGCAGCACCTGAGGCAAGGGCAGACGGAAGTAGCGGCTGGCAAGCTGGGCGATCTCGGCGAACGTGCTCGCGTTCCGGCCGGCCGTCAGGTGGTAGGTCTCGCCGATCCCTCCCTCGGCCTCGCACAGCGAGTAGATCGCATCGGCGACGTAGTCCACCGAGACCACGTCCACCGGCGACGAGGGGTTGGCGGGCACGGCCGTGAACAGCCCCCGGGCGAACGCCCGCAGCGGCCAGTAGATGACGTTGAACGCCGACGTCCAGCCGTTTCGGCGGTCACCGACGACGATGCTCGGGCGCAGGATCGTCGACGGGAGCTCGGTGTGAGACCGCACCACCTGCTCGGATTCGAACTTCGAGCGCTCATAGGAGTTATTGAAGTTCTGGCCGACGTCGAGGTCGCTTTCGGCGAACCGTCCCTCATGGGTGCCGGCCACATAAGCGGTCGAGATGTGGGCGTAGCGCTGCAGTCCGTTGCACGCACGCGCGGCCTCGGCGAACTCGAGCATCCGCCGCGTGCCGTCGAGGTTGATCGCGCGAGCCTCTGCCAGAGGCATCGCAAACGACACCGAAGCGGCGCTGTGAACGATCGTCGAGACGCTGCAGGCGAGCTGGTCCTGGAGCGCTGGAGCGAGTCCGAGTCCCGGCTTTTGGAGGTCAGCCGCGAACGCCTGAACGCGCCCGCGATGTCGGTTGGCGGCCCGTGAGCCAAACAGGTTGTCGAGCACCCCGTCGATGCGGGCTCTGGCGGCCTCGTCGTCGGCAGCGCGCAGGAGCGTCACGATCCGGCGATCGCTGCGTTCGACGTAGCGCTCGAGCACCTCCATGCCGACGAATCCGGTAGCCCCGGTCAGCAGGACGTCGCCGCGCTCCGGGCTCATCGTGCACCGCCCATCGATGCGAACGCCCACGAGAGCCGCGCCCGCGTGTCCGAAGGCGTGATCAGCTCATCGACGTACCCTGAGCTCGCCGCGACCTGGGGCCGCAGCTGCTGGTGGGCGTACTGGCGCGCGAGGCGCTCGCGTTCGCTGTCGGGGTCGTCGGCCGCCGCGAGTTCGCGCCGGTGGATGATGCCGACCGCCGGCTTGGCGCCCATCACGCCGATCTCGGCGTCGGGCCAGGCGAACACGTAGTCGGCGCCGAGGTCCTTGGAGTTCATCGTGATGAAGGCGCCGCCGAACGCCTTGCGGAGGATCACCGTGATTCGCGGAACCGTCGCCTCGGCGAACGCGTGGACCAGCGCGGCTCCGTGGCGGATCACGCCGGCGGACTCCTGGCGCGTGCCGGGCATGTAGCCCGGCGTGTCGACCAGCACGAGCAGCGGAATCCCGAACTTGTTGCACTTGGACACGAACCGCGCGCCCTTCTCGGAGCTCGCGACGTCGAGGACGCCGCCGAGATAGCGCGGCTGGTTGGCGATCACGCCGACCACCCGGCCGTCGATGCGGGCCATCGCGGTGACGATGTTCCGGGCCCAACCGGCCGATATCTCAAGCAGCTCGCCGTCATCGACCACCGCCCGAATAACGTTCCGGACGTCGTACACCTTGCGTGCCTCGCGGGGCACGGCGGCGCCCGGATCGTGGCCTCCCGCCGGCCGCGGCTCGGCGCGCGGCGGCTCGAGGTCGCGATGGCTGGGCAGGTACGACAGCAGCTCGCGCGCCAGCGCAGCGGAGTCGAAGTCATCACGCGCCACGAAATGGCAGACGCCGTTGCGCTCGTGCACGCGTGTTCCACCGAGCTGTGCGGCGTCGACCTCCTCCCCGAGCGCATCGCGGACGACGGCCGGGCCGGTCAAGAACATGCTCGACTGTTCGGTCATCACGACCCAGTCGGTCAGCGCCGGCGAGTAGGCGCCGCCGCCGGCCGACAGACCGCTTACGACCGAGATCTGCGGGACGCGGCCCGACAGCGCCACCGTGCGGCGGAACACGCGTCCGTAGCCGCCCAGCGCCGCAATTCCCTCCTGCATCCGCGCGCCGCCCGACGAGACGAATCCGACCACCGGCGCCCGGCCTCGATCAGCGAGCTCCAGCACGCGGGTGATCGTGTTGGCGTGCGCCTCGCCGAGCGAGCCGCCGGCGAACGACGAATCCTGCGCGTAACAGAACACGGGCCGGCCGGCGACCATGCCGGAGCCGCCGAGGACGCCATCGCCGCTACGTGCCTTCTCGCCCATCGCCAGCGAGGTGACGTCGGAACGGATCAGCTGCAGCGTGCCCCGATCACATAGGAGTTCGAGTCGCTCCAGCGGCGACAGCAAGGCGTCGGTGCGCTGCACGAGGGCGAGGCTCATCAGACACCCCACTCGATCACGGTTGCACCCCAGGTGAAGCCGGCGCCGAAGGCGCCGAGCAGGACCCGATCGCCGGGCTCGAGCAGCCCCTCGCGCTCGCTGAACGCGAGCGCCAGCGGCAGCGTCGCGGCGGATGTGTTGCCGTACTCGGCGATGCAGTCCACCACGCGCTCCGGCGGCAGGCCGAGCCGCTCACCGACGGCCGACAGGATCCGCCCGTTGGCCTGGTGGTAGACGAACAGGTCGATCTCCTCGAGCTTCACGGCGGCGGCCTGCGCGGCTTGCAGGGTCGCGAGCGTCAGCCTCGCTACCGCTTCGCGGAAGGTCTCGTGGCCGCTCATCCGGATCACGCCGTCCGCGCGGGTGGCGCGGATGTGCTCCGCCCCGCCGCCGTCGGCGCCGAGCACGATCGGCCCGATCCGACTGCCGTGCTCGGTCTGCCGCAGCACGACCGCGCCGGCCCCGTCAGCGAACACGGCCGCCGTCGAGCGGTCGTAGGGATCGGTGATGCGTGACATCAGATCGGCCCCGACGGCCACCGCCACGCGGGCGCGACGGGCCTCGATCTGCGCGGTCGTGACCGCGAGCGCCGAGAGAAAGCCGGTGCAAGCCGAGCCGACGTCGAAGGCGCCCGCTCGCGTGGCGCCGATCTCGTGCGCGACCAGCGGCGCGGCGGCCGGCATCAGCTCATCGGAAGTGGTAGTCGCGACGACTACCAGGTCGACATCGAGCGGATCGACGCCCGCGCTCAGCAGCGCCTGGCGTGCCGCCTGCGCCGCGTGCGCGTCAAGGCGTTCATCGGGCGCCGCGATCCGGCGCGAGCGGATCCCGGTACGGCGGAAGATCCAGTCCTCGCGGACGCCGAGTCTGGCGCCGACCTCGGCGCTCGAGACGACGTTCGCGGGAACGCTGACGCCCACCGACGCGATCGCGGCGCCCGCGCTCGACGGCGTCACGAACTCCCGGGCCAGCCGCGGTGATTCAGTTGTGTGCGTGCGCTCTGCCTGCAGTGCGGAGATCACCTGCTCAAAACTGCGCTACACGGCCCCCCGGCGCTATGCCACGCCCTTCACAACCCGACAATCGGGGGGGTCGGGCAAGATCGATGGCAGAGCTGCCGGTGGTGCCGCGCCGCACCAGCCCTGGCTCGACTCGCCGGACGCCCGAGGAGAGAGGCGTCCGGCGAGTCTCGCGAGCCCGGCCTCGCAACCGCGAGTTGCGTCCGATGCCGGCTGCCGGCAGGGATAACGAAGCTCGCCGTGACGCCCGAGGAGGAGGAGAGGCGCCAGGCGAGCGACGTGACCATTTATCCCAAGGCTCGATCGGCGCCAAGTGACGGGCGTGTGGCGTTGATGTTGCCCTCTTGTGAATGGGCGCGGCGGCGGGCGACGTTGGTCCGGACCGGCACCAAGCCGGTCGCGTGGCTCAGTCAGGACCGGGGGTCAAGCCGGCCGCTCAGCTCAGCCCGGACCGGCGGCAAGCTCGTCGATCAGCGCCGCCAGGCGGATCAGCAGATCGGGCGCGAGATCGCGCTCGGTCTGCGGCAACCCCTCGAAGAATGCGCGTTGGCGGCCGCGCAGCCAGGCGTCCTGGCCGCTCAGGGTCTCGCGTCCGAGGTCGGTCAGCCGCACCGTGACGCCGCGCCGATCGTCCGCGGACCGGTAGCGGCTGACGATCGCGCGCCGCTCGAGCGCATCGAGGATCCGCGTCGCGGTCGAGGGCGTGATCCCCGCTTCGATCGCGAGCTCGCGAACCCGCGCGGTCTCGCGTCCTGACAGCGCCTGCAGGAGCGCGTACTGAGACAGGGTCAGCGTCTCTTCCGGACTCTGGGACTGCGTCCCGCGAGCACGGCGGACCGCCTGTGCAAACGCGTCGAACGAGACCAGGAAATCCTCGACACACCCCGGCTGCGACTCGCCACGCTCGACCGTCATGGGCCTAGCGTAGCAACCCTTGGCATGCTAATGTTTGGCATGCTAAGCAAATCGAAACGGGGTGACTCCCATGTTTCACAACATCCTTGTTTGCGTTGATGGTTCCGTCCATTCCGACCGCGCCCTGGATGAAGCGATCGATCTGGCGACGGCCGGTAATGCGCGCCTGACGATCCTGACCTCGATCCCGCGCCCGCCCGCGTGGGCCTGCACGTCGGCGACCGCGGCCGCGATCCAGCCGCTCGCCAACGAACTGCGCGCGGAGGCGACGACCGCCCTGCGCGACGCCGTCGACCGCGTCCCGCAGTCGATGCCGGTCACGACGATCCTCAGCGAGAAGCCGATCCGCGAGGCGCTGACCGAGCAGTTGCGCGCCGGCACGTATGACCTGCTGGTGATGGGATCGCGCGGCCGGGGAGCACTCACCTCGTCGGTGCTCGGCAGCGTCAGCCACTACGCGCTCAACCACGCCGGCGTGCCGGTCCTGATCATCCACGCCGCCGTGGCCCAGGATTCGAAGCAGTCGACGGATGATCGCTCGCGGTCAGATGCGGCACCATCCGCCGAGCCCAGCGAGGCCGACCTCCCAGCGCCAGCCGGGAGCGCCACGTCGATCGCCTGACGGGCGGCGCTCAGCGCGGCGCGGCGACGAGCCGCTCGAACAGCGCCTCGAGCGTCTCGGCCGGGTCCTCGCACAGGCCCGTGTGGACCGCCGACGGCTGGACGATCGTGCTCGACGGCGCCGACAGCCATCCGAACCGCTCAGACTGGTCAAGCGCCGCGATCGGGCCTGCCTCGGGGTCCCCCTCGGCCACCCGGACGAGCGCGGCCAGGTGCTCGGCGATCTCCTCGGCGTCCACCGACGACGGCGCCAGAACATGCAGGCGCGCCGGGTCGAGCGCGACCCGCGCGCCGAGAAAGCCGCGCTGGCGGCAGAACAGGACGACCCCGACGTTGAGGCTCTCGCCCCGTTCGACGCTCGGAACGACGCGCAGAATCAGGTAGGTGAACGGGCTAACGTCCGCTTCGGACACGCTCGGCCTCCTCCACGAAGGCGCCCGCGGCGAGCCGCGCCAACAGATACTCGACATACACGTCCGGAGCGTCCGCGGCGCCAAACCACTCCTCGGGCACCAGCGCGACCGCGCGCTCGACGGCCGCGCCATCGATCCTCGCCCGCATTCGCACGTCGGCCTCGACGATCGAGCCGGCCCGGGCCAGCAGCACGTGATCGGCGATCTGGGCGAAGGCACGCGCCGCGTGCGCCGCGGGATCGAGCCCGCCGTGCTGGAGGTAGAGCGCGGCACCGTGATCGATCAGCCACAGCCGCTCGTGCCACAGCAACAGGTTCGGGTTGCGAGCGGTGCGGTCGACGTTGGTCGCCAGCGCATCCAGCCACACGACCTCGGCCGCGAGCTCGGCGGGCGGCTGCCAGGCCCCCGCCGGCGAATACGGCAGAGCTCCGGGCAGGAAGTCAACCCCAAGGTTGGAGCCTTCGCTGGCGGCGATCAGGTCCTGGATCTCGGGGTCGGGCTCGGCCGCGCCGAGCCGCGCGTCGATCTCGACCGCCACCAGCTCCGGCATCAGCAACCCACCGGCGCGCGCGAGCTCGCCCACGATCACCTCGGCGATCAGCGCCCGAAGGCCCTGGCCCGCGCCCCGGAACTTGGCCACGTACAGGCCGTCGTCGTCGCCTTCGACGAGCCCGGGCAGCGACCCGCCCTCGCGCAGCGGCGTCACGTACCGGGTGGCCGTCACCTCCCTCAGCTCATCAGCGACGAGCGACATCGCGGCTTGTTTCTAGCAATCGCCGCTGTTGTGAGGCGAGAACGCGGCCGCCCCCAGTGCCGCCGGCAGCCGCTGACTAAGATCGAAAGACGGTGCTTCTCTCCGTCCTCGACCAGTCGCCGATCGCCGAAGGTGCCACCGGCGCCCAGGCGCTGCACAACACGCTCGACCTGGCACGCCTGGCCGACGGGCTCGGCTACCACCGCTACTGGGTCGCCGAGCACCACGGAGGCCCGATGCTCGCCGGTCCGAGCCCGGAGGTGCTGATCGGCCCGATCGCCTCGGCGACGGAGACGATCCGCGTCGGCAGCGGCGGCGTGATGCTGCCGCACTACAGCCCGCTGAAGGTGGCCGAGTCGTTCACGATCCTCGCCGCGCTCTACCCAGGCCGGATCGACCTCGGGCTGGGGCGCGCCGCCGGCACCGACCCGCTGACCACCTTTGCGCTCCAGCGCGACCGCCGTCAGGCCGCGCCGGACGACTTCCCGCAGCAGCTCGGCGAGCTGCTCGCCTACTTCGAGGACGCCCTGCCCGCCGACCATCCCTTCCGCCATCTGGCGCGGACGCTGCCGGGACGGCCCGAGCTGCCGGTCCCGTGGCTATTGGGGTCCTCGCCGCAGAGCGCGATCTGGGCGGGCGAGCTCGGCCTGCGCTACGCGTTCGCCGACTTCATCAACCCGAACGGGAGCGAGATCGCCAAGCTGTACCGCGAGCGCTTCGAGCCCGTCCGCGATATCCAGGCACCCCGGACGGCGGTCGCCGCCTGGGTGCTGTGCGCGCCGACCGACGAGGAGGCTCAGGAGCTCGCCGCGAGCAGCCGGATGACGTTCACGCTCCTGCGCCGCGGGCAGCTGATCCCGGTGCCACCCCCGCAGAAGGCGCTCGCATTCCTGGCGCGCGAGGGCAAGTCGCCCGCCGACGACGCGCCCGGCCGCCGCGCGATCATCGGCTCACCGGACAAGGTCCGCGCCCGCCTCGAGACGCTCGCCGGCGACTACATGGCCGACGAGGTGATCGTCGTCACGATCACCTACGACCACGCGGTGCGCCGCCGCTCCTACGAGCTGCTGGCCGAGGCGATGGACCTGGAGCCGCGCGCCCTCTCGACTGCCGCGGTCTGACCGATTGAGTCCCGGGTAGGCCGGGTACCGGTTACCCATGGCCTACAAGTTCGAAGTTGACGAAACGGTTGACGCCAACCTCCGGCGTTGCTCGCGCGAACAGCTGCAGCGCGCGATCGACCGGCTCACGGCCGACCTCGACGATGACCCGGTTGACGCGATCCACGGCGCCCGCAAAGCGATCAAAAAGGAGCGCTCGCTGCTGCGACTCGCCGCGGCGGCGCTGGACGCGGGCGATCGCAAGGCCGAGAACCGCGAGCTGCGCACGATCGCCCACGAGCTCGGTGCCAGCCGCGAGGCCGACGCGCTCGTGACCGCGCTCGACGGCCTCGCCGAGCGCTACGCCGGCCAGGTCCCGGAGCAGACCCTCGACGCCGTACGCGCCCACCTTGCCGCCGAGCGCGACGTCGCGCGGGGGGCGATGCTTGCGTCAGGGATGCCCGAGCAGGTGACCGACCGACTGCGTGGGATGCTCGCGCGAGTCGACGTCTGGCAGATCGAACAGGCGGGCTGGCCGGCGCTCGCCGACGGCCTGGCGAGCAGCTACCGGCGCGGGCGCAGGACGATGCGGCGGGCGCGCGAGCACCCCAGCGGCAAGCGGATGCATGAGTGGCGCAAGCGCAGCAAGGACGTCTGGTATCACCTGCGCCTGCTGACGCCGCTCAGCCCGGGGATCATCGGCGGCGCGGCGAAGGACGCCCACCGGCTGGCCGACGCGCTCGGTGACGTTCACGATCTCGGGCTGTTGGCGCACGCGATCGACCGTCTCGAGCCCAGCGTGCCGGCCGATCTCGAGCCCCTGCGCGGGCTGATCGAGCACCGCGGTGCGGAGCTTCACGACGAGGCGTTCGCGCTCGGCGACCGCGTGTTCGCGGAGCGCCCGAAGCGGTTCTGCCAGCGGATCGAGCGTTACTGGCTGGCATGGCGGTCCGCGTTCCAGACAAGCGCCGAGCACCACCCGGTCGAACTCGCGCAGGCGACCCGGCACTCGGCACCCGCGTAGCTCGGCGACCGGCCGCCGCCTAGCGCGGGAACCGGCACCCGTGTAGCGCAGCGACCGGCACCCGCCGCAGGGCCTACGCTGCGCCCTGCGCATGTCACTGATCTACCGGGCGCTGTACAGGGTCGGATTCACGCCGTGGGACACCGACGCGGTCTCACCGGAGCTGCGCGCGCTGATCGAGGGACCCGGCCAGCTTGCGCCGGGACGGGCGCTCGACATCGGCTGCGGAACCGGGACCCAGGCCGTCTACCTGGCTGCCAACGGCTGGCAGGTGACCGCCATCGATGCCGTCGCGCAGCCGCTTGGCCGCGCGCGAGACCGGGCGGCGGCAAGCCATGTGACCGTCGACTGGATCAACGCCGATGTCACGCGGCTCGCTCAACTCGGGCTCGCGCCGGGATTCGCGCTCGTGTTCGACCGGGGCTGCTACCACGGACTCAACGATCGCCAGCGCGCCGCGTATGCGGCCGCCGTGACGACGCTGTCCACGCCCGGAGCCACCCTGCTGATGATGGCGTTCGCCCCAAACCGCGTGCCGCTCGGGCCGCGGGGCGCCAGCGCGGATGAGATCCATGCGCGCTTTGAAAGCTGGGAGTTCGCTCCGGCCCAGCGCGACAGCGGCCCCGACCCCGGCGGGCCGCTGCGCGACGTGGCGCGCGAGTGGTACCGCGCCGTCTCCACCGGTCCGTAGCCCGCCCCGCTGCGGTATCGTTTGCCACGAGCGATGAGGCTCGCTCCAACCGCGGCGACGCCGCTGATGGCCTCTACGACGACGTCAAACGACGCAGCGTGGAGGTCACCAGATGGACCCTGTACAACTCGCCGCAATCCTTGCCGGGGCTGCCCTGCTCGCGAGCATCGCCTCGGTCGAGCTCGCCGTGTCGGTCGCGCTGATCGAGCTCGCCCTGGGCGTAGTGCTCGGCAACGTGTTTCACCTTGACCCGGACGCCGACTGGCTTGTCTTCATCGCCGGCTTCGCGTCGATCGTACTCACGTTCCTCGCCGGAACGGAGGTCGATCCCGACGACTTCCGCGAGCGCTTCTGGGCGTCGATCTCGATCGGCTTCGCGTCCTTCGCCGGGCCGTTCGTGCTCGCGACGCTGGTCGCGATCGGACCGCTCGGCTGGACCACGAAGGCATCCCTGATCGCCGGCACCGCGCTCTCGACGACGAGCCTGGCCGTCGTCTACGCGGTCCTCGTCGAGAGCGGGCTCAACTCGGTCCGAGTCGGCAAGCTGATCATGAGCGCATGCTTCGTGACCGACATGTGCACGGTGATCGCCCTGTCGGCAATCTTCCTCACCCCGACGATCTGGTTTCCCGTCTTCGCGGTTATCTCGGTGGCGGTGATCGTCGTGCTCCCGAAGCTGTCACCGTGGTTCTTCAGCCGCTACGGCGATCGTGTGACCGAGCCCGAGATCAAGCTCGTCTTCGCGGTGTTGCTGGGACTCTATGTGTTGGGCGAGAAGGCCAACAGCCAAGCGGTCCTGCCGGCGTTCGTGCTCGGTCTCGTGATGAGCCGCAACTACGCGCGTTATCCCGGGCAGCAGCGGCGGCTCCGGGTCGTCGCGTTCGCGTTCCTGACGCCGTTCTTCTTTCTCCGCGGCGGGATGAACGTCAGCCTCGGCGCTGTGTTCGCAAACCTCGGACTGCTCGCGGTTCTGGTCGCCGCCAAGCTCATTCCCAAGTTCGGCCTGGTGCTGCCGCTGGCGCGGCGCTACGTGCCCGAGCACGCGACCTTCGCGACCCTGTTGATGAGCACCGGGCTCACCTTCGGCACGATCAGCGCGCTCTATGGGCTGCAGGCGCACATCATCGACCGGACCCAGTTCTCGCTCCTGATCACGGTCGTGGTCCTATCGGCGATCGTTCCGACAGCGATCGCGCAGCGGTGGTTCAGTCCCGACGTCGCCACCGAGCGCGCCAATGACGACCGGCGGGCCCTGAGCCGCGGCGACAACCGGCCACCGGAGCGCCAACCCGCCCCCGAGGCCGCATCATGATGGGTCAGCTGATCAACCCATGACCGTTCTCGTTCCGATCCCTGGTGACGACGATCTGGTCCTCGAGCACCTCGTGCTCGACGTCAACGGGACCCTGTCTGACCGCGGCGAGCCGATCGTCGCGGCACTGAAGGCGCTCGCCCGGCTGCGCGTCGAGCTCGAGTTGCACGTGCTGTCGGCCGACACGTTTGGCACGGCAGCGGCGCTGGCGGAGCGCATCGGAGCCACGTACCGCCAGATCCGTGACGGGACCGACAAGCGCGACTACGTCCACGCGCTCGGCCCCGACCGCTGCGTCGCGATCGGCAACGGCCACAACGACGCGCCGATGCTCGAAGCCGCTGCGCTCGGGATCGCGGTCATCGGCCCTGAAGGAACGCATCGGTCCGCGCTCGACCGCGCCGACGTCGTCGCGCTCTCGATCGACGAGGCGCTGGGGCTGCTCGCCGAGCCCCGAACGTTGACCGCCACCCTGCGACCGTGAGCCGCGCGCCGTGAGGTCAGGCGACGAACTGCATGCCGAGCGCATCGCGCAGGGCGGTTATGTCGGCCGGGTCCGCCGATTCGCCCAGGCCGTGCATCAGCCGCAGCGCCCAGAACATCGACTCCGCCGCCTTGCCCTCGAGCGGCAGCGGCCCGGGCAGGTTGCCGACCAGCGCCTCTTCGGTGAAGTCGGCCAGCGCCAACGCGCCGTCGGTCCAGCCCGGGTTGCCGCTCAATCGCTGCCCGAGCGCCACATCGTCGGCGAGCTTGCCGTTCGCGTAGTTGCGAAGGCTTTCGGCGAGCAGGGTTGCCTGGTCTTCGGTCAACCTGTACACGCGTGTCGCGAAGTCGAACGCGATCACGGGATTCAGTATCTGGGGTGGTGCGGACGGACTCCCGTCGGGCGCGACCGAGAGCTGGCGCGATCCCGGATAGGATCGCGGTCTGATGCCCAGGTGGGTCTACGACTTCGCCGACGGATCGAAGGACATGCGCGACCTGCTGGGCGGCAAGGGCGCGAATGTCGCCGAGATGACCCGGGTGCTCGGCCCCGACCGCGTCCCGGCCGGATTCACGATCACGACCGAGGCGTGCGTGGAGTACATGCGCGCCGACCGCACCGAGCCCGAGGGGATGGCCGATCAGGTAGCGAGCGCGCTGGGCCGCCTCGAGGAGCGCTCGGGCAAGCGCCTGGGTGACGGCGATGACCCGCTGCTCGTGTCCGTTCGCTCGGGCGCCCGCGAGTCGATGCCGGGGATGCTCGACACCGTGCTCAACCTCGGCCTCAACGACGAATCGGTGGTCGGCCTGGCGCGCGTCACCGCCAACGAGCGCTTCGCCTGGGACTCCTACCGCCGCTTCGTGCAGATGTTCGGCAACGTCTCGCGCGGGATCGAAGGCCAGCTCTTCGAGGACGCGATCGCGCAGGCCAAGGCGGCCCGCGGCGTCACCGAGGACACGGAGCTCGACACCGAGGCGCTCACCGAGCTGACGGCGACCTTCAAGTCGATCTACCGCGACCACACCGGCGAGGCGTTTCCGCAGGACCCCTCGGAGCAGCTGCGGCTCGCGATCCGGGCCGTGTTCGACTCCTGGGTCGGCGAGCGGGCAGTCTCCTACCGGCGGCTGAACCAGATCCCCGATGACTGGGGCACGGCGGTCAACGTCCAGCAGATGGTGTTCGGCAACAAGGGCGATAGCTCCGGCTCCGGGGTCGCCTTCTCTCGCGACGAGCTGACCGGCGCGCCCGACCCGAGCGGCGACTTCCTCCCCAACGCCCAGGGCGAGGATGTCGTGTCGGGCGTCCGGACCCCGCGTGACATATCCGAGATGGCGCAGTGGCTGCCGGACGCGTACGCCCAGCTGATGGAGATCCTGCGCACGCTCGAGGGTCACTACGAGGACATGCAGGACACCGAGTTCACCGTCGAGGAGGGCCAGCTGTACATGCTCCAGACGCGCAACGCCAAGCGGCCCGCCCAGGCGGCCGTGCGGTTCGCCGTGGACGCCGTCGAGGAGGGGCTGCTGACCCGTGAACGGGCGCTGATGACGATCGATCCGGGCGCGCTGGACGCGCTCCTGCATCCGACGTTTGACCCCGACGCAAAGTTTGACGTGCTCGCTACGGGCGTCAACGCCTCGCCGGGCGCGGCCAAGGGGACGGTCGTGTTCACGGCCGCCGACGCGGTCGCGGCCGCCGAACAGGGCCGCGATGTGATCCTGGTGCGCCCGTTCACCGATGCCGAGGACGTGGCGGGATTCCACGCCGCCAAGGGGATACTGACCTCCGAGGGCGGCAAGGCGTCGCATGCCGCGCTCGTCGCGCGCGGGATGGGTCGGCCCGCGGTCGTGGGTGCGGAGGCGGTCGCGGTCGACCTGGCGGCGAAGACGATCACCGTCGACGGCACCGAACTGCACGAGGGTGACCGGATCGCGATCGACGGCACGACCGGCGTGGTCACCGTCGACGATGTGCCGCTGGTCGAGGCGCGCGTCGACCCGAACTTCGAACGGGTACTCGGGTGGGCCGACGATTTCCGCGCGCTCGGCGTGCGGACCAACGCCGACACGCCGCCCGACGCGCACCGCGCGCGTCAGCTGGGCGCCGAGGGAATCGGGCTATGCCGGACCGAGCACATGTTCATGGCCGAGGATCGCCAGCCGAAGATGCGCGCGATGATCATGGCCGGCACGCGCGAGGCGCGTCGGGCCGCCCTCGCCGAGCTCCTCCCCCTCCAGCAGGAGGACTTCGAGGGCATCTTCGAGGCGATGGCCGGGCTGCCGGTGACGATCCGCCTGCTCGATCCGCCACTGCACGAGTTCCTGCCCAACCTCCCGGATCTCGCCGGCCAGGTCGAGCACGCCCGGATCGAGGAGTCGCCGGATCTACCCGAGCTCGAGCGACTGATGGCGCGCGTGGTCGAGATCTCGGAGGAGAACCCGATGCTCGGCACACGCGGCGTCCGGCTCGGGATCCTCTACCCCGAGATCTACGAGATGCAGGTTCACGCGATTTTCCGCGCGGCCAAGCGCGCTCCCGAACCGCCCCATCCGGAGATCATGATCCCGCTCGTCGATTACGAGCACGAGATCGCGCTGATGCGCGAACTGGTCGTGCGCGTCGGCGAAGAGGAGGGGCTGGAAGCGGGCCGCGACTACACGGTCGGGACGATGATCGAGCTTCCGCGCGCGTGTTTCGTCGCCGACCGGATCGCCCGCTTCGCGGACTTCTTCTCATTCGGCACCAACGACCTGACCCAGACGGCGCTCGGCTTCTCGCGTGACGACGTCGAGTCGAAGTTCGTCCCCGTCTACCTCGAGCGCAAGATCATCGACCGCAGCCCGTTCGAGACGATCGACAAGCCGGGCGTCGGCTGGCTCGTGCGGCTCGCCGCCTGGGTCGGCCGCGAGTCGCGCCCCGGTCTCAAGCTCGGGATCTGCGGCGAGCACGGCGGCGATCCGGAGTCGATCGCCTTCTTCCATGACGCGGGCCTCGATTACGTCTCGTGCTCACCCTTCCGGGTTCCGATCGCGCGGATCGCGGCGGCTCAGGCCGCGCTCGTCAGCCCGCGCGATGGCTGGCAGTAAGTGAGCCCGACCCGCGGCGCCCGGCCCCGCGGCGCCCGGCCCGCGGCGCCGGGCCCCGGGCACCGGCTCCCGGCCCGCCTACGTCCCCCGCCGCCGCAAAACGTGGAAAATCCCTGCGCCGCCGGTGTGATTTTCCACAGGACGCGGCGCTAGCGCGACAAACGTGGAAAACCCGAGAGCGCTCGTGCGATTCTCCACGAAACGCGGCCGGCCCGGACGCGAAGTCCAGGCCGACCGCGAATCGCCCGGGGGCGTGGGCTGAGGGTCAGCCGGCGAGGACCGGCTCGCCGACCGCCACCGGCTGGGCCGACCGGCCTTCGTACAGGAGTCCGGCGATCAGCGCCGCGACGGCGAAGATCCCGGCCGAGACCGCGAATGCGGTGGTGTAGCCGTGCACGGCCGCCTGCGCGATCAGCGCCGGTGTGGGCCGCGAGCCGCCGGTCAGGAAGCCCGTCGCCGCGCTGGCGGCGATCGTCGACAGCAGCGCCGTGCCGAGCGAGCCGCCGATCTGCTGCGAGGCGTTGACGGTCGCCGAGGCGACACCCGCGTCGCTGGGCTCGACACCCAGGGTGGCGCTGTTGATCGAGGTCGCGAAGACGAGCCCGAGGCCGATGCCCATCAGCACCAGTGCCGGCAGGATCGCGGTCACGTAGCTCGAGCTGACGCCAAGGCCGGTGAGGATCAGCATCGCGCCGGCGCCGCACAGCAGCCCGACGACCACGAGCGCGCGGGGACCGAAGCGCCCGCGCAGCCTGGTCGTCGCGGTGATCGCGGTGACCATCACGACCGCGGTCAGCGGCAGGAACGCGAGCCCGGTCTCGACCGGCGAATAGCCGCGCGTCTGCTGCAGGTAGTAGGTGAGGAACAGGAACACGCCGAACATCGCGGCGAACGCGAGCCCGACGGACAAATAAGAGGCACCGCGGTTGCGGTCACGGACGACCCGCAGCGGGAGCAGCGGGTTGCGCACCCGGCGCTCGATCGCGACGAACACGGCCAGCAGGACGACGCCGGCGGCGAGCATCGCAAGCGTCAGCGGGTTGCCCCAGCTCGTCGTCTCGGCGTGGTTGAACCCGTACACGAGCGCGAACAGGCCGCCGAACACGGTCAGCGCGCCCGGGATGTCGATCTTCGGCTTGACCGCCGGCGCCTGATTGTGCAGCAGCGCCACCGCGCCCGAGATCGCGACCACGGCGAACACAACGTTGACGTACATGCAGAAGCGCCAGCTCAGATACTGGGTCAGGATTCCGCCGAGCAGCAGCCCGACCGAGGCGCCGCTGCCGGCGATTGCGCCGAAGACGCCGAACGCCTTGTTGCGTTCGGAGGTCTCGGTGAAGGTGGTGGTCAGCAGTGACAGCGCCGCCGGCGCCAGCAGGGCTCCAAACGCGCCCTGAAGCGTGCGGGCCGCGGCCAGCATCGCGAACGACTGCGACGCGCCGCCGATCGCGGACGCGGTCGCGAATCCGACGAGGCCGACGATGAAGGTCCATTTGCGGCCGAACAGGTCACTGAGCTTGCCCCCGAGCAGCAGCAGGCTTCCGAAGGCGAGCGAGTAGGCCGTGACGATCCATTGGCGGTTGTCGTTGGAGAAGTGGAGCGCCTTCTGGGCCGACGGCAGGGCGATGTTGACGATCGTCGCGTCGAGCACGACCATCAGCTGCGCGATCCCGAGGATCGCGAGGATCGCCCAGCGGCGGGCGTGATGAGGATTCTCGGTCATTGGATGCTCCCGGGTGTTGGAAGTGGAGTTCATGTATCCAAGTGGATGCTTAGTATCCGTTTTATGTTCTCAGGCTACCACAGAAGTGGATACTGTCGATCCGTTTCAATAGAGTTCTCAGAGCCATCACCGTGACCCCAGACGACCCGAGACCCCTGCGCGTCGACGCCGAGCGAAACCGCCTGCGGATCCTGGACGCGGCCCGCGAGTTGTTTGCGCAGCGCGGCCTCGGCGTCACGTTGAACGACATCGCCCACCACGCCGGCGTCGGCGTCGGAACGGTCTACCGGCGGTTCCCGGACAAGAACCGGCTGATCGACGACCTCTTCGAGCAGCGGCTGCAGGAACTGGTGGGGTTCATCGAGACGGCCGCGGCCGATCCCGATCCGTGGCACGGAATCACGGTCTTTCTCGAACAGGCACTCGAGCTGCAGGCCTCTGACCGGGGTCTGATGGAGTTGATCACCGGGATGCCGGATGGGCTCGAGCGAGTGGCGCGGATTCGCGACCGGCTGTTCCCGCTCGGCGCCGAAGTCGTCCGCCGGGCGCACGAGTCGGGCAGCTGCGCGACGACATCGAGGCGCAGGATCTTCCGGTCGTCCAGTTGATGCTGACGACCTTGATCGACGCGGCGCGCGACGTCGATCCCGACCTTTGGCGACGCTATTTGAAGATCCTGCTGCGTGGCATGAGCGCGCAGGCTGACCGCGAGCCGCCGCTCGGGCAGCCGCCGCTGCCGATCGAGGACGTCGCGGTCGTGATGTCGTCGCTCGGACGGGCCCGGCGGTAACGGGCCACACGGGCGGCCCCGCCGGTAAGAAGCCGCACGCGCGGCCCCGCCGGTAAGAAGCCGCACGGGCGGCCCCGCCGGTAAGAAGCCGCACGCGCGGCCCCGCCGGTAAGGTGCCGCACGTGCTCGCCGCCTTCGCCGCCGCCATCGACCCCGATGACCCGCTCTCGGGCCTGCGGGTCGGCGAACGCCCCGAGCCGGACGTGCCCGACGGCTGGACGGTCGTCAACGTCCGCAGCGCCGCGCTCAACCACCACGACCTGTGGTCGCTGCGGGGCGTCGGACTGAGCGAAGACGCCCTGCCGATGATCCTCGGCTGTGACGCCGCCGGTACCGACGAGGACGGGAACGAGGTCGTCGTCCACTCGGTCATCACCAGCGAATCGTGGCGCGGCGACGACACGCTGGACCCGCGCCGCTCGCTGCTGTCCGAGCGCTATCAGGGCGCACTCGCCGAGCAGGTGGCGGTGCCGAAGCGAAACGTCCTGCCCAAGCCGCCCGAGCTTTCGTTCGAGCACGCGGCGTGCCTGCCGACAGCGTGGCTGACCGCCTACCGGATGCTGTTCACCCGCGGCGATGTCAAACCCGGCATGACCGTGCTCGTCCAGGGCGCGACCGGCGGCGTCGCGACCGCGCTGATCGTGCTCGGCAGCGCCGCCGGGGCCCGGATCTGGGTCACGAGCCGCTCGCAGGACAAGCGCGAGCAGGCGCTCAAGCTCGGCGCCGAGCAGGCGTTCGAGGCCGGGGCGCGGCTGCCCGAGCGCGTCGACCTCGTGATGGAGACGGTCGGCGAGGCGACCTGGGCGCACTCGGTGCGGTCACTGAAGCCGGGCGGGACGCTGGTCGTCAGCGGCGCGACCTCGGGCGCGGCGCCGTCGGCGGAGCTGAACCGGGTGTTCTTCTTGCAGCTGTCGGTCGTCGGCTCGACGATGGGCACCCGAGACGAGCTCGAGCGCCTGATCCGCTTCTGCCTGGAGCGCGACATCCGGCCGACGATCCACGCGTCGATGGCGCTGACCGACGCCCGCGAGGGCTTTCAGGCGCTGCTCGAAGGCGAGGTCGTCGGCAAGATCGTGTTCACGATCTAAGCCGCTGCGCGCGCGTTTTTAGAAGACGATCACCGCGCGGCCGCGCAAGCCGCCGGCGTCCATCGCTTGCTGGGCATCGGCGACGAGCTCGGGCGGGTATTCGCCGGCGACGCGGAGCGCGAGCGCCCTGTCCGAGGCGAGCGCGCGCAACTCATCCAGCCAATCGGTCCGCTCGAGGACAGCGCGGACGCGGACCGGGTGGACCACGATCCCGCGCTCGGTCGCGCTGCCATCCCAGCCGCGCACGACCGCGATACCGCCGCCATCGCGGATCGCACCGAACACGTCGCCGCCGAGCAGCGCCGTGTCGTAGACGCCCGCCACCCCGCCGGCGGCGATCTCGCGGACGGCGGCCACGAGACCGTCCCCGCGCGGCAGCACGTGATCGGCGCCGAACCCCCGCACGAGCTCGCGGTCGTCGTCGCGCGCATCGGCGAGCACGTGGAGGCCGCGGTGCTTGGCGATCCCGATCACGTAGGACGCGAGCAGCCCGGCGCCGCCGGTGACCAGCAGCGTCTCGCCGTTGCCGAGTGACAGCAGATCGAGCCCGAGCATCGCGGTCAGGCCGTTCATCGGCAGCGTCGACGCCTGCTCGAGCGACGCGCCGTCGGGCACCGCGACCGCCGACGCGGCCGGTGCGACCAGTAGCTCGGCCTGGGCGCCGCCCTCCGGCCGGCGCGCGCTGACGGCGGCCATCACGCGCTCGCCGACGGCGAGGCGGTCGACCCCGGGACCGACACTCTCGATCGTTCCGGCGGCATCCCACCCCGGGGTCCAGGGCGGCGGGAAGTCTCCCTCGCCCGCGGCGCGCAGCCCGATGTCGGCCGGATTCACCGCCGCCGCGCGGACCGCGATCCTGACCTCGTCGGCGCCAGGCTCGCGGACGGGGCGCTCGATCACCTCGAGGACCTCGGGTCCTCCCGGCCTGTTTATGCCGACCGCACGCACGCCTCTCGCCCTAGTGACTCCGGGCGGCCGCCTCGAGCTCGAGGTCGAGCTCGGTGTAGACGCCGAGCGCGCCGAGCGCGGCATTGGCCTCGGCGAGGCTGGCGGCGCCACTGACAGCGGCGGCGAGGCGGCCCGCGACCTCGTAGGTGACCTCGACGTCGAGGTAGAACGTGAGCGACGCGACCGTGCTCAGCTCGAGCGTCCGCGCCCCGCCGCGGATCGTGACGTCGCCGCGGACGCCCCGGAAGGCCCGCACCGCCTGCGCGCTCGCCTCGGTCGGCACCAGCTCGATGCAGCGCTCGAGCCGCTCGGCCACCACCTCGGTCAGCCCGCGGGCACCCGCGAGCCCGCCGGCAGCGGCGACGTCGGCGAGCCGCGCGAGGACCTCGTCGGGCGTCAGCTCGGCGTCGCAGCCGGTCCCGAACAGCCCGAGCAGGACCGGCGTCCCACGCGCCACCAGGCGATGGGCCGCCGCGAGTAGTACCGCGTCGCAGAGCGGGCTGCGCAGTCCGGGCTCGTCACCGTAGGCGAGCACGTCACCGCCGACGTCGACCAAGACCAGCAGGTCACGATCCAGGCGGTCGATCGCGCGGGCGAGGCCGTCGGCGACCGCGGCGGGCCCGTCATCGATCGTGACGAGCACCGTCGGGCGGTCGAGGAAGGCCGCCATCCGCGATTCGGCGAAATACATCTCGCGTCCGAGGGCTCGGGTCCTCGGCCCGGCCAGCAGGACGCCCGGAGCGAGCGGCTCGCCGCCCTCGATCTCATCGACGCGCCGCGGTCCCGGGACCGGATCGATCGGGCGCCGCTCCCAGCTGATACCGCCCACGAGCGGGTCACCGCCGTCATACAGACGCTGCAGCTCGGCGGTGGCGAGCGCGCCGACGACGTCACCGCCGCCGCCCATGCCGATCACGAGCGGGCGCTTCGCGGCGCGCAGGAGTGCCTCGGCGTCAGCCACGGGACCCGTTTCTGACCAGGAAGGACGCGTGCGGCTCGCCCGCGGCGTCGACGATCCAGCGCCGATCACCGTCAGTCAGCACCCGCTTGGTGCCGGCCTGCGACGGGGTCCGGTACTCCAGCTCGACGTCGATCTGCTCCGGATCGGCCCCGGCGAGCAGCTCCTCCTCGAGCGGCCCCCAGTAGGCCGCGTTGTTGACGTGGTCGGCGATGTCGCACTCGGTCAGCCGGAACGTCCACGGCCTGCCGCCGTCGCCCGCCGGCGGCGCCGGATGGCGCAGCCGCGCGCTCACCTTGCGCCCGCCGGCGGCGCCACCGTAGACGGCGAGCTCCTCGTCACTGAGCACCATCGGCCGCCAGTCCTGCGGGTCGAGGTGGACCCACAGCGAGACCGCCTCCACGACCGCTCCGTCGGCGCCCGCTGCGACCACGTCGGTGCGCCGCTCCGCCCACATGCGCCCGAAGCCGCTGCAGTAGGTCGTCAACTCGAACCGCTCGCCGAAGCGCGGGAAGCGGTTGACGCGCATCCGCGTGCGGCGCACCACCCATACCGCGGCGCGCTCGAGCCCGGCGTCGGCGACGTCGGCGTAGGCGACGTCCTGGAGCCAGCAGGCGAGCGCATCGAGCCGCACGCGTCCCGACGGAGCGCAATCGGCGAAGCCGGGAAGGCGCGTTTGCGTGAACGCACGGCCCTCGGGGTGACGGGGCGCAAGCTCATCGAAGTGGTCCTTCACGTAGCTCAGCGTACGAAGCTCGGTCGGTGCGCGCGGGTCACGTCTGGCGCATCGCGCTCAGCACCCAGGCGATGAACACCGCTTGCACCGGAAGCCGCGCGTAGAGCGAGGTCGCGCCGCCGGGGACCTTCCGATACTCGTCGGGATGGAGCGCCATATGGACGTTGGCGGGGAACACCGCGAGCAAGGTCGCGATCAGCCACCAGCCGGCCAGGCGCCGCTGCTCGGGGCGCATCAGCCCGACGCCCCCGGCGATCTCAGCCACGCCGCTGACGTAGACGACCGCCGTCTTGGCCGGGACGTAGGGCGGCACGATCTGGCGGTACGCCCTCGGGATCGCGAAGTGCATCACGCCGGCTCCGACGAAGAACGGTCCGGCCAGCTTTGCGAGCGTGCGCACGGGCGGCACGGTATCCGATGGGTCCGGCAGGAGGGTGAGCAAATGAGCGGCAAGGGCACGAGGCGATCGCTATAGGCTGGCGGCCCACCGACCGAAGGAGGTTTCGGGTGCCGCCCCAGATCCCGCTGCCAACTGACGACGAGCTCGAGCCTGCGCAGCGTGAGCTGCTGGGCAATTTCCCCCCGCTGAACGTGTTCCGGATGGTCGCGGGTGCACGCCGAGCCCTGCGGCCCTTCCTGGGGCTGGGAGCCGCGGTGCTGAACGGGCCGCTTGACGCCCGCCGGCGCGAGATCGCCGTACTGCGCGTCGGGCACGCGACCGACGCCGGTTACGAGTGGGCCCAGCACGAGCAGCTCGGACGCAACGTCGGCCTGACGGACGCGGAGATTGCCGCGATCGCCACCGAGGAACCGGTCTCGAGCCTCGACGAGGAGGGCAATCTGATCTGCCGCGTCGCCGACGAGGTCAGCCGGGACGTGCGACTGTCAGACGAAGCGCTCGAGCAGATCATCGACCGCTACGGGCCGCGCGAGGCCAGCGAGCTGATCCTGCTCGTCAGCTACTACAACATGGTCTCAAGGTTTCTCGAGTCGACCCGCGTCGAGCTCGAAGACGAGCCGTTGCTCGCCGGGCGGACGCCGAGCCAGATGCGTCGCGGCTCCGGTGGCGAGCCCCCAGCCGGATGAGGCTCGACGGGAAGGTCGGGATCGTCGTCGGGGCTGGCCAGTCTCCCGGCGAGACGATCGGCACGGGACGCGCCGCGGCGATCGCGTTCGCCCGTGAGGGAGCCAGGCTGCTGCTCGCCGACCGCAACCTGGACGCGGCGCGCGAGACCGCGGAGATCATCGCGGGCGAGGGAGGCAGCGCCGAATGCGTGGCGGCCGACTGGACCCGTGCGGCGGACTGCCAGTCAATCGCCTCGACGTGCGTCGACACCTGGGGCAGGATCGACTTCCTTCAGAACAACGTCGGGATCGGCGCCGGTGACGCCACCCCGCGCAAGCTCACCGAGGAGAGCTTCGCGCGGATTATCGACGTCAACCTGAAGGGCTGCCTGCTCTCCTGCCAGGCGGTGGTACCGGTGATGCGCGAGCAGGGCTCCGGATCGATCGTGAACATCTCGTCGGTCGCGGCGCTGGCGACCGCGGTCGCGCTGACGGCGTACAAGATCTCGAAGGCCGGGATCAACGCGCTCGGCCAGTCGCTGGCGATCGAGAACGCCCGCCACGGAGTCCGTGTGAACACGATCATGCCCGGGCTGCTGGACACGCCGATGGCGGTCGACGCCCGCGCCGCGAAGCTGCAGGTCCCGCGGGAGGAGATCCGCGCTCAGCGCGACGCGCTCGTCCCACTCAACGCCAAGATGGGCACCGGCTGGGACGTCGCCTGGGCGAGCGTCTTCCTGCACTCCGACGAGGCGCAGTTCATCACCGGTGCCGTGCTGCCGGTCGACGGCGGCCAGCTCGCGCGCGTCGGGGGATAGACGGCAAGGCGGGGCCTGGCGACCACTTGGTCACGGGTTGATAGCCGGCGCCTGCCAAGATGGATGGGTGGCCGTCGAACAACTGGATGCCCGCTGGATTGCGCTTGACGGGGCGGTGAACGCGCGCGTCGTCGTCCCCGGCGTGCTGCTGCGATCCGACAACCTCCAGGGGCTCAGTGAGCGTGACGTGGGCCTGCTCGTCGCCGAGCACCGGCTCGAGCTGGTGCTCGATCTGCGGACCGCTTACGAGGTGGCCAGCGAAGGGCCGGGTCCGATGACGAGCGAGCCGGCGGTCCGGATCGAGCACCTGTCGCTGTTCCCGGAGACCGGCAATACCGACCTTGACGCCGCGACCGTCGCGCCGTACTGGCCACCCCCAGAGGACGAATGGCCCGGTGAGCCTCCGGTCGTGAGGGCCTACATGAGCTACCTGCGCCGCCGGCCCGATTCGATCGTCGATGCGGTTCGCGCGATCGCGCGCTCGGACGGCGCCGTGCTCGTCCACTGTGCGGCCGGCAAGGATCGGACCGGCGTGGTCGTCGGCCTCACGCTCGATGCGGCGGGCGTGAGCCAGGAGATGATCATCGGTGACTACCTCGCGACCGCAGACCGGATCGATGCGATCATCGCCCGCCTGCTGAGCTCTCCGACGTATCGCGCAGAGCTCGAGGGCCATGACCCGCGCCGGCACGCGCCGGTGGCCGAGACGATGGAGCGGGTGTTCGAACTGGTGGACGCCCACTACGGCGGCTCGGTCGCATGGCTGGCCGCCAACGGTCTCGGCGACGACGATCTCGAGCTGCTCCGGCGACGCCTGGCGCCCGCCCGCCCGGCATCGTTCGCGGAGTAGCGCCGGGCCTAGCCGACCGCGGCACTCCCCGCTCCGACGGCGAACCCCGTCCGAGCGCCCGAACAGAATAGGCCGATGCCGACCAGCATCGCGGGCCTGATCTACGGGACGATCTCGGTCGCGGCGCTGCTCGCGGCCGAGAGCGCGCGATCCGAGACATATCCGAAGACGGTCGGCGCGGTCGGGATCATCATGATCCTGTACTGGATGGCCCACTCCTACTCGGAGTACGCCGCCGAGCGGATGCAGGAGCACGAACCGTTCACGTATACGGGGATGATCGCCAACGCGACCCGCGAGCTGACGGTCCTGATCGGCGCAGCGATCCCGTTCGCGATACTGGTGATCTGCTGGATCGTCGGCGCGTCGTTGACGCTCGCGGTCGCGGCCGCCAGCTGGGCCTCGGCCGCGATCGTGATCGCGACCGAGATTCTGATCGGCGTCCGCGCCAACCTGACGGGAGGCGAGCTGGTTCGCCAGACGGTCGTGGGCGCGATTCTCGGCCTGCTGATCGTCGCTTTGCGCGTGCTCCTGCACTAGCGGCCCGCCGGCCCGCGGGGCCGCCAGCGCCAGAGCATCGTCGTCAGCGGGAGAGCGTGACCTGGAGCTCGCGCGGCTCGGCGCCGCGCAGGACCTTCAGCTCGACCGAGCCGTCGGCGGCGCGCACCGCGCGCTCGAGATCGCCGATCGACCGGACCTGCGTCGATCCCGCGTGCGTGATCAGATCGCCACGCGCCAGGCCCGCCGCGAGCGCTGCGCTGTCGCGGCCGACGCGCAGCACCAGCACGCCGTGCTCGTCGGGCAGGCCGACCGCGCGCCGCATCCGGGTCGCGACCGCCGCCGTGGCGACCGCGACACCGAGCCGCGGCGTGACCCGCTCGTCGGGCTCGAAGAACGCCAGCCAGGCGCCGAGCTGCTCGGCGAGCGCCGGCGCCGCGCCCGCTGGCAGCCCCTCGACCAGTCGCTGGGCGCGTTCGGCGTAGGCCGGTCGCGCCGCCTGGACGAGCTCGCGGCCGCGGTCGGTCAGTGTGACCGTGACGCTGCGGCGATTCTCGGGATCGGGCTCGCGCTCGATCATCCGCGCGCGCTCGAGGCGCCCGAGTCGGACCGAGACGGTGCCGGAGGTGCGTCGCACGCGGGTGACGAGCTCGCGCTGATTGAGCGTCTGCCCCTCCGCCCGCTCGAGCGCGTCGAGCACGAGGAAGCTCGGGCGGGTGAGCCGGTGCTCGGCGAGCGCCTCCTCGAGTTCAGCCTCGAGGTGCGCCGCGACGCTGATCGTGGTGTCGGCCAGCTGGCCGTAATTCACATCGCTAGACATACTCCACTCCAAATGCTTGAGTCGAAACGTTTGTGTACAATTATTGCATGCTCAGCGAGAACGGAACCATCCAGGGGCCGCAACGGCCCGAGATCGACAACGAGACCGCGCTCGACGCCTACTCACGGGCCGTGATCGCGGTCGCCGAGGCGCTCAGCGAGAGCGTCGCCAACCTGCAGGTGACGCGACGCACCCGTCGTGGACCCGCGCAGGGCGCCGGCAGCGGCGTCGTCATCTCACCCGACGGCTTTCTGATCACCTCCGCGCACGTGGTCGAGGGCTCGCGCAAGGGCGTCGCGAGCTTCGGTGACGGCCGCGAGACAAACGTTTCGCTGATCGGCGCCGATGCGTTGTCGGATCTGGCCGTGCTGCGCGCGGACGGTGGGGACTTCGCGTCAGCCCCGCTGGGCGACGCCGACGGCCTGCGCGTCGGCCAGCTCGTGGTCGCGATCGGCAACCCCCAGGGGTTCGCGAGCTCGGTCACGGCGGGGGTGGTCAGCGGCCTCGGGCGCTCGCTGCCGGTCGGCCCCCGCCGAGGGCCGCGGCGGATCGTCGAGAACGTGATCCAGACCGACGCGGCGCTGAACCCGGGGAACTCGGGTGGCGTGCTCGCCGACGGCAGCGCGCGCGTCGTCGGCATCAACACCGCCGTCGCCGGGATCGGGCTCGGTCTCGCTGTCCCGATCAACGCCGCCACGCGCGCGATCATCTCGACGCTGATCCGCGATGGGCGCGTTCGGCGCGCCCACCTCGGCGCGGCCGTCGCTCCGCGCCAGCTCCCGCCCTCAGCGGCCGAGCGCGTCGGTCAGCGCGGCGGCGTGCAGATCCTCCAGGTACTCCCGGACAGCCCCGCCGAGCGCGGCGGCATGCTGCGCGATGACCTGCTCGTCGAGCTCGACGGTGAGCCCGTCGACGACGCGACGGCGCTCCAGCGGCTGATGGTGCACGAGCGGATCGGACGCGAGGTCAAGGCGCGCGTGCTGCGCAACGGCGCCGATAAGACGCTGGACCTGGTACTCGACGAGCTCAACGGCTGAGCGTCCAGGGCCGCGACGGATCGAAGCGGGCGTCGGCCTAGAGCGGGCGTCGGCCTAGAGCGGGCGTCGGCCTAGTAGTAGTCCTCGACCCAGACCTGCCAGCGCGCAGTGTCGTCGCCGGGCGAGACGGTCAGGTCGTAGACGCCGGCGCCGGCGTTGAAGGTGCGCGTCTGGCGGCCGCCGTCGCTGAGCCCGAACGTGTCGACCGTCGTGCCGCTGCGGACGTTGTCGACCTCGGCGTGCGGGCCCGAGCAGAAGAAGATGAACGTGCAGGTCCCCTGAAAGCCCATCGTGTAGACGATCCGCCACTGCGTGCCGCGGATGCGGAACTGGGCGCTGGTCGACTGGCCGCTCCCGGTCAGCGAGGTGATCGGCCGCCACTGCGGAACCTCGGCGACGTCGAGCGATACGCGCTTGGGCGGCGCGAGCTTGCTGCCCGGCGCCGGCGACTGGCTGGTGATCGTGCCGGCCGGGACGCCCGGGGCCGCGATCACGGTCGCGCGAGCCTTGAGCCCGATCTGCGCCAGCTGCGCCTGCGCATCGCTGAGCTGCTCGCCGGCCAGCTCGGGGACCTTGACCGGCGGCGGGCCGGCGCTGAGCCAGACGCGGATGGTCGTGTTCTCGGTGACCTTGGCCTTGGGCCGCGGCCGCTGGGCGATCGTGGTGCCCTTGGGCGCGCTGTCGAAGCGCGGCTTGAAGTCGGTCTGCAACCCGAGCCGACTCGCCCGCGCCTGCGCCCGACCGCGGGTCAAGCCGAGGAGACTGGGGACCTTCACGTGCGCGGTCGATCCGATCACCAGCGCCGCCGTGATCATCGCGCCCAGCAGCAGGAAGGCGCCCGTCAGCGCCGCGATGCTGCGCCGGCGCGCGGCCGGGTTGAGGTTGCGCCGCGGGTGCTGCTTGGGCACCCGGCGGGTGGGCTCGTCGCGGCGCTCGGAGCCGCGCGCCTGCGAACCGGGCGGCCGCGACCCGGGCGGAGGTGACCCCGGCGGCGGCGCACCTGCGCCGGCCTTCGGCGACGCCGCCGGATGTAACGAGGACGGGCGACGGGTCGGTGGACGCCGCGGCGGCGGCGGATCGTCGAGCGTCGAGGTCGTCGGCCCGCCGGTCGTGACCAGCGCCGGTGGCTGCTCGGAGACCGCCCGCCGGCGCGTGGGGCGAGCATGCCTCCGTGGCGTTACGCCGCGGCGGCCGCCGGACCGGGTGGCGAGCGCGCGATCGAGCGCCTCGGCCATCGCCGCCCCATCGGCGTAGCGCTTGCCCGGCTCCTTGGCCAGCGCCCGGCCGACGATCTCATCGATCTGGCGCGGGGTGCGCGCCGGGAGCCTGGGAGGAGGGTCATGCAGGTGCTTGAGCGCGAGCTCGACCGCGCTGTGCTCGGTGAACGGCGGCCGGCCTGCGAGCATCTCGTAGAGCACGACGCCGACGCTGTAGACGTCGGTCGCCGGCGTCGCGCGGCGGCCGCGCGCCTGCTCGGGAGCCATGTAGCGTGGGGTGCCGACGATCGTCGCGCTGGCGCCATCGGTGCTGCCCTCGGCGAGCCGGGCAACGCCGAAGTCGCCGACCTTCACGCGGCCGTCGGAGGAGATCAGGATGTTGGCCGGCTTGACGTCACGGTGGATCACGCGCTCGGTATGAGCCTGCGCGAGCGCCTTGCAGAGCTGCTCGGCGATCGCGGCCGCCTCCCAAGGCTCGATCGGGCCGCGCTTCAGGCGCGCCGCCAGGCTCTCGCCGTCGATCAGCTCGGACACGTAGTAGAGGCACTCGTCAGCCTTGCCGACGTCGAAGATCTGGACGATCCCCGGATGGCTGATGCGCGCCAGCAGGCGTGCCTCGCGCTCGAAACTGGGCGCCCAGGCGGGATCCTCGGCCCACCACGGCTTGATGATCTTGACCGCGACCGTTCGTTCCAGGCGGCGATCCCAGCCGCTGTAGACCCGCCCGAACGCCCCCTCGCCGATCACGGCGTGGAGTTCGTAACGGTCGTCCAGGGCGCGGCCTGAGAGGTCGGGGGCGATTGGCATCAGTCGTCTGCGTCGGGCCTGGTCGGGCCCCGACGTCGGTTCTCGGTTGACCGCTGGAGCCGGCTCAGCGGACGATCAGAACGACCACAAGGATAATCACCACGATCACCAACCCGGCGCCGGCGAGCGGCCAGGGCCGTTGCCAGTACTCGGGTTTGGCGCGATCGCGCGTGTATCTGCCCTCGGGTGGAGTGCCCACCCAATCGTCGTCATCCCAGGGACTCACGGGCTTATTGATACCCCGATCGGGGGCCTGCGGCAACCGTCAGCCTTGGGAGACCGGCCGGGCCGGACGGCATCGCAACTTCTGAGACCGCCCGGTCAACCCGGCTCCGCCCGGATCCCGACCGAGGATCAGCCCGATCGTGCGTGGAGAGAGGGCGCTGCAATCGCCTTCAAGCGACTCACGGGCATCGCGGCGCGCCCCGCCTGCGGCCAAGCCAGTGATGCTTCTCTAGCGTCGGCGTGCTACGCGACGGGATGTGCGGCGCGCCACTCTGCGACTTCCGAACATTTCGTGCCTCCGGGGTTCGTTTTCTACGTCGTTGGTCCGGCGTTTTCCAGTGCGTGCAGCTCGGCGGCCTCATCGGCCGTGTGGATCCCAACGTCCACCAGATCAAGCGGGCTGATGAAGCCGTCACTGATCCGGAAGCCGCCGGCGCGCACGACCGCGTCGCGCAGCGGGACCGCCCAGTGATGCTCGAGCAGGATCAGCGCTGCGGCGGAGTCATTCGGGATCTCCGCGAGCACATCCCATGCCTCTTCCTCGGGCAGCACATGTCCGCCCTCGGCCATCGCCTCGGCTCCCACCACAGCGCCTGCCGCGGCTCCTTCCTCGCCTTCGATCCCGAGGCCGATCAGCGCGCCGATCACCGAGCCGACCTCGATCGCCTCGTCCTTCGTCAGGTTGCTCAGATGCTGCACCTCGATCTCTCCGTCGGCGTCCTTGTGAACCGCGAGCGCGTCGATCACGCGGACGGTCTGCTCGTCATGCAGCCGCTCGAGCTCGGAGATGATCTCGCCATGAAACTCGGGGTGGCTAAAGCCTATGACGATCAGCTGAACTGGTCCAATTGCCATCGATCTCGCCTCTCTAATCGGAAGATTTGCGGGTTGAGGAGGCGTCGTTTCTCGAATCCGAGTGACAGCACTCCAAGGTACAGCAAGTGTCGCGCGCGTCAGGTCCTGCGCACAAGCGGGCCCACACCACTCTCGCGTGCGTGTGAGCGGCTCCTGCGCACCCACCGGCTTCAGCGGAGGGAACGACAGAAGGCTCCGGGACGCCTAGGCCTGGGCTAGGCGCAGTGCAGTTCCCACAGCTCCCTTGAGCTTCTGTGGTCGTAGGTCCTGTATGCGCGCACGCGTGACGACCTTGCCCAGCGCGACGACTTCGGAGTGAAGTCAGCGATCTAGAGTGTCGCCTGCCCAACCGCGTGCCGGCCATGCAACCGGCGTTACAGGCCGGTTTCGGCGGTGATCTGGCCGGACTTCACCGCCTTGGCGAGCTTCTTGTAGTCGCGGTCGTTCTGTTCGGCGTAGGCCTCTGAGAACTGGAGGATCGCGCGGTCGAAGCTGTCGCCGCTGCCGAGATAGGACGCGATCGCGATCCGGTCGCCGCTGCGAGCGTGCGCCCGCGCGAGCGTCCAGCCGCACAGCGTGCCGTACGCGGCCATCGCCTTCGGAACCATCTGCTCGATCTCCGCCGAGCCCTTCCAGTCCTTGAGCTGGCGGCCGTAGAAGTCGTGCGGCTGGCCGTCGAGCCCGGCCTCGACGTGCAGCCAGCCGAGGAAGATGTCGCTGCTGGCCTGCATCAGCCGCTGGCCGGTGACGACCCGCTCGCCGTGGTTTTCGAACTCGCTGGGGCCCAGGAAATCCTCCAGCACCGACGCCTCGGCTTCCTTCATCTGCAAAAACAGCGGATCCTGCCCGTCACGGCCGCCGAGCTGTGCGATCCACGCGCGCGTGCCGACGCTGCCGACCCCGACCACCTTGCGAGCGAAATCGGTCAGCTCGAACTCCTCTAGGAGAACCCGCCGGTCGAACTCGAGCGTCTCGCGGTAGCCGCGCTCCAGTTCGCGCAGCCCCTCGAACATCTCCTCGCGCTCACCGCCCGGCGCGAGCTGCTCGATCGGCACGATCAACGGAGACTGGTCAACGATCCGCGCCTGGCCGTCAACCTCGTGGGTCAGCTTCGAGAACGCCGCCATGCTGTCCTTCGTGCGAGCCTTCGCGAGCTGCTTGTCGGCCTGCTTGACCAGCTTCGGCTTGTACTGCGAGCCGAACTCCTGCACCACGCTCTCGATATCCAGGTGCGAATACCACACCTCGAGCTGTTTCATCGCCGCGAACTCGGCCATCGCGGTGCGATAGCGGCCAACCGTGTCAAGCACGATCCGTTCCTGCTCCCTAACTTTGAAGCCGTTGTCGCGCGCTGCGATCAGCATGCTCACCGCCAGGCGCTTGACGTCCCACTCCCACGGGCCCGGAAGCGTCTCATCGAAATCGTTGAGATCGAAGACCAGCCGGCGCTCGGGCGAGGCGAACACCCCGAAGTTCGACAGGTGCGCATCCCCGCAACACTGCACGCTCAAACCTGAGCGCGGCGTCGACGACAGATCCTGGGCCATGAGCAACGCCGCGCCGCGATAGAACGTAAACGGCGACACCAACATCCGGCCATACCGGATCGGCACCAACTCGGGCACGCGCGTCTTGGCCTGCAACTCCAACAACTCAACCGGATCCGCCCGCGTCGGCGCCGGCTCAAACACCGCGTGTCTAGACCGGGGCACCTCCGCGCGCGCCGCCTTGCCGCGCGCGACCCGCTCCGCGACCGACAAATGCGGCACCACCTTCGCCGTTTTTGCTACCGCCGCCGCCGTCTTCCTCCTCGCAGCCGGACTCGAGTCGTCGGTCACCGTCGTTGCGGTCGCCATTGCAATCGCCTTCCCTCGGTCCGTTTCACAACAAAAACACATCCTGGCACCGTGACCTAGGCCTAACCAGGGTGCAAGCACTACACCCGGCCCGGTAGTGGCATGCCCGCCCAAAGGACTGCGACCTCGGGTTTGACACGTTCACGCACCGCTAGGTCGGTAAAAATCTGCCCAACCGGTGCGCATGTGTAGATGCAGTCCGCGAGATCGCGCACGGCCACCCGCCGCTGCAGCTCGCTGCGGCTGGCGTGATCGAAGCGATTTGCGCGCGGGCGGCGCTGGCCTCGATGAGGGTTAGCGTGCTGGGGGCCGCGCGACGCAGTAGCGCGGACGCGGAGCAGACGGCGTGCTTCGCCTGCCTCGAGGCCCTTCAGAACGTGGCCAAGCACGCGCGCCCGTCCGCGCACGTCACACTCCGACTGCGCCACCGGGCTACGGCAGACTGGCGGTCCGCATAGACGACGATGGCGGCGGGTTTGTCCGGATGCCTGGCTGCGATGGTGCGGGACTGACGAACATCCGCGACCGTGTTGTGGCGGTCGAGGTACGGTGATCGATCAGCTCGACATCGGGCGCGGCACCGTTGGCGCGATGACGCTGCCGTGGCCGGCCAAGCCGACAGCGGCGGTTTCCGCCTGCACGGCCTCACTATCAATGATGGCTGAAGCAGGCCATGACTGAGCGCACCGCGCGAGCAATCCTAGGACCGCTCATATGGGCCAACAGTCCAATGCTGGCAGCCCGCTCTTCGATCACGCCCGGCTCGTCGTCGGCGCGGTGCCTGAGCGAGCGCGTGTTACTGCGTGCCTCCACGACGTGCTCGAGCGCACGGACCTCACCATCGGCGAACTGCCCGTTCGGCGCGGTCCATTGCGCGTGTGCTCAGGGTTTCCCCCCTGGATCATGGCTCTCCGTGAACAACGCGCCCTGTCCTGCTCCTGAGCCCGAGGCGCCGCCGCCACGGCCTCGGAGGACGAACGCGATGACGACCGCGACGGCAGCCCCGGCGATCGGCCCTGCCACATAGACGAGGTAGTGGGAGAAGTTCCCTCCGACCAGGTCCGGACCGAATGTGCGGGCCGGGTTCATCGAGGCGCCCGAGATCGGGCTGCCCCAAAGCCCGGCGAGAGCGATGTAGCCGCCGACACCGAACGCGCCAAACAGGCCGACATTCTGGGCGCCCGACGCGGTGCCCAGAATCACGCTGACCAGGCCGACGGTCAGGATGAACTCCATCCAGAACGCCGCGCCCGCTGAGTAGGAGGCGGCCGACATAGTTCGATCCGTAGGTAGCCGACACGTTGATGACTGCGTGCAGGAACAGCGCGGCGAGCGTCGCGCCGGCCAGCTGCACGATGATGTAGCCCGGCACGCGCCACCACGGGAAGTCGCGGCGCAGGGCGAACGCGATGCTGACCGCCGGGTTCAGATGCGCGCCCGAGACCTTGCCCATGAACAGGATGATCGCGAGCACCGTCAGCGCCGGCGCGACGACGGCATCCGTATGAGTGATCACGCCCGGGAAGGCATGGGCCATCATGCCCCCACCGGCCGCCGCGAGCACCAGAAAGAACGTGCCGAGCGCCTCAGAGATCAGACGTCGCCACTCCTGGCGAGGATCATCGAAATCAGCGACCCGGTCGATGATCTCCTGCTCGTAACGGGCGATCGGGCCATGCGCCTGAACGCCCGGGGGCACGGAAGTAGGCACTGTTGCCACAGGGGCACCCTTTCGTCTCGAAAACGAAGGATCGGAATCTGCCAGATGCTTCGCCGCCTGCATCACCCCGATCGGATGAATCTCAAGTCACGCGTCGGGCAGGGCCGCCTGCTTCGAGTCGACCGCTCGCGTTGCTTCCTCCCCGGAGCACGCCGCGCCGGGACAAGCAGGAATCCAGTTGCTACGGCGATCAGATCCCGCAGCGCATCAGCTTCGCTGACACCTCGCTCGCCTACGATCGCCTGGACCGTGCGGTCAGTCTCGGCTCACGTGACAAGGCCGATTATGCCCTTTGATGACGAGCGCGACGCCGAGCACGGTGAGCGCGATGATCGCAGCCCGTTTTCCGTTCCGGCCGACCCACGCTTTCGCCCGCTCCACGGCTCCGGGGGTCCAGTCCGGGGCGATCGTATAACCCAGCAGTGGAAGCTCGAGCAGTATCAGCATGACCAGGTTAAACCCGATCACGGTGAGCACGGTGGCCGTCGTACTCAGGTTCTGCTTTTCGATCTGATCGAGTCCCGCCAGATAGACGCGCCCGGGAGCGTGAGCAGGGCGCCGACGACAAACGTGGTGCGCGCCGAGCCTTTGCTCAGAGCCTGCTGCCAGCGCGGCGGGCCCTTGTCCTGTTTGGGACCTTTGCGCGCCTGGCGGCGTTCGGCGATGCGCTCGTCACGCCCCGTTCCGAGCACGAAGGCGGCGAGCAGCAGAATCGAGCCAACGGCCAGATCGCCCGCCGGGTTGCTGGTGTTCTCTGTCGTGCTGACGGTGCTCGAACCCTTCAGAGCGAAGACGATCACCAGCCCAAGCGTGATGCTCGTCATCAGGGCACCGAGCAGATAGCCCAGCATCAGTCGCTTCGGGTTGGGCAGCAGCAGCATCACCGTCGAGGCCCCGACCAGGACCGGGTTCAAAGCTGCCGTCAGCGAGAGGAGGAAAACCTGACCCACACGGTATCCATACATCCAACGGCGAAACTGGCGCTTCGTCCGATTCGAATGAAACGGTCCTGGACGGCTCGGGCCGCCACGCGCGCGCCACGCACGTCTCCCCCATGACCATGGCCAACGTCTGCTGAAGGGCGGCGTCGAGGAGGCGGGCCGCCAGGCGGACGCGGCTGAGAACGTGGTCTGACCGGAGGGTTCATCGGCGACGGCATGGAGTCGATATGACCGGGTCGATCGTCAGCACCGCCGTTGGGAGGGTCATCCGCTTTGGATGATGGCGGCGGGCGTCGCGCGTGCCAGAGTTCGTTCGTGGGCCGACGCGAACCCGACGCAGCGCAGGGTTCGCCTCCTGAAGGCGTGGGTTGCCGGCGTCGCTGCCGGGTGGCCGCGCGGTGGCGCAACGGGACGGATTCGTCTGCAAGCAACGTCGGCTTCGGTGTTGGCTGTCGTTTCCCTCGCGCGATGCCCCGACCGGAGAGCAGTGCATGGGCCAAGTCTTCGTCTTCTCGCTGACGGCCGCGCTGAACCCAACGCTTCTGACCGCCGTGACGGTCATGTTGTCGCTAGAGAGACCACAGCGGCTGCTGCTGGGCTACCTGCTCGGGGCGCTGGTCACGAGCATCACGTGTGGTCTGCTGCTCGTGTTCGCGCTGCCTGGCTCGAGTACTTCGAGCACGGCAAAACATCAGATCAACCCGGTTCTGAACGTCGCTCTCGGGGCCCTCGTCCTCGTGATCGTGTTCGTAGTCGCCACCGGACGTGACACGCGGCGGCAGGCTTGGAGTGAGCGCAAACGCGAGCGCGCCAAGGACAAGGCACCGCCCCGGTGGCGGCGCCAACTGAGCAAGGGCTCCGCCCGAGACACATTTGTCGTCGGCGCCCTGCTCAGCTTCCCGGGCGCGTCCTATATCGCCGGGATGGATCTGCTGCACAAACAGCACATCGGGACCGCGGTCACGGTGCTCGCCGTCCTCGCGTTCAACGTGATCATGCTTCTGCTGCTCGAGCTCCCCCTACTCGGCTATGCGATAAGACCGGAGTGGACCGCCGCCGCCGTGCAACGCTTCGGCGACTGGCTGACCCGCCGGGGCGGCCGAGTCGCCGTGATCGGCGGAGCAGTGGCGGGAGCCCTGTTGATCGCCCGCGGGATCATCAACTGGTGAGCTGACCACCACCTTTCATGCGCGGGGTCTCCGGCGAGCACTCGAAGACCTTCCTCCCAGGCGCGGGCCGTGTCATACGCAGCCGACTACGCAACCGGGAAGCGAGGCTTGGAACGCTTTACGTCTATACGGCAGCAACGGTTCCGAGCGGCCGCGCCGGCGGGTGGAGGGAGCCCTCACGAGCTCCCTCCACCCCGAGAGACGGTGCAGAGCGCCCCCGACGAGCTCTCTGCACCGGGCCGGCGGAGGGAAACCCCTGGTCGAGCGTCCCTCCGCCCGTTGGACGAAGGGAACCCCTGGTCGAGCGTCCCTCCGTCCGGGCGGGTCAAGGGAGTCCCTGTCGGCCTCCCTTGACCCAAGCTGTCAGCGGTCCTCGCGGGCGCCGAACACGTACCAGGTAGCGACGATCGCGTCGCGGTAGGCACGCGCCCTGGCGATCCGCTCGCGGGCCAGCCGGCGCCGGCGCCGGACCTCGCCCGCCCGACGCCGCTGCGGCTGACTCCGCTGCGGGCCGGCGCGGCTCTCACGGGGAACCCGGGTGAGGGCCGTCTCTCGCGCTAAGTGATCACGCGAAATATGCATGGTGTGTCCTCCCAAGGACTGGGTCGATTTCTGTGGTCAATTTGTGGTGACCCGCGCTCAGCGACACACACCTGTCATCACACAGGTGTCACGCCGGCGGGTGACTGATGTACGGCTAGCGGGACTGCTATCGGTTGATCTTGACCATCGACATCACCTCTGCTTCAAGCTTTTGGGCACAAAAAAAGGCGACCCGTTGGATCGCCCTCGCGTTCGGTGTATGCGCCGCGCGCTCTAGCGGGCATAGCTCCTAACGAGGGCAAACTGATTGCCAACGGGACCAATCGCGTCGAGCCAAAACATCGACGCGCACGCCGAAGCTGCTGCTTCGGCGGAGTCGTTAGCGTGGATGTGGGTCGTGGCGGTCATCGAGGTTGACACTCCTTGGTGCATCGCCAGAGTAACTGGCGCAGGTGAGAATTTCAAGAGGGTCACGGGAAAGAATTCGGACCGAACTGCACCCCGACGCCTCAACGGGGGGGCGAACCCGCGCCTCCGGGTGACTCAGACAGGCGTGCGCGGTGACCCGCGCGCTGCTGGCCGGCGACCCCGGACGGGACGACCTCGCAAGCTGGGAAAATCACCCTCGTGCTGCATATCCACAGAGCCGAACGAGCCGATGGGCTCGCCGATGCGCTCGCCGCGCTGTGCGCCGAGCCGCTCGATGATCCATTCACCCCCGAAGTCGTCGCCGTCCCGACGCGCGGGATGGAGAGGTGGCTGACGCAGCGGATGTCGACCGTGCTCGGCGCCTCTGGCGGACGCGCCGACGGCATCTGCGCCGGCATCAAGTTCCCGTTCCCCAACGTCCTGATCGCCGACGCCGTGGCCCGGGCGTCGGGGATCGACCCGCTTCGCGACCCGTGGCTGCCCGAACGAGCGACCTGGCCGCTGCTCGAGCTCGTCGAGGAGTGCATCGACGAGCCGTGGCTGCGCAGCCTCGCCACATACCTTGGGCGCGGCGGCGCGCGGGACGACCCGGACCCGGTCCGCCGCGCGCGGCGGCTCAGCGTCGTGCGCCATCTCGCGCGACTGTTTGACCGCTACGCGCTCCATCGCCCCGGGATGGTGCGAAGCGTGGGCGGCCGGCCGTGACGAAGACTCCGTCGGGGGGCGGCTTGGCGAAGGCACCGCCTGGCAGGCCGAGCTGTGGCGCCGGCTCCGCGCCCGGATCGCGATCCCAGGCCCGGCCGAGCGCCGCGTCCGGGCCTGCGAGCGCCTCTCCGAGAACCGCGAGCTGGCCGAGCTCCCCGATCGCTTCTCGCTGTTCGGGCTGACGCGGCTACCGGCCGGCCACCTGCAGGTGCTCAGCGCGATCGCCCAACAGCGCGACGTCCACATGTTCCTGCTGCATCCGTCGCCGTCGCTATGGGAGAAGGTCGCGGACCGGCCGCTCGACGGCGAGCCGGTGATCCGCCGCGCCGACGACCCCACCGCCGGCCTCGCCGCCAACCGGCTGCTGGCCTCGTGGGGGCGTGATTCGCGCGAGCTCCAGCTCGTGCTCACGGCGGCCGGGGCGCAGACGGCGGTCAGCGATATTCATCACGGCGCGCTCGCCACACCGCAGACCGTGCTCGGGCGCGTCCAGGAGGCGATCCGCGCAGACCGGGCCGCGCCGGGGGCGCCGCTACCGGACCGGCGCGACCAACGGCCGCTGATCGCGCCCGACGACCGGTCGATCGAGATCCACTCCTGCCACGGCCGGGCTCGGCAGGTCGAGGTGATCCGTGACGCGATCCTCCACGCGCTGGCCGAGGACGAGAGCCTCGAGCCGCGTGATGTGATCGTCATGTGCCCCGACATCGAGACGTTCGCGCCGCTGATCGGGGCCACGTTCGGCGCCGGCGAGGCGGCCCTCGACGGCGATGACGGCGGACCGACCGCCGAGCGGCCGAACGCGATCGACCTCCGGGTCAGGCTCGCCGACCGGTCGCTGCGCCAGACCAACCCCGTCCTGGGCGTCATCTCCGAGCTGCTCGAGCTCGCCCAGCAGCGGATGACCGCGTCGCAGGTGCTCGACCTCGCCGACCGGGCGCCGGTCCGCCGCCGCTTTCGCTTCGACGACGATGACCTCGCGCGACTCCAGGACTGGATCTCACAGGCGGGGATCCGCTGGGGGCTCGACGCCTCGCGCCGCGCGCGCTTCAAGCTCGACGCGGTCACGAGCGGGACCTGGGAGGCCGGGCTCGAGCGCCTCCTGCTCGGGGTGACGATGACCGAGGACGGCCAGCGGCTGTTCGCCGACGTCTTGCCGCTCGACGACGTCGACAGCCGCTCGATCGACCTCGCGGGGCGGTTGGCCGAGCTGATCGCGCGCCTGACCGATGTGATCGACGCGCTCGGCGAGAGCAAGCCGCTGGCGGACTGGGCCAGGACGATCGGTGCGGCAGCCGACGCGCTGACCGCCACCGCGCCGCGTGACCGCTGGCAGCGCGCGGAGCTGCAGCGGATCCTCGACGAGATCGTCGCCGAGGCCGAGCGCGACGCGAGCGCCGACGGCGACGATGGTCAGCCCGCCGAGCTCGCCCCCGCCGAGATGCGGGCCTACCTGTTCGAGCGCCTCCAGGGCCGGCCGACCCGCGCCAACTTCCGCACCGGCCATCTGACGATCTGCACGCTGATGCCGATGCGATCGGTCCCGCATCGGGTCGTCTGCCTGCTCGGGCTCGACGACGCCGCCTTCCCGCGCAAGGCGCCGCGCGACGGCGATGACCTGATCCTCGATTCGCCCCAGATCGGCGAGCGCGATCCGCGCAGCGAGGACCGCCAGCTGCTGCTCGACGCGCTGCTGGCCGCCACCGAGCGGCTCGTGATCACCTACACCGGCAACGACGAGCGCACCAACACGCCGCGGCCGCCGGCGGTGCCGGTCGGCGAGCTGCTCGACACGATCGACGCGACCGTGCGGCGCGAGGACGGCGACGCACGGGCGCAGGTGCTCGTCCGCCACCCGCTGCAGCCGTTCGACCCGCGCAACTTCGAGGCGCAGGCGCTGATGACCGACCGCACGTGGAGCTTTGACGGCGTGACGCTCGAGGGCGCGCGGGCGCTGATCGCCCCGCGCGCCACGGAGCGACCGTTTCTCGAGGATCGACTGCCGCCGCGATCGGGACGGGTGATCGAGCTCGCCGACCTGGTGCGCTTCGTCGAGCACCCGGTGCGCGCATTTCTGCGCCAGCGCCTGGGGATCAGCCTGCGGGGCGGCGTCGACGAGATCGAGGACGGGCTACCGGTCGAGCTCGATCCGCTCCAGCGGTGGGCAGTCGGCCAGCGGCTGCTCGGGGCGCTGCGCGCCGGGGTCGACGGCAACACGGCGATCAAGGCCGAGATCGCGCGCGGCATGCTGCCGCCGGAGGTGCTCGGCAAGCCGGTCATCGATGCCGTATACCCGATCGCGAGCGCGATCGCGCTCCAGGCGAACGAGCTCGTGCCGGACGCCGGCAGCGGTGACCCGCTCGACGTGCGGATCACGCTCGCGGACGGCCGCCTGCTCAACGGGACGGTGTCCGGCATCAGCGGCGACGTGCTGCTCGCGAGCACGTACTCGCGCGTGTCCGCCAAGCATCGGCTGGCCGCCTGGGTGCGGCTGCTGGCGGTGGCCGCGAGCCACCCCGAGCGCGAGCTGTCGGCGGTGACGGTCGGCCGCGCCGGGGGCGGCGATGACGTGCGCGTGGCGGTCGTCGGGCCGCTGGCCGACGATCCGGTGCAGCGCGCGGCGATCGCGACCACCCAGCTGACGGCGTTGATCGACCTCTATGACCGCGGCATGCGCGAGCCGCTGCCGCTGTTCTGCGCGACCTCGGCGGCGTACGCCGCGGCGGCCGTAGCCGGCCTCGAGCCCCGCCAGGCGGCCGAGCAGGAGTGGCACAGCGACTGGCGCTTCGAGCGCGAGGACACCGAGCTCGAGCACCAGCTCGTGCTCGGCGGCGTCTGGACGTTCGACGAGCTGCTCGAGCTCGCGCCCCGGTCTGACGAGGACGGCGACGGCTGGGCGTCGGCCGAGCAGTCGCGCTTCGGGCGCCTCGCGCGCCGGCTGTGGGACGGGCTGCTCGCACGCGAGGAGGTGAGCGCCCGGTGACCATGAGCCGGAACGCCCGATGAACCCCGCCGGTGCCGCGAGCATCGAGCTCCAGCCGGCCGAGTTCGACATCTGCGGGCCGCTGCCGACCGGCGTGACCGTGCTCGAAGCCAGCGCCGGCACGGGCAAGACGTACACGATCGCGTCGCTGGCGGCGCGTTACGTGGCGGACGGGATCCCGCTCGAGCGCCTGCTGCTCGTCACCTTTACGCGGATCGCGACCGGCGAACTGCGCGAGCGGGTGCGCGAGCGGCTGGTCGCCGTCGAGCGAGGCCTGACGCGGGCGCTCGACGGGGTGCTCGGTGAAGAGGACGACCTGCTGGCGCTGCTCGCCGAGGGCTCGCCCGCGCAGGTCGCGCAGCGCCGTGACCGGCTCGCGCTGGCGGTCGCGAGCTTTGACGCGGCGACGATCGCCACGACCCACGGCTTCTGTCAGGAGGTGCTCGGCGGGCTGGGGATCGCCGGCGACCTCGAGCCGGACGTGACGTTCGTCGAGGATCTGTCCGACCTCGTCTCCGAAGTCGTAGATGACCTGTACGTGCGCCGCTTCAGCCGCGACCAGCGGCCGCCGGCGTTCGGGCGCGTGGAGGCGGCGGCGATCGCGCGGGCGGCGATCGATAACCCCGGCGCGACGATCGTCTGCGACGACTCCGAGACGGCGCAGATGCGGGGGCGGCTCGCGGCCGCGGCGCGCGCCGAGTACGAGGCCCGCAAGCGCGCGACGTCGGTGATGACCTATGACGACCTCGTGATGCGCCTGCAGTCGACGCTCTCGGGCCCGGGTGGGCCGGCAGCCGCCCAGCAGCTGCGCTCGCGCTACGACGTCGTGCTCGTGGACGAGTTCCAGGACACCGATCCGGCGCAGTGGGAGATCATGCGCCTCGCGTTCGCCGCCACCGGGGTGACGCTGGTCCTGATCGCCGACCCCAAGCAGGCGATCTACGCCTTCCGCGGCGCCGACGTGTACGCATACCTCGCTGCCGCCCGCGCAGCCGGCGCCCGGGCGACGCTACCGATCAACTGGCGCAGTGACCAGGGGTTGATCGACGCGCATGACGCGCTCCTCTCGGGCGTCAAGTTCGGGCACGAGGGGATCGCCTACCGCCAGGTCCGCGCCGCCGACCCCCATCAGCGTTCGCGGCTGAGTGGCGCGCCGGTCAGCGCCCCGATGCGGATTCGCGTCGCGCTGCGCGAGGACCCGACGATGTCGCTCACCCAGCACGGCTTCGCCCGCAAGCCGAGCGCCTCGGCCCATATCGTCGCCGACCTGGCCGCCGACGTGGTCACGCTGCTGCAGTCGCACGCCTGCGTGTCGCAGCCCGGCGGCGCGAACCGCACGACCGAGGTCAGGCCCGACCATCTCGCGGTGCTCGTGCGGACCAACCGCCAGGCCGCGATGGTCCGTGATGCGCTCGGCGAGGTCGGCGTTCCGGCAGTGATCAACGGCGCCGGGAGCGTGTTCGCGACCGGCCCCGCGCGCGATTGGCTGGCGCTGCTGGAGGCGCTCGAACGGCCGGCATCCGTGATCCGCGCTCATGCCGCCGCATTGACGTCGTTCATCGGCTGGTCCGCCGAGCGGCTCGCGGCCGCCGATGACGACGACGGCTGGGCGTGGGAGGAGGTTCACCGCCGGCTGCACGACTGGGCGCGGATCCTGCGCGGCCGCGGAGTGGCGTCACTGCTGGAGACGATCACCGCCTCCGAGGCGCTGCCGGCGAGGATGCTCGCCGAGGCCAACGGCGAGCGGCGACTCACCGACCTGCGTCACATCGGCCAGCTGCTGCACGCCGCCTCGACCGACGAGCAGCTCGGCGCGACCGCGCTGACCGCGTGGCTGCGCAGCCGGATCGCCGAGGCCGACCAGGACGCCGGCGACGAGGAGCGCAGCCGCCGGCTGGAATCGGACGCGGAGGCGCTCCAGGTGCTGACGATCCACCGCAGCAAGGGGCTCGAGTTCCCGATCGTGTACGTACCGTTCCTGTGGGAGCCGGGCTGGATCCCGGACAAGCCGCAGCCGCCCGTCTTCTTCCACGATCCGCAGGCCGACGACGCGCGGACGATCGACGTGTCGCTCGAGGGCGTCGACTTCAACCGCCACCGGGAGCAGAACGTCAGCGAGCAGCGGGGCGAGGATCTGCGCCTCGCCTACGTGGCCCTGACCCGCGCCCGCCACCAGGTCGTCCTGTGGTGGGCGGGGTCGTGGGACAGCCGCCATTCGCCGTTGGCGCGGCTGCTGTTCAGCCGCGACGAGCGCGGTGACGTCTCCCCGACCGGCAACTCGACGCCGACCGACGCGGCGATGTTCGCCCGCCTCAAGAAGCTGGCCGAGCTCGCTCCGGAGTGCATCAGCGTCGAGTCGACCGCGCGCGGCCCGGCGGGCTCGTGGCAGCCCGCGCTCGTGACGCCACCCGAGCTGGCCGCGTCGCGCTTTGACCGTTCGCTCGATCTCCGTTGGCGGCGCACCTCGTACACGGACATCACCGCCACCGTCCACGACGCGTGGGTCACGAGCGAGCCCGAGGAGCCGCTGATCTCAGACGAGCCCCCGGCGCCCGAGCCGACGCCGGAGGCCCTGCGCGTAGTGGCGGGCGTCGAGGAGGTGCCGTTGGCGGCGATGCCGGTCGGGCCCGAGGTCGGGACGTTCGTGCACCGGGTGCTCGAGGCGACCGACTTCGCGGCCGCCGATCGGCCCCGCGAGCTCGCCGCCCGGATCGACGAGGTGCGGGCGCGTCGCACCATCGACGCGGGTGACCCGGAGACCGTGACCGCGGGGCTGGCGTTGGCGATCGAGACGCCGCTCGGGCCGGTTCTCGACGGGCTCGCGCTGCGCGACTTCGCGCGCGCCGACCGGCTCGACGAGCTCGGCTTCGAGCTGCCGCTGGCGGGCGGCGATCGGCCCCGCGGCACGGCCGAGCTGTCGCGGATCGCTGCGATCCTCGCCGAATTCCTGCCCGACGAAGACCCGCTCGCCGGATACGCGCGCCGGCTCGGCGACGCGGATCTGCGCCAGAGCGTCCGCGGCTATCTGACCGGCAGCCTCGACCTCGTCGCTGCGCCTGCCGGGCCCACGCTTCGCGGTGCTCGACTACAAGACCAACTGGCTCGGTGATCTCGACGCCCCGCTGACGGTGACGCAGTACCGGCCGTCGGTGCTGGCCGCGGAGATGCAGCGCCACCACTACGTTCTGCAGGCGCTGCTGTACCTGGTCGCGCTGCACCGATACCTGCGCTGGCGGCTCCCCGGTGCCGACCCGGAGTCGGCCGTCGCGGGCGTCGTCTATCTGTTCTTGCGCGGGATGACCGGCGCCGACACGCCGGTCTATGACGGCGCCCCGTGCGGCGTGTTCGGCTGGCGACCGCCCGCCGGGATGGTCACGGCGCTCAGTGAGGCGCTGGACGCCTCGGAGGGACGGACGGTCAGCGTTGGCCGTACGCGAGCCGGCGCGGGCGGTGCCCGATGAGCACGACCGCCCCGACCGACCGTGACCCGTTCGAGCCGCGCTACGCCCAGCACGCCTCGGGGCTGCTGCGCGAGTTCAACCTCGCCGGCGTGCTGTCCGCGGCCGACGTCCACGTCGCTCGCCGGCTCGGCGCGATCGCCGGCGAGCGCGACGAGGCGCGTGCTGCTGGCGGTTGCGCTGGCGGTCCGCGCGCCGCGGATCGGGCACGTGCTCGTCGATCTGGCGCAGATTCGCCAGACGGCTGCCGTCGACACCGACGAGCCGGTCGATCTCGGGTCACTGCCGTGGCCGGACCCCGATACGTGGATCGCCAGCGTTGCCGGCTCGCCCTTGATCGCGGCCGATACCCAGAACGGTGCACCGGTGCGGCCGCTGCGCCTCGAGGGCTCGTGGCTGTACCTCGACCGTTACTGGGCCGAGGAGGTGCAGGTCGCGCACGCGCTCGTGACGATGGGTGCGAGCCCGGCCGCGGGGGTCGACCTCGACGTGCTCGCCCAGGGCGTCACCCGGATGTTCGGCGAGGATCCGGGCGGCCGTCAGAGCCTCGCCGCCGCGTCGGCGGTGCTGCAGCGCTTCGCGGTGGTGGCCGGCGGCCCGGGGACGGGCAAGACGACGACGGTCGCGCGGATCGTTGCGCTGCTGTGCGAGCAGTCGCAAGGCGATAGCCGCGGCCTGCCGCTGATCGCGCTCGCGGCCCCGACCGGCAAGGCCGCCGCGCGCCTGCAGGAGGCCGTCGCCGCCGAGGCACGGCGGCTCGAGATCGACGAGCCGGTGCGCGCCGCGCTGCTGGAACTGCAGGCGACCACGCTGCATCGCCTGCTCGGCTGGCGTCCCGGCAGCAACAGCCGCTTTCGCCATGACCGCGACCAGCGTCTGGCCCACGACGTCGTGATCGTCGACGAGACCTCGATGGTCTCGCTGTCGCTGATGGCGCGCCTGATCGAGGCCCTGCGCGCCAGCGCGCGGCTCGTTCTCGTGGGCGACCCGGGCCAGCTCGCCTCGATCGAGGCGGGCGCGGTGCTCGGCGACATCGTCGGCCCCGCCGCCGGCCGGCCGCTGCTCGGCGCGGGCGCGGCTCAGCGGCTGTCGCGCGCGACCGGCCAGCCGATCGACGATCAAGGCGCGGGCGGGCTCGGTGACGGGATCGTGGTGCTCGAGCGGGTCCACCGCTTCGGCGGCGGGATCGCCGAGCTCGCGATCGCGATCCGGCGGGGTGACGCCGACGCGGTCATGAAGCTGCTCACCGACCCTCCGGACGACGTGCGGTGGATCGAGGCCGATGTCGCCGATCAAGCGGCGCTCGCGCCCGTGCGTGACGGCGCGCTCGCGTCGGCGACCGAGGTCGTGCGGGCGGCACTGGCCGGCGAGGGCGCTGCCGCGCTCGAGGCGCTCGGAAACTTCAGGATCCTGTGCGCGCACCGCCGCGGCCCGTACGGGGTCACGAGCTGGACGGCGCGCCTGGAGGGGTGGCTCCAGGACGCGGTTGCCGAGTTCGCCGTCGACGAGCGCTGGTACGTCGGGCGGCCCTTGCTCGTGACCGAGAACGACTACGAGCTGCGACTCAACAACGGCGACACCGGCGTCATCGTGCGCGCCGACGGACCTGATCCGCGACGCCCCGTGGCCGCGTTCGAGCGCGGCGGCGAGGTCGTCCATTACAGCCCCACCCGACTGGGCGCGATCGAGACGGTCTACGCGATGACGATCCACAAGAGCCAGGGGTCGCAGTTCGACGCGGCCGCGGTCCTGCTGCCCGAGCCCGGGTCCCGGATCCTGACACGCGAGCTGCTCTACACGGCCGCTACCCGTCCCCGCCGGCAGCTGATCCTGGTCGGGACCGAGGAATCGCTGCGCGCCGCGGTCAACCGGCCGGTCGCGCGTGCCTCGGGCCTGCGGTGGCGCCTGTGGGAGACGCGGTAGCCGCCACCGCAGTGACCCGAAGTCTTCGCTACAGCTACGCCGCGGCCGGCTCCTCCTCGAGCTCGTCCGCGCCGCTCTCCATCCGCTCACGCACGAGCTCATCCGGCAGGCGGCGGCTGAGCGCGAAGTAGTAGACCGCGATGCTGAAGATCGCAGTGACACCCATGTCGACGCCGAAGTGAAGGACGTTCTGGCCGCCCTCGAAGCTGCTCAGGTAGCTGAGCGCCATCAGGCCGAGCAGCCACGGCCACAGCCATACTGAGGACGCCCAGTCGAGCGTGATCCGCTGCTCGCGCGGGCGGGTGACCTGCCCGATCGCGAACAGGACCAGGCCGATCCCGATCGCGGCGAACAGCTTGTAGTCCGTGGTCCAGCCGGCGAACAGCACGATCAGGTTCGAGATCACGAACCCCACCGGCGCCAGGACGTTCAACGCGCGCAGCCGGAACGGGCGCGGATGGTCCGGGAGCTGGCGGCGCATCGCGGCGACGCTCAGGCACTGGGCGGCATAGATGATCAGCGACGTCGAGGTGATGAACGCGACCAGCTTCTGCCAGCCCGGGAACGGCAGGAAGACGATCATCCCGACGCAGAACGCGAACACGACGCTGAGCCACGGGACGCCGCGCTTATCGAGCGTCGCGAACGACTTCGGGATGTACCCGTTGCGGCTCAGCGCGTACGAGATCCGGGCGCTCGAGCCCGAGTAGATCAGCCCGGTGCCGGCGGGTGACAGGAACGCGTCGATGTAGAGCAGGACGGCGAGCCACCCGAGTCCGAGGCCGCCGGCGATCGCCGCGAACGGGCCGAACTGATTGGCGAAGCTGAGGTTCGCCCAGCCGTGCGCCGCGTCCTGCGGATTGAGCGCGCCGACGAACGCGAGCTCGAGCGCAATGTAGACGATCGCCCCGATGATCATCGAGCCGATCACCGCGAACGGGATGTTTCGCTGCGGGTTTCGTGACTCGCCCCCGAACTGGATCGCCTGCTCGAAGCCGAGGTAGGCGAACACGACGCCACCGGTCGCGATCGCCGACAGGATGCCCTTGATTCCGGCGGGCGCGAAGCCGTCGCCGGCGGAGAAGTTCGAGGCGCTGAACGCGGTCACGACCAGGACCACGACCGTCAGGACCGGGATCGCGATCTTCCACCAGACGACCGCCGTGTTGCTGTCAGACAGGCGCCGCACGCCCCACAGGTTGATCAGCGTGAACAGCAGCATCAGCACCGCGGCGACCGCGTAACCGGGTCCGGTCAGCACGACCTGCCCGGCCGAGCTGTGCACGAGATGGAAGCCGACCGCCTCGTTGACCCACTTGTCGCTGTACTGGAGGGCCGCCTCGGTCTCGACCGGGGCCAGTGTCACCGAGCCGAGCCAGTAGACCCACCCCATCCCGAAGCCGACGAGGCTCCCGAACGCGTAGTGCGGGAAGCGCGCGATGCCGCCGTTGACGTGGTGCATGCCGCCGAGCTCGGCGTGGACCAGCGCCAGCAGCATGATCGCCATCGCGCCGACGACCCACGAGATGATTGCCGCCGGCCCCGCGACCGTGGTCGCGTTCAGCGCGCCCAGCAGCCAGCCCGAGCCGATCACCGAGCCGACCGACGTGAACAGCAACGAGAGGCGTCCCACATCGCGCTTTAGACCACTTCGCGACCCCGTCTGCTGTGACTGGCCCGTCTGAGAACGTCCGGCGACCTGGGCGCCGGTGCTATCTGCAACCGCCGACATATTTCCTCCCCTGCACTTGGGTCCAACTGGTTAAGGCCTACCCCGGTGGTGCAAAAAAACAAACCGGAGGATGTCGGCACGGGGACAACCCTGCCGCCGCGACGTTCACCGGCCCCGGCAGGACGCGTCCGGAAGGCGGCAGGCGTCCCCGGTGTCTGCACGGATATGATCGACGACATAGCGCTCCCGACTCCCCGCAAGCGCCACGCGTTGGCACTGTTCGAGGGGCTACCAAGCTCCTATGACCGGATGGGGGCGCTGCTCAGCTTCGGTCAGGACCCCCGCTGGCGCCATGAGCTGGTCCGGCTGATCGACCCGCAACCCGGCGCGCGGATCCTCGACGTGGCCGCCGGCACCGGCCTCGTGACCGAGGCGCTCGCGCGCCACTCGCGGTGCGAGATCGTCGCGCTGGACCAGAGCGGGCCGATGCTGGCCGCCGCGCGGGCGCGGCTCGATCGCCACCCCGAGCTCGCCGAGCGCGTGACGCTCGTCCGAGGCGAGGCGGAGCAGCTTCCGTTCGAGGACGGGGAATTCGACGCGCTCACGTTCACCTACCTGCTGCGCTACGTCGATGACCGCCCCGCGACGATGCGCGAGCTCGCGCGGGTGGTCAAGCCGGGCGGGCGGATCGGGATGGTCGAGTTCGGGGTCCCGGCCCGGCCCCGGCTGCGCGCGCTGTGGCGCGTGCAAACGCGCGTCGCGCTGCCGCTCGTGGGCCGCCTCGTCTCCCCGGCGTGGGAGGAGGTCGGCCGCTTTCTGGGGCCCAACATCGAGCAGCTCTACGCCGACGAGCCGGACCTGCCCGGACTGTGGACGCGGGCCGGGATCGCCGACGTGGCGATCGAGCGGATGAGCTTCGGCGCCGGCGTGGTGATGTCAGGCGTGCGCAATGGCCAGCCAGCCTCCTGAGCTCGAGCGTCCCGCGTTCTACGCGCTCGCGAGCGGCGGCTGGCGCGACCTCATCACGCTGCTGCACCCCCCGTACACGGTCTGGCATCTGAGCTACGTCGCACTCGGCGCCGCCGCTGCTCCGACCGTGCACGCCGGTCGGTTGGTGGCGACGCTGGGGGCGTTCGCGCTCGCCGTCGGGCTCAGCGCACACGCGCTCGATGAGCTCAACGGCCATCCGCTCCAGACCAAGCTCTCACGAGCGACCCTGATCGGCCTGGCGGCGGTCGGGCTCGCCGGCGCGGTGGCGATCGGCGTGGCCGGCGCGTTCATCGTCTCGCCGCTGGTGATCCCACTGGTGCTGGTCGGCGCGTTCCTGGTGCCCGCCTACAACCTCGAGCTCGCCGGCGGACGCTTTCACACCGATCTCTGGTTCGCGCTCGCCTGGGGCGGGTTCCCGGCGTTCACGGGCTACTTCGCGCAGACGCTCTCGATCGCCCCGGCGGGCGTGCTCGTCGCCGCTGCCTGCTGCCTGCTGAGCGCCGCGCAGCGAAAGCTCAGCACCCCCGTCCGCGAGCTGCGCCGGCGCACGGCGTCGGTCACCGGCCAGCAGACGCTCGCCGATGGCCGCACAGTGGAAGTGACCAAGACGACGATCGCGGCCCCGCTCGAGAGTGCGCTCTCCTCGTTGTGGCTGGCGGTCGCGCTACTCGCCGCCGGGCTGCTCGCCGTCAAGCTCTGAGCGCCGCCCGGCCGCGCCCGGCACTCAGAGCTACACCGCCAGGCGGTGTGCCGGCCTAGAGGTTGACCGAGGCCATCCCCGCCTCGTCATAGCGGTTGCCCGACACCTCCGGCAGCTCGGCCTCGATTCGCTCCTTGTCCTCGTCGGTCAGCACGACATCGACGGCGCCGGCGTTCTGCTCGAGGTAGGTGCGGCGCTTGGTGCCGGGAATCGGGACCATGTCCTCGCCCTGCGCGAGCACCCACGCGATCGCGAGCTGCGCCGGGGTGACGCCCTTCTGCTGCGCGATCTCGGCCACCTTGGCGGCGAGCTTGAGGTTGGCGTCGAGGTTCTCGCCGGTGAAGCGCGGCCCGTTGCGGCGGAAGTCGCCGGCGTCGAGATCGTCGGGGGACGTGAACCGGCCCGAGAGAAAGCCACGCCCGAGGGGCGAATAAGGCACGAAGCCGATCCCGAGCTCGCGGCAGGTCGGGATCACCTCGGCCTCCGGATCGCGCGTCCAGAGCGAGTATTCGGTCTGCACGGCCGTGATCGGGTGGACGGCGTGGGCGCGGCGGATCGTCTCCGGCGCGGCCTCGCTCAGGCCGATGTGGAGCACCTTGCCCGCCTTGACGAGCTCGGCCAGCGCGCCGACGGTCTCCTCGATCTCGACGTTCGGGTCGACGCGGTGCTGGTAGAAGAGGTCCACGTGGTCGGTCCCGAGGCGCTTGAGCGAACCTTCGATCGAGGTCCGCACGTGGTCGGCCGAGCCGTCGAGCGGGCCGGTCGTCGACATGTCGCCGGGCGTGGCGTCGTCCATCCGGCGCGCGAACTTGGTCGCGATCACGTACTCGTCGCGGTGGCCCTGGATCGCGCGTCCGACGAGCTCCTCGTTGGTCAGCGGGCCGTACAGCTGCGCCGTGTCGAGGAAATTGATCCCCAACTCGAGCGCTCGCCGAATCGTCGCCTCGGACTCCGCCTCGTCAGTCGTCCCGTAGAAGGCCGACATCCCCATGCACCCGAGTCCGATGGCCGACACCTCGAGCGATCCGAGTTTGCGTGTCTGCATTCCTGCTCTCCCGTCTGATAGCTGTCACGGTCGCGGGGCGCGCAGGCGACATAAGCGCCGCACCCGCCACCCGCATCGATAGCAGGTCCGGGCGGGTGGTTTTACGATCCCGCTCGATGCAGGAGCCAGGATTTCGCAGTCGATCGCATATGCTGCGCCGTCCGATGCGTCCTGCGGGGGTCAAATCTGCCAGACGCGCGTTGGGGTGGGATGGTGCAATCCGCCGCTAGCGTCGAGCCGCGCCGCGTGCTGCTGGTCGAGGACGATGACGGCGACGCGACGATCGTGTCCGAGCTGCTGATCGAGGCCTGGCCGGTCCTGCGGATCGACCGCGCCACTGAGCTTGGCGAGGCCGAGCGCCGGCTCGGTGCGGCCGACTGCGTCCTGCTCGACCTCGGACTCCCCGACGCGCTCGGGATCGAAGCCGTCCGCCGGCTCCGAGAGGCGGATCCCGAGATGCCGGTCGTCGTGCTGACCGGCGATGCCGACGAGCAGCGTGGGATCCAGGCGCTCGGCGCCGGCGCGCAGGACTACCTGATCAAGGGCACGATCAGCGGCGCGAGTCTCGCGCGCGCTATCCGCCATTCGGTCCAGCGCAAGCTCGCCGAGCGCTTCGAGCGCGAGCTCGCGGTACTCCGCGTCCAGAGCGCCGAGAACGCGCGCGTGCAGCGCGGCCTGGTACCCCACCCACTCGTCGACGACCCGCGGATCTCGATCGTCAGCGCCTACCGCCCGGGCAACCGGCGCCAGATCCTCGGCGGCGACTTCTTTGACGTCGTCGAGAGCGGGAGCTCGCTGCACGTGGTGATCGGGGATGTCTGCGGGCGCGGCCCCGACGAGGCGGCGCTCGGGGTGCAGCTGCGGATCGCCTGGCGGACGCTGATCCTGGCGGGCGTGCCCCAGCTCGCGCTGCTCGAGACGCTCGACCGGCTCGTGGTCCAGGAGCGTCACCGCGACCACATCTTCGCGACCGTCGCCAGCCTCAGCATCGATGTCGCGCGCGGCACCGCCACCGCCGTGCTCGCCGGCCACCCGGCTCCGATCCTGCTCGGCGGCGACCGTCCGCACCTGCTGTTCGACCGCCCCGGCGGTCCCCCGCTCGGGCTCGACGCGATGCCGGGACTGGTGCCCACCGAGGTCGAGATCGGCGACGGCTGGACGCTGCTGCTCTACTCCGACGGCATCTACGAGGGGCACGTAACCGGTCAGGGTGACCGGCTCGGAATCGACGGCTTTCTGGCCGTCGTCGTCGAGGACGCGGCTACGGCGGCGGGCGACTTCGATCCCGAGCGACTGATCGACCGCGTCGAGGAGCTCAACGAAGGCCCGCTCGACGACGACGTCGCGCTGCTCGCGCTCAAGCGCGATGCCGGCCGAGACTGAGCGGCCTCAGCGCGGCGTCGCGCGCCTGCGCGTCGCGCAGGTCCTCGGGTTCGCGACGCTGCTGCCGCTGGTCGTGGTCGGGGTCGCGATCGTGGTTGGCATCATCGCCCTGGCCCACCAGTCCTCCGTCCGCGACGAGCTGGTCAACCGCGTGCAACCGGCCGCGCTCGCGGCGCAGTCACTCGACACTGGGCTCGTCAACCAGGAGACGGGCGTTCGCGGCTACGAGCTCGCCGCGATGCCGAGCTTTTTACAGCCATACCGCCTCGGCCGCCAGCAGGAGCGCCAAGCGCTGGCCACCCTGCGGCGCGCGCGGGTCGTCGGGACGCAGGCGGCGCTGGTTCAGGCAGGGGCCACCATCACCATGTGGCAGCGCCGCGTCGCCTCGCCGGCGATTGCCGGCGTGACCATTGGCCACCCGCGCACCACGGCGACCGTCGACGCCGAGCTCGGAAAGCGCCTGTTCGATCAGGTACGCCGATCGATCGCGGCCCTGCAGCAGGACATCGCCCAGCGCCAGTCGCACGTCAAATCCCAGCTCGAGAGCGCGGCGCGGACATCGGTGATCACGCTGATCGCGATCGCGATCGCGCTGCTGGTGAGCGTGATCGTGGTCGCGCTGACGCTGAGGCGGACGGTGACCCGGCCGCTCGACGAACTGACCGACTCGTCGCGGGTGGTGGCCGGCGGCGAGCTCTCCCATTCGCTGCTCGTTGATGGCCCGCTCGAGATCGCGCAGCTCGGGCGCGACGTCGAGGCGATGCGCGAGCGACTCGTCCGCGAGCTCGAGGCCTCGCAGGCCGCCCGGGCGCAGCTCACCGCGACCGCAACCGAGCTCGAGCGGTCCAACGCCGAGCTCGAGCAATTCGCCTATGTCGCCTCACATGACCTGCAGGAGCCGCTGCGCAAGGTCACGAGTTTCTGCCAGATGCTCCAGGATCGCTATGGCGGGCAGCTCGACGAGCGCGCTGACCAGTACATCGCGTTCGCCGTCGACGGCGCCACGCGGATGCAGCAGCTGATCAATGACCTGCTCGCGTTCTCGCGCGTCGGACGGGTCCGCCATCCTCACGAGCTCGTCGACCTCAACGCGCTGGCCGGCGCCGCGCTCGCTGACCTCGACGAGGCCGTAGCCGCGACCCACGCCGACGTCGTGATCGACGATCTGCCGAGCCTCTCGGTCGAGGCGCCTCTGATCCGGAGCGTGTTCGCGAACCTGATCGCCAACGCGATCAAGTTCCACGGCGAGGCGTCGCCAGAGATCCGGATCAGCGCGAGGCGGCGCGAACAGGACTGGCTGTTCGAGTGCACCGACAACGGGATCGGGATCGAGCCCCAGTACGCCGATCGGGTGTTCGTGATCTTCCAGCGCCTGCACGCCCGCGACCGCTACGAAGGAACGGGCATCGGCCTCGCGATGTGCCGCAAGATCGTCGAGTATCACGGCGGCGAGATCTGGCTGGATACCGCCTACACCGGCGGGGCCAGGATCCTGTTCACGCTCCCGGTCGAGGAGCACTCTGGCACGATGGGGGCGTGAGCGCGGTGGAGCCGATCACGATCTTGCTGGTCGAGGACGATCCCGGCGATGTGGTGCTCGTGCGCGAGGCGTTCGAGCACAACAAGGTGCGCAACGAGCTGCGGGTCGCCAGCGACGGCGTGTACGCGCTCGAGCAGCTCAACGACCCGGAGCGGTCGCTCCCTGATCTGATCCTGCTCGACCTCAACCTGCCGCGCATGGACGGCCGCGAGCTGCTCGCCAAGATCCGCGAGGACCCGCGACTGACGCGGATCCCGGTCGTCGTGCTGACGACCTCCGACGCCGAGGCCGACATCCTGCGCAGCTACGAGCTGCATGCCAACGCGTACGTGACCAAGCCCGTCGACCTCAACCGCTTCCTCAAGGTCGTCCAGGAGATCGACAACTTCTTCGTCACGGTCGTCAAGCTGCCGAGCCAGATGACACCGGAATAGTGGGGCTTCCGGGAACCGGCCGACCCAGTGGCTCGCGGTGACGCCGGGCGCCGGCGACGCCGTGGAGCTCGAGGTCGGCGCGCGGACGGTGCGCCTGTCGAGCCCCGACCGCGTCTACTTCTCCGCTCGCGGGGAGACCAAGCTCGACCTCGCCCGCTACTACATGAGCGTCGGCGACGGCATCGTGCGCGCGCTGCGCGAGCGCCCGTGCATGCTGCACCGCTTTCCGAGCGGCGTCGACGGTGACAAGGTCCACCAGAAGCGGATCCCGTCCGGGGCGCCCGACTGGCTGCAGACCGTTCGGGTCACCTTCCCGAGATACGGCCGCCACGCGGACGAGCTGTGCGTGACCGAGCTGGCGAGCGTGATCTGGGCGGTGCAGATGTCGACGGTCGAGTTTCACCCGTGGAACTCGCGCCGCGCCGACGTCGAGCGCCCGGACGAGTGGCGGATCGACATCGACCCGATGCCGGAATGCCCGTTCGACGCTGTGCGCCGCGTGGCCGCGGTCGCCCACGAGGTGCTCGACGAGCTCGGGATCGTCGGCTGGCCGAAGACCTCGGGCGGCTCGGGGATCCACATCTATGTGCGGATCGAGCCGCGCTGGGGCTTTGCCGACGTGCGTCGCGCCGCGCTCGCGTTCGCGCGGGAGGTGCAGCGCCGCGCGCCCGATGAGGCGACCACGACCTGGTGGCGCAAGGACCGCCCGCCCGACAAGGCCTTCGTGGACTTCAATCAAAATGCCCGAGATCACACGATCGCGAGCGCCTACTCGGTCCGCGGCGTCGTCGAGGGGACGGTCTCGACCCCGATCACCTGGGATGAGCTACCGGACGTCGATCCGCGCGAGCTGACGATCGCCACCGTCCCCGAGCGCTACGCCCGGCTCGGGGACCTGCACGCCGCGATCGACGACCGCGCGTTCTCGCTCGAGCCGCTGCTCGAGTGGGCCGAGCGCGATGAGCGCGACGAGCTCGTGGATCCCGGCGGTGACTGAGCGAATTCGTCGCAGCCGGCAGAACACCGCCGGCCAAAGCTACTCCGCCGCCGCCCACCCGCTCCACCGCGCCACGTCAACCGCGAGCACGGCCCCGGTCGCGCGCTGCTGCGGGTAGCGCTCCGCGAGCAGCGCGATCGCACGCGCACCTTCGGAGTCTTCGGGCGCGAGCACGCGCCCGCGGCCGTCGGCGCGCACCCACCACAGTTGGCTCCAGTCGTCGTCGTAGTGGTCGACGAGCAGGGCGACCGCCGGGTTCTCGCGCACGTTGCGCAGCCGCCGCAGGGCGGTCGTCGTGCGTTTGGGCTTGGCGTCGGTGACGGTGTAGATGCGGTCACCCGTGACCGCGAACACGACCGGCACCAGGTGCGGCTTGCCCGCGTGGTCGGCGGTCGCCAGCCGCGCGACGCGCGCGGCCGCGAAGCGTTCGCGTGCCTCAGCCGTGGTCATGCACAGGCCACCGCTCGGAACCAAATACACGCATGGGGTGTAGAGCGTTCCAAGCGGCCCCCTATGCCTCGCCGGTGAACTCCGCGATCGCCGCCTCCCAGCGCGCCAGATCGCCCTCGACGACCGCGAGGCCGCCCGACGGGACCCAGTGCAGGACGCGGCTGGCGCCGAGCTCGTGCATCTTCTCGATCGCGGCGGCCTCGGGCGGCAGACCCATGATCTGCACGTCGATCGGCCGCTCGGCGCGCGAGCGCAGCTCGGTGACGCGCTCCGCGAGCCCGTCGCGGACGTAGTTGGGAAACCACGCGTCGCCGAACGCGAGCACGCGGTCGAGCACGGTCGGTCCGGCGCCGCCGACCAGCACCGGCGGGTGCGGCCGCTGCAGCGGCTTGGGCCATGACCAGATCCGGTCGAAGTTGACGAACTCGCCCGAGTAGCTGGCCTCGTCCTGGGTCCAGATCGCCTTCATCGCCTCGACGCGCTCGCGCAGCAGACGCATCCGGGTGCGCGGGTCGGTGCCGTGGTCGGCCATCTCCTCGCGGTTCCAGCCGGCGCCGATCCCGAACTCGAGCCGGCCGCCGGAGAGGTGGTCGACTGACGCGACCTCCTTCGCGGTCGTGATCGGGTCGCGCTCGACTACGAGGCAGATGCCGCTGCCGATCCGCAGCGTCGACGTCGCCTCGGCCGCCGCCGTCAGCGCGACGAACAGGTCATAGGTGTGGGCGTACTTGCGCGGCAGCTCGCCGCCGCCCGAGTACGGGGTCTGCCGGCTGGCTGGGATGTGCGTGTGCTCGGCGAAGAACAGCGACTCCTGGCCGTGGTCCTGCGCCAGGCGGGCGACCGCGCCGGGGCTGGCCGCGTCATGCGTGGGGAAATATCCGATTCCGAAATCCATGGCCCCGAGACTACTCGCGGGCCGCGACCAGCCTTCCGCCCCTGCAATTGACTTGTTTACGAGTCCCAGACCGGGCCGAACGCGGGGATCCCGCGCCGCTCGAGGCCGTGTACGACGTTCCAGGTGAGCGTCTTGTTCGAGATGCAGATGACGGCTTCCGCGCCGGAGTTGATGTAGCCCCGGTAGGCGAGGCGGAGCATGTCGGGCCGTCCGAGCTCGTCGGTGTCCCAGATGACCGCGTCGGGCTGGGCGGTGCGGATCTCGTCAACGAGCGTGGCGCCGTAGGTCTCGCTTGGATTGCGGGTTGCCCACACGAGCTGTGAGGGTGTCTCAGCTGAGAGCAGGTGCCCCAGGGCAGGCCCGATGCCGCTGCCCGTGGCGACGATCACGACCTTTGAGAAGAGCTTCTTGACCACGACGATGTCGACGACCGGGATGCCGCGCACCCAGACGTACTCGGGTGGATCGTCGATCAGCTCGGCGGTCCAGTCCCCGGCTCGGGAGACGGTCATCCGGTACCCGCGGTCGCCGGACCCTCTCGCGACCGGGACGTTGGCGAACTGGTGCCATCCGTAGAGTGGACGGCGGCTGATCGCGCGGGTGGTACCGACGGGCGGCTTCCCGTCTTGGTCGAGGTGCAGGATCGCGAGGTGCGAGGATGGCCGCTCGACTGTCAGCGGCACCTTGCGCAGCAGCAGCCAGGGCCACACAACGCCGCAGGTGGTCAGCAACAGAAGCCAGAACGTTGGCGCGCTGAGCAACGCCGAGATGGCCGGGCCGTGCGCGCGGCTGATCACGAACACGATCGTGTTCAGCCATACGAGCGCCAGTACCGCCCAGCCACAGAATCGGTGCGTCGCCTCGAAACTGTCGTGTCGCTTAGCCCGGGAGCTCGGGCGGGCCATGAACACGATCAAGACGATCAGGCACGCCGCGGCCGAGGAGACCGCCACGTCGGCGACGTCGACGCCGCCCTTGCCGGCGGCGAAGCCGTAGATCAGCATCGCCACGAACGCCAGGTACCAGACGGCGCCGGCCAGCGCGAACCCCACGTGCAGCCCACCGAAGTGGTAGTACTTGGCCAGCGCCCAACGCACCCTGATCGGCCAGGTCACAGGCGGCCGCGTCGCCAGCCAGCCCAGGAAGTTGATCACGTACTGCTGGCGAAAGATGATCGACAGCGCGATGTTCGCCTGAGATATGACCGCGACCGTCGCGAGCGCCGACCCAAAGTCTTCCCGGTGCCCGATCCCGTAGACGGCCAGCAGCGCGTTCGCGGCCAACACGAGCACGATCAGCCGGTTGTAATGCATCGCCCACGGCCGCTTGAGCAGCCGCCGCAGCCGGCCCGTCCAGGCGGGCAGCGGGATCCGGTCAGCGCGCGGCACCGCCCGCACGTTGCGGTCGGTGACCACTTGGGCGAGATCATGCGCTGTCGGCTCGGACGCGTCCACCAGCGCCCGAAATTGCTCGCGCCCCAGACTTAGGACCCGGACCTCGCTGATCGCTCGCACCGTCGCCGTCCGCGTACTGGTGTCAAGCAGCCCGACCTCGCCGAAATAGTCGCCACCAGCGAGCGTCACCACGTGCACATCGCCGTGCGGAGCCGCCTGCGTGCCCTCTACCTGGCCGGACTCGATTATGTAGAAGCGGTCCGCCAAATCGCCCTCGCGCACGATCACATCGCCGCGCCGGAACCGTGCCTGCACCAGCTCCTGTCCCATCTCAACGAGTAGTGGCTCGGGGAGGTGGGGAAACGCCGCCGCGAGACGGCGGACGTGCCGCGACCGGGTCCGGGCGCCCCAGGGCGCAGGTCGCGTGCGGCGAGGAGCGTCTCCGTCGGCGTGGACCGAGCCCGACATCAGGTTTCGCTTGGTCCGCCCGGCCCCGCCAGCGTCATCACGCACGCGCTCGGCATCAGTCTCCGCATCCCCGAGAGCTCCCACTCATATCCCGAACGAGGCGGTCGTCCCCGTCGCCAGGGTCCATCAATACAGGTCCCGTAAACAGAGATCCTAACGCGCACGCGGTGCTCAGCCGCTGGTTGGGCCGTCGTCGAGTCCCTGCCCGCCGTGGCCGGCCACTTGACAGCCGCCAGCGCGGTGTCCTAGCTTCGATGCAAATGACGCTGGCGTCACACACGACCGGCCGGCGGCCGCATGCAGATCGGTAGTCCGGGGCAGCACGTCAGTCACATCAGCGAGGCTCATGCCGATCGGGTCGAGGTCCGCGGACGGGATCTGACCTCCGATCTGATGGGCCGGCTCACGTTCACCGAGTACTTCCATCTGCTGCTGACCGGCACCGAGCCGACCGAGGACCAGCGCTTCTTCCTGGACCTGCTGCTGGTCGCGATCGCCGAGCACGGAATGATGCCGACCAACGTCGCGGCTCGGATGACGCTCGCGGCCGACCCCGGATCGCTGCAGGGCGCGGTCGCGGCGGGGATCCTCGGCTGCGGCCCGGTGATCCTGGGGACCGCCGAGGAGTGCGCGCTGGTGCTCGAGCGCGCCCGAACGCAGCTCGAGCGCCGCGGTCGTGACGCGAACACGGTCGCCGCCGAGACCGCCCAGGCCATCAGGGCCTCGGGCCAGAAGATGCCCGGCTTCGGCCATCCGATCCACCGTCCCGTCGACCCGCGCGCCGAGCGGATCCTCGAGCTCGCCGATGCCCGCGGCGTCGGTGGCCCGCACGTCGAGCTCGCGCGCGAGCTGCGCGGCGCCGTCGCGCAGGCATGGGGCCGTCCGCTGACGATGAACGTGTCGATGCCGATCGCGGCCGTGATGCTCGACCTCGGGTTCGCCGCCGCCGCCGTCAAGGCGGTGCCGATCCTCGCGCGGACCGCCGGGCTGCTCGCCCACCTCGCCGAGGAGCAGGAGCTGCCGGTCGGCTTCCTGATGGCCGCCGCGGCGGAGGAGTCGGTCGACTACGAACCTCAGGACGGCGAGGCGCCCTAGATGACGATGCTCGACCCCGAAATCGAGACCCGCCCCTGGTCTCAGCAGATCGAGGCCGATGACCCACACTACCGCGCCCAGCTCGAGTACCTGTTCAAGCGCTCGCCGTTTTACCGCGCGAAGCTGACGGCCGTGGGAGTCCCGAACGCCGCCGCGGCGGGCGGACTGGACGACATCGCGCAGCTCCCATTCACCGACAAGCAGGAGCTCCGCGCGACCGGCACGCCCGAGAACCCGATCGGCGCCCATCTGTGTGTGACCGAGGGCGCGATCGTCCGGATCTATTCGACCAGCGGCACCACCGGGACCCCGAGCTACATCCCGCTCACAAAATCGGACGTCGACAACTGGGTGGCTGCGTCGTCGCGCAGCTACGCGGCGTCGGGGATCAGCGCCGGCCAGAGAATCGTCTCGAGCTACAACGCCGGGCCATTCGTCGCCGGCGCCGCGCTCGCGTCGTTCGAGCGGCTCGGCCTGTGCCACATCCCGATCGGCACCGGCAACACCGAGCGGCTGCTGGCCGCGATCGAGCTGCTCAAGCCGCAGGCCGCGGTGCTCACCCCCTCGTACGCCGCGTACCTGGTCGAATCCGCCGGTGACCGCGGCATCGATCTCCGAAGCTCGACCGTCAAGCGCGTGCTGGTCGCGGGCGAGCCGGGCGGCGGCGAACCGGCCTTCCGCGAGGCGCTCGAGTGGGGGTGGGACGCGCAGGTGACCGAGGCGATGGGGATCGGCGACATCGGCGTCTCGCTGTGGGGCGAGTGCGAGCAGCGCAGCGGGATGCACCTCGGCGCGCGCGGGATCGTCCATCCGGAGCTGATCGACCCGGAGACCGGCGCCGCTCACCCGCTCGAGGACGGTGCCAGCGGTGAGCTGGTGCTGACCCACCTGCGCCACCGCGCGGCGCCGCTGCTGCGCTTTCGCACCCGCGACCACGTCGTGGTCGCAGGCGCCCCCTGTCCGTGCGGGCGCACGAGCCCGCGGATCAGGTGCGTCGGGCGGACCGACGACATGCTGATCGTGCGCGGCGTCAACGTGTTCCCATCGGCCGTCCGCGAGGTCGTCAATTCGTTCGCCCCCAGCGTCAGCGGCCACATCCTCGTGCGACCGCGCGCGCCCGGCGTCAAACAAGATCCGCCGCTACCCGTTAGCGTCGAGCTGGCGCAGGGCGCACCCGCGAACGCGACACTGGCGGACGAGATCGGAGCGCGGCTGCGGAGCACGCTGGTCGTGCAGGCGCAGGTTGAGCTCGTGCCGTGGGGAAGCCTGAACCGCAGCCAGTACAAATCGAAACTTGTTGAGAGGTGATGTGAGTGCAGAAGCTTCAGAGCCAGGGCGTCCATCACATAACGATCGTCGGGGCCGATCGCCAGACCTCGATCGACTTCTGGGAGGGCGTGCTCGGGATGCCGTTCGTGTTCGAGCAGCCCAATCTCGACAACGCGGCTGAGAGCCACCTCTACTTCGATCCGGGCGACGGCCGGCTGATCACGGTGTTCACCAACGAGGAGCGCCAGGTCGACCCCGAGCGGACGCCGACCGACCCCGGCTGCGTCCACCACCTGGCGTTCGCCGTCTCGCAGGCGACCTTCAAGCAGGCGGTAGACCGCCTCGACGAACGCAAGATCCGCCACAGCGGCGTCAAGGATCGCGGCTTCATGGACTCGATCTACTTCGAGGATCCGCTCGGTCTGTTGATCGAGCTGGCGTCGTACCGCTTCGAGCCACCTGAGGGATTCACGCACGCCGAGGTGCTGCTCGAGGCCCACTACCTCCGCATCGAACGGGGCGACTACAACATTGCCCCGGTCCACCTTGCCGACGCGATCGAGGCGCTCGTCAAGCGCTCACGCAAGTCCCTCTCGGATGACCGGTCGCCGAAGCAGCCCTACAAGCAGCACGTCTCATAACCGCTGGAATCATCGGAGGAGCAGATGGCCACCCACACGCTGAGCGTTCTCAAGCCGAGCGTCAACAACCTCACCGCCAGGATCTTCATCCGAGCCGCCGGACTCGACTACGAGGAGATCGACGTGTGGGGCAAGAAGGGGACGCCGGAATTTCTGGCCAAGAACCCGGCCGACCTGACGCCGACGCTCGAGGAGGACGGGCTCGAGCGCGGCTCGATGTGGGAGAGCTGCGCGATCATGATGTACCTGTGCAACAAGCACGGGCTCGATCAGCTCTATCCAACCGATCCGGCCAGGCGCGCGATGGTCGACAGCGCGAACTTCTACATGGTCGGCACGGTGTATCCGCTCGTCGGCCGCGCCACCTACCCCACGCTCGGCTTCCCGCAGTACCCGGGCGAGGTCGGCTCCTCGGAGGCCGATGATCAGCTCAAGGCAAAGGCCCAGGTCGACGCGACTGACGCGCTCGCCCAGCCACTCGCGGCCTACGAGGAGTTCTTCTTCGCGGGCCAGCCGTTCATCGGCGGTGATCATCCCTCGATCGCCGACATCCGCCTGTCGGCGACACTCGAGTTCCTGCACGCGATCGACTACCCACTCCCCGCCTGGGCCACCGACTTCATGGCGCGGATGGAGGCCGAGCTCGGGGAGGCCTACTCCGAGCCGGCGGCCGACGTCCGGGGCTTCGTCGCCTCGGTGAAGACACCCACGGCATAACCCAGCGCATGAAGCGGCGAAAGTTCTGGGGCTGGGGCCAGGAGGACGAGGGCCTCAGCTCCACCGAGGTGACCGAGCTCGGCAAGACGTTTGCCGAGCGCTTCGGCGGCGACGGGATCCGTGTCCACGAGCCGCCGACCGTCGGCGAGCTCGACCTGAAAGCGCCGCGCCTGACCCCACCTCAGTCGCTCGCCGAGCGGCTCACCGATGACCCGTACGAGCGCGCCGCGCACACGTACGGCAAGTCGATCCGCGACCTGATTCGCGCGCTGCGCCGCAATTTCGACCACGCGCCGGACCTGGTCGCGTTCCCACAGGACGAGCGCGATGTGCTCTCGATCCTCGAATGGTGCAGTGACGCCGGCGCCGCGGCGATCCCGTACGGCAGTGGGTCGAGCGTCGTCGGGGGCGTCGAGCCCGACATCGGTGACGGGTACCGTGGGGCGGTCAGCGTCGACATGCGAAACCTGGCCGGCGTGCTCGAGGTCGATCCCGTCTCGCGCGCCGCCCGGATCGCAGCCGGCACGGAAGGCCCGGCGCTCGAGGCCGAGCTCCGTCCGCATGGGCTGACCCTCCGTCACTTCCCGCAGTCGTTCGAGTACTCGACGCTCGGCGGCTGGATCGCGACCCGCTCGGGCGGTCACTTCGCCACCCTGCAAACGCACATCGACGAGTTCGTCGAGGCGGTCCGGGTGGTGACGCCGAGCGGCCTGCTCGAGACCAGGAGGCTGCCCGCGTCCGGTGCCGGACCGTCTCCCGAGCGGCTGTTCTGCGGCTCGGAGGGCACGCTCGGCGTGATCTGCCAGGCGTGGATGCGCCTGCAGCCGCGCCCGCGGTTCCGAGCCGGCGCGTCGGTCTACTTCGCGAGCTTCGAGGACGCCGTGCAGAGCACGCGCGCCGTCGCCCAGTCGGGGCTGAACCCGAGCAACTGCCGTCTGCTCGGCCACGACGAGGCGCTGCTGTCGGGGAGCGGTGACGGCTCGCACGCGATCCTCGTGCTCGGCTTTGAGTCCGGGGACCATCCGCTCGAGCCGTGGATGGCCCGCGCGCTCGAGATCTGCGCCGAGCACCGCGGGCAGCCCGGCGCCGCCGACGATCAGGCCGCCGCGACTTGGCGGGCGGCATTCCTGCGTGGCCCGCACGTGCGCGACGCCTTCGCCCAGCTCGGTTTCGTGCACGAGACGTTCGAGACGGCGGTCACCTGGGACCGGTTCGATGACTTCCACGAGCGCGTGCTCGGCGCAACCCGGCGGGCGGTCACGGAGGCGTGCGGCGCGGGCGCGGTCTCATGCCGGTTCGCGTACGTCTACCCGGACGGCCCCGCGCCGTATTACTCGGTCTACGCGCCCGGCCGCCCCGGCGCGGAGCTCGAGCAGTGGGATGAGATCAAGCGCGCCGCGTCGGAGGCGATCGGCTCCAGTGGGGGCACAATCACACATCACCACGCCGTCGGACGCGATCATCGTGCCGCATACCTGCGCGAGGTGCCCGAGCGCTACGCGGGAGCACTGCGCGCCACCAAAGCCGAGCTTGACCCTGCCGGGATCATGAACCCGGGGGTCCTGCTCGAGCCAACGGGCGCGATGAACTTCAAATCACAGGGGGAATGACGATGACCGACTCGCTCTCGGACGCCAAGGTGTATCGCTCCGAGCTCAACCCGGTCGATTTCCTGGTCAGAGCCGCGTACATGTACCCCGAGCGCCAGGCGGTGATCGACGGCGAGCGCCGCTTCACGTATGCGCAGCTCGCCGAGCGCTCGTGGCGCCTGGCGAACGCGCTCCAGGCGGCGGGGCTGGCGAAGGGCGATCGCGTCGCGACCTTGCTGTTCAACTCCGCGCCGATGCTCGAGGCCCACTTCGCGATCCCGGCGGCGGCCGGGGTCATGGTGGCGATCAACAACCGGCTCAGCGGCCCCGAGGTCGGCTACATCCTCAACCACAGCGGCGCTCGCTACCTGCTCGTCGACTCAGAGCTCGAGCCGCTGCTCGCCGACCAGGAGCTCGGGGACCTGACCGTGATCCGTTACGTGGCCGGCGGCGGCCCGGATGATCAGTACCAGCCCCTGCTCGCCGCCGCCTCGCCCGAGATGCCGCCCAGCCAGCTCGAGCACGAAGAGGAGACGATCTCGATCAACTACACCTCGGGCACGACCGGCCGCCCCAAGGGTGTCCAGTACACCTACCGCGGCGCATATCTGAACGCGCTCAACGAGGTGATCCTGGCCGGGATGGGCACCGACTCGGTGTACCTGTGGACGCTGCCGATGTTCCACTGCAACGGCTGGTGCTTCCCGTGGGCGGTCACCTCGGTGGCGGCCTGCCACGTGGCGCTGCGCACGCTCGACCCCGAACGGATCTGGGACCTGATCGACGACGAGGGCGTGACCCACTACAACGGCGCGCCAACGGTCCAGCTGATGGTCATCAACCACCCGCGGGCGCACCGGCTCGACAAGCCCGTGACGGTGATGGTCGCCGCCGCTCCCCCGTCCCCGACCCTGTTCGCGCGGATGGGCGAGCTCGGCTTCAGGATCGTCCACGTCTATGGACTGACGGAGACCTACGGGCCTACGACCGTCGCTCCCGACCAGCCCGCCTGGAGCGGTCTGCCACTCGACCAGCGCGCGAAGCTGCTCGCGCGCCAGGGCCAGGCGTACATCTCGTCGGACCTGATCCGCGTCGTCGACGAGGAGATGAACGACATCGCGACCGACGGGGAGCAGATGGGCGAGGTCGTGATGCGCGGCAACAACGTGATGAGCGGCTACTTCGAGGACGAGGCCGCCACCGCCAAGGCGTTCGCCGGCGGCTGGTTTCACTCCGGCGATCTCGCCGTCTGGCATCCCGACGGCAACATCGAGCTGCGCGACCGCGGCAAGGACATCATCATCTCCGGCGGCGAGAACATCTCGAGCATCGAGGTCGAGCAGACGATCGTCGCCCACCCGGCGGTGCTCGAGTGCGCGGTGATCGGCGTCCCGCACGAGCACTGGGGCGAGCGGCCGAAGGCGTTCGTCACGCTCAATCGCGGGCGCGCAAGCCGAGCCGCGGGAGATCATTGACTTCTGCCGCGACCGGCTGGCGCACTTCAAGTGCCCGGACTCGGTGGAGTTCGGGGCGCTACCTAAGACCTCGACCGGCAAAGTGCAGAAGTTCGTGCTGCGCGACCGCGAGTGGGCGGGGCGCGAGACGCGCGTCGGCGCGGCCTGAGAGCGTCGCTTGGAACGCTTTAGTCCACTATGGACTCAAGCGTTCCAAACCCTCACCGTCAGGGGATGAAACGCTCCGGGTCGACCTCCGGAAGCGGGACCGGAGGGCCGAGGAACGCCTCGAGCGCGAGCCATACCGCCGCATGGGTCAGCGGCCCGAGCCGCAGCAGGCCGCCGTCGCCGTCCTTGCGGAACGTCGAGTGCAGACCGTGCGCCTTTAGCCGCTGCGCCTGATGCCGCGCCCTTTGCACCCCGGTCCGGCCGTGGTAGTGCGCGTCGATCCCGTACCGGCCACCCTCGACCGGCCACACCGACAACCGATCGGGCGCCCAGGTCGGGCCGGTCTCGGCCGGCAGCGCCGACTGATGCACGAGCTCCTCGCTCGTCTTGGCTGCGTCGAGGTCGGCATGCGTCGACCACGTCCGGTCATCGATCCGGCCGCCCCGCTGGCGGCCGACCCTACGCCGGCCGGACACTGGTCACCGTCGCCCGCACTGGGCCCAGGATAGAACGAGCTCAGCGCTGCGCGAGCAGCTCGAGCGTCTGCTCGATGTCCGCCTCGGTCGTCCGTGGGTTGATCGTGCACAGTCGCAGCGCCGGCCGACCCTGAAGGCTCGTGCTCGTCACGGCCGCGTACCCGTCGGCGGCGAGCGCCGCCGCCCGCGCTGAGTGCTCGGCGGGCTCCCACCCGGGGTGCGTGAAGGTGACGATCCCGAGCTGCGCCGGCGTGACGATCTCCCAGAACGGATCGGCCTCGATCACGCGCTCGGCGTGCTCGGCGAGCGCGATCGTGCGCTCGATCGCGGCGCGCAGCCGCTCGGCGCCGTAGACGCGCAGCAGCATCCAGAGCTTCAGGCCCCGCGCGCGACGGGTCAGCTCGGGGCTCCGATCCCCGAGGTTGACCGCGGTCGTGTTCATGCGCACGTCGGCCAGGTACTCGGGGCGCATGCTGAACGCGTTCGCCAGCGCCCGCGGCCGGCGCACGAACAGGCACCCGACGTCGTAGGGCAGAAACAGCCACTTGTGGGGGTCGAGCACGAGCGAGTCGGCGAGCTCGAGGCCCTCCAGCACCGCCCGGCCAGCGGGGCACAGCGCGCCGGGCGCGCCGTAGGCACCGTCGACGTGCAGCCAGGCGCCCTCCTGCGCCGCCAACTTCGCGAGGCCTGGCAGGTCGTCGACGGCGCCGGTATTGGTCGTGCCGGCGGTGGCGAGGATGAAGCGGGGCTCGCGTCCCTCGCGGCGATCCCGGGCGATCGCCTCGCGTACCGCGTCGGCCGTCATCCGCAGGCGGTCGTCGGTCGCCACCACGTGGATCTCATCGGCGGCAAACCCCAGCGTGATCAGGCCGCGGCGGATCGACGCGTGCGTCTGGTCGGTCAGGTACGCGACCCCAGGACCGAGTTCATGGCGCGCCGCCGCGACCCCGGTCAGGCTCGAGAGCGAGCCGCCGCTGAGCAGGATTCCCTCGGTGCCGTCCGGGAGCCCGAGCAGCTGGCGAAGCCAGTCGAGCGCGACCAGCTCGACCGTCGTCGGGCCCGTTGAGCCCTCCCAAGAGGCCGCGATCACGTTGAACCCGGTGCCCAGCCACTCGCCGAGCACGCCGGCATACGACGACGCGCCGGGGACACGGGCGAAGTAGCGCGGGTGGTCACCGTGTTGCATGTTCACGAGCGCGACGTCGACCAGCGTCTGCATCGCCTCGAGCGGATCTCCCGGGGTCTGCGGCACCGGGCCGCCGAGCTCCGCGCGCAGATCCTCCGCGGACCCGATCTGGATCGCGGGGCCTTCGCCGTTTTGCTCGAAGTGCTCGACGACGCGGTCAACGACCCAGTAGCCGAGGCGCCGCATCTCGTCGGTCTCGAGTCCGAGCGCGTCGGTCGGTGAATGCCGCCGCGCGGTGTCGCTCGCTTCGCTCACGGTCGCTTGAACACTCCAGCCGACCAGCCTAGGCGCTCAGGCCCATGGCTGCGTCGCGGCGCTGGCGATGCCGATCAGCTTGCGGAATCCGCGCCCTCGAGGAGTACGCTTTTCGCGAGCCGGAGCGGCTGTACTCGATGGCAAGCTCAGTCATCGTCGGAAGGCCATTTCGGCCGAATCGTCGGGTGGTAGGTTTCGCACCGATTTCGCTGCAAACGCTACGCAGTACTGGAGGGAGACCGTGGCCGAGTCAGCTGAACCGTCTGCCGCTGCTGCGAGCACGACGCCGAAATTGTTCGTGCGCCAGTCCTCCGGGCTGGTCCGCAACGTCAGCGTCACGAACGCGCTGTTCTTCAACGTCGCGGCGTTCGTCGGCGTCGGGCTGACGCTGTATCCGATCTTCTATTCGCTCGCCGCCGAGCCGGTCTGGAAGCTCGGGCCGTTCTCCGCCTACGGCTGGGCGTCGATCATCGCCGGGCTGTTCTGCATCCTGCTGGCGCTGATCTTCGCCTCATTGACGTCCGTGATGCCCCGATCGGGCGGCGATTACGTGTTCTCGAGCCGGATCCTGCACCCGTTCCTGGGCTGGCTCGAGTCCTGGACGCTGGTGATCGCCTCGGTCCTGATCATCGCCTTCGAGGTCCCGCTGGTACTGCGCAACCTCCAGATCTCGGCCCGGATCGTCTCCATCGGCGCCGGCGGCTTCCACGGCGCCAACACGTGGTTCACCGACTCGACCGGCACGATCACCGGCACGCCCGGCTTCATCGCCTCGATCATCGTGCTGCTGCTGATCGCGGTGGTCGCGCTGCTGCCGACGCGCACCTTCCACAAGGTCGTCACCACGCTGGCGGGGTTCGGGGTCGCGTGCTTCGTGGGGATGTTCGTGTTCGGCCTGCTGTTCACCCACCGGGGCAGCTTCATCCACAACCTTCCCCACTACACAGGCGGGGTCACGTCGGCGCACATCGCCGCCACCGGCCACACATCGGGGCTGCTCCCGACGACGAACGGCAGCTTCTTCTCGAACATCTTCTCGACCACGGTCTTTCCGCTGTTCCTGTCGGTGTTGCTGTTCCAGTTCATCGGCTTCCAGTATTCGGCCTACATCGCGGGTGAGGTGCGCGGCAACGTGCGCCGGGGCGTGCTGATCGCGCTGATCGGCGCGCTGGTGATCGGCGTCCTGGCCAACTCGGTGTACGTCGACGCGATCTCGAGCCACTTCGGCTTCGGCACCAACGTCGCCTGGGGCGGCAGCTACTGGGGCTTCAACAGCAGCCTCTCGGCGCTGCCGCTCGGCCAGCCGAACTCGATGCCGTTGCTGGCGGCGATCGCCAACAAGAGCCTGTGGCCGCTGTGGACCCTGATCAGCCTCGGTGGGGTGGTGTTCCCGTTCCTGCTGTGCCCGGTCTACATCAACTTCATCAGCCGCATGCAGCTCGCGTGGAGCCTCGACCGCCAGATGCCCGAGTGGTTCGGGCAGGTGAGCGAGCGCCTGCGCGCGCCGCTCAACGCGATTCTCGCGACGATCGGCCTGACCGCCCTGTTCCTGTTCTTCCAGAGCTACAAGGACCTGCCGACGTTCCTCGCCACGACCGGGCACAAGCTCAACCTCGCCGGGACGGCGTGGTTCTCGATCGTGATGGCGATCCTTACCTGGACGCTGCCCGGCTTCAACGCGATTCTGGTGCGCTGGCGCCGGCCTGACCTGATCCGCAACGCCCCGTTCGGCGGCAAGCTGGTGTGGATCGGCGCGGCATGGCTCGTGTTCCCGCTCTGGATCTACATCTTCGCGGTCTTCAAACCGATCATCAACGCGCTCAAGGGCGGTCAGCGCGCTGACCTATCTCGAGACCAACGGGATCATCGACGCCGGGATCTTCTACCTGCTCGGGATCGTGATCTACTTCGTGATGCGGTTCAGAACCAAAGCGGCCGGCGTCGATCAGAAGATGCTGTTCACCGAGCTCCCGCCCGACTAGGAGAGGCCTCATCGCCACCCGGCTGTACATCGCGAGCGACTTCCACGCCGCCGAGAAAGCGTGGCGGAAGTTCCTCAATGCGATCACGATGAACGTCTACAAGGCGGACGTCGCGCTGCTCGCCGGTGACCTCACCGGCAAGGCGATCGTGCCGATCGTCCAGCGCGACGGCCGCTACGAGACCGAGCTGTTCGGCGTGCACCGCACCGCGCGCGGCGACGAGGAGCTTTCGCCACGCTCGAGCGCGACATCGCCGACGTCGGCTACTACTCGTTCGTGACCACCAGCGAGGAGGCCGAGCAGCTCGCCGGCGACGAGGCCAGCCGCGACGAGCTGTTGCACCGGCTGATGAACGAGCGCGTCGAGGCGTGGCTGGCGCTGGCGACCGAGCGGCTGACCGACGGCTCCGCGCCGCTGTACCTGATCCCCGGCAACGACGACGACTTCGCGATCGACCAGGTCCTTGACCGCCCCGGGTGGGCGACCGTCAACGCCGACGGCAAGGTGCTCGACATCCCCGGCGGCCTGCAGCTGCTCGCCTCCGGGTGGTCAAATCACACGCCATGGCAGACCCCGCGCGAGGAGAGCGAGGACGAGCTCTACGCGCGCCTTGACGCGCTCGCCAAGCAGGTCTCGGACCCGCGCAAGGCGGTGTTCATGATCCACGTGCCGCCATACGATTCCGGGCTCGACACCGCGCCACTGCTCGACGAGAACCTACGGCCGACGATCTCGGCGGGCGATGTGCTGCGTGGCCCGGTCGGCTCGACCGCCGTGCGGCGGATCATCGAGGAGTACCAGCCGCTGCTCTCGATCCACGGCCACATCCACGAGTCCGGCGGCGAGCGCAAGATCGGCAAGACGCTCTGCATCAACCCGGGCAGTGAGGCCAACCACGGGATCCTGCGCGGCTACCTGATCGACGTCGGCAAGAAGGGGATCGACCTCGCCCAGCGAGTCGAGGGCTAGGCGGCGCCGCAGAAGCGCATCGCGGAGACCGCGAGTCCCTGCGCGGACGCGACCAGCCCGTCGATCGGGACGAACTCATCGATCATGTGCGCGACGCTGACCCCTTCGGCGTCGAACCCCGGCGGCCCGTAGCCGACGGAGGGAATGCCGGCCAGCGACGTCAGCGTCGCCCCGTCGTACCAGGAGTCCAGCCCCGACAGCGATCCGGGATATCCCGCGTCACTGGTCGCGTGCATCACGGTGTCGACGATCGGCTCCGAGGTCGGGATCTCGAACGGCATCACGCCGTTGGGCCACCACTTGATCACGGGCGGATTGGCCGCCAGCCAGCCGTCCTGGGCGGTCTCGCGAGCGATCCACCGCTCGACTTCGGCACGAACGTCGGCCCCCCAGCCGGTTGCGTCCGCCTGCACCGGCAGATACATGACCGCGATCGTCAGGTCACACGTGGCGGGGTAGGTGACCGGCCATTCGCCGCTACGCGCCATCGTCGGCAGCAGCGCCGGTCGGGATAAGAAAGGATGATCGAATCCGGCACGCGCGGCCCACTCGCGGCGCAGCGAGGCGATCGCGTCGAGCAGCACGCTCGGCCTTCTCGATCGCGTTGACGGCGCCGCCCTGATGCCAGTCGGGCTGGTTGACCTCGGCATGCCCGGGGCGGCCGGGCACCGTGACGACGCCGTACTCCGATCCGCGGCACGCGACCCAGACATCGAAGCCCGTCGGCTCGGTGACGATCCCCGCGTCGGCGCGCAGGCCGTGCTCCACGAGCGCCGACCCGCCCGCCCCCGAGGACTCCTCGTCGGTGTTGGTCGCGACGAGCAGATCGCCGTTCAGGCGGATGCCGAGCGCCGCGAGCGACTCGAGCGCGAACACCATCGCGGCGACGCCGCCCTTCATGTCGCATGCGCCGCGCCCGTAGAGCTTCCCGTCGCGCACCTGCCCGACGAACGGGTCACTGGCCCACGCCCGGCGCGGCTCGGCCGAGACGACGTCGATGTGACCGTTGAAGACCAGCGAGCGGCCGCCGCCGGCACCACGCTGTCTGGCGATCAGCTGCGGGCGGCCGGCGAAGTCGAGTCCCGGCGGGACCAGCGGCTTGCCCTGCATCGCGTCGGCGTCCGGCTCAAACACGTCGACCTCGGCGCCCGCCTCGCCCAGCCGCTTCGAGAGACAGTCTTGAAGCGCCTGCTCGTCACGCGCCGGGTCACCGACATCCCGGGCGGTGGTGTCAAAACCGATCAGCTCGGAGGCCAGCGCCACGAGCTTGTCACCCTCCGCCGCGATCGCGTCGCACACGTTTCGCTCGGCGTCGGTCAAGGCCACGCGGCGGACCCTAACACTCTGTACCGTACGCAGTTGATGGCCGAAACAGTCGACGAGACCAGCCTGCTGGACAAGGCCCAGCCGCTCGTCGACCTCGCCGGCGAGCGCGGGATCCCGCTGCGGTTGGTCGGCGGACTTGCGATCCGGCTGCTGACCCCCGACCTGCCGCCGCGCACGCGGATGGGGCAGGACCTCGACTTCGCGGCGCGCGGCTCCGACCGCCGGCCGCTGACCGACCTGCTCGCCGAGCAGGGCTATGCGCCCGACCGCAACTTCAACGCGCTGTATGGCAACAAGCAGTTGTACTTCGCCAACCCCGAGACCGGGCTTGCGATCGACGTGCTCGTCGACAAGGTCGCGATGTGTCACACGTTCTCGTTCGCCGATCGCCTGACGCGGATGCCCTACACGCTCGATCCGATCGACCTTCTGCTCTCAAAGCTGCAGATCGTCGAGCTCAACGAGAAGGACGCCGACGACTGCCTGCGCCTGTTGGTCACTTTTCCGCTCGCCGACTCCGATGAGGTCGGCAAGATGGACCTGGGGGTCTACCGCGACCTGCTCGGCGGCGACTGGGGCTGGTGGCGGACCGTGACGCTCAACCTCGACCGCATTTCGGCATTACTGGACAGCGGCGAGCGCGCGGCGATCGCCGGCGGTCGGCTCGACGCGCGCGCGCAGATCGAGACGCTCAAGCAGGCCGCCGAGGACGCCCCGAAGACCAGGGGTTGGCGGATGCGCGCGCGGATCGGCGAGCGCAAGCGCTGGTACGAGACGCCCGAGGAAACGCCCCACCACTAGGCGGTCCCGGGACCTAGTTGTCTGCCGGGCCATATGTTCCCGCCAGACAACTCGGTGCCGCCGGCGGCGGCCACGCGCACGACGATGACGACCCAGGAGACGATCTAGATGCGAGCTCGCGACTACGGGATCAGGATCGGAGCCGGCACGCCCGGGCCCCTGAACGCGATCACCGACGTGGCCGGGGTCCGCGTCGGTCACACGACGCTGATCGAGGGAGATGGACCGCTCGAGGTCGGTCACGGGCCTGTCCGCACCGGCGTGACGATGGTCATTCCGCCCGAGTCGATCTGGGAGCAGCCCGTGTTCGCCGGCTGCCATCGGCTGAACGGCAACGGCGAGCTGACCGGACTCGAGTTGGTCCGCGAAACGGGTCTGCTGACCTCACCGATCGGTCTCACAAACACCCACAGCGTCGGAGTCGTGCGCGACGCCATGATCGCCCACCAGGTCGCCGAGCTCTCTGGCACCGAGTTCTTCTGGTCGCTGCCGGTCGTCGGCGAGACGTGGGACGGCACGCTCAATGACGCCAACGGGTTCCACGTCAAGCCCGAGCATGTTGATCAGGCGTTCGCCGCGGCGTCGGATGGGGCGGTCGCCGAAGGCGGCGTCGGCGGTGGCACCGGCATGATCTGCCACGAGTTCAAGGGCGGGATCGGGACCGCCTCACGCACCGTGGCGTCCGACGACGGGGGCTTCACGGTCGGCGTCCTGGTGCAGGCGAACTACGGACGGCGCGATCGGCTCGCGGTCAACGGCGCTCCCGTCGGGCGCGAGATCGGCACGGACGAGATCCCCGCGCCCGCCGATTCGAGCAACCCGAGGAGCGGCTCTGGCTCGATCATCGTGATCGTCGCGACTGACGCCCCACTTCTGCCGATGCAGTGCGCGCGCATGGCCCAGCGCGCCGGGCTCGGAGTGGCGCGGACCGGCGGCGTCGGTGAGCATACGAGTGGAGACCTGTTCCTCTGCTTCGCAACCGGCAATCGCGGCATGATCGCCGGGACACCGGGCGAGCGGGGACCGGTCGGCGTGCCGGTCCAGATGCTGTCGGACGCCTACATCACGCCGCTGTTCGACGCCGTCGTCGAGGCGACCGAGGAGGCGATCGTCAACGCGATGCTCGGCGCCGAGACGATGGTCGGTCGGGACGGGATCACCGCACACGCGCTGCCCGGCGAGCGGCTTGTCGCGGTGCTCAACGAATATCGGCTCGCCGGCTGACCGGTGGTCGGCGCCGGCTGGCCACGATGTCGACGCGGCCGGTCGCACTCTCGCCGGCATGGCACTGGCGCCCGCCACCCGCGGCGTGCGAGGATTTCATGACACCACTGGACGGAGGTAGCGCGAGATGGCCCTGACCCACGCTGATCCCGACGAGCTGCTGCACAGCGCGCACGAGCATCTGCTGCTCCACTTCACCCGCAACGGCGACCTCGGTCCCCAGGGCGAGAACCTCCTCGTGCTCGACCGCGGCGAGGGACCGTACGTCTTCGACATCGAGGGCAATCGTTACTTCGACGCGCTCTCGAGCCTGTTCTGCGCCCAGCTCGGTTACTCCTACGGCGAGGAGATGGCGACCGCCTCGAGCGCGCAGTTGACCCGGCTGCCGTTCGGCACCAACTGGGGAACGGCGCATCCGCCGGCGATCGCACTCGCCGACCGTGTCGCGCAGATCGCCCCCACCGACATCAACCACGTGTACTTCACCTCCGGCGGCTCGGAGTCGGTCGAGGCGGCGTGGAAGATCGTGCGTCAGTACCACCTCAGCCAGGGCCAGCCGCAGCGGACCAAGGCGATCGCGCGTGACCGCGCCTATCACGGGGTTACGCTCGGGGCGCTGTCGTTCACCGGCGTGCCGGGCATGAAGGAGCCGTTCGGACCGCCCGCGATCCCGGTCCGCCACGTCTCCTGGACGAACCAGTTCCGGCCGCTCGACGGCCTGGAGGGCGAGCAGCTGACCACCGCGCTGCTGGCGGAGATCGACCAGGTGATCGCCGAGGAGGGTCCCGACACGATCGCGGCGATCATCGCCGAGCCGGTCCAGAACGCCGGCGGCTGCCTGACGCCGCCGCCGGGCTATTGGCAGGGTTTGCGCCAGATCTGTGACCGCCACGGGATCCTGCTGATCGCCGACGAGGTGATCTGCGGCTTCGGACGGCTCGGCGAGTGGTTTGGCTCGCAGCGCCTCGCGGCGGAGCCCGACATCCTCACCGTCGCCAAGGGGCTGACGTCGGCGTACATGCCGATGGGTGCGGTGCTCGTGGCCGACAAGGTCGCCGCGCCGCTGTACGAGTCCGGCAACATGCTCATGCACGGGATCACCTTCGGCGGCCATCCCGTCGCCGCCGCGGTGGCGCTCAAGAACCTGGAGATCTTCGAGCGCGACGGCGTGCTCGAGAACGTCCGGACGCTCGAGCCGCATCTGCGCGAGCGCCTCGAGGAGGAGCTGCTCGACCTGCCGATCGTCGTCGACGTCCGCGGCGCCGGATTCTTCTGGGCATTCGAGCTCGCCGCCGGGTCGCCCGAGGCGCGCTTTGACGCCGAGCAGCGCGAGCGCCTGCTGCGCGGCTTCATCCCGCGGCGGCTGCGCGAGGCCGGGCTGATCGCGCGCCCCGACGACCGTGGCGACGCGGTGCTCCAGATCGCGCCCCCGTTGATCGCCGACGCCGAGCAGCTCGACGAGATGGCGAGGCGGCTGCGCGAGGTGCTCGCCGACGCGGGCACCTTCATGGGTCTGTAGCTGGTCAGCTGTCAGCTGTCAGCTGTCAGATGTCAGCTGAAGCTCGACAGCGCGACCGACGCGTGCATGACCGCGCCACCGTCGCTGAGCGTGAGCCGCACGCCGAGCTGGTTGCCCTTCGCCCGCGCGAGCATCGCCCTGCCGGCGCCGGTGAGCTTGAAGCTGAGGTAGCGGGCCTCGTTGGCACCGATGCTCTCGGTACCGGTGCTGGCGATCGTTTTGCCGCGGGCGGTGATCTCCGTCTTGGTCGGGCACGGCGCGGTCCCGGTACAGCTGGCGAGAACCCCGCCGGACCCGTTGCGGAACACGAACTCGCGTGAGCCGACCAACCGCAGCGGGGTGTCGGCGGAGGCGGCGCTGCGGCGCGGGCCCGCCCCGCTGGTCGCGAACGGGATCAGCTTCATGCTCGTCGATGCGCTCGTGCTCGAGATGTCGCGCGCCTGCACGGTGACCGCCAGGCGGTGGCCGCGGGCCTGCGCGAGCATCGCGCGAGCGGTCGACGACATCTGGAAGTAGACCAGGCCGGCGCTCGTCGCCAGCCGTTCGCGGCCGGTGTGGGCCAGCGCACGGCGGCCGGCCTTGATCGTCAGCGCGAGGCGGCACGCGGTGCCCGTGAAGCATCCGGCGGGGACGCCGACCAGCCCTCGCGCGGGCACGAACACGCTATGTCCGTAGAGCGCGAGGTGGGGGCTGGTGCTGATCGTCTGAGAGCTGGCCAGGACGGTCCCGCTTGCGCCGACCGCCTGCACGGCATAGAACGGGAACGCGCTGTGGAGCGTGATCGCGGTCGTCGCGCCCTGGCTGCGTGTGCGCGCGATCGCCGCCAGCGTGGAGGGACTCGATCCCCCCAGCGTCCGCCAGGCGGTGACCCCCGCACCCCCGGGCCAGCTCGCCGACAGGTTGATCGTGCCGTCGCTCGCGGACGAGACCTTCAGTGACGGCGGCGGCAGCGGGCCGGGGGTCCCGAACGCGGTCGCGCCGTTGAGGTAATCGTTGTCGATGTCGAGCGTGGTGCCGCCAAAGGTCTCGTTGTTTGCGCCCTCGTACTGGTGGATCCGCTGGCCCGCCGCCCAGTCGCCGCTTGGGACGTTGGGGTCGCTGGTGTTCTTGGCCCCGTTCCAGCGGGCGATCCACAGGTCGTCGGGCTCTTGGTAGGTGGTGCCGTAGTGCTCGGCGAGATCGACGATCCCCGAGTCGGCGCTGGAGTAGACGCCGGATCCGTACCCCTCCGCGTGCAGCTCGGTGGTCCAGGCGCCCAGGAACGCCAGCACCGCCGCCGAGGTACTGCTCGTAGTCGAGTAGGCCTCCATGTCGTCATAGATCGGGTTTCCGGCGCCGATCCCGATCGCCTGGGCGTGCACGACCGCGTCGATCGCCGCGGACGTTCCCTCACTGGCGGCCTGGCTCGTCGAGCTCGCGATCGGCGCGCAGCCGCAGGAATTGCCCGGCGCCTGCAGCCCGACGTAGATCGGCATCAGATGCCAGCCCGCGGCCCACTCGTGCCCGACCCAGTTGGCGGTCAGGTTCCCCTGCGAGCAGCCCATGTTCGTGCCGCCGATGTAGACGCCGATCGCGCGATACGGGGACGCCTTCCAGGCCGCCATCTGCGAGGAGCTCGGCGCGGTGCAGGGGTCGAATCCGAGCCCGGTGAACAGGGTGCCGGTGGCGCCCGGGGCTGAGGCGATCTTGGCCATCGGACGGAAGTCGAGCGCGTTCGTGAGCCGGGCGGCGGTGCCGGTTGGGTGCGATCCGCCCACCCCAGCCGCCGTGCCGGGATTGACGTCGAGTCGACCTCCGAGGGCGCGCTTGACCACACCCGGGTGCGCGTTCCAAGTCGCGGTCACCTCGAGCCGATGGGCCGGCAGCGCGACCTGGGCCTCGGACCCGCCCGCGGGCTGCGCGCCTGCCGCGGTGACCGGCGCCAGCAGATGGGCGGGCGCGTCCGCGTGCGGCGCGACCAGGATCGCCTCGGTGCGGCCGGCGGCCGTTGCCGGGCAGGCCTGACGAGTGCCGGGCGCGCCGAGGTAGAGAGCGTGGCGGTTGAACCGCACGCACACCGTCGAGCGGCGTGAGAGATGGAACACCGGCCATGAGGACGGGACCCGCATCGCATAGCCGCGGTAGCGGACCGTCTTGGTGGCGCGCGATGCGGCCGCCGCCGGACCCGCGAGGACCGCGAGTACGGCGGCGAACGCGAGCGCGCATCCGGTGAGCACCCGGCCAACCCCGGCGGAGATCTGACTGTGGTGCTGGCCCCTGCGCGACACGATTACGTGCACTGACGGTCCTAACCCGCCGAACCGCACGGAGTAGCGGTCGGGTTAGAAGCTCGTTCGACGCCGAGCGCCGGCGGCCTGCATCGCCGGCGGTGCGCCGATCGGAGTGTACGGCTGATTGCTGGGCGGGCTCTCTAGGCTGGGGTACCCGTCTGCTCGGGCGCCTCCTGGCGGGCCTCCTCGGCCGCGGCAGCGGCACTCGCCGCCTGTCCCTCGATCCGGATCCGCGGCAGCCGCTTGTCGATCCACGGCGGCAGCCACCAGGTGACCGGGCCGAGCAGCTCGAGCACGGCCGGAAGCAGCACGCACCGGACCACGAGCGCGTCGAGGAACACCGCGACCGCGAGCCCGAAGCCGAACTCCTTGATGGCGCGCTGGTCACCGAGCATGAACGACAAAAAGACGCAGATCATGATCGCCGCGGCGGCCGTGATCACGCGGCCGGTGAAGGCGATCCCGTCGGTGACCGCGCGCGTCGCGTCGCGGTAGCGGACCCACTCCTCCCGGATCCGGGAAACGAGGAACACCTCGTAGTCCATCGACAGGCCGAACACGACCGCGAACATCAGTACCGGTATCCACGGTTCGACCGGCCCTGGACTGACGCCGAGCACGCCCGAGAGCCACCCGTGCTGGAACACGAGCGTGGTCAGGCCGAGCGCGCCGCCGATGCTGAGCAGGTTCATCAGCCCCGCCTGGAGCGGGATCACCAGCGAGCGGAAGATCACGAACAGCAGCAGCGCCGAGAGCACGACGACGATCCCGATGAACAGCGGCAGCTTGTTCGCGAGCACATTGGAGAAGTCGATCGAGCCGGCGGTGAAGCCGCCCACGAGCGCGTTGACGCCGAGTCTCTGTTTGAGCGGCGGCAGCACGTCGCCGCGCAGATGGTTCACCAGGTCGGTCGTCGCGGCCGCCTGTGGAGCCGAGCTCGGATAGGCCTCGAATACGGCCACGCTCCCCGACGGCGAGACCTGTGCGGGCGTCACGGTGACGATCCCGGGCGTGCGGGCTACGGCCGCGCGCACCGGGAGCACGCCCTGAGCCGGGCTCTTACCGTGCAGCTCGACGGCGATCAGCAGCGGCCCGTTGAAACCGGGTCCGAAGCCGTCGGAAAGCAGGTTGAACGCCTTGTAGCTGCTCGTGCTCGACGGATCGTTGCCCGCGTCGGACGCATCGAGGCGCATCGTCAGCGCCGGCACGATGCAGACGAGCATCACGGCGAGCGCCCCCGCGGCCAGCGGCCACGGGTGCTTCTGGACGGTGCGGCTCCAGCGGCCCCAGCGGGACTCGCGCGGCGCCTGGCCTTTCGCCTCGCGGCGGCGCTCGGAGCGGCTCGGGCGCGTGACCCGTTCGCCGAACCGCGAGAGCATGGCCGGCAGCACCGTCAACGAGGCGCACAGCACCAGGAGCACGGCCAGCACGGACGCGATCGAGAGCCCGTACAGGAAGGTGACGCCGGTCGCGAACATTCCCAGCAGGGCGATGATCACGGTGGTCCCGGCGAGCAGGATCGCGCGCCCGGACGTGTCCATCGCCTCCACAACCGCCTGCGACACGTCTCCGGTCCGGGCGTAGCTCTCCTTGAAGCGCGTGACGATGAACAGCGCGTAATCGATGCCGACGCCCAGCCCGATCATGATCGCCAGCTCCGGGGCGATGTTCGACATGTCGGTCACGTGGGTCGCGATCCCGACCAGCGCGATCCCGGTGATCAGGCCCAGGCCGGCGGTGATCAACGGCATCCCGGCGGCGATCAGCGAGCCGAACGTCAGCAGCAGGATGATCAGCGCCGCGATCACGCCGACCACGGTGGCGGGGCCGACGTTGAAGCCCTCGGCGCTCTCGATCACCTGCCCGCCGGCGGCGATCTGGAGCCCCGGCACGTGCACCTTGCCGATCGCGTCGAGCACCGGCTGCCCGGTCTTGTCGGGCAGCAGGTTGGCGCGCTTGTCGTAGTTGATCGTCGCGAACGCGGTCTTGCGATCACGCGAGACGGCTACGCGTCCAGCGGCGCTGTAGGGGCTGACTACGCTGTCGACGTGCGGCATCGAGCGCACGCGCGCGAGCAACGGCGCGATCCGGGCGCGCACGCGCGGCGAGTAGACGGTGCCGGTCGATGTGTGGTAGACGATTGTGTCGATGTCACCGCTCTGGGCCTTGAACTGGCTGTTGAGCAGGTCAGTTACGTGCTGGGCCTCGGTGCCCGGGAGAGTGAAGTTGGTGGCGTACTGGCGTCCAATCCCAGACGCGATCACAGTGGTCAGAACGGCAATAGCCACCCAACCCCCGATCACCCACTTTCGATGGGCGATGCACCATTTGGCCAATCCGATCATCAGTCCACTGTAACCAGTCGACCTCGTGGCTCAAGTGACCTCCCAGAGAATTGACATCCTGGTGAAAACGACGACCAGCTCTTGTCCGTGATGGAGAAACGCCGGCTTGGGCACTCCGAGCTCGAAGTCTCGCGGCTGTCGCTCGGCTCGTGGCGGACGTTCGAGCGGATTGCGCGGCGAGGCTGCGCTCGCGGTGATGCGCGCCGCCCGTGAGCACGGCTTCAACTTCCTCGACGACGCGCGCTACGACGACGAGACCGGCAGCGCGCCGATCCCGACGGGCTATTCGGAGGTTCTGTTCGGCGAGCTGTTTGCCGCTGCGGGGTGGGATCGCGAGCAGACGGTCGTCTCCAACAAGCTGTGGTGGGAGTTCTGGCCCGAGCAGAGCGCGGCGGCCGAGCTCGACGGCTCGCTGACCCGGATGGGCTTTGACTACGTGGACCTGATCTACGCCAACCCGCCGCCCGACGGGCTGGCGATCGACGAGCTGGTCACCGCGATGGACGGGCTGGTGGCGTCGGGCAAGGCGCGGGCCTGGGGCGTCGTCAACTGGGAGGCCGGCCCGCTGATGGAGGCGATCCGGTCCGCCAGGCGCCAAGGGGTGCCGCCGCCCTGCGCGGCCCAGCTGCCGTACAGCCTCGTCGCGCGCGATTGGGTCGAGAGCATCGAGATGCGAGCGGCGCTCGAGGCGTCCGGCGCGGGCGTCGTCGCGTCGTTCGTGATGGCGGGCGGCGTGCTGACCGGCAAGTACGACGCCGGTGGCTCGGGCCGCGCCGATGGCGAGCTCGACACGCCCCGGGTCGCCGCGGCGCGCGAGCAGGGGCGGCGGCTGCGGGCACTCGCCCCCGAGGTCGGCTGCACGCCGGCAGCGCTCGCGATCGCCTTCGCCCTCAGTAACCCGGCCGTCGCGACCGCGCTGTTCGGCGCCACGTCCGCCGAGCAGATCGCCGACAACGTGGCCGCGCTCGACGTGAGCGAGGCCGCGGTGGCGCAACTTGTCGACGTCTAACCGCCGCCCCGCGCCAGCCAGCGATCGATCAGAAACCGCGCGATCGAGACGCCCGGCGGAAGCAGCAGCTCGGGGTGCGTGCCCTCGACTCCCGCCTGGACCTCCTCGCGCGTGAACCACCGGACCGCGTCGAGCTCGCCGTCGTTGGCCCGCGGCTCGCCGCCGTCGGAGAACGCCTCGAAGCCGAGCATCAGCGAGCTGGGGAACGGCCACGGCTGCGAGCTGACGAACTTCGGATCGCGGGCGACGATCCCCGACTCCTCGGCGACCTCGCGCACGACGGCCTCCTCGGCGGCCTCGCCGGGCGCGACGAACCCCGCCAGCACCGAATACCGGCGTTCGGGCCAGCCCGCACGGTGGCCGAGCAGCAGACGGTCCTCATGTTCGACGGTCATGATCACGACCGGATCGGTGCGCGGGAAGTGCTGCGCCCCGCAGCGCGGGCAGCGCCGCGAGTAGCCGGCCTCGCGGATCGCGGTCTCGTTGCCGCAGTTGGCGCAAAAGCGATGCCGGCGGTGCCAGTTCAGCAGCGCCGTCACGTACGCGGCGAGTCCCGCCTCGGGCCGCGACACGAGCGCACCCGCTTCGCGCAACGGCGCGATCCGGCCGGCGCCGATGAGCGCGGCCCGCTCGTCGTCCGCCAGCCCGTCGAGGTCGGTGGCAAACAGGGCGACTCCGTCGTCGAGGCCGAGCAGGATCGGGCTGGCCTCGGGATCCACCGGCAGGCGTGCAAGGGCCGATTGGTCCCCGCCGGCGAGCAGCACCCCGTCGCTTGAGGCGGCCACCGCACGGGCCGCCGGGTCGGCGTGCAAGCGCGTGACGAGCGCCGGATCTTCGCGCTGCACCATCGCGCGGTCGAGCGCCATCCCCGTGAACGTCGGCGCGTCTGCGTACTCGGAGATCGTCATCGGCTCCCCTTAGCCTAGGCGCATCCGGCGTGGTCGATGGCCGCCATGCGCGAATGCTACGTTGGAGTCAATGGCCGCCGTCGGCGTCTCAACTCCGCGCCGGGACTCCGAGCCCAAGGTCCGTGGCACGACGCGCTTCGCGGCTGATCTGCCCGTCGTCGGCCTGCTCCATGCGCGCCTCGTGATGGCCCACGAGGCGCACGCGAAGATCGTCTCCATCTCGGTCGACGGTGCGCTCGCGCTCCCCGGCGTGGTCGCGGTGCTGACGGCCGCGGACCTCCCGCTCGCCGCCAGCGGACCGGGCCGGCTGTACGAGCCGCTCGCGCGCGAGGAGGTGATCTACGCCGGGCAGCCGGTGGCACTCGTGGTCGCCGAGAGCGAGGCGCAGGCCGAGGATGGCGCGGAGCTCGTCGACGTCGAGCTCGAGCCGCTCGAGACCGTGATCGACCTCGAAGCCGCGGCGCGGCCCGGCTCGGCGCGCGCCCGTGTGACCGTCGCCGCCGCAGGCGACGGTTCGGATCTCGGTGATGCCCACGCCTCGGTCGCGGCCGGCGGCGTCGGCGACGACGAGCAGCTGTCCGACAACGTGCTCGACTCGGCGCGCTTGACCAACGGTGACGTGGATGCCGCGCTGGCGGCCAGCCACGTCGTCCTCAGCGGCCGCTTCCAGACGCCGTGGATGTACCAGGGCTACCTCGAGCCGCAGACCGGCACGGCGTGGCTCGAGCCCGACGGCGAGCTGGTGATCAGCTCGGCGACCCAGGCCCCGTTCGCGACCCGCGATTCGCTGGCGAAGCTGTTCGGCCTCCCGGTGGAACGGATTCGGGTCCGCGCGGCGACGCTCGGCGGCGCGTTCGGCGGGAAGATGATGATCGTCGAGCCGCTGGTCGCATCCGCGACGCTCGCGCTCCGCCGCCCGGTCCGCCTGTCGATGACGCGCAGCGAGGACATGTCGGCCACCAACCCGGCCGGCGCCGAGATCCTGTCGCTCGAGATCGGCGCTGACGCCGACGGGACGCTGACCGGGATCCGCTCCCGCGTGCTCGTCGACCGCGGGGCGACCGACGATTTCGGCGTCGAGTCGATCGCCGCGATGCTGACCGCCGGCCCCTATCGCTGGCACGCGCACGAGCTGACCGCGCTCGGCGTCGCGACCAACCGGATGACGTTCGGCGCCTACCGCGGCCCGACCGCGCCGCCGGCCGCGTTCGCGCTCGAGTCACTGATCGACGAGCTCGCTCACAAGCTCGAGCTCGACCCGGTCGAGCTACGCCTGCGTAACGTCTCCGTCGAGGGCGACCCCGCGCCGTCGGGCCAGCCGTTCCCGGTGTTCGGCGCGCGCGAATGCCTGGAGCGCATCCGCGATCATCCGCTCTGGTCACGGCGTCACGAGCTGCCCGAGGGCGAGGGGATCGGCGCCTCGGTCGGCTGGTGGCCCGGCGGATACGAGCCGGCCGCGGCCGTCTGCCGGCTTGACGCCGACGGCCGCCTGACGGTGATCACCGGCGCCGCCGACATGACCGGTGTCGAGACCGCGTTCGCGACGATCGCGGCCGAGGCGTTCGGCGTCGATGCCGACCGCGTGCGCGTCGTCCACGCCGATACCGCGAGCGCGCCGTACGCCGGTACCAGCGGCGGCAGCAAGGTGACCTACACGGTGGGCCGCGCGGTGCAGCGGGCGGCGTCGGAGGCTCGCGAGCGGCTGCTCGAGGTCGCCGCCGAGGAGCTCGAGATCGCGCCCGAGGACCTCGAGATCGCCGACGGAGCGGTGCGTCCCCAGGGCGTGCCGGCGCGCGCGATCTCGATTGACGAGCTCGCGTCGAAGATCCTCACCTTCGGCAGCCCGCACCCGCCGGTCGAGGGCCACGGCCGCGTCGCGCTGTCGCAGGCGCCGCAGTCGGCGGCCCATCTCTCACACGTCCGCGTGGATCCCGATACGGGCCACGTCACGGTGCTCGGACACGTGATCGCGCAGGACGTCGGCCGGGCGCTGAACCCGGCGCTGGTCGAGGGCCAGATGTGCGGCGGCACCGCGCAGGGGCTCGGCTGGGCGCTGCTCGAGGAGCTGTCGCACGACGGCCACGGCCAGCTGACGACCGGCACGTTCGTCGATTACGCGCTGCCGACCGCCGCCTTCACGCCCTGGATCGACACCGAGATCGTCGAGGTGCCGGCGCCCGAGGGGCCGTTCGGTGCCAAGGGTGTCGGCGAGGCCCCGGTCGTGGGCGTCCCAGGGGCGGTCGCGAATGCGGTCGCCGCGGCGACCGCCGGCGCTCGGATGAGGCGGCTGCCGATGACACCCGAGCGGGTCTGGCGGGCGCTCGCTGAGCGCAGCGCCCCGGTGTAATTCAGCACAGCTTCACACCAAAGAGCTGTGCAAGCACGGTCGTGACCACTGCCACTGCGCTTGTGCGTGTAACAGTCGCGGTTCGGGGTTTGCGGCGGTGCGAGCGGCCTCGGTGGGGCTTCACGGTTACTGAGGGGAGTGTCGTGATCGACATGGGTTGGCACCCATGGTGCGACTGACAGCAATCTGAGACTGACCGCGCGCGTCAGCGAGAGGCGGCTCCTGTGAGAGCCGCGGGAGTCGGCGGCGCGCGTGGATGCCGTACGCGGACGTCTGTACGCGGTCGACGCCCACCTCCGTCTAGTCCATCGATGCCTAGGAGCGCACGTGAGTCCAGAGACGACTGAAACGCCTGAGAACGCCGCGGAGTTGCCAGAGACTGCCGGCGCGGTCGAAAACGCGACCTCATTCCGCGCGGTCCCCGATCACGCGACCCTGCACGGCGCGCTGGGTCCGCTCGCCAACCTGCCGGGGCGCTGGTCCGGCACCGGCTTCAACATGATCGCGCGCCCCGACCACCAGGGCCACAACGACATCTTCCTCGAGCTGAACCTGACCAAGGAGTCGCTCGTCTTCAACACGATCGGCAGCCCGATCCCCAACCGCGGCAGCGAACAGGATGACATCACCCTGTTCGGGGTCCACTACCTGCAGACGATCAGTGACCGCACCACGCACGGCGCGCTCCATCTCGAGCCGGGCATCTGGATCAACATCCCGAAGACGACCAAGCCGGCCGAGGGCCCGACGATCGCCCGCCTGGCGACGATTCCGCACGGCGACGCGGCCAACATCCAGGGCACCGCGACGTCGGTCGGCGGCCCGCCGACGATCCACGGAACCAACACGGTCCCGTTCTCGATCGGGTCACCGACCCCGGGCCCGGGGACGCCGAACGGCTTCCCCGAATACAACCTCAGCCACGCGAACCCGTTCCGCACGCACCCGGTTCCGGCCGGGATCACGCAGGCGATGATCGACAACCCGAACGTGGTCCTGACCGACCACATCGCCCACCAGACGATCACCCATACCGAGGTGCTGTCGATCTCGACGCATCCGCACGGCGGCGTCCAGAACATCCCGTTCGTGGTGCACAACGCCAACGCCGTCTCGGTGCAGGCGACGTTCTGGATCGAGACCGTCAAGCCGGCGTCGGGACCGACCCACATGCAGCTCCAGTACACGCAGACGGTGCTGCTCAACTTCCTCGGGCTGAGCTGGCCGCACGTGACGGTGGCGAACCTGACGAAGACGTTCTAGCCAGGGCGATGCGCGGTCACCGGAATCTCACCCGGCTGCTGCTCGCCGCGGCGGCGCTCGCGGTGTCGCTGTTGGTGCCCGATGTGGCGCTCGCGGCGACCAAGCACGCGGCGAGCGCCCAGAGCAACGCGGCCGTGCGCTGGGGGCTGCTGATCGGAATCGGTGGAGCGACGGCGCTGACCGTGCTGATTGCGCTGGTCGGACCGGGGCGGGGGCTGGTGATCGGGGTCGACAATCGCCTATCGACCTCGAAAACGATCGCGACCGGGTGGACCGTGGTCGTCGCCGGCGCGCTGGTCGGGATGATCTACGCCCAGCTGATCGGCCATCCGCAGGCCCTGAACGCGACCGACGCCTCGGGGGTCATCGGGCAGTACGCGCTGCTGTTCGGTGGCCCGCTCGGCGCCGCGGTGGCCGCCAAGGGGATCGTCATCAGTCAGGTCAACAACGACCCGGCGGCCAAGACGCCGGGGACCTCGACCTCGATCGCCGACCTGGTGCTCGACGACTCGGGCAACGCCGACCTTGGCGACTTTCAGTACGTGCTGTTCAACCTCGCCGCACTCCTGTTCGTGCTCGGCAATGTCCTGGTGCATCCGAGTGACGGGCTGCCGCACCTGCCCGGTGTCCTGCTTGGGTTGACGAGCGTGTCCGCCGCCGGCTACGTCGGCAAGAAGGCGATCACGCCGCAGGCCGCCGCCAACGGCGAGATCACCCCCAACCACGGAACCGGCGGGACCGAGTTCGAGGTCGAGGTCAAGGGGCTCTCTCCCAAGCCCGCGGAGGGCACCGCGATGTGGCTGCGGCTCGACGACGAGCCGGGGACGGTGGTGAAGGCAAGCGTCGACCGCCAAGGGGTCGTGATCCTCCACGGGGTGGCGCCGCTCCCGTCGCAGACGCCACGCAAGCCGGTGAAGGTGCAGGTCGTGACCGAGAATGGGACGGTGATCGACGCGGGCGAGTTCACCTTCGACTGACCGGGCGCTCCGGGTATGCTCGCGCCGTGGCGGCCACCGACGTCCACGCACTGCTTGCCGAGCTACAAGAGTGGGCAGCCGCGCAGGGTGCGGTCACCCAGACGCATCGCTACGGGCCCGGTCCCGAGCATGAGGCCGACCTGCTGCTGCCCGGAGGCGTGGATCCCGCTCGCGACGCACCCAGCACCCGAGGGTCTGCATCCCGTCGCGCCCGGGGGCGAGGGTCCCCATCCCGTCGCCGTCCTCCTGCACGGGGGTTTCTGGCGCGCCCCCTTCAAGCGCCCGATCATGGCCGCGCTCGCGATCGACCTCGCGCGGCGGGGGTGGGCGACCTGGAACGTCGAGTACCGACGTGGCGGCAGCGGTGGCGGGGCGATCGAAACGCTGGACGACGTCGGCGCCGCGATCGACGCGATCAGGGACCTGGACGAGCCGCTCGACGCCGAGCACCTGCTGCTGATCGGGCACTCGGCCGGTGGGCAGCTGGCGCTGTGCGCCGCGTCTGACCCGGCCGTCACGGCCGTGGTCTCGCTGGCGGGCGTGTGCGATCTCGTGGCGGCGGCGGACGAGGCGATCGGCAACGACGCCGCGGTCGAGTTCATCGGCGGCCGCCCGGCACAACGGCCCGACGCGTACGCGGTCGCCGACCCGATGCAGCGCCTGCCGACCGGCGTCGACGTCCTGCTCGCACACGGGGATGCCGACGACCGGGTGCCGATCCACCTCAGCCGCGACTACGCGGCCGCGGCCCGGGCCGCCGGCGACAGCTGCGAGCTGCTCGAGCTGCCGGGCAACGACCACTTCGCGGTGATCGATCCGCGCTCGGACGCGTGGGCCCGGATCGCAAGCCGTCTGCCGAGTCGGCGATGAGCGACCCGGGCGTGGGTGCCACGCGCGGACAGCCGGTGATCATCATCGGCGGCGGGATCGGCGGGCTCGCGACCGCGCTGACCCTGCATCGCGCCGGGATCGGCTGCCGCATCTACGAGCAGTCATCGCAGATCCGCGAGCTCGGCGTCGGGATCAACACGCTGCCTCATGCGATCGGCGAGCTGGCCGATCTGGGACTGCTCGACGCGCTCGACGCCGCCGGCCTGCGCACCTACGAGCTGATCTACATGAACCGCTTCGGCCAGGAGGTGTGGCGCGAGCTCCGCGGGATGCATGCCGGCCATCCGGTGCCGCAGTTCTCGATCCACCGCGGCGCGCTCCAGGCCGTCCTGCGCGACGCGGTCGTCGACCGCCTCGGCCCCGAGGTGATCTGCACAGGCCGGCGGCTGATCGATTTCGACCAGGATCGTGACGGCGTGACGGTCGCCTTCACCGATCAATCCGGAGCCGAGCTCGAGCCCGTCCGAGGGTCCGCGCTGATCGGCGCCGACGGGATCCATTCGGTTGTTCGCGAGGCGCTGCATCCCGACGAGGGACCGCCGCGCTGGAACGGGACGATGCTCTGGCGGGGCGCCACCCAGTGGCCGGCGTTCTTGACCGGGAGCTCGATGATCATCGCCGGCGGCATGGAGGCCAAGGTCGTCCTCTACCCGATCGCGGCGGGCGACACACCCGACCGGCGACTGACCAACTGGGCCGTGATGGCGCGGATCGGCGCGGCGGGGACGCCGCCGCCCCGGCGCGAGGACTGGTCGCGGCCCGGCCGGCTGGACGAGCTGATGCCACACGTCGAGCGGTTCGCGGTGAGAGAGGTGGACGTGCCGGCGTTGATCGGCTCGACCGACGTCTTCTACGAGTACCCGGTGTGCGATCGCGACCCGGTGTCACGGTGGTCGTTCGGCCGGGTGACGCTGCTCGGTGACGCGGCTCACCCGATGTACCCCGTCGGTTCCAACGGCGCCAGCCAGGCGATCCTCGACGCGTGCGCGCTGGCCGACACGCTGAGCTCCGGCGCGAGCGTCTCAGACGCGCTGGACGGCTACGAACAGCAGCGCCTGGCCGCGACGGCCGAGATCGTTCATTCCAACCGCAGCGGCGGCCCGGAAGGCGTGATCGACGCCGTCGAGGCGCTTGCGCCGGAGGGGTTCGACGACGTCGAGCGGGTCCTGCCCCACCCCGAACGCGAGGCGATCGTTCGCGGCTATGCCACGAAGGCCGGCTTCGCCGTCCCAACCACAGACACAACGACAAGGAGCACCAGCATGACCGACAGCCTTCCGGATGTGATCGGCGCCGCCTCCTCGCTCGACGACATCGAGTGGAACATCCTCGGCCAGACCTACCGGCCCAAGTTGCGGACCGAGCGCTGCTTTGCCTGGCATGCCACCTTGCCGCCCGACACCTTCGTGCCGCCGCACGTCCACCCGACCCAGGACGAGTACGTCTACATAGTCGACGGCGCGATGACGCTCGTGACCGGTGACGAGGACCACACGGCGGGGGCCGGTGACCTGATCCGGCTGCCGCAGGGCGCGCCGCACGGCCTCTTCAACCGCTCCGGTCAGACGCTCACGTGCATCTTCTGGGTGACGCCGACCGCGCGTCTCTATGACCTGTTCGTCGCGATCGACGCGATGGACGAGCAGACCCCCGACGAGGTCGTCGCCCTCGCCGCGCGCCATGAGGTCAACTTCCTGCCGCCACCCGAGTAGGGCTTCGAGGCCTACCCGATCGACATCCGCTCGATCGACAGGTACAGGTGCGCGGCCCACGACAGCGGATCGCGCGCGAACCGGCGCTGCAGCGCATCATGGTGCAGCGCGTCATCGATCCCCGCCATGATCATCGACTGGTCGAGCACGAGGCGGCGGTGGCCGATCGATCCGGTGCGGGGGTTGATCGCGTCGTAGAAGCCGCCGTCCGAGGTGTAGATCCCGGGGTACAGCTTGCGCAACGCCTGGAGGTTGGCATATGCCTTCTGCGGCAGGATCGGTAGCGCGATCGCCGACGCGTGCGGGCTGACGGTGGTCTCGGTGGCGCAGGTGGTGCACTGCGCAAGCCCCTCATTGCTGGGGAACGTGAGCCCCTCGACGCCGAAGCCGCCGTAATCGCCGGTGTTATCGGCAGTGCTCGAAGGCGAGATCCCCCACACCGGATAGCGCAGGACCTGGGTGGCGTACTTGATCTGGACCTGGGCCCAGTGCACGTCGTTGAGCCCGAAGCTGTGCTTGCCCCACTCGGTCTCGGGCACGACGAGGTTGGCCATCAGCCCCTCGAACATGCCGCCCGAGAACGTCGGCACGAACTTCAGGGACGTGCCCGGGTAGACGTAGTGGCCCTCCCAGACGTTGAACTGCTTGTGGGACTGGGGGTCGGTGTAGACCTGCCAATGGCCGGGGGTCGGCCACTGGCCCTGGACGGAGAAGTCGGGGTCGGTCGGGCACTGCTTGGGCGGCTCGACCCGCCAGGAGCGCCACCAGACATCGCCCGGCATCTGGTGCATGCCCATCCCGATGTAGATCGAGATTCGCGGGTCGCTGTAGAGCGCGCCGTTGTGGTAGCCGGCCGGCCCCTGGTCGACCCAGTAGCCGCCGTACTGCTGGCCGGTGGGCGGGTTGCCCGGCAGCGACGCGTTCGTGTTGCAGCTCGTCTGCGGGCGGTTGTCATAGAAGATCGAGAAGTCCATCGGCGCCAGCAGCTTGTCGGCCAGGCCGGCGAGCTCGGGCAGCGCTTGCCGGACCTCGATCAGGCCCGACGCGTACCAGCCGTTGTCGACGGCCGATACGAACCAGCAGTTGTCGGTCTCCTCAGGCGTCGTCCCCGTGCAGTCGCCCTGTCCCGGGTTGGCCAGCACGTCGCCGTTGCTGGTGTCATACCACTGGTAGAGGAAGCCGTCGAAGCGCTTCAGACTCGAGACCTCGTCGAGCGTCGCGGTGACCAGCGAATCGGCGCGTTGGCGGCTGATCAGCTTCAGGTCGTGCGCGGCGACGACGGCCCACAGGTAGACACCGATGTTGGCCGCCGACGTGTACGCACCGCGAACGTCGCCCGGCCCGAGGTTGTCGAGCGGCAGGTGCGTGCTCGGGTCGACGTCGGCGCCGTAGAACTTCCACGTGTCGGCGGCGATCCCCTCGAGCGTCGAGCGCTGGGCAGCGGTAAGCGGCGGGCCGACCTGCAGCGGTGACCACGAGCGTGGCGCGCTCGCGTGGGACCGCGACGCGCTCGCGAGGGCCTGTCCTGGCAGGCCCACCGCGAACGCGAGCGCGCAGATCGCGACCAGCAGCAGATGACGGAGGCCAACGCGCGTCATGTCGCGCTAGTGGAGCGTGAACTGAGCGTTCAGCCCGCCGACCGAACTGTCACCCACCCAGACGTTGAATGGGCCCGGCTCCACCACGAACTTGCCGTTGTTGTCATAGAAGCCGAAGTTCTGCCGGTTGAGGGTGAACTTGACGGTCTGTGACTGTCCCGGCTTTAGGCTGACCCGCTTGAAGCCCTCGAGCTTGCGGACCGGCTGCAGGATGCTCGTGTCATCCTCGTGGAGGTACAACTGCGCGACATCGTCACCGGCGACCTGACCTGTGTTGGTGACATCCGCGCTGACCGTGAGCGGCCCATTCGCCGACACGCTGCTCGAAGACAGAGTCAGGTTCGACAGCGAGAACGTGGTGTAGGACAGCCCATAGCCGAATGGGTACAGCGGCGCGTTGGGCGCATCCAGATACTTCGAGGTGTACTTGTTGTTGGGATCATACGGCCGACCCGTAGGCAGCTCGTTGTAGGAGATCGGGACCTGCCCGACGTTGACCGGGAACGACATCGGCAGCTTGCCGCCCGGGTCGTTGTTGCCAAACAACGTGTCGGCGACCGCGTCACCTCCCTCGGTACCTGGGAACCACGCTTCGAGCAGCGCCGGTGCGTTGGCCGCCAGCCAGTCGATTGTCAGCGGACGGCCGTTCATCAGGACGACGACGTACGGCTTGCCGGTCGCCGCAATTGCCTTGACCAGCGCGAGCTGATCGCCCGGGAGACCCAGGCTCGTCCGCGACGAGGCCTCGCCGCTATCCGCGGCCGGCTCGCCGACGACCACGACCGTGACGTCGGAGTTATTTGCGGCGTCGACAGCGGCGCCGAAGCCCGATGTGTCGGTGCACGCCGTGTCGCACCCCGGAGCGTAGTTGACGGTCGCACTGCTCGGGAGGGCGTTGGTAATCCCTTGACGGACCGTGACGATCTTGTCGACCGAGCTGAAGTCGCTCGGGTTGGTGTCATAGCCGATCGGCACGTCCGGGCCGAGCTGGTCGAGCGCGTCATCGGCGAGCGGGCCGACGACGGCGACCGATGAGGTGCTCTTGCTCAGCGGCAGTGCATTGTTGTGGTCCTCCAGCAGCACCATCGACTGGTCGGCCGACTTCTTGGCGGCGCGGAGGTTGGGCTTTGTCAGCTCCGAGGTCCCCACGCGCGACGGGTCAGTGAGTGGGTTGCTGAACATCCCAGCCAGGTACTTGAGCGTCAGGACATGCCGGACGGCGTTGTTCAGCTGCGTCATCGTGATCCCATGGCCAAGCAGCGCCGGACCGTTGTCCGCGTAGGTCGAGAACTGGCTCGGATTGCCCGGGATGCTGACCTGAACGGCCATCTCGATGTCCTCACCGGCGGTCAGCGCGAGACGCGCCGCGTCGGCGCCGTTGGCCGCGAACCCGAATTCCTCGAGCTCCTGGACCGCTTGGTAGTCGCTGAGCGTGGTGCCCTGGAACCCCCACTCCTGGCGGAGGATCTGTGTGAGCAGGTAGGGGTTTGCGGTATTCGGCACGCCGTTGAGCGAGTTGAACGAGCTCATCACCGTCGCGGCGCCGGCGTCGACGGCGGCTTTGTAAGGCGGCAGGTAGTCATTGAAGAGCTGCTGCGTGGACATGTCGACCGTGTTGTATTCACGGCCAGCGACGGGGGCACCGTAAGCGCCGAAGTGCTTGACCGTCGCCGCCATCTTGTCGCGGACGGCAAAGTTGTTGCCCTGGTAGCCCTTGACCTTGGCCGCCGCGATCGCCGAGCCGAGGAACGGATCCTCGCCGGCGCCCTCGACGACCCGGCCCCAACGTGCGTCACGGGTGACGTCGACCATCGGGTTAAACGTCCACTTGATCCCATCGGCCGTCGCCTCAGAGGCGGAGACCGACTCGTCGTTCTCGACCAGGGGCGGATTCCAACTGGCCGCTTCGCCGAGCGGAACCGGGAACATCGTCTTGTAGCCGTGGATCACGTCGAGCCCGAAGATCAGTGGGATGTGCAGCCGTGACTGCAGCGCCGCGCACTGGGTCTGGTTGATCTGGTTGACGCCGACGAGGTCCAGCACCGAGCCGATCTTCCCGTTCTGAGCCTCGTAGATCAGGTCACCGGGCGATCCATTGGCCCCGTTCGGGCCAGCCATCTCGAGCTGGCCGAACTTCTCGTCGACCGTCATCTTCGACAGCAGCGAGTTCACCCTGCCGTTGATCTGCGCCGGGGTGAGGTTCGCGGGGGCTGTCTGGATGGTCTGCCCGGGACACGTCGGCGTGGAGCTCGACTGCGCCGTACTTGACCGCGCGGTAGTTGACTGCGCGCTGTTCGACTGCCCCGTGTTCGACGTCTGGGCCGTCGGCTGCGCGGCGCTGGACGTCTGTTGGCCCCCCGTCTTTGACGTCGCGGCCGCCTTTGCGCGCACGGTGTGCGCCGATGGCGCCGCCGCGAAAACGCCACTCGCAATCATCACGAGCAGTGCCGTTGCCAGCGCCAAGCCCGTCCCGAACCCAATCCGACGCCGCGGTCCATCAGTGACCACGCGTACGACCCGATCAGCCATCTCGTAAACCTCCAATTAAGGTCCCGCAGGCAAAGGCCGTACCCGGCTTTCAGCCACGACAAACATTCACAGTGACTGGCGGGTTGGATTCTCGATGTCGCGTACACGCCCGCCGCGGGATAGGCGTTTTGTGAGCTTTGGGGCGCTTTCGCGGGCACGGAGCCCGCGTCTGACAGTCACTGATACTCGAACCTGGAACACAGCGCTCGCAGTGCAGTCTCGATCAAGGGCAAACGCAGGCCGGGCGGAGGATTAGAGCGGCGCCGGCCGGGGCATCTTGTCGAGCACGTGAACCGCCGCCCGCTGATCGCCGCGCTGCTTGTCGCCGCTCTGGCCGCCGCCGTTCTGGTGGTCCCGGCAGCCGCGAGCGCGACCATGGCGCCGGGATCGCCGGGGAGCGACAGCTACTTCGATCTCGCTCGCAAGGACTGCGTCGGCACGGCGCGCGACACGACCTCGAAGGTCTGGTTCACAGTCGCCGACGGCGTCCTATCCGACGTCTACTGGCCGACGATCGATGCGACCAACGTCCACACGCTTCAGTACCTGGTCACGGACGGCAAGTCGTTCACCGACCTTCAGACCCGTGACATGACCTACAAGGTGCTCGACGACCCGACCGGGATGGCGTGCACGGTGATCGCCAGCGACGCGGCGCACCACTACCAGATCAGGACGACCTTCCTGACCGACCCGTCGCGCGACGCGGTCCTGATGCGGACCAGCTTCGAGGGCCCGTCGCGCGACCAGCTGTTCGTGCGGCTCGACCCGCTCGCCGGCGGCACCGGCGGCGGCGGGACGCAGAACGGCGGCGGTAACTCGGCCACGCTCGCGACCGTCGACGGGCGGCCGGTGCCGGTCGCATCGAACACGAATACGACCACGACCGCCGCCAATCGGGGCTACGCGGTGCCGACGTTCGAGGCGCTCGAGGCGTCGGGAGGTTTCTCGAGCGCCAGTGTCGGCTACGCCGGCACCGCCAGCGACGGCCTCAACATGCTCGACGCCGACCACCAGCTCACGACGACGTATGACTCGGCGCCCGACGGACACGTCGCGCTGACCGCGGGGATCCGGCTGCGCCACGGCGGCAGCGCCGAGCTCGCGCTCGGCTTCGGCACCAACCAGTCAAGGGCGCTCGCGGCGGCCGGTGCCTCGCTCGGGCAGCGCTTTGACCGGGTGCGGACCGCGTACGAATCGCAGTGGCAGCGCTACGACGCCCGGCTTCGCCGCCCGTCGGCGAGTCTCGGACGGGCCGCCGTGCGTGAGTACTACGAATCGGTCAACGTCGTCAAGGCGAGCGAGGACAAGACGTTCGCCGGCGCGATCGCCGCCGGCCTCGGATCGCCGTGGGGCCAGTCGGTGAAGGCCGACACCCTCGTCAATGGCGAGCCGATGTACTTCGGCTCCTATCGCGAGACGTTCGCGCGCGATCTGTACGAGGAGTTCACCGGCCTGCTGGTCGCCGGTGACGTCGCGACCGCTCGCGCCGCGACGCGATTTCTGTTCGAGCGCCAGCAGCAGCCGGATGGCTCGATGCCGCGCAACTCGCTGACCAACGGCAAACCGGCGCCCGACACGGGCGGCGTCCAGCTCGACGAGACCTCGTACCCGATCCTGATGGACTGGCAGTCGGGTCTCGCCGCAGACCGCACGCTGTACCGCAAGCACGTGATCCCAGCGGCTGACTTCCTGGTCGCCCATGGTCCGTCGGACGGCGTCGAGCGCTGGGAGGAGCAGACGGGCTACTCGCCGTCGACGATCGCCGCCGAGATCGCGGGCCTCACGGCGGCCGCGCACATCGCGGCGGTCAACGGTGACCAGCCCCGCGCGAGGGTCTATCAGGCGACTGCCGATGACTTCGCCCGCAACATCAAGACGTGGACGGTGACCGACAACGGGCCGTACATAAGCTCCGCCGTCCCGAGCTACTTCATCCGGATCGCCAAGTCGGCGGACCCGGACTCGGGCGACCAGGTCAATCTCGGCAACGGAAGCATCACCGTCGACCAGCGGTCCCTGATCGACGCCGGCTTCCTCGACCTCGTCCGGCTCGGCGTCCTGCCGGCCAATGACCCGGTCGTCCGCTCCTCGCTGACGGTCGTCGATGACACGATCATGCGCAACACGCCGAGCGGCCCGGGCTTTTATCGCTACGGCACGAGCGGCGCCGGGTCGGAGGACGGCTACGGCGATTGCTACGAGCCCGACCCGACGAGCTGCTCGCCCACCGGGGCGCCATGGGCCCCGACCGACACCGGCTCCGGTCATCTGTGGCCGGTGCTCGACGGCGAACGCGGCGAATATGAGATCGCCGACCGCGACCCGTCATTCGCCCGCAAGCTGCTGACGACGATGCGCAAGATGACGTCCGGACAGGGTCTCGAGCCCGAGCAGGTGTGGGAGGACCCGCCCGTCCCCGCGTCACCGTTCGGCAGCGATCCGGCGACCGCGTCAATCGGATTCAAGCCCGGCCACCCGGCCGGATCGGCGAGTCCGCTAGGCTGGGCCCAGGCCCAGTACGCCCGGCTGACGCTCGACCTCAGCGCCGGGCGCGACCTCGAGACACCGCAGATCGTCACCGACCGCTACGTCGCCCACGGCATGCCGCGCACGGTGCCGCTGACCGTCACCTCACCGTCCCCCGGAGCGAGCGTCGACAAGCCGGCGGTGGACGTCACCGGGACCACCGCGCCGGACGCCCGCGTCGACGCCGAGGCCAGCGGCGCCTCCGGGGGCACCGCGGCGATCGCCTCGACGACCGCCGATTCGAACGGCGACTGGACGCTCTCGGTGCCGTCGAGCTTCGGGGCGACCACGATCACCGTGACCGCGACGCTCGGCGGCAGGACCGCCTATGACCAGCTGTCGGTGACCGATGTCGCGCTCCCGGGCACGACCGTCCTGTCGGTTACCGACCCGACCGGCGACGACAACGGCCCGGGCACCTACGCGTACCCGACGGCCTCGGACTTCCACCCCGGCGCGTTTGACCTCACGGGCATGAAGGTCTCAGAGACGAACACCAACGTCTACATCCAGGTCGGCCTCGCGAACCTCGATCCGACCTTCGGCGCCGCGTTCGGCGCCCAGCTGCTCGACGTCTACGTCCGCAACCCCGCGGCGACGAGCTTCTCGACGCAGCCGCCGTTCGCCTCGCGCAACTACACGATCGCGCCCGCCGACGCATGGAGCGAATACGTCGAGGCGCAGGGCTTCGCGCCGGTTGTGTTCAAGGACGCGTCGGGCGCGACGCTCGGGTCGGGCCAGCTCGTCGCAGACCAGGCCAGCAAGACAGCGACCGTGATCCTGCCGCGCTCGGCGTTCGGTGACGTCGGCTCCGGTTGGGTGTTCACCGTAACGCTGACCGGTCAGGACGGCTTCAGCCCCGATCTGGCGCGGGCGTTCACCGCCACGCCGGGGCCCGATACGTTCGGCGTCTGCGCGCCCGGGAAGTCGAGCCCGATCTGCGCAGTCGACCCCAGCACCGTCCCCAAGGTGATGGACACGATCCCGCCGCCGGGTGTCCCACAGGACAGCGAGCTTGACCCGACACAGGGTCCGGTGGTCATCCAGGGCGTCACGGTCGGCCCGTAGTTACGCGCCGACGACGGCCTCGGCCGCTGCGGCCGCCTCCGGCGAGTTCAGGCCCACACCGCGGGCTCGCGCCCGCTGCGCCAGACGCCGCGCGGCATTGCCCCGGGGTGAAACGGCATCGCGAGTTCGCCCTCGGCGTCGAGTGCGATCAGCCCGCCGTGGCCGCCGAGCGCCGCCACCTCGGCCAGCGCCGCGTCGGCTGCCCGGTCCACCGGCTCGCCGTCCGCGACTCGGAGCGCCAGCAGGCGGGCCGCGCCCGCGCGGATGAACGCCTCGCCGTCACCCGTGCAGGAGATGGCGACCCGGCCGTCGGCCCAGGTCCCCGCGCCGATCACTGGCGAGTCGCCGACACGACCCGGGAGCTGTCCGCGCATCCCGCCGGTCGAGGTCGCGGCCGCCAGCATCCCCTCCGCGTCGAGGCAGACAGCCCCGACGGTGCCGCGCTCGAACCTCGAAGGCTCGGCGACGAGCCGGTCACGCTGGCGCTCGGTGATGAAGTAGGACGGGTCGGTCTGCTCGGCGCCCGCCGCGGCCGCGAACCGATCCCCCGCCGCGCCGACCAGCAGCACGTGCGGGCTGCGGTCCAGGATCGCGCGGGCGGCGGCGATCGGATACCTGGTCCGCTTGATCGCGGCGACCGCGCCGGCGCCGCGATCTGACCCGCGCATCAGCGCCGCCGACAGCTCCACCGTACCGTCGCTGCATAGCGCCGCGCCCCGACCGGCGTTGAAGAACTCGACCTCGTCCTCCATGAACATGACCGCTGCCTGCGCCGCGTCGACCGCGCTCCCACCGGCTTCGAGCACCGCCCGGGCACGATCGACGGTCGTCAGCAGCGCCGTCCGGTACTCGGCCTGGCGCTCGTCGATCTCGGGCCGGCGTTCACCGGCACCCGCGTGGATGGCTACGGCCGGTCGCCGCGGCGGCCCTCCGCTCACGGCGCGGGGCCCTGGTCACGCGCGCTGGGCTGTCGTCGGCGGACCATCGCCCCGGCAGCCTAATGGCGCGCCGCCGCCCGTGTCCGTGCGGACGCGGCGCCGCCCGCGTCGGTGCGGTCGCTACGGCGCCAGCATCCGTGCGATCGCTAGGGCGCCCGCATCCGTGCGATCGCTACGCTGCGCCCACTGTGGGCGCTCGATCCGAGGAGCCGGTGCCGGTGAGCGAGGCTCAGTGGGGCCTGGAAGGCAAGACGGCGATCGTGACCGGCGCGGGCTCCGGTATCGGTGCGGTGACCGCCACGCTGCTGGACCGGGCCGGCGCGACCGTGATCGCGGCCGACCTCGACGCCGACGCGGCGCGGCGCACCGCCGCCGGCGGCCGCCGGACGGACGCGGTCGCCGTCGACGTATGCGACGAGCAGTCGGTCATCGCGCTGATCGACCACGCGCGCCAGGTCGGCAGCCGGATCGACGTCCTCGTCAACGTAGCCGGAGTCGGCTCGACGACAGCGGCCACCGAGACCCCGCTCGAGGTGTGGGAGCACGTGTTCGCGGTCAATGCGCGCGGAACGTTTCTTTGCTGCAAGCACGCGCTCGGCCCGATGATCGAGCAGGGCGAAGGAGCGATCGTCAACATGGCCTCGGTGGCGGGCCTCATCGGGTTGCGCAATCGCGCCGCCTACTGCGCGTCGAAGGGTGCCGTGATCGCGTTCACGCGCGCGATCGCGGTCGACCACGTCCGGGACGGCATCCGGGTCAACTGCATCTGCCCGGGCACGGTCGCCACGCCATGGGTGGAGCGCTTGGTCGCCGATGCCGGCGAGTCGCTCGACGAGCTGCGGGCCAGACAGCCGATGGGACGGCTCGGCACGCCGGAAGAGGTGGCGCAGGCGGTCCGCTACCTGGTCTCCGACGCCGGGCGATTCTTCACCGGCAGCTCGCTCGTGATCGACGGCGGGCTCACCGCCGCGTAGCGCGCTCCGCGCGAGCGCCCTCGCCTCGCGCGTGCAAGGCTTACGTGATGGTCAGCGAGCAGATCGTGGGACACCGGCTCGTCCGCGTCCGCCACGCGGACGGCCGCGAACGCGTGGGCGTCGTTGGCGATGACGAACTCGAGCTGCTCGCGACCGGTGACGTGCTTGCGGTGCTGACCGGTGCCGATTCGCTCACGATCGTCGAGCGGGTGGAGATCGACGATCCGGAGTCACCGTACCCGGGGGAGCCGTGGCAGCTGCTGACGCCGATCCTCGCGCCCGAGACCTGGGCAGCCGGCGTGACGTACGAGCGCAGCCGCGACGCGCGGGTGTACGAGAGCGACCTGGCCGCTATCTATGACCGGGTTTATGACGCGCCGCGACCGGAGCTGTTCTTCAAGGACGCGGCTGGGCGCCGGACGGTCGGGCCAGGCGAGCCGATCGCGGTCCGGACCGACGCGGCCTGGAGCGTCCCCGAGCCCGAGCTCGCTGTCGTTCTCGGCGCCGGCGGCGAACCCGTCGCGGTGACGATCGGCAATGACGTCTCGGCGCGGGACATCGAGGGCGCCAACCCGCTGTACCTGCCACAGGCGAAGATCTACGCCGGCGCGTGCGCGCTCGGCCCGGCGCTGCTCGTCCCCGCCGACTGGACCGCTCCGTTCGAGATCGAGTGCAAAATCCTTGGCGCCGACCGAGAGCTCCTGTTCACCGGCCGGACGTCAACCGAGCGGATGCGGCGCACGATCCCCGAGCTGATCGAGTTCCTGGTCCGCGACAACCCGTTGCCGCCGGGCAGCGTGCTGCTGACCGGCACCGGTGTCGTGCCGCCCGACGACTTCACGCTTGCGCCCGGTCAGATCGTCGAAATCACGATCGCGGGCATCGGCACGCTGGGCAACCCGGTCAGGTGACCGGGCTCGCGGGGTTCAGCATCGGCTAGACGAACGCGAGTGCCGACTCGGGCGCGAGCCAGAACGGCCGCAGGTACGCGTTCGTGCACGACAGCGGCAGGACCTCGTCACGAATCTGTACGCCGAGCTGGTCTCGGACGTAGTCCTGCCGCGATCGGATCCGCGACCACAGGTCGGGGTGGCGCGCCTCGAGCTCGGCGCGCAATCGGGCGTCCGCGATCGCGACCGTGTCCTCGCAGTTGGTCGTCCACCCCGCCCTGATCCCGGTCGGGATGATGTCGCACTGCAGCACCATCCCGCTCGCGATCGGGTCGTCTGACGCGGCACGGATGGGAGAGTTCATCCACTCGTCGTAATGCACCAGGTGGCCCGGGTTCAGCAACGGCGCAAACGCCTCGCCCGCGAGCAGCCCGGTCACCGCGTCGAACACCTCGCCCCCCGAAACGCCCACCGCGAGCGTCTCGTACCAGGTGGCGACCGCGCGCCAGTAAGGGCCGATCAGCCGGTCCAGATAGCCGTCGCTGGCGCTTGTGAGGTCGTCGCTCGAGGTGGCGAGTAATCCTCCCCGTGCGCAGTTTCCGCCCCACAGCCCGATCGCAGTCACCGCCGCATCGCCGAGCTTTAGCCGCCTCGACGTCGGGCTCCGGAGGCCGACTGCAACGTCGGCGCCGGAGGCGAACACCGGGTGGTAGCTGAGAGGCTCACCGGACCAGTCCGCGGCGCGGAACGCTTCGCGCTCGGTAACCCCGGGCGCCGCGGCGTCGATGATCGCGTGAACCCACGCCGAGCAGCGTGACGCCGCGAACTCGAAAATGGCGATCTGGTCGGCGGTCGAGAACGTGCGCAGGCCCGAGCTCGAGCTGGTGAGAGCTCGTGTCACGTCCTCCACCAGCGCGGCCCCGCCGACGATCGCCCGCAGTGTGTCAACGAAGAACGCGGGCGCAAAGATCGGCGGTACCTCGAGCCTGTGCTCGTCGGCGTCCACGGCTTTCCAGCCGACGACGCCAATCCGTTCACCGGCCTTCAGGCCGATCTCGCGCAACGCCTGTTCGAGCGTCGGCCCGTCGCTGCGGTCGATACCCATCAGGCTGAACGTGGGGACGCAGACGACGTCGACCTCGATCGGGACGATCGGCGCGTAGCCGACGTCCTCCTTGCCGAGTAGCAGCGTGCGGCTGTCGGGCCCGAGCACCAGCAGCGCCTCCTCGAACCGGGGATCGAGGTTGACCAGATAGATCAGGTTCGCCGCGTGCTCGCGATCGCCGTAGACGACGATCCAATCGGCATCGACCGCCGCCCGCAAGGCCGCGATCCGGGCGTCGAGTTCGGCGGCCGAGATCGGTGGCGGCTCGTCACCGAGCTCGAGCGGCGGCGGCTCAGCGTGCACAAGCTCGATCGCTCGCGTCATCGCTCCTCGCGCCCCCTTGACAGCTTCGGGCGAGCGGAGTTATTGTCCGCGCCAGTCACATGGTTACCATACAACTTGGGCCATGAGGGCGCCGCAAACCGCCCAAGTCCGCTCGGTCAAATTGAGCGACCAGGTGACGCGAGCCGTCGCTCGCCGGATCGCCAACGGGGAGATCGGCGACGACGTGCCCCCGCCCACCGAGCTCGAGATCTGCCAGGAGTTCGGCGTCTCCAAGACCACCGCGCGGGAGGTCATCCGCTCACTGGTCGAGCGCGGCTTCGTCGATGTCCGCCAGGGCCGGCGGATGCAGGTGCGAAGCTCGAGCGAGTGGAACCAGCTGGATCCGCTGATGATCGAGCTGATCGACGACCCGGAGGTCGCGCGCCGCTACCTCGCCGACGTCCACTACGTCCGCACGCTGATCGAGCCCGAGGTCGCAGCGCGCGCGGCGCTCAGCGCCAACCCCGAGCAGATCGAGCGCGCTCGCGAGTCACTGGACGCGATGGAGCGTTCACTCGACGATCCCGACGCGTATCTCGAGGCCGACGTCGCTTTTCACCGCGAGCTCGCGGCGGCGACCGAGAGCGTGATCCTCGCGTTCGTGCTCGACTCGCTCGGTGATCTTCAGCGGCTGAGCCGCCGGGTCACGAACCGTTTGTTGCACAGACTGCCCGAGGCGACGCGCGAGCACCGGCGGATCCTCGACGCGGTGATCGCCCGCGAACCAGAGAGCGCGCGCGAGGCGATGCGGGAGCACCTGAAGACCGTCACCCACGTTTGGGTGCCGGGTGAGACGGATTCGGAGTTCGAAGCGCTCTTCACCAACGACGGTTAGTAGGGAAGGGAGAGAGGGACTAATGGCGGATGTCTTAACAGCACCGGATGGCCCCGGCGCCGGTGTGAACTATGTCGCCGAGGGCACCGAGCTGAAGGCTGGCGCGCTCGGGTTCTGGGGCGGGATGATCCAGGCCGTAACGCATATCGCCCCGGGGCTGAACATCCTGCTCGGGTTGACGTTCATCGTCAGCTTCGCGGGCGTCGCGGCGCCGATAGCGTACATCCTCGGAGGGATCATCTGCCTCGGAGTCGCTGTGACGCTGACACAGCTGGCCAAGCAGTTCACCGGCGCCGGCGGTTACTTCCTGTATGTCAGCTCGACGATCGGCCCGCGCACGGGTTGGCTGACGACCTGGCTGTACTTCCTGTATGACCCGATCGCGGTCTCGTCGGTGTGCGCGTTCACCGGCCTGCTCGTACAGCAGACGCTGCAACAGCAATACGGGGTCGACATCTCCTGGTACTTCTGGTTCTTCGCGTTCCTGATCATCATCACGGGGTTCACGCTGTTCGGTATCTCTTTGTCGGCGCGGGCGATGCTCGTGCTCGGCGGGTTCGAGGTCCTGGTCTTCCTCGTGCTCGCGATCTCGGGACTCGCGTCACCGGGTCACGGCGGCTTCAATTTCGACTCCTTCAACCCCGGCAACCTCCCGAACGCCAACGGTCTATATCTGGGCGTGGTGTTCACGATCCTCGCCCTATCGGGGTTTGAGGCGGTGGCGCCGCTCGCTGAGGAAACCGAGAACCCGAAACGAAACCTCCCGATCGTGATTGTGCTCTCGACGGCCGGGATCGCGATCTTCTACGCGTTCGTCAACTGGGGCGTGCTCGTCGGTCACGGCACGACCAGTGTCGTGTCCGGGAACTTCACTCAGTCAGATCAGATCTTCGACCTCGCGCGCAGGCTGTGGAGCGGGGCGTGGATCCTGGTCCTGATCGCGACTGTCAACTCGGCGCTCGCCGTGTCGATCGCGATCCAGAATGCGTCCACGCGCGTGTTCTTCGGGATGGGCCGCATCGGGGCGCTGCCGCGCTGGCTGGGCAAAGCCAACCCGCGTTGGAAGACCCCTTGGAACGCGATCATCGCGATGACGGTCCTGACGGTCGTCGCCGCGATGGCGCTCGGCTCGACGATCGGCCCGGTCAACCAGTTCGGAATGATGGGGATCGCGCAGACGCTCGGGCTGATCGTCGTCTACGGGATGGGCAACCTCGGCGTCGTGTGGTGGTATTACCGCAAGCGCAGGGGGGAGTTCAAGTGGTGGCTGCACGGGATCATTCCGATCGCGACCACGGCGGCGCTGATCTGGGTCGGGTGGAAGAACGTCTCCGGACTGCACATCTTCAGCCTCCCGACCGCGCTCGACTACGCGCCATGGATCGCAATCGGGTGGTTCCTACTCGGGATCCTGATCCTGATCTACGCGAGCCGCACGGGCAAGGAGGAGTGGCTGCGCAAAGCGGGTGAATCGACCCTCGAGCGACCAGAGACGGCCGCCGAAGCCGCTCACCGCCCGGCGCTCTAAATCAAACGAGGTGTGACGCCGCCGCGGAACCGGGTCCGCGGCGGCGCCGAGCCTGATTCCGTGCCCGAAACTGATCCACGAAACCTTGCCGGCCTCGGCGTCGCCATCACCGGCGCCGCGGGTGACCTCGGTCATGCGATGTCGCTCGAGCTCGCCCGCCGCGGTGCGCGCGTTGAGATGATCGACCGGGCCTCCGAGCAGGATGCGGCGCAGCGGATCGAGGCGGTCGCGGCCGTCGGCGAGTGTGGCTACACGCAGGCCGACGTGACCGATCGCGGCGCCATCGAGACGGCGCTGGCGGCCATCGACCCACTCGATGTGATGATCGGCAACGCGGGCATCGTCGAGTCGGCGCCGTTTCTGGATGTCACCTCCGACCAGTGGCAGGCGCACCTCGACATCAACCTCGGCGGCTGCTTCAACGTCGGGCAGCTCGCCGCGCGGTTGATGGTGGCCCGTGGCCGCCCCGGGCTCGTGCTGTTCACGGGCTCCTGGGTCGGCGAGATCCCCTGGCCCGAGATCGGGCCCTACTGCGTCTCGAAGGCCGGCGTGCGGATGCTCGCGCGGTCGATGGCGCGGGAACTTGCCGTGCACCGGATCCGAGTCAACGTCGTCGCCCCCGGGATCGTGTTCGCCGGGATGGCCCGCCGCCAGTACGAGACCGATCCCTCGTATCGGGCCCGCGCCTCGGTCGCGATCCCGCTCGGCGAGCTCGGAACTGCCGACCAGGTCGCGCACGCGATCGCGTTTCTGTGCTCACCCGAAGCCGCCTACATGACCGGTTCCGTGTTGCTGGTCGATGGCGGCGCCTCCCTGTTTCAGTTCGCGCAATGAGCGTGAGCACCGAGATCGTGCAGCTGGTCTACAGCGTCCACGGCCACGCCGAGGGTCTGGTCGCGTCCGGCGGCGCCGTGCGAAGCCGAGACGCAAACGGTGTCATCGTCTACGAGGTGCGTCAATGAGGATCACTGGGATCGACACGGTCCGGACCGAGGAGTTCCCCAACCTCGTCCACGTAGTGCTGCACACCAGCGAGGGACTGACCGGGCTCGGCGAGACGTTCTTCTTCGCCGACGCCGTCGAGGCCCATATCCACAACACCGTCGCCGACTATCTGCTCGGCGAGAATCCGACCGACATCGAGCGCCACTGCACCTCGCTTCGCGGCTACGTCGGAACCGCCTCCAGCGGCGCCGAGACGCGCGCCGCCTCGGCCGTCGACATCGCCCTCTGGGACCTTCGCGGCAAGGCGACCGGCCTGCCCCTGTATGACCTGTTGGGAGGTCGCTCGCGCGACCGGATCCGCACTTACAACACCTGTGCCGGAGCGCGATACGTCCGTGGCCGCCAGGCACAGACGGTCGCGAACTGGGGTCTGTACGAGGATCGCCCCGATGAGCGCTACGAGGATCTCGACGCGTTTCTCCATCACCCCGACGAGCTCGCGCGCAGCCTGCTCGATGAGGGGACGAGCGGCATGAAGATCTGGCCGTTCGACCCCTATGCCGAGCTGACCCAGGGCCATGACATCTCCGCTGCCGACCTCAACCGGGCACTCGAGCCCGTCCGGCAGATTCGCGCCGCCGTCGGGGACCAGATCGATCTGATGATCGAATTGCACGCCCTCTGGGATGTGCCGGCAGCATGCCGGATCGCCGCCGCGCTGGCCGAGTTTGATCCATTCTGGATCGAGGATCCGGTCCGGGTGACCAACGCCGACGCCCTTGCCGAGGTGCAACGCGCGACGCATACGCCGATCGCCGCCGGAGAGACGCTGACCGACCTGCCCGACTTCCGCGACCTGCTGGTCACGGACGGAGCGCGGATCCTGATCTTCGACGTCGGCTGGGTTGGCGGCATCACGGTCGCACGCAAGGTCGCCGCGCTCGCCGAGGCCTACGAGCGGCCGGTGGCACCGCACGACTGCACCGGACCGGTCGTCTACACGGCCGGGACCCACATGTCGCTGCATCTGCCGAACGCGATCCTGCAGGAGAGCGTGCGCGCGTTCTGGAGCGGCTGGTACCAGGACCTGGTCACGGCGCTGCCCGTGATCGAGGGCGGGATGGTCTCGGCGCCGACGAGCCCGGGACTCGGCCTCGAGCTGCGGCCCGAGGTCTTCGAACGGCCCGACGTCCAGATCCGATCGACAAGCGAGGAGGACAGACGATGAGCACCACGGTTCGCGTGATGCAGGAGGGCTGGGGCGTATTTCAGAACCTCCCCGCAACGGCCGAGCGCTTCACCGAGCAGACCGGGATCGACGTCGAAGTGACGCTGACCGTGATCCCCGAGATGTGGGAGCTGATGGAGCGGAGTGTCTCCGGCCAGGACCCGCCGTTCGACTTGGTCGGCATCGATGACCTGCTGTTGATCGAGGCGGCCCGCGCCGGCCACGTGGAGCCGATCGACGACCTGATCGCGGCCGACGGATACGGGCTCGACGACTTCCCTGCGGCGGCGCTCGACGCGGTTTCGGACCGCGGGCAGATCTGGGGTCTCCCCTACTGCTTCGTCTCGAACGTCCTCATCTACCGGGCCGACCTGTTCGAGAAGCATGGCGTCGAGGTTCCCCAAACGCTCGACGAGCTGACCGCTGCCGCGATCGCGGTGCAGGAGGGCGAGCGGGCCGACGGCAACCAAGACTTCTATGGGATCGCGATCCGGGGGGCGCCGAACTGCGGCCTGAACTTCTGGATCGTCGGCTCGAGCTGGGGTCCGTCGTTCGGAGCGCGCTGGTTTGACGATGACGGGCGCCCGACGCTGGCGACGCCCGAGCTGATCGGGGCCGTGGAGCACTATGTCGACCTGCTGCGACGAGCGGGACCACCGCAGGCGCCGACGATGGACTTCATCGACTGCATGGAGTGCTACGGCGCCGGCCGGGCGGCGATCACGATCGAGCCCGCGAACGAGGCTTCGATCCTGTATGACGGCGGCGGGGCCGTGGCCGATGGAACCCGCACGGCGCTGATGCCGGTCGGGCCGCTTGGCACACGCCACGTCGGGCTCTACACGCCCCCCTACGCGATCCCGTCACGGTCGGGCTCCAAGCGCGAAGCCTGGGAGCTCGCCAAGTTCCTCTGCGACCCGGCTCGCATGCTCGACGATGCCCAGAAGAGCGGCTTCGTCGAAGTCGCCCGCGATTCGGTCTTGCGCGACCCGACGTTCGCGCCGCGGTTCCGGCCCGAGCTCTTGGACACGGTCGTCCAGACGCGCCCGTCTGCACGCGGCGAGCGACCCGTGACCAACTACGGGATGGAGGTCGGAAACCGCATCGGGGATCAGATCGTCCGCGTCCTGAACGGGGAGATAAGCGCTGCCGAGGCGATGGCCGAGGCCGAGCGCACGGTGACGGCGCTCGGGCCCCCGTAGTGACGGCGCCGGCTTGCGCGCACGGCGGCCGCGCCGAGTTACCCTCTGAGAGAGGATGGCGCGGCACGTTCCAAAGTTGGTTTTCGGCGCGACCCTGTTCTCCTCGCCTGAGATGAAGGCCGGCCACGAGTTCCCGGGCCTGCTGGGGGTCGTGATCGCGTTGCTCGTGCTCGTCCCTCCGGTGGTGCTCTACCTACGCGACAGCTCCGCGTCCGGGCCGCCGAACTCGGACGGCGACGACGACGGCGGAGGCGGCGGCACCGGTCCACCCGCACCGCCGCCGGACAGGCCGGGCGGGGGGATTCCGCTCGACGATGCGACGCCCGCACGGATCCGCCTGCGCGGCCAGGGGCGGTTGGCAGAGCGGCTGCCGAGCCGCGCGCGCCGGCCCGTGCACGAGCCCGACCGGGCGCCAGCGCGCGAGAGCACGCCGACCTGATTCGCTCGGCCATCGGGTCGGATAGGCTGCCTGTAGCCCGGCGGGTCGCACGAATGTATCTCGCCACCGACGTCAGGAATCGCCATGAGCAAGCGACGCTTCCGTCCCGAGGACGTGCTCCGTCTGCGCACCCCCTCCGATCCCGACCTCTCCCCGGATGGCCGGCGGGTGGCGTTCTCGCTGGCCGACGTCGACACCGAGTCCGACCGGGCGCGATCGTCGATCTGGGTGGTCGCCGCCGACGGGTCGGCTGACGCGCGGCGGTTCACCGAAGGTCCCGCGGACCGCATGGCGCGCTGGTCACCGGACGGTCGCTGGCTCGCGTACATATCGGTGACCGACGACAAGCCGGCACACGCGCACATCCGGCTCGCGCCGCTCGATGGCGGCGTGCCGGCGGCGCTCGGCGAGCTGCCCGGCCCCATCCTCCAGTTGGCGTGGGCGCCGGAGTCGACCGCGCTGGTGGTCGTGTGCCGCGTCGGGGTGCCCGATGCCGAGACGGCGAGCGCCCGCGAACGGAACGCGCCACGGCGGGTGCGCGGGCTCGCCGCCCGCCTGGACGGGATCGGCTGGCAGGACGGCCGCTGCCACCTGTTCGTGATTGACGTGCCGGATGGCAAGACGCGCCAGCTGACCCGCGGGGACTACGACCACGCGGACCCGTCGTTCTCGCCCGACGGGACGGTGATCGCGTGCGCGTCCGATCGCTCGCGACGGCGCGATGACCGACAGCTGCGAACCGATATCTGGGTGATCCCCGCGGCCGGCGGTCGACCGCGACGCCTGACCGACGGAGCCGGCTCCTACGCCGGCCCGCTGTTCTCACCCGATGGAAGCAGGGTCGCGTTCGCCGGCCGGGATACCGATGCATGGGATGCCGACAGCCACGTCTTCGTCGTCACCGCGGATGCGAGCTCGAGCGCTCCCGAGCGCGTCGCCCCCCAGACCGACCGCCCGGTTCCCGCGTTTCTGGGCATGCCGCCGCCGATCTGCTGGATCGGCGCCGACGAGCTGGCCGTGCTGGTGGCCGACCGGGGCACGGTCGGGATCCGGCGCGCGCGGGTCGGCCAGCCAGCGGCGCGCGACGTGTTCGCCGACGAGTTGCAGGTCGAGGGCTTCTCCGCCCGCCTCGGCCGTAGCGCGCTCGCGTTCACGGCGTCATGGTCCGACCGGCCTGGGGAGGTGTACGTGGCGGCGCGGGCAGGCGCCGAGCCGGCGCCGGTCACGAGCCTCAACGAAGACCTCGTCGCGGAGGTCGAGCTCGCCCCCGTCAAACGCGCGACGGTTACGCGGCCTGACGGAACCGAGGTCGAGTACTTCACGATGCTTGCCGCCGGTGACGCCTCGCGCCGCCGGCCGCTCCATCTCGACATCCACGGCGGACCGTATGCCTTCTGGCCTTCGGGACGGTGGATCGGCCTGCACCAGGCGATCGCGGCCGCCGGCTACGCCCTCGTGCTGCCCAACCCGCGCGGCAGCTCGAGCTACGGACAGGCGTTCACGTCCGCATGCACCGGCGATTGGGGCGGCGGCGATTACGAGGACATCCTCGCCTGCTGCGATGACGTAATCGAGCGCGGGCTCGCCGACGGCCGGCGAACGTTCGTCAGCGGCGGCTCCTACGGCGGGTTCATGACTAGCTGGATCGTCGGCCACACCGATCGCTTCCGAGCGGCGTCCGCGCTCGCCGCGGTGATCGATATGACGAGCATGTCGCTCACGTCCGACGTGCCCGAGTTCGCGCTGTTCAGCCTCGGCGGCACTCCGTTCAAGCGCGCCGAGGAGTACGCCGGCCGGTCGCCGCTTCGGTATCTGCCGGCGGTCAAGACCCCCGTCCTGGTGGTCCACTGGGAGGGCGATCTCCGGGTGCCGATCGGTCAGGGCGAGGAGTTGTATACGGGTCTCAGATTGCTCGGCAAAGAGGCCGAGCTGCTGCGTTATCCCGGCGGCTTCCACGCCGTCCGCACGCCCTCCCAGGCCGTCGACATGACCGAGCAGATCCTGGCCTGGAACCGGAAGCACGACCGGCGCGGCCGTGCGTAGCGAGCCGTCTCCCGAGGCGGCCAGGCGCCGTTGCTATACATCCGTCCCGTGAGGGCTGCCCGGCTGGTCGCGTTCGGTGAGGTGCCGCGGTTCGAGGTCCAGGAGGTCCCCGATCCAACGCCGGGCCACGGTGAGGCCGTCGTCGATCTCCGCGCCGCCGCGGTGAACCGTCGCGACTGGTGGATCTACCGCAAGCCGGGATACTGCCCGCTTCCGGTGACGCTCGGCTCAGACGGCGCCGGCGTCATCTCGGCCGTCGGCCCCGGCGTCCCCGCGTCCTCGGTGGGCGACGAGGTGGTCATCAATCCCACCCTGGGCTGGGAGCGAGGCACGGACGTCCCCGGTCCCGACTTCGACATTCTCGGTGCTCCTTCCGAGGGAACGTTCGCCGAGAAGGTCGTGATCCCCGCCGATAACCTCGCCCCGCGCCCGCAGCGTTTCAGCTGGGAGGAGGCCGCCGCGGTCAACCTCGCGGGCCTCACCGCGTGGCGGGCTACTGTCACGTGTGCGAACGCCGGACCGGGCCGGTCAGTGCTGATCACCGGCGCTGGTGGCGGCGTCGCCAGCTTCGCCATCCAGATCGCGGCGGAGCGCGGAGCCACCGTTTACGTCACGTCCTCGAGCCCGGAGAAGATCGAGCGGGCGATGGCGATCGGAGCCCAGGCCGGGTTTCGCTACGACGATCCCGACTGGCCAGAGCAGGCTCGCTCGCTCGTCGAAGACGGGTTCGATGCCGCCGTCGACAGCTTTGGCGGGCCGTCCTGGCGCAGCACGCTGAAGGCACTGCGACGCGGCGGCGTGCTCGTCAACTTCGGTGACACGGGCGGCGACGAGTCGACCGTCGACGTCGCCGACATCTACTGGGAATGGCGATCGATCATCGGCACGACGATGGGCAGCCCGGACGAGTACGACGCGATGATCGATCACGCCCGTACGGCATCCTGGCGACCGGTGATCGACTCGGTCTTCGAACTGGAACACATCGGCGACGCGATGGCCAGGCTCGCCGATGGCAACGACCGCTTCGGCAAGATCGTGATCTCGATCGATCGACGTTAGAAACCCCCGCCGCGAGCCGCTGCCCCGGGCTGACGGCACGGAGTTCTCAATCGGAATCGACCGCAACGTCGACCCACGCGCGCTCCGCGTCGCTGGCGATCACCGCATCGATCAGGCGCATCAGGTAGAGCCCGTCGGCGAGCGTCGCGACGCACTCGTCGCCGGGGAGCGGACGGCCGAGGATCGTGCGGTAGACCGCGGAGAAGAGGTTGACGAACGTGGTGTTCCAGCCCTCCAACTCCCCCGCGGGGAGATGCGCCTGCGCCCGCGCCCGTTCGTGGAGTTGATCTGGGTATTTGTGCAGCAGCTCGGTCGGTCGCGACGCGCGTCCGAGCCAGAGCTCCTCGGGTCGCTCCTGATCCCAGTAGAGCGATCCGACGGTTCCGTCAAATTTGATCCGGAAGCTGTTCTTGGCGCCGGGCGACACCTGCGAGGAGACGAGCGTCCCGAGCGCACCGCCCGCGAAGCGAAACAGGCAGCCGCCATGGTCGTCGGTGGTGCGCCCGTGGAGGCTGCCGGTTACGGCGCAGACCGCCTCGATCCGGCGCGCCGAGCAGGTGCATCGCGAGATCGCACCAGTGGGTCCCGATGTCGGCGAACGTGGTCGATGGCCCGCTCTGCTCGGGACTCAGCCTCCAGTTGGTTGCCCCGCGCTCGGACAGCCAATCCTGCAGGTAGACGCCATGAACCTGGAAGACGTCGCCGATCGTGCCGTCGGCGATCAGCTCGCGCGCCTGCGCGACCATCGCGTACTCGCGGTAGTTGTGACACAGCGCGGTTACCGACGGGCTCTGCGCCGCCGCGGTCATGAGCGCGCCAGCGTGCTCGAACGTGTCGGCGAGTGGCTTCTCCGTGATCAGATGCTTGCCGGCCGCAAGCGCGGCGGTGCCCACCTCCGCATGGACGTGGTTCGGTGTGCAGTTGTGGACCACATCGATCTCCGGGTCCTCGACGATCGCGCGCCAGTCCTCCACTGCCCGCCGCACGCCGTGGCGCTCGGCCGCCCGCCGGGCCGACTCCGGCGAGCTGGCGGCGACCGCGACCACGTCCGCGAGGCCGGTCCGTTTGATCGCCTCGATGTGCGGCGCACCGACGAGGCCGACGCCGATCACCCCTGCCTTCAGCGAATCGCTCATCGGCGCAATCTATTGGCTGCGCGTGGCCGGGCATATATTTCCCCTGTGGATGCCAGGAGCCGACCGGGCACGACGCTGAGCGTCAGCGAATGGACGCTCGCGGCTGAGAGCACGGCAGATGCGATCGATCGCGTCGCCGCCGCCGGCTACTCGTCGATCGAGCTCGCCGCCACCCCCGAGCTCGACGTGCGCGCCGCCCGAGAGCGGCTCGACGCGTACGGTCTGACCGTCTCGTCGCTGTGCTGGATCGGCCTCGGCTACCCCGAGCGCGATTGCGCCCACGCCAGCGAATTGGTCCGACGCCGCGCCGGCGACTACCTGCGGGCATCGCTCGAGCAGGGCGATGCCCTCGGCGCCGCCGTGCTCGTTCTGGTGCCGACGTTTCGCGTCGAGCCCGATCCGACAGGGCCCGAGGCGGAGCTCGAACGCGCCGCGGCGACGATCACGGCCGCCGCCGGCGCATCTGCCGGGGGCGGCCCGGTGATCGCGCTCGAGGCGCTGAACCGCTACGAGACCCACCTACTCCGCACGCTCGACGACGCCGAGCAGCTGCGCCGGCGAATCGACCTCCCCAACGTCGAGCTGATGGCCGACGTGTTCCACATGAACATCGAGGAGGACTCGATCGCCGCCGCGTTGGGCCGCCACGCCGCTCACATCGTCCACGTCCACCTCGCCGACAACCAGCGTCGCGAGCCCGGCAGCGGGCAGCTCGACTTCGCGTCGGTGTTCGACACTCTGGACGCGATGCAGTACGCGGGATCGATGGCGATGGAGTTCCTGCCCGCAACCGAGGCCGCGATGCGCGCCGGGCGCGAATTCGTCGAGGAGCAGCTTCAGAAGGTGCCGAACCGCTCGTAGGCCTCGAGTGGCAACGTGCCGCCGCGGACCGCATCGCGGATCTCGTTCTCGGTCGCGACCTTCTCCTCAGCCTCACGCACGATCTGGTGGACGATGCCGCCGGGGACCACGACGAGGCCGTCCCGGTCACCGACGATCCAGTCGCCGGGGAACACCTGCACGCCGCCGACGACGACGGTCACGTCGCCGTGAGCCAGCAGCTCCCACCGCGGCACGCAGTCCTGCGGCGTGACATAACGCGAGAAGACCGGGTAATCCTCGCGCAGAATGAACTCGGCGTCGCGCGTGCCGCCGTCGAGCACCGCCCCGGCGCAACCGCGCGCCGCGAGCGACGTCGCCGAGAGCTCGCCAAAGTGCGCCGCGCTGCGGTCATTTGTCTCGTATACCGCCACGTGCCCGGCAGGTACCGAGCCGAGCATCTCGAGCACCAGCCGGATCGAGGTGTCGTAGTCGTGTCCCGGATGCGGACGGCCGAGCACCGGATAGACGGGTCCGGCCAGCCGCATCCCCTCCCGGAGCGGGACGATCTCCGCCGGCAGCGTCTGTTGCAGATGACCGTGGCGGTCGAGCACGTCGGTCAGCGCGCCCGTATAGAGGCCCGAGAAGCGGCGCGCGAGGTCTTCGGTCACCGACACCGCGCTTAGAATAACCTCGCGCCCATGAAGGCGGTCGTCGTCGAGCGACCCAACCGGGTCGCCTACACGGACATCGACGAACCCGCCGTCGGTAGCGACGAGGTGCTCGTGCGCAGCCGCGAGGCGGGGCTGTGCCGGACCGACATCGAGATGATGACCGGGATCTTCACCGATCCGCGGTGGGTGCAGTTCCCCGTGATCCCGGGCCACGAGTGGTCCGGCACGGTTGTCGAGGTCGGACGCAACGTCGAGTCCGTGCACGCCGGCGATCGCGTCGTCTGCGAGGGCATGATCGCGTGCAACCGCTGCCCGGCGTGCCGTCGCGGTCAGACCCAGTGGTGTGAGCGCATCGAGGCACTGGGGTTCACGCGTCCGGGCGGGTACGCGGAGCTCGTCACGGTCCCGGCGCACGTGGTGCATGTGCTGCCCGAGCATGTCTCGTTCGACGCCGGGGTGCTGGTGGAGCCGGCATCGGTGGTGCTCAACGGGCTCGACAAGGCGCATCCGCAGCCGGGCGAGACGGTCGGCGTGATCGGCGTCGGGACGCTCGGCTCGATCGCGATCGCGCTGCTGTCGCTCTATTCACCGGCGACGATCTTCGCCTACGGGATCCGCGAGGAGGAGCTTGCGCTGGCCAAGGACCTGGGCGCCGATGAGGTGGTGCTGACGGGCGGGGAAACGCCGACGTCCGGCGCGGTGGTGACCGCGTCTCGCGCGGGCGTGACTGCCCACGGCGAGGGCGTGCCCGCGTACGGGGAGCTTGACCTGGTCGTCGAGACCGCCGGTTCCCCGGCAGCGATCGAGCTCGCCACACAGCTGTGCCGTCCCGGGGGCCGGGCTGTCCTGCTTGGAATCGCCGGCGAAGGGCGCAAAGTGACGCTCGAGGCCGATCTGCTCGCCGGCAAGGACATGACCTTGATCGGCAGCATCGCCTACCGCGCGACGGCCTGGGCCCGGGTCGTCGAGCTGCTCGCCGGCCGCGTCCTGGAGCTCGACCGGATCGTGACCCACCGGTTCCCGATCGGCGACTTCCAGGAAGCGATCACGCTGATGGATGATCGCCGTGGGATCGTCGCCAAGGTCGTGCTCGAGCACGCCTGACGGCCGAGCTGCGCAAACGAAAGGAACGAGATGCCGACGATGCGAAATGGTGGTTACGAGCATGCCGACGGGCGGCGCAGCTCGCAGTGGTTTGACCGCAACGACCTCGACGGGTTCCTGCACCGCTCGTGGCTGAAGTCGACCGGCGTCGGCGATGAGAGCTTCCGCGGCCGGCCGGTAATCGGAATCTGCAACTCGTGGTCGGAGCTGACCAACTGCAACATCCATCTGCGCGCCCTCGCCGAGGCAGTCAAGCGCGGCGTGCTGCAGGCGGGCGGCTTTCCCCGCGAGTTCCCGGTCATGTCGCTCGGCGAATCGCTGATGAAGCCGACGACGATGCTGTACCGCAACCTGATGGCGATGGACGTCGAGGAGTCGATCCGCTCCTACCCGCTCGACGGCGTCGTGCTGCTGACCGGCTGTGACAAGACGAACCCGGCCTCGATCCTCGGCGCGTGCTCGGCCAACATCCCGTCGATCGTCGTCACCGGCGGGCCGATGCTCAACGGGCACTGGCGCGGCCGGGAGCTCGGGTCCTGCTCGGACTGCTGGTTCTACAACGAGGAGCGGCGCGCCGGCCGCATAACCGAGACCGAGTTTGTGGAAATAGAGAACTCGATGTCGCGCTCAAACGGCCACTGCATGACGATGGGGACGGCTTCGACGATGGCGTGCGTGACCGAGGCGCTCGGCCTGACGCTGCCCGGCGCGGCGGCGATCCCGGCCGTCGACTCGCGCCGCTCGCAAGTGGCCGAGGCGGCCGGGCGCCAGATCGTCGAGCTCGTGGCGCGCGACATCCGTCCGTCGGACATCGTCACCGCAGAGGCGTTCGAGAACGCGATCCGGACCCTGCACGCGATCTCCGGCTCGACCAACGCGATCATCCACCTGATCGCATACGCGGGACGGGTGGGGGCGCAGCTGCCGCTGGCCCTGTTCGACGAGTTGTCGGACTCGACGCCCTGGTTGGTCAACCTCAAGCCGGCGGGCGAGCACCTGATGGAGGACTTCTACTACGCGGGCGGGCTGCCGGCGGTGCTCGAGCAGATTCGCGATCTGCTCCACCTCGACGCGCTGACGGTCACCGGCCAGACGCTGGGCGAGAACCTCGATCTGGTCTCGACCGAGATCATTGACGAGACCGTGATCCGCCCGCGCGCCAATCCGCTGCACGAGACCGGCTCGCTGGTCGTCCTGCGTGGCAATTTGTGTCCGGACGGCGCCGTGCTGAAGGTGTCGGCCGCCGATCAGCGGCTGCTCTCCCACGAGGGCAGCGCGGTCGTGTTCGAGGACATCTACGACCTCGCCGCCCGGGTCGACGACCCTGAGCTCGAGATCGACGGCGACTCGGTGATGGTGCTCCAGAACGCCGGCCCAGTTGGCGCCCCGGGGATGCCCGAGTGGGGCCAGCTGCCGATCCCGGCCAAGCTGCTCGAGCGCGGCGTCTCGGACCTGGTGAGGATCTCCGATGCGCGGATGAGCGGCACCTCGTATGGCACGGTCGTGCTCCATGTCGCGCCCGAGTCGGCGATCGGCGGGCCGCTGGCACTGGTGCAGACCGGGGACCGGATCCGGCTCGACGTCGCCACCCGGACGCTCGAGCTGATGGTCGACGCGGCCGAGCTCGAGCGCCGGCGTGCCGCCTGGACGCCGCCGCCGCGCAAGGACGAGCGCGGCTACCGGCTGCTCTACGAAGATCATGTCCTGCAGGCCAACGAGGGCTGCGACCTAGACTTCCTGCGTGGCCGTGCGCCGGTCGTGACGGCGCCGATGACCCATATCTGATGCGCGACTTCACTGGAGCAACCGCTCTGATCACCGGCGGCGCCGGCGGCATCGGCGCCGCGGTCGCGCGACGGCTGCTGAGCGGCGGCGCGCGCGTCGCCACGCTGGACCTCCAAGCCGCCGAGGTCGAGGGCGTGCTGGCGATCGAGGGTGACGTGAGCAGCTCGCGGGCTGTCGACGCGGCCGTGGCCCGCGCCGAGTCAGAGCTCGGTCCGCTGTCGATCGCCGTGTGCGCGGCCGGGGTGAGCGGCGCGTCGCTGCGAACCGTCGATGTCGACGATGACGAGTGGCGCCGCGTGTTCTCGATCAACTGCGACGGCGTCTTCTTCGCCAACCGGGCCGCCGCCCGCGTGATGGTGCCGCGGGGCTACGGGCGAATCGTGAACATCGCCTCGATCGCCGGCAAGGAGGGCAACCCGATGGCGACTGCCTACTCGGCGTCCAAGGCGGCGGTGATCGCGATGACGAAGGCGATCGGCAAGGACCTCGCCGAGACCGGCGTGCTGGTCAACTGCGTCGCGCCCGCGGTGATCGAGACCGGGATGCTGGCCGACATGAGCGAGGAGCACGTCGCCTACATGGTCGAGCGGATCCCGATGAAGCGGCTCGGCCAGCCCGACGAGGTGGCCGCGCTGATCGCCTTTCTGGCCTCAGACCAGTGCAGCTTCTCGACCGGCGCGGTGTTCGATCTCTCCGGTGGTCGCGCCACGTACTGACGCAAATCTCGCTGCCGACGGTCTACCGTCGCTCGGCGTGCCACCGTCGATGGGCGTCAAGCATTTGGTCGGAGCGCCGATAGCGTAACCAGAATGAAGGCGCTTGGCTCGCAGTCGCTGTTCGCCGCCGGGTTGTTCCTGGCACCCGAGGTGAAGGGCGGCGGACATCCACCGGGGCTCATGAGCCTTGGTCTGGTGCTGGTAGTGATCCTGATGCCACTGGCGCTGTTCCGGATCGGCAACGCCAAGCAGACGCCGCCCGAGCAGGAGGGCGGCGACGACGGAGGCGGCGGCCCCGATCCTCCCCCGCCCCCCCAGCCCCGGCCACAGGGCGGGATCCCACTCGACGATGCCACGCCGGCCCGCATGCGCCTCCGCGGCCCCGGCCGACTGGCCGACCGACGGCCGCCGCGGATCCGCAGACCCGCGCGCGACCCTGACCGCAGGCCCGTCAGAACGACGTCTCCGGCCTAGCTGGCGGCGGTCGCGGACGGCAATCGCGGCCCCTGACGAGTAAGGCATCGCTAAGGCCTTAGTAAGGCCTCAGCACCTCAGAATTGCTCCGTTTGCCCGATGTGAGAAGGGCGGCTTAGGCGCATCATCACTGGTGTCGAAAAAGGGAGCCAAGATGATCACCAAGATGACACCGATCACCGCCATAGCCGCCAATGAACACATCAGCGATCTCCGCAGAGCAGCCGATTCGCGGCGCCTCGCGAAGCTGGCCAGGGACCCCGAGCCCGGCGCCGAGACGCAGCCGGAGACGATCCTGCTGCACCTCGCGCGGCCCGACGACTCGGGTCTTGTGACCCGCCTCGCTGAGCTCGATGACGCCAAGCCGCTCGAGGGCGAGATCCTGATCGCGTTCGTGGCCGGCGAGGCCGTCGCGGCCCTGTCACTGACCGACGGGCGCGTCGTCGCCAACCCGTTCGTGCTCACCACCGACGCAGTCGCGCTGCTGCACCTGCGCGAGCAGCACCTGCGGGAGCGCGGGCGCCGCAGTTGGCGGACGATCCTGCGCCCGCGGGTCGCGGTCTCCAGGGCTTAGCGCTTAGGGAGGCGAAGGCGCCCGGACACGACCTGGCGGCGTGTCCGGGCGCTAGCCCTTGGCCCCCCGCCCGGGCACGACCTCGCGGCGTGCCCGGGCGCACCCGTCGCTGATGGCCTCCCGCGTATCGTCTGCCTGATGGCCGCAGGAGCTCGATGCCTGCGAGCATCCCCGGACGTGAACCCCTCCAAGGCCCCGGTCATCGAGCGGATCCGCGGGGCACCGGCGGCCGTGCGCGCGCGACACTGGCTCGGCGAGATGGAGTGGGCGGTCGGCCTGGTCGGGCTCCCGCCGGCCGTCGTGAGCTTCCAGCTCCGCGCGCGCCGGCTCGCCTGGCAGACCGAGGACTACCTCAGCCTGATGTCGGCTACCCGACCGGAGAAGCTGCGAGGGCTGCTGCGGCTCGCGCGTGGAGCGCAGTACGTGGCCGAGCTCGGCACCGCGACCGGCTGGACGGCCATTTCGCTGGCGCTCGCCGCCGGTGGCCGGCGCGTGATCACGTTCGACGTCGTCCAGCGACCCGAGCCGCGGCGCTACCTCGCGCTCGCCGGTCCGGGAGCGCGCGAACGCGTGAAGCTGGTCACCGGTCCGGGTTCGGAGGGGCCGCCGGATGCAACGCCGGTCGATCTGCTCTATATCGACAGCTCCCACGAGCGCGAGCAGACGATCGCCGAGGTCAACGCCTGGCGGCCGGTCCTCCGTCCAGGCGCGGCGATCGTGTTCGACGATTACGGCCACCCGGACTACCCCGGCGTCGCCGAGGCGATCGAGCAGTTGGGGCTCGCCGGTGAGCGGCGCGGCACCCAGTTCGTCCACCGGGCGTGGTGAGCGGTGTGGCCGGGCTGCCGCTGCTAGACATGAGCCATGCAGCTCCGCGCGCCCGATGCCGCAGACCTCCCCGCGGTTCTCGCGGTCCTCACGGCCCGTGACCGCGCTGACATCGGCGAGGTCGACTACACGCTGGGGGACCTGCGCGATGAATGGTGGGCGAGCGAGATCGACCTCGCCGCCGACGCCCGCGTGGTCGAGCTCGACCGCGTCATCGCTGCCTACGGGATCGTGCATCCGAGGGGCACCCGCGTCGCCGTCACGCCCGAGTTCGAGGGTCGCGGCATCGGGGCCGCGATGCTGCGCTGGGTCGAGGCCCGCGAGCGCGAACAGGCAAGCCGTCCGCACCGCCAGTGGATCGCCGGGGCGAATCTGGGCGCGACGGCGCTGCTGAGTGACGCCGGCTACGCGCTGGTGCGCAGCTACTGGCGGATGTCGATCGCGCTGAATGACGCTCAGGCGCCGAGCGCGCCCGCTGAGCTGAGCGTCCGATCGCTTGACGTCAGCCGGGACGCGGTCGAGCTCCACGCCGTCGACGCGCTGTGCTTCGCGCCGGCGGCCGACTACCAGCCGATGCCACTGGAGGCGTTTCGCGAGCGCCATCTGATGGCCCACGACTTCGACCCCGCGCTCAGCCGCGTGGCGGAGCGCGACGGCCGGATCGTCGGCTTCCTGCTCGCCCGGCGGTGGAGCCAGGAGGGCACCGCCTTCGTCGACGTGCTCGGAGTGCACCCCGAGCACCAGCGCGGTGGCGTCGGGACCGCGATGCTGCGCTCGGCCTTCGCCCGCTTCCATGACGCTGGACTGGCTCGCGCCGAGCTCGGCGTCGCCTCCGACAATCCCGATGCGCGCAAGCTGTACGAGCGGCTCGGGATGACGCCGCGCTTTCGGGCTGACACGTATGAGCGCGAGCTGAGCGCGCCGCCGACGAGCGCGGAGTGAGTGCGGACCGAGTGCGATGCCGGCGAGCCTGAGCTGACGCCCCGTGGACAACCGCGAGATCGCTGACCGGCTCGACGCCTTCGCGGCGCTGCTCGAACTCTCGGAGGCCAACCGCTACACGACCCGCGCCTACCGGCGCGCGGCCGAGACGGTCCGCGGGGCCGCCGTCCCGGTCGCTGACCTGGTGCGCGCCGGGCGGGTGCGCGAGCTGCGCGGGATCGGCTCCGGGATCGAGGCGCGGCTCGTCGAGCTGGTGCAGACCGGCAGGATCGCCGAGCTCGAGGAGCTCGAGCAGGAGCTGGCGCCCGATCTGGTCGGCCTCGGCCGCTACCTCGGCTTGAGCGCGAAGCGCTCGGTCCAGCTCGCACGGGCGCTCAACGTCCGTACCGCCGATGAGCTGCGCGAGGCCGCGGCGGCCGGCAAGCTGCGTGACGTCCCCGGGATCGGACCCAAGATCGAGGCCCAGCTCCAGGCCCAACTCGCCCGCGACCCGGAGTCCGAGTCGCGTCCGGGGCTGGTGCTCAACCGCGCGTGGGAGCTCGTGCACGCGATCGCGGCCGCGCTCGATGGGCAGCCGGCGGGAGATCCGCGGCGCTTTCGTGATTCTTGCCGGCAGCTCGCGGTCGTCTGCAGCACGCCCGATCCCGAGCCGTTGCTCGATCGGTTCGCGAAGCTGCCGCAGATCGTCGCGATCGTCGAGCGCGGCGAACGGCGGGCCGTCGGGGTGACGATGGACGGGGCGCCCGTCGAGCTGGTAGCCGCCGAGCCGGACGCATTCGGGACCGAACTGGTGCGCGCGACCGGATCGCCGGCCTACGTGCGGGCGCTCGAGCCGCTGCCGGTAGCGGGCGACGAGGAGGCCGTGTACGCGGCGCTCGGGCTGCCGTGGTGTCCGCCCGAGCTGCGCGAGGAGCCGTTTCGCGGCCAGCCGCCGCCACTGCTTGCCGTCGGTGACATTCGCGGCGATCTGCACAGCCACACCACCTGGTCGGACGGCAGGATGAGCGTCGAGGAGATGGGCCGCGCCGCCGCCGCGCGCGGCTACGAGTACCTGGCGATCTGCGACCACACGCCGGCCGTCGGCGCGGTTCGCGGACTCACCGCCGATGACGTCCGCCGTCAGGGCGAGGAGATCGCGGCCGCCAACGCCGTTCTGGCGCCGTTTCGGATCCTGCGCGGGATCGAGTGCGACATCCTGCCCGACGGGCGGCTCGATCTGCCCGACGAGGTCCTCGCCGAGCTCGAATGGGTGCAGGCCAGCGTCCACGGCGGACAGCGGATGCCGGCGGCCGAGATGACCAGGCGCGTGACGGAGGCGTTGCGCAACCCGTCCGTCCGCTGCCTCAGCCACCCCAAGGGGCGCTACATCAACCGCCGTCCGGAGAACGCGCTCGACCTCCAGCGCGTGTTCGAGGTCGCACTCGAGCAGGACGTTGCGCTCGAGGTCAACGGCCTCCCCGATCGCCTCGATCTCAGCGGTGAGCACGTCCGTGAGGCGCTGCGCGCCGGCGTGCAGATCGTCTGCTCCACCGATGCGCACTCGGCGCGGGGGTTGAGCAACATGCCGCTCGCGGTAGCAACCGCGCGGCGGGGCTGGGCCACCGCCGCGGCGGTCGTCAACACGCGGCCGCTGGACACGATCCTGCGCTCTCATGACATGCTGCGGTGACGAAGAGGACCTGTCCGGTAGGGGCCGACGCAGGCGGGAGTTGGGGCGTGAGCCCATCAGGGAGGAGATGACTACGGTTTGCCGCTCACATCTGACCGCCGTCGCCCGCGCCTGCCCGATGATCTTCGGGATCGGGCTCGTGCTCGCGATGCTGCTTACGGGGTGCGGCGCTGGTGACGCCACGACCCCATCCGCGCCCGGTGGGTCATCTTCCTCCGGCGCGCCGCCGGCAAGCAGGACACGCACGGACTCGTCCGGCACGACGCCAACCGCCCCTGGATCTGCCGCGGAGCACGCCGTGGCGCACGCGGCGACGCTGCGGCTGAGTGACTTCCCGCCCGACTGGGAGGTGGACGACGACTCCGACGACTCGGCCGCACGAGCCCACTGTCGGACCCTCGACGGCGCGCAGGCCGCGGGCCGCGCGCATGCGCAATCGCCCAAATACACCTCACACACGGCGTATGCATCGAGCGAGGCGCTCGTGTTCGCCGACGCGGCCGCGGCGACCCGTTGGTTCACCGAGCTCGCCGGTCGCGCGACCGGCGTGTGCGCGGGCAAGCAGCTGGGCGGATTCGTCGCCGAGACCCACGGGGTCAAGATCGGCCCGATCGCGACCGCGAGCCTTGCGATCTCGCCCGTGGGTGACCAGGACGCAGCCAAGCGTCTCATGATTCCCGTGTCGCAGAACGGCGTCACGATCAAGGCATTCGGTGAGGTCGCGTTCGTTCGGCTCGGCCGCGGAATCGCCGTGATCGAACTGGTGCGGGTCTTGAGCCCGTTCAACGCCCGCGTGGGCACGAGGCTCGTCACCGCCGCCGCCGCCCGTCTCGCAAATGGACTGAAGCAGGCGGGCTGACGCCGGCCACGGCTACGGGATCACGGTCGAGGTCGAACTCGTCGTCGAGGTAGAGGACGACGTCGAGGCCGAGGTCCCCGTCCCGGTTGCCGTTGCGGTTCCCGTGGACAGCCGGGTGATCGTCCAGCTGAAATTCGTCTGGTTCTCGTGGCCCGCTGGGTCGCTGACATTCACGGTCACCGCGTAGGTGCCCGGCTCGTCCGGAAGGCCCGAGATCAGCCCCGACTGGGCGTTGATCGAGAGGCCCTTCGGCAGGCCGCTCGCTGCATATGACAACGTCGGCTGCCCTGGCTCGCTGGCCACGATGGGGACCTTGACGAAGCTGTGGACCGAGTTACTCTGATTCCCGGGGGGCGCAATCGTGATCGGGTTCGAGCTCTTCGATGGCGTGATCGTCCAGCTGAAGGTCGTCCCGCCGCTGGCGCCGCTGGCGTCCGCCGCGGTGACGGTCACCTCGGAACTGCCGGGCGTCGTGGGCGTACCGCCGATCAGCCCGCTGGAGGAGATCTTCAGCCCGGCCGGGAGGTGGAACGCCGCGAACGTCAGCGGCGCCCCGGCGGAATCGGTGGCTTTGATCTGCAGCGAGGTGACCGGTTTGGCGACCGGGCCCGTCTGCGAACCGGGCTTGCCGACGGACACCGTGCGCGCGATCCCCGGAATGATCGTCCACACGAACTTGGCATTGCGGTTGGCGCCCGTGGGGTCAGACGCGCCGACTGTCACGTGGTATGTGCCGGTCTTCGCGGGGCTGCCGGTGATCAGACCGGTTGAGCGCTTTACCTGAAGCCCCGTGGGCAAGCCGCCCGCGACATACGTCAACTTGGCGTCTCCCGAGTCCGTGGCCCTGATCTGCAGGGCGACGGTGCTGTGTACGACGTTTTGCTGGGGATCGACACTGCTGACCGTCACGATGTTGTGGTCATGCGGGCCGCCCCCATTCTGAATGGGCGGCTTGTGGTGAGAGCCCGACACCGCGGTGGCCAGCCCGACGGCGACCAATCCGCCGATCAGCAACAACAGAAACGGGTTGCGCCAGATCGCCTGTCGCGCCCGGGCGAGGCGCCGGCTGACCGAGAGGTTGCGCTCGGTGACGCCGGCACCGACGTCATCGCCGAGCTCGCGCCGCATCGCGAGCGCGTGTTGCAGGAGCACGGTTCCCGTCGCCAGCTCGCCGAGCGCCAGCGCGCGGGTTCCGAGTTGGTGAACCGCCCACGCCTCGGCGGCCCGATCCCCGGTCGATTGGGCCGCCGATCTGACGAGCTCGAGCAACTCGCGCCACGCGTCGAAGCGCCGCCCGACCGCGAACGCCGCATCGATCGCGCGCCCGAGTTCGATCGCTTCGCGCAGGCGTCCATTGTCGACGGCCCACCGCAGCAACGCGAGCAGCGCCGCGCCCTCGACGAGCTGCGCCTGCGGCTGATCGTGGGTGTCGTGTGCCCAGCGCACGAAGTGCGCGAGCGCGCGATCGGCGGCGGCGTCGGCGGTGGCTGGATCGAGCGTTCGCGCCGCGTCCGCCGCGGTCAATCCGAGGCTGTAGCGAGGGCTGCGTGCGCGCAGGTCGCCGCTCGCCACGGCGCCGTCGATCAGCTCCGGCGCGTCGGGTGTGTTCAGTAGCGCCGTCAGATGCTCGCGTCCGACGGCCTGCCCCCCGAACGGCGCGAGCGTCGCGAGCAGCTGTCGCTGTTGAGCGTCGGCGCCGGCGAGGCGGGAGGCCGCGAGCGCCTCGAGAGCGCCGGGGCCGGCGATCGCGTCGGCGATCTGCGACAGCGAGCGACCCTCGGCCCGCACCGGGGCAACCGCCTCGCGGATCCTCAGCGGATGTCCCGCGAGGGCGGCGCAAATCCGCTTGGCCGGGCCGCGCTCCGCCTCCTCCAAGGCGCGACCGAGCTCGCGCTCGATCAGCGCGATCGCGAACTCCGGCTCGAGCCCACGGATCTGCAGCGGGGTCGCGTCACCCCAGATCACGCGCTCGCGCGAAACGACGACGAGCGAGCAGCGGACCAGCACCAACTGCAGTTGTTGCCCGCCTTCACGGTCCATGTCGACGGCGTCGAGGATCACCACGCCACTGACCTTCCCGAGATCGCGCCGGAGCTCGCCGGCCGAAGACCTACTCGGCGGCGAGCGCTCGTAGAAGGCGTCGAACACGTCCTGCAGGACGTCCCCGAGGGCGCCGGCCGCGTACACGTAGACGGACTTACCGGCAATCCGCGACTGTGCCTCGCCCAGCGCGCGCAGCAGCGCGTAGGTCTTGCCGATCCCCTCGTCGCCGTGGACGTTGAGCGTGTTGCGCGAGCTGACGTCACCGGTCGCGATCGCGTGCGCCTCGTCGGCGCGATCGATGCTGTCGGCCGGCTGCTCGGGGATGTTTCGCAGCGGCACCCGTCGCAGCTCCTTGGTCGGGCGCGCCATGCGCGAGAGCTTCTCGATCAGGGCGCCCTGCTCTGAGCCGACCAGCAGCCGGACGTCGACGTTGTCGCCGGTGACGATGACGCTGCCGGTGACGTCACCGGCGACGGCGACGCCACGCGCTCCGGCCGCGACGGCCGAAGGCCCCCGGTCCGGCTCGCCCGCCACCGAGCTAGTCCCGCATGACCGCGTTGTCGCCGGTGATGATCACGCCGCTCACGTCGCCGCCGACCGCGACGTTGCGCTCACCTGTCGCGACGACGCCGGCCGCCACGGCGTCGCGCAAGAGTGACTCGACCTCGCGCCTGAGCTCGGGATCCTCGGCCAGCAGCTTCTCGAGCTGGAGCTCGAGCGCTCCCCGAGCGCGCGGGTCATCGGGGCGGCTGGCGACATCCGCGGCCGCCTCGAGCGCCGCCGGCTTGGCCTCGACGCGCGGACGCAGCTTCGCCCACAGCCGCTTGGCGTGCTCGACGAGCTCAGTGCCGACGCTCTCGCCGACGCCGCTCGCGGCGGCGTTGATCGCGCCGAGAAAGCCACCGAGACACGGCGCGAGCACGGCCACGAGCACCGAGATGTCCATCTCTATGTTCTACCCCACGCGGCACGCAACACCCGCAGCGCATTGCCGCCGCAGATCTTCTCGGCGTCGGCGGCGCCGTACCGCGCCCGCAGCGCCTCCTGAAGCGCCGCCATCCGGCCCATGTGCTCGAGGCCGGGGAGCGCGGGCTTGATGTACCCGTCCAGATCGGAGCCGATTCCGATGTGGTCGTAGCTTCCGGTCAGGTCATGGATCTTGTCGATGTGGCGGCAGAGGGCGTCGACCGAGCCGTCGAACGTGCCCGCGATCGAGTGCAGCCCGCTGGTGATGTAGTGCTGGCAGAGGATGCATCCCAGGACGCCGCCCCGCTGCGCGATCGCGGTGACGGTGGCGTCATCAAAGGAGTACTCGAGTCCGCCGAACCGGTATGCCATGTGGGTCGCCACCACCGGGATCTGCTTGGCCGGGTCACGCGCGTCGAGCTGCGCGAGCACGTCCCGGATCGACTGCGCGCGCATGTGCGTCAGGTCGATCAGGATCCCGTTGTCGACGAGTGCGTCGATGACGTCGTGCCCGATCGAGGTCAGGCCCAGCTCGGAGCCCTGCGGAAAGACCCGGTTGTAGAGCCAGTCGGGCAGGAACGGCAGTGCCGGAGCGTTGGTGGCCACGTCACGGAAGAACAGGTGCGCGACCGTCACGTAGGCGACCCCAAGCCCGGCGAGCGTGGCGGCGTTTCGCTGGATCTCGTCACGGCCGCGCCCGAGCGCGAAGCCCCCCTCGATCGCGTGGATCAGGATCGGCACGCCGTTCGCGAGCAGCTCGTCGAGCTCGGCGGCGGTGTGGGCGATCACGACGTCGGTCGGGTGAGCTTTGGCGTGGTCCTCGACCGTGCGGTGCTGGTCGACGATGTCGTCGAAATAACTCTGCTGCGGCGGGCTGCCGTAGCTCCTGGTCAGGTCCATCTCGTCGAACGGCTGGTAGAGCACCGACAGTGCGACGCCGACCTCGCCGTCACGCATCAACGCCTCGGTCACGCTGGGCTCGTCACCGGGCCCCTGGTAGTTCGCAAACCGGGAGATGAGATCGACCACACGACTCTGCCACCGCTGCCGCCACCAGCTCCGCGCACGCTCATGCGTTCGCTGCTGCTCGTCGGTGAGCAGGTGCATCGGGTAGTGAGCGTGGAGATCGACAAGCATTTATCAATCAGGGCAGTCGCGTCAGCTGGTCAGGCGCAACGGTCGTGCCGTGGGTGTCAGTCCGCGCCTGCCCGGTTTCGGTGAAGAACTGGACCGTGGCGGAGTCACCGTCAACGTCGATCACCGCGTAGCCGCCGTAGCTCCAGGTGTCGTCGGCGACGGTGTAGTAGTCGGTGTTCTGCCACAGCAGGCAGTTTTGGTCGACGGCCTCGGCCGGCGGAACCACCGCCGGGCCTGAGACGAGGTTCGGAACGCCGCCATGGCCCGCGATCGCGGTGTACTCGGCGAAGTTGTGGTAGTCGCGGTAGTCGATCCCCGGCCGATAGACGGCTGCCCGGTGCTCATGGCCCCATAGCCAGCCCTCGATTCGCCTGCCGCCGAGCGCCTGCCCGACGAGGCTCGCGAGTTTCGACGTCACCACCTCCCAGGCACTGAACGGCTGATGGTGCGTGAGCAGGATCGTCCCGGGGCGCTGTTCTCCCGCGACCAGGTCTGACAGCCATTGCACCTGGCTGCCCGCAAGCGACGGCGTGTCCGGATCCGTATACGAGTCGTCGAGCCCGACAAACCGCCAGCGGTCGTTGCCGAGACAGAAGTAACTGCACCCGTCCTGTGCCGCGAACCGCGCGTCGCCCAGCAGCACCTCGAAGTAACCGTGTCCGCCCGAGTACATGTCGTGGTTGCCGGTCAGTGACCACGAGCCGGCGCGCGATCCCGGTGCGACCGGCCACAGCGGCAGGTAAATGTGCTCGAACTCATCCCTGGTACCCGAGTAGTACGTATCGCCGAGGTGGATCACGTGACACTCGATCTCGGGCGGCATGGCGTCGAGCGTCGCCGTGATCGAGTGGGCGACGTTGCGCGCCTGCGGCAGGCCGGTCGCCCAGTCGCCGACGATCACCACCCGGGCTCGCTCGGCCATCGGCACGGTCTCGGGCCGCTTGTCGGCGAACGGATGCTTGTCCTGCGCTAAACCGCTGGCGAGCTCGAGCAGCACCGGCTCGATCCAGCGGATGTCGCACGGACCGAACCGGCGAAGGCGGTCCTCGAGCTCGTCGATCCAATGGCGTAGTCCGTGCTCGGTCGGCGCCGTCGTTCCCGCCTCGATCGCCTGCGCCTCAAAGCAGTAGGCGATCACGCTCTGAAACTGACTGAGCGCGCTATGGGGTTCAATGAAGATGGTCGCCGGCGGGCGGCTGTGATCGCCCGGCTCCCGTACCGTCGTCGCGCTCGGCGTGTCGGCTCGCAACGTGGCGCTGGTGAGCGCGTCCCGGATCTGCGCGTAGGTCTCCTCCGGCAGCTTCGCCTCGCCGGGGTGCTGCTTTCGCTGGCGCTCGAGATCGTCGAGCTTGGCCAGCAGCTGGTCGGGATCGAGAGCCGAATCTAGGAGATGGTCGGGCATGCCATTGTCCGTTCACTGGCTGTTCACCCACGACGTCGCCGCCTACCAGACGGCCTGGTGCCGCTCCCGCACTCGACGAGCCGTAGCCTGCGCAAACCGATCATCGCCAGCCCGCGCGGCTCAGTCAAGCCATCGGGTATCTGCAGCTCGCGGCCGCGATGCCTAAAGCTCCCTCTTTCTCGCCAAAGCGCGTCACCTTGCGCGATCGTTGGCACCGGCCCTCGGCTGACGGCGCGCGCGGCGCCATAAGCTCGCCTGGCTCGCCGCGCCCCCCAGGCCCCAGGGCCTCGCGGTGCCTGAGCAGCGGGCCCAGCAGCACGTCGCGCAGCCGCAGGTCCAGACGCCGCGGCGGAGGAGAGGGACAGCGTGCGTTGACGGGACGAAACTGCGCCTGAACCCAAGAGGGGCCCGAGCGTCCGCCCGGGCCCCTCTCTTGGGACTTGCTATTTCGCTTGCGCTAGTGGATCCGCACCGAGCGCGTCCACGCGGCGACGGCGCCGTTGGCGTCAACGGAGACGCGCGACGTGTACCGGCCGCGCGCGGCGTTGTGACGCAGCCGCAGCGTGATCCTGACGCGGTGTGAACGCATCCGCGAGGCCACGTTGCGGACCAGCTTCCTGCCGTGGTACAGCCGTGCCCGGACCATCGCGGGCCCGCGGGTCTTGCCGGCGGTCGCGCAGTTCAGCGTGATCGAGAAGCCACGTGCCGACTGGTGGCAGGTGAACTTCACGGAGCTGACCGCGGCCTTCTCGGCCGCCGCGCTGAGCGAGCTCGACGAGCTAGGACTGCTCGACGTGCTCGATGACGTGGCCGAGCTACCGCTGCTCCCACTGGACGGGATCGCCTTGACGACCTCGCCCGTGTTCGGGTTCATGATGATCGCTGGAGCGCGCTTGGAGCGGGTGAAGTCGAACGCGTTCATCAGCGTCCCCGCCGAGGCGTCCGCCGACTCGTTGCCGATCCGCCCGAGGCTCCAGTTGTCCTCGATGAACTTCGGAATCGACGCCTGCTCGGTGAACGTGTTGTCGACGAAGTTCTGCTTCGCGTACGGCGAGATGACCAGCAGTGGTGTGCGCGGACCGACGCCACAGCGGTCATTCTGGGCGGGCGGCGCGGTCAACGAACCACACTGACCCGGACCCGTGAGGGTGTCGTTCGCATCCATCGACTGGCGGATGATCGGCCCCATCTGGTGGTCGTACCAACCGTCGGAGTCGTCGTAATCGATCACGATCGCCGTGCTGTTCCAGTCGGGCGACTGCTCGATCTGGTTGATCGTGTTGACCAGGAACCGCTGCTCGTCGAGCGGGTCCGAGTTACCGGCATGCGCGTTCTCGTATGCCGGCGGCTTCAGGAACGAGACCTGTGGCATGTTGCCGTTGGCCAGCGCCTTGAAGAACCACGACAGGTCGTACTGGTGGTTGACGGCCTTGCTGAGCGGAGTACCGGCCGGATCGCTGACGCCAACGTCATTGACGGAGGCGGGCGAGTTGTGGTCCGGGTTTGCCGTCGACTGGTAGTACTGGAACGGCTCGTGGTGCTCGACGTAGTCCTGCTGCACCGCACCGGCGATGTTCGCGTGCGAGGTTCCGCAGATCGCCCGGTCACCGGGACCGAACGACGACGGCGTGAAGCCGCCCTGGAACCATCCCCACGTCATCCCGTCGCTGTTCATCAGATCGCCGATGTTCGTTCCGTTCATCGAGACGGTGACGCCGCCGGGGCTGCCGTCCGGGTTGAGCGGCGTGCTCGAGTTCGAGCACTGATCGAAGAACGGCTCACCATCGCCGATCAGCGTGCCGTTCGCGATGTTGGTGGTCGTTCCGCCGTGAGCGACGGCGCCGTTCGTGTTGCCGCTGACCAGGTTGATCGCGCCCGGCGTCGAGGGTCCGAACTGGCTGTTGTAGGAGTTGTCGTTGAGCGTGAAGTGCTGTGCGAGATTCCACAGCGCGGTGACGGTGTTGCCGTCGTAGTAGTCCATGACGATCCCGGGCGGCCCGTAGGAAGACGAGTTCGGGAAGTTGTGCTGGGTGCAGCCGCCGCCGGTCGTGTCCTGCACGAACTGGTCCATCAGGCCGTGATCGAAGGCCGACTGCTCGGCCGAGTAGCCGTGGTTCTGATCGCAGGTGACCGCCTGGTCGGGGCCGAGGCGCTGCGGCAGGTTCTCGTTCGGGTTCGCCGTCAGGAGCGCGTCATTGAGCCCGTTGACGGTCGGGGTCCCCGGCAGAGCGTGGAACTGCGGCTCACCCGGAGGGTTGAGTGCCGTCGGGTAGGTCCCGAAGTAGTGGTCGAACGAGATGTTCTCGTCGAAGATCACGACCACATGCTTGATCGGCGTGTTCGGAGCGGGCAGGTTGCCGCCCGACGGACTCGCCGAAGAAACGGACAGCCCGAGCACCGCGGCTCCAACCGCCGCCGCGCCCGCCACTGCCGCGAAGATCCGCTTCTTGCGCGTAGCCAACAAAGGCTCCTTTGCTGATAGGGCGGCCGGGAAGTGGGAGGTCGGCCGCCGCGGCCGCCGCGCGGCAACGCCAAGCGGCATCCTCTTTCCGGGCCGCGACCGCGGTGTGAACTGCCGGTCATCCGGAAGTGACCATCTTGTAGTCGCGCCTCACGCCCCGTTGAGCCAGGGTTGGGCCACTTCTTGTTAACAACCGCCAGCGTCGGCGCCACTACTTTGCAGCCGGTCGCGCCCCGAGGCGACGATCCCCCGCAATGGCAGGTTCACCGAACGGCACCCCCAACGATCGGCCCGGTCGTGTGCGCTCGCTGGGCGCGCGCCGGGCAATCCAGATCGCCGCCGGCCTGATCGGGTTGGCGGTCATCGCGCTGGTGGCCGCGGCGCTGATTCCGGGCGGCGCCAGCCACGGCGGCAACAGCGACAAGCCGTTCGGGGTCGCGCGCGTCGCCGGTTACGTGAACCCCGCCAACCAGCTGCCCGAGCACATCACCAAGGTTGTGGGCACCAATATCCCGGCCAAGAAGTTCGGGGCCGAGGTCGCCGCCCAGGAGGATCAGGGAGTCACCCCCAACGGACAACCCACCGGGGATCTGGTGCCGCTGCCCCAACACGTGTTCGCGATCCCGATCGCGCGCTTCCGCCACTACGCCGAACAGTGGGCGGTGCAGCTCGGGCGCGATCTACCGCCGCTTCGCGACGCCCTGGCCGCCGGCTCGCGCCCGGCGGCGAAGCAAGCCTGGAGCGTCGCCTGGTCTGACTACCTTCATCTCGGCGCCGTCTACGGCCTGCTCCCGGGCGCGCTCGACCGGGCCATGGACGGGCTGCCCGAGACGATCTCGCGCAACCCGCACGCTCACTTCACCGGGCTCCATCGGATCGAGATGGGGCTGTGGACGGGAGCGCCACCACAGTCACTGGTCAGGTGGGTCGCGCTGTTGCAGCGCGATGACATCAAGCTCGAGCACGTCCTACCCCGGGTCCGGATCGACACGCTCGATTTCACTCTGCGAGCGCACGAGATCCTCGAGGACGCCCAGCGCGACTTCCTCAGCGGCACCGACGTGCCCTGGAGCGGCGCGGGCGTGCTCGGCACCGCTGCGGGGATCGCCGCCACCAAGGAACTGATCCGTGTCCTGGGACCGCTGCTCCAGGGGCGCGACAACACCTACGTCGAGGTCCAGAACTGGCTTCTGCAGCTGCAGCAGGTGTTTGACAAGGTCCGCACCGAGCACGACGGAACCTGGCCGACGCTGACGCAGCTCACTCCCGTCCAGCGCGAGCAGGTCAACGGCACGGTGGCCGGCGCGCTCGGAGCGCTGCAGGACATTCCCGGCACGCTCGAGACGGCGCCGATCCCCGTGTTCCCCAAGATCCCGAAGGCCTCCGGATGAAACCGCTCAACCGTCGCCGCTTCCTGACTCGCTCCGTCGGACTCGTGGGCGCCGGGGGAGTTGGTGCCGCGCTCGGCGCCGGCCTGACCGAGCAGGCGTCCGCAAATCAGCCTCCGATGACACCGGAGGCCGAGGCCGAGCAGGTCAACCGGCGTTCGCTCAACACCCGCCTGGGGTTCGACGGTGCCCATCAGTCCGGGATCCTCGATCCGCACCAGAGCGAGGCCACAGTGATCGCGCTCGACAGCATCGCGCCGAACGCGGCGGTCCTGTTCGAGGGGCTGGAGGCGATCTCGGCCCAGGCCCGGCGCCTCACGCAGGGCAGCGCGGTCGGCGTTCAGGAGATCGACGATCCGCCGCCCGACTCGGGCATTCTCGGCGCGATCGACAGCCCCGACTCGCTCACGGTCACGGTCGCGTTCGGCTCGACCCTGTTCGACGGCCGCTACGGACTGGCCTCTAAGCGCCCGCAGTACCTGCGCATGATGCCCACCTTCACCCACGACGCGATTGATCCCGCCCGCGCCGGCGGTGACGTCCTGCTGCAGATCTGCGCGACGCATCGCGACACCGTCGTGCACACGATGCGCGAGATCCTGCGCGCGGTCGCCGGCAAGCTGGTCGTGCGCTGGACGCTCGACGGCTTCCAGAGCGCCAAGCGCGGGCCGACCGAGAAGAGCAACCCGCGCAACCTGTTCGCGTTTCGCGACGGGACCTCAAATCCGCACGTCGATGACCCGGCCGAGATGAACCGCGTGATCTGGGTTCAGCCCGGCGGCGGCGAGCCATCCTGGACCGCCGGCGGCACCTACATGGTCGTGCGCACGATCCGGATGCACGTCGAGTTCTGGGACCGCGTCGGGATGCTCGAGCAAGAGCAGATGATCGGTCGCTACCGCGTCAGCGGCGCACCGCTGGGCGGCACCACCGAATTTCAGGACCCCGACTACCCCAGCGACCCCGACGGCAAGCGGATCCCGCTCATCGCCCACATTCGCCTCGCCAACCCACGCACGGCCCAGACCGCCGACCAGCGCATCCTCCGCCGCGGCTACAACTACCACCGCGGGATCGACGAGGCCGGCGATCTCGACCAGGGACTGCTGTTCATCGCCTTCAATCAAAACCCGCCACGCCAGTTCGTCAAGATCCAGTACCGGCTCGAGCAGGAGCCGATGACCGACTACATCACCCCGGTCGGCGGCGGCTACTTCTTCGCTCCGCCCGGGCCGCGCAGCATCAGCGACTGGGTCGGCTCGGGGCTCGCTTCGACCTAGCCGGCGCCGAGCGCAGGCCAGTTGCTCTGGGAGACCTGCGCCATCGCCAGCGCCAGTGCGTGGGTGCCCTCGAGGCCGAGCCCCTGGGCGCGGGCGGCGATGTAGAGCTGCTCGGCGAGTGCCGTCCCGGGCAGTGACAGGTTCATCCGCCTTGACTCGGCAAGCGCGATCCCGAGGTCCTTGATGAAGTGCTCGATCCGGAATCCGGGCGCGAAGTCTCCACTGAGGATCCGCGGCCCGTAGTTCGACAGTGACCACGACCCCGCCGCGCCGCCCTTGATCGTGTCAAGCGCGCGCTCGACGTCGAGCCCGGCGCGGTGCGCGTACAGCAGCGCCTCGCAGAGGCCGATCATCCCCGAGGCGATCGCGATCTGGTTCATCATCTTGGTGTGCTGGCCGGCGCCGGCCTCGCCCGAGTGGGTGATCGTCTTGCCGAGCACCTCGAACAGGGGACGCGCCCGCTCAAACGCGCTCGCGTCGCCGCCGACCATGATCACGAGCGTCGCGTTGCGCGCCCCGATGTCGCCGCCCGAGACCGGAGCATCGAGCGACTCGATCTGCCCGGCCTTCGCCGCGGCGTGAATCTCGACCGCGAGTGATGGCTCGCTGGTCGTCATGTCAATCAGCAGCGAGCCCGGCCGCATCGCCTCGAGCAGCCGCCCGTCGCCGAGCACGATCTGGCGCAGGTCAGCCGGATAGCCGATCATCGTGAACACGACGTCGGCCTCCGCGGCGATCTCGCTCGGGCTATCGCGCCAGCGCGCGCCCTGCTCGATCAGGCCCGCGGCCCGCTCGCGCGTGCGGTTGAAGACATCCACCTGGTAGCCGGCGTCGATCAGGTGGCCGGCCATCGGCGATCCCATCACGCCCGTCCCGATCCACCCGATCCGGGGCTGCCCGTTCATTTCGAACTCCAGCGCGGCCACCGCTCGGTGAGCTCAGTCAGGTCGTTCATGGCGACGGCGATCCTACACACGCGCGGTCCGGCTCGACGCCGACCATCACGGCACGCCAGATCAGTAGCCGTCCCTGACGACGTTCAGTAGTCGCTCGCCCGCGGCGTAGCGGTGCAGCTGCTGCCAGGCCAGCCGCCACGCGGCGCGCTCGGCGCCGATCGTGTCGCCCGCTGAGTGGGGGCTGAGGAGAACGGACGGCAGCGTCCAGAGCGGATGGTCCGCCGGCAGCGGTTCGGGGTCGACGACGTCCAGCACGGCGCGGATCCGCCCGGTGCGCAACTCGTCCACCAGCGCCGCGGTGTCGACGGTGGCGCCCCGGCCGGCGTTGACGAACAGTGCGCCGTCGTGCATCAGCGACAGCATTTCGGCGCCCAGCAACCCGCGGGTCCCGTCGGTCAGCGGCAGCAGGTTGATGATCGATGTCGGCGTCGGGCAGCAGGCTGGGCAGGTCGGCCACCGCGCGCACGCCGTCGCGACCGGTCCGCGCGACCCTGACGAAACTCGTGCCGAACGCAGTCAAGCGCTGCTCGACCGCGCGCCCGATCGCGCCGAAGCCGAGGATCAGTACCCGCGCGCCGTTGACGTCGAGCAGGTCGTCGACGTGTTCCCAGCGATGCTCGGCCTGTCTCTCCGCGTACGTGCGGGCGCGCTTGTAGTCGGCGAGGATCGCGGCCACGACCCATTCCGCCATCGCGCCGTCGCGCGCGCCGGACGCATCGCACAGCGTGACTCCGTCGGGGATCCGGCTGAGGATCCAGTCGACGCCGGCGGTCCGGGTCTGCACCAGCCGCAGCGCGGGCAGCGCCTCGAGGTCGAGACCGTCGACATGCTCGGGGATCACCACCTGCACTTGGTCGCGGTCCCGTGACCAGGCCTCGCTGTCCGCGCTCGGGTAGTCCTCGACGATCCAGCCCTCCGGGGGCGGCCCGGCCGCCTCGCGCCCGGGCGCGTCGTGGACCCAGCAGATCGCGGACTCGGTGGCGATCGCCGCCGTCCTCAGTTCGTTGCAGCCGACTCGTCGCTCGCGGCAGTCTCGAGCACCGCCTCGACGATCCCCTGGTAGCCGGTGCAGCGGCACAGGTTGCCGGCGAGCGCGATCCGGACCTCCTCCTCGCTCGGGTCCGCGCAGCGGTCCAGCAGCGCGGTCGCGGAGATCAGCATCCCGGGGGTGCAGAACCCGCACTGAACTCCCCCGTGCTCGAGGAACGCTCGCTGGAGCGCATTGACCTCGCCAGGCGGCGCGAGCCCCTCGACGGTCGTTATCTCCCTCCCCTCGGCCTGCAGCGCCAGGTACGAGCAGGAGTTCACGGCCTCGCCATCGAGCAGCATCATGCAGGCGCCGCACTCCGAGTCATCGCAGCCCTCCTTCGCGCCCGTGAGGCCGATCTCGTCGCGTACGGTCCGCAGCAGGCTCGCGTGCGGCTCGATCTCGATCGGATACGCCACCCCATTGACGTTGAGCGTCACCGCGGTCTTCATTTCATACCTCCGTGCAGCTCAGGGCTGGCCGGGATCGCGACCCGTTCACCGCGGGCCCGCGCGGCGGCCACCTCGATCGCGCGCCGCGTGATCACCGCCGCCATCGCGTTGCGGTACTCGATCGACGCGCGCAGATCCGCGATCGGTTTCGATGCCGCCACGGCTGCCTGCGCTGCTGCCTCGGCGGCGTGAGCGCCGGCATCGGTGCCGAGCAGCGCGGCCTCGGCCTCCGGGACGCGCCGGATCGTCGGCGCCAGCGCGGTGATTGCAACCCGCGCGTGCGTCACCCGTTCACCGTCAAATGCAAGTACCGCAGTTGCCCCCACGACGGCGATCTCCATCTGGCGGCGGTACTCGAGCCGCAGGTAACAGCTCCCGGCGTCGGCCGGCGGGAACGGCACCTCGAGCGCTTCGAGCAGCTCGTCCGGCCCCGCGGTCGTCTGGCCAGGCCCGGCGAACAGGTCGGCGATCGCCACGGTGCGGGAGCCCGATTCCGACCGCAGGGTGACCGAAGCGTCGAAGCACAGCAGCGGGCCCCCGGTCTCCATCGCCGGTGACCCATTCATGACGTTGCCGCCGATCGTCCCGACCGCGCGGGTCGCGTGCGAGCCGACGATCGCAGACGCGTCCGCCAGCGCGGTCAGCCGGTCGCGGACGACTGGGTCGGCGGCCACCCTGCCGTGGGTCGTGAGCGCGCCGACCCGGAGAGCGCTGGCGGTCGCATCGATGCGATCGAGCTCGTCGAGCCGATGGATCGCGACCAACTGCTCGGGGAGCGGTGCCTTGCCCTGGCGCGCGCCGACCACGAGGTCGGTCCCGCCGGCGACGGGCCTCGCACCGCCCGCAAGGGCGCCGATGGCGTCATCGACCGTGGCGGCGACGGTCAGCGAGGCGCTCAATGCGTCGCCTCCCAGACTCGCTCGGGGGTCATCGGCAGGTTCCGGACCCGCCGGCCGGTCGCGCGCGCGATCGCGTTTGCCACCGCGCCCGGCGTCGGCACGCACGGCGGCTCGCCCATCCCCTTGGACCCGTTCGGCCCGCCGTCGAGCGCCGGGTTCTCGACGAACGCGATCTCGATCGGCGGCGCATCGGCCGCCGTCACGAGCTTGTAATCGAGTAGGTGCGGGTTGAGCTGGTGACCGTCGCCGTCAAGCTGCATGCCTTCCGACAGCGCCTGGCCGATCCCCATCACCACCCCGCCGAGCACCTGGCCGCGGGCGCCGACCGGGTTGATGATCACGCCGGAGTCGTGCACCGCGGCGGCGCGCAGGACGCGCACCACGCCGGTCTCGGGGTCGACCCTCACGTGCATCGCGTGCGTGATCAGCTGCGGCTCGAGGAACGACTCCATCCCGAGCCGGCCCAGGCAGCCGCTGTCGGGCGAGCACTCGGGCTGCTCGGGCACTGCACCCGAGCCCTTGCCGAGGATCGCCTCGCCGCTGCCCGCGAGTTCGGCGATCGAGACGGACTTCTGCGGCGCGCCCTTTACCGTCACGGTGCGATTCCGCAGCTCGAGGTCCGCCGGATCGATCTCGAGTTTCTCGGCGGCGAGCTCGCGCAGCTTGTCAGCCACTTCGCGCGCCGCCTCGGTCACGGCGCGACCGTTGTTGAACGTCGTCTGGGATCCGCTCGAGCCCATGTCCCACGGACCTGCGTCGGTGTCCTGGTAGAGGACCGAGAAATCGTCGGGGCGCATGCCGAGCACCTGCGCGGCGAGCAAGGGCAGGCCCATCACGGCGCCACTGCCGTTCTCCTGGGCGCCGGTCACGATCGTGCCGGTGCCGTCGCCGTTGAGCTTGACGTAGGCGCCCGACGGGACGCCGAACGACGGCCACCAGCCGCAGGCAAAACCGATCCCCTCGTTCTCGGGGAGCTCCTGGCCGTAACCGATCAGCTCGGCCGCGCGCTCGAGCGTCTCCTTGATCCCGAGCGGGCCGAACACCTGCCGCGTCGGGCTCTCGTCACCCTCGGCGATCAGCGTCCGGCGCCGGAGCTCGACTGGATCGAGGCCGAGCGCGTCGGCGAGCTCGTCCATGTGCTGTTCGAGCGCCCAGCAGGTCTGCGGCGCGGTGGGAGCGCGGATCGAGCCCGACGGCTGGTTGTTGGTGTAGACGAGCATCGCGTCGACATCGACGTGCTCGATCACATATGGACCACAGGCGTGCATCGCCGCCATCTGCGCGAAGAAGCCGCCTTCGCCGCAATACGCGCCGCCGTCGAGCACCAGGCGCGCCCGGCGCGCGACCAGCGTGCCGTCATGCCGGGCGCCGGTCTCGAGCTCGATCGCGATGCTCTCGCGGCGATGGTCGGGCGCGATGAACTCCTCCTCGCGCGAGAACACGAGCTTCACCGGCCTGCCGGTCGCGCGCGCCAGTGCGGCGACGTGCGCCTCGTAGTGAAAGTCGCACTTGGAGCCAAAGCCACCGCCGAGGAGCGGCACGATGATCCGCACGTCTGACTCCGGGATCGCCAGCGTCTCCGCGACACCGCTGCGGGCGGCAAACGGCGTCTGCGACGAGGTCCAGACCGTCACCCGGTCTCCCTGCCACTGGGCCACCACTGCCCGCGGCTCGATCGGGACGCCGTGCGAGCCGTCGGCCAGGTAGCGCCTGGAGACGACCACGTCCGCCTTGGCCATGGCGGCGCCGGCGTCCCCCTTGACGATCGTCGAGCGGCCGAGGACGTTGCCGTCGCGATTGAGGTTTTCGTCGGCCTCGTACGAGTTCCAGTCGGCGTGCACGAGCGGCGCATCGCCCGCCATCGCTCGCTCCGGGTCCGTCAGCGGCACCAGCGGTTCGTACTCGACCTCGATCAGCTCGACCGCCCGCGCGGCGATCTCGGGCGTCATGGCCGCGACGGCGGCGACGACATCGGCCTCGAAGCGCACCTCCTCCTTGGCGAACAGGCGGCGGTCCTTGACCAGCTGGCCGTAGAGCACGTCGGGCACGTCCTCGTGCGTAAGGACTGCGAGCACGCCGGGCAGCGCCTTGGCCTTGGCTGCGTCGATCGCCACGATCCGCGCCCGGGAGTGCCTCGGGTATAGGAACTTGGCGTACAGCTGCCCGGTCAGTGCGACGTCCGCCGTGTAGCGGCCGGTCCCGGTGACCTTCTCCTTGCCGTCGGGCCGGATGAAAGTCTGCTCTTCGACGGTCGCTGCCACGCGCTCTCCTCCTGGTCAGTGAGTGGAGCGCAACAGTGTGGCAGGGCGGCTCGCGCTACCGCTTTCGGGCCGTACTTTTGCTTCCCTGACTCGTCGGTCGTTCGAACAGCTCTACCGTGATCTGGTCGGGATCCCGGAGATATAGAGCCCACCCTCCGGTGTTGATGCCGGTATCGATCTCGACCGGAGGGCTGTAGAACTCGACTCCGGCGTTGAGCAGGCGCTCGTAGGTCGCATTCAGGTCGTAGACCAGGAAGCACAAATGTGTGATCCCCACGTTGCGCGGTTCCAGCCGGTGTCGCTCTGGCGCCGGAGTGACGTACTCGAACAGCTCGATGATCTGTTCGGATTCGGGTGCGCGCAGGTGAGCCATTCGCACGTGAGCATCCGGGTAGCCGACCATGTCGGCCAGATAGCCGCCTCGCTTCTCCTGAGTCGCTACCACCGTGCAGCCGAGCAGGTCCCGATAGAAGCGCAGCGATCGCTCGAGGTCCGAGACGGTGTAGCCCGTGTGGTGGACCGAGGAGACCTCGGTCATCACGCGTGCACGTCGCCCGTTTGACGCGCGACTTGCTCCCCACTAGGTTCAGGATTCACACAAACGATTGTCTCACGGCGAACCCTGACGCCGGAAACCGACCGTCCCGCAGCTGCGATGCCACCCGGACGCCACTCATGATCAACCTCGCCTCCAGCTCGGTCTCGATCCGGATCGACCCCCGTCACGGCGGCGAGGTCCTGGACGTGATCGACCTGCGAACCGGCCGGCAGCTGCTCGGCCGCCCTCCGTTCGCATCCGACGCACCGGAGTCCGGGGAGCTTGACGAGACGAGCTGGACCCGCTGCTATCGAGGGGGCTGGCAGCTGCTCGTGCCTAACGCCGGCAACGCATGCGTCGTCGATGGGGTCGCTCACGGCTTTCATGGGCGTGCATCGACCGATCCCTGGGCCGTGACCGAGGTCGCTCCGGACGCCGCTTACCTGAGCTGGGAGGGCCACGGGATCCGGGTCCAGCGCCGGTTCACGCTGTCAAACGACACGGTCACGGTCCGATCCACGATCACGGCCGACCAGGCGTCGTCGCTCGTGTGGGTCGAGCACGTCGGGCTCGGCATCGAGCTCCTCGATCCGGCGAGCGAGATCGCGATCACGGGCGGCCAGGCGTACGAGGTCGACGAACGCACCGGGCCCACCGAGCCGCCGGCGGACGCGCCGGCCTGGCCCGAGGTGCGACTACTTGACGGCACGCTCGAACGGGCGGACCGCGCCGAGCTGAGAACTCCGCGAAGCCGGATGATGATCGTCGCCAACGTGCCCGAAGGCCATCTAACGGTCCACAACCGCGACCGGCATCAGGGACTCGAGCTCACTTGGGATGTCGAATGGCTTCCGCACCTCTGGATCTGGCACGAGGTGCGCTCGAGCGGCGGCCCGTGGCGGCGACTGGCCGAGACGCTGATCGTCGAGCCGGCCTCGGTGCCGCACACGCTCGGACTCGAAACGGCGTGCGAGCGCGGGCAGGCGCATCGGATGCAGGCCGGCGAAACGCGGACCACCGAGCTCATCCTGCGACCCCTCGGTGACCCGCCGTGAGGCAACGACGAACCGGACGGAGAACATGACTGACGAACGACTGCTGCGCACGCTCGACCGCCTTCGGACGGACGGCCTGATCTCCGCCGACCCCGGCATCGTGAGAATGCTGGCAGGCCACCAGTACGACATCGAGACTGGCCCAAACGTGTTCGCCCTGCCCGCGGTCGTGGTCGCATCGCGCGATAACGGAACCGTGCTGGTGTGCTCGGCCGACGAAGCCGAAGATTCGGAGACCACGATCACCTACGAGGGTTTCACGGTCGATCCGATTAGGCGGATCGCGAACGCTCGCCAGTCCGTGGAGAGCGCGATCGAGCGAACGGCCGGCGCCGGTGCGCGGTGGGCGGTCGACGGAGCCTCGGTGCCGGCCGGCGCCGTGCCAAATGTGCAATCCAGCACCCCGGCGGACGGAGCGCTCGCCGCTCTGACCGCGATCAAGAGTCCGGAGGACATCGCCGCGATCGAGTCGGCGATCGCGATCTGTGACGAGGGACAGTCCGCGGCGCGGGAGGCGACACGCGAGGGCGCCACGGAGTTGGAGGTCTGGCAGCACGTCCGTGAAGCGATGGAGTCACACGCGGGCGGTCGAATCCCGATCTTGGCCGACCTCGTCTCCGGTCCACGCACGGCCGACGTCGGCGGGCCCCCGTCGACGGCCAGGATCGAAACCGGCGGGCTCCTGCTCGTCGATCTGGTCCCTCGCGTGGGCGGCGTTTGGGGAGATTCATGCTCGACGTTCGTCGATGGCGAGCCGACCGATGAGCAGCGCCGGGCCCATGCGGCTGCCCGAGCGGCACTCGAGCGCGGTCTCGAGCTGCTGCGGCCCGGGACGCGCAGCGGCGACGTCGACGCCGCGGTCCGCGCGGTGATGGCAGAAGGCGGCTGGGAGTACCCCCATCACACCGGACACGGGGTGGGGTTCGCCTGGCACGAGGAGCCGCGGATCGTGCCCGAGAACGACACGCTGCTCGAGCCCGGGATGGTGGTCGCCCTCGAGCCCGGCACTTATACGGCCGACTGGGGCCTTCGCGTCGAGCAGGTTGCGGTCGTCACCGACTCCGAGCCGAGAGTCCTTTCGGGTCACTCGCTCGCGTTCGAGCGCGCGCCCGCGTAACGGCGCGTTACGCGACTTCGGTCGCCCGAACGCCCCGCCCGGCTGACGGCCCTACGCAACTTCGATCGCCGGGTACGCGTAACAGCGAGCGGTCGCGCCCCCATCGACCGGTATCGCCGCGCCGCTGACATAGGACGCGCGCTCTGACAGCAGGAACGCCACTACCTCCGCGATCTCCGATCCCTGCCCGATTCGTCCGAGCGTGGCGAGCTCACCCTCGCCTCGCAGCGCCTCGTCCATGTCACCACCGACGTCGCGGGCGAGCGCCTCCCTGGTCATCGGCGTGTCGATCGCTCCGGGCAGGATGGCGTTGCAGCGGATGCCGTAGCGACCGTAGTCGGTCGCGATTCCCTTTGAGATCATGGCCACGGCCGCCTTCGCCGCCTGGTAGGCGTAGTAGCGCGGGAACGCGTAGACCCCCTGGATCGAGGAGATGTTGACGATCGATCCGCTGCGTCGCGGCAGCATCTCGCGGACCGCGAGCGAGCAGCCGAACATCGGGCCAAGCTGGAGGACGTCGAGCGCTCGGCGCAGTCCCTGCTCGTCGACCTCATGCGCGGCACCGACGACATCGATGCCCGCGTTGTTGACCCAGCCCGTCAGCTCTCCGACGCCGCGGGCGGCCTCGGCGGCGCGTTCGTGCGTTTGCCACTGCGCGATGTCCCCCGCGAGCGGGATGCATCCGTCTCCGAGCGACGCTGCCACCTCGGTCAGCGTGGGCTCATCGATGTCGACGGCGACGACCTGTTGTCCGTCGCTTGCACAGGCGCTCGCAGATCGCCCGGCCAATTCCCTTCGCCGCACCCGTGACAACCACGACACCGCTCATATGGAGAACCTCCGTTTTGCTCGCACTATCGATTCACGCTCGGTCCTGAGTGGCTTCGGGCTCGATTGCCGGCACGCCGCCGACTGACTCGTTCCGGCCGACCGTGGACGCGACGTCGACCGCCAGGCCGAGATACGCGGCCGGGTCGCGCAGGCGCGCCAGCAGCGCCGAGTCGATCAGCGATCCCGCTCGCGGGTCCTCGGCCAGCACCTCGAGCAGCTCCCGATCAGAAGCGCGCGCCTTGCGGCTTGCGGCCGCGACGACCGTGTGCGCCTCCTCGTGACCGAGCTCGCTTGCGAGCGCCATCATCGCCGCCTCCGCGAGGATCGCCCCCTTGGTCAGGTCGAGATTGGCGCGCATTCGCGCCCGGTCGACCTCGAGTGAACCGACGATCTGGTCGAGCTTCTCGGCGATGCCGCCGGCAAGGATGAACGCCTGCGGCACGGCCAGCCACTCGACTGCCCATAGCGACATGTCCCGCTCGCCGGCATGGGCCGTGGCGTTGAGGAGCGAGGAGATCGCTCCGCGCAGCAGGTGAGCTGAGGCGACCAGGTACTCGGACACCATCGGGTTGCGTTTCTGAGGCATCGTGCTCGAGCCGACGTGTGCCTCACGGTCCCCCTCCGCAAGCTCCCCAACCTCTGTCGCCTGGAGGCGGATCACCTCCGCCGCGATGCGCTCTGCGCTCGCGCCCAGTTGACCGAGGGCGTGGGCGAGGTCGCGGACCCGGTCGCGCGCGGCAAACCACGGAACGTCCGGACGCCGGAGGTCCAGGCGCGAACAGAACGCGTCGATCACGCGATCGGCATCGTCGCCGAGGCTCGCCAGCGTGCCTCCGGCGCCACCGAGCTCTGCCACCGCGACCGACTCGCCCACGGCCGCGAGGCGCACGCGGACCCGCGCAAGCTCGTCGGCCCAGCTCGCCGCCTTGAGGCCAAAGGTCATCGGGACCGCCTGCTGTCCGTGCGTCCGGGCTGCCATGGGCGCCGCCGCATACCGTTGCGAGAGCTGCTGACACGAGCCCTGAGCCGACGAAACCCGTGCGATCAGCCACGGCAGCGCGCCGCGAACCTGCAGCACCATGCCGGTGTCGACGATGTCCTGTGTCGTGGCGCCCCAATGGACGTAGCCGCCGTGTTCGCCGCACCGTTCGGTCAGAGCACGAATGACGGGCACGAGCGGATGCTGTGATTCGGCGATCCCACGTCTTAGCTCGCCAAGATCAAAGTTCTCAACCCTCGCCTCATCGCGGATGCGCTCGGCGGCAGTCGCCGGGATCACCCCTAGCTCGGCCTCGGCCTCCGCCAGGGCCGCCTCGACGTCGAGCCACGCCTGGACCATCGCGCGCGTGTCGAACGCGCGACGCATTTCGGCGCTTCCGAACAGGTCGCGAAACAGCTCGCAATCGAGCGTCGTCGTGCCGTTCACCACCACCCTCCATTCAGCACGACGACCTCACCCGTGATGTAGCTCGCGTGGGCTGAGCTGAGGAACGCGACCACCGCGGCGACGTCATCGGGCTCCCCCAGCCGGCCGGCCGGTATATGGGGGATCAGCTCGTCTTCGAGCCCGGCGATCATCGGCGTTCGAATGTTGCGCGGCGCGACGACGTTGGCGGTGATCCCGCGCGCGCAGTGCTCCTTGGAGATCGACTTCGTGAACGCGATCACGGCGCCCTTGGACGCCGCATAGTGTGCGCATGCTTCTGTGCCTCCGTCGATGCCCGCCATCGACGAGAGCGTGACGATGCGACCGTAGCCGCGATCGCACATCGCGGGGAGGACTTCGCGCACCGAGTTATAGGTCCCGGTCACGTTCACGTCGAGCGTCCGGCGCCACGCTTCGAGCTCGAGCTGATCAAAATCACTGGGAGTGAAGATCCCGGCCGAGGTGACGAGGATCGAGCTCGGCCCGAGCTCTGACTCCGCGCGTGCCGTCCCGGACGCGACCGACTCGGGGTCTGTGACGTCCATCTCGATCCCGAGCGCTCCCGGGACATCGGGCTGATCGAGGTCGAAGGCGGCTACCCGCGCGCCCGAGCGCCAGGAAGGTCTCGACGACCCGCCGACCGATCCCGCGGGCACCCCCGGTAACGAGCGCGACGCGATCATCGAACCCCTGGAGCGAAACCTGGGTGCTGTCGTGGTCGAGCATGGGACCTCGAATCAGCCGGCCGGGATCGAGGTCAGCCCGCCGTCGATCGTCACGATCGAGCCGCTGATGTACCTGGCGTGCTCGGAGCACAGGTACGCGACGAGCCGGCCAACCTCGGCGGGGTTACCCAGCTGCCCGGCGGGGATGACCTCGAGATACAGCGCCTCGTCGATCACTCCGGCCGCCACGTCGGCGTCCCACATGGGCGTCCGCTCCACGCCGGGTGCGACGGCGTTGACGCGGATGCCTTGACGCGTCCACTCGCCGGCGGCGACCTTGGTCATCATGATGACCGCCGCTTTGACAGCGCAGTATGCGAGGCGCCCGGGGTTTGGCGAGAACCCGCGGATCGACGCGATGTTGACGATGCTCCCCGACCCTTGCTCGAGCATCAGGCGGCCTGCCGCCCGCATGCAGTAGAAGACGCCGGTCTGCATGACCGCGACGGTCTCGTGCCAGGCATCGTCGGTGACGTCCTGTGTGAACGGACCAATATGGCTTACTCCCGCGTTGTTCACGAGCGCGTCGATGCGACCGAACTCGCTCTTCACGCGGGCGAACGCCGCGTCGACCGCCGGCCGGTCTGAGACGTCGGTCGGGATCGAGAGCGTCCTGGTGCCGTGCCGGCTCAGCTCGGTGGCGGCCTCGGCGCTGGTCTCGGCGTTGCGCTCGAGCACTGCGATATGTGCGCCCGCGCGCGCAAGCTCATCGGCGATCGCCCGGCCCATTCCCGCCCCGGCGCCCGTCACGACCGCCACGCGGTCGGTCAGATCAATCGCCGCAGCCATTGCAAGGCGGATCGGTGACGAAATCTAGGCAATCGATTGCGCACGCTACTCGACCGCCCAGGACCTGTCCAGCAGACCGGCCAGCACGCCCGGACCCAGGGCGCACGACGCCTCGACCAACACCCGCGACGACGCGTGGCCCGACACCCGCCGCTACGCCTGGACCCGGGCGGCGGCCGCGCCGAATTCCGCCAGCGCGTCGACGTTGAGCTCGATCCCCAGCCCCGGACGCTCTGGTAGCGCGACCGTCCCGTCGGCGTCGAGCGACAGCTCGTCCTGCACCAGCTCACGCCGGAGGCGAGACTCAGCCACCTCGGGCGGGACGAACTCGAAGAACGGCAGCTGCGGCGTGACCGCCGCGAGATGAGCGGTCGCCGCGACGGTGATTCCGGTCTTCCAGCCGTGCGGGACGACCTTTAGGTCGTTGGCGGCGGCAAGCTGCGTGACGCGGCGCGCCTCGGTCAAGCCGCCGACCCGGCCGACGTCGGGCTGCAGCACGTGCAGCGCTCCTCGTCGGGTGTAGTCCTCGAACTCGAACCGGGTGGCCAGCCACTCGCCGGCCGCGATCGGGACCGGGGAGCGCTGGGCCAGCTCGGCATAGCCCTCGAGGTCGTCGCTCCAGAGCGGTGTCTCGGCGAAGAACACGTCGTGCTCGGCCCACGTCTCGATCACCGCCAGCGCGTCGCGCCACTCATCCCAGCCGTACGCGACGTCGACCATGATCGCGAACTCCGGACCCGCGGCAGCGCGAACGGCGGCGATCACGTCGACGAGCTTGTCATCGGGAACGTCGAGCCCCGTGTGCCGGTACGGCCCGCGCGTCAGCAGCTCGAGCTTGGCGGCTCGGAAGCCCCGCCGCGATGCGTCAATCGCCTGGCCGGCGAGCGCGTCGACGAACACGTCCCAATCCGAGCCGACGTTCGGCAACAGCGACGCGTACGGCACGAGCCTCCCCTCGGGTCGCCGCTCGCCGAGCAGCCGCCAGACCGGCACGCCGGCCGCCTTGCCCGCGATGTCCCACAGGGCCATGTCGATTGCGCCAAGCGCGTGCACCAGGGCGCCCCGTCGCCCGGTCATTGCGGTTCCGACGTAGAGCTCGTCCCAGCATCGCTCCGGGTCGGTCGGGTCCATCCCGATCAACATCGACCCCAGTCCACGGTCCATCGTGTGCGTGCCCGGCGCCTCGATGCAGGCGCGCGCGATCCACGCGTTCAGATCCGTCTCGCCGATCCCGACAAGTCCCTCGTCGGTCTCCACCTCGACGACGATCGTGTCCTGGTTTGAGCTCGTGGCGTCGACGTCGAACCCGGGGTCGAGCAATACATGACACCTGATCGCAATGACCTTCATTGTTGGCCCAGGGTGATCAGCCGCTCGGTAGCGACTCGACGACGTACAGGTTGGCGGTGGTTCCACCATCGACAGTCAGCTCGCTGCCGGTGATGTGCCGTGCATCGTCAGACGCCATGAACAGCACCGCCGCGGCGATCTCATCGGGCTGCGCCATGCGCATCTGCGGCACCCGGGCGAAGCGGGTGTTCATGTATTCGAACATCTCGTCGCCGACGTACCCGCGCGTCAGCGGCGTGGCGACGTAGCCGGGATTCACGATCGTCGATCGGATGCCGTGCTGGCCGAGCTCCGTGGCGATTGTGCGGTTGAGCCCTCGCAGTCCCGCCTTGGCCGCGTTGTAGGCGACCTCGTTGCCGTCGGCGCCGAGCGCGTCGATCGAGGCGATGTGGACGATCGCGCCGCCGCCCGTCTTGGCCATGCTCTGGGCGACGCGCTGAGCGCACAGGAATGGACCGGTCAGGTTGATGTCGATCACGCGGCGCCACTCGCTTTCCGGGAAGTCGAGAAACGGGCAGTCGTGGTCGACGCCCGCGTTGTTGACGAGCACGTCGATCCGCCCATCCCACCGTTCCTCGGCGCCGGTCACGATCCGATCGACGTCGGCGGAATTGCTCACGTCTCCGAGCTCGTGCCGGGCACTGCCTCCCGAATCACGGATCGACGACGCTACGGCGGCGACCTCTGCCTCGGTCCGCGCGATCAGCACGACGTCCGCTCCTTCGGCCGCGAACCGACGCCCGATCGCCTCGCCGATTCCGCGTCCGCCGCCCGTCACGATCACATGCTTGTGCTCAAACCTCATCGACGGCTCCGGTCTCGTGCCGGCCGTGTGCCCTCGTCACGCGTCGACCTCCTCGGGTTCGTCGTACCACCGTCTGCGGTCGCCGATCCGATCGCGCAGCCGCCAGCCCCGCGTCTTCGGCTCGGCCTCGATGCGCTCCCAGAGACGGTCGAGCCGCTCCTCGACAACTTCGCGCTCGGACTGCGCGATGTCATAGCCCTCGATCCCGTCGTGCACGCGCTCGACGTTCATCTTGCAGGTGCGCCACAGGCCCCAGTCCTCGGCGCACAGACGCGCGACCCGGTCGGCGTTGATCGTGTCGCCGTCGTGGTCTGCGACCTCGTGGTGATGCAGGATCGCGATCACATCGCGCAGGTCTTTCTCGTTGAGGTTGACGATCTGGAGCTTGGTAAGCAGGAGCTCGGCCAGAGGCAGCGTCATCGGATCGAGCGTGATCCGGTTCGTGATCGGGATCTCGTGGCACATCCGGAACGCGCCGACGAACACATCGAGCTGCCGCTCGTTGCCAAGATCGAAGAACAGAAGTCGCTCGTGCCCGTTCATCGCGTTGAACTGCGCTTGCGCCTCGTAACCCATGCCCTCGATAAACGCCGCGACCTGCTTGTTGCGGCCCTTGAGCGTCACGAAGTCGATGTCCTTGTACTCGCGCGACAGGCCCGGGTGAAACGCCTCGTCGACCCGGATCCGGACCGCCAGTCCCCCCACCAGCCGGATCGGTACGTCCTGCTCGAGCGCCGCCGATGCGAGCCGGCGCGCCTCGTCGAGGATCTGCGGCAGAGGCCCCTCGTCACTCATTCCGCCACGCCTCGTTGCTCAACCCGCCACCCCTCCTCGCTCATCCGGTCACCCTAGCGCCGCCCCGGCCACCTCGCGCGCCGCGGCGCTGAACTCCGCGAGCGCATCACGATTGAGCTCGAAGCCGAGCCCGGGAGCTGTGGGCAGTCCGAGCTTGCCGCGCTCGAAGACGAGCTCGTCGCGAACCAGTTCCTTGCGCAGGCGCGACTCGCACAGCTCGGCCGGCAGGAACTCAAAGAACGGCATGTGCGGCGTGACCATCGCGAGCTGGGCCGCGACCGCGATCGAGATGCCGGTCTTCCACGCGTGCGGCACGACGAGCAGGCTGTTCTCTGCCGCCATCTGCGCGACGCGTAGCGCCTCGGTGAGACCTCCGACACGCCCGATGTCCGGCTGCGCGACATTCACACCGCGGCGCTCGAGCAGTCGCGCGAATTCGTGGCGGGTGGTGAGCCACTCTCCCTGCGCGATCCGGATCGGCGAGCGGCGGGTGAGCTCGGCGTAGCCGTCGAGGTCGTCGACCCACAGTGGCGTCTCGAGAAAGAACACGTCGTACGGGGCGAGGGCCTCGGCGGTCCGCAGTGCCCGCTCCACCGAGTCGAACGCATACTGGACATCGACCATCAGAGTCATTTCGGGTCCAGCCGCGTTGCGAACGGCCCGGACGACCTCCTCCACCCACTCATCTGGTCCCTCCAGGCCCTTGTGGGCGTAGGGCCCGGAGAAGGTCGCCTCGAGCTTGGCGGCCGTGAAGCCGATCTCGCGCGCCGTGCTCGCCCACGACACCATCGACTCGAGATAGGCGTCGAATGACGACACCTCGGGCTGAAGCGACGCGTAGGGCGTGAGCTCATCCCGGGCCTGCCCACCGAGCAGCGTCCACGTGGGGACGCCCGCGGCCCGCCCGGCGATGTCCCACAGAGCTATGTCGATCGCGCCGATCGCGTTGATGACCGCGCCCCTGCGCCCCGTCATCGCGGTGCCGACGTAGAGCTCCTGCCATATCGCGGCCGGATCGAGCGGGTCGCGGCCGATCAGCATCTGCTTCAGGCCGCGGTCCATCGTGTTCGTGCCCGGTGCCTCGACGCAGGCGCGCGCGATCCACGCGTTCAGATCGGTTTCGCCGATCCCGACAAGTCCCTCGTCGGTCTCGACCTCGACGACGATCGTGTCCTGGGCCGAGCTGGTCGCCGAGACATCGAACGCCGGATCGAGGAGTACGTGCGTGCGTACGTCGACGATGCGCATCCGGGCCCGCGCGGTCAGACCCGGGAGTAGCCGCCGTCGATCGAGATGTTGGCGCCGGTGAGGAACCCAGCCTCGTCCGCGCACAGGAAGACGCACGCGTCGGCTACGTCCCCCACCTCCCCGAACCGGCCGATCGGATGGCGTCCAAGCAGCTCGCGCTCGAACGCCCGACCATCGTTCATCGCCTCCATCACCGACTCGTGAAGCTCGGTCCGGATCACGCCCGGCATCAGCGTGTTGGAGCGAATGCCGCGCTGGCCGTATTCGACGGCGATGTGGTCGGAGAGCATGTTCAGCCCGGCCTTCGAGATGTCGTACGCGCAGTCGCCGGCCCACACGGTGATCGCGCAGACGCTCGACATGTGCACGATCGCACCCCGCCTGGGCGGATCGTTCTCGAGCATGTGCGGGATCGCCGCGCGCGCGACAAGGAACGGTCCGCGCAGGTTGGTGTCGATGATGCGGTCAAACTCGGCGACCTCCCAGTCGGCTAGTTCCGGCCACTCGGTCGCGTCCGTGCCCGCGTTCGACACGAGCAGGTCGAGCCCGCCCATCGCCTCCGCGGCGCCCCCGACCACGCGCTGGGCGCCATCGGGAGTCGAGACATCGCCGAGGGCTTCGAATGCCTGTCCGCCGTCGGTCCGGATCTGGTCAGCGGTCGCCTTGGTGCGTTCCGCGTCACGCCCCCCGCACGCCACGTGCGCGCCCTCGGCAGCAAACCGCAGAGCGACCTCGCGGCCGATGCCGCTCGACGCGCCGGTTACGAGCGCGCGCTTGCCCGAGAGACGACCGTTGGAGGCAAACAAACGATTGCGCATCCTAAGGTGCGGTCAGGCCCCGGTCAAGGGAATTGCTGTCCTGCACTCGGTCGCGCCGAGCGTGGCTCGTCGCCCCGAGCGACGGCTCGACCACGACTCGGCCGGCTTCACCGGAAGCCGTGGTCGCGACCGCTTCGTTGATCTCGTCGAGCCCGAAGCGATGCGTCACGAGCGGCGCGAGGTCGAGTAAGCCCGCCACCGCGAGGCGCCCGAGCTGCGGGATGTGCAGGGCCGGCACCCCGCTTCCGAGGTTCGAGCCGAGGATCGTGTGCTCGAACTGGGTCGCGTTGTAGACGTCGAACCCCGCCTTGACGCCCATTCCCGGTTGGCCGATCAGGACGGTCGTCCCGCCGTCACGAACGCTTCGGAAGGCTTGCTCGGCGACCTCCGGGTTGCCGAGCGCCTCGAACGCGTAGTCGACGCCGTCGTCGACGATCTCCCTGATCTGGGCGGCCGGGTCGCCGTCGCCCGGATCGACCGCGTGGGTTGCACCGAGGCGGGATGCGAGCTCGCGCTTGATCGGCATCGGATCTACGGCGATGATCGGCAGCGCGGACACGAGTTCAGCCCCGAGCACCGCCGCGAGGCCGACGCCGCCGCAGCCGAAGATCGCCACCGACTCGCCGGGCCGCACCGCGGCACGCCGCGTGACGCTGAGCACGCCGGTCGTGACGCCGCATCCGAGCAGGCATCCAAACGCGGGATCGAGCGCGGCGTCGACGGTCAGGGCGGCCTCGGCTGGAACGACCGCGTGGGTGGCGAAGCTCGACACGTAGGCGAGATGGTGAACGGGCCGACCGGCAAGCTCGAGCCGGCTCGTGCCGTCGCGTAGAAAGCCGCTGTCGAGGCCGTTCGCCGCGTCGAGGCAGAGGTTCGCACGTCCGGCCAGGCACATACGACAGCGCCCGCAGGCGGGTGAGAATGTGAGCACGACTGGCTCGCCGATCCTCTGCGGGTCGACGCCTTCACCGACGGCCTCGATCGTTCCCGCGCCTTCGTGGCCGAGCACGATCGGCAGCGGCGTCGGCCACTTGCCGTCGATGTAGGACAGGTCGCTGCGGCAGATCCCCGTCGCCTGGATCCGTACCCGGACCTCGTCGCGCGCCGGCGGCGCCAGGTCGAGCTCGCACACTTCGAGCGGCTGGCCCGGTGCGTGCATCACCGCCGCTTGTATTTTCATGTCGGCTTGGCCCCGTACGCCAGAGGTGGCGTGACGGCCGGGATGAACTCCTGCGGCGGGGCTGCGGTCGATTCTCGGACGACGAGCAGCGGCTCGGTTGTCACCTCGTGATCCCGTGCCGGCTCACCGTCGATCTGCCTCGCCAGCTCGTCGATCGCTGCCGCGCCGAGCTCTCGGAGCGGCATCCTGATCGCGGTCAGCGGCACCTCGAGAAAGTCAGTCAGCGGGTCGTCGTCGTAGCCGATCAGCGAGAGGTCCTGGGGCACGCGCAGCCCGCTGCGCCGTACGCGTGCGAGTGCTCCGATGGCCTGATTTAGATTCGAGACGTACACGCCCGTCGGCCGCGCTCGTGACTGGAGCAGGCGACCCATCGCCTCGTATGCACCGCGCTCCTCAAACGGCGCCTCCACGAGCGCGGGGAGGTGGAGGTCCGCAGCGACCACCGCCTCTGAGAAGCCGGCCGCGCGCCGGCTCGCCGTGTCGAGGCCGAGCGGCCCCGCGATCTGGGCCAGCGCCGTGTGCCCGAGTCCGATCAGATGCTCGGCCGCGATCCGGGCGGCGTCCTCCTCGCGCATGTACACGTTGTGACCGCTCCCCGGGACCCGCCGGTTGGCAAACACGTAGGGCACTCGGCTCCCGGCGACGAGCTCGAGGATCGGGTTGCCGGGTGCCGCGCTGGCGACCACGATGCCGTCGATGCGGCCCTCCTCGACGAGCCGGTCCCAAGACTGCTCGGTCACGGTGCTGTCGTCCTCGGTCAGCACAACCACGTAGCCCCGCCGCGTGGCCTCGGCCACAGCCCCTCGCACGATCTCGGAGTAGACCGGATTGCGCAGCGAGGGCACGAGCATCCCGAACGTGGCAGTCGCGGCGGTCTTCAGGCCCCGAGCGAGCGCATTCGGCCGGTACCGAAGCTCGCTCGCGACCGTCAGGATCCGCTCGCGCGTCTCGGGACGAACCGCGGCCCGGTCACTGTCGCGCAGCACGCGCGAAACGGTCGACGGGTGCACCCCGGCGGCCCGGGCGACGTCGACCAGACGGATCGAATTTCGTGCAGACACGGTGCCCTCGGCTTGAATCTTGGTCGTTTAGCCTAACGTTTGCGTAGCGAGAATGTGGGGGTTTGAGCAAGCGTGGTAGCTCCCCACCAGCTACCAGAGTCGTGTGGTGGCGATCCGGGCGCCCTCCGCAAGCGCGCGGAACTTGGCCCAGACGACCGTCGGATGGACCTCGGGCTTGTATGAGGCCTGCGACGCGAAGCCACAGTCGGCGCCCGCGATCACGTTCTCTCGGCCGACGCGCTCGGCAAACCGCACGATCCGTTCGGCGATCAACTCGGGGTGCTCGACGATATTGGTCGAGTGGGTGATCACGCCCGGCATGATCACCTTGCCGTCGGGCAGCCGCGCGGTCTCCCACAGGTGGTACTCGTGCTCGTGGCGCGGGTTCCCCGCCTCGAACGAGTACGCGCCGGCCTGGACCCTGAGGACCATATCGACGATCTCTCCGAGAGCGATGTCATGCACGCGCGGTCCTTCGTTGATTCCGTAGCACGTGTGGAAACGAACCTTCTCCTCGGGAACGTTGCGTAGCGCGCGGTTGATCGCCTCGACGTAGGCCTCACCACGCCGACGGCGGTCCGCGATCGGCGTCACGGGGTCGCTGTAGATCTCGCTCAGGAACGGATCGTCGATCTGAAGCAGGAATCCGGCGGCGACGATCGCCTCATACTCGGACTGCAGCGCGTCGGCGACCGCGAACAGGTACTCCTCCTCGGTCTCGTAGTGCTCGTTGTCGCCTGCGCCGCTGGGGGCGATCGCGGGCATGAACGCCTCCCCGGACCAGTCGTCACCGAGCGCATCGACCGCTCTCTGGAGATTGTCGAGGTCCCTTTGGAGTGACTCGAACCCCGTGTACGTGACGGGCCCCGTGCACGTGAGCTCAGCCGTCGGCGCGACGGCACCGCCGAGCATCGCGACGTTGAAGTACTCCTCGTAGTACTCCGGGAACTCCTCGATCTCGGCCCGGAATAGCGAGTTGACCGACGACTGCCCGTCCGCGCGCGGCTCGAACCCCGCCAGCCGCTCGCCGATGTACGTGGCGTGCCCGATCTTGCCCTGCTCACCGTCGGACACGGTGTCGAGCCCGGACGCTGCCTGGTCGCGCACGCTGGTTGCGACGGCCTCGCTGACCGCGACCTGATACGCGTTAGCGTCGTAGCTCTCGCCGAGCGCCCGTGCGCGCATCAGGTCGAGCAGCTCCCTGGGCCGGGCGAGACTCCCGACGTGCGTGGTCAAGATCCGGTCGATGCTGCGGCGCAATCGAACGCTTTCGTAGACGTGTTGTCGCCCAAGCGGCGCTGAATTTCAGTGCTCGCATGGGCCCTGGCTCGACTGTTGTGATCATTTAGCCTAACGTTTGCGTAATGAGGGATGGGAGCGCCGCGAACAGCCAACGCTTCCTCGTCACCGGAGCGCTTGGCTGTATCGGCGTCTGGGTCCTCCGGGCGTTGCTGGCCGAAGGAGCGTCCGTCGTCGGGTCCGACCTCGCGACTCATTCAGCCAGGCTTGGGCTCGTGCTCGACGATGAACACGACGCGAACCTGGTCCGTCAAGTGATCGACGTCACCGACATGGCTCAGATCGAACGCGCCTTGGACGAACATGAGATCACGAGGATCATCCATCTCGCGGCTCTCCAGGTCCCGTTCTGTCGCGCGGATCCGCCTCTCGGCGCCGCCGTCAACGTCGTCGGGACGGTCAACATCCTCGAGGCTGCGCGACGCCGGCAAGACCGGATCCCACACGTGGTCTACGCGTCGTCGATTGCGGCGCTCGACTCTGCCGATGGCCCGCCGGGAGCGACCTTGCCGGCGCTCCCGGGCACCGTCTATGGCGTCTACAAGCGGGCGGACGAGCAGTTGGCGATTCGATACTGGCTCGATTACGACCTGCCGAGCATTGGCTTGCGGCCCCACACGGTGTTCGGCCCTGCCCGCGACCAGGGCCTGACGTCTGCGCCCACGATGGCGATGCTCGCCGCCGCCGCCGGGCGCGCGTACAAGATCCCCTACGGGGGTGGCGCCCAGTTCCAGTACGCCCGAGATGTCGCCGAAGCGTTCGTCGCCGCTGCACTCGCTCACATCACCAACGCATCCGTGCACAACCTCCGGGGCGCGGCGCAATCTATCGGTGACGTGGTCGAGACGATCGTCCGCATGGCCGCCCCCGAAGCCGACGGCCTGATCAGTTACGAGGGGCCGCCACTGGCGTTCCCGGCGACCGTTGACAGTGACGGGCTCGACGGCGCGATCGGGCAGCTCGAGGAGACTCCATTCGCGACGGCGGTACAGGAAACGATCGTGCGGTTTCGAGCGGCCCTGGCAGACCGGAGGATCGATCCCGCGATTCTCGGATAGTCGGCCCATGGACCGATTCTCGGATAGTCGGCACACGGACCGATTCTCGTCTTGACAGGTCCGACGGAATTGCCCTAGGATCGCGAAGGATCCACGCAATCGTTTGTCCGAAACCGGTGCTGGCTTGGCCCTGTTTGGGAAGAAGAAGCGCTCCACCCCTGACGACCAGACGCTCTCGCTGTATTACGCGTCGGACGTTCACGGCTCAGACCAGTGCTGGCGGAAGTTCCTCGGCGCGGGCCGGTTCTACGGCGTCGACGCGTTGATCATGGGCGGAGATCTGACTGGCAAGGCGATCGTCCCAATCGAAAGCAACGGCAACGGCTCATTCAAAGCCACATTCCTCGGCGAGGTCAGAAGCGGCAAATCCGAACGCCAGCTCGAGGAGCTGCTCGACGCGATCCGCTACAACGGCATGTACCCCTGGATCGCGACGGCCGACGAGATCGCTGAGCACTCCGCCGACCTCGATGCACAGTCGGACCTGTTCGACTCCGTCATCGTCGACGAGCTGCGGCGCTGGATCACGCTCGCCGACGAGCGCATGGCGCAATACGGCATTGAGGTCTACGTCATGCCGGGAAACGACGACCCGTGGAGCTGTGACGCGGTCATCGAGGACGCCTCACACGTCGTCGCCTGTGACGACCGCGTGGTCAGGGTGGGCGAGCACGAGATGATCTCTTGCGCGTACGCGAACCCCACCCCATGGGACAGCCCGCGAGAGCTTGACGAGGACGCGCTCTACGAACGGATCAAAGCGCTCGCCGACCAGGTGCAGGCGCCCGAGCGGGCGATCTTCAACCTGCATGTGCCGCCGTACGACTCGGGGCTCGACACTGCGCGCGAGATCAACGAAAACCTGGAGATCGTCTTCAAGAGCGGAGCGCCGCACGAGATACCGGTCGGGAGCACGGCCGTGCGGCAGATCATCGAGGAGTATCAGCCCGCGCTGGCGCTCCATGGACACATCCACGAATGCAGGGGCGACGCGCAAATCGGACGGACGCTCGCGATCAACTCCGGATCGGAGTACAACAGCGGCCGGATTCATGGGGTCACGGTCGCGATGAGCGGCGATCGCGTGCTCTCACACCAATTTGTCATTGGCTGACACAACTTCTGGAGGAGGAATCCGTGGCTGAAACCCAACCCGCAACCGCACCACCCCCGGCCGAAACCAAGAGTTCCGGCATGTTCGTGCGCAACGCCACGGGCCTCGTCCGCGGCGTCCCTTCCAAGTCGTCGATCATCATCAACTTCATCCCGGGCCACCCGACCCAGACATTGGCCGCGGTGTTCTTCTTCGCATTGACCCTCGCGCCCGGCGGGAACGTCTACCTCGGGATCCTGCTCGTCATCCCAATGGTGCTGGCGTTCTCGTACGCGTTTGGCCTGCTGACGAGCATGATTCCGCGTTCGGGCGGCGATTACGTGCTCGTGAGTCGGGTGCTTCACCCCGTCGCAGGCCTGATGTCGTCGTTCTGCATCACGATGGCCGGCTTGCTGTCAAACGCGTTCTTCGGTCTAGCGTTCGTGACGGTCGGCCTCGGCCCTGGACTTACGGGCATTGGGCTGATCGGTCACAACACAACGCTCGTCAAGTGGGGTACGACGCTCTCCAACAGCCACAAGTGGCAGTTCATCTTCGGCGGCCTGATGATGGTCGCTGCCGGATTGATCATGACCGGCGGATGGCGCCGCGTGTTGCGTATCCAGAACACCCTGTTCTGGATGGTCACCGGCAGCCTGATCGTTTGCGGCCTGGTCGCGCTGTTCACGACTCACAACACCTTCATCACTAACTTCAACAACTTCGCGCGTCCGTACACCCACTCGTCCAACACCTATGGGTCGGTCATCGCGGCCGCGCACAAGAACGGCGTCAACACCAACCCCGCGTTCTCGTTCAGCAGCACGATTCCCGTGATCGGGATCCTCGCGACAACCGCGATCTACAGCTACTGGACGACGTTCGTCGGCGGCGAGCTGCGACAAGGGAGCAGCCGCAAAACCGCGAACAACATGGCGCTCGGCGGGACGCTTTCTCTGGCAGCGGTCGTGGTGTTCGGCTTCATCTTCTTCCGCACGTTTGGTCACAGCTTCGAGATCGCGGCAAACAGCGGCAACATGCCGGCCTCGATTTCGATCGCGAACACGCCGTTCTTCTTCCTGATTTCGGCGTCACTGGGAAGCACGATCTTCGCGATCATCGTGTTCGTCTGTTACATCGTGTTCTGGCCGTTGATCATGTATATCTCGATGTTGCAGCAGACGCGCATGCTGTTCGCCTATTCGTTTGACGGGATACTGCCCAAGCGGGTCACGAAGGTGAGCAAGGCCGGCTCGCCTTACGTCGCGGTCGTGATCGCGGTGATCGGCTCCCTGATCGTCCTCTACTGGGGCATTCACTCCTCGAGCTTCTTCCAGGTCCTCGCCTACGCGACGCTGATCCAGCTGGTGGGCATGATGATCGTCGGTTTGACGGCGGCTGTGGTGCCGTGGCGGCGTGCGCAGCTCTACCGAGCATCGGCAGCACAGTTCAAGATCCTCGGCATTCCGGCGGTGGTCGTCGCGGGTGTAGCGGCCGTGATCTCGGGACTGATCATCTGGATCATCTATCTGCACTACTCGGCGCTCGGACTCGCGGACAAGGGGAAGTTCTTCTTGTTTGTAGGTGTGACGATCGGGTTGGCGATCGTGTACTACATCGCGGCCAAGCTGATCCGTCGCTCGCAAGGAGTCAACATCGACCTTGCCTATGCCGAAGTGCCGCCTGAATGATTCAGGTGCTGTTGTCGCCGGCGCCGGTGTGCTGCCGTGACCTCGGCGCGACGGTCGTGATTCACCGGGAATCATGAGCGTCGCGCCGATCACGGACGTCGAGGTGATCGCATTCGAGTCGGCAGGGAGCCCTGACGACTGTGACGGCGCCGCAGACACCGTCGTCGTCCAGCTCACCGACGAGGAGGGACGTACCGGAATCGGCGAGGCAGACGCCCCTGCCGCGGTCGTGCGGGCGTTCGTCGACATGCCCGACCTCCACATCTGGAGCCGGGGCCTGCGCGGACTGCTGCTTGGGCGCAATCCGTTCCCCGTACCGGCGCTCTGGGACTCGCTCTATGCGGGATCGATCTACCCCGGGCGCCGCGGCGCGGGCATCCACGCGCTGTCGGCGATCGACGTCGCGTTGCACGACCTCGCTGGCAAGCAGCTCGACTGCCCCGCGTACGAGCTCCTCGGCGGCGCGCGACGCGAGCGGCTGTTCCCGTATGCGACTCTGTTTCCCGGGATGGCGCAGGGACGTGCGATCTCCACCGTGATCGCCGAGCTCGATTCGCTGATCGATCGGGCGGTCGAGCTTGGGTTCAAGGCGATCAAGGTCGAGGTGATGTTCGAAGACCTCGTCACCGACAACGAACTCGTCGAGCTGCTGCTCGCCGCCCGCCGGCGCCTCGGGGACAAGCACGAGCTGCTCGTCGATTTCGGCTATCGCTGGACCGACTGGCGCGCGGCATTTCGCACGCTCGAACGGGCCGCGGAGGCTGACATCTACCTCGCCGAGGCACCCCTTACCCACGACGACATCGACGGTCACGCGCGTCTCGCCGAGCGCTCGAAGACAAGAATCGGCGGGGCGGAGTGGGCGGCGACCCGCTTCGAGTGTCGCGAATGGCTCGAGCGAGGGCGCGTCGACGTGCTCCAGCCCGACTCCAACCGTGCGGGCGGCCTGACCGAGATGCTTCGGATCACCGAGCTCGCGGCTCAGCACGCCGCGGTCGTGATCCCGCACGGGTGGAAGACAGGCATCACGGTCGCGGCGAACATGCACCTCCACGCGGCCGCCGCCAACGTGCCGATGTTCGAGCTCGTCTCGCCGCAACTGTGGAGCTCGCCGCTGCGGCGCGAGCTGACGGTGCCGGAGCCCGAGGTCCGCGACGGCGGCCTGGCCCTACCGAGCGGGCCGGGACTCGGGATCGAGCTCGATCCCGACGCTGTCGCTCGCTACCGCACCGATGTACCGGCATGATCGGGGACCGGGTCGCAGGTGGGCCGTGTACGCGGCTGATGCTGTCACGGGCCGCCGACGCGCTGATTGGATACCCGTTCACCGCCTGGCACTACGGGGATTCGGTCGGGTTTGAGGCCCTGCTCGCGGCCAGCGAGCTGCTCGATGACCGTCGTTATGTCGGCTTTGCACACGGCTTCATGCGCGCGTGGGCGGCGAGCAGGGATGAATATCGGGAGCTCGATAACACCGCGCCCGGTCACGCGATGTGCATCGTTTACCAGCGCACGGACGATGACCTGCTGCTAGAGGCCGCGCAGGGGCTCGCTCGGTTCCTGGTAGAGCGGCCGATGGTCGCGGGCGTCTATGCCGCGTTTGAGCGCGCACCGCTGATCGAGCCGTACGACGGCTCGGCGCTTGACGCGGAGGCGCGCCAGCTCCTTGCCGACCCTGGACCGGGGGTGTTCGTCGATTGCATGCACTTCGATCCGCCGTTCCTCGTGCATCTCGGGACGCTGTGTGGTGACCCGGTGCTGGTGGATGCCGGCGCCGACCAGGCCCTCGCGGCGGTGCAGCTCCTGCAGAACCCCGAGAGCGGAATCTTTCACCACTTCTATCTCGAGCGGACCGGACGGTGCTACGGGTACGGCTGGAGCCGCGGCCAGGGATGGGCGCTCCTCGGGCTGCTCGACGTGCTCGAGCTCCTGCCGGACCGTCACCGGTGTTTTGCACCGCTCGCTGAAGCTTTGCGTCGACTGGCCCGCGGACTCGCGGCAACCCAGGATCCGTCCGGTCACTGGCCGGCACTGGTAGATCTGGCTGACGCGGTCCTCGAGCCGTCCGCAGCACTGTTCTTCGCGGCGGCCTTCGCGCGCGGCGTCCGGCTCGGTCTGCTCGATGGGGAGATGCATGGCGTTGCCGAGCGCGCGTTCGCCGCTGGGCTGGAAGCAGTCGACGACGACGGCATCGTGCGCAGCGTGTCTCGGGCGGTGTGGGCTTCCACGGCACCGGGCCACTACCTCGCGGTGCCGACCGGCGACGCGCTCCCTTGGGGGCAGGGACCGCTGCTGTTGGCCGCTGCCGAACTTGTCGGGCGGGCAGCAATGACCGAGTTCGGGGGTCAGCCCGCGTGAGGATCACCGGCATCGAGCCGATCGTGCTGCGGCTGCCGAGCGTCGATGTCACTCGGGCCGACGGCACGCAGGACGCCCTGCTCATAAAGGTGCACACCGACGAGGGGCTAGTGGGCATCGGCGAGGCCGACTCGTCGCCGTACCTCGTCAGGACCGCGATCGAGATGCCGTCGTCGCACCTGATCGCGCGAGGTATCGCAGAGCTCCTCGTCGGCGAGGATCCACTTCAGATCGACCGGTTGTGGCAGCTCATGTACCAGGGGTCGAGCTACTACGGCCGCGGCGGAGTCGCGCTTCATGCGATCAGTGCGATCGACATCGCGCTCTGGGACCTCGCCGGTAAGACGCTGGGAGTTCCGGTCTCCGAGCTGCTCGGCGGTCGCCGCGTCGACCGGATGCCCGTCTACGCGAGCGCGGTGATGCCTGCAGTGGCCGACGAAGCAGCCGCGCTCGCCGCTCAAGCCGTCGCCGATGGTTACGACGCCTTCAAGCTCGGCTGGGGACCACTCGGCCAGGATCTTGCTCATGACGCCGAACTGATCGGGGCGGCGCGGGAGGCGCTTGGCCCGGAGCGCCGACTGATGATCGACGGCGGCCAGGTCTACACGGTCAAGTCGGTGATCAGCTTGCTGGAGCGCGTAGCGGACGATGATCTGTTCTGGTTCGAGGAGCCCTTCGCGCCCGAGGACGTTCGTAGCTACCAGCGTGTGAGCGTTGCGACCAACGTCCGCATCGCCGCGGGCGAGGTCGAGTCAGGGCGCGCGGCGTTCGAGAAGTTGATCCGCGAAGCCCATCTCGACGTGCTCCAACCCGACCTTGCCCGCTGCGGCGGCTTTACCGTGGCGCGCCAAATCCGCGACCTGTGCCGCCCCGCGGGCCCGATGATCGTCCCGCACTGCTTCTCGTCGGGAGTCCTCGTCGCAGCGTCCCTGCACTTCGCTGCGTCGCTCGATCAGCCGGTGCTATCCGAATACTCGATCGCCGATTCCCCGCTGGTGAACGAGCTGTTGGAGCAGCCGTTCGCACTGGAGAACGCATGTCTGGCGGTGCCGTCGGGTCCGGGGCTCGGCGTCGCGTTGAACGAGGACGTGCTGGCACGGCTGCGGGTCGCGTAGCCGGACGTTCCGTACCTCCGGGCGTGCTCACCCGACGACCTCAATCAGCGTCGGAACGTCCCGCGCGAGTGCGCCTTGCACTGCCTCGGAGAAGCCGTCCAGCCCGCCGAGCCTGACGCCGTGTCCGCCGAACGCGCGTGCGAGCGAGACGAAGTCCGGAGTGGCGAGGTCGACGCCGATCGGCGCCGATCCGCGCGCGATCATCTGGTCCTTGATCTCCCCGTAGCCGCCGTTGTTGTAGACGATGACCGGGATGCCCAGGCGACACTCGACGGCGGTGGCGAGTTCGCCGATCGTGAACATCAGGCCTCCATCCCCCATCACGCACACGACCTGCCGGTCCGGGAACGCGACCTTCGCCCCGATCGCTGCGGGTAGGCCGTAGCCGAGCGTGGCGAACCCGGCCGGGTAGAGAAACTGTCGCGGCCGCGACATCGGGAGGTAGTGGACGGTGCCGTAGTAGCTGACCTGGGCGCTGTCTCCGGTGACGATTGCGTCGGGCGCGAGCAATTGGCGTAGGCGTCGATGCAAATCAGCAAACGGCGCGCCATCGATTTCCCGGGCCTCGAGGATCAGGCTTCGTGCCGCCGAAGCCCGCGCTCGCGCCGGGCACGTCCACGCCTTGTGGGCCGGCGCCCAGGCGGCTAAGGAGCTCGGGCACGACGGTCTCCGCACGTCCGAGGATCGGAGCGCAGGAGCGCGCGTTCTTCTGCAGTTGGTCGTCGTCGATATCGACGCGCACGAGGTCCCCTGAGAGCTCCAGGCGCTCGATCCACAGGTCGGATTCGGCGATCTCCGTGCCGATCGCCAGCACGACGTCGCTCTTGCACAGCAACGACCGAGCCGGCTCGAGTCGCAATGCCGCCCCCAGCGTCAGCGGGTGATCCTCGGGCACGGCCCCCTTGCCGTTGCAGGTCGTGACGACCACAGCATCGAGACGCTCGGCGAGCGGCACGAGTCCGGCCGCGGCGCCGATCGCTCCACCCCCGACGAGCATCGCCGGCGCTCGCGCCTCGCTGTAGACGATCGACTGCGATCTGGATTTGGGCCGGGTCCAGCTCCGGCGCCGGCTTCGGTGCCGACGTCGGCCAGCGAGCCATCCGCTCGTCGCCATCCAGGATGTCGAGCGGGATCTCGACATGGACAGGCCGTGGCCGTTTCGTGGCGAAATGCTCGAACGCCGCCGTCAGCGCGCCGCCGACTTCGTCAAGCGACTCCGCTCGCCAGCTCCACGCCACGATGTTTGCCAGCGCCGCCGACTGGTTCTTGACCTCGTGCAGAAAGCCCGTGTCCCGACCGTTGCGCTCGGTGCTCACGCCCGGCGAGATCAGCAGCATCGGGACCGAGTCCGCGTAGGCGGTCCCGGCCGCGGCGACGACGTTCAAGATTCCCGGGCCTGTCGTCACGATGCAGACTCCCGGCTTGCCGGTCGCCCGTGCGTACGCGTCGGCCGCATATCCGGCGCCCTGCTCGTGGCGTGGCGTGATGTGGCGGATCGCCGATCGTCCAAGCGACTCGTAGATCGCCAACGTGTGCGTCGCGGGAATGCCGAACACGACGTCGACGCCGTGGCGCACGAGAGTGTCGATCGACCGCCTCGCCGCACGTGAGCCCTTCCGGCTTCGCCGTGACCGGACCGCCCACTATGACGTCACCGGCAATAGCCGCACGGCGCCGACAGCGAGATCTCGTCTCCTTGACATAGCATGATGATTGTATGACAATTATGCTCGTCTACCAAGTTCGATGGCACCACAAAGCTCAGTGACTCCCACCTCGTCCGAGCCGGCGTCTGACGATGCTGCCCGCCGAGAGAAGCGCGGTCTGCTGGCACCGGCCGAGACACTCGGTGCGGTCTCAACGCTCGATGCGCTGGTCGCCTCGCTTCGCGCCCGCGTTCTGGAGGACGAATTCCCGCCGGGCACGGTCCTGGCCGAGATGGAGCTAGCGGAGGCGTATGGCGTCGCCCGTCCGACCGCCCGCGCGGCCATCCAACGCCTAGTGGCCGACCAGGTGCTGCGGCGCGAGCCCAATCGCAGCGCGCATGTCCCGGCACTGACATACAACGATGTTCGTGACCTCTACGCCGTGCGCACGCCGCTCGAGCTGATGGTTGTCACGAGGATCGTCGACCAGCGGTTGGCCCCGCCGGCCGCCGAGCAGGCCGTCCGCCGCTTAGAGCGCTTGACAGACCGGGCACGCTGGGCCGACACCGTCGATATCGACTGTGCCTTCCATATGGCACTGGTGGCATCGATCGAGAGTCCGCGCCTCACGCGCATCTATCGATCGCTGCAGGGCGAGATACGGCTGGCTCTCCTCCAGTTGGGCCCTGCGCACCAGTCCGCGACCTGGACAGCCACCGAGCACCGCAAGGTGTTTACGGCAATTGTCGAAGGGCCGAAGCGTCGCGCTCTCGAGGTGATGACCCGACACCTTGACAGTGCCGTCACCGACGTCATCGCGGCCAAATGACCAGGACGGATCCGCGTCGGTCAGATGTCATTGGCACCGCATTGAAAGTCCTACACCAAGAGCCAGGAGCCTGAATGCCGACTTCAGCCTCACCGCCCTCGCCTGATGATGGACAGGACCCGATCCCCGCCCGCCGTGCAACGCACGGACAGGCCAGCCGCAGCCCCTGGGGGTCAGATGATCAGATCGGCATGCTGAACCTGGTCACGCCGGCGTCGGTGGCAGGTGTGCTATCCGAGGTTGACGCTCACAAGGTGTTTGATCTCGCCGTTGACTACTTCGTGGGAATGCCCGCGTGGACCGACTGGGGTGATCCGCCGTTCACGTTCTGGATGACCGCGACTCCCTCCGGTGGGGTCGTCGACGACGTTGCGGGACTGGGCGCTGAGACAATGCGACGCGCGTCGAGATCCTCGGATGCGATGTCGATGTTCACTCACACGGGCACTCACATCGACGCGCTCAACCACTTCGGGCATGAGGGCATGGTGTGGAACTGCTACGACGTCCGTGAGCATCTCGGTTCGCAACACTGGAACGTGTGCGGCGCAGACCGTCACCCGCCCGTCATCTCGCGCGGAGTTCTGATTGACGTCGCCGGGGCGCATGGCGTCGATGTGCTCCCCGACTTCTATGGCATCGATGCCGAAGGAGCTGGGGAGCGTTCTACGCTCGCAGAAGACCGAGGTCCGGCCCGGCGACGTGGTGTTGATCAACACCGGTCGTCTTACGGTCTGGCCGGACGCCACGCGATTCATACCCGACGAGCCCGGACCAACGCTCGACGGTGCGCGGTTTCTCGCCGAGGCTGGGGCGATCATGATCGGAGCCGACAACATCGGGTTCGAGGCTGACGCCGCCACCGGCGACGGTCCCTTTCAGCCCGCGCACACGTATCTCCTCGCAGAGGCAGGAGTGCCAATCCTCGAGATGGTTCGCCTCGACGAGCTCGCCGCCGACAACGTGTACGAGTTCGCGTTCATCGGTGCCTGTTTGAAGATTCGCGGTGCCACCGGTTCGCCGATCAGGCCAATTGCGCTCCCGCTGCGCTCCTGACATGGACCGGCTGCCCCGCTTACACACGCCCACACCTGGAGAGGGAGTTTGACGTTATGAGCCTGATGTCTCGCCGTACGTTGTTGGAGAACACCGCCAAAGGTGGGGTGGCGCTGGGCGCAGGAACCCTGCTGGCGTCATGCGGCGGCTCATCGTCATCGTCGAGCCTGTCCTCGATCTCCGCGCAGTGGCTCGGCAGCCGGTACGCCAACCCACGGCGGCACGCTACACGCGGGCCTGACCGGAGGATCGAGCTCTGACACGCTCGATCCGAACCATCTCGTCAACAACCTCGACCTCGCGCGCCTGACGAACCTCTACGAAGGTCTCACCTGGCTCAACGCGCAAGGCCACGTGTATCTCCGGCTCGCCGAGGAGATGACTCCGAATCACGACGCCACCCTGTGGACGATCCGTCTGCGCAAGGGCGTGACCTTCCACAACGGCGAGGACCTTACCGCCGACGATTTGATCTTCACGCTCAAGCGGATCGTCAACCCGAAGAGTGCCGGCGTCGCCGCGCCGCTCATGCACGGAATCGACGCCTTCGGGATCAAGAAGGTCGATACCCACACGATCACGGTCCCGTTCTCCAAGCCGTATTCGACCTTCCCCGAGACGCTCGCGGGCAATATCTCGTCGGCCGTCCTTCCGGTCGGCTTCGACCCCTCAAAGCCCGTCGGAACTGGCCCCTTCAAGTATGTGAGCTTCACCCCCGGCCAGCAGAGCATCTTCGCGCGCAATGAGAACTACTGGGACTCGCCGCTGCCCTACCTCGACCAGTTGGTCATGACCGACTTCCAGGACGAGACGAGTCAGGTCAACGCTCTGCTGAGCAGCCAGGTGGATGTCATCAACCTGCTGTCGCAGGCGACAGTCGGGACCGTTACCGGCTCCGGCAAGAAGATCGTCATCTCTCCCGGGGGTGGCTTCAACCCCTTCACGATGCGCGTCGACGTCGAGCCGTTCAAAGACGCCCGGGTCAGGCAGGCGTTTCGGCTGGCAGTCGACCGCCAGAAGATGCTCGACACCGTGTTCGGTGGCCACGGCACGATCGGCAATGACATCTTCTCGATCTGGTCATCCGACTATGACCACAGCATCCCGCAACGCGCTTATGACCCCGAACAGGCCAAGTCATTGCTGAAGGCCGCCGGTCACGAGAAGCTCTCCATCGAGCTCGTCACGGCCCCGATCGCGCAAGGCGTGGTCAGCATGGCGCAGGTCTATGCACAGCAAGCCGCGGCCGTCCTCGATCAACGTCACCGTGCGGCAGCTCACGGTCACCGATTACTTCGGACCCAATTACCTCAAGTGGGTATTCGCTCAGGATTTCTTCCCCTACCTGCCCTATCTCTCCCAGGTGCTGCAATCGATGGTTCCAGGAGCCACGTTCAACGAGACGCACTACGACAACCCGCGCTACAACAGCCTGTTCGCGCAGGCGCTCGCGACCGTCGATGCGGCCAAGCGCACCGAGATCGCGCACGAGATGCAGATGATCGACTACAACGAGGGGTCCTACATCATCCCGTTCTTCCCGGCGGTGATCGACGGCTACGCGCCCAACGTCAGCGGGATCGTGCCGTCGAAGACGGGTGCGTCATTCAACGACTGGGACTTCGAGCACATGTGGCTCTCGTGACCTGCCCCTTTTCGGCATGACGGATCGCGTGGCGGCGTCAGTCGTAGTGATACGTTGCCCGGCCATGTTTGCCGCGCACTCGGGGCGTTAGCGCATGGCCCACTACCGTCCGCCGGACCCGCAGGAGATGCCGCGGTTCAGCGGGCCCAAGACGTTCATGCGCCTGCCGTACGTGCAGACCCTCGAGGACGTCGACATCGCCGTCATCGGGATTCCCACCGACGACGCGGTGTCATTCAAGTCCGGGGCGCGCTTCGGTCCCGAGGCGATCCGGAGCGCGTCGGTGTTACTGCGGCCGTACAACCCAAACCTGGGCGTGGACGTCGTCGAGCGCTTGTCGTCGATCGACTATGGAGACGCGCCGACCGTTCCCGGCTACCACGAGGAATCCCTGCGCCGGATCGAGCGGTTTCTCCGCCCCGTCCATGAGGCCGGAGTCCGACCCCTGTGTCTCGGCGGCGACCACTCGATCGTGCTCGCCGAACTGCGCGCGGCGGCCGCGGTGCACGGCCCTCTGGCGCTCGTGCATCTCGACTCTCACGCGGACGTGTGGGATCAGTACTACGGAGTCAAGTACTTCCACGGCACGATCTTCCGCCGCGCGGTCGAAGAGCAACTCATCGACCCCCATGCGTCAGTGCAGGCTGGCCTGCGTGGAACCCTCTACGGCGAGGACGATGAACGCGAGCCGGGCAAGCTCGGCTTTGACGCAATCCCATGGGGGGAGCTCGCACAGCTGACTCCCGAGACGTACGGCGACCGTGTGCGCGAACGCGTCGGGGACCGCCCCGCCTTCCTCAGCTTCGACATCGACTTCGTCGACCCCGCCTTTGCGCCGGGCACCGGCACCCCGGAGGTCGGCGGGCCGACGAGTGCAGAGGCGCTCGCCTACCTTCGTTCGCTGACGGGTATCGATTTTCGCGGCTTTGACTGCGTCGAGGTCGCCCCCGTGTACGACCCGGCGGGCATCACTGCCTGGCTGGCGGCGAGCGTGTGCTACGAGATGTTCTCCCTGCACGCGCTGCGCAAGCTCGCGACGTAGATCGCGAGCGCACCGGACGTCCGCTCGAGGATCCGACGACCCCAAACGCCGGGGAGGGCTACGATGTCGGCGGCCCTCGGAACCACGCACGCGGAGGAATAGCTCATGGATCAAGTCTTGACGCAGACACCGTTGCAGGCGCGCATCCCGGGGGGCGGCTCGCCGAGATCCGAGCGGTGGGGCGTTGACTCGGAGTACGGACAGCTGCGCGATGTCCTGCTCGGGGGCCCGCAGTCCTTCCGCTGGCTGGGCGATGAGAACGCGCAGTACAGCGCGCTCGTACGCGAGACGCTCCGGCGCGGGTACCGCTTCGACCGAGAGCTTGCGCTACGGCAGCATGCGGAGATGCTCGACGCTTATCGCCAGGCCGGGGTCAGCGTCCACCTCCTGGAGGCGCACGACGAGCTGCCCTACAGCGTCTACGCGCGTGACTCGAACTTCATGACGCCCTTCGGCGCGGTGGCGACGCAGCTTGCCAATCCCCGTCGGCGAGGCGAGTACGCCAACGTGCTGCGCTTCTACCTCGAGAACGACATCCCGATCTACGACCTCGTCAGCGCGGGCAACTTCGAGGGCGGGGACTTCAACATGATCGAGCCCGGAGCGGTGATCATCGGCTACACCGGCTTACGCGGCGAGGAGGTCTCCGCCCGTCAGGTCGGGGGCTGGATGGAGGCCGAGGGGATCGAGGTCCTGTACGCGCCAATCGACGAGTACTACGTCCATATCGACCTGATGGTGTGCATGCTCGCCGAGAAGCTGTGCGCGGTATGTCTCGACACGACCGATCCGGACGTCGTCGGCTGGCTGGAGGCCCGCAAGATCGAGATCGTCCCGGTTGGCTTCCGTGAGACGATGGCGCTGGGCTGCAACGTCGTGGCGCTCGGCAATGACCGCGTCCTCTCGACGACGGCGGCTCCCGAGCTCAACGGCAAGCTGCGTGCGCTCGGATTCACGGTCTTCGATCCCGACATGAGCCAGTTCCAACTCGCCGGCGGCGGGGTGCACTGCATGTGCCAGCCGCTGCGCCGCGACCCGGCATAGGGTCCGCTCACCGAACTCTGGTCCGCACCGCTCAGCTTTCGCTGGTCGGAGCCGTTCAGCGGCCGCTGGCCCACGCCGCGGTCAGGACAACCACATGTGCTCGAAGTCCCAGCTGTTGAGCGACGCGCCCAGCTTCGACTCGACGATCCCGCTGACGTTCGGGGTGTAGCCGTCGATCACGGCCGGGAAGAACGGGATGATGTAGCCGCCCTCGTTGTAGTCGATCATCATCATCTCGTGGGCGATCTCGGTCCGCTTGCTCACGTCGAGCGTCGCCAGCGCCTGGTTGTAGAGCTTGATGTACTTGGGGTTGGCGAAGTGGGTCTCGTTGTACGGCGAGCCCGGCAGCGTGGCCTGGTTGACCTGCGCGAAGTACGGCTGGTAGTACCAGAAGTCCTGGGCGAACACCCACTTGAGGTAGTTGGGGCCGTAGAAGTCGGTGACGGTGACCTGGCGCAGCTTGGCGTTGATCCCGGCGGCGGCGGCCTGCTGCGCGTAGACCTGGGCCATGTTGATCACGCCCTGCGCGATGTCACCGGTGACGAGCTGGATCGAGAGGTTCTCGTGGCCCGCGGCCTTGAGCAGTGATTTGGCCTGCTCGGGGTCGTACTGGCGCTGGGGGATGCTGTGGTCATACTCGGGCGCCCAGATCGCGAAGATGTCGTTGCCGATCGTGCCGTGCCCGCCGAACACCGTCTCGAGCATCTTGGGACGATCGACCGCGAGCCGGAACGCCTGCCTTACCCGGACGTCGTTAAACGGCGCCGCGTCGACGCGCATCGTGAACGGGTTCCAGCCGCCGCCGGGGGAGATGACCGCTTTCTTGCCCGATCCGGTGACGGTGCCGAGCACATCCTGCGAGAGCAGGTTGACCACGTCGACCTGGCCACCCAAGAGCGCGTTGACCTGGCTGGTCTCGTCCGAGTAATCGGTCATCACGATCTTGTCGAGATACGGCAAAGGCGAGTCCCAATAGTTCTCGTAGCGGGCGAGGATCGTCTGCTGCCCGGGGTTGAAGCTCTCGAGCTTGAACGGGCCCGTGCCGACCGGCTTCTTCGGATCGAACCCCACCGGGACGATGAACGGCGTGGTGCTGTTGGCAAGCGTCTCGACGAGGGTCGAATACGGCGAGGCGAACGGGACCGACACAGTCAGGTTGTCGACCTTCTTCATCCCCTTCGCGTCGATGCCCTTCAAGGCGTTGGCGGCCACCCCGGGGGACTTGGGGTTGACCACGCGGTTGAGCGAGAAGATGAGATCCTCGGCGGTCAGGTCCTTACCGTTCTGGAATGTCACCCCTTTGCGCAAGCGGATCGTCCATACCGTGGCGTCCTTGTTAGGCGTCATCTCCTCGGCGAGCCTGAAGTACGGCGTCGCATCCGCGTGGAGCCACACGAGCGCCTCATAGATGTTCTGCACCCGCGCGTAATCGGTGTTGTTGACGAGGAGATTCGGGTCCACCGTGTCAGAGCTCGAGCCGCCGGTGAGCCCCGCGTGGAGCGTCCCGCCGTGCTTGGGAGCGCCCGCCGACGAACTCGTCTGCCCAGATGCAGATGTGGTCGAGCTCGACGAGGATGACGAGCCGCCGCACGACGCCAGCAGCGTCCCGGCGCCTAGGGCCACCCCACCTTTAGCCGTGTTCTCCAGCAAAGTACGACGGGACATCAGACTCATGACGTGCTCCTCTTCAAGTGAAATGCGTGGTGCAGGGGTGTGCGCGTTCGAGGTCAGCCGGGACCTGGCCCGCGTGCGGTCGGGATCTGGGCCCCTGTCTCTTGACCCTGCTTCGCCGCACGACTCGCACCCGAGTCCACGGCGAGCGACAGGATCTCGAACATCGCCGCAGCGGCGACCATCGCGGTGATGCCGTTCGGACTGTCCTTGGTCGGGACGAGGCAGACGACGTCCCCGCCGATCACGTTGAGATCGCGCAGCCCGCGAAGCAGACCGAAGGCCTCATCGACGGTCCACCCCGTGTACGCGGGCTCAAGGTTTGCGGCGGCCGGCGCGACGGTCGCGTCCAGGCAGTCCAGGTCGAAGGTGACGTAGATCGGCCGGTCGCCGGTTCGCGCGCGGATCAGATCCACGCACGCGTCCGGTCCGAGCTCCCGATAGCGGCTCATCGGAACCACTTCGTAGCCGAGCTCATAGCTTGGGTCCAGCCACGATGCCGTCCGCGGATTGCCGCGCATGCCGATCTGAACGCTCGCCCGGGGATCGACCCGCCCTTCGCGTACGAGATAGGAGGCCCAGTGGGCAGCGCTGTCGCGCGCGCCGAACCAATGCGCGAGCGACTCGTAGGCGTCGATGTGCGCGTCGAGATGCACCAGCGCAACCGGCTCACCGCCGGTCAGCGCTGACGACTCGCCCGCCAGTCCCCGCAGGATCCCGCCGGTGATCGAGTGATCGCCGCCGATGCTGACGGCCCGCGTTCCGGCCACGCCGATGCGCTCGAAGAACCGCGCGATCCGCTCGATGCACTGCTCGTTGTTGTTGGCTTCCGGGAGCGGCACGTCGCCCAAGTCCCGAATGCGAGCGACCTCCCACGGCGAGAAGCCAAACTCGCCATGCATTCGACGCTGCAGTGCCGACACGTGGCGGACCGCCCGTGGTCCCAGGTGCTGATCGCGCTCGGTGGACCCGTTGCCCGAGCTGTGGGGCACGCCCACGAGGGCGAGATCGCAGGCGGCTGGGTCCGTCTCGAGATCGCAGCGGAACAGCGTCGCCGGACCCCACCAGTAGGTGCCTTCGAGCAGAAGACGGTCGTCGTCGTTCAGTGCTGCCATCTCACCCTGTTCTCCTCCAGTGGCGGGCGCTCGCACGATACACGACGACATTCGACTCCGGGCGCGTTTTGAACCAATTGGTCGACCCGTGCATGTCGGCTGAGGATCCGCCTCGCCGCCGCTGCAATCAAGCGTCTAAACCGTTTCCTAACCCGCCGCGACGAGGATCTCCTGCGGAACGGAGCTGAGCCGCTGCGCCCCATCGGCCCCGATGATGAACGTGTCGATCAGGACGAGCCCCACGACGCTCTCGTAGTTGGTGACCAGGCCCTCTTCGAAGACGTCATCGGAGTCGATGTCATCGACCGAGAACATCCATTCGCAAACCCAGTCGGGCGGCAGCGCGGCTCCGAACTCGTAGCCGCCGAGCCACCCGCGACGCTCCCACACCCCGGCGTCCTGGTAGAAGGACCGCAGCTTGCGCTGAACCTCGCCGACGGTCACGCCGGGAGCGGCGGACTCCTCGAACATCCGCATCCCCTGGGCGAGGATCTCCATCAGCTCGACCGCCGCCGGCTCCGGCTCGCCGATCGAGAGCGTGCGCGCGGCGTTCGCGTGGTAGCGGTTTACGACGCCGCACGGGTCCGCACAGACGATGTCGCCTGCGGCGAACTGGCGCCGCGAGCTGAGCGCGTGGATCAGCGGGCTCGTCCCCGCCCACACGTTCTCCTGCAACGCGGCCGGCTCTCCCCCCGCTGCGGTCATCGCCAGCATCATCGCCTCCCTCGCCTCGAGCTCGGTGACGCCCGGCGCCAGCGCGCCCTGCAGCGCCCGCACACCCGCATCGCACACGGTGGCGGCCTTGCGGAGAACGTCGATCTCCGCGGGCGATTTCAGCTTTCTGACCCGGCGGGCCACGAGCGTGCCGTCGACGACCGTGCACCCCTGGCTCTGCAGCGCAGCCTCGATCATCTCGCTCGTCGCCCGATTGGGCACCGAGCTCCACTTCTCGATCCCGACCGTGCCGCCGAGCCATCCCTCGCCCTTGAGCTCGCCGACGAAGAATTCGAGCCATTCGTCGAAGGTGGCCGCCGAGCTGAGTCGCAGGTCGCTGGCGACCGAGGTGCGGGGGATCAGGAGCCGGTGGCGCTCCATGTCGAAGTGGAGCACCCGCGGATCGCCGACGTGCACCGCCGTGCAGTGAAAGGGTGGCCAGGCCGTCGTCGAGTGGCTCTTGTACCAGCGCGCCTGGTAGCCGTGCAGCCAGCACATGCCATCGGGGGCGCTCACGATCATCGTCTCGATGCTCGCCTCCTCCATCCCCGAGTGCAGCCGCTGCAACCGGGCGGCGTACTCGACTGGTTCAAACGCCAGATCCTGCGGGCGGGCCGCGATCTGCGCCATCTGCGCGTCGATGAACGCAATCAGCTCCTGTGGGTCCATGGTCCTTCCTTTCGGGGTCTCGGCGTCGCGGGGTCGATCTAGAAAGCCTGCGGCCAGTGGGGTGTCAGCGCGTCCACGGATCGCGCCAGCACCGCCGACACGCCGTCGCCGTCGTCGGGCAGAAACGCCAGCGGGTCGTCGATCCCCGTTGGCACGCCGAGTACGCCGGCCAAGGTCGCATGCAGGCAGAACGCCGCGTAGGTGACGGCATAGCCGCCCTCTTGCACCAGCGCCAGCCGGCCCCCCGAGCTGCGATCGGCGAGCGACCGCAGCTGCTCGCCGATGAAGCGAAATCCGGCCATGCTCAATGTCTGGCGGCCGTTGGGATCAAACTGGCTCGCGTCCTGCCCGATCGCGCCGATCAGAAGATCGGGCTCGTATCGACCGACGAGCGGTGCCACAACCTCACGCATCGCCCGCCCATAGCCGGCATCCCCGGTGCCGTAAGGCAGCGGCAGGTTGACGTTGAAGCCGTCGCCCGCTCCCACACCGAGCTCAGACACCGCGCCGGTCTGCGGATGAGATGCGCCCCACGCCCCGTGGTCCATGTGCAGCGAGATCGTCAGCACGTCCGGTCGGCTCCAGAAGCACTCCTGCGTCCCGTTTCCATGATGGACGTCGATGTCGACAATCGCGACCCGCTCAGCCCCGCTGCGCAGCGCCGTCTCGGCGGCCAGCGCAGCGTTGTTCAAGAAGCAGTAACCGTCGGCACGCGCGGGCTGGGCGTGGTGGCCCGGCGGTCGGACGAGCGCGTACGCCGGAACCCCCGGCTGTTCCGATGCTGCCCGCGCCGCCTCCATCGCTGCGCTGGCGGCAGCCACCAGGGCAGGCCATGATCCGGGGCCGAGCACCGTGGTGGCGGTGAACCGCCGACCGCCGGCGGCCACGGCCGCGCGCAGGTCATCGAGATATGCGGCCGCATGGACCAGCTCGAACTCATCCTCGCCGTGCAACGGCACCGGCGCCCACTCGATCGCGGCCGCCAGCGGCCCCCGCTCGAGGATCGCCTTCATATTGAGAATCCGCGGCGCCGACTCCGGATGCAGCTCGCCGGCGTTGATCAGCGGCGACGGGGCGGCCTCGAACACGCCCGCGCCGGTGTCGTGCAGCAGCACGTCGGGATGCCAAAAGACAGTCAGCGACCGTGCTGCGCCCGTCATCTCATGACCACGACGGCAACTCTATATCTCGACGTCGTCCGGAGCCGGTCCGGCAAGATCAGGGCGTGGACCGAGACGCCCTAAGGGACCTGTGCCTGACGTTTCGCGGCTCGGAGGAGACGTTCCCGTTCGGCTTTGAGACCTCGGTCTTCAAGGTCAAGGGCAAGATGTTCGCGCTCTCAGCTCTGGGCCGAGCGCAGCTCACGGTCAGCCTCAAGTGCGAGCCGCTGCTGGCCGAGCAGCTGCGCGGCGCGCACCCGGCGGTCACCGCCGGCTATCACCTCAACAAGCGCCATTGGAACACCGTCGCGCTCGACGGGTCGTTGCCCGATCAGATGATCGCCGACATGATCGAGGACTCCTACGACCTCGTCGTCAGCAAGCTGTCGCGTGCGCGGCAGCGCGCGCTGGGGTGGAGTGGCGGACGGCCGCGGGCGCCGGACGCCCGGTCAGAAGGTGCGTCCGCAGTGCGCCCGGCCCGGTGACGCTCGGTCCCCGCTCAGGGCGCCGTCCCCGCGAAGCATTGCGCCGCGGCGCGCGGAGCCAGTATGTGGCAGATCGCGCGCGCGGGTTCACCCGACTTGAGAAGCGCGGCGGATCGTTCACCCCATCAACCTCTCTGACCACGCGCGAGCGCGAGGTCGCGGTATTGCTGGCCGACGGCCTGACGAACAAGGAGATCGCTTCGCACATGCAGATCGAGCCAGGCACCGTCAAGAGCCACGTTCATAACGTGATCCGCAAGTTCGGCGTCCGGCGGCGGGCTCAGGTCGTCGCCCGAATCCGAGATGGCGCCCTCGCGGATATCCATGCGCCGTAGGCCCGCGAGGCACGTCGCCGCTACCCGGCGGCGTCAACCGCTGGGCGGCATGACGTAGGTCTCGGGGCGCCTGTCCCGGATCGGGTTGTTGAACGCGTTCCAAGCTCGATCGCGGCGGGCCGCGGCGAGATCCACCTCGGCGTAGAGGATCTCCTCGCGATCGCCGGACGCCGGGCCGGCGAGCGGCCATCCCGTGTGATTGACGATCACGCTCTGGCCGATGAAAGGCTGGCCGCGCTCGGCTCCGATCCGGTCCGCGGCGACGACCACGACGGAGTTCGTGTGGGCTGAGGCCATACACAAGACGGTGCCATCGCCTCCCGGTTCGGATCCTGTCCCGGGATCGGAACCCAGTTGGTCGGTATGCAGATCAGGTCGGCGCCGGCGAGCACGCACGTCCGATAGCTCTCGGGGAACCACCCGTCGTAACAGACGAACGTGGCGATCCGGCCGATCGGCGTATGAAACACGGGGAAACCGAGGTCGCCGGGCTCGAAGATCAGGTTCTCGTCCCCCCAAAGGTGAACCTTCCGGAATGTTCCGAGCACTCCATCGGGCCCGATTGCCACCGCGGTATTGAACAGCGCGCTGCCGGAGCGCTCGGCTACGCCGATCACGATGTGCACTCCTAGCTCGGCCGCCGTCTGCGCAAGGGCGCGTGAGGTTGTCCCGCCCGGGACCTCGTCAGCGAGCGCGAACGCCTCCTCGCGCGAGTCGAACGTGTATCCCGTCGTGGCAAGCTCGGGGAAGACGATCAGGCGCGCTCCCGCGTCGTGTGCCTCGACCGCCTTGGCCTTGATCTTCTCGAGGTTGGCTTCGATGTCGTGGAATGCGGGTTCCAGCTGAACTGCTGCGACCTTCAGCACCGTTCCTCCTAATTCGTGCCTACGCGAGCTCGTGCGACCCGACGAACATCGGGGTTGTGGTTACTCACCCCAGTCATATCGACTGATCACCGCTCGTTGATTCCCGAACGACGAGTTGCGGTGAGACGGCAATCTGTTGAGCCGGAGCATCGGCTCGCTCGACGCGATTGGTCAGTAGACGGAGAGCCTCCCGCGCGACCGCGTCATACGGCTGCCGGATGGTCGTGAGTGACGGCGTCGACAGCTCGGCAACCGCGATGTCGTCGAACCCGGTTACGAGGACGTCTCGCGGCACCCGGAGGCCCGCCCTGGCGAACTGCCGAAGCAGTCCCAAGGCGATCAGATCGTTCGCGCACACCACAGCGTCCGGCAGCTCGCTCAAGCCGACTATGTCTGCCGCCGCGGCTACTCCCCACCGGGTCGTGAAGTCACGCAACCGCGGCGGCAGCGTCGTCAGGCCGACGCGCGCCGCCGCGTCGGCAAAGCCTGCCAGCCTTAGGCGCGCCGACGATGAACTCGATGGGTCGGCACCAACGAAGATGGCCGTTTTCGCTCCGGTGCCAGCGAGGTGCTCGATGACCAGCGCCATCCCGTTGGTGTCGTCTACCCCGACCCAATCCGTCGCCTCGCCGGAGATCCGCCGGTCCATCTGAACAATGGGGACGCGTCTGGCCGCCGCCCGGACGGCCTCGAGACTCCCGGCGGCATCGCACGGACTGATGAGGATCCCGTCGACCTGGTGATCCAGCAACGCTTGAAGCCGGTGGCGCTCCTCGTTTGGATCCTGCATCGAGTCGCACAACAGCAGCTGCTTGGTGCTCGCCTGAAGCTGGGTGTGTACGGCTTCGATCAACGCCGGAAAGAATGGATTGCTGATCTGCGGGACGACCAGGCCGATCGTGTCGCTCACCTGCCGCCGGAGGGCCGCCGCGATCCGGTTGGGGCGGTACGCGAGCGCGTCGGCCGCCTTCGTCACTTGTCGCAGGTTGGAGGGCGAGACCGGGCGGCTCCCGCTGAGCGCCCGTGAGGCCGTGGCCACCGATACGCCGGCACGCGCAGCGACGTCGCGGATGGTGGACTCCGTGGTTGAGCCAGCCCTGGAATCGTTTACCGAATTCATCCGTTCCCGCGAAGAGCCGGGCAAATGCGCCGCCAGCGACGGTGGGCAGTATAACCCCCTGGGCTCATGACTTGACTGGCCGGGCGCGGTTGAGTAGGTTGGCGAGGATCCGGTCGGTAATCGTTTACAGCAGCCCGCGACGGGAGGTTAGCTAGGCATGGCGCGCGTTCTCGTGGCAGGCGAGTCCTGGAACACCCTCTCGATACACACGAAGGGCTTTGATTCGTTCACGACCTCTACCTACGTCGAAGGGGTCAAGGACTTTCAGGAAGCGCTCGAAGCCGAGGGCCATTCAGTCGAGCATCAGCCGTGCCACGTGGCCGCAGACCACTTCCCCGATACGCCCGCCGATCTGGCCAACTACGACGTCGTCGTCCTGAGCGACATCGGCTCGAACACGCTCCTCCTCCCCGCCCGCACCTTCATCGACGCCGAGGTGGGGAGCAATCGACTGGTGACGCTCCGTGACTGGGTCCGATCCGGCGGAGCGTTGGCCATGATCGGGGGGTACCTGAGCTTTCAGGGCATCGAGGCCAAGGCCGCCTACCGGTCGACGGCGCTCGCCGACGTTCTACCGGTCGAGCTCGAGGACGGCGATGACCGGCAGGAGACGCCCGAAGGACGCGCCATCACCACCACCGAGATCGCTCACCCGATCACGGATGGGCTGGACCGGGTATGGCCACCGGTGCTCGGCTTCCAACGGCTGAAGCCAAAGCCAGAGGCCCAGGTTCTCGCCACGGTGGACGATCACGCGGTCCTCGTGGTCGGCACGTTCGGCGAAGGAAGAGCGCTCGCGTTTGCAACCGACATCGGTCCTCATTGGGCTCCCAAGCAGTTCATGGAGTGGGATGGATTCCGCCGACTGTGGGGTGCGGCGATGAGGTGGCTCGCGGGCGAAAGACCCACCGGAGTTCAGTAAGCGGGGCCCGCCTGGAGTGGCGGCCCGAGCGGGTTCAACTCTGCGCTGGCTCCTGAAGCACTTGATTCAAATCGGGAAACGAGAGCCGGGTGCCGAATTTCGTGGTGCTCAGCGCACCGCATCGGTTGGCGAAGGCGATCGCGGCCGGGAGAGGCTCACCCCGTGCCAGCGAATACGCGAGACCACCCATGAAGGCATCGCCGGCTCCGGTTGTGTCGATCGCCTGAACGGCGGGGGGGTCAAAGCGAGTGACGCCACCGTTGACGACGGCGGCCGCGCCGCCCGCTCCCAGCGTGACGACAAGTCCGCCAGCAACCCGGGCACTGGCTCGCAGCAGGTTGTCGTCGTCTGGACCGGCACCGAACAGGTCTTCGAACTCGATCTCGTTGGGGACCAGCCAGTCGACAAGGTCGAGCAGATCGTCGCTCAGCGGTGCGGCCGGCGCAGGGTTCAGGATCGTCGTGGCTCCACACCCACGCCCCCATTCCAGGGCAGCCTTCACTGCTTCCAGACTGATCTCGAGTTGGCAGATCACGCAGTCAGCCGACGGCACGTCCGCCAGGTCGTCGACCACATCGGCCGCCGTGAGTGTGCCGTTCGCACCCGGCACGATCAGAATCCGGTTATTGCCGTCCGGCTCGACCCAGATCGTTGCCACCCCCGTGGCTTCGGTGGCCACGGTTCTCACCCGGCTCAGATCGAGGCCTTGGTCGGTCAGGTTCGCTCGCGTCATATCTCCGAACACATCGTTCCCGACGCGATTTACGAACGTGACGCGAGCACCCAGGCGCGCCGCCATAGCCGCCTGGTTTGCGCCCTTGCCACCGTGGCCAAGCGCCATCCGCTGCCCGACGACGGTCTGGCCGCGCTCGGGAGTTCGGTCGGCATACATCAGTACATCGATCATGGTCGATCCGACCACGACAATGTGCGGCGTCATCGACGATCCACGCTGACCGGCGACCCGGGGCGGCGCCTCGTCACCCTCATGAAACCCTCCTGGTCACCTGGCTCGAGCGGCGGCTGGAGGGGGAAGTGACACGCAGCATTGTGTTGCGGGATGCCAAACGGTCGCAACGGCGGCATCTCCTGCGTGCAGATCTCCTGAGCGCGCGAGCAGCGCGTCCGGAACGGACACCCGGACGGTGGATTGACCGCCGAGGGAAGCTCGCCTTTCACCGCGATCGTCGTTTTCGAGCGCTCGATCGCGGGATCCGGAACCGGGACGGCCTGAAGCAAAGCCGCCGTGTATGGATGCGCTGGCCGCTCGTACACATCCTCCGCCGGACCGACCTCGACGAGCTTCCCGAGATACATCACCCCGACCCTGTCGGCCAGATATCGCACCACTGCCAGGTCGTGGGAGATGATGATGTAGGTCAGATCTCGCTCGCCCTGCAGACGCTTCATGAGGTTCAGGATCTGCGACTGAATCGAGACGTCCAGCGCCGACACCGGCTCATCGGCGACGATCAGCCGCGGCTCGACGGTCAGCGCCCGCGCGAAGCCAATCCGTTGCCGTTGGCCGCCGGAAAACTCGTGTGGGTAGAGCTCCAGCGCACGCTCGGAAAGACCCACCTCGTCCAACAGCTGACGGATGCGCGTCTCCTGCTCGGCCTTGCTCCCGATGTCTTGTGCCGTCAGCGGCTCGCGCAGCGTTGCCCGGATCCTCATTCTGGGATCAAGCGAGGCGTACGAGTCCTGGAACATCAGTTGCACCTCGCGCGCGCGACCACGCAGCTCCTTGCGGTGCAGGCTTCCCAACCTCACGTCCATCCAGGAGAATGCGCCCGGAGTCCGGCCGCTCCATCGCCGCGATCAGGCGCCCGAGTGTCGTCTTCCCGCAGCCTGACTCGCCGACGAGTCCAAAGGTCTCGCCTCGCTCAATTTCAAGCGATACGCCGGTGACGGCCTTCACCGAGCCCACTTTGCGCTGGAGGATGCCCTTCGTGATCGGAAACTCCTTGACGACGTCTTCGAGCACAACCAGCGCGCCGGCGCGTCCTCCATCTTCGCTGGCGCCTTGAGTGTCAGCCTCACGACCCGCCGTTGCCGGCACGCCCCGTGCAGCTACGGCGTCGCCATTGGCACGAGAGCCGTTAACCGTGTGACCGCTGACCGGATAGAAGCACGCGTAGGGGTGATTGGGATCTTCGCCGCCCAGCTTTGGATCTGACTCCCGGCAGTTCTCCTGCACATATCGACACCGCGGTGCGAATCGGCAGTAGGCGGGCGGATGCGACAGGTCGGGCGGCATGCCCGGAATGCTGTACAGCGTCTTCGAGCGATCGGTCTCGACCTTCGGGATCGACTCGAGCAGCGCCTGCGTATACGGATGGCGCATCCGATCGAAAATCTCCGCCGTCGATGCTGCCTCGACTATGCGCCCGGCGTACATGACCATCACTCGGTCAGCACGGCCGGCGACAACGCCCAGGTCATGCGTTATCAGCAGCAGACCCATGCTCAGGCGACTCTTGAGGTCCTCGAGTAGCGAGAGGATTTGCGCCTGAATCGTGACGTCCAACGCCGTCGTCGGCTCGTCGGCGATCAGCAGCTTCGGTCTGCAGGCGAGTGCCAGGGCGATCATCACCCGCTGCCGCAAACCGCCGGAAAGCTGGTGGGGATATGCCGCGAGCCGTTCCTTCGGTCTTGGCATCCCGACGAGGTCCAGGACCTCGGCCGCCCGCTCGCGCGCCGCCGCTCGCGAGGCTCCGAGGTGAATTCGGACTGGCTCGGCGATCTGCTCGCCGACCGTCATCGTGGGGTTGAGCGAGGTCATGGGATCCTGAAAGACCATCGCGACGTCGTTGCCGCGGACGCGTCTCATCTCTCCGGTGGACAACGTCGTCATCTCACGCCCCGACAATTTGACGCTGCCGCCGACGATGCTTCCGCCTCTCGGCAACAGCCGCATGATCGACAGCCCCGTCATCGATTTCCCGCAGCCCGACTCGCCGACGAGACCAACGGTTTCCCCGGATCCGATCGTCAGCGAGACGCCGTCGACCGCCTCGACGGTCGCGCGGCGCATCTGAATGTGCGTGCGGAGGTCGCGAACCTCCAAGAGAGTGGTTTCGTTTGCTTCGGTCGACACCGTCGGCCCCTGGTCAGCGCTGCTGTAGCCGCACCTCGAATGCATCCCGAAGCGCGTCACCGATGAAGTTGAACGAGATCACCGTCAAGACGATGCATATACCGGCTGGATAGATCAGCCACCAGTAACCGTCGTAGACGAAGTTGAGCCCGGCAGTGAGCATGCCTCCCCAGTTGGCGGCCGGCGGCGGCGGGCCCAGGCCGAGGAAGCTGAGCGCGGCGAGGAGCTGAATGGAATCGGCGACCGAGAACGTCGCCACGACCACCACTGTGCCGATCACGTTCGGGACGATGTGCCGCGCAATCGCCTTGCGGTTGCTCACCCCGACGAACCGCGCTGCCTGGACGAACTCTCGCCCGCGCAGGGCCAGCGACTCTCCGCGGACGAGCCGCGCCGTTCCGAGCCACGACACCATCGCGATCACCAGGATCAGAATCGGGATCGTCGGGCTGAAGATGCTCGCCAGCATCAGGACCAGGAGCAGCGGCGGGATCGCAAGCCACGAGTCGACGATGCGCATCATGAGGCCGTCGAGCCACCCCCCGGCGAAGCCCGCAACCGCGCCCCATGACGTCCCGACCACCGTCGCGAGGAAGGCTGCGGCAAGACCCACCTCGAGCGTCGATTGCCCTCCCAGCATCAGGCGTCCGAGCACGTCGTAGCCGACCTCGTCCGTACCCAGCGGATGGCCGTTGCCTGGCGGCTTGGTCACTTCCAGGAGGTTCGTATGCACCTGATCCGTGTGGTAGACGAGCGGTCCGACAAAGCTGAACAGCACGAAGAAGACGATGATGCCAACGCCCACGACCGCCAGACGGTTCTCCGTGAACACATCGAGGATCCGTCGGCCGACGCTCACGTCGGTGCGCTCTACGCCATCCTCGAACCCGGTGGAAGCCACCGACGGGTCTGGCTGCGGTCTGCCGGCGCTCACCGCCACGAGACGACTCCGTGCTGGCTGCCGGTCATCCGTATCGCACCCGCGGGTCGACGACCGCGTAGAGAAGGTCGGCCACCAGTGAGCCCAGCACAGTGGCCACGCCGATCACCAACGTGAATCCCAGCAGCAGGGGGAAGTCGTGGGTTGTTGCCGCGTTCCAGAACAGCAGCCCCATCCCCGGGTAGTTGAACACTGACTCGACGACCACCGCCCCGGAAAGCACCGCCGGCAAGCTGAGGCCGAGCAGCGTGATCACCGGCAGTAATGAGTTGCGCAACAGGTGCTTGCGAAGAATCGCCCGCTCCGACACGCCTTTCGCCCGAGCGGTCCGGACGTAGTCCTGGACAAGGTTCTCGAGCGCGGACGAGCGCATGTAGCGACTGAACAGGGCGATCGCCCCGATCGCCAGCGTGGCGACCGGGAGCACCATGCCGGCAGGGTCACTGAGTACCGCCCCGACTGTCGCCCCCTGTGGTCCTTCACTCGGAAACAGCCCGAGCTGCACCGAAAACAGCAAGATCAAGAGTATTCCGAGCCAGAACACGGGCATCGAGTACCCGATGAATGCCGCGGCGGTCGCGACGTAGTCGACGGGCTTGTTGCGCCGCACCGCCTGGAGCAGGCCGAGGGGGATCCCGATCACGATCGCCACGAAGTAGGCCAGACCCACGAGCAGGGCGCTCTTCGGGAGATCCTCGGTCAGGAGCGAGCCCACGCTCTGGTTGTAGTGATAGGAGTAACCGAGATTGCCCTGAACGACCTTTCCGATGAACGTCGCGTACTGCGCATACAGGGGGCGGTTGTAGCCGTTTTGAACGATGAAGTGCTCGACCTGTCTCGGCGTCGCGCGGGGACCTAGCAGCGCGCGCGCCGGGCCTCCCGGCAGGACGTGGATGATCGCGAACACGATGATCGTCACGCCGATCACGATGATCGCCGCCTGAACCAAGCGCCGCACTAGATATGCAGTCACAGCGACCCACCGTCTCCGCGCAGCGGCCGATCGACTCGCAGCCTAGGACGCAACCCCGGCCGCGAGCCGATCACCGATGCCTGTCTCACTTCGTGTAGAACCAGTTTTCCGGCAACACCCCGAAGTAGATGTTCTGAGGTGTGACGCCACCGAGCGTCGACTTGACCTCGGTGAGCTCGTACGGCGCGTCCTGCTGCCAGATGAACGGAACCTGATTCGTCAGGTAGTTCTGGTAACGGTTCAGCGCCGCCTGGCCCCCACCCGGGCCCACATTTGCGCGGATGTTGGCGTCATTGACGCTGTTCGAATAGCTGCCGGTGTTGCCACCGCCACCGGTTTCGAAGACAACCTCGCCGGCCGGGTAGAAGTTCGGGGTATAGAGCCACCCCTCGCCCCAGTCACCAAGCTGCCATTTGCAGGTGCTCTGACTCGACTTGCACGGCACTGCTATCGAGGACACGGTCGCGAATGAGCCGCCGATCAGGTTGTACTGGATCCCGGCCTTAGCGGCGTCCGATTTGAACACCTGGACGGATCTCACGAGGGCTTCGACCCCAGTCGCGTAGTTGAACGTGAACTGCAGCTTGGCGCCCGCCTTGACGCCGGGACCGCATTGATTCGCTCCGCTACCGGGCGAGGTACACGTGGTCACGCCATTGGGGACGACATGCCAGCCGTGGCTCTTGAGCAACGAGATCGCCTTGCTTGGGTTATAACTAAACGGACACGATCGTTCGTAGGAGTCCGAGAGGTCGCCCTCCGAGCTGAACGGCACCGGTCCGCACGTCGGTTGCGCATAACCACCGTAGAAGGCGCTGATCACGCCCTTCTGGTCGACCAACATCTCCATCGCCTGCCGCATATAGGTCTGGCGCAGAATCGGGCCAACGATCGGGTTGTTCTGGTTGTCTGAGATGTAGTTGGTGACATAGATCTGCCATGGCTCCAGATTGAATCCGGCGGAGCTCAGGGCCGACTTCTGCGGGAGGTCTTCATACGGCAGGTAGCCGACGTCGACAGCACCGGAGCGGAGCGCGTTGAGCTCGGCCTCGTCGCTGGTAAACGGCAGCTCGACGAACTTCGAGATGTGGGGCTTGATCGGGCCCGAGTACTTCGAGTTGGGAACGAACGTGACCTGGCCGTCCTGCGAGAAGTTCTGAAGCTTCCACGGCCCGTCGACGACCTTCCACAAGGGGTTCGTCGTATATGTCGAGATCTTCGCGCCCTGGCTGCTGTCGTACTTGTAGACCGCCAGCGCGCCACTCGTCGTCTCGTCGTAGCGTTTGATCGGACTCGTTGCCGACGTCCGGTCCATCGTCTGAATCGGAAGCGGTTGAATCTGGGATAGCTCGTTCGAGGTAAACCACGCCGGGTTTACTCCATGGCGCAGATGGAAGACGATCGTGTGCTGGCCTCTCACGGTGGTGCTTGCCACATTGTCCGGATAGTTGCCAGGCGCGTAGACGCACCAGTTGGTCTTGTTGGCCGTCACGAGGTTCTGCCAGAACTGGACGTCGGCGGCGGTCACCGGCTGCCCGTCTGACCATTGGTAGGGCTTGAGCGTGACCGTGACGGTCTGGTCATGATTCGTGTAGACCGGAGCGTTGGCCAGGCTGACGGATGGGTTCAGGCTCGGTGACTGGCCATTGCCGAAGAAGTACAGCGGCCGCCACATAAGGTAGGTCAAAAACTGAGTGTTGGCTGAAAAGCAGTACTGGATCGGATACATCGGCCAGATGTAGTTCGGCGTCTGGTTCGGCAACTCAGCGAACGAAACCGTGCCACCCTTGGTGGGTTTCCCGTTCGTCGTCGTGGTGGTGTGGCTGCCGCCGCTGCCGCCACACGCTGACACGCCCAACGCGAGCACGCTCGCGACCAGAGCCGCCGTCAATAGCCGTCGATGAAGATGGCAACGCATTAGATCTCCTCTTTCCCTCTCCTACGTTCTCTCCTGCGGACTCAGCAGCCGGAGACCTATACCTGTGGGGGCGCTCGGCATGGTGCGGGCGCCGATCAGCGAATCACTACACATCCGTCAGAGCCGAACCAGACCACGTCTTCGAGCTTGATCGCGGCTAGGTAATTGCCCACGAATGGCTCGATCGCCCATGCTCCCCACATCTCAGTTTCGTTCCACGGGTCGATATAGCCCTCGTCGTACGCCGTCTCGTGGCCAAGCGAATGACCGACGTTTCCAAGGCGATCGAGGGGCAGCAGGGACGCCTTCTCGCACCCATCGGCATAGACGCGGTGCAGATCACACGCGCGCATCCCGGGTTCTGCAGCCGCCAGGACGGTTTCATGTATGTCCTGCACCGTCTGCAGCAGCTCGTGCTGTGCCGGGTTGTCTCCGCGCACCAGGCTGCGGGAGCAGTCACCCCACCAGCCATCGGCGGTGACCGGGAGGATGTCGAGGTGGCCTAGATCGAGGTTCCATAGGGGGCGATCCGTTGGCTTCTCGGTCGGAAAACAGCGGAGCGTCCCAGGCCCGAAGCCGACTAACGTCGCGTCCCAGAAGCCGGTCGCGCCGGCCTTGATGGCGTAGTCATCGGCCCACTTGGCCAACTCACGCTCGGTCGTCCCGGGCTTGACTGATTCGCACGCGGCCTCGGCCGCCTCGATCGCGAGGCGCTGAGCTGTGACGAGACCGGGCGGGGGCTCCGCAGCGACATTCATTGCGTCTCGTGCCTCCAAATTCGACACGCAGGACCGCTTCCGACCTGAGCCGGCCCGGTCCCGCCGGGGTTGGCGCGCTGCCTCACGGACATGGCCCTTTCTACTGAAATCGATATCACTAGGGCCGACCGCTGTCAAGGGATTGATCATCCGGCCGGCTGGCCTGTCCTGCCTGTCAACCGACCGACCAACCTTGGTTAGACTCATCCCTGCGCGAGCATGCAATCGACGAGACAGCCGTAAAAGCGGGCATCTTGGCGGCATTGCCGACTCTTGGCATCGGCCTCATCGATTGCGTCGGCACCCGTGTCGCACGACGACCCTCGACCCAACCGAGCCTCCCCGTAAACTGCAATCGATTTCACTTTGAGCGATGCAAACTTGCGTAGCGGTCACCGGAAATGACAACCATCGCTGACGTGGCGCGGCTCGCGGGTGTCTCGCCCGCAACGGTCTCGCGCTTCCTCAGCGGCCGCTCGGTCCGAGCTGCGACGGCCGTGCAAGAGGCGATCGACGAACTCGGCTATTCGCCCAATGCGATTGCGAAGAGCCTCAAATCAGGCCGCACGGGAAACATCGGCGTGATCGTTCCTGACATCAGCAATCCGTACTTTGCGGCGGCCGTCAGGGGGATCGACATGGCCTCGCGGGAGCTCGCGTACAACCTCTTCTTGTGCAACAGCGATGACAGCCGCCGCCGCGAGGATCAGGCCCTGGACGCGCTGGTAGGCGTGGTCGACGGCTTGATCCTGACTCCGGCGATTGAGTCCGGACCACCGCCGGCCGGCCTCGTGCGCCACCGGGGTCCGCTTGTGCTCCTCGACCGCGAGTTCACAGAACCGCTGGATTGCGACACGGTGCTCGCCGACAACGTTGGGGGCGCGAAGCAGGCGGCACGGTATCTGGCGGAAATCGGGCACAAGCGGATCGGCGTCATCAGCGGGCCGTTGACATCAACTCCCGGTCGGATGCGCCACGACGGATTCATCGAGGGGCTGACCGAGTCAGACATTGAGATGGACGAACTGAACGTCTACATCGGTGACTTCCGAGAGATGGGCGGCTACGTCGGAATGAAGCAGCTCCTCTCGGGTGAGCCGCCGACAGCTGTGTTCGTGGCAAACAACATGATGGCGATCGGTGCGCTGCGCGCGTGCAAGGAAACCAACGTGCGAGTTCCACGGGACTTGTCATTTGTCTCGTTCGATGACCTAGACGTGGGGACGCTCCTGGAGCCGGCAATCACAACCGTGGGGCGACAACCGGCGCACGAGGGTGCGGTGGCAATGTCGCTGCTCGCAGAGCGGCTCGCGGGGGAGAACCCGAGACCCCTCAACGGTGCGTGCTGGAGACCCACCTGTCCGTACGGGACTCGTGCGCGGCGCCCTCGCGGGGACGTCATTCACCGAGCGGTTCGTCGAGCCGGGGGCACTGATGAGACCGTTTCGAACAGCGGCTCAGCCAGGCACGGGGCGCACACCTGAGGCGACACCAATAGGAGGACCCTGAGTTGCAAGAGATCACGCAGACCGGGGAGTACTCGTATGTGTTCTCGCGCGATGTTCCACCTATCGCCTCGGTGGCGCCTGGCGAAACCGTCGTCGTGCACACGGAGGATGCGTTCAGTGGACGCATCCGCGGACCCGAAGATCTGCCCAGCCGGGTGTTGGACGACCGGATAAATCCACAGACCGGCCCTATATACGTCGAAGGTGCCGAGCCGGGCGACACGCTTGCCGTCCGGATCGACGCCATCGAGCCGACCCGCGACTGGGCGGTCAGTTGCTTCGTCCCGTTCTTCGGGGGCTTGACGGGAACACGAACGACCGCGTTGCTGCACGACGCCCTCCCCGAGCGGCTGTACTTCTACAAGCTCGCCGACGGGACACTGACCTGCGGAGACAACCTGCGCTTTCCGTGGCGTCCGTTTCTTGGAACTCTCGGCACGGCCCCCGCGCTTGAGGCGGTGTCCGCGCTGACGCCCCACGCCCATGGCGGCAACATGGACGTCCGTGACACGGCTCCCGGACGCACGGTCTACCTTCCCGTGTTCGTACCGGGGGCGCTTTTCTTCACCGGTGACGCGCACGCAGGCCAGGGGGACGGAGAGCTGTGTGGGGTCGCGCTCGAAATCACCGCTCGGGCGACGCTTACATTCGACCTGATCAAGGATCACCCGATCGCGTGGCCAAGGATCGAATCCTCCGATCGGATCATGACTGTCGGCAGTGCGCGGCCGATGGAGGACGCGGCCCGGCTCGCGTATCGAGAGCTGATCGACTGGATCGTCGCGGAGTACCGGTTCGACAGGCTGGACGCATATCAGCTGCTGACTCAGGCAGGAACGCTCTACGTCGGCAACATGGTTGACACGAACTACTCGCTTGTCGCCGGGATCGAAAAGGCATACCTCGGTGAGCGCAGCCGATAGCGGGTCGTGCCGATCGCTCTGGGCCCAGCCGCCGCATTCGGAGGCGTCCTAAGCAGTACCGATCAGAGAGGAGCAGGACTCATGTCAACAGGCAGCAATGGCGCCGGCCCCAAAAGAGTGACGCGGTATGAGTGGCAACCGTCGTACGTCGGAATTCAAACCTTTCTGAAGCTTCCGCTCTGCCTGTCACCCGAGGACCTCAAGGCCGGAGAGATCGACCTCGCGGTCGGTGGTATTCCCTGGGATGGAACCAACACCGCACGCGCCGGGACCCACCTCGGGCCGTCGGCGATTCGCCGCTGCGACAATGCGTGGTCTCCGCCGATGAGCCGGCCGTCCCAGCTCGTTCGCGTCGACCCGTTTGACCATCTCCGAATGGCCGACTACGGCGACGCACAGGTCGTCCCCGGAAACACGCCGATGACGTTTGCGAACATCCGCACGTTCGTCGGCGAGATGCTCGAGGCAGGGGTCATTCCGATGCTGCTCGGCGGCGACCACGGAATCACTGGTCCGATCGTCTCGGCCTTCGCCGATCATTACGGGTCGGGCACGGTGGCCGTAGTCCAGCTCGACGCGCACACCGACACCGCGCCGATTCCCGAAGGACACATGGGAAATCACGGCACGCAAATGCGGGAGCTGATCGAGACAGGCGCGATCCGCGGGCCACACCTGATCCAACTCGCGATCCGGGGCGGCTGGCCTGATCCGGCGGTGACTGTGTGGATGGAGGACGCCGGCGTGCGCACGCATTACATGGCAGAGATCTTCAGGCGTGGCTTCGACGCGGTTCTCGACGACGCGATCGCGGAAGCCAAGCGCAGCGGCGCGGAGCACGTCTTCCTGACGCTCGACATCGATGCCGCCGACCCCGCCTATGCACCCGGAACCGGGTCGCCTGAGCCGGGCGGCCTGAGAAGCGACCAGGTCCTGCGGGCCGCGCGACGAGTCGCCCACGAGGTCGGGATCGTCGGCATGGACCTCGTCGAGGTGAGCCCACCCTATGACAGCGGCAACAACATCACCGCGCTGCTCGGCCACCGATGCGTGCTCGAGGCAATGACCGGGCTCGCGATGCGTCGCGCCGGGATCACCGAGAGCAACTACCTGGACCCGCGCGCGGCCGGCGGTCCGCCGCCGACGCCCGAGGCGGCGGTTCCATGAGCGACGCCGTCGACGTAACCAAGCTCGCTCGAGATGTCGCGCCCATGCTCGGCGAGCTGGCGCCCGAGCGTGGTGCGATCAAGCTTGCGCCATCTCGCTGCCGGGGCTGACACGCTGAGTGCCGCGAAGGCGGTTCCGTCGAGATCGAGAATTGGCGCCGCCGTGCAGGCCACGCCCAGTTCATATTCCTCGTTGTCGAATGCGTAGCCCCGCCTGCGCGCTCGACGCAGCTCGCGCTTGAGCGCGGCGTGATCGGTCAGCGTGTGCTCGGTAATCGGCTCGAGTGAGAGGCGGTCCAGCGCCACCATCGCGCCCGGCGATGCGAACGCGAGCATCGCCTTGCCGGCAGCCGACGCGTACGCGGGGACACGCGCGCCGATCGCCGTGAACATCCGCATCGGGCGCAGGCTCGGCGCCTGGTCGAGGTACACGACCGAAAGCCCGTCGAGCACGACGAGGTTGGTCGACTCGCCGCTGAGGTCGCGCAGGCGCTCGAGGTGCGGTCGAGCAGCCGCCCGGACGCGGGCCGTCTGCGCCTCGATGCCCCCCGCCACCGCGAGCAGGCGATGACTCAGCCGGTAGCGGCTGGTGGCGGGGTTCTGGACAACCCATCCGCGCGCGACGAGCGTTTGAAGTAGGCGATGCGCGGTCGGCGGCTGGAGTCCGGCGCGGCGCGCGAGGTCGGTCAGGCCAACTTCCGCGTCCGCGTCAGAGAGCCTTTCGATCAGGTCGAGCGCGCGCCCGACTGATTGAACTGATTCCGCCATCCGGAATCAAGGATATCGCTGTTGACAACGGCGATCGCCCAGCGCTAGCTTCCGTATATCAACATTCCGTATTCCGGTAGTCGAAATACAGGCCACCGCGGATGTGACGGTCAAGCGCAAGGGAACGTCCTGATGAGTACACAGACCCGGCTCCAACTCAACGGAGCCACCGAGCCCGGCTTCAACGAAGTGCTGACGCACGAGGCACTCGAGTTCGTCATGCGCCTACACGAACAGTTCGGCCCGACGCGGGACGAGCTGCTCCGAGCGCGAGCGCGAGTGCGTGCCCGTCTCGCGTCCGGGGAGCTGCTCGACTTTCTGCCCGAGACGCGCGAGGTTCGTGACGGGACCTGGACCGTGGATCCCGCTCCGGCGGACCTGCAGCAGCGCTGGGTCGAAATCACCGGCCCCACCGATCGCAAGATGGTGATCAACGCGCTCAACTCAGGGGCCGACGGGTTCATGGCCGACTTCGAGGATTCCAACGCGCCGACCTGGCACAACATGGTCGACGGCCAGATCAACCTGCGCGATGCGGTCGACCGCACGATCACGTATGCCGGATCCGACGGGCGCCAGTACGAGCTCGTCGAGCACCCGGCGACATTGCTCGTTCGCCCGCGTGGTTGGCATCTTCCCGAGCGCCATCTGCAGCTTGCCTCAGATCCGGCATGCGGCGCACTGGTCGATTTCGGGCTGTTCTTTTTTCACTGCGCCCGCCGGCTCGTGGACAGAGGCTCAGGCCCGTACTTCTACCTTCCCAAGCTCGAGTCGCATCTCGAGGCGCGCCTGTGGAACGACGTCTTCTCCTTCTCCGAGGATGCGATCGGGCTCGCGCGCGGAACCGTCAAGGCGACGGTCCTGATCGAGACGCTGCCGGCCGCGTTCGAGATGGACGAGATCCTCTACGAACTGCGCGAGCACTCCGCCGGCCTCAACGCGGGACGCTGGGACTACATGTTCTCCGCGATCAAGTGCTTTCGCAACCGGCCCGAGATGGTCCTCCCCGATCGCGGCGCCGTGACGATGACGGTGCCTTTCATGCATGCCTACGCCGAGCTTCTGGTCGCGACGTGTCACCGACGCGGCGCCCATGCGATGGGTGGAATGGCGGCGCTGATCCCGTCGCGCAAGGACGCCGAGGCGAACGAGAGGGCGCTGACCGGCGTGCGGGCCGACAAGGATCGCGAGGTGGGCCAGGGCTACGACGGAACCTGGGTGGCCCACCCGGATCTGGTGCCGGTCGCCCGAGAAGTGTTTGAGCGAGGATTGGGCGGCGCGCCAAACCAGCTCGGCCGACGACGTGACGACGTCAACGTGTCGGCCGGTGATCTGCTGGACCTGGCGTCGACCCCCGGCGAGATCACGGAAGCCGGGCTGCGCACCAACGTCAGCGTCGGCTTTCAATACGTTTCGTTCTGGCTCATGGGTCGAGGCGCCGCCGCGATCAACTCGCTGATGGAAGACGCCGCGACGGCGGAGATCTCGCGATCGCAGATCTGGCAGTGGGTGCGCCATCAGAGAAAGCTCGAAGACGGCCGGACGATCACCCGAGCGCTCGTGCTCGATGTGCTCGACCAGGAGACGGCGAAAATCCGTCAGGCAGTGGGCGAGGCGACGTGGCGCAACGGGCGGCCCGACGAGACCCGCGCGATCTTCGAGCGCGTGGCGCTGACGCCCGATCTGATCGAGTTTCTCACGCTTCCGGCGTACGACTACCTGGACTAGCCGGCCCGACCCCGAGGCGGGGTCGACGCCGCGTTCCGCCCGATTCAGAGCCCTATCACGCTGCGGCTTACGCGCTGCTTGACAGCCTCCATGGCTGGCGCCGGACCCCGGCGCACTGCCGATGATCGACGCTCAGTCCTGCGGGCGGTAGCGCAGCCCGTCCAGCGCGATCCGGAGCATGTGCTCGGTCTGCGCTGGATCGGCGGTCGGGATCTTGCCGATCCCCATCACCATCTGCAGGATCTCGCCGAACTCGACGTCTGAGCGCACCTCGCCGGCCTCCTGGGCGCGCTTGAGCAGTGGCTCGCCGGCGGCGAACATCGATGCGCGGCAGGCGGTGAACAGCGGCGCGCTCTTGTCCATGTAGTTGAGCAGCTCGTCGGCCAGCGCCCGCTTGGTCGCCAGGTAGGCGATGAAGCGCTCAAACCAGAGGCTCAGGGCCTGCCACGGATCCTCCCCGTCGAGCTCGGCCGCCGAGCGGCATAGATCCTCGACCTCGTCGGCGTACAGCGCCTCGAGCAGCGCCTGGCGATTGGGGAAGTGGCGGTACAGGGTCCCGATCCCGACTCCTGCGCGGCGGGCGATCTCCTCCAGGGAGGTCGCCTCCCCGCCCTCGAGGAACGCCTCGCGAGCGGCGCTCAGGACCTTCTCGTAGTTGCGGCGCGCGTCGGCGCGCTTGGGCCTGACGAGGAGGGTCTGTTCGGGTTCTGCGGTCGTGCTCATCGCAATTCTAAGAAATCAGGTTGACAAACGGAGGGCCCCTCCGTATAGTTTCCGGAGGGTTCCTCCACTTATTTCGGAGGCGGCCTCCATTTTATCCCCACCGGACTGATTTTTCAACCACAGGAGCTTTATGAACCTCGTCTCTCCACAAGCGGTCGCGCCCGAGCGGCGCCGCTGGGCGACATTGATGGTCGTCTGCTTGGCCCAGCTGATGATCGTGCTCGATGTGACGATCGTGAACGTCGCGCTGCCCTCGATCCAGCATGAGCTCCACTTCAGCCAGGCGAACTTGACCTGGGTGATCAACGCGTTCCTGATCACGTTCGGCAGCCTGCTGCTGCTGGCCGGCCGGCTTGGTGATCTCGCCGGACGAAAGCGAGTGTTCCTCGCGGGCCTGACGATCTTCACGGCCGCCTCGCTGCTGTGCGGGGTGGCGCCAAGCCAGGGCGTGCTGATCGGCGCCCGCTTCCTCCAGGGCGTGGGCGCGGCCGCCCAGGCCTCAGTGATCCTGGCGATCATCGTCACCGAGTTTCCCGAGGCGGCCGAGCGCGCCCGCGCGATGAGCGCCTACGTGTTCGTGTCCGTGGCCGGCGGCTCGCTGGGCCTGCTGGCCGGTGGCGTGCTGACCGAGACCCTGAGCTGGCACTGGGTCTTCTTCGTCAACCTGCCGATCGGGCTGCTGGCGTTTGCCCTCGGCCGCGCCTTGATCCGTGACGACCACGGTCAGGGGCTCAAGCACGGAGTCGACTGGCTCGGCTCATTGCTCGTGACGGCCTCGCTGATGGCCGCGATCTACGCGATCGTTCAGGCGACCGGCCACGGCTGGGGCTCCACCAACGTGCTCGGTTTCGGCGCGGTGGCGGCAACGCTGATGGCCGCGTTCCTGGTGCTCGAGAGCCGGATCGAGAACCCGATCATGCCGCTCCGCGTCTTCCGGCTGCGCGGTCTGGCCCGGGCGAGCCTCGTCCGTGGATTCCTGGTCACCGGCATGTACTCGACGTTCTTCCTCGGCACGCTGTACCTCGAGCACGTCCGTCACTACTCGGCGCTTCAAACCGGAGCGGCGTTCCTGCCCTGGACGATCACCGTGGCGATCCTCTCGCGCGGCGTCACCCAGCGGCTGGTCGGGCGGTTCGGGCAGCTGCCAGTGCTGGTGGCGGGCATGACCAGTGCGATCACCGGCTTGCTGCTGTTCAGCACCGTCGGTCCGACGACGAGCTTCTTCCCGACGGTGTTCCTCGCCTGCTTCGCCGTCGGTCTCGGGATCGGCATGGCCTTCATGCCCCTGCTGACGATCGCGATGGCCGACGTGCCCACCGCAGATGCCGGGCTGGCGTCGGGCATCACCAACGTCTCACAGCAGATCAGCGGGGCAGTCGGCCTCGCCGTACTGAGCACGATCGCCGCCAACCACACCAAGGGCCTGATCGCCGCCCACGAGGGTCACATCACCTCGCTGATCGGCGGCTACCACGTGGCCTTCGTCGTCGGCGCGGTCGTGATCGCCACGGGACTCGTGCTGGTTCCGGTCCTGCTCAACCCGCGCGCCACTCGGCGCGCTCTGCACCTGGCGCAGGCCTCCGACGAGACCGACGCCACGATCACCCATGAGTTTGAAAGAGAGGCAGCATGACAACCGCCCAACTCGAGCATCCGATCCGCCTCCGCGAACACGGAGACCGCAGTCGCCGCGAGCGCTCAGCGCTCTCCACGTCGCGCTCGCGGCGCGCCGGCCTGGTGTCAGAGGCCATCGTCTCCGGCTATATCCGTGACCTTTCCCAGGACGGGCGCCGCGTCCATGGGGTCCGCGCCGAGCGCCCGCAGGAGGCGACCCGGTAACCGGACCGCACGGTCCGCTACGATCTAGCCATGGGAGACGCTCCGTCGATGCCTTCCAGCGAACCTGAACCCCTCGACCGCGCGACATGGATCGTCGCCGGCGTCGTGATGCTCGGCGCGATCATGTCGATCCTCGACACGACCGTCGTCAACGTCGCGATCGACCATCTTGCCGTCGTCTTCAACGCCCCGCTGACCACGATCCAGTGGGTGGTCACGGGGTACACGCTCGCGCTCGCGGCGGTGATCCCGATCACCGGCTGGGCCGCCGACCGGTTCGGGACCAAGCGGATCTACATGACGTCGCTGGTGCTGTTCACGCTCGGCTCGATCGCGTCGGGTCTCTCGTGGAGCGCCGAGTCAATGATCGTCTTCCGCATTCTGCAGGGGATCGGCGGCGGCATGATCATGCCGACGGTCATGACGATCTTGACCAGGAAGGCCGGCCCGCACCGGATGGGGCGGGTGATGGGCATCCTCGGCGTGCCGATGTTGATCGCCCCGATCATGGGCCCGATCCTCGGCGGCTGGCTGGTCGACGACGTCTCGTGGCGCTGGATCTTCTTCATCAACGTGCCGATCGGCGTGATCGCCTTCATCCTCGCGCTGATCGTCCTCGACCGCGATCAACCCCAGCCCGCCCACCGGCTCGACTGGGTGGGAATGCTGCTCCTCTCCCCCGGGCTCGCACTGTTCATCTTCGGCCTCGCCGAGTCATCGAGCTACGGATTCGGGGCGCCGCGCTCCTGGGGCCCAACCGCGGCGGGGGTGCTGCTGATCGCCGCCTGGTTCGTTCACAGCTGGCGCACGCCTGCGCCGCTGATCGACATCCGTACGTTCGTGCACACGCGCGCCGGCTACGCGGGCGCGTCGTTCTTCCTGTTCGCGATCTCCGTGTTCGGGACGATGCTGCTGGTCCCCCTGTACTTCCAGTCGGTGCGCGGCGCTTCCGCGCTCGAGGCCGGGCTCCTGCTGGCTCCGGGCGGCTTCGGCGCGATGCTGATGATGCCGCTCTCCGGACAACTCACCGACCGTTACGGACCCACCTGGCTACCGGCCACGGGGCTGCCGTTCGTCGCGATCGGGCTGATCCCGTTCGTGTTCGTCGGCGCCACCACCCCCTACGCGCTCCTGATGACCGGCAGCTTCGTACAAGGGCTCGGCATGGGACTGGCGATGATGCCCAACATGACCGCGGCGATGCAGGCGGTACCGCCGGCGGCGATCGCCCGCACGAGCACCGCGATGAACATCATCCGGCAGGCGGGCGCGTCGATCGGCACCGCGATCCTGTCGGTCATCCTCGCCGCGGCCATCACCAGCAATCTGACATCGGTCTTCGGCGCGCACTCTTCGAGCTCGGGCTCTGGTGGGCTCGCCGCGCTGCAGCACCTGCCCGCCGGAGCGCACGCCCGCATCGCGGTGCCGCTGGCAAGCGCGTTCGCATCGACCTTCGTGTGGGCGCTGGTGCTGATCGCGGTCGCCCTGATTCCGGCGGTGGGGATGGCGCTCAGCGGTCGGCGCGCCCGTGCTCAGCGCCCGGTCGCTGATCACGCGCTCGTAGCTGGGTAAACGCCCGGGGACAGCACCCAGTGGATTGTTCAGCTCGTTGAGGCGAGCGCCGGCCGGCGCGGCGGCTCGCGGGTGAGGATCGCCTGTCGCGTGACGACGCGATCATCGAACTCGACCCCCGTTCCCCGACAGGTCGGTGATCAGCCGTGGCATCGCACCGCGGCCGAGGATCGCGACCACATCTCCGGGGCGCGCGGCGGCAACGGCGGTTTCAATCGCCGCGCGGCGGCTCGGGACGAGTTCGACGGCGCGGTTTCCGGTCGAGCGGGCCCCCGCGACGAGAGGGCCGGCGGTGGGCGCCATCGGGTAGCCGCGCTGATTGCCTTTCGTGACGATCACATGATCGGCGAACCGGCCACCGGCGACTCCCATCGGTCGGCGGATCCTATCGGTGTGTATCCCGCTGGCCGAGATCACAGCGTGCAGCCGCGAGGCGCGACGCTGCGTGACTATCGCCCGCAATGCCCATAAGACCGCAAGGACCGCATCGCCCCCAGCGTGTTCCCACGGCCGCCCGCGGGCGCCTTGCCTCCCAGCCTGATCACTGGTAGGGTCGGCCAATAGTAAACCTTCATTCCGCTAGGTAAATTGCGCATCACTGAGGCTGAATCGTTCACGTTGCACGTCCCGACGCCACGGTACGTGGAGGACTCGTTCAACGCGGGCGACCACTGGGGCCTGACCGGCGTCCTGCTCCGCACCGACGAGGGACTTACCGGAACCGGCTACACGAGCACGCTGACCCACGGTGACTCGGCTATCAAGGAGATCTTGGATCGGATCTACACCCCGCTGCTGATCGGTGCCGATCCGACCCTGCACCAGCGCATCTGGGATCGCCTCTACTGGTCAGATGCGCATTGGGTCGGACGCACGGGCATCACGCAGATGGCGATCGCCGCCGTCGACATCGCCGTCTGGGACATCAAGGCCCAAGCCGCCGGAGTGCCGCTGTGGAAGCTCGTCGGCGGTCACAAGGACGGCGTTATCAAGTCCTATAACACTGATGCCGGCTGGTTGAACTTCGAGCCCGATCGCCTGATCCGCGAGATGACAGCGGTCGTCGAGGCTGGTTGGACCGCGGTCAAGATGAAGGTCGGCAAGCCCGAACCGCGCGAGGACTACGAGCGGGTCAAGGCCGTCCGCGAGGCGCTGGGCGACCAAGTCGACTTGATGATCGACGCCAACCAGAGGTGGGATCTGACGACCGCGCGCACGTGGTCACCGCGCTTGGAGGAGTTTGCACTGGCCTGGTTTGAGGAACCGCTGGATCCTGACGACGTGCACGCGCATGCAAAGCTGGCGCGCGCGACGTCGATTCCGATCGCACTCGGCGAGCACGTCTACTCACGGACGGCATTTCTGGATTTCCTGGAGCACGACGCGATCGGGTACGTTCAAGCCGATTGCACGCGCCTGGGCGGCGTCACCGAATGGCTCGCGGTGGCCGAGTTGGCACAGGCCTTCAACGTACCCGTCGTGCCTCACCACGCGGACATGATGCGCGTGCACCAGCACCTCGGGGTCGGCCACCCCGCGTGCCCGATGATCGAATGTATCCCGTGGCTGCAGGAGATCTTCGAGGAGCCTGCCGACATCCGCCAGGGCTACTTCCATGTGCCCGAGACGCCGGGCGCGTCGACGGCGATACGCCCCGACAAGTTCAAGCAGTATCGAGTCGCGTGATCTAAGGACCGACCGGCCGAATCAAGAAAGGACCGCCATATGGATGCCCGAGCTTGGGAGTCAAGAGTGCCAGCGCAGCGCGCTGCCATGCAGCTCAGTCCGGAGACTATTCACGAGCGCATCGAGGCATCGCCGTACGGCCCCAAGAGCAAGGCTCTCCTGCGTCGCAGCGCGGACTTCGAGTCCACAGGCGGTGTCGGCTGGGCGCTGTTTGACTGCCCTCCGGCGATCGTCGAAGGTAAGGGCGCGCTCGTCTACGACGCGGATGGATTCGAGTACCTCGACTGCATGGCGGGGATGTCGGTCTCGAATCTCGGCCACGGACGTGCGGAGATTGCTGAAGCGATCGCGGCGCAGCAGATGCGATTGGCTCACTACTTCGATATGCCGGGCGAACCGCGCGAGGAGCTGGCCGAGCGCCTGGTCCAGATCACGCCCGGAGATCACCCCAAGCGGGTCGCGTTCGCCGCGACGGGCTCGGACGCGACCGACGTCGCGATCCGGATGGCGCGCTGGTACACAGGCGCGCCGTTGATCATCACTACCTACGGCGGCTACCACGGCGCCACCGCCGGCACCGTCGCCACCACGGCGAAGGGCTTCCTGTGGGCGTATCACTATCCGATCGGTCCGCATGACGCCGGCCACTTCAAGGTGCCGTTCCCCTACACCTATCGTCCGCCGCTCGGCGACGACGGCAGCAGCGGCAAGCCGTACGTCGATTACCTGCGGCGGATGCTGACCGGCAAGGAGTCACCACTCGGAGACCGGGCCAGCGGCGTCAACAACGTGGCTGCGATCCTGCTGGAGCCGATGCAGGCGAGCGCCGGTTACATCATCCCGCCCGACGACTATCTGCCGCTGTTGCGCGAGCTGTGCGACGAATACGGCATCCTCCTGATCGCCGACGAGATCCAGTGCGGGATGGGTCGCAGCGGCGAGATGTGGGCGTGTGATCGGGTCGGCGTCGTACCCGACATCCTCCTCACATCCAAGTCTCTCGCAAATGGACAGCCCGTCGCGGCGGTCGTCGCGAGCAGTGAGATCGCGAGCTCCTGGGGCGCCGCGGCACACATCTCCACGTTCGCCTGCACGCCGGTCGCGGCCGCAGCCGCCAACGCGGTGCTCGACATCATGGCTCGCGAGGAGATCCCGAAGCAGGCGGCCGAGAAAGGCGCTTACTTCAAAGCGCGCCTCATTGAGCTGATGGACCGCCACGAGATGCTCGGCGATTTCGATCTCGCGGGTCTCTTCATCGGGATCGAGTTCGTCCGTGACCGCGAGACAAGGGAGCCGGCAGACAGCGAGACCGCGACGATGCTCGAGTACTGCGTCCGCGAGGGTCTCCTGTTCGAGAAGGGCGGTTATAACCACAACCGCTTCCAGCTCATCCCACCGTTGACAATCGAACCGCGTCAGATCGATGCGGTGATCGACGTCATTGACCGAGCGCTGACGTACGTCGAGTCCGGCGGTGACAAATCCGGTCTTCCTCAGCAACGCGGCTCCGTGTCAGTCGGCTAGCGCGGCCGTGACCCGCGTGGACCGCAGAGTCGCGATCGTGACCGGGGCCGCCGAGGGTCTCGGCAAGGGCATCGCCGAGGCCCTTACTCAGGCGGGCGCCGCCGTCGGCGTTCTCGATCGCAACGGCGAGCTCGGCCCGGAAACCGCGGCCGAGCTCTCGCGGGTCACCGGGGCGGACTGTGTGTTCGCGGCGTGCGACATCTCACGCGAGGAGCAGGTGATCGAGGCCGTCGAGCACGTCGCCGACACGCTCGGACCCCCGACGATCCTCGTCAACAACGCGGGGATATTCATCTTCAAGGGTGTGGACGCCACCGTCGAGGAGTGGCACGAGATCATGAGCGTCAACATCATGGGGCCGGCGCTGGTTACCAAGCATGTCGTCGCACACATGCGTCGAGCCGGCGGCGGATCGATCGTCAACATCGGGTCGGTGTCAGCCTTCATCGCCCAGAAGGGTTTTCTCACCTACAGTGCGACGAAGGCGGCGGTGGTCGAGATGACGCGCTGCATGGCCCTCGATCTGGCCGAGGATGACATCCGCGTCAACAGCGTCAGCCCGGGCGCGGTTTGGAGCGCCGCGATGCAGCGGGCCGCACAAGAGCTCAGCCTGACCAGGGAGGCCGCCGCGCGCGAGCCTAATTTCGGGCTCGAGCAGATCATTCAGCGGTCCGCCGATCCGATCGAGATCGGGCGCGCCGTCGTGTTCCTCGCATCCGACGATGCGTCGTTCATCACCGGCGCGAACCTTGCCGCCGACGGTGGCTGGACAGCCGTCTAACGGGGGCGTCCGTGTTGGCCGCAGCCACGCGGTCTCGCGTCGAGTCGACCATCCGCTTGACACTCAGGCAGCCCGACAATATGGTTGCGACGCATAGTAAATTCATGTTTTACTTAGTGGAATCGAGCGCCAAGGCGCTACAAACGGTCACCGGAGCCCGCGGCGACCGGCGATGCCGAGCGTTGGTGCGAGCCCTATGACCCACCCCGCGACAGAGGTCGAGACCACCGGCGCCGAGCTGATTCAGACCAAGCGCGCATCGCGCTCGGTCCTGAACGCATGTAACGCGCTCGTCGTGCTGATGGAGGCGGGCGAGCCGCTCACGTTGGGCGCGTTCGCGCGACGCGCCAAGCTCGCTCCGGCGACCGCCCATCGGGTACTCCGCTCCCTGGCGCTGTACCGGTTCGTCAGGCAGAACGACGAGGGCGCCTATGAGCTGGGGTTGGGTCTACTCGAGTTGGGCTCTGCGGTTTCGGCCCAGTTCGACATCGTTCGCATGGCCCGCCCTCATATTGAGCGACTCGCCGAGGCGACCGGCGAGACGGTCCATCTCGCCGTCTTGGAGGGCGATGCGGCGGTCTATATCGACAAGGTCGAAGGCCGGCACTCGATCCGCCTCGTTTCGCGCCCGGGTTACAGCGTTCCCCTCCACGCCACCAGCCTCGGGAAGGTGCTCTGTGCCGGCTTGGAAGACGCCCAGCTCGATGCCCTGACGGAGCGACTGAACGGCTCTCTGGACGATCAGACGGTGACGCGCTTCCGCGTCGAGATCGAAGAGGCTCGCAGGACGGGGTACGCCGTCGACCGGGAGGAGCTGCTTCCGGGACTGATGTGCGTGGGAACGTCGGTGGTCGGCCACGGTGGGACCACGATCGCTGCGATGAGCGTCGCCGGCCCGACCTTCCGAATGGAGGACTCCCTCGAGCAACACGCCAAGGCACTGGCCAACGCAGCGACCAAGCTGTCCGCGGAGCTCGGTTACGTCGGAGTTCCCCTCGGCTCGACAGAACGCGGTTCGTGAGCGAGCGACGATGCTGTCAGGCAGAAGAATCATCGACCTCTCAGTTGCACTCAGTCCCGATCATCCATGTGGGTGGCCGGGGCACCCCGCGCTGGAGATCGAAGGTCATTGGTTTGAGGATCGCCAGGTTCCCTATGCGCATCAGTCGATTTCGCTCGATGAGCACACCGGCACGCACTTCGACGCGCCGGCACACTTCATTCCGCCAGCGGGGGGCGACCTCTACGACGGTCCCGGCCGCCACGTAACCAGCGATCAGGTACCGCTGGAGGCCTGCATCGGCCCGGCGCGCGTGATCGACGCTCGCTCGGCGATATCGACGATGCCGGGCGAGAGCGCCTGGATTGATCCGTCCTACGTCGAGGGCGCCGTGAAGCAACACGGGCCGTTGCAGGCGGGCGATGTGGTCCTCTTCCACACCGGATGGTCAGACACTCACTATCGGCCCGGGGATGATGGCAGCGGTTTTGTCGCTGACCCACTCGCCGGCAAGGTTGAAGGCTGGCCGGCGCTGTCCCCGGAGACAATCGTCGCGCTCGCCGACGCTGGTGTCAGCGCGATCGGCATCGACACGCCGACTCTCGGTGCCGTTCAGGACTCATTTGGCCCGCATCTCGCGGCACTGGAGCGGGGACTCGTGGTCGTCGAGGAGTTGGTTGGCCTCGGTCAGCTGCCGGCCGTGGGCGCGCTCTTCATCTTCCTGCCGCTGAAGCTCGTCGGCGGGACGGGCGCCCCGGGTCGCGCCATCGCGCTCATCGAGGACGACGTTCATGGCTGATCAGGTTCCGGTCGCGATCGTCGGCAGCGGCAACATCGGCACTGACCTGATGTACAAGGTGCTCCGGTCTGACGTGCTGGAAGCGGTGGCCTTGGTCGGGATCGACGAGAACTCAGACGGGCTGGCCGCGGCACGCAGAATGGGTGTCTGGACCACGGCTGGGGGGGTCGACGCATTCTTGGCGGACCCCGTCTCCGACGACGTCGCGATCGTGTTCGATGCAACGTCGGCGGCGACTCACATCGAGCATGCGCCGAAGCTGAGAGCGGCCCGGAAGGTGGCACTTGATCTCACGCCTGCGGCGATCGGACCGCTGATCGTTCCGGCGGTTCGCTCCCCGGTGCTCAACGGCGTGCTGCCCTGGAACCTGAACTTCGTAAGCTGCGGGGGACAGGCGACGACGCCGATCGTGCATGCGATCGCGGACGCCGTCGGTGGCGTGCACTACGCCGAGATCGTCTCAACCACGGCGAGTCAGAGCGTCGGGCCGGGAACGCGGGCGAACCTCGACGAGTACCTGCATACAACCGCGCGGGCTCTGGTCGAGATCGGGAACGCGACGTCGGCGAAGACGATCGCGATCATCAACCCCGCCGAGCCGCCGATCGTCATGCGCAACACGATCTATGCGCTGGTCGACGGCCGCCATGAGCAGGCGATCATCCCGGCGGTCCAGCGCGCGGTCGAGGAGGTCAGCAGCTATGTCCCCGGATACCGGTGCCTGGTCCCGCCACAGATCGAGCCTACCCCGGACGACGCAGTCGTGAGGGTGATGACGGTGACCGAGGTCGAGGGCGCCGGGGACTATCTCCCACCCTACGCCGGCAATCTCGACATCATGACCAGCGCCGCGGCGCGGGTCGCCGAGCAGTGCGCGACCGCTCTGTTGACCGGCGCCGAGTTCGCCGACCAGACCGAGGCCGACCAGGCCGAGGGGGTCAGATGACCGCCGTCACGCTACTCGACACCACCCTGCGCGACGGCTCCCATGCGGTCAGTCACCAGCATTCGCTCGATGACACGAGAGCCGTCGTGAGTTCGCTCGCGAGCGTTGGCCTCGAGATCGCCGAGGTGGCACACGGCGATGGCCTCGGCGGAAGCTCGGTCCATTTCGGACTCGGCAGGGAGAGCGACCTCGACCACATCGAGGCCGCGGCGGCGGTTGCGGGCAATACCCGGGTCTGCGCGCTCGTGGTCCCCGGGCTCGGAACGGCTGACGAGATCCGGGCTGCAACCGCGCAGGGCCTCGGCGCCGTTCGTGTCGCGACGCACGTCACAGAGTCGAACCTGGCGCGGCCGCACCTGACCGTCGCGAAACAGGAAGGCCTGCTCGCGATCGGCTTTCTGATGATGACCCACATGGCAACGCCGGCCGAGGTCGGCGAGAGCGCGGCCCAACTCGAGTCCTATGGCGCCGACGTGGTCTACCTCGCCGACTCCGCCGGGCACCAGATATCGGACGACATCGTCCGCAGAGTGGACGCGATCGTGTCCCGGCTTGAGATTGCGGTCGGAGTCCACACGCACAACAACCTTGGACTGGCGATAGCGAACGCACTCGCGGCGGCGCAGGCGGGAGCCACCTACATAGACGGGACCCTGTGCGGCCTCGGGGCGGGCGCCGGAAACGCCCAGCTCGAGGTCCTTGTGGCAGTGCTCGAGCGGGCAGGATTCGGCACGAGCATCGACCTCGACGCGCTGATCGAGATCGCCGAGACTGTCGGCCGACCACTGCTTCGCCGCCCCCAGGTCGTCGACGCAGACAGTCTTTTGATCGGCATCGCCGGGCTTTACAGCACCTTCCTGCTCCCGACCCGGCACGCCGCTGCGGTCTACGACGTGCCCACGAGCTCGATACTGCGTGAGCTCGGCAAGCGTCAGCTGGTCGCCGGCCAGGAGGACATGATCATCGACGTTGCCTATGGGCTATCAACAAAAGGTGCAAATTGATTTAGCGGCGGCGGCCGCACCGGTCTGCCGGGATCGTCTGAACAGGAGTGAGGAGACATGTCAACTCGCGCACGGGAGTGCCCCCCCAATAGCCGACGGCGATGGCTGGTGACCACCTGCGTCACCCTCGCATTCGCGGCGCTGGCCCTGGCCGCCTGCGGCGGCTCGAGTAGCAACACGTCGAAGGCTTCGAAGGATGTGAGCTTCGCGTTGCCGCCGTCGTCGCCACCGACGTCGATCTTTCCCCTGCTCAGTTCGGCCCAGTACACGAACGTAAACCTGAACCAGTTCACGAAGCTGATGTTCGTGCCTCTGTATTGGATCGGGCACGGAAGCACGGTTCTGACGGCCAACGCGACACGGTCGATCGGCAACCCACCCGTTTGGTCCTCGGATGGCCGCACGGTCACGATCACGCTCAAGCACTGGATGTGGTCCAACGGCACGCAGGTGACGGCTCGTGATGTCGAGTTCTGGCAGAACCTGGTCAAGGCGAACAAGACCGACTTCGGCGGCTACGTTCCGGGTGCGTACCCCGACAACATCACTTCCACCAAGGTCGTCAACCCGACCACGGTTCGATTCACCCTGGACAAGGTCTATAACCATGAGTGGTTCCTCTACAACGAGCTCTCTCAGATAACCCCGCTTCCGCTGGCGTGGGACAAGACATCCGCGAGCGGCTCCACGGGCACGGCAGACCAGACTCCGGCCGGCGCCAAAGCGGTCTACAAGTACCTCGAGGGCCAGAACAAGAACCTCACCACTTACGCCACCAACCCGACCTGGAAGATCGTCGATGGTCCGTGGCACCTGAAGAGCTTCAACACGACCGGCAACGCCGTATTCGTCCCGAATCCCAAGTACTCGGGCGCGAACAAACCTAAGATCTCCCAATTCACGGAGGTGCCGTTCACGAGCGCAACGGCCGAGATCGACGCGATCCGCGGCGGTCAGGGACCGAGCATCGGGTACGTGCCGTTGACCGACGTCAATCAGATCGGCGTTCTGAAGTCCCAGGGCTACCAGGTTGCACCATGGCCCGATTGGAACATGAACTTCATGGCGATCAACTTCAACAATCCGACCGTGGGTCCGGTCTTCAAGCAGTTATACATCCGTCAGGCCCTCCAGCATGTGATGAACCAGCCGCTACTGGTCAAGGACGCCTACTCCAGTTACGCATGGGCCGACTATGGGCCAGTCCCGCCGGTGCCGTCAAACCCCTACGTCTCATCGTTCGCGAAGCAGAACCCCTATCCGTTCAGCACATCACAGGCCGCGAACCTCCTCGCCAGTCACGGCTGGAGCATGGCCGGCGGCGTGCGAACTTGTCAGAGAGCCGGATCGGCGGCCTCGGACTGCGGCGCAGGAATCAAGCAAGGCACGCCGCTGCGCTTGAACCTCCTATTTGCCTCCGAGAACCCGCCGCTCAAGGTCGCGATGCAGCAGTATCAATCTGCTGCCGGGCAGGCGGGAATCAAGATCAACCTCAGCCAGGCCCCGATCCTGACCGTGTTTGGTGACATCAGCCCGTGCAGCGGAGCGAAATGCACGTGGCAGATTGCGAACTACGGCATCGGCTGGACCTACTTCCCGGATTATTATCCGACCGGTGAGGACAACTTCCTGACCGGCGCCGCGACCAACTTCGGTGGCTACAGCGACCCCAAGGCGGACAAGCTCATCCGGGCAACGTTGCAGGCGCCACCCGCGACGGCGCAATCAGCGCTTGAGCAGTACCAGAACTATCTCGTGTCAAACCTGCCGTGGATATGGCAGCCGAACTACGACTATCAGATCTCGCTAGTCAAGAATGGACTCAGTGGTGTCACACCGCAGAGTCCCGCGCTGATCGTCGATCCAACGACATATCACGTGGGCTGAGGTCTCGCGTGGCTGATGTGACCAGCGGTGCCGTGACCGCGCCGAGGAGGCGATGACCGCCTATATCGCTCGGCGACTCGGCCAGGCACTGCTGGTCATCCTCGGGGTCAGCCTGATCGTCTTCCTGATCACGAAACTCCTGCCAGGCGGCCCGGCGCGAGCGATCCTGGGGCCACGAGCAACCCAGGGCCAGATCCACGCCTTCCTGGTCGCCAACGGTTACACCAAACCGATCTTCGTTCAGTACGTCGACTACATCTCGCGCTTGGTTCGAGGCAACCTCGGCTTCTCATACCACTACAACCAGAGCGTTCTCCTGCTCTTGAAGCAGAACCTGCCCAAGAGCGCGCTCCTGATCGGTCTCGCGTATGTGGTCGCGCTGGTTGTGGCGGTGCCCATTGGCATGATCCAGGGCGTCAGGCGCAACAAGGTGAGTGATTATGCGCTGACCGGAATCGCGTTCATCGGTTACTCGATGCCGCTTTTCTGGCTTGGCATCATCCTGATCCTTCTGTTCTCGGTGACGCTTCATTGGCTACCACCGGAGGCACCGCAGGGAGCGACGGTCGGCGCCGTACTGCAGCAGCCCTCCGCCCTCGTACTTCCGGTCGTCACGCTCGCGATCGTCACGATCGCTCTATTCAGCAGATTCGTGCGCTCATCCACGATTGAGAACCTCACCCAGGATTACGTTCGAACCGCGCGTGCCAAGGGCGTTCCCGAGCGACGGATCCTGTTCGGGCACGTGCTGCGCAACTCACTGATCCCGATCATCACGCTGGTCGGGCTAAGTCTGCCGGTCATGATTTCGGGCGCGGTGATCGTCGAGGCCGTGTTCAACTACCCCGGGATGGGGCTTCTGTTCTGGAACGCGGCGACGACGCAGGATTATCCGGTGCTGATGGGCTTCACGATCGTCGTCGCCGCGGCCGCCGTGTTGGGCAGCTTGATGGCGGATCTGCTCTACGCCGTCGCCGACCCACGGGTGCGCCTGGCATGATCACGGCCGCCCAGTGGATCAGTGCAGCTCGGTGTCCGAGCTCGACCAGGAATCGCCGGCATGGGCGTCACTAGGCAGGGACCCGAGCAATCGCTCGCCGTTGCCGGCGAGGCCGGCGGCACCGGGCCAAGCGAGCCGGCAGTCGGAGGCACCTGGCGGAGCATCGTCGACGCCTTCCTCGAACACCGCCTCGCGGTCGTCGGGGTCGGGATCGTCTTGCTCGTCATCGCCTTCTGCTTTCTCGGGCCGCTCTTCTACCACACAAATCAGGTACAGACGGATCTCGCCGCGGCGCATCAGGCGCCGAGCAGCAAGCACCCTCTCGGCACGGATGCCGCCGGCTATGACGTCCTCGGCCGGTTGATGATCGCCGGACAGACCTCGCTCGAGGTCGGGTTGGCCGCGGCTCTGCTGGCAAGCTTTCTCGGCACTGCTTGGGGCGCAATCTCGGGGTTCGTCGGGGGCTGGCTCGACGGTCTGATGATGCGAATTGTCGACTCGTTTCTGGCGATTCCCCCGTTGCTCCTGGTGATCCTCGTCGCGAGCATCTACGGGCCGACAAAGCTCGTCCTAATCCTTGTGATCGCGCTCGTCTCGTGGCTTGGCACGGCTCGCCTGGTGCGAGGCGAATCGCTCTCGCTGCGCGTGCGCGAGTACGTGCAGGCCGCGAAGCTCTCCGGCGCGCGCAACTGGTGGATCGTGCTGCGGCACATCATCCCCAACGTGATCGGGACGATCGTGGTGCTGACGACGTTCGCGGTCGCCGACGCGATCCTGCTCCTGTCCGCGCTTGGCTACCTCGGTCTCGGGCCGCCACCGCCGGCGGCCGACTGGGGCGGCATGCTGACCGACGGGCTCAACTACGCCTACGACGGTTACTGGTGGCTGATCTATCCGGCCGGGGTGGCGATCGTGCTGACCGTGGTCGCGTTCAACCTGATCGGCGACTCTCTACGTGACGCTTTCGATGTGCGACTGCGCAGGCGATAGTCCGTGCCAGCGGGCACTCAACAGCCGAGTGGGCGGTGAGAGTTGACGACGCTGCTCGAGGTCAACGACTTGAGTACGCAGATCCGCATGCGCCGCTCGACCGTCGAGGCGGTGGACCGCGTCTCGTTCGCGGTCGGCGCCGGCGAGACGGTCGGGCTGGTGGGCGAGTCAGGGTGCGGCAAGTCGATGACGGCAATGTCGATCCTCAAGCTGCTGCCGCCCGGCGGACGGATCGTGGGCGGCAGCGTCCGCCTCAACGGCGTTGAGCTGACCGCGCTCTCGGAAAAGCGGATGCGCCAGGTGCGCGGCAACGAAGTCGCGGTCGTATTCCAGGATCCGTTCACCGCCCTGAATCCGACGATGTCGATCGGCAATCAGATCGCCGAAGCGGTGCTGATGCACCGAGACGTATCAAAGGCCCAGGCGCGGGAACGCGCGGCAGAGGTATTGGATCTGGTCGGCATTGGGAAGCCCCAGGAGCGGATGAGCTCGTTCCCTCATGAGCTGTCCGGAGGGCTGCGCCAGCGGGTGGTGATCGGCCTGGCGCTCGCCTGCGAACCGAAGCTCTTGATCGCGGATGAGCCCACGACAGCGCTCGACGTCACGATCCAGGCACAGATCCTCGGACTCCTCGACGACCTCAAGCAGCGCCTGCAGATGGGCCTGCTCCTGATCACCCACGATCTCGGCGTCATCGCCGGCCGGACCGATCGCGTGGTCGTGATGTACGCCGGGCGCGTGGTCGAGACTGCGGAGACGCCTGAGCTCTTCGCCCACCGGCGCCACCCCTACACCGCGGCGCTGATGGAGTCGATCCCTCGCATTCGCGGCGACCAGCGAAGCACCCTCTATTCGATCCCCGGCATGCCACCCGACCTGACCAACCCGCCGCACCACTGCCGGTTCGCCGCGCGCTGTCGCTACGCGCAGGACCGCTGCCGGCAGGAGGAGCCAGAGCTCGTGGGAGATGAGGGCAACCATCTGCACGCCTGCTTTTTCCCAGTAGCTGACGCGACGGACGGCGCACGCGTTCGGGTCAACGACGCCGGCGCTTCCAATGGGGCTCCCCCACCGCCTGCTGATGCGCCGACATCGCCGCTCGTGGTCCTCGACCACGTCGTGAAGGAGTTTCCGATCAGGCAAGGCATCCTGCAGCGCCGCGTTGGCGGTGTACAGGCGGTGTCCGACGTCTCGCTCGAGATCGCCGCCGGTGAGACATTCGGTCTGGCGGGCGAGTCGGGGTGCGGCAAGACGACCCTCGGACGGCTAATCGTCGGACTGGAGCGGCCCGACGCCGGCACGGTTTCCGTCGGCGGTCAGCTCATCTCCGCCCTACGCGGCGCCGAGCTTCGCCGCGCCCGGCGCGACATCCAGCTCGTGTTTCAGGATCCATACAGCTCGCTCGACCCCAGGATGCGGATCAGCGCGACCCTGCGCGAGCCGCTTCGCGCTCAGCACCTCGGGACGCGATCCGAGCAGCTGGCTCGCATCCGCGAGCTGTTGGACGAGGTCGGGTTGCCGAGGCGGGCGGCGCAGCTCTACCCACATGAGTTCTCCGGGGGCCAGCGACAGCGCATCGGCTTTGCCCGTGCCCTAACCGTGGCTCCCCGCCTGGTGGTGGCCGACGAGCCCGTGTCCGCCCTCGACGTTTCGATCCAGTCCCAGATTCTGAACCTGATGAAGCGTCTCCAGGGCGAGCGTGAGCTCACCTATATGGTCATCTCTCACGACCTTTCCGTGCTGCGTTACCTGGCCGACCGGATCGGGATCATGTACCTGGGAAAATTGGTCGAGTACGGGCCGAGCCGCGAGGTCTACGAGCGGCCCGCTCACCCGTACACGGCGGCATTGCTCGAAGCGATCCCAATGCCCGATCCGGCCGATGTGAGCCATACGACGAAGACGCGCCTCAAGGGCGAGCTGCCCTCGGCCGCCGATCCTCCGTCAGGGTGTCGCTTCCGTACGCGCTGTCCCCGAGCGCAGGCAATCTGCGCGGAGGTGCAACCGCCGCTGCGTCCGTACGACGTCGAGACACACCGAGCGGCGTGCCACTTCCCGCTGCGGGCAGCACTCCACGACGCTCCGTCGGATCCATAGTCCGCCGAAATCTCCTACGGCGTCATGAGGTTGCCAGCTTGCTTTGGTCTAACCTCTAGCCCATTAGACCATCCAGCCGACAGCCAGGCCGTCCCCCGTCATCAAGCGTCGCGATCATCGGCGCGGGCGTCAGCTTGATCGCGGCCGCGGTGGCCCTGGAGCGTGAGGGGATCGAGGACTTCACGATCTTAGAAGGAGACCAGCCGGACCGAGTTGGTGTTCGGCCCGTAGAGGATGAGAAGTTGGGAAACCCGAGGGCAAGCGAACTGTGATCAGCGATGACTAATACGAAGCCCAGGCCCGTTTCGCGGCGAAGACATCGCCAGGCTCGACCGGCCCGACCGGCGTGAGGCCCACGTTTGGCGGCGCATCACCGATCACTACAACGCGTGGCTCGAGAAACGACTGCGACGAACGGCGTGGAATGCGGCCCGCAACTACTAACCAGGCCGGTTCGGGGCTGATCGTCTCGCAGTGGCCATTCAGCGCCAGCTTCCACATCGCCTCCAGCCGGGTGGCGCGTCACGTCGCCCTCAGCCACAGGTCGGGGGATCCCGCACCGCCTGCGTTGCTCGGAGCCGGCCGCGACTCCAACCCCACAGAGCCCACAAGCAGCTAGGCTGGCGGCGCATGCAACCGGCCGACAAGCATCAGGAGGGGTCCGACGCCCGAACTAACGATCGCTGATGGTGTGACGCTGGCCTACGACGAGCGCGGAGACAAGAGCGCCCAGCCGCTGGTCTTGATCCACGGCATTTCGATGAGCCGCCGGTACTTCCACCGCCAGCTGGACCCGCTGAGCCGCAGCCACCGCGTGATCGCCGTTGACCTGCGGGGTCATGGCGACTCGAGCAACGCTTCAGCCGGCCACACCATTCCCCATTACGCGCGTGACCTGGAGCGGTTCATGTCCGCGCTCGAGCTCGAGCAGCCCGTGTTGCTGGGGTGGTCCATGGGCGCCTTCGTGATCCACGACTACGTCAAGCAGTTCGGCACCAGCGCGCTGGCTGGGGTGATCGTCTCCGGCGAGTCGGCGTCTGACTTCAAGTGGGACGGGTTCCCCCATGGGCTCGTGGACCTGGCGACCCTGCACGAGTTCATGACCGACGTCCAGGAGGACCGAGAGGGGTTCATCCGCCACCTGGTGGCGGAGATGTTCCACCAGCCGCAGGACGCGAGCGACATCGAGTGGATGGTCAGCGAATCTCTGAAGCTACCGATCGGGCCCTTGAGCGCGATCCTGTTTGACCAGTCGGTCCAGGATTATCGCGAGACGGTCAGGCAGCTGGATGTCCCGACGCTGATCTTGTGGGGCCGCCACGACGCGATCCTCCCCGCCTCGGGGGCGGCGGACCTCGAGCAGCGGGTCCCCCACGCCGAGGTGGTGATGTTCGAGGACAGCGGCCACTGCCCGTTCCTCGAGGAGGCCGAGAAGTACAACGCCGCCGTTGCGCAGTTCACGGCTCGGCTCGCTCCGGCAGCCGCCTAGACCTGGACATGGCCGAACGCTTCGCCGATAAGTCAGCGCTCGTTACCGGCGCCGGCGGCGGCGTGGGTCTCGAGATCGCGCGGCAACTCGCTCGCGCGGGCGCGGAGGTCGTCGGTGTAGACGTAAAGGATCCACCACGGGAGCTCCCCGGCCGCTGCCACTACCTCCAGGGCGACATCACCGAAGCCGGGCTGCCGGAACGAGCCGTCGACCATGCGCTCCACGAGCACGGCGGTCTCGATTACCTGGTCAACGCAGCCGGGGTGGCTTGGTTTGACCGCGACTGCTCGGCGGTGGACATCGACGACGAGACCTGGAACCGGGTGCTGGAGATAAACCTCACGGCGGCCATGCGATTCGCCCGGGCCAGCGCGCCGGCGCTGCGCGACCGTCGCGGCGCGATGGTCCACATCGCCAGCATCGCCGGCCTGCGCGGGATGGACGCCCCGATGGATGCCTACCAGGTCTCAAAGGCCGGCATGATCAGCCTCTCGCGCGGCCTGGCCCTGGCACTGGCGCGCGATGGAGTGCGCTCAAACACCATCTGCCCCGGTACGGTCGACACCCCGCTGGTCGAGAGGATCTACGCCGAGGATCCCGACCGGCGCCGGCGGATGATCGACCGCACCCCGCTCAAGCGCCTCGGGACCCCCGCCGACATCGCCGAGGCCTGCCTGTTCCTGCTGTCCGACGCGGCCGGCTTCGTGACCGGGAGTGACCTCACGATCGACGGCGGCCAGCTGGCGATCCTCCCCTAGCCGCCGGCGGCTGGTCGGGCCGGCTTCTGTTCCGGCGCCCCCGGGCCCTCCAACGCTGACGTCAGGCGGCGCGCACGCCGCCGTCGGCGAGAATCGTCTCACCGTTTATGTACGAGCTGCGGTCCGAGAGCAGGAACTCGACGATCTCGGCCATCTCGCCCGTGCCGCCGAGGCGATCGAGCGGCACCTGCTTGGTGACCTCCGCCTCGCCTCCAGAGATGGCCTGCATCGATGGGCTCATGGGAACGTCGATGTAGCCCGGCGCCAGCCCGTTGACGCGAATCAGTTGTGGCGCCAGTTCAACCGCGAGGTAGCGGGTGAAGGCGACCAGCCCGGCCTTGCTGGCCCCGTACAGTGAGGCGCCACGCAACCGCCCGATATACCCGGTGATGCTCGAGATGTTGACGATCGCGCCGCCCTCGGTCATGCGTCGGGACACCGCCGACGATACGCGTGCGGTCCCTGCGACATTGACTTCCCACAGCTCCGTGGCGTCTGCGTCGTCGAAGCCCGTCATCGGCGTGAAACGCACCACTCCGGCGCAGTTGACGAGGCCCCGAAGCGGTCCCATGCCCGCCGCCTTCCCGACGGCCCGATGTACGCTGGCGCGGTCGGTTACGTCGAGCTCGGCGGCGACGATTCCGTCACCACTCGGGTCACTGGCTCGAAGCGCTGCCGGCAGGTCTCCCGCAACCACCTGCCAGCCGCCGCCCGCCAGCCGCCGATTGATCGCCTGGCCGATTCCTCCAGCTCCCCCGGTGACAAGGGCGACCGGTTCTTGACTGCTCACTTGAAATTGACCTCGATGCGCGTGTTCTGCTGACCGCCACCCTGCATTGGTCCTGATCCTAGCCCAATAGACCATTGCGGGCAACGACCTAATAGATCATATGGCCGTGGTATGGTCGGGCCGAGATGGCGCTCACGCCTGCAAGGGGGGCAATGGCGGCGGTCCGCGCCCCGGCCAGCTACGAGCTCGTCCTCGATCAGATCCGCCGGGCGATCCAGATCGGTCGCTTCCTGGCCGGCGAGCGGCTGCCATCCGAGCGCGAGCTGGCCGACCAGCTCGGGGTCTCGCGAACCACCGTGCGTGAAGCGATTCGGGTCCTGCAGGGGGAAGGACTGATCGAAACTCGCCGGGGTCGCAGCGGCGGCGCGATCGTGATCGCCCCGGAGACAACGGCCGCCGAGCGTCGCCGGGTTGTGCGCCACCGGCTCGCCGAGCTCGAGAACGTGTTCGACTACCGGCTGGCCATCGAGCCGGCCGCGGCTCGGCTCGCAGCGCAGCGGCGGACGAAGGCCGACCTCGCCGCCCTGCGGGAGACGATGATGGTCTTGAGGGAAGTTGCCGCGACGCCGCAGGCCGAGGCCCCGTCGGCCGTCTCCAGGTTCTTCGCCACCGACGCCGAGTTTCACGAGCGAATCGCTCAGACCACACGCAATCCCCTGCTGGTGCAGGCAGTCGGCGATGCCCGTGCGGCAATGTTCCTTCCTGTGGGCGGTGTCTTCACCGCGCTCCACCCCGACGCCAACCGCGGTCATGAGGAGATCCTCACGGCCGTCGAGACCGGGAACGGCAAGGCGGCGCAGGACGCCATGGCGGAGCACATCGAGCTGACCTGGCAGGCGCTCCGCGAGATGGCTCGCCCGTCGCGTCGCGGCGGCAACCCCTCGCGCCGGGCGGCCTAATCGGCAGCAGGCCCGCCTACGGTCCGCCCGGCCTAGACGCGCTCGAAGTAGCGGACCAGCTCCCAGTCGGTGACGGTCTCATGGTTGAACGCGTCGAGCTCCTGACGATAGAAGTTGGCCAGGTGCTCGCAGACCGCAGGGCCGAACGCGTCGCGCATGAAGCCGCTGCCTTCAAAGCGGGCCAGCGCCTCGCCCAGGGTGCCTGGCATGTGTGGACACTCGAGATGACCGGCGGCGTTCGCCGCCAGCGGCGGTGGGCACTGTGTCTCGGCTTCTATTCCCGCCAGACCCGCGGCGGCGAGCGCCGCGATCAACAGGTACGGGTTGGCATCGGCGCCCGGGATGCGATGCTCCAGGCGCATCGAGGGGCCGTGCCCGACCACGCGCAGCCCGCACGTGCGATTGTCCAGCCCCCAGGCGAAGTTCACGCCGGCAAACTGGTTGAGCTGAAAGCGCTTGTAGGAGTTGACGTTTGGCGCGAGTGTGACCGCCAGGTCGGGGCCGTGCTGGACCTGGCCGGCGAGGAACTGCCCGAACGACGCGCTTAGTCCCGCCGGGCCCGAGCCGCCGACCAGCGAGCGCTCGCCGTCCTGGTCCCAAACGCTGAGATGCACGTGACACGAGGATCCGATGTCGTCGATCTTCGGCTTGGCCATGAAGCTCGCCGCGATCCCGGCTGAGGCGCTCATCTCTTTGACGCCCGTCTTGTAGAGCGCGTGGCGGTCGGCCATCTCCAGGGCATCGGCATAGCGGAGATTGACCTCCTGCTGGCCGAGCCCCCACTCCGACTTCGAGAACTCGACCTCGATGTCGGCGGCGTTCATCACGTCGCGAATACGACGCACGAAAGGCTCGTCCTTGGAGCCCTGAAGGATGTGGTAGTCCGAGCGGTAATAGGACAGCGGGCTCAGATCGCGATACCGCCGCTCCCATGCGCTGCGGTAATCGTCGGCGTAGAGGTAAAACTCGAGCTCGGTCGCGCACTTCAGGCTCATGCCGGCCGCCCGGTAGCGCGCCAGCTGGCGCTTGAGGATCACCCGCGGCGCCACCGCCACCAACTCTCCGGTCTCCTCGTCCACGGGATCGCACAGCACGAGCGCCGTGCGCGGGAGCCACGGAATCACACGCAGCGTGTTCGTGTCGGGGACCATGCGGCAGTCGCGGAAGCCGTCCTCCCAGCTCGTCATCTGATAGCCCGGGCGCGGGTCCATGTCCATGTCCACCACGAACAGGTACAGAGAGGCGTGGATGCCCTCCTCCCCGAGCGCGGTCGAGAGGAAGCTATGGGGAGCCAGGCGCTTGCCCACCAGCCGGCCCCACAGGTCGGGCATGGCGCAGATGACGGTGTCGACGGCCCCGATACTGGCCAGCCGGCTCAGCTCATCGACGCTGATCCGTCCACTTGGGGTTGCGTGTTCTGGCACGTCGCCGGGCGCGGGGCCGTTGCTGCCGGCGAGCGCATCGGCGGCGTGTCGGATGTCGGGAATCTCGGTCACGGCGCGTCGTCGCTTCAGACCGGGATCTCCGGCAGCGTCTGACCGCCGTCGACGACCACGCTCTGTCCGGTGATGAACCGCGCCCCGTCACTCGCCAGAAACAGCGCGGTGTGGGCGACGTCCTCTGGTTCGCCCAACGACCCGATCGGAATGTGCTTGATCATCGAGGCGATCGCTTCCTCTCCCAGTTCCACCAGTCCCTCGGTCCGGACGCTGCCGGGCTCGACGCCGTTGATCGTGATCCCGTAGGGCGCGAGCTCCAGCGCCGCCGTCCGCATGAAACCCAACATACCGGCCTTGGTAGCCGAGTAGGCGGACAGGCCCGGGTACCCGACGCGCACCCCGGTGATCGACGACACGAGGACGATCCGTCCGTACCTCTGCTCGCGCATCGCCGGCGCGCACGCCTGCACGGCGAGGAGAGTGCTGGTCAGGTTGGTGTCGATGACCGTCTGCCACTCCTCGAGGGTGACCTCCTCGAGCGGGGTCTCTGGATAGATGCCGACGTTGTGGCAGAACACGTCGAGGCGACCGAATCGCTGGCGCGCGGCGTCGATCGTGCGGTCGAGGTCCTTCCGGCTGGTGACGTCCCCGGCGATCGCGATCGTGCGGTCAGGATCCAGGTCTGCGGCGACAGCGTCGAGCCCCTCCTGGCCCCGAGCCATCAGCACCACGTTGGCTCCTGCCTGCGCGAACACCTGGCTGATCCCGCGCCCGATGCCGCGGCTGGCTCCGGTGACGATCACCGTCCGCCCCCCGAAACAGTGTGGGCACGTCATCGATGTTTCGCCCGCCTAGCCCAGGCTCCGCTGCAGCGCCTGACCCGCCAACTGCACCGCCTCGGCTCCCTCTCCGAAGACGGTCGGCAGCTGGAAGAAGCCGTGGATCATCCCGGGCCACTGGCGGTGCTCGGCCGTCACGCCTGCGCGCTTCAGGGCTTCGGCGTACAGCTCCCCCTGGGCGTGCAGCGGGTCGCACTGCGCCGTCAGGATCAGCGCCGGCGGAAGCCGGGCGAGGTCGCCGTGGTCAAGCGGCGAGACCAATGGGTCGCTCGCGCGCGAGGGGTCGGGAAGGTAGTTGTCCTGATGCCATTGCAGCTCGTCGCGGTAGAGCGAGAAGCCCTCGTAGTCGTCATCGAATCCGATCGACAGGTCGGTGGTGGTGACCGGATAGGCGAGTACCTGGATGGCAAGCTCCGGCCCGCCGCGGTCGCGCGCCAGCATCGCCGTCACCGTGGCCAGGTTGCCCCCGGCACTGTCGCCCGCCACGGCCAGCCTCCCTGCAACCAGGTCCAACTCGCCGGCATGGTCGTTCACCCACTTGGTGGCCACGTAGGCGTCGTTCACGGCGGTCGGAAACCGCGCCTCGGGCCCGCGTCGATAGTCGACGCTGAACACCGCCGCCTGCGACGCGTTGGCGAGCGCGCGGCACACCGCTTGGTGTGAGTCGAGGCTGCCCAGCAACCATCCCCCGCCGTGGAAGTAGACGACGGCAGGCAGCGTGTCGGTGCGAGGCCTGAACTCGCGCACGGCGATCTCGCCGCCGCCCACCAGTACCCGGTGCTCACGCACCGCGGCGACGTCTTCGCCCTGCCCGAGGGCGGCGTGATCGGCATCGAAGTTGCGTCGCGCCTCCTCCACGGGCAGCAGATGGGCGTTTGGACGTGTCGAGGTCAGCGACGAGGCGAGAATCTCAGCGGCCGCAGGGGCCAGCTCGTGCACCTTGGGGCCGAAAGTCTCGGCCAGGCTGCTTGTCTGCGTTTCCGCCACCTCGGTTACCTCCAGCTGGCCGTGGTCGCGGTTGCCGGCAACGGGTCCGTCATCTTGCCGGCGCCGGTGAACCGCGGCGCGACCTCTTCGATGAAGCGCTTGGTCCATACGCGCCGGACGTCGTGTGGCACACCCGGGGTGGCGGTGTGCAGGAACAGATGGTTGAAGCCGATGTCGACGTACTCCTGTACCCGCCGCGCGACCGTTTCCGGGGAGCCGACCAGCTGATACTCGGCCCACGCGGGAATGTTCGCCGGGTCGGTCTTGGCCTTCATGCCGGCGAACTGTCCTTTCCAGGCCCGGTAACTGGGCAACTGCGCCCAGTTCGTCTCCTCGGGCGTGTAGTGGTCGATCTGCGCCTGCATGAAGCGTGGGATGTAGAGCTGCGCGAGCCTGATCGCCTCCTCGTCGGTGTCGGCGACGATGCAGTTGATCATGATCGGCTTCATCACTTCGGTGGCGAACCCGTGGGCGCGCGCGGTCTCGTCCCAGGTGCGGATGATCCCGCCCTGCGTATCGAGGTCCCCGATCGTCGTGCACATCGGGGGGAGCCCCAGTTCCGCCATCACCGACGCGCTGCCGGGGCTCCCGATCGCGCCGTAGAAGTGAATCCGGTCGGTCGTCACGCCGGCCACGCGCGGACGAACCGCGACCTCCTTGGGCATGTCGATCAGCTCGCCGTGGTAGGCGAACGGCTGACCCTTCAGGGCGGTGGAGATGACGTCGTAGACCTCCCTGAATCGCTCGCGGCTGGCGCCCATATCGAGCCCAAAGGCGTCGAATTCGTATTTGGCGGTGCCGCGGCCGATTCCCAGATGAAGCGGCTGCTGAGTGAGCAGGCTGAGCATGGCGATCTCGCCGGCCAACCGCAGCGGCTCATACCACGGGAGCACCACCACGCAGGTGCCGAGCGACAACTCCGGAAAGCGTCCCGCGATGTGGCTGGCCAGGATCAGCGGACTCGGGGTGGGAAAGTAGTCGCTGAAGTGATGCTCGATCAGCCACACGGTCCGGAAGCCAAGCTCGGCGTTGTACTCGACGTCATCGAGCAGGCTCCGGTAGATGTCCGCGTCCGAGGTTCCGGGCGCGTCAGCCGCCGACGCCACTACGCCAAACGTCACCTGAGCCATGCGATCCCACTCTCTCCTTGGGCTAATGGTCTACCACTAGCCCATAATGGCAAGGGACGATAGGGGCGTCAACCTGGGAGATCGCGGGCTACGTCGAGGCGGGAAGCGGATCTTGCTCGGCACGCGCTTTGCGGAGCAGATCGACCAGCCCCCGGACGATCGCCCCGAACAGCTGCTCCCCCTTATCTGCTGTCGCCTCTGACGGCCGGCCAACCACGCCGCTGTCGGTCACCTGCGGCATCGCGTATTGGAGGACCCGGCCGAGCGTCCGGTCCTCCTCATCGACGGCCCGATCCATCCGGACGAGGTTGGGGGCGACGTGCAGCAACATCGATGTCTCGGCGTCATTGGCGTGCGGATCATCCGCGTCCCGCATGTACCCCTGGTTGGCCTCCGCCGTGATGTCGAACAAGGACACGAACCGCATTCGCAACTGCGGCCGCTGATGGCGAAGTTCCAGCAACGCGCTCTGGCACGGCGGCCCATTTGTCGCATGCGAGTTGACCATCACCAGCTTCCGAAACCCCGACGCATGCAGCCACTTGCCAATGTCGATCACCGTCGCGGTCAGCGTTGGCGCCGACAGAGAAAGCGTCCCCGGCCACCGTTCTGTATGCCCGAGCGAGCACCCATACGCCAGCACCGGAAGCGCCAGGTCCCCCGTCTCCCCGACCGCCGCCGCTACCGCCTGCTCGGCAAGCACGGCATCGGTCCCAGTCCCCAGATGCGGCCCGTGCTGCTCCGTCGCTCCCACCGGAAGAACGGCCACCGCTCCCGCCCGAGCCAGTTCCCCGACCTCCTCAAACGTCAGCTGTCCCCATTCCGGCATCAGCTTCAGAACACTAACCTGATCGCCGCCCGCTCCGGGACGCCAGGTTGGCGGCATGAGATGGTCGGCGGGCAGCGTGCGTAAACGCCCGAGGGCCTCGCCGCAGTTCGTCGACGCTCGACGCCGCGATCGTCCACACTGTTGAGACCCCAGCAGACGGGTGACCGCGAGACATGAACGGCTAGGAGGGTTTGAGTGCTCGAAGCATTCGTATTCAACGAGATCGCCATCACCGTCCGCCACTGGTTCGAGATCGGACCCGAGGACGAAGAGCATGGAGCCAGAATCGAGATTCGCCGTCTCGCCAGCCGCGAGCACCGAGGCTCAGAGTTCGCGCCGCAGCCGATCGAGATCGACGAGATCATCTGGCGAGCAGACCTGTTCGACACCCTGAGTGAGCCGCCCGGGAACTTCGCCCGCGCGCATCACCACATGCATTTCGACGGCAACGAGCCGGTCGATCGCGATTGGGACGACCGCCTCAGCGCCGACCCGTTTGGCTGGGTGCAGGAGCAGCTCGACGCGTTGCCGGAGCTTCTCGCGGCCCGCGGCGCCGAACTTCGGGACGTACAGGGCGAGGCCGAGGACGTCCGCCGCAACCTGCCGGCGATCATGTCCGCGGCACGCCGCTGCGCGGCCACCGAGTGCACGACGCCGCAGCAGTGCGCGAGTCAGACGCGAGACGCGGCCGAGATCGTCGCGATGCAGGCGTCGCTGTATCGCAGCGAATCACCAGGTGGTCCGCGTGACCCGCGGACCGTGGCGTCTGCTCACTAAGTAGGGCGTTTGCCAGCGCCGCCGGGTGAAGCCACTGGCGGCTCGCGCTGCGGCTTGCCACAAGCCGTTACGACTTCGCGCCAACTCCGCATCAAATGCGTAAAACCGGCGTGGTTGGAGCCGAACTCTGAGCCTGGCCGTCCATACTCGGAGCGGTGACATCACCTCCTGATGATGTTGACGGGCATGACCCCGAATATTTCTCCCGCTTTGAGGCGTGGCCGGACGACGAGCCCGGTGGACCACTCGCCGCAGACGACGGACAACCGCTCGACGAGTGGCGGCAGAAGTGGGGGCCGCTGTGCCCGGACGGACACCCTCAGGTAGTTCGGCGCGCGAAGGGCTTCCGGGAACGGAGCGTCGGCGAGCTCGAGCTCCGGGTCCTCCTGGGTGGCAACGATAACGGCGTCTGCACAATTGCTCTCGACGAGCGGGATGACAGGGTGTACGTGCGGGTGATCGTCTGTTGCGACGAGAGCGAACCGTCCCGACGTGTGCGTGACTGGACGAACTGTCCGGTGCGAATCTGGCTCGAGCAGCCGCTCGGCGCTCGAAGGGTGATCGACGTGGACACCGGCCAGGAGCTCCCGCTGCATATCCCCGCGCACCGCTGAGTGTCACATTTTTGCGCCCGGGTGCCGCGTCACACTCGACAGCGCGTGCCGATTCAGTCACAGTCACGGTTGCGTCACGAACTCGGCCTTACCGTCGATTGCGTGGCGAAACTGCTAGACCAGCGGATGGCGATCCGGCTGCTCAATAGCCAGGGCTGGACGAAGAGTCGCGGCGGCAAGCACGCGGTGAAGATGATCAAGTCCGGACAGCGGCCGATCACGCTCCCGCGGAGCCACGGCCAGTCGTACGGCAAGGGGCTATCCGCGGCGATCGTCAAGCAAGCAGGTCTGAACTCGATGGAGGACACACGATGGATCTCAAGGTCATCGTCCGCCAGGACGGAGCGGAGTATTGGTCGGAGATCGCCGAGCTCCCGGGATGCTTCGCATCAGGCCGAACGCTGAGCGAACTGCACGAGGCGCTTAGCGAAGCCGTGGGGCTCTATCTATGGGACCAGCCGGCTGAGATTTCGCCCGGCGAGTTGAGCCTGGGATCCGTTGAGATCAGCGTGCGCCGGCCAAGACGGCCTCCGCCTGCGGCGGACCAGCGCTAGACGGCACGGCCAGTTACTCGTCTCCGGGCAGCAACGTGAACGCGCCACCCTGCAAGGGCCGAAGAACTCGAAAGTGACGTTGATCGAAGGTCAGGATTCGACGGGTGCCGAGCTTCCTGGTGAGCACAGCAACCGAGAGGTCCGCCAGACCAAGATCCAAGTCGGCGTACCGGCGGTCGAGCTCGAGCACAGCGTCGTAATCTTGCGTCTCGAGCGCCGGGGTCTGATATCTGCTCGCAGCAAGGTCCTCAAGGAAGGCCCGACGTGCCGGAGCGCCAAAACGTTTCCCAAGCAGGTAGTCGATCTCGGCGGTCACCGGAGCCGGTATGAACAGCGCCCCCCGCTCCGCCTTCAGGAGCTCCAGTATCTCGACCCGGCGCGGCTCACGTTCGTCCGCGAGGGCGACCAGCGGCGCAGTGTCGATAACCAGCGTCACCGGCCGAAGCCGTCGAGCAGCTCATCCTCCGGGATCTGCGAGATCGGGCGCGGATCGTCGTCAATGCGAGGGAAGCCGCCCGCGAGCGCGAATTGCCCGTCGCTCGCGACAGCAGGGACGTAGCTGATGATCGCCTCCCGAATGACTTCTGCCTGCGACCGACCCTCAATGCGCGCAAGCTCAGCCAATCTGCGTGACTCGTGCTCTGTCAGGTAAACGCTCGTCTTACGCATGCATGTAGGGTATCACGTAGGGCAGTGCTCCCCGGGGCGTCGGACCGACTCACGAGAGTCGTCGACTGCGGGGCTCCGTCAGATCTCGGGCCTGGTCACTCCGCATCCAGCTCGTCGTCGCCGGCGGCCGGCGTCAGCCCGCGGCTCTGGAGCCACAGCTCGAACATCGGGTCGGTGAGCCTCGGGCGTTCGCCCTGGTAGATGACGTCCGCGTTGGCGACCAAGCTCTCCAGCGCCTTGCGGATGCTCGTGCGTTTGATGCCGACGGCCGCCGCGGTCTCCTCGCTGTAAAGGGGAGTTGTGGTCACGGCGAGCGCGCGGGCGACGCGCCGTTCGTTGTTGGTGAGTGCGCGCCAGATCGCTCGCATCAGCGGGGCGCTGTCGGACGCGGCATCATCGAGCGCGGAGAGCCAGGTCCCCTCGTCCGCCGTCACCCCGCGTGGGGTTCGCTCCCACAGGTAGTGCGCGAACATCATGCTCCGTTGCGGGTGGCCGCGCGTGAACTCGAGCAGCGGGGGTAGTGCCGGGCCGGGGTCGCGACCGGTCTTGCCAAACCGGCCGGCGACGTAGTCACCGACCTCGTCGAGCGCAAGCGGGTCGAGGTTTCTGGGGACGGCCTGATCGAGCAGCGGTCGCTTCGGATCGGCGAACAGCTGCTGCATCACGCCCGGGGCCGACCCGGCGAACGCGTACGTCGCCGCGTCGGCCTGGTGCTGGATCACGCTGCGGATCTTCCCGTCGGCGCCGGTCACCGCGAGGACGTCCTGGATCTCATCGAACGCGATCAGGCTGGTGGTGCCGTCACGCTCGAACAGCGACTCCGGCAGCTCGAGCAGACGCAGCAGGACTGATTCGGCGTCGACGTTCGGATTGCGCTGCAACGTCGCGGTGAACCCACCGCCCCCGAGCGACAGGCCGATGTTCCAGCTGCGCAGCACGTTCTCGACGCGCCGTCGGATCGGCCCCTTGAGGCGCTCATAGCCGCGCTCGATCCGAACCACGATCTCGGCGATCGACAGGACATCCTGCAGGTCGACGAGCACGGTCGCCATCTGCTGACGTTCTGCGCTCTCGAGGACGCGCCGAAGCAAGGTCGTCTTGCCGTACCGGCGCGGGCCCACCAGCCGAAACGAATGCCGCCCGGTCGCGAGCGCGAGCAGGTCGTCGGCCTCGTGATCGCGGTCGATCATCTCCTCAGGCGCCAGGGGGCCGGAGAAGCGAAAGGGATTGACGTCTCGTGCGGGGCTCATCGCAGTTGAGAATACCTGGCGCTGTAGAGCGTCGGTATGCGAATTCGTATACTTTTGGTCTACAACGTCGTATGCTGCCGGCATGCACGGCGGGGCGCACTCTCGAGGGAATCACGACCGCCGCGCGACATCGCTTCGGTCTGTGAAGATCCGGCCCATGAACAACCACCGGCGCCCCTCGCTTGTCGCCCAGGTCCGGGATGGCCTTCTCGAGGACCTCGTCACCGGCAGGCTCCAACCGGGCGCGAAGCTCCCGAACGAGACCGAGCTCGCCGATCGCTTTCGGGTCAGCAGAGCGACCGTCCGCGAGGCCGTGCTCACGTTGATGGACGCTGGCTACCTGGACCGGCGCCATGGGTCCGGGACCTTCGTCACGCTTTCGCCACGCACGCGCCATCCGCTGGAGACGACCGTCAGCTACGCGGCGATGATCCGCGATTCGGGCCACAGCCCGACGGAGAGCGTGATCAGCAAGAGAGCGCGGCCGCCGGACGAGCTGGAGCGAGTCCTCCTCGAGCTGTCAGACGGCGAGCCGCTGATCGAGATTGAGCGCGTCCGCCTTGCCGATCGGCGGCCGGTGATCTATTCACGTGACCGAATGGCGATGGGGCTCCTCGGCGATCATGCCGATGGCGCGCTGGACGACTCGTTGTACGAGATTCTTGCCCAGGCCGGCTCGCCCGTCGCGCGCGCGAGCGCGCGCCTGATCCCGACGGTCGCCAGTTCGAAGCTCGCGCGGCTGCTCGCAGTCAAGCGGGGGACGCCGCTGCTGCACATCGACCAGGTCGACTACGACGAACGCGGTCGGGCGGTGATGCTCTCGCACGAGTGGCACGTTCCCGACGCGTTCGAGCTGATCGTGAATCGGCGCGCTTCGGCAACGGGCGATCTCAACTAAAACCAGCGGACCGCGGGCCCCGGCGAGATTTCCGCCGGGCGCGGGAAGGATCGACGGACCTCCGCGTCTTTACGCGTAACGCAGGGCAGGCATCAGACGTCTGATGACTTTGCGATAACGCTCGGGGCGGTGGCCGGCCGCGAATGGTTGCTCCATTCGCGCCTGTCCAACGCACGAACACGGACAAGGAGAAGATGAGGATGTCGTTTTACGCGAATTACGCGCGACGGAGGGTTCTGCAGATATGCGCCATTGCCGGCGCCGGTCTGGGTGGGATGCTCGGCTTCGCAGCCGATCCCGCCCTGGCCTCCTACGACGCTCATGTGCAGAACGGGACGCTCCAGATCACGGGCAACGGCGCAAGCGACAAGCTTGCGCTACGGCTCGAGCCCGGCGCGCCCAACATCTTGCAGGTCGACGTGGGTGAAGATGGCACCACTGACTTCGCCTTCGACCGCAACACGTTCAACGCGATCAACGTGCAGGGCGGCGGAGGCAACGACGAGATCCGCATCGACCAAAGCGGAGGCTCGTTCGCGGACGACGCCGTCACCCTCGATGGCGGGGCTGGCAACGACACGCTGATCGATGGTGACGGGAACGACACGTTGATCGGCGGCAGCGGCAACGACCAGATCATCGGGGGTCGCGGCAGCGACACCGCGCTGCTGGGCAGCGGCGACGACACGTTCACCTGGAACCCCGGTGATGGCAGCGACACCGTCGAGGGACAGGGCGGCCACGACACGATGCAGTTCAACGGCTCAAACGCCGCCGAGCACATCGACGTCTCGGCCAACGGCTCCCGCGTGCGCCTGTTCCGCGACGTCGCCAACATCACGATGGATCTCAACGGGATCGAGAACCTCAACGTCGCCACGCTCGGCAGCGCCGACACGGTCACCGTCGGTGATCTGACGGGCACCGGCGTCAAGCACACCAACATCGACCTCAGCGGCACGCCCGGCAGCGGCACCGGCGACGGCGCGGCGGACACGGTCATCGTCGACGGCACCGACAGTCCCGACAAAGTCAACGTCAGCAACGACGACGCCGGCAACGTCCTCGTCTCCGGCCTGGCCACCCAGGTCGCCGTCAGCGGCAGCGAATCGAACCAGGACAACGTGGACGTCAACACCCTCGGCGGCGACGACACGGTCGACGCCGGCGTGGGCATCACCGGTCCGCAAGCCGTGGACGTCGACGGTGGGACCGGCTCCGACACGGTGAACTACAGCGGCACCCAATCCGCGGACACGATCGGGATCGCGCCGGACGGCACCGCCGTCAGTACCTTCGCCGCGGGATCGTCGTCCGTCGACGCGACGGCGGTCGAGAGTCTCGTCGTTCGCGGGCGGGGCGGCGACGACACGATCGTCGGCCAGAACGGCATCGCGGGGCTCACGGCGCTGACGCTCAAAGGTGGCTCGGGCGACGATACGTTGCGCGGCGGTGACGGCAACGACGTGCTGATCGGCGGCAGCGGTGACGACCAGATCGACGGTGGTCGCGGCGCCGACACGGCGCTGCTGGGCAGCGGCGATGACACGTTCACCTGGGACCCGGGAGACGGCAGCGACACGGTCGAGGGGCAGGGCGGCCAGGACACGATGCAGTTCAACGGCTCAAACGCCGCCGAGCGCATCGACCTCTCCGCCAACGGCTCCCGCGTGCGCCTGTTCCGCGACGTCGCCAACATCACGATGGATCTCAACGGGATCGAGAACCTCAACGTCGCCGCACTCGGCAGCGCCGACACGATCACGGTCAACGATCTCACCGGCACTGGGGTCAAGCACACCAACATCGACCTCAGCGGCACACCGGGCAGCGGCATCGGTGACGGCGCAGCCGACGCCGTGATCGTCAACGGCACCGCCAAGCCCGACAAGGTCGACGTGACCAATGACGCCGCGGGCAACGTCCTCGTCTCCGGCCTGGCGAGCCAAGTTGCGATCAGCGGCAGCGAACCGGCCAACGACCAGCTGCTGCTCAACACGCTCGGCGGCAAGGACCGCGTCACGGTCGCGCCGGGGGTCAGCGGCCTGATCCAGCCGGTCGTAGACCTGGGCACAGACCAGTAGGGCGAAGAGGGGGCGCCGCCGCACCGGGGTGGCGGCGCCCCTTCGCTCCACGTCTGACGGGCGCTCGAAACGCTGGTCAGGTCCAGATACCCTCGCCAGATCCGCGCCCCGCCGTCGTCGGATCGGGAGCGCCAACCGTACCGACTGCCCGCCCAACGGCGACTGAGGAGCGATGACCACAGCGGCGCTTGACCGACTCACCATCAACTACAGGCTCGAGGGCGACGGACCCGAGACGGTCGTTCTGGTGAACGGCCTGGCCGATGACCTCGAGACGTGGGACTACCAGGTGCGGGCGTTGCTCGAGGCCGGGTATCGCGTGCTCAGGTTCGACAACCGAGGGATCGGACACAGCGACAAGCCCGTAGGGCCGTACACGACCGCGATGTTCGCTGCCGATACCAAGGCGCTCGTTGATCACCTCGAAATCGCCGACTTTCACCTGGCGGGTGTGTCGATGGGTGGGATGATCGCTCAGGAATACGCGCTCGCGTATGCCGCCGATCTACGCAGCGTTGCACTCGCCTGCACCTACGCGGCGCCGGGGCCGTTCTGCTCGAGAATGTTCAGCCTGTGGGAGGACATGGCCCCCGTCATGGGCGTGCCTGCCGTGATGCGCGACGTGACGGTGTGGGCGTTCACGCCCGAGTTCTTCGAGAAGCGCCCCGACGATGCCGCGGAGTTCGACACCGCGATGCGGTTCATCGACCAGCCGATCCCGGCGTACTTGGCCCAGCTGAATTCGATCCAGGCCCACGACGCCACCGATCGACTGGGCTCAATCAACGTCCCGACGCTCGTGCTCGCAGGTGAGACCGACATTCTGATCCCGGTCGAGCTCTCGCGCCGGCTGCATTCGCTGATCCCGCGCGCCCAGTGGGCGACGACGAAAGGCGGGCACGCGTGCTTGTGGGAGTACCCAGATCAGTTCAACCGAGCGTTGATCGCGTTCCTGGCCTCGGTCTCGAGTACGGCCGCGACCGGATGATCTCTGCCTCCGGTCTCCGATGACCCTAGACGCGTGCCTTTGCACGCGGCAGCTCCGCCGCTCCGTGCGAATGTTTTGTTAAGGCCGGGACCCGCTCGAATTGATCCTTGCGAGCAGGCCGAACTAACTGTAGGCTCTTGACCAGCGAAAACGCATTTCGATAATCGAAACTATTCGCGAGAGGGAGCTGAGATGAGCCCGGTTGGGCAGAACGATGACAACGATCGCCGCCATGGATTAGGCGGGCTGTCCCGGAGGGACCTTCTGCGTGGCGCCGGACTCGGCGTTGGCGCCCTCTATCTGGCCGGGTGCGGAGGGACGTCGCAGAAGCTCGTCACGTCGAGCTCGGGCTCGAGCGTCAAGGTCGCCTCCGGTGTGCCCGGTCCCCCCGCCACCGGCGGCCAGGCGGGCAACTCGATCGTCGTCGGCTGGTCGCAGCAGGGCAACTCGTTCGATCCCGCGCTCGGCTATGACCTGATCAGCTGGGACTCGATCTGCAACTGCACGACCGCGCCGCCGATGGTGTTCGGCGCCAATGGCGAAGGACCGTTCCCGAACGCGGCGGCGTCGGTGGTGCCCAACCAAGACAACTCGGTCTTCACGATCAAGTTCCGGCCCGGCGTTCGCTTTCAGGACGGCACGCCGGTCACCGCGCACGACTACGTGTACTCGTGGGGCCGAGTCCTCGACCCGAAGGTCGCCTCATGGGCGTCGAGCTACCTGTACACGATCGAGGGCGCCGAGGCGGTGTTCAACGGCAAGACGAAGACCGTCAAGGGGCTCAAGCTGCTCGATCCGATGACGCTCCGCGTCCAGCTGCAGGCGCCCGACCTCACGTTCCCGAACATCCTCGCCCAGCCGTATATGGCCGCCGTGTCGCGCGCCGCGGTGCAGAAGTACGGCAAGAGCTTCCCCGAGCACGTCGTCTCGACCGGCCCCTTCACGCTCACCAGCTACGACGCAGCCGCCCAGACGTCCACCTTCACGCGCAACCCGCACTACTTCTGGAAGGGGCTCCCCTACCTCGACAGCGTCGCCTACCGCTGGGGCACCGACGCTCAGACGCAACTTCTCCAGCTCCAGAAGGGCGACATCGACTCGATCGGACCCGGCATCGGCCCGTCGCTCGACGGCCAGGTGGCGGCCCAGCCGTCGCTGGACAAGTACGTCGTCAGGGTCACGCTGCCGGCGGTGCGCTGGATCGCCTTCAACCTCGATCAGGAGCCGTTCAAGGACGTCCGCGTCCGCCAAGCACTCAACTGGGCGGTCAACCGCGAGCAGCTCGCGCGCACCCTCTACGGCGAGAGCGTGCCGTGGGGTCTGCCATTTCCCAAGGTCCTGCCCGACTACCACCGGATCGCGACGCAGTACACCTACGACCCTGAGAAGGCCAGGTCGCTCCTGGCTGCTGCGGGCGCGCACAACCTGTCGTTCACGCTCACCTCGACCTCGGACGATCCCGACCCCACGGTCGCCCAGATCGTCCAACAGCAGCTCAAGGCGGTCGGGGTCAACATGACGATCGACACGGTCTCAGACCAGGCCTATAACACCGCCACCACGAAGAAGAACTTCACCGCTGCGCCCGTGCACTGGTACCAGGTACAGCCGACCGCGCTCGACATCCTCACCTCGAACTACATCTCCGACGGCTCCTCCAACTACTGGAACTACTCGGATCCGAAGGTCGACGCGCTCTCCAACAAGGCACTGCAGGCGCAGACGGTGACGCAGAGCAACGGGTACCTTGCGCAGGCCGAACAGTTGATCGCGCAGGACGCGCCCGGGATCTTCCTCGCGAGCCTCAACTTCGTCGACGGCCGCTCCCCCGCCCTGGAGAACTTCCATTACAACATCTTCTACGGCACCTACTACGACCGCCTCTGGAAGGCCTAAGGCGCTCTCGTTCGCCTGGCGGCGGCCGCGGCCGTCGGCGTCGCTGGTAGCCGGGCTGGGCCTGCTGGCAGCGCTGATCCTGTTCGCGGTGATCGCGCCGGTGTTCGGACCGCCGGACAAGATCTACGCCAACGGCATCTCCGCCAAGGGTCTGCCGCTCGGATTCGGCTCGGCGGGTCACATCCTCGGCACCGACAGCATCGGGCGCGACGAGCTCTCCCGGCTCGCGTACGGCGGCCGCACGACGCTCGAGATCACGTTCATCGCCAATCTCACGTCGATCGGTCTCGGGGCGATCGTCGGCGTCGTCGCGGGCTTCTTGCGCGGCGCCGTCGAGCACGTCCTGATGCGGATCACCGAGGTGTTCCTGTCGGTGCCGACCGTGATCTCCGGCCTGGCGCTCGCCAGCGTGCTCGGCGAAGGAGTGTTCGGCGTGATCGTCGTGGTCACCGCGCTCTACTGGGCGTGGACGGCGCGCGTCGTGTTCGGCGAGACGCTGGCGCTGCGCAAGCGGCCGTTCGTCGAGGCGGCCGTCGCGCAGGGCGTGTCGAGCACGACGATCATGCGCCGCCACATCTTTCCCCACCTGTCGTCACTGCTGCTGGTGATCGCGGCGCTCAACGGCGCCGCGGTGGTCGCGATCGGCGCCGGCCTCTCCTACCTCGGCGCCGGCGTCCAGGCGCCCACGGCCGAGTGGGGCGCGATGGTCAACGACGGCCAATCCGCGCTCGAGTACATGCCCCACGAGGTGCTCGAGCCGCTGATCTGCATCGTCCTGACGGTGCTCGCGTTCGTGCTGATCGGCGACGGGATGTCGCGCCGCGGCTCGGTATCCCTGCGAAGGTCATGGCTCGATATCTAGCCACGCGCGTCGCGCTCGGGATCCTGACGATCTTCCTCGTCGTCCTGCTGACGTTCCTGTTGATGTTCGTCGTCCCCGGGGATCCCGCGCGCACGATCGCCGGCCCGCGGGCCACGCCCCAGGTGCTCGCGCTCGTGAGCGCCAACCTGCACCTCAACGAGCCGGTCCTGTCGCAGCTCGGCCACTACCTGGCCGGGATCGTCCACGGTGATCTCGGCGTCTCCTACGTCCAGGACCAGCCGGTCGCGTCGATCATCGGCGCGCGGCTACCGGCGACGATCGAACTCGGCCTGGCCGGTCTCACGCTCGAGCTGATCCTCGGTGGGGCGTTGGGAGTGTGGGACGGGCTGCGCGCCAAGCGCAGCCGGGTCCTGGCCGTCGTCAACGTCGGTTTTCTGTCGGTGCCGGCGTTCTCGCTCGCGTTCGTGCTGCTGCTGCTCTTCGGCTACGTGGTGGCCGTGTTCCCGATCGACGGCGGGACCGGCGGTGACCGGATCGTGCTGCCGGCACTGACGCTGGGTCTGTTCGGGATGCCTTACTACGCCAACGTGGTGCGCGACGCGATGCAGGAGTCGCTGGCCGCGCCCTACACGCGGACCGCGGTCGCCAAGGGCCTCTCCCGCCGCCAGGTACTGCGCCACCATGTGCTGCGAAACGCGCTGTCGCCGGCGCTGACGATGGCCGGGCTGGACTTCGCGATCCTGCTGTCCGGGGTCGTGTTCGTCGAGACCGTGTTCGGCTGGCCCGGGATCGGCCAGCTGCAGACCCAGGCCTTCTACAACGTCGATCGCCCGGTGCTGATGGGGACGGTCGTCGTGGCCGCGGTACTAGTCGTTATCGCGACGCTCGCGATCGACTTGCTGCGGATGTTGCTCGATCCCCGAACACGGCTTGGCACCCGGTGAGCGCCGCGGCTCCGGTCCCGCAGGAGACGGCCACCCGCCGCGGCGGGCTCTCGGTGTCGGACCTGCACGTGCGCTACGGCGCCACCCACGCGGTGCGCGGCGTCTCGTTCGCGGTCAGCCCCGGACAGACGCTGGCGATCGTCGGGGAGTCGGGCTGCGGCAAGTCGTCGACCGCGCACGCGGTCGCGCGGCTGCTGCCGGCCGGGACCGAGATGGAGGGCCACGCCGTGATCGGGGACTTCGACCTCGCCGCGGCCTCCGGGCGCGAGCTGCGCGAGGCCCGCGGGCGGGTGGTCGCGTACATGCCCCAGGACGCGATGGCGGCGCTGAACCCGGTCCAGTCGGCCGGCCGGCAGATCGCCGAGGTGCTCCGCTTCCGCCGCGGCGCGACCCGCTCGCAGGCCGCCGACGGCGCGATCGAACTGCTCGAGCAGGTGGGCATCAACAACCCGCCGCTGGTCGCGCGCCGCTACGCGCACCAGCTCTCGGGCGGCATGCGCCAGCGGGTGATGCTCGCGATCGCGCTCGCCGCCCAGCCGCTGGTGCTGATCGCCGACGAGCCCACCACCGCGCTCGACGTGACCGTCCAGGCCGGGATCCTGGCCCTCGTCCGCAAGCTCGTGATCGCCGACCAGATGGCGCTCGTCTGGATCACGCACGACATCGGCGTCGTCGCCGAGATCGCCGATCACGTGGCGGTGATGTACGGCGGGCGGATCGTCGAGCAGGGCCCGGTCCACACGATCTTCGAGGACCCGGTCCACCCGTACACGCGCGCGTTGGTGCGCTCGCCGCGCCAGAGCCGCGAGGCGGCCGCCAAGGCGCGATTTGACGCGATCCCCGGTTCGCCTCCCCTGGGGGACTTCCCGCCGGGCTGCCCGTTTCACCCCCGCTGCCCGCACGCGATGCCGCCGTGTCCGTCCGAGATGCCCGCGACGCAGACGATCGCGCCCGACCACACGGCGGCCTGTCACCTGATCGGTGCGCCGCGATGACCACCGAGCCACTGATCGAGCTGCAAGACGTCCGCAAGCACTACGGCAGCGTGCGTGCGCTCGACGGCGTGTCACTGTCGATCATGCCTGGCGAGACGCTCGGCGTCGTCGGCGAATCGGGCTGCGGCAAGAGCACGATCGCCCGTCTCGCGGTCGGCCTCGAGCGCCCCACCGGCGGCGAGCTCCGGTTCCGCGGCACGCGCTACCCCAAGAGCACCCGCGCCCTGAAATCGGTCCGTCGTCACCTCGGGATCGTCTTCCAGGATCCGTATGACTCACTCGACTCGCGCTTCACGCTGCGGCGGATCATCGACGAGCCGCTGCGCGCCCACGGTCTCCCCCACGACCGTCGCAAGATCGAGGAGCTCCTGACCTCGGTCGGGATGGAGAACGCGCCGCTTGACTCCTACCCCGGCGAGTATTCCGGCGGCCAGCGCCAGCGAATCGGGATCGCCCGGGCGCTGGCGCTCGAGCCCGAGCTGGTCGTCTGCGATGAGCCGACGTCGGCGCTCGACGTCTCCGTCCAGGCGCAGATCCTCAACCTGCTGCTCGAGCTCCAGCGCGAGCGCGGCCTCACCTACCTGTTCATCTCACACGATCTCGAGGTCGTGCGACGGGTGAGTGACCGGCTGGCGGTGATCTACGCCGGCAAGATCGTGGAGACGGGCGACGCGGCGCGGGTGACTGCGAACCCGACCCATCCGTACACGCGCGCGCTGCTCGACGCCGTGCCGGCGACCACGCCGAGCGAGCGCCGGATCGAGGAGTCAAAGCCGCTGGCCGAGCTGGTCAGCGCCGAGCAGACCGCGTGCCCGTTCGCTCCGCGCTGCCCGCGTCGCGCCGAGGTGTGCGTTACTGACGAGCCGGAGCTCGAGCCGCATGCCGGGCGGTTGGTCGCTTGCCACTTCCCGATCGACGAGGCGCCCCCAGCGTCTTCGGTGTCGCCCGTGCAGGCCACGGTCGGCGAGTCGGGCTGATCTACGGCTCGATCAGCTGGTCGAGCAGCGCGTCGTTCCAGGTGGCGAGCGCCCGGGCACGCTGCGTGTAGCGGTGGAGCGGGTACTCGAGCGTGTAGCCGATCGCGCCGGTCACCTGCTGACAGGCGGCGCACGCCTGCGCGATCGCCGGTCCGGCGTGGGCGAGCCCATCGGCGTCGGGGTGCTCGCCCGCGAGCAGCTGCGTGCCACGGACCGATGTCGCCGCGCCGGCGAGTAGCTGCTGGACGGGCGCCAGGCCCGCCAGGGTGCTGCCGAACGCGCGGCGCTGACGGACGTAGTCCGAGGTCAGCTCGAGCGCGCCGAGTCCGAGGCCGGCGAGGTAACCGACTCCGGCCGCCAGCCACGCGTTTTTGGCTTGGGCCCAGTCGTGTTCGGGGATCGGTACGGGCTCGCCCAGCTCGAGTACGCGGTGGACATCGAGCCCCTCGGCTGACGGACACGGTTCGGCGGCTCGGACCGGGCGGCGGACGATGGCGCCGTTTTGTTTAGTGACGACCGCGGGTTGCGCGGTTCTTATGAGGTCGTCGGCGAGAGGGCTGCCGCCGAGGAGCCGGTCGACCTCGCGCACGGGCGCCAGCTGTTTGCCGAGCTCGACGGCGGCGAGGCCGGCGTACGGCGCCAGCGCGGCTTGCTCGGTGAGCGAGTCCCACCCGAGCTCGTCGAGCAGCGCGTCGATCTCGGGCCAGCCGTCTTTGTTCGGTTCGCCCGGGGTCCAGCCGGCGGCGTCCGGGGTCTGGCGCCCGAGGACGCCGGCGACGCTCTCGGCGAACGCCCGCGCCTCGGCGAGACCGTCGCTCACGCCCGCGGTTGGCGGCATTGCGCCAGCACCTCCTCGGTGTGCTCGCCCAGACTGGGGATCCCGCGCCGGGGACGCGTGACGACACCGTCGATCTTGAACAGCGAACCGAGCAGCTTGACCTCGCCGACGTCGTCGTGCTCGATGCTGTGGACGAGCCCGTTGGCCCGCGTCTGCTCGTGCTCGAATAGCTGATCGCGGAGGCGAACCGGGGCCGCCGGCGCGCCGGCGGCACGCAGCCTCTGCACCCAGACGTCGACCGGCTCCGTCGCCACGCGCCGCTCGAACTCGGCCACCAGCGCCAGCCGCTGCTCGCGCTCGGCCGCGCTGGCCGGGGACGCCTGGGGGTTGGCCGCCCACGGATCCTCGATCCCGAGCACGGCCGCGGCGGTTCGCCGCTGGCGCTCGTGCAGGCAGGCGAGCACGAAGAACCCGTCCGAGGCCTGGTAGGCGCGGTAGTAGGGCTCGAGCTCGTCGGCCGCGCGCCGGGTCCGGGCCTCGCGCTCGAGATCGTCGTGGGTGGCGAGCGGGGGGTCGGTGCCGCGCTCGTCCCGGCCGGCGCGATCGAGCTTCTCGACCGAGACGAACTTTTGGGCCTGGACCGCGAGCGCCGCTCCGAGCAGCGACACCTCGACGCCGGCGGCGCCGTCTTTCGGTCGTCCGGCCAGCCCGGCGAGCACGGCAAGCGCGGCCAGCAGCCCGGCGGTGAAGTCGGCCATCGCGATCCCGCCCGCGCGCTTGGGGACCGCGTCGTTCGAGTGGGCATCGGCGAGCAGCAGTCCCGAGAGCGCCTGGGCGACCAGATCGAAGGCGGTCAACTCGGCCTCGGGGCCGTCGCTCCCGAGCGCCGACACACAGCACCAGACGGCCGCCGGGTTGATGTCACGAACGCTCTCGCGGTCGAGCTCGAACACCCGTGCCCGCGCCGGAGGCATGTTGTGCAGGACCGCGTCGGCGCTGCGGATCAGCGCCCTGCTGCCGCGTAGCCCTTCGGGGTCCTTGAGGTCGAGCACAACCGAGCGCTTGTTGCGGTTCAGCGAGTAGAAGTAGCGGCTCTCGCCATCGGCGAACGGCTCGTATCGCCGCCACGCGTCGCCGTCGGGCGGCTCGACCTTGATCACGTCGGCCCCGAGATCGGCGAGCAGCATGCCGGCGAACGGCCCCGCGACGTACTGGGCGTACTCGAGCACGCGGATCCCGTCCAGGGGAAGGGTTGCGGTCGCGGGGGTGGCGGTCATCGGGGCGGGAATCCAAGCTCGCGGCGGGCGATCACGGTGCGTTGGATCTCCGCGGCGCCGCCGGAGATCGTCGTGGCCACGGATGCCCGTTGAAAGGCGGCGACGCGGCCGCGGAGGGTCTTCGTCCCCTCCTCCAGCAACCCCTCGGGCCCGAGCAGTTCGACCGCGAACGCGGCGACGGCCTGCATCAGCTCGGCGACCGACAGCTTCGCCATCGAGCTCTGCGCGCTGGCGGGCTGCCCGGCTTCGAGCAGCTCGGCGGCGCGGCGGCCCTGGAGCCGGGCGGCCTGCGCCGCGCCTCTCAGCCTGCTCAGGGCTTTGCGGCTCGAGCGCTCGCGCGCGAGCGGGGCGAGCGCATCGAGCAGCCAGAAGACCGTGCCGACCTTCTCGCTCGTCACCCGTTCGTAGTCGAGCGTGCCCATCAGCACGCGCCAGCCGCCGTGCAGCTCGCCGACCAGCTGCTCGGCCGGGATCTCGACCTCGTCGAGCTCGAGCTCGCCGATCGTTCCGCCGCCCAGCGTTTTGTGTGTACTTACGGTGATCCCGGGGGTCTCGATGTCGGCTACGAGCACCGAGACGCCGCGGTGGCGCTCGCGGTCGGGGTCGGTGCGGACCGCTAGGTAGACCCACTGCGCGTAGTCGGCGCTCGACGTCCAGATCTTGCGGCCGCTGACGACGAACCGGTCACCGTCCCGGCGTGCTTTGGTGCGCAGCGAGGCGAGATCCGAGCCGGCGTCGGGCTCGGAGAAGCCCTGGCAGAACAGCAATCTTCCGGTCGCGATCTCTGCAACGAGGCGCTCCTGAAGCTCGGGCGTGGCGAAGCGCAGCAGCGCGTTGCCGATCGTCTTGACCGACAGCAGGTAGCCCGACAGCGGCAGCCAGTGGTAGCCGAAGCGCTCCTCGCACGCGAGCGTATGCAGCGAGCTCAGGCCGCGGCCGCCGAGCTCGCGGGGCCAGTGGATCCCGATCCACCCCTCGGCTCCGAGCGCGCGGTAGGCGGTGTCCGAGTCACCATCGGACGGCATGCCCTGATATCTGAGCTGGGGCTCGTCCGCGATGTTCGTTGCGAGCTGTTTGGCGAACGTGTCGGCCGCGGCGGCGAGCCCGTCAATGTCGACCGCGGCGGCCGCGCCGGCGCTCACGGGCGCGCCCCGGGAACGCCCATCTCCCAGTCGATCTGTCGCGCGGCGGCGAGCAGTCCTTTTGTCAGCTGCTCGCGGAACTCGGGCGTCGCCCGGCCGGCCGGCAGTGACACGTTGATCGCGCCGGTGCCGGGACCGTTGAACCAGCGGACCGGCGCCGCGATCGAGACGAGGCCGACCTCGTACTCCTCGTCGGAGATCGATACGCCGGTGGCGCGAATTACTTCAAGGTCTGGCGCGAGCTGCTTCCAGGTCGTCTGCGTGCGGTCGGTCCGCCGCTCGTAGGGCTCGGGCCCGAGCGCGCTCCGGGCGACGTCCTCGGGCAGCTGCGCCAGCAGACATTTACCGAGCGCGGTGCAGTGCGCCGGCAGGCGCGTGCCGACGGTCACGTTCGAAGTGAGCAGCCGGTCGCCCGACTCGCTCAGCAGGTAGACGATGTCGGCTCCCTCGAGGATCGCCACGTTCACGGCCTCGCCGACGTCCGATGCCAGCCGGAGCAGATGCGGGCGCGCGAGCTCGGGCAGGCGCATACCGGCCATCAGCGCGGGGACGAGCCGTGCCATTTCCAGCCCGAGCCGCAGCCGGCGCGTGACCGGGTCACGGTCGAGCCAGCCCCGCTCGGTCAACAGCGCGGTCAGGCGGTGAACGGTCGGCATCGGCAGGCCCAGCGTGTCGGAGATCTCCTTCTGGGAGAGCTCCGGAGCCGAGCTGGCGAACAGCTCGAGCACGTCGAGTCCACGTGCGAGCGTCCCGACCGAGGTGCTCTCATTTATTGAAACTTGCTTCCGCATATTGGCAGCAGTACTCTACGGTCCCCGTGAGCCCGCGTCAATCCCAGCCGCTCTCCAATGATCCTCCTGCGCGCGGCGTACGAGTGATCGAAAACGACTGGATCGAGCTGGTTGACGGGGTCCGGCTCGCGATCCGCCTGTGGCTTCCGGAAGACGCTGGCTCGAGGCCTGTGTCGGCGATTCTCGATGCGGTGCCGTATCGCAAGAGCGACGGCACGGCGGTCTGGGACGCGGGCTGGGGGACATACTTCGCCTCCCACGGGTTTGCGTTCGCGCGCGTGGATCTGCGCGGGGCCGGGGACTCCTCGGGCCTCCTCGAGGACGAGTACACCGACCAGGAGCAGCGCGACACCGAGCAGGTGATCGAGTGGCTGGCCGGGCGTCCATGGTGCACCGGCTCGGTCGGAATGATCGGCATCTCCTGGGGCGGCTTCGCGGCGCTCCAGCAGGCCGCACGCCACCCCTCGGCGCTGCGCGGGGTGGCGGCGATTCACGCCAGCGACGACCGTTACGCGGATGACGTCCACTACGTCGGCGGGTGCGTGTCGGCGATGGACATCACCCAGTGGGCGACGTCGATGCTGGCGTATCTGAACCAGCCGCCGGACCCTGTCGTGGTCGGCGACGGCTGGCGCGACGCGTGGCTCGAGCGGCTCGGGAACGCGCGGGCGTGGATCGAGCCGTGGCTGGGGCATCAGCGCCGCGACTCTTACTGGCAGCAGGGCTCGGCCTGCGAGGACTACAGCGCGATCCGCTGCCCGGTGTTCGCCGTCGGCGGCTGGAGTGACGGCTACCGCGACATGGTCTTCCGGATCGTCGAGAACGTCTCGGTCCCGGTCCGCGGGCTGATCGGGCCGTGGGGGCACACCAGTCCCGAGCGTGGGGCGCCTGGCCCGTCGATCGGCTTCCTCCAGGAGTGCCTGCGGTTCTTCGGCGCGAGCCTCGACGGCGTCGAGAACGGTTTCTTCGATGAGCCCCGGTTAATTACCTATATGCAAGAGGCGGTTGCTCCCGCCGGCTCGTACGCCGAGCGCCCCGGGCGGTGGGTGGCCGACCCGTCGTGGCCGTCACCTTCGGTCAGCGAATGGACGTTTGGCGTCGGAGCGGCGGAGCTCGTCGACCCTGCCGATGGCGGGCCACTCGATATCACGCGTCGTCTGCGCGGGTTGCAGGCCACGGGCGTGGAGGGCGGCGTGTGGTGCGGTGACGGCAGCTCGGCGGACTTCGCGCTCGACCAGCGCCCCGACGACGGCGCCTCGCTGTGCTGGGACAGCGAGCCGCTGCCGGGGCGCGTAGAGCTGCTCGGCGGGGGTCATTTGCGACTCGTGGTGAGCGTCGATCAGCCGGAGGCGCTGCTCGCGGTCCGCGTCTGTGATGTCGCGCCCGACGGGACCTCGACGCTGATCGCGCGCGGTCTTCTGAACCTGAGTCGCCGCGAGGGGCACGACCGCAGCGTGCCGATGCCGGTCGGTGAGCGGGTCGCCGTTCGGGTTCCGTTCCAGTCGACGGCGTACGCGGTCCCGGCCGGCCACCGGATCCGGCTCGCGGTGTCGAACACGTACTGGCCGTGGGCATGGCCGTCCCCGGAGCCGACCACACTCACCGTGCATTGTGGATGCCCGAGCACGCTGTCCCTCCCACGCCGCCGGGCGAGCGATCTCGACGCGTCGCTGGCCGAGTTCGGGCCGCCCGAGAGCGGCACGTCGCTGGCGAGCGAGACGACGATGCTGCGCCCGGGCGGTCGCCGGGTGCGCCGTGACCTCGCGACGGGGGAGATCGAGGTCGAGTTCGACTGGCACGCGTCGGGCGAGCGGATCGTGTCCACCGGGACCGAGATGCGCGAGGAGAACGTGACCACCTACCGCATCATCGAGGGTGATCCGCTGTCCGCGAGGGTCGTCTGCCGCGTGGAGGTCTCCCTCGAGCGCGAGGGCTGGAAGACACGCACGGTGGCGACCAGCACGATGACCTGCGACCGTGAGCGGTTCATGGTCACCAGCACGCTCGACGCGTTCGAGGACAACGTCCGCGTGTGTGCCCGCACGTTCGATCATCAATTTCCGAGGGATGGAGCCTGATGACAGCCACCGAGCAACCGATTCTTAGCCCGGGCCGCGAGACGGTCCCCTGGTCCTGGTACTCCGACCCGGCGATCCTGGCCCGCGAGATGGAGCGGATCTTCCGCCGCTCATGGCAGTACGCCGGCCACCTCGGCGAGCTCCAGGGCCCGGGCAGCTACTTCCCCTCGAGCACGGGCCCAGTCCCGATCGTGATCACGCTCGACGCCGACGGCGTGCTCCGCGGGTTCATCAACGTCTGCCGCCACCGCGGCGCGATCGTCGCGACCGACGCGCGGCGCCGCGGGACTCTCCAGTGCCCGTATCACGCGTGGACCTACGGCCTTGACGGCGCGCTGCGTGCCGCCCCTCGGGGGGAGCGCGATCCAGCGCTTGACGTTGGCTGCCATGGGCTGGCGCCGGTGTCGGTCGGGACCTGGGGTCCGTTCGTGTTCGCCAACCCTCGTGCCGACGCCGAGCCGCTGAGCGAAGCACTCGATGATCTCCCCGAGATCGTCCTCGAGCATGGGTTGGACGTCGACGGGCTGCGCTTCAACCAGCGCGTCCACTACGAGATCCGCGCCAACTGGAAGATCGCCGTCGAGAACTACCTCGAGTGCTACCACTGCCCGGTCAACCACCCGAGCCTCGTCGACGTCCTCGACGAGCGCCGCCTGGAGTTGCGCGCCAAGGGCCTGCGCACGAGCCAGTTCGCCCCGATCCACCGCACCTCACTCGAGGGCCGCGGCCCGTTTGACGTGCGCGGCTCGGTCGACGAGGCCCAGAACCACCTCTGGTTCCCCAACCTCAAGTTCAACGTCCTCCCCGGCCATCCGAATTTGTCGATCGGCCCGATCTGGCCCACCGGCCCCGACACCTGCGCCGGCTACCTCGACTATTGGTTCGGCGCCGACGTCGACCAATCATGGATCGACGACGTCTTCGTGTTCGACAACCAGGTCGGCGCCGAGGACACCGCACTCGTCGAGGCCGCCCAGCGGGGCACGTCAGCCGGCGTGATCGATCGCGGCTGGGTGCTCGGCGGGACCGAAACGTTGATTGGGCACTTCCAGGATTACCTGCGCGACCGGCTCGGGCTCGACCGCGCGTAGCGCCACGGCCTTGGGCCGCTTCGAGAGGTAAGCCCCAGCCGTCAGACCGCCTGTTTCTTAGGCGTTTGGCCAATGTGGAGCACGCTGGGCCGCCGGTTTGTCGATCGTGGAGATCGGTACCACGGGAAGGATCGCAGGCCATCTCTGTCTTGAGTGGTATGGGACCAACCTGTCAGACGTCTGATGTCTCTCCGTCCGTCGTCTGCAATCACCACCTAAGCAATCACGTACCCGAGCTCGCCCAGAAAAGGCGGATTCGACCGACCCAGAAGCCAAAGGACACCGAGATGATTTCCGCGCCACTTCAGATGGCCGTCGCGGAGGCGAAGGTGGATGACCTGCGCCGAACCGCGACCGCCCGCACCCTCATCCACCAGCAAGCTCACGCGAGCCGGCCTGACGCCGCCGACAGGAGCGTCATGCTCCGATTCGCCACCCCCGCCGATCAGTCCTCGCTCGAGCGGCTGGCCGAGCTCGACAGCTCCACGCCTCCGGCGCAGCCGGTCCTGCTCGCCGAAGTCGACGGCGTGCTCCTCGGAGCGCTGGGCCTCACAGACGGCAGCGTGATCGCCGACCCGTTTCATCACACGGCCGACCTGGTCGCGCTCCTGCGAGCGCGAGCCCGCCAGCTCGACGGCAACGGGCCAAGCACTCGCCGAGTCCGTTTGCGTTCATGGTCTCGAGTGCGTCGCTTGGCCTGGCGCTAGGCAGGGTGTGCTGCAGATCTACATTGGGACCGATCGAACGGCTCCCGTCTTCAGCGGTGGCGGCTCGACGAACTCGTTGCCGCGGCCAGGAAACCCCGGTCACGTCTGGCACGGGCGAGGCTCGGACCGGCTGGTCGTGCTCAGTTGTTCTCAGCCTCCTGTGAACCTGGTCTCGCGACGCTCAAGAAACGCGGCTATCCCCTCTTCATAGTCCCCGGTCCGGGCTTGCTCCTGCTGGAGCGTCGCCTCGAGCTCGAGTTGCTGCGCGAGCTCCGGCAGCCACAACTCATTGGCCGCGCGCTTGAGGCCCGCGTAGGCGGTAGTCGGCCCCTCGGCCAGACGGCGCGCCAGCGCCAAGCCCGCTTCAGGCAGATCCTCATCAGCGACGACCTCGTCGACCGCGCCCCACTCGAGGGCCTGCGGAGCCGGCAACCGCTCGGCCAGCAGCGCCAGCCGGAATGCGCGGGCCGCGCCGATCCGATGCGACAGAAGCAAGAGAACGCCGCCGTCCGGGATCAGGCCGACGCGAACGAACGCCAGCAGGAAGTAAGCCGACTCGGCGGCGATCAAGCTGGTCACACGCGAACGCGATCGACGCGCCGATCCCGGCGGCGGGTCCCTGGACGGCGCACACCACCGGCAGGCGGAGCCGGCGCACTGCAACGATCAGCGGGTTATAGACCGACCGCAGCGAGATCGAGAGATCCTGACTCCCATCGAGCCGCAGCTGACGGGGCGCGCGTAGATCAGCGCCCGCGCAGAACGCGCGGCCGGCCCCGGTCAGCAAAACCGAGCGCACGCCACGATCGTCTGCCGCCAGCTCGAGCGCGGCCGACAGCTCGCGGCCCATGTCCGGCAGCAGGGCGTTGAGTACCTCGGGGCGGCGTAGCTCGATCGAGGCCACCCCTGACTCGACCGCGAAGCGGATGTACCTGAAGCTCGACGGATCCATCGGGCCAGACGAGCTACGCCGGCACGGCTGTCGACGGTCCGGTGCACTCGGCCACGAGCTCGACCGCGCGAGCCAGCGTTGTGAGCCGCTCGTCCAGCGATCCCTCGATCGTCAGCCGGATCGTGTCGACGCCGGCGTCTCGCCACGCCCGGAGGCGATCACGGACCATCTCGTCGGTTCCGATCAGCGATGTCGCGAATACGAGCTCGTCGGGCACAGCAGCGATTGCCTCGTCGCGGCGCTTGGCCACCCACAGTCGTGGACCGTGCGGGCGACGTCGGCATAGCCCTGGCGCGCGTACGCGTTGTAATAGAAGTTGCGCTCCGGCGAGCCCATGCCGCCGAGGTAGAACGCCAGGCGCTGGCGCTGGACGGCCACATAGCCGTCGACCTCCTCGCCGATGGAGACCTCGGCGTGCTGGCAGACGTCAATCGCATCAAGCGCGCGGCCGGCGCGCGCGGCTCCGCTGGCGATCGGGTCCAGAAAGGCGTCCGCGTGCTCAGGAACAAACGAGGTTCCGAGCCACCCATCGGCCACGGCGCCCGTAAGCTCGAGCATCTTCGGCGACAGCGCCGCCAGATACAGCGGGAGGTCGACGTTCGGCGGGAAACTGAGCCGCATCGGTCGAGCCTCGGACCCCTCCACCGGGAGCTGGAAGTACCGGCCGGCGTGGGCGCTACGCGCGCCGCTGGACAGCAGCCGGATGATCTCGATCGTCTCGCGCATCCGCCCGAGCGGGTGGTCAAATCGGACCCCGTGCAGGCCTTCAATCACCTGCGGACCCGACGCGCCCAGCCCGAGCAGGAAGCGGTTGTCGGACATCATCGCGATCGTCATCGCGGCCATCGCGATCGCGGCCGGCGTGCGTGTCCCGAGCTGGAGGACACCCGAGCCAAGCATGATCCGCTCGGTCCGCGCCGCGAGAAAGCCCAACGGGGAGACGGCGTCGCCTCCCCATCCCTCGGTCACCCAGCAGATGTCAACGCCGAGCCGCTCAGCCTCAAGCACATAGGTGACGAGCTCGTCCCATGGTCGTTCCTCCGCCGACAGGCTGATCGCGGTTCTCATTTGTACTCCTGTGTGAGTGGCTGGTGGCGCCGTTCAGCAGACGGCGCCGGACGAGCGTCGATAATCAACGCGCGACAATGCCGCGAGTTGAACGCAACCCATATCGCTTCCAGTCCGTCGACCGGGCGCTGCGACTGCTCGAGCTGGTGGCAAACGAGCCGCGACCGAGAACGGTTCGCGAGCTGGCTGAGCTGACTGGCTACGAGCGGACAATGACCTACCGCCTGCTGTCGACGCTCGAGCACCGGAAGTTCGTCGAGCGCGACCCGGTGACGGACACCTACTCGCTCGGAATTGCAGCGACCTCGCTGTCGAACCCGGCGGCTCACAATGCGGCCCTGATCCGGTACTCGCGACCCGAGCTCGAGCGGCTGATGGACGACCTCGGCCAGACGATCAGCCTTGGAATCTCACAGCACGGCGCGGGCGTTGTGATCGACCAGATCGACCCGCCGAATCCGATCCGGCTGGCCAACAACGTGAACGTGCCGCTGCCGCTCCACTGCACCTCCAACGGCAAGCTCATCCTGGCACGGATGAGTGACGCCGAGCTCGAGTCGTTTCTGCGCACGCCTCTCGAGAAGCGCGCGCCTCGCACGATTACCTCGCCTACACAGCTGCGACGCGAGCTCGTCAAGGTACGCGCGGATGGCTTCGCGGCGGCCGTCGACGAGCTTGTCGAGGGCGTGACGGGAGTGTCGGTCGAGCTGACGGACGACAGCGGCGAATTCTTGGCGACGATCAGCCTCTCGGGACCGACGTTCCAACTGCCGCCAGACGACTTCGGGCGCCAGGTCAAGCGCATGCATCGGGCGGCTCGCGCGATCGCTCGCGGGTTGGGCTGATCCAGGCTCGAGTAGCGCAGAGTCTCACCCATCGATCACCCTGGGGAGCTCCCCGCGTAGGGCCCGGTAGGTCTCGGGACGCCCATCGCGGATCAGGTATGGCCCCTCCCAGGCGGCGTACGCCTGCGCGATCCCGGCCTCGATGTCGATCGTCGCGATCGTCAGTCCAACTCCGAACGCGCCGCTCGTCGCGACGATCTCCCCCACCGGACTGACGATCTGGCTATGACCGATGTACTCGCGCCCCCCGAGCTCGCCCACGAAATTCGAGGACACAAACCAGCGCCCGTTCTCGGCGGCCCGCGCCCGGTCAAAGAGCCCATACATCCGCACCGAGAGGCTGTCCCCGTCGACGCCGGTGCCGGGCAGCTGGCCCCACGCCGTCGGCGCGACGAGCAGCTCGGCTCCCCGCAGCGTCAGTTCGCGAGTGGCTTCCGGGAAGTCCTTGTCCCAGCAGATCAGCATCCCGATTCGCCCGACGTCGCAGTCGAACACCGGCCACTCATGCCCAAGGCGCCAGATCAGCCGCTCGCCGACCCCGACGTGCACCTTTCGGTAGGTGCCGATGTGACCGGCGGGTCCGGTGAGAACTGCGGTGTTGTAGACGACGCCGCGGCGCTCGCCCGCTTCGTGCAGACCGTAGATGACATGGATTGCCCGCTCGGTGGCCTTATCGGCGATCGCCCGCACACTCTCTCCGTCGGGTACAGACTCGGCGAGCGAATAGATGCGCTCGAGGATCGGTTGCAGCTCGAGGCTGCGGACGTCCGGTGGATAGCCGTGCAGACTCAACTCCGGAAACACGACCAGGTCAGCTCCGTGTCCGGCGGCCTCGTCGATGTAGCTCATGTGACGCGCCAGGCTCTCGCCGGGGTCATCGGTCGCCGGAAGCGCACACGTGGCAATCGTGGTCGTCAACGGGCCGAGCTCGCGAGGGATGGCGGCGGTCCGGACTCGGCTTCCGCCGCAGAAGGCGCCGAGCCTCCCGGATCGGCCAGGACCCGAAGGGAATCTGCTGGAAGCTCGACCGCCACCGGCGCCCCCTGGCGCCACGGCAACTGTCCTGTCCCATTGGTGATCAGCGTCTGGATCCGCGCGCCGGGAGCGAGCGTCACGAATACCTGGGTTGCCGACCCGGTGAACACCACCCGCTCGACCATGCCAGGGAGGTGGTTGGCTCCACCTGACCCAAACGGATGCAGACGTACTCGCTCGGGCCGAATCGCGAGCTTGACCGCACCCGTCGCGGCGAGCTGACCGCATCCGGCACGGAGTTCGAACTCGCCGAGTCGAATACGACAAGGCTGGTCGGACCGGCTCGCTGCCCGCAAGACCTCTGCGGACATCAGGTTCGAGACGCCGAGGAAGTCGGCCACATACGCGTTGGCCGGCTCGTCGTAGACGGTTCGCGGCGTGTCGACCTGCTCGATGCGGCCCTCCGACATGACGGCGAGGCGGTCAGACATGGTCAGCGCCTCCTCCTGGTCATGTGTCACGTACACGAACGTGATCCCGACCTGCTGCTGGAGTGCCTTGAGCTCGACCTGCAGGACTCGCCGCAGCTTGGCGTCGAGCGCTCCGAGCGGCTCGTCGAGCAGCAAGACCGTGGGGTTGAGCACGAGTGCGCGCGCGAGCGCTACACGCTGCTGTTGGCCTCCGGATAGCTGCGTGGGACGGCGGCGCTCGTAACCGCCGAGCCGCACCAGATCAAGCGCTCTGGCAACCCGGGTGCGACGCTCGGCCTTTGAGATGCGCGCGTACTTCAGGCCGAAGGCGACGTTGTCGGCCACGTTTAGAAATGGGAACAGCGCGTAGCTTTGAAACACGGTGTTGACGCTGCGCCGGTTGGGAGCGACCGAGGTCACGTCACACCCGTCGAGCAATATCCGACCCGCTTGCGGCTGCTCGAATCCCGCGGTGCAGCGCAGGGTCGTGGTCTTGCCGCAGCCAGACGGGCCAAGCAGCGAGAAGAACTCGCCGGGCGCGATCGCGAGCGAGATGCCGTCAACGGCGACCACGTCCCCGTACGCCTTGAAGAGATCGACGATCCTGACCTCACCCGGCATCGGCAATCTCCTCGCGAAGAGCGTGCCTCATTGGGCGCCCCCAAGCTGGGTCAGGGCGCCGATGCCGCTGCCGCGCTCACCGCGGGTCATGAACCGGTATCCCAGATAGCCGACAGCGGCGAGGATGATCGAGAACAGCAGCATGAGCGTCGCCAGCGCGTTGAGCGCGGGTCCGGCAAGCCCGCCATGGACGTTTGAGTAGATAACAACGGCCATCGACTGGGTCGCGGCGCTCGATGACAGTTGCTCGACGAGCACGAAGTCATCGATCACCGAAGCGAACACGAGCACGGCGCTCGCGAAGATCGCCGGCATCAGCAGCGGCACCAGCACCCTGCGGATCGCCGACAGCCGCGAGGCGCCGAGATCGGCGGCGGCCTCCTCGTAGTCGTACCCGATCGTCAGCAGTCGTGCCCGGACGATGATCGCCGGCCACGAGAGGTTCCAGGCGACAAGGCCAAGGACCTCGGCGCCGGTGCCGAAGTGGATGAACGTGAACAGCTGCGTGAACACGAACGTCAGCGCCACCGCGAGCAATAGCTCGGGGACGACGAACGACAGGATCATCAGGACGCTGAGCCCGTTGGGAATCCGGCCGTGCCAGCGGTCGATCCCGATCGCGAACGCGACACCGAGGGGCACGGCGATCAGCGTCGTCAACGCACCCAGCCGGAGCGTCTGGATCACCGCGGCGTGCAGCGCCGAGTTGTGCAGCACGGAGTCGTTCGGGTCCGTGAGGTACCACCTCAGCGAGAAGCCCTGCCAGGTGCTGTTGGACTTGCCGGAGTTGAACGAGAACAGCACCGCGACCGCGATCGGCAGCAGCGACCACGCGAGATACACCCACGTGAACGCCTCGAGGAAATACGGCCGTCCCGAAACGCGACCACGCCACCAGGTTCGACGTGGCGCACGGGCGACCTCGACCACTCGCTCGGGTTCCAGCGACACGACGCCCATCAGATTGCTCGCTCGAGGGCGGCGCGCGCCGTCGCGCGCACATAGAACAGAATCGGGATCGCAAGCAATGCGAGCAGGATCAGCGCGAGCGCGGCGCCCTGGCCGTTGGAGCCGGGGAGGGAGAGCATGCTCTCGATCTCGTTACCGATCTCGGTCGTCGAGGGTGTCGCCGACAGCAGCTGGTTGGTGAAGTAATCGCCGGCCATCGGCAGCGCGGTGATCATCACCCCTGCGAGTACAGTGGGGACACTGAGTCTCAGGGTCACGTGACAGAAGGTCCTAACGCGCCCGAGGCCAAGGTCGCGGGCTGCCTCGATCAGCCCACCGTCGATCCGGTCCAGGCCGGCGTAGAGGACGAGGATCAGGTAGGGGATGTATCCGTACACGAGGCCAAGCACGACGGTGGTGTGAAGACCCCCGAGCCAGTCGACCGGCTGGCTGACCACATGCAGGAACGTCAGGACTCGGTTCACGTATCCGTTGGTCTGCAGGAGGTTGATCCAGGCGAGCATCCGCATCATGTAGCTGACCCAGAACGGCGCGATCAGCAGCGCCAGGAACATGCCCTTGCGGCGGCCGGCGAAGCGCGTCACGAAATACGCCACCGGGTAGGCGATCACGAGCGCGAGTGCTGTCGCGGCCAGTGTGTAGATGAAGGTGCGAAATAGCGGGGGCCCGAGATAGGCCCCGGTCCCGACGAGGTCGTGCCAGATCATGCTCACGTTGGTGGTCGACCACCGAGCCGGGTTCCAGACAGCGATCGGCGTCCCGAACAGCTCGTTGGTCTGGCCCGCGGCCACGGCGACCATTGCGTAGAACGGGACGGCGAACAGAAGGATCAGCCACAGCGCTCCGGGCACCGCGAGGCAGACCCACAGCAGGGTGCCCCGCGAGGGCGCGATCGAGTGCCTGTTTGACTTGCTCATTTCGGCTCAGGCGCCGTGGGTGAACTCCTGCCACGCCTGCTCCCACAGCGCATTGGTGGCGGGCGACAGCTGGAGCTCGCGAATCCCTCCCTCGAGCTGTGACGGGAGCACGGTGGTCGTGGTCAGACTCGGGGGCAAGATCTTCTCCTTGACCAACCGCTGCGGCGTGACGCCGGTGATCGGCTGCATGTAGCCCACGTAGCTCGTGTTCTCGAGCGCATTGTCGAGCTCGAGCAGGTAATTGAGGAACAGGTGCGCGAGCACGGGGTTGGTCGCCGAGCGCGGGATCGTGACCGTGTCGTTGCCGACCGGCCCGCGGTTGTCACTTGGAAACCAATATCCGATCACGTCAACGCTCGTGCCCTTGGGCATGTATGACGCGGCTGGGGCCATATCACCGGAGAATGCCTCGTGGATCCAGATCTGGCCGCTGGGTACGTTCGTGTAGTCGTTCAGATCGACGTGGACGTTGGTCAGATTCGATAGTTCGATCAGCGAGTTCTTGGCCTTGTTGATCTGGGCGGGATCTGACGTGTTGAGGTCGTAGATCCCGTTCTTGAGCAGCCCCAGGACCATGCCGTCGCGGTAGTCATCGAGCACGGCAACCTTGCCCTTGTATTTGCCCTGCCACGGGGTCGCCCAGCCGAGCGTGGTCGGGTCATTGGCCTTGGGCACGTGGTCCTTACGCCAGGTGATCCCGGTCGTGTAGACGGCGTATGGAACCGTGTAGTGCCAGCCGACGTCGTAGAACGGGTTCTGCAACTGTGACCACACGTTGCGGTAGTTCGGGACGTAGCTGTGGTTCAACGGCTGGATCAGCTTGGCGTCGATGATCTGCTCGAGCTCATCGATCCGCGGGAAAAACACATCGGCCGCGACCTGCCCGGTCGACAGCTTCTGGACGGCCTCGGGCATCGTGCCGTAGGTCGTCAGCTCGTACTTACAGTTGTACTTCTTGCAGAAGTTCTTGACCACCTGCGGACTGAGGTACGCGACCCAGTTGTAGATCTTCAGCGTTGCGTTGCGCTCGGGCTGCAAGCCCGACGCTATGGGTCCACCGCTGATCGGCCAGGTGACCGGATGCTCGGGGCTCGCCAGGCCTGCCTTAACTGTCTTGGCATCGGTCGCCGCCGACGAGCTGCCGCCGCAGGCGCTCAGCAGCCCAGCCGCGCCCGTGCCGAGGCCGGCCGCCGCGGCGCCTCGTAGAAACGTCCGCCGCGAGATCCCCGGTACACCCGAGTCTGTGTGTAAGTGCCGCTGGTCAGATCCCATCCCTCACCGCCTTGGCGTCGACGCTCCGCAAGGCGGCGGCCCCGTCCCAGGCGGGCCACCGAGGCGACCGCCGAAGACGTCCAATGCCTCCGAAGTTGTTGTGCACAGTATGCACTTCTCGTGCAGATACTCGCTGACGTCGAAATGTAGCAACCCGGTCAAGGGCATTCCAGATCGAGTCATCGCGGCGCCTCGCTCAGCCTGCGATGCGCTCGAACACCGCCGCTAGGCCCTGACCCCCGCCGATGCACATCGTCTCGAGCGAGTAGCGCCCTTGACGGCGGTCGAGCTCGCGGAGCATCGTCGCGAGGATCCGGGCGCCGGTTGCTCCGACGGGATGTCCGAGCGAGATCCCCGAACCGTTGACGTTCAGCCGCTCGAAATCGGATCGCGCCAACCTCCATGCGGCCATGCAGGCGAGCACCTGCGCGGCGAAGGCCTCGTTGAGCTCGATCAGATCGAGGTCAGCCAGCCGCAGTCCCGCGCGGTCGAGCGCGCGAGCGGTGGCCGGCACCGGGCCGATGCCCATCACTTGCGGCGCGACGCCCGGCGACAGCCCAGCTGACGACGCGAGCGAGCGGTCGCAACCCGAGCTCTGCGGCCCGCCGGTTGGTGGTGACGATGCAGACCGCCGCGCCGTCGCTTTGGCCGCACGCGTTGCCCGCCGTCACGGTGGCGTCAGCATCGACCCTGCGCAGGATCGGGGGCAACTCGGCGAGCGCCTCCAGGGTGGCGCTTTCGCGTGGGTGCTCGTCTTCCATAACGTGATCTCGACCGTCGCCACGTTGGCAAGGCACATCTATGTCCACGAGCTCATCGGCGAACGCTCCCCGCCTCCGCGCCTGGCAGGCGCGTTCGTGCGACCGGCAGGCCAGCTCGTCCTGGGCGACGCGCGAGATGTCGAACTCACGACGCAGGTTCTCGGCCGTTTCGAGCATCCCGTGAGGCACCGGGTGATTGCGTCCGCCCGCCGTGACGCGCGCCCGCGTCAGCCGATCGACGAACGCCACCTCGGGTCCGGAACGGCCGCTGCGAACCGTGGTCGAGTAGTAATCGGCCTGGCTCATGCTCTCGACGCCGCCGGCGATGATCAGGTCGCTGTCGCCGGCCTTGACTTGCAGCGCCGCCTGCAGCACCGCCTGGAGGCCGGAGCCACAGCGCCGGTCGATCTGGGTCCCCGCAACGGTGACCGGGAGCCCTGCGTCCAGCGCTGCGACACGCCCGATCGCCGGTGCCTCGCCGGTCGGATAGCACTGGCCCAGCAACACTTCGTCCACATCCTCGCCCTCGACCCCGGTTCGCTCAAGCAGCGCCCGAATCGCGGTCGCCGCCAGCTCGGTCGCCGTCACCTCCGCCAGCCGACCGCGGTAGCGACCGACGGGGGTCCGCACCGGCTCACAGATCACCGCATCTCCGGCTCGCATCACCGCACACCTCCAAATTCGCTCTTGACGTCGAGGCGCGCGACCGTACACTACGCGGGCTTGCTCTGCACATCTTCGTGCAGATACTGCACACGAGGAGACGCGATGGAGTTCGGCTACACCCGGCGGCAACTCGAACTGAGAGAACGGGCCGGGACCCTTACGAAGGAACTGATGGATTTCGAGGAGCCGTGCGAGCGAGACGGCGGATTGTCGCCGACGGACATGACGCGGATTCGCGAGCTGGTGCTGGAGGCGGACCTGGGCGCCGTCAACATGCCGGTCGAGTGGGGCGGCGGCGGCCTGACCGTCCTCGAGCGTGCCATCGTCGAGGAGCAGCTGGGGCAACTCACCAACGCGCTCGGCGACACGGTCTGGCGGCCACCCAACGCGCTCCGCAGATGTACACCGGCGCAGCGCGCGCGCTACCTTGAGCCCGCGATCCGCGGGGAACTGCTCGGCTGCGTCGCTGTCACCGAGGAACATGCCGGGTCAGACTCGCGCGCGATCGCGACGGTCGCGGTTCCGGACGGCGACGGCTGGCTGCTGAGTGGCGAGAAGTGGTTTACCACGCGCGGAGACATCGCCGACTTCGTGATCGTGCTCGCGCTCGCCCTGCCCGAGCGCAGCCCGACGCTGTTTCTCGTCGACACCAACCTCGACGGGTTCGCCGTCAAGCGAGTGCCGGCCTACATGCACACGGGCGTGTTCAACCACGCGCAGATCGCACTCGACCGCGTCCGCGTTGGACCTGGGCAGGTTCTGGGTGAGGTCGGCGACGGCCACCAGATCACCCAGGACTGGTTCGTCGAAGAGCGGCTGCTGATCGGCGCGCGAGCCGTCGGAGCGGCGGAGCGGGCGCTTCTGGAAGCCAGCCGCTGGGCGCATCAGCGAGTCCAGTTCGGGCGGCCGATCGCCGCCAACCAGATGATCCAGGCGATGATCGCCGACAGCGCCTGTGAGATCGCCTGCAACCGAGCGCTCGTCTACCAGGTCGCCGCCGAGGCCGACGCCGGCATCGACCGAAAGCTGTTGCACGCTAAGGCGGCGATGGTCAAGCTGTCGGCCGCGGAAGCTGCGTGTCGGGTTGTCGACCGCGCGGTGCAGATCTTCGGCGGGCGTGGATACATGCGAGAGAACCCCGTCGAGCGGCTGTATCGCGAGGTCCGCGTGAACCGGATCTGGGAGGGAACCTCGGAGATCCAGCGCGTGATCGTCGCCAATCACGCCGCCAAGCGCGACCTCGCGGATCTGCTGGCGCCCGCGCCGACAGGTGAGCGTGTGGCCGCATGACCACTCCCGATTTCGACGTGGTCGTGGTGGGCGCAGGGTTTGCCGGGCTCGCCGCGGCCCGCGAGCTCTCGTGGCTGGGACTGTCGGCATGCCTGCTCGAGGCCCGTGACCGGATCGGAGGCCGCACGTGGACCGAGCGGCGCCTCGGGCGCGAGCTCGAGCTCGGCGGCGGCTGGGTCCACTGGATGCAGCAGTGCGTCTGGGCCGAACTGCAGCGCTACGGAATCGGCGTAGAGCCGACGCCGGTTCCCGAGCAGATCTGCTGGGTCACCAGCGAGCGCCGACGACTGGGCACGCCGGCCGAATTCGACGCCTGGCTGGGCGACGCGGCACTCCGACTGGCCAGCGATGCGTGCGAGCTGTTCCCGCGACCGTACGACGACCCGCTCGCCAACGACGCAGTCCTTGCCGCGGACCGCGAGTCGATCGCTGACCGCCTGCGAGGGCTGGATCTGGATCCGGAACGGCGCGAGCTCGCGGGCTCGCTGTGGGCCGGCCACCTCAACGCGCCGTGCGAACTCGGCGCGGCGACCGAGGCTCTGCGCATGCTCGCCCGCGCTCGAGGACAGCTTGGGTTGCTCGACGAGGTCAGCGGGGGCTTCCGGATCGAGGGCGGCACGCTTCGGCTGTGCGCGGCGATAGCCGCCGACGCCGCGGCGGAGCTTCGATACGGAACGCGGGTCCGGCGGATCGAGCAACTCGACGGTCGGGTGACCGTAGCAACGGACGACGGCGCCCGGATCGCCGCGGGCGCCGCGCTCGTGACCGTGCCGCGCAACGCGCTCGGCGCGATCGAGTTCGCCCCGGAGCTGTCTGATGCCAAGCAGCGAGCGATCGGCTCAAACGCTTCACAGGGCCTCAAGATCTGGGCAAAGGTCGCCGGTCAGTACCCGCCGTTTCTCGGGCTGGCCCCGGCGCACTGCCCGCTCAACAACATCGCGAGCGAGTTCCACTGCCCGGATCACACGCTCGTCGTGGGCTTCGGCGTCGATTCGCGGCGGCTCGACGCCAATGACCAAGACGCGGTAGAGGCAGAAATCCGACGGTGGTTTCCCGACATGAGGGTCATCGAGAGCGCTGGGCACGACTGGGTCGCAGATCCGCTCAGCGGGGAGACCTGGCCATCGCTGACCCCGGGGCAGCTCAGCCGGCTAGCCGAGGTCGAGCAAGCGGACGGCCTTGTACGCCTGGCGGGCTCGGACTACGCCCGCGGCTGGGCCGGCTACATCGACGGTGCGATCGAGAGCGGGATCCGCGCCGCGCGCGAAGTCGCGGGGGCGATGTGACGTCGTTCGCCGACCCGGTCGCGCGCGCCCGCGGGCGCGACCGCCGCCAGGATGTCGAGCGCTTATTCGATCCAGGATCGGTGGCGATCGTCGGGGCCTCGAACCACCGAAACAAGTGGGGCTACCGCCTGGCTGCGAGCGCTTTGCAGGGCGCCGACCGCCGCGCGGTCTACCTGGTCAACCGTAAGGGCGGTCAGATCCTCGGACACTCGGTGCAAACCTCGCTGCGCGATCTGCCCGAGGCACCAGAGCTCGTGGTGATCGCCGTCCCGGCGGGCGAGTTCGAAGCTGTCGTCGAACAGGCGATCGCCGCCGGCACACGGGCCGTCGTGGGCATAACGGCCGGACTCGGCGAACACGGCGGCGCCGCAGCGGTACGCGAACGCCAGCGAGCCCAGGGGTGGCGCGAGAACGGTCTGACGGTCGTGGGCCCGAACTGCGCCGGCCTGGGCGACAGTGGCTCGGCACTGTCGCTTGGCTACACGCCGCAGCCAGCGGGGAGGATCGGGCTCGTCTCTCAGAGCGGGAACCTGATCGTCGAGTTTGCCCGGCTGCTCGAGCCGCGCACGCTGGGCTTCTCGCGCTATGTGTCCGTCGGCAACCAGGCTGACCTCGTCGTCGCGGACTTCGTCGAGAGCCTCGCTGAGCACCCCGGCACGGACGCGATCGCTTGCTATATCGAGGACTTCAAGGATGGGCGGCGATTCGTGTCGGCTGCTCGCGCGGCCACGGCAGCCGGCAAGCCCGTCGCCGTGCTGTCAGTCGGCCGGAGCGGCGCGGGCTCGCGTACGGCGCGCTCCCACACCGGTGCGATGGCGTCCGATCAGCGCGTCGTGGCCGCCGCTTGTCGCGCGGCCGGCGCCGAGCTGGTCCGAACACCGGGCGAGCTGACGGACCTGCTCGATGCGTGGCGTGCCCGCGGCCGCCCGCGGTCCGGCCGAGTCGGGGTGCTCGGGGACGGTGGCGGCCACTGCGCGGTCGCAGCGGATGTCCTCGTGGATCACGGACTCGAGGTCGAGGAGCTGTCGCCCGCCGCCCGCGCGCGCCTGGAGTCGATGCTGCCGCCGACGGCCAGCACCGCAAACCCGATCGACCTCGCCGGCGCCGCGGAAGGCGAACTCGAGGTGTATGCCCGGCTGCTATCGGTGCTCGGGGATCTGCCCGAGCTCGACGCCCTGCTGCTGACGGGCTACTTCGGCGCCTACAGCCTGCTCGGCGGCGAGCGGGGCGCGCACGAGCAGCAGGTGGCGCAAGAGATCGCCCGGATCGCCGGCGGCTGGTCGCGCCCGCTCGTCGTTCACAGCATCAACCCGACGTCGCCGGCGATCGGCGTGCTCCGCGCGGCCGGGATTCCCGTTTACGAGCGGATCGAGTCGGCAGCTAAGGCCTTGCGGGCCCTGACCGGCACTTACGCGGCTCAGACGGCGCCCACCCGCGGGCTGGTGAGCGCTCCAAACGTCCGCGGATTCGGCTATTTCGAGGCCCGGGAGTTCGTCGCGCGCGCTGGCATCCCACAGGTCGCCGCCTGCCGCGTTGCCGCCGCCGAGCAGGCTGTCACTGCGGCGCAGGAGCTCGGGTATCCAATCGCACTCAAGGCACTCGGCGCCCTGCACAAGTCCGACAATGGCGCCGTCGCGCTCGGCATCGCCGGTCAAGCCGAGCTCGAGCGCGCGTTCGTCGCTGTCGCGGCGCGCACGCATGCGACGGAGTACTCGATCGAGGCGATGGCGGACATGACCGACGCGGTCGAGATGATCGTCGGCGCCCGACGCGACCCGCGCTTTGGCTGGCTCGTGATGGTCGGGCTCGGCGGCATCTATGCAGAAGTGCTCGACGACGTCGCGCTCTGCCTCTGGCCCATCTCGGCCCTCGATCTCGAGCAGCGACTGCTCGAGCTCCGCTGTGCCCCCTTGCTGACCGGAGCGCGCGGTCGTCCAGCCGTCGACGTAACGGCTCTGTGCCGAGCGGCGATCGCGCTGGGCGCTACGGCCGCGGCGCGCGATGATGTGGACGAAGTGGAGATCAATCCGCTGCTGGTCGGCCCCGACGGGGTGCTCGCGCTCGACGCGCGCGTGATCGCCTCTGCGCGGGATGATGCGGACGGGCGGAGCCCCAGCGAGCACAAAATCGTGATGGAGGTGGGAGATGGCAACGCAGGAGCAGGCTAGGCCGATCGGGTCGCGGACGGGGGCGCTGCCGTGTGAGTGGTACGTCGAGGAGCGTGTGCTCGAGGCCGAGCTCGAGCGGATCTTCGAACGGACCTGGCAGTGCGTCGGGCTGATCGACAGGCTCGCGGCGCCAGGGGATTACATCACCGGTCAGGTCGGCCGCATCCCAGTCGTGGTCGTCCGCGATCTCGACGATCAGCTGCGTGGTTTCGTCAACGTCTGCCTGCACCGCTGCTCGGTGATCGCCAGCGGCAGCGGCAACCTGACCAAGCTGCAATGCCCATACCACGCGTGGACGTATGGCCTCGACGGCCGCCTGATCGCCGCGCCGCGCTTCAAGAGCGAGCCGGGATTTGACTTCGCCGACTTTCGCTTGGCCGAGCTGCAGGTCGACCGGCTGGGGCCGTTCGTGATGGTCAACGCCGACCCGGCCGCGCCGTCGCTGCACGAGCAACTCGACGGCCTGGAGGAGCGGATGCGCGAGGACGGCCTGAACTTCGACGGCCTGATGCACGCCGGGCACTGGGAGAACGAGCAGGAGGCCAACTGGAAAATCCTCGTCGAGAACTACAACGAGTGCTACCACTGCCCCGTCGCCCACCCCCAGTTCTCACAGCTGCTCGCCGTCGACCCCGACCACTACCGCCTCGAGACCGCGCGCTGGACCTCACGCGCCAGTCACACCATTGCGACCAGGAGGCGCCCAAACAATCGACGGCTACCCCGACGGCGAGAACTCAGCCGGACAGTACGCGCTCCTGTGGCCCGCATTCACGCTCAGCCAAAGCCCCGGCCCGCGCAGAGTCGTCGCCTGCTGGTTTGAACCGATCAACGCACACCGCACACGAATGGTCTGCGAAACGTTCGTCGATCCATCGATCCCGCCAGAGGGCATCGAAGTACTCGACCGCTTCAGCACCCAAGTCACCAACGAAGACCAAGCGCTCGTCGAAGCCGTACAACGCGGAATGCAATCCCGCCGAGTTGCCAGCCCGTACCTGATGACCTCGAACGAGAAACTCGTCGTGCACTTCGACCGACTGGTAGCCGAAGCGCTGGACGGTGCCGCCGGGCTCCGCTGACTACGGCGTTTGGGGGCCTTCGCCGTAGGGCCTATACCGCAGCCCACGAAGAGGCAGGACTGACGGGGTCGCCGCCGCCCAAGACAGCAGACTGCGATCTTCCGGTTGACGCGGATCTCGGAGTGGATGCGTTGGTTGAAGCGCAGGTCGGCGCCGAGTTGCACGCTGCCGATGCACTGGATGCAACTGGCCACGGCCGGATGAGGCGCTTGACCTCGACCATCTCGAACGCGTCTTCCAGCGCACCTTTCACAGCACGGTTTGACGAAGTTCTTTCACGGCTGAGGAGCCGACCCTCGTTACGAGATCCACATCGACTTGAAGTCGAACCCGGCGAGAGGCCAACCGGTCACAGAGGTACTCACCCCGCCAACCTTAGGAGAGTAGCCGTCAATGGTCGGATAAAAGTAGGGGATTATCTGGCCGCCGGACTGCCAGTCTATCTGCATCATCTCGTGTTCGATCTCATACCGCTTCGTGTCATCTACAGTGGACAGCGCTTCGTTATACAGGCTCACGTACTTAGGGTCCTGAAAATGTGTTTCGTAGTAAGGCGCTCCAGGAACGTTGGTGAAGGCTACCTGCATGATGTATCCGGTATAGATGACGTAGTCTTGTGCAAACAGAAAGTTCGGATATCCAGGACCGAACTCGACAGCCGGAGTGGTCTTGTCGAGGTTGACCGTTACGCCGGCCAAGCTGGCATCCTGTGCGAAGAGTGTCGCCATTTCTACCGTCCCCTGGGCTATCGGCGCGGTAGTGAGGGTGACAGTCAAGTGCTCCTGTCCAGCCTGCTTGAGCAGGGACTTCGCTTGTTCGATGTCCTGGTGGCGCTGAGGTATCGAATGGTCGTAGTCAGGACTTGCCAGGGCGTAGATGTCGTTGCCGAGGTTGCCATGTCCGCCGAAGATCTCGTTCATCATCTGAGGGCGGTTACAGCAGAGTCTCATCGCTTGGCTGACACGCACATCGTTGAAGGGGGCCTTACTACGATCCATGTAGATGGGGGTAAAAGCGCTCGTGTTCGATACGACAGTCTTTTTCCCCGCACCCTGTACCGGCGCTATAGATGCGGCCGACAAAAGATCGATCACATCGACACTCCCGGAGATCAGAGCATTCACCTGCGCAGTCTCGTCCGAATAGTTGGTGATGACAAGCGAGTCGATATAAGGAAGCCCGCTCCGCCAGTAGTTCTCGTTGCGCGGGAAGACACTCTCGACGCCCGGACTGAAGCTCTTGTACTTGAAAGGCCCAGTACCGACCGGATGCTGGGGCGGATGTTTTGGGTCGTATCCAACCGGCACGACGTTGAGGTACCAAGCGGCGAGAGCCTGGGGAAGTACGGAGAACGGGCGAGAGCAAGGCACGCTCACCGTCAGGGAATCCACTTTCTTCAGGCCCTTGACATCAACGAGGGTCAGCGCGGTCGCGCCTGGCATCGGGTTCTTGGGGTTTGTGATCACCTGGAGCGTGTAGATGATGTCATCGGCTGTCAGAGGCTTGCCGTTGTGCCACGTGATTCCCGAACGAAGCCGGATGGTCCAGGCCGTCGCATCTTTGTTGGGTGTCACCTCGCTCGCAAGGACGTTCTCCACCGGCCCTGTAGGTCCGAAAACCGTCAAGGGCTCAAAGAGGCACATTGTGCGCGCGAAGTCGGTGCTCTGGACCGGTGTGAGCGCGTTGAGGCTGTCGGAGGACGAGCCGCCGCTCAAGCCAGCGTTCAGGGTGCCGCCACGCTTCGGCCCGCCGGCACTGGAAGCGGTGGTTGTCCCGCTGGATGATGATCCGCAGGCGGCGACCAGCCCGCTGCTAGCGACCGCGGCGCCGCCGACCCCCAGCGCCCCCAGGAACTCCCGGCGGCGGAGGCTCGGCTCGGGCGCCGTCACCGGTGCTCCTCGCGCCGGACGGGCGGCTGGAAGCTCGCGACGGCAATCCGGTCGGGATCGCCGATATACAGGGCCACAGGTGCAGCGTGGACGTCGGTGTAAGTCATCGCGTTACTCCTGCATTTCACCATTTGAAATCCTGCTTGGATGGAAGGCGATAGTAACCGCTAGGGAGAACGCGCGCAAGCCCGGACAGGATGCGGCGAACGGCTTGCCCGAGAGGCGATCGACAAGGAACGGCATGCGTGACGTTATCGCGATGCCGAGGCGATTGGAACCCGGACGCGGAGCCTTGCGAGCTGGCCAGCATCCCGAGCGGTGCATCGAGGGCAGCGCGAGCCCCCAGGGCCTGTCGATCTCGATGTCGCTGGCCCGGGGGTTCCCGACGTGCGAGAGAGCAAGGAGCTCTCGACTGGCGCCGAGAATCCCGCTGGCACAGAGCGGTGAAATATGGTAGAAGCCCACTTTACGTGGAACTCTGCGACACGTCTTCAAATAGTGAAAGCTCTGCCGAAGGCTTCATTTGTGCGAAATCCGACCGCGCTCAGCAAGACCGGCGATAAGGCTGACACACCGAACCAGGCGACCAAAGGTTTGAGCAGACGAAGCCACCGACGACTCGAGGAGACCCATGGCGGGCACCCTCGACGGTAAGACCGCAGTCGTTACCGGGGGCGGCCGCGGGCTCGGCTACGGAATCGCCACAGAACTCGCGAAGGCCGGAGCGCAGATAGCTCTCCTAGAGATTGACGCTGACTCCGCCGCTACCGCCGCAGCGAACATGAGGGATCTCGGAGTGAAAGCCCGTCCATACACGGTCGACGTCTCAGATAGCAGTCTGGTCAACGATGCCTTCGCGGCCGTCAACGAGGACTTCGGGTCGCTGGACATAGCCGTTAACAACGCTGGCATTAGCCGTGTCGGCCCGATGACCGTGGACTGCACAGATGAGGACTGGGCGGATTCGGTGGCCGTGATGCAGACCGGCGTCTTCTATTGCATGCGGGCAGCCGGGAGGATCATGATTTCGCAGGGCTCTGGGAGCGTGATCAACATCGCATCGATTCGCGGCTTCTCACCCAATCCGGGGCGTATCAGCTACTGCGCGCCCAAGGCGGCAGTGATCATGATGACGCACGTCGCTGCGGGCGAGTGGGGGCCGCACGGTGTTCGTATCAACGCGATCGCCCCCGGCTTCCTACGCACCCCGATGTGGGACGCCGACGTAGCTAGGGGTGAGATTGACGAGGCGGCCTATATTGACGCCGTGCCGGCGCGCCGGCTGGGCCTCCCCAGCGACGTCGGCCAGCTTGCTGTCTATCTGGCTAGCGACTCGTCTTCATACGTCAACGGCACGTGCATCACCATCGATGGTGGCACCACCTCGCTGCCCCGGGCATGAGCATGGAAGCGGCGGCACCACGACCGAGCGGACACGATCCAACGCGTATGCGCCTGGAGGGAATCGGTGGCCGAGTTGTACTCGTCACCGGGGCTGCGGGCGGTATCGGGCAGCGGGTCGTCGAAACCCTGTCCGCGATGGACGCGAGAACCGTGGGGTGTGACCTTTCGACGTCCGATATTCCGGCAGACCTCGCGATTGAGATGAACGTCACGGACAGTGACTCGGTTGAGCGCGGATTCGTGCAAATTGAGCGTGACCTCGGACCCGTCGAAATGGTCGTTACGTGCGCCGGGATCTTCCATGAGCTGGCGCTCGCCGATCTGTCGCCCGCAGAATGGCAAACAACGCTTGACGTGAACCTGACTGGAACGTTTCTGTGCGTGAAGCGGGCCGTGGGCCACATGCGGGAGGCAGGCTACGGCCGAATCGTCACCATTTCGTCGGGCGCTGGATTGGATGGTGGCGCCGAGGCCTGTTCACATTATGCAGCCTCAAAAGGAGGGGTGATTGCCTTCACCAAGGCCGTCTCGAAGGAGTACGCCAGCCACGGCATTACGGCCAACGTCGTCGCACCACGAGCCGTCGCGACGCCGATGATCGCGGGCATGGAAGACGCCCTCACCAAAGAGATCCCTGTGGGTCGAATCGGTGAGGCCGACGACGTCGCGGCCGCAGTCGCCTTCCTGTGTTCGTCGCATGCAAGCTTCACAACGGGTGAGGTGTTGGTGATGAACGGCGGTTGGTGGTGAGCCTCGGGGCGGTCCAGCCTCCGGGGGCTCGCCGGAAGGTGCCGGGGAGCAGAACTGCCCGAATCGATGGGTCGTGTCGAGCTCTCAAACAGGTAAGCTAGACAAACGATTGCGTTGACAACCGCCGCTCCGAAAACCCAGACCGGCCCGACCCGCCACCAGCGGCTGCTAGAGACCCTGGAGCGTCAGGGGTGCGCCGCGGCGTTGCTCGTCGGACCTGGCCATGTCGCACACATGGCCGGCTACAGCCGTCTCTACTCGGGCCCGTGCGCGCTGGTGTTTCAGGCGGACGGAGATACCGCGATGGTCGCGCCCGCCTACGAGCTCGACCCTGCGCGCGCCCAAGCCCGTGCCGATCGCTTTGAGGGCTATGGGGATGGAGGCTTCGGGCTCGATCTGGCGGCGCCTCAGAAACTGGGGGAGGTTTGCGCTGAGTTGCTCCCCTCCGGACGGATTGGGGTGGCCAGCGAGGTTCCCGGCGCGGCCGAAGCGGCGCTTGCGATCTCCGGCCGCGAGCGGGTGGACCTGGGGGCGGAGATGAACGCGATCCGCCTCATCAAGGACACCGACGAATGCGAGCGGATCGCCCGGGCGTACGAGCTCTCGCTTGCGGCGCAATCGGCGGTCCGGGACGGCGCGGTCCCGGGCGCGCGCGAGATCGACCTCTACACCGGAGCTTACGCCCGTGCCCAGACCGAGGCCGGAGCCCCGATCCAGTTTGCCGGCGACCTGCTGGCCGGCGATCGGTCGGGGCTGGTGACCGGACCGGTCGCCACACCTGGTAGGCGGCGAGTACAGCGGAATGACGTGGTGGTCTCCGACATGGTGGTCTGTCACGACGGCTACTGCGGTGACACGGCCGACACCTTCTTCGCCGGGCGCCACGAAGAAGCCGAGCGCGCATACGAGTTCATGTGGGGAGTTCTAGAGCGCGCGGCGGCGGCGATGCTCCCGGGGATTCCGGCGTCGGCGATCTTTGACGGCATCCGGGCGGAGATCCTCGAGCGCTATCCGGACGGCTCTTTCCCGCATCACGGCGGGCATGGGCTCGGGGTCACCGGGTTCGAGGATCCGCATCTGATTCCGGCTGACCAGACCCCGCTGCAGGAGGGAATGGTGATAGCGATCGAGCCTGGCGTCTACTTCCCCGGTCGCTTCGGCATCCGGGTGGAGCACGACTACCTCGTTACGCCGGAGGGAGGCCACGACCTGCTGACCCTCTATGGCAGCTGAGTCGTGAAAGCAACGTATGACCTGCGCGGGCAGGTAGCGACCGTGACCGGCGCCGGCGCCGGGCTTGGTCTGAGCATCGCCCACGAGCTGGCCCGCGCCGGCGCCTCAATCGCGGTACTCGAGATCGACGCCGACAGCTCGGCGGTGGCGGCTGACGCCTTGGCCTCCGAGCATGGGGTCAAGGCGCTCTCGATCCCCACTGACGTCTCTGACGCCGCGGCGGTCGATGCCGCCTTCGCGCGTGTGGCCGAAGAGCTCGGGCCGCTGGACATCGCCGTCAACAACGCCGGCGTGAGCCGGGTAGGTCCGTTTACGCAGGACGTAACCGACGAGGATTGGCACGCATCGATCGGCGTGATGCAGACCGGAGTTTTCTACTGCATGCGTGCCGCAGGCCGGCTGATGCTGCCGCGCGGCCGGGGGAGCATCGTGAACGTTGCCTCGATCCGCGGGTTCTCGCCCAATCCTGGCCGGCTCGCCTACTGCGCCGCCAAGGCCGCCGTGATCATGATGACCCACGTCGCGGCGGGCGAATGGACGCCCGAGGGAGTCCGGGTAAACGCGATCGCTCCGGGAGTGCAGCGGACGCCGATGTGGGACGCCGACGTCGCCCGGGGAGCAATCGACGAGTCGTTTTATCTTAAGCTCGTTCCCGCCCGCCAGCTCGGAGATCCCTCTGATGTCGGACGCCTGGTTGCCTACCTGTGCAGCGACGACGCCTCATATATCAGCGGCTCGGTGATGACGATCGACGGTGCGCTGACCTCGATTCCCGCCGGCTAGTGTGTCCCGGGTCCTGCGGGCGACGCGTTTCGTGGCCGCGGCGAAGATGATCGTGGCCTTGGACTCAATCGATTGACCGGGTCGACCACGCTTGACTGCGAGCTGTTCCGGGACGTATTCGGTAGCAGTGAGATGCGCCACCGATTTGACACGAGGGCGATGGTCCAAGGCTGGCTCGATGCTGAGGCCGCACTCGCCGCCGCTGAGGCCGAAGTTGGCGTGATCCCACCGCCGCGGCCGAGTGGATCATCCGCGAGGCAAAGGCGGACCTGTTCGATCTCGATGAGCTGAGAGCAGGAGTCGCCGAGTCTCGGCATCCACTTGTACCTCTCATCCGGGCCCTGGTTGAGCGATGCGGCGAGCACGGGGCCTACGTGCATTGGGGGGCGACGACCCAGGACATCATGGACGCGGGCATGGTCCTGCAGGCCAGTGGCGCGGTTCCGTGGCTAGTGGAACAAGTAAACGCGGCGCGCGCCTCCTGCCGTAGCCTGGCCGGGCGGTTTGCGGATACGCCGATGGCGGCCCGGACTCACGGCCAGCAGGCCGCGCCCATGACGTTTGGCTTCAAGGTCGCCGGATGGAGGACGAGCTGGCCCGCACCGAGGCGGCGGCCACGGTCTCCGTCAGTCACCGGACCGCACTCGCGGAGTCGAGGGGCGATCGTTGGACCTTCCGTGTCGGTTGCCGGTCACGCGCATGGCAAACCGAGACCCTGACTTTCATCATCTGAACATCGAGAGTTCGTTATTCTGTTGGCCGCGGTATCGCAGCCCATCAGGCCCCAGATCAACGCAAGACGCAGCATTCACATCGTGATTTCTTACTTCATACCGTGAAAACTTCAGTGGCTGACCAACGCGGGTCGCTCGCCCCGACGCACATCCAGTCGGTGTCTCGCGCCGCGCGTCTACTGCTATTCGTGGCACAAGGGACTGACGGCCAGATGGCCAAACAGTGCGCTGATGCGCTTGGGCTACCGCTGGCCACCACCCATCATCTCCTCAGCACGCTCGTCGCCGAACGGCTCCTTTCCAAGGACGGGAAGCGTCGCTATCACCTGGGGCCGAAGGTAGGCGCGCTTGCCGACGCTTACCAGCACCAACTGATGCCGCCAGACTACCTTCTGGATCCCCTGCGCCGGCTGGCCGACGTGACCGCGGAAACGGCCCATCTGTGCGCCTGGCGACACGGTGAGGTGGTTGCCCTCGCCAGCGTCGAGGGCAGCCAGGCGGTCCGGGTCTCCGCCGTCCACACCGGGCTGGAGGGGGCAGCCAACGCGCGCGCGTCGGGAAAGCTTCTGCTCGCCCTCGCTCCAGAAGCGATGGCGAATGCCTATCTGTCGAGCCACCCGCTCCAACGGTTCACGGCCCGCACGATTGTCGACCGACTTGAGCTTGGGCGGGAGCTTGAGCAGATCCGCTCGCGGGGCTACGCGATCGACGACGAGGAGTTCGCTCGGGACGTGGCCTGTGTGGCCGCTCCAATCGCTATCGGCGACGCGGTCATCGGTGCTTATAGCGTCTCAGCGCCGCTCGCCCGCTTCCGAGAGCGCACACAGTGGCTGATCGAGGCCGTGCGCAACGCCGCACGCGCAGGTGCCGGGGCCATCCCCGAAGACACACCAGATGCGGTGACCAGTGACTGATTCTCATCCCAAGCACTCCCACGTCAGTGAGGGCTCAGGCGAGGTGTCCCGGCTGCATCACACCGGCTATACCGTCTCTGACCTGGACCGCTCCCTGGGGTTCTATCGGGATCTGCTCGGCTGCGAGGTACTAGCCACGCAGACCAAGCAGGGTGGATATCTAGGGGCGATCGTTGGCTACCCGGATGCTCATGTTCGCATGGCTCACCTGCGGGCTCCAAACTCCTCGCACGTGATCGAGTTGTTCGAGTACCTCGCCCCCACCCCCGGCCGAGCCGAGACCGAGCCGCATAACGTCGGTGTAGCCCACATCTGCTTCATCGTCGATGATCTACCGGCCACCTACGAGCGGCTTCGCGAGGCCGGAGTCGACTTCTTCAGTCCACCGGTTGAGGTTGATACGGGCATCAACGCTGGTGGGTATGCCCTGTACCTGCGAGACCCTGACGGGATCCCAATGGAGCTGTTCCAACCGCCGGCGCGAGGGCGGAACCAATGACCACCGGTGCCGCCGCGCCCGAGCTGAGTGTCGAATATCGGCTCGATCTCCTGCGCCAGATGCACGAGATACGGTTCTTCGAGCAAAACCTGCAGCGCCTGTTCGAAGAGGGGCTAGTGCGCGGTAGCACCCACCTAAGCATTGGACAGGAGGCAGTATCGGTCGGCGTATGTAGCGCGTTGCGTAAAGGAGACACCGCCACCTGCACCTACCGTGGTCACGGCACAACGCTGGCCAAGGGCGCTCCGCTTGATCGATCGTTCGGCGAGATTCTCGGGCGGGCCGGCGGGCTGTGTGGCGGCAAGGGAGGCTCGATGCACTTGACTGACCGCAGCGTCGGTCTGCTCGGATCGTTCGCGATCGTCGGCGCGCACTTGCCGATCACCGTGGGCGCCGCGTTCGCCGCTCGCTACCAGCGCCAGGACAGTGTCAGCGTGTGCTTCTTCGGCGATGGAGCGACAAACATCGGTGCTTTCCACGAGGCGCTGAACCTGGCCGCGGTGTGGAAGCTGCCAGCGGTGTTCGTTTGTGAGAACAATCTCTATGGCGAGTACTCGCCGATCGCCAGCACCACGCCCGTGCAGCAGCTGGTCGATCGGGCGGCCAGCTATGCGATGGCCGCCGCGCGCGTTGACGGAAACGATGTTGTCGCCGTTCGCCGGACCGCCGTGGAGGCGGTTGATCGCGCTCGCGGGGGCAATGGGCCAACGCTGATCGAAGCTCTTACCTACCGCTGGTCTGGCCACTCGCGCAGCGACCCGGCGAAGTACAGGCCCCGGGGTGAGCTGGAGAGCTGGCAACAGCGCGACCCGATCAAACGACTACGTGAGCAGCTATGCGACGAAGGAGCAGCGGAGGGCTGCGACCGTGTCGCCGCAACAGCTGAGGCCGCAGTCGCCGAGGCGCTGGAGCGCGCGAAGCGTTGGGATGAGCCCGACCTCGAAAGTCGCCTGACTGACGTGTACGCATGAGCGAGACCAGCTATCGCCAGGCGATCACGCAGGCGCTGGCTGACGAGCTCGAGTCCGATCAGACTGTGTTCATCCTCGGCGAGGACGTAGGAGCCGCCGGCGGCGTCTTCAAGACCACCGACGGTCTGTTCGAGCGCTTCGGAGCCGACCGCGTGCTGGATACACCGATCTCCGAGCAGGCGATCATCGGCACGGCGATCGGCGCCGCGGTCAGCGGCCTGCGTCCCGTGGCAGAGGTGATGTTTGCGGACTTTGCCGGGGTCTGCTTCGACCAGATTGCCAACGAACTAGCCAAGTACCGTTACATGACCGGGGGCCAGTACAGCTTGCCGGTGACCATCAGGCTGGCCAACGGCGCCGGCGGCGGGTTCGGAGCCCAGCACTCGCAATCAGTCGAGAACTGGTTTCTCAACGTTCCCGGGTTGAAGATCTGCGTGCCCGCCACGCCGGCCGACGCCTATTGCCTGCTGCGGGCGGCGATCCGTGCCCCGGATCCGGTGCTGTTCTTCGAACACAAGGGCCTGCTGGGAGTGACCGGTCCGCTCGACCGGGACGCGACGGTGGAGATCGGCACGGCGGCGATCGCGCGCCCAGGACATCACGCGACGGTGCTCGTCACCCAGATGATGCGTCAGCGCGTGCTTGATGCCGCGGAGCATTTGGCGAGCCAGGGAATCGAGCTGGAGGTCATCGACCTGCGAACGCTCGTGCCGTTCGATGCCACAACCGTTGGCGAGAGTGTCGCTCGCACGGGCCATTTGGTCTGCGTGCAGGAGTGCCCAAATTTCGGGAGCTGGGGAGCATCGATCGCCGCGCACGTCCTAGCCGAGCAATTCGACTGCCTGGACGGACCGCCGCTCCTGATCGGTGCCGACGCCACACCGATTCCCTACGCTCGCAATCTTGAGGAGACCTGGATCCCCAGCGTCGAGCGGATCGTCGAGGAGATTCGACAGATGCGCGAGCGATGAGCCCCGTGGTCGCCGCGACCGAGATACGCATGCCGCGACTCTCGGATTCGATGACCGAGGGCACGATCATCAGCTGGCTCGTGAAGGACGGCGAGACGGTGTCGGCCGACGACGAGATCGTCGAGATTGAGACCGACAAGGCAACGATGTCCTACGCCACGCAGGTCGCCGGGATACTCCGACCCCTTGTCGCGGCCGGTGCGAGCGTCCCCGTAGGGGAGCTGATCGCCATGTTGGAATCGTCTGACGACGGTACGCCTGCGACCGGTCCGGTCGTTGCGCCGACTGACGCGCGCTCCCGTCCGGAGCGGTCGATCGCTTCGCCAGTAGCACGTCGTCTGGCCAACGAGGGAGGGATCGACTTGGCCACCGTGACCGGTAGCGGGCCGGGAGGACGTATCGTTCGCGCCGACATCGAGGCCGCGCTGGCCGCTGCGTCGGCTCAGGTCCCAGAGCCCACCCCGGACGACGAGCTCGCCCCAGCCGCTGCGACCTCTCGGGGCGCGACACCTGCGCCTGGCATCCCGGCGTCCGCTCAGATTCATGAGCTCACGCACGCCCAGCGGCTGATCGCCGAGCGCATGCAGGCTACGACGACCGTACCCGAGTTCACGATTGAGACGGAGGTCGCCATGGAACAGGCGATCGCTCTCCGGAGGCAGCTGAGTGACCTGGGCCAGGCGCGTCCGGTTCCGACACTGAACGACCTGGTGGTCAAGGCGGCGGCGCTCACACTGCGCCGCCATCCGCGCGCGAACGCGTCGTACGTCGACGGCGACTTTCACCTGCACCAGCAGATCAACGTCGGGATCGCCGTAGCTGCGCCGGACATGCTGCTGGTGCCGACGATCTTCGATGCAGACACGAAGGCGCTGCACGCGATCGCCGGCGAAGCGTGGAATCTGGCGGACCGGGCCCGGCACCAAAGCCTTACTCCGCCTGAGCTGGAGGGGGGAACGTTCACCGTGTCCAATCTCGGCATGTTCGGCGTGACCGCCGTGGCCCCCATCCTGTTTCTGCCGCAGACGGCGATCCTCGGTGTGGGCGCGGTTCGCGAACTCGTGCGACTCCATGAAGGGACACCGGTCGCCGCGCCGACGATGACTCTCACCCTCACGTGCGACCACCGAGTGCTCTACGGAGCCGACGCGGCCCGCTTTCTGGCCGACCTGCGGAGCTTGCTGGAGGCGCCACTGGGACTCCTGCTCTGAGCCACAGGCGATGAGCATGCGTCTGAATCCCGGGAGCGACGTGACGTCGGAAACCGCACCGCGACGGCTTGTCATCGCCGGGGTGGAGGCAATCCCCATCCGAATCCGGCTAAAGCGCGTCTACTCGGGCAGTCGTTACAGGATGACGCATCGGTCAACGGTGGTCGTCCGCATTACGACCGAAAACGGCACAGTCGGCGAGGCCTATGCCGGCGATGAGGACACCTCTCTCCTGGAGATCGTGCGCATCGTGTCGGACGAGATCACGCCGGCCCTGATGGGTACCGACGCGTTCGCAATCGAGCGCTGCTGGCAGCTTGCGCGCCCCGCGACGTTTGACATCTTGCGTGACCGCCGCGCGAGCCTGGTCGCCTGCGCGCTGGTTGACACGGCGCTGTGGGACGCTATCGGCAAGGCGCTCGACGCGCCGCTATGGCGGCTGTGGGGCGGTTACCGTTCCGAGTTGCCGATGATCCTCATCGGCGGTTACTACGGTCACGGCGACCTCGCGCAGGAGGTGGTCGAGGTGCGGGAACTCGGCGTGGCCGGGATGAAGCTCAAAGTTGGCGGGGCCAGTCCGAAGGTCGATGCCGAACGCTTCCGGACTGCCCGCGAGGTCGCCGGGGACGACTTTCTGATCGCGGCCGATGCCAACCAGGCATGGACGCGCGACGAAGCGATCGAGTTCGCGCGCCTGATAGAGGGACTCAACCTGCTGTGGTTCGAGGAGCCTTGTCGCTGGGACAACGATCGTCGCGACCTACGTGACGTGCGAATGATCGCCGGCGTACCGGTATGTGCGGGCCAGAGTGAATACTCGGCCGGTGGTTGCCGAGATCTCTTCGAGGCCGGGGCCGTTGACTTCTGCAACTTCGACGCCTCGTGGTCCGGTGGCCCGACAGAGTGGCGACGCGTAGCAGCATTGGCGTCGGTTTACGGCGTGTCGATGGCGCATCACGAGGAGCCCCAGGTCAGTGCACACCTGCTGGCGTCAATCCCACACGGCACTTACGTCGAATGCTTCCACCCCGATCGTGACCCGATTTGGTGGAATCTCGTTGCCAATCGCCCGGCGCTCAAGGACGGTCAGCTCCGGTTGAGCGAGCGGCCTGGCCTCGGATGGGAGTTAGACGACGATT
>CAWBFH010000021.1:0-37490 GCA_963788005.1 uncultured Solirubrobacterales bacterium | reverse complement strand
GATTTTAGGAGGGTGAGCGATGGGACTCGAACCCACGACCGCCTGGACCACAACCAGGAGCTCTACCAGCTGAGCTACGCCCACCGTGGAGGAGTTGAATCTACCAGCGCAGCGTGCAATCTCGGTTGTCGACGGCGCGTCCGGTGTCTGCCAACATCAGAGCCGCAATGACGAGCAACGTTAGGTCGTGAGAGATGGCAAGCCGTAGTGCTTCTCGAGACACCGACGGGCCGGGGCTGCTGGTGAGGCTCGGCATCTCGTGGCTGACCAACGCGCTCGTGCTCGGCGTGGTTGCTGCGGTGCTGAGCCACGTGACCGTGTCGAGCGCCGGAGCGCTGCTCGCCGCGGCCGCCGTGTTCGGGGTCCTGAACACGATCCTCAAGCCGCTGCTGAGGCTGATCACGATCCCGCTGGCGATCATCACGTTCGGGATCGCCTGGTTCTTCGTCTCGTTGCTGATGCTGCTCTTGACCCAGGAGCTCGTCAGCGGCTTCAACATCAACGGATTCTGGACGCTCGTCGAAGCGACCCTGATCGTCTGGCTGGTCAACCTCGTGCTCGACCTCGCGCCCGGCCCATGGCAGGTCACCGGCAAGCGCCGGCGCAAGAACCGCCGGATCTAAGGCGTGAGGTCTCGGTCGGCCGCGGGCCGGTAGGTCGCGATCACGACGCCCGTGGTCGTGGTCACCGAGTCCACGAGCGCCAGCGCGCTGAACCGGCCGCGGTCGTCGAACAACCGGCGTCCCGAGCCCAGGATCAGGGGGTGGATCAGCAGCAAGTACTCGTCGATCAGGTCGCGATCCATGAGCGACCGGACCAGCTCCCCGCTGCCGAACACGTTCAGGCTCTCATCTCCATCCCTGAGCTCGGCGACGGCGTCGCCAGCGTCACCGGCGAGCAGGATCGAGTTGCGCCACGGCAGCGGTTCGCGGAGAGTCCTGGACACGACGTACTTGCGGGCCTCGTCGAGCGCACGGGAGTAGGGATCGTCGGGGCGGTTCGGCCAGACGCGCGCGAAGTCCTCGTATGTCCGCCGGCCCAACAGGACTCCAGCGTTTGACGGGCCTCCCTCCCCCATCTTCTGAGCCATCACGGCATCGCCGTTCGCCACCGCCCAGCCGCCGTGTTGAAACCCGCCCCGGCGGTCCTCGTCGGCCCGTCCCGGCGCCTGCATGACGCCGTCGAGTGATAGGTGGTTGATGACTCGGACCTTGCCCATGCATCATCTCCTTCGATCAAATGGGTACTAGACGGTATGGTACTCGGTACTAGACCGTACGGTACTCGCCTCGGAACAGTACGATCTCCGGCCATGCTCGACGATCCCCGCCCGATCGCCGACGCCGTTCCCGAGCGACGCTCTGACCGCAAGCGCCGAGCGATCCTCGAAGCCGCCACGGCCCGTTTTCTTCGCAACGGCTACGCCGGCACGAGCATGGATGAGATCGCGGCCGACGCCGCGGTCTCCAAACAGACCGTCTACAAGCATTTCGACGACAAGGAGCGGCTGTTTCGCGAGATCGTCGCCGTCACGGTGGACGAGATCAGTGACCCCAACTACGAGGCGGTGATAGCCCTACAGGAGAGCGGCGATATCGGCGCTGATCTTCGCGAGCTCGCTCGGGGCCAGCTGCGGAGGGTCATGCAGCCCCGCCTGCTGCAACTGCGTCGGCTTGTGATCGGCGAGACCGGGCGGTTCCCTGAGCTCGGCGAGCTGTTCTACGAGCGCGGTCCGGGACGCACGATCGCGGCGCTGGCGGACGTGTTCGAACGCCTCGCCGAGCGCGGCGCGCTGGTCCTCGATGACCCGATGCTCGCGGCGGCACACTTCAACTGGCTCGTCATGTCGAGCCCGCTCAACCGGGCGATGCTCCTCGGGGACGACTCGCAACCAGCGGAGGCGGAACTGGACCGGTGGGCCGATACCGGTGTGGCTGTCTTCCTGGCAGCGTACGGGGCACCCGCCTAACGGCCCAGCGCCGGCCGGCGATCGCCCCAAGGCGCGGCGCGCTCATAGGCGGCCGCGAGCGTGAACAGCTGCTCCTCGCAGCCGTAGCGTCCCATCAGCTGGATCCCGATCGGCAGGCCGGTGGAGCTGAGCATGCGGCTCGGAAGCGAGATCGCGGGCTGGCCGGTCACGTCGGCCGGCGAGGTGAACGTCTCCCAGACCCCGTACTGAGCCCACTTGGCGTCGTAGTCCTCGGTCGCTGGGAAGCTATCTCGCCGCGGCGGTACCCACGGAACCGTCGGCGTGATGAGCACGTCGCGCTCCTTCCAGAACGCCAAGATCGAGGCTGACTCGCGGCGCATGGCCTGCACCGCGGCGTAGTAGGCGTCGGCGCCCAGCCGCCGGCCGCGGTCGATCAGCTGCCGCGCTCCGGCGCCGATCTTCTCGATCTGCTCCGTGGTCATCTCGAACGCGAGACCCGCGAACGCTCCCTCGGCGACGATTGTGAATGGCTCGCTCAGGCCCGTGAAGTCGGGGGCGCCGCGCTCGAGCTCGACTCCCAACGACGCAAAGACGTCAAGCGCGTCGGTGAACGCGGCCATGACCTCGTCGTCCATGGAGCCGGTCGGGACCGCGGTCGAATAGGCAGCGCGGATCGAGCCGAGCGGGAGCTCGCAGGCACGCCGGCACGCCAGCGGGTGCGGTCCGATCGCCGGCTCGCCGATCGCCGGTCCGGACATGACATCCAGCATCACCGCGGCGTCGCGCACGGTGCGCGCGAGTGGGCCGCTGTGCAGCAGTCCGCCCCACGGCTCATACGTCGCCGGGGCGAAGCTGACGCGACCGCGCGTCGGCTTGACCCCCACGACGCCGCAACAGGACGCCGGGATCCGGTTGGAGCCTCCCGCGTCCGTGCCCTGAGCGAGCGTGAACATTCCGGTGGCCAGGCCGGCGGCCGCGCCACCGCTCGAACCCCCGGGCGTCCGGTCCGGCGCCCACGGATTGATCGTCTCGCCGAACAGCTCGCCGCGCGTCACCGGCTCGCACGCCAACGGAGGTGTGTTGGTCTTGCCGACCAAGATCGCGCCCGCCTCGCGCAGCCGCGTGACCACCAGCGCCTCGAAGCCGGTCTGGTGCCCGGCGAACGCAACCGACCCGTACGTGGTCGGAAGCTCGAGCGTCTCGGTCACGTCCTTGACGGTGAACGGCACTCCGTGGAGCGGTCCGCGCTCCCGCAGGGGGAGCGCATCGCGCGCGCGCGCCTCGTTGATCGCCGCGTCCGCGCGCAGCGCGACCACCGCGTTGACGCTGCCATCGACAGCGGAGATCCGGTCGAGGCTCGCCCGGACGAGCTCCTCCGCGCTCAGCTCGCGCGCGTCGAGCAGCGGTGCAAGCTCATCGACCGACGCGAACAGCAGCGGCTGCACGGCGCCAGACGTGGCCCTACGTTCGTGCGGCGGTCGGGCCTGTTCACGGTCCGTCAGAGCTGTTCTCCAGGTGGGCGATCGCTGCCGTGACCAGGCTCTCGGCCGCGCGCAGCTGGTCGCGCTCGATGTATTCGTCACCCCGGTGGGCAACAGCCATGTCACCAGGTCCGCAGATGACGCTCGGGGTTCCCAGGCGTTGGTGGTAGAAGCCCGCTTCGGTGCCGAAGTCCACGGCGATCGGCGCGCCCTCGACACCCAGCGAAGTCAGCATCGCCACCCCTTCGGGAGATGGATTCAAGGGCGGGTATGCCGCGATCTCGGCGAGTTCGACGCCGGCTTCGGGTGCCAGCTCTTGCATCCTCGCGGCGACCGTCTGGGCGTAATCGCGAATCGGCTGCAGCAGGCGTTGTGGATCGCCGCCGGGCGGGTAGCGGAGCTCGAACTCGAACGCGCAGCGGTCAGGGACGATGTTGAGCGATACCCCGCCGTGGATTGGGCCGACGGAGAGCGTCGCGTGCGGGACAGCGAAGGCATCGTCGCCGGGACCGCGGTCGAGCTCGCCGGATAGCTGATCGAGCTTCGCCACCAGATACGCAGCAAACGTGACCGCGTTCACGCCGCGGCCGGGGACGCTCGAGTGAGCGGCGCGCCCGGATACCTCGACGCGGAGGCTCACCTTGCCCTTGTGCCGATCGGCGATGCGCATCCGGGTCGGCTCGCCGATCAGGCACAGCGACGGCCGGCTCGAGGCGTCCGCCAGCTCGTCGAGCAGCGACACGACGCCCTTGCAGCCAAGCTCCTCGTCGCAGGAGAGCGCGACCGCGACCGGCTCGCGCAACCTTCGCGGCGAAGCATTCGCGATCGCAGCCAAGGTCGCGGCGATGAACCCCTTCATGTCCGTGGTGCCCCGCCCGTAAAGACGTCCGTCGGAGCGGCGCACGGAGAACGGGTCGCTCGTCCAGCTTTGACCGTCGACCGCTACGACGTCGGTATGTGCGGCCAGCAGGATCCCGCCGGCGGACTCGGGTCCGAGCGCGGCGTGGAGGTTGTAGCCGTCGGCCCGCCAGTCCGACGGCGTCACCGTCACGCGCGCGCCGTGGTCCACGAGCCAGTCGTGGACGAACTCGATCAGAGCCTGGTTGGGTTGGCCCGCGACCGTGGGGAACGCGACCAGCCGCTCGAGCAGCCACTCCGCGTCAGCCGGCCCGCTCAATCTCACGCCTCATGGTTGTCATATCTGCTCCTGCGGTCTTGCGCGCGGAAACCTCGTGCGCTCCGGTCCGGCGCACTCTACGCGGCGCCGACGCGGCGGTGCTGGCGTGGGGCGCTGGCGCCGCGGGATTGGCGGAAAGTAGGCTTGGCTCGTGCCCCGACCAAGGACCGAGACCGAACCGGACACGCCCAAGGTGCTCGACAAGGCGCTGCGGGTGCTCGACGCGTTCGACGAACACACGCCCGAGTGGTCGGAGACGGCGCTCCGTCACGAACTCGGGCTGCCGTCCACCACGCTGAACCGGATCCTCCGGAGCCTGGAGCGAAGCGGATACATACTGCGGCGCGAAGACGGGCGCTACCGGCTGGGGCTCGCCGCGATCCGGCTGGGCAATCGAGCCAGCGACTCACTCGATCTGGCGGCTGTACTCGACTCGCAGATCCGCTCGGTGGCGAAGCAGACAAACGAGTTGACGCTGCTTGCCGTCCCCGATCTCTCGGCCGGCATCGTCCGCTACATCGCCGCGGCAGAGTCGACCAGCCGCCTGCGCGTAACCGCGGAGGTCGGCACCGAGATCGCGCTGACGTCCGGCGCGACCGCACGGGTGATCCTGGCCTTCCAGCCGCAATCGGTGATCGACGCGGTCCTCGCCCGCCGGATCAAACGGATCGCCGCGGGCACGCTGACCGACCCGAGCGTCGTTCGGCAGTCCCTGGAGCGCGCCCGCCGCGAGGGGTGGGCGATGAGCTGGGAGGAGACCTACGACGGGGCCTGGGCGGTCGCTGCGCCGCTCGTCGGAGACGATGGGCAGACGGCCTTCGCGTCGATCGGCGTCGCCGCGCCGGTGTCGCGCCATACCGACGAGCTCGAGGAGCGGATCAGAACCACGGTGCTCGAGGCGGCGACCAGAGCTCGGCGCACGCTCGGCTACCCGGACTGCACGCCGACGTCCGGTTAGCGTCGGCGCTACCGAACCGGCGGCGGCGCGTCACCGCCGACCGGCGCCTCGGTGGCCGCGTCAGTCGCCGGGTCACGCGCTCCGCGCAGCCACGACATCTGTGCTCGCGGGCGCGCATCGACCGTGAGGCTAAAGATGTCAGGGCGGTTGTAGTGACCCACGATGTCCATCGCGTATTGCTCGCGAGCCGCTTGATCAAGGTCGAGGTCCGCGTAGATGATCGTCTCCTCGTTGTGGATCGGACCCACGACCCACTGACCGTCGGGTCCGATGACTCCACTGCCCCCGGTCAGCATCACCGTCTCGCCGCCCTCGGGATCTGCGCCGGCGCGCATCGCTTCGGTCAATTCGAAGCCGGCCGGCACGGCATCGGCGGGCATATAGGCGCCCGCGACCAAGACGAAGGAGCGGCCCTCAAACGCGTAGTGGCGGCTGGCCAGGTGCGCGAGCTCATATCCCCAGGGCCAGACCGCGACGTGGATTCGCTCGTTCTGCGCGTGCATGGCGAACCGCGCGAGCGGCATCCAGTGCTCCCAGCAGATCAGCCCCCCGAGGCCGCCGTACTCCGTGTCGAGGACGATCAGGCCGCTCCCATCCTCGCTCCGCGCCCAGATGATTCGCTCGGCATGGGTCGGGACGAGCTTGCGGTGAACCGCGAGCTCCCCCGTCGGCCTCAGATACAGCAGCGAGTTGTAGAGCGTCCCGCCCGAGACCTCGTTGATCCCCATCACGATCTCGACCGCGCACTCGACCGCCACCTGCGCGAGCGCCTCGGTGGCGGCGCTCGGAACCTGCACGGACTGCGCCAACAGCTGCGCGTACGCGCGCTTCGCCTGCTCGTCACCCCAACCGGCCGCGCCGTAGACCCAGAGCGGATACCCAGGTACCCAGACCTCGGGAAAGGCGATGATTCGGGCGCCCTGCGCGGCGGCTGCTCTTACCAGCTCGATCCCCTTCGCGATCGTAGCGTCCCGGTCGAGGAACACCGGCGATGCTTGCGCCACCGCGACCCGACAGATGCCGCTCTCAGCGGCGGCCCGACCGTTGTCAGTCACAGATTGCCTCCCCGATCCTCTCGTCCGATGTCACTTTCTCCTGCGTGCAAACATACTGGCGGCGATCGCACGCCGAGTGTCAGGTTGGCGAATGCGCGGAGCCTGGACGGCTTTGCCTTGCACCCTGCCGATGCCGCAGGTAGACTCCGTCTCGGGATTATTTCCCGCTATGTGGATAACCTCCGCCACCGCGGACGATTTGACTTCAGGCTTGCTTACGACGGCGGAAGCTCTATCCCGATACGACGAGTGTGCGGACGCTGACCGGCCGTCGCTGGTGGTCCTCGCTCGCCGTCGCGTCGGCGGCCAGGCCGGATGAACTCCCGCCGCTACCTGCTCGCGCTGGGTCTGCCCGGACTGATCTGGGTCGCGCTGTTCGTGTCGGTCGCGTTGTATGCGCTGCTGGCGATTGCGGTCGGCAGCCTGGACCCGCTGGTGCTGACGCCCGTTCCGGCGTGGAATCCGCTGCACTGGAGCAGTCAATGGCTGACCCAGATCGGCACCGATCTCAAGCCTTTCTCCGGAGAGGACTGGGTGGTGTTCCAGCGGAGCTGCATCTACATCGCGATCGCACTCGTCGGCTGCATCGTGGTCGGCTACCCGGTCGCCTACTACACGGCGGTCTGCGCGAAGCGGTCAAAGGGGCTGATCCTGGCCCTGCTGGTCGCCCCGCTGCTCGTCAGCTACATGTTGCGGATGCTCGCGTGGGTCGGATTGCTCGCACCCACGGGGTGGGTCAACGCGGTACTCGTCCCGCTGGGGATCGTCCCGTCTCAGTTCGATTGGCTATCGGGTCGATCGGTGACGGTCGTGTTCGGGCTGATCTACGGCTGGATCCCGTACTTCATCATTCCCCTCTACGCGGCGCTCGCGCGTTTTGACACGCGGTATCTCGAGGCCTCGCGCGACCTCGGCGCGAGTGGTCTGCAGACGTTCCTCCACGTCACGCTGCCGATCTCCAAGCAGGGGATCCTCGCCGGAACCGTCATCGTGGCGCTGCCGATGTTCGGTGACTTCTTCACCAACGGCCTGCTCTCGGGCGTCAGCTCGACGGCGATGGTGGGAACGCTGATCAACACCTACGCGCAGAGCCAGACCGAGCAGGCGCTCGCGGCGGCAGCCGCGGTCTGGTTGACCGTCTTTCTCGCGATCCTGCTCATTCCGTACCTGCGAAGCTCGGCCCGGGCCACGCGCGAGGTGACCGGATGAGCGCGACGTATGCGGCACCGAGGACCACGGCTCCGCCTTCATCCAGCGGACCGCTGACCCGTTTGCGACGGGTGCGGTGGTCGCGCTACGGCCTGGCTGCGGTCGTGGTCGCGTACCTCACCTGGTCGCTCGTGCCCGTGCTGACGGCGTTCTTGTTCTCGTTCAACCGCGGCTACTCCCGTAGCGTCTGGCAGGGCTTCTCGACACGGTGGTGGACGGGCCCGCAATCGGTGTTTCACCAGTCGATCTACACCGACGCAATTCGCCATAGCTTCCTGCTCGCGGTGCTCGCCGTCGTGATCACCGTGCCGCTCGGCGTCTCGCTCTCGATCTTCCTCAGTCGTTGGCGCGGTGCAACCGCCAAGCCGGCCACGTTCCTGTCGACGGTTCCGCTCGTCGTCCCGGAGCTCGTCCTCGCGCTCGCGATGTTCTTCCTCGTCACCAAGCTCCTGCACTTCGTGTCGCTGGGGACGACGGCTCAGGTCGCCGGCCAGGTGACCTTCATCCTGCCGCTGGTGATCGTCATCACGCGCGGCCGCCTCGCCTCGATCCCGATCGGATTCGAAGAGGCGGCGATGGACCTGGGGGCGAGCCCGATCCAGGCGTTCAGGCTGGCGCTGATCCCCCTGCTGCAGCCGGCGATCCTCGCCAGCGCGATCGTCACCTTCGCGGTCTCGATCGACGACTTCGTGATCACGCAGTACATGTCCTCGACGTCAGCGACACAATCGGTGCCGATGCTGATCTACACCGCGACCCGCGGCACCGCCACGCCGGCGCTCAACGCGATGGCGACCGTGATGGCGGTCACGACGGTCGTCGTCACCGCGCTCGGCTACCTCCTGTACCGGGTCCTTGCCCGCAGCGAGGAAATCCCGACGATCGCCCGTGAGGACGTGCCCGCGGTCGGGCTCCTCAGCGAGGGAGCGGTCTGATGGCAGGCGGCCAGATCGAGCTCAGGGATCTCTCGAAGTCATTCGACGACGTCGTCGCCGTCAACGAGACCAACCTCGGCATTGCCCCCGGAGAGTTCTTCTCGCTGCTCGGTCCCTCGGGGTGCGGGAAGACGACCACGCTGCGGATGATCGCCGGGTTCGAGGAGCCGACCTCCGGCCAGATCCTGCTTGACGGCGTCGACCTGGCCCACACGCCTCCCCACAAGCGCCCGGTCAACACGGTCTTCCAGGCGTACATGATCTTTCCGCACCTCAACGTCTACGACAACGTCGCGTTCGGACTCCGACGCCAGCGCGTGAGTCGCTCGGATGTCCGTGAGCGCGTGGGCAATGCGCTCGAGCTCGTTCAGCTTGGTCAGCTTGCGCATCGCAAGCCGTCGCAGCTGTCAGGCGGGCAGCAGCAGCGAGTCGCGTTGGCTCGCGCGCTGGTGCTGCAGCCGTCGGTGCTGCTGCTCGACGAACCGCTCGGCGCTCTGGACGCGAAGCTGCGCCGGCAGTTGCAGGTCGAGCTCAAGTCGCTGCAGCAGCGGGTCGGGATCACGTTCGTCTACGTGACCCACGATCAAGAGGAGGCGCTGACGATGAGCGATCGGATCGCGGTGATGAGCCAGGGGATCGTGGAGCAGGTCGGAACCCCGCGGGAGGTCTACGACGAGCCGACGACCGAGTTCGTGGCTGACTTCCTCGGCATTTCGAACATGATCACCGCCGAGGCGCAGCCCGATGGGAGCGGTGCCTGCCGGCTGCGGACGGGTGAGTTCACCCTGCTGGCGAAGGTCGGAGCGACGGACTTGCGCGGCACCGTGCGATGCGTGGTGCGGCCCGAGCGAGTGAAGCTCGAGCCCTACGAGAACAGCGGCGAGGGCCGTGTGCCGGGGATCGTCGAGCACCTCGTCTACCTCGGCAGCGCGACGCGCGTTGTTGTCCATCTGGCGACGGGACAGACGCTCCAATCGCTGATCCAGAGCGACGGCGCGGAGCTCGCATACGACCAGGGGACGGCCGTGCAGGTGTTCCTGCCTCCGGACGCCGTCAGGGTCCTGCGCCCGGTCGGGCATCCAGTTACTCCACCCGGGCCGAACACGGGCGATGAATCACAAGCCGGCGGACAGAGCGAGGTCAGTGCCACGTCGGGACAAACAATTGAAGGGAGCGTGGAGTGAACAGTCGCGAGAAGAGAGAAGTGGCGCAAGGCTCGAAGCCGATGGAAGGACAGCCGCCCGGAGACGGGATGGAAATGACACGGCGAACGATGCTCCGCCGCTCGGCCGGAGGTCTGGCGACCGTTGCCGGATCGAGCTGGCTGCTGGCGGCCTGCGGCTCGAGCTCGAGCAACAGCTCGGGCGGCTCATCGAGCAGCGCCAAGAGCAGTCCTGATCTGCCGATCGCGAGCAAGAAGCGGCCGATCACACTGCCGATCTTCTCTGACAACAAGCCGATCCCCTCGGGTCGGTCGCCCGAGAAGGGCCCGCTGATCATCTACGACTGGGCGTTCTATCTCAGCCCGGCCGTGGTCAAGAGCTTCGAGCAGAAATACGGCGTCAAGGCCCAGGTGACGACGTTCGCCTCGATTGACGAGGCGCTCAACAAGGTCTCCTCGGGCGCGATCACTCCCGACGTGTGGGTGCCGGACGCCGAGCACGTCTACCAGCTCGCCCAGAGCAAGCTGGTACAGCCCATCAACCACAGTTACATCCCGAACCTCGACACTGTCATCAGTGCCGCCGCCGATCCCTGGTACGACAGCGGTGCGCGCTACACGTCACCGAACTACATCAACACGTTCGGCATCGGCTGGCGCAATGACCTGATCAAGATCGATCCCGCATCGATGAAGAACCCGTGGGACGTGTTCTGGAACGTTCCCAAGGGCACCCCGATGGGCATGCTGAACGCCGCGGCGTATGACTCGATCGGGATGTCGCTGATCCGCAACGGCAGTGACCTCGAGTCGGTGAGTCAGTCCGACATCACGGATGCTGCTCACCAACTGTCACTACTGAAGCCGGTGAAATGGCAGTACACGAGCTTCCAGCCGCTCGGAACCGGCGTCCAGAAGCTCGCGTTTGCGTTCAACGGTGACTTCGCGGTGATCGGCAACTATCTCCAGAAGTCCGTACCGCTGTCCGCCGTCGACTACTACTTCCCGGCGGCCGGCAACGGCGTGATTCTGAACGACTGCTGGATGATCCCGAAGTCGGCGAAGAATCCCGTCCTCGGGCATCTGTTCATGAACCATTTCCTCGAGATGGAGAGCGCGATCAGCAACTTCCGGGACGTGGGCTACCAGACGATGCTCAGCGATCTGACGGTCGACAAGCTCGTCGCTGCGAAGGTTGCCGCACCCCACGAGATCAAGATGGCGTTCTCGCCGCCCGCGTTCCAGAACAACGGCATCCCGATCCCGACGTGGAACACCCAGCAGCTGTCGGCGATCGAGACAGCGTTCACCGGGCTCACATCGGCGTGATCGGGCGAGACGGCTAAAACCGCGCCCCACAGCCAGTGACGATAGGCAGGGATCGCACGAGCCCCAAGACGCACTCCCGGTCGACCGGCTGGGTGTTTCACGAGCGCTACCTGTGGCATGACACAGGTAGCGCTGCGGGATATCTCGAGGCGGGTGGCTGGCTCGAGCCGCTGGCACACGTCGAGAGCGTCGCCACCAAGCGTCGCTTCCAGAACCTCGTAGAGGTCAGCGAGCTACGGCGCGAGCTGACCGACGTCCCCCCTCGTCCGGCCACCCGGGAGCAGCTGCTGGCCGTGCACACACCCGAGTACGTGGCCCGGATCGAGGAGTTGAGCGCCGACCGCGGCGGTGACGCGGGAGACCGGACGACCGGGTTCGGACGCGGCGGGTTTGAGATCGCCCAGCTCGCGGCAGGCGGGGCTGTCTGCGCGGTCGAGGCGGTCGTCACCGGCGCGGTGGACAACGTGTATGCGCTGGTCCGCCCTCCCGGACATCACGCGCTGCCAGACCGCGGCATGGGGTTCTGCATCTTCAACAACATCGCCGTCGCCGTCCGCCACGCCCAGTCGGCCCTCGGGGTGGGACGCGTGGCCGTAGTCGACTGGGACGTCCACCACGGAAACGGAACCCAGACGATCTTCTACGAGGATCCGACCGTGCTCGTGATCTCGGTCCATCAGGACAACTGCTTTCCGCCGGACTCGGGCATGATCGGCGAGCGCGGCGCGGGCGGCGGCGTTGGCGCGACGATCAACATCCCGCTGCCGGCAGGGTCCGGCGACGGCGCCTACATCGATGCGTTCCGCCGCGTCGTGGTCCCCGCGCTGCAGGGGTTCGAGCCTGAGCTGGTCTTCGTCGCGAGCGGCCTGGACGCAAACGGCTTCGATCCGATGGGTCGGATGTTGCTGCATTCGGACACGTACCGAGCCCTCACGGAGATGCTGCTCGCGTTCACCGGGCGGCCGGCTGGTCGTCATCCACGAGGGCGGCTACAGCGCCTTCTACGTCCCCTTCTGCGGACTGGCGATCGTCGAGACGCTGGCCGGCCGGCGGACGGCCGTCGAGGACCCTTATTTGGAGGACGTCAGGCTGATGGCGGGCCAGGAGTGCAGCGGTCATCAGCGAGCGGCGATCGACGCCGCAATGCAGCTCGTAGGACTGGCGACCGGTTGAACGCCAAGAGCGTCTCTGCGAGAATATTGGGAAACTAAAGCCACATTACGGGAAACTAATGATCAGAACCGGCGACCAGTACCGCGATTCGATCCGCGACGACCGAGACGTTTGGATCGACGGCCAGAAGGTCGATGACGTCCCCAATCACCCCGCGTTCAAGCCGATCGTCGACGCGCGCGCGCGAATCTATGACCTCGCCCACGAAGAGGCGACCCGCGACGTGATGTCCTATGTCGATCCGGAGACGAACGAGCGCTGCCCGGTCGGCCCGAAGATGCCGTTCTCGAAGGCCGACTGGGAGGCCAAGCGCGCCGCGGTCGATTGCGTGCTCGATGACGTCGGCGGGATCATCACGCGCGTCGGCGACGAGACCGCCGGCGAGATGTGGTCGCTCTACGACGGGCAGGACGTCCTGAACGAGATAACGCCGGCGTTCTCGGAGCACATCCGTGACCATGTGCACGCGCTCGCGCGCTCCGACACGTTCCACGTATCGGGCAACACCGACCCGAAGGGCGATCGCAGCCTGCGCCCGCAGGCCCAGGATCCCGACGTGCTGCTGCACGTTGTGCGCGAGACCAGCGACGGCATCGTCGTCCGCGGCGCGAAGTTCGAGACCGCGGCCGCGTACGCGAACCAGGCGTTCATCAAGCCGACGATCGGTGACTGGGGCGATGCGGAGCTGTCTGACTACGCGGTCGGCTTCGTCGCCGACATGGCCGCGCCGGGGATTCGGCACATCTGCCGCTCGTCGTTCGTCGGACGTGGATCCGACGCTGACTATCCGCTCTCAAACCGGTTTGACGAGATCGACACGATGATCGTGTTCGACGATGTGGCGATCCCGTGGGAGAACGTGTTCTTCTACCGGCACACCCGCGCGGCGGCCTTTATCCGGACGACCCTGCACCGCTACAGCATGTTCCCGTTCGTCCAGCGCCACCTCCGGTTCGCTGACCTGCTCGTCGGCATCGCCTACACGAACGTCACGCAGACCGGGGTGAAGATGCACCAGGGCGTCCGCGAGAAGCTCGCCGAGCTCGCGTGTTACCGAGAGGGCATCAACGCGCACCTGACGGCCTCGATCGAGCTGGCCGAAGTCAGCCCGGGCGGCCTGCTGATGCCCAACCCGGCGTTGCTCTACACCGGCCGCGTCCTCGCGTGCTCACAGCTGCCGGCGATGATGCACCTGGCGCGGGACCTGTGCGGCGGACAGCTCTGCGTGACACCGAGCGCGGCCTCGTTCGCGGAGCCCGAGACGGGCAGATGGCTGAACAAGTACCTGGCGATCGGTGAGATCGACGCGGAGGACAGGCGCCGCCTGCTCGCGTTCGCGCGCGACCTGCTCAACTCCGACTATGCCGGGCACCGGCTCACCTTCCAGCTGTTTGCCCAGTCGCCGGCGTTCGCGCATCTGCTCGCCGTCTACAACAACTACGACTTCGCCGGGCCCGCCGAGCTGGTGAAACAGTACGCAGGGCTGACCGCGGCCGCGGATGACGGCACGGCGCCGGTCGCGACACCCGCCGCCCGCCCGTGACCGACCTCAACATCCTCCACGCCGCCCAGCTGGCCCGCGTGATCGACCACGGGGGCGCGCGTCGGGGCGAGGAGCAGCGGGCGCTCGACCTCGTGGCTGATGGCGGGGTGGCGATCCGCGACGGCCGCATCGCCGCCGTCGGCACCAGTGACGAGATCATTGAGGAGTGGGACGACGACGTCCCGAAGCTCGACGCCTCGGGCAAGTCCGTGCTTCCCGGCCTGATCGAGTGCCACTCCCATCCTCTGTTTGCGGGTAGCCGCCACGCCGAGTACGCCCGGCGACTGGGCGGCGCGTCACTCGAAGAGGTGGCCCGCGAAGGCGGCGGGATCTGGGCGACGGTCCGCGCCACCCGCGAAGCCGATGACGACGAGCTTGTCAAGCAGCTTGAGCTCGGCTACCACGGAATCCTCGCCGGGGGCGTCACGACGCTCGAGGTCAAGTCGGGCTACGGCCTGACCGCCGAGCACGAGCTGCATCAGCTCGAGCTGCTCGGGCGCAGCCGCGAGCGAACCCCGATGAGCCTGGTCGTCTCGTTCCTGGGAGCGCACGTCGTACCCGCGGGGGTCAGCGCGGACGCCTATACCGACGAGGTGGCGGCGCTCCTGCCGACGGTCGTCGAGCAGGGCATCGCCGCCTTCCATGACCTCACCTGCGAGGCAGGGCTGTTCACCCCGGCACAAGCGGAGCTGCTGCTCACCCGCTCCCGCGAGCTCGGCATCCCGACGAAGGTCCATGCCGACGCCTGGTCACCCTCACAGGGGTGGGGAACCGCGGTGGCCGGCGGAGCCGTGTCGGCCGAGCACCTCACCTACACGCCGGACGCGGAGATCCTCGAGCGCGGCGCCACCGATACGGTCGCGGTGCTGCTCCCGCAGGCCGAGCTCGTGTACATGACCGAGCGCCGCGCCAACGCCCGGCTGCTGATCGAGCAGCGCGTCCCGCTCGCGATCGCGACCGATTACTGCTCCTCGATCCATTCGACCTCGCTCGCGACCACGTTGGGAATCGCGGCACCGTGGTTCAAGCTGACGCCCGCCGAGGTCCTCGTCGGCGCGACCTTGAACGCCGCCTACTCGCTCGGCCTGGCCACCGACCGGGGGTCAATTGACGTGGGCAAGCGTGGCGATCTGACGATTCTGTCTGTCGATCACCCCGAAGAGCTGTTCCTCGCGGTCGGACAGCACGTGATCGCCGGCGTGATGATCGGCGGTGTCCCCGTTCACGGTTCCTGGCCCGACGGCAACCCCGACCTCCGGAGATGAGATGAGTCACACCCGCATCAGGACGTTCAACACCAAGGACATCTATCCCGACCAGCAACTCGATAACGACTTCTGCAACGCCGTGCGAGCCGACAATCTCGTCTTCCTCCGCGGCCAGGTCGGCATGAACCTGGATACGAACGAGTCCGTGGGAATCGGCGATCCCGTCGCGCAGACCGAGCAGGCGATGTCGAACATCGAGATGCTGCTGCGCGAGGCCGGGGCGCAGCTCGAGGACATCTGCAAGATCGTCGTCTACCTGACCGACGTCCGTTACCGCGATCCCGTCTACCAAGTGATCGGCCGCTGGCTGCGCGGCATCTACCCCTGCTCGACCGGGGTCGTCGTCACCGGCCTTGCTCGCCGTGAATGGGTGGTCGAGATCGACGCCACCGCGGTCATCCCGCGCGATCGCGAGTCCGGCTCGTAGGCATTGGGCGCGGCGCGATATGACCCGATCGGCGCGCCCGTCGGAGGTCGAGCCGATTCGGTACTGTAACCCGCCCGCGATATGAGTACCTACGAGCCCGTCGCGATCGACCACGAACTCACCGCCAGTCGGATCGCTGCCGACGTCGATGCACTGGCCGGCCCCAAGTACACGCTCGCCCCCGATGCGATCTGCCGTTACGCGTACACCGCCGTATACCGCGCGACGCTGGATTACTTTACCTCTGCGTGGCGCGACCTCGGCTTCACCGTGTACGAGGATCCGGTAGGGAACTTCGTCGCCCGCAACAGAGCGATCGGCGAGCGTGCGTTTGGCATCGGCTCGCATTGCGACTCAAACCGCAACGGCGGGAAATGGGACGGAACGCTCGGCGTGGTCACCGCACTCGAGATCTGTCGCCTCAATCTCGAGCTGGGGCTCGATCTTCCCCTACAGGCGATCTCGTTTCTCGAGGAGGAGGCGTCGGGATTTGGGCAGATGGTGTTGGGTAGTCGGATCGTGGCCCATCGGGTGGACGAACTCGACCTGCGCGAGCGCATCCGAGCAATCGACGACGGCCGCCCGTTCTGGCAGCACGCCAAGGACGCCGGGTACGACCCGGAGCGTTGGCGAGAGTGTGCACACATCCTCGATCATCTGATTGGCTGGATCGAACTGCATATCGAGCAGGGGCGAGTCCTTCAGGACAGCGCTAACAGGCTCGGCGTGGTGAGCGCCATCGCAGGGTACGTGCATGGGGACATCACGTTCGAAGGAAGAGCCGACCATGCCGGCGCAACGCCGATGGACGTCCGCTGCGACAGCGCAGTTCCCGCCGCGGAAACGATCGTGGAGCTCGAGCGGCTGGCGCGCGTGGCCGGAAAAGGAACGGTTGGAACTGCGGGCGAGATCGAGGTCCGTCCTGGACTGATCAATGCGATTCCGGGCCACACCCGGATCTCTGTCGATGTTCGGGGTCCCGACGACGACGCGGTGCGCGGCGTCGTCGCCGGACTTCGGGAGTTTGCCGACAAGGCGTCTGCGAAGCGTGGCGTGACCGCTACCTATGCCGAGCGCCAGACTGTGCCCGCGACCCCGATGGACGGGCGAATCGTAGGGGCGCTCACCGACGCTGCCGCGGCGACGGGCGAGCCGCACATCTCAATGATCTCGGGCGCCGCGCACGACACGATGTGCATCGCGAGCCGGGTCCCGTCGGCGATGCTTTTCATCCCCTGCCGCGACGGACTGAGTCATACTCCGATGGAGCATGCAGAGCCCGTTGATGCGGCGCTGGGCGCGGAGGCGATCCTGAATGCGATCCGCCTGATCGCCAAGAGTTGACCCTCTTGAGCTCGGGCGAGGGACACCTCACGGGCTTCGGCGCCGCGCGACCGCGATTGGAGGAATATGCAGGAACCCTCGTCCACAGTAACGTCCGCTGAGTCCTATGAAGTCGAGCCGACGCTGTGGGGTCGGCTGGTTTGGATGATCGCCGGCCGTCTTGGCAACTCGGCGACAATGACGATGGGCAAATGTTTCATCGATCCAGGGTCGGCTAATCCACGTCACTATCATCCCAACTGCGACGAAGTGCTGCACGTACTTGACGGGGATATCGAGCATAGCCTGAACGGTCACACGTTTCGTATGTCTGCCGGGGAGACGCTCAACATACCCAAGGGAAGCCCACACAACGCTCGGAACATCGGCAAAACCGAGGCCGTGCTGCTGATTGCGTTCTCGTCGGCCGATCGGCAAACCGTATTAGAGCAAGTAACTTGAGTCGCTCGGTCTCGGTCGCCCGCCAGGCGCCTTCTCCGTATCTCGCCGCTGACATGACATATCAGCGGGAATTTTCGGTTCGCCTCAATATCGCTCTGGTGGGAGCTGGCTCTCATGCCTATCGGAACCTGCTGCCAGCGATGAACTTCCTGCCTGTGCGTGTGGTGGCGATCTGTGATCGTGATGAGTCATTGGCACGCTACACCGCGGACCAGTATGGCGCGCGCGCGTACACAGAAACGACGGATATGTATCGCAACGAGCAGCTGGATGCCGTGTTCCTCAGCGTGTCGCCCCAGCTTCATCCGGAGTTGGCGTGCGAGGCGTTCGACGCCGGCTTGCATGTATTCATGGAGAAGCCACCGGCGACCCGCGTGGCGGGGGTCGAGGCGATGCTGCATCGGCGCAAGGACCGCGTCGTAGTGGTTGGTTTCAAGAAGGCATTTATGCCGGCGACCGAGAAGGCAATCGAGTTGATCTCCGAGGGCGAGCATCGGCCGGTGCTCGGGATGGTCGGCATCTACCCCGTCGCGATCCCGGAGGATGGCGAGCGAGCGCTCCGAGACGAAGAAACCGTTACCGACTGGCTTGCGAACGGATGTCACCCGCTGGCGTTTCTCACTGCCGTCGGAGGCCCCGTGGCCGCGCTCACTATGCACCGGGACAGACACGAGCGAGGTGTGTGCGTCCTGGAATTTGCAAACGGCACCATCGGCACGCTGCACCTCGCTCATGAGCTCGCCGGTTGGCCTCTGGAACTGTACGTGGTGTCCGGTGAGAACGCACAGTTGATCGTGGAGAACTGCACGACGGTTAAGCTGCTGCGTAGCAGTCCCAGCTTTGAATACGGCCGGACTACAAGCTTCGTACCACCCGGAGTCGATGAGGGCGCGGTTGTCTGGCAACCACAGAACGCTCTGAGCACGCTCGAAAACATGGCTCTCTTTACCCAGGGCATTTATGCCGAGATGCGCTATTTCTGTGACTGTGTGCTCGAAGGCGTCGAGCCGAAGCGTGGCTCGTTGGAATTCGCGCTCCATCTGATGACGCTCTATGAGGCCGCACTACTCTCTAACGGTGAGCGAGTGGTTATTTAGTTGGGACGCCGCAGCGAGCGCAGAGCAAGGAGTCCAGTCTTTCCTAGCGCCGGCTCAACAGCCGGCCGCCGTGCACCTCGGGTAAGGTATGTCAATGCCTCTCTACGTGCCTACCCACGAGTCCGAGCGATAGGGTCGCTCCGAGATGGCTCGCCGTCTAGCGTACGTTGACCGGGTCGGCGTGGAGGAGCGCGCGGCGCAGCTCGGCAGGCGCTCGATTAAGACCACTGCCAAGCGGGTGGGCATCCAGCTGGCCGTGTCGACGCTCGATCTGACGACGCTCGAGGGCGCCGATACCGCCGGCAAGGTACGCCATCTGTGCGCGAAGGCGGTGTGCCCTGCGCCGGCCATCCCGGAGATCCCGTCGGCGGCTGCCGTGTGCGTATACCCAGCGCTTGTGGCGACCGCGCACGCCGCGCTCCGCGACACCGGCGTCCGCACGGCGTCGGTCGCGACGGGCTTTCCGGCCGGTCAAATCTCGCTCGAGGCGAAGCTCCGTGACACTGAGGATGCCGTCGCGGCCGGAGCCGATGAGATCGACATGGTCATCTCCCGCGAGGCATTCCTCGCAGGCGACGACGGCCGCGTCATGCAGGAGATCTCCCGGGTCAAGGACGCGTGCGGCGACGCGTGCCTGAAAGTGATTCTCGAAACGGCCGAGCTCGGCTCCTACGCCCACGTCCGTCACGCATCGACGATCGCGATGGAGGCCGGCGCCGACTTCGTCAAGACCTCGACGGGTAAGTCCACCAGCGGCGCGACTCCTGGCGTCTGCCTGGTTATGCTCGAGGCAATCCGGGATTACGCCGAGCGTACGGGGCGTACCGTCGGGTTCAAGGCCGCCGGTGGGGTGTCGACCACGAAGGCGGCGTTGCACCGGCTCGTGCTTGTCAAGGAGACCCTCGGCGACGAGTGGCTGACGCCGGAGCGCTTCCGCATCGGCGCCTCCTCGGTCCTCAACGACCTGCTCATCCAGTACGCCAAGCTCGACAGCAGCCGGTACGGGCGTTCGGAGGACTTCTCCCGCGAATGAACGTCGAAAGCCGCACGAGCATCGTCTGGGAATACGCCCCCGCGCCGGAGTCGTCAGACCACATCCGCCTCCAAGACCGTTACGGGCTGTTCATTGACGGCGACTTTCGTGAGCCCGCGGCACGTAGGTACGTGCCGAGCATCAATCCCGCGACGGAGGAGACGATCGCCGAGGTGGCGTGGGCCGGCGAGGCCGACGTGCAGGTGGCAATCGAGAGCGCGCGGGCGGCGCATCCGCGGTGGGCGGCGCTGCCGGACCGCGAGCGCGCCAAGTACCTGTTCCGGATCGCACGACTGATCCAGGAGCGGTCGCGGGAGCTGGCGGTCGTCGAGACGCTCGACGGTGGCAAGCCGCTCCGAGAGTCACGCGATGTCGACATCCCGCTCGCGGCGGCACACTTCTTCCACTACGCGGGCTGGGCCGACAAGCTCCACTACGGCGTCAACGCGCGTGAGGTGCAACCGCTCGGCGTGGTCGGCCAGATCGTGCCGTGGAATTTCCCGCTCCTGATGGCGGCGTGGAAGCTCGCGCCGGCGCTGGCATGTGGCAACACGGCGATCCTCAAGCCCGCCGAGACCACGCCGCTGACGGCGCTACTGCTGGCCGAGATCTGCCGTGAGGCGGAGCTCCCGCCGGGAGTCGTGTCGGTCCTGCCGGGCGACGGCGCCGTCGGCTCGACGCTGGTCCGAGCACCGGGAATCAACAAGATCGCGTTCACCGGATCGACCGCCGTCGGCCGTGAGATTCAGGCGGCGCTTGCCGGTCGCGACGTTGAACTGACGCTCGAGCTCGGCGGCAAGTCGGCGAACATCGTGTTCGAGGACGCCGCGCTCGATCAGGCGGTCGAGGGGATTGTCAACGGCATCTTCTTCAACCAGGGCCACGTGTGCTGCGCTGGCTCTCGATTGTTGATCCAGGAGAGCGTGCTCGACGAGGTGATCTCGAAATTGTGGAGACGGATGGGGCTGCTGCGGATCGGTGATCCGCTCGACAAGAACACCGACGTTGGCGCGATCAACTCGGCCGCTCAGCTCGAGCGGATCGAGACGCTCGTCGCGGCGGGCGAAGACGAGGGCGCGCGCCGCCAGACCGTGGCGTGCGAGCTCCCAGAGCGGGGGTACTGGTTCCCCCCGACCCTGTTCACTCACGTCTCGCCGGCCCACCGAATCGCGGTCGAGGAGATCTTCGGGCCGGTCGTGTCGGTACTCAGCTTCCGCACCCAGGCCGAAGCGATCGAGAAGGCCAACAACTCGCGCTATGGGCTCGCCGCGGGGATCTGGACCGATAAAGGCGCGAAGGCATTCGAGGTCGCGAATGCGCTCCGGGCCGGAGTCGTGTGGCAGAACACTTACAACCACTTCGATCCTACCGCCGCATTTGGTGGCTATAAGGAGTCGGGCTTCGGTCGCGAGGGTGGGCCGGCCGGACTGCGGCCGTACCTGCGAATTCTGCGATGAGCGGCCGACTCGCGGTCCGCAAGACGTACAAGCTGTGGATCGGCGGCGCGTTCGTCCGCTCGGAGTCCGGGCGCTACGACCGTGCAGGCGCCGCGCCACACGTGTTGAATATCCCGCGCGCGTCGCGCAAGGACGTCCGCGACGCCGTCGTAGCGGCGCGGAGCGCGGCGGGCCCGTGGGCGGCTCGGACCGCGTATAACCGCGGACAGATCCTGTACCGGGCCGCCGAGGCGCTCGAGTCGCACGCCGAGCAACTGGCGGCGGTGGCCGACCGAGAGCAGGTCGACGCGGCCGTCGACGTGCTCGTGCACTACGCCGGCTGGACCGACAAATTCCAGGCCGTGCTCGGCGGCATCAACCCGGTTGCCGCGCCTTTCCTGTCGTTCTCGGTGCCGGAGCCGACCGGGGTGGTCGGCGTCATCGCGCCAGACCGGCCGGCCTTGCTCGGCCTCGTGGCCGAGCTGGCGCCCCCGCTCGCCGCTGGCAACGCTGTCGTGGCGATTCTCTCCGAGAGTGACCCGCTCGCCGGCCTCGACCTCTCGGAGGTATTGGGCGTCGCTGACATTCCGGCCGGCGTCGTCAACCTGTTATCGGGTCGGCGCCAGGAGCTGGCGCCGGTCCTCGGCGGTCATCGCGACCTCAACGCGATCGTCGATGCCGCCGGGGAGCCCGAGTTGTCCGCCGAGCTCGATCGGCTGGGCTCGGAGACGATCAAACGTGTCTCCCACAATGCCGCGGCGACGGGTTATTCCGAGGCGACCGCGGAAGCGCTCGAGCGGATCGCGGCGGTTACCGAGCTGAAGACCGCGTGGCATCCGGTCGGTGCCTAGCGCAGCTTTCCCGAAACCTCCTGCCCGGTGACCTCTATCCAGGTGTTTGGTCTTTCCCCGTCAGGGACCGCAAACTCGGCCGAGGCACGAGCCAGGGGAAATGAGTTTCCAAGAGATCCCCGGGACCCGACGGCCCCTCAACCTCTCCCAAGAGAAACGCTGACTGCTCCCTGAGGGTCTCCGGTGCGGGAAGTTCGGAATGAAACGCGCCAAATCCTTTGATCACGTGCGCCGCTGACGCACTCCCGCACACTGCACCGACCAGCAGGCAGTCTGTCCTCAGGTACCCGGCGAGGAAGCCTCCACAGAACGCATCTCCGGCGCCAATCGAGTCAACGACCTTGATCGGCAGCGCGCGCAACGCAGCCTGGTGACTCGAGTCAGCCACAAAACAACCGCTCGCCCCGAGCTTGATCGCCACCGCACGCGCACCGAGCTCTAGTAGTCGGCTCGCAGCCTCCGGGGCCATGGCCTCAGGAGGCCGATCCCCCACAAGATCCGGGAACATCAGCCCGACCTCGAGCTCGCTGGGCATGAAGACGGCGTCTCTGATCAACTCGTACAAACGCGTTTCGTGCCCCACGATGTACTCCTCATGCGGGTCCAGAGAGTATGGAACACCCTCGGCGCGACACCTCGCTATTACGCCAACTTGCAGGTCTATGGGCATCGCTGCCACATGCGCCCACGCCGCGCGGCGGACAGCATCCAGGTCGCGGCCGTGCGGCGAGAGCTCGTGGACGCGTCGCGCCGGCGTCAGGTGCTCATACTGTCGTTCGCCAGTGTCCGTGTTGGTAATCCGGTAGTGCACGGTCGGGCCTGCAACTCTGTGGATCATTTCAATACCGATCCCCAGTCCGGCGATCCGTTCCATGAAGCCCACCGGATAGTCGGCACCAACCCGACTAAGCGGTGCGACCGGATATCGCCAGATGGCTGCCCCGACGGCGGAGTAGAGGGCGTCCCCTCCCGGGGCGGCGCACCGTTCACCGTCTGGGTTCAGTGCATCATCGAGAGAGAAGTTTCCCGCCGTGATCAGCAGGTCCGTCGTAGCGGAGGCTTGTGCCAAATGTCCTCTCTACGGACCGGCTGGGACCGGAGCCCCGCTACCGAACCCGTACTTCGCCCGAGCTAGATCCCCGATAGCCGCCGGCTCGAGCTCGCCGAATTCCGTTATATAGCTAGTCAGGTATTTCCCGGGCACGATGTCGACGAGTGGGTTAAGAAACCCATAGCCCTGTTCTGCCCAACTCCGAGCCTCCGGAACACCGTCGGGGTCCGGCTCCTCGTTCACCTCTTGAATCTCGGGTCCGATCGCGTCGAGAAACTTCCATAGGTCCGTGACGGCGTGCACCGGAACGCCGCTTGCGTCCCCCACCATCGCGATCACGAGGACGCCGGGGGTTGTGAGCAGAGTTCCGTCGCTCATGACCGCATCCGCCCCGACGAACGCCGCCTGCACACCGTAGTGACCCATAACCCATCCGATGCCCGCGTCGGTGACGACCGTGGCCTTGTGTCCGACCTTGACGGCTTCCTTCGCGACGCGCAATCCGTCCGCACGACGGCTGCGGCAGGCTGTGGCAACTACATCAAGGCGCTTGCCCTGCTCGGCCGCAGCGGCCATGACAGCCTGCGTCGAGCGCTCGGCAAAGTCATGCACTAGCACGCGATCGCCGTCGTGGAGCAGGGCCGCTCCAGTCGCAGCCATAGCCACGGATCCCGTCTCGACTGACCGCTTAGCCTGATCCAGCCGCGCCAGAAGGGAGTCCGCCACATCGCCGCTCGGCCCGGAGATGTCGCCGCCCAGCATGAAGGCGATCATGTTCCGTACGCCTGGCTGGTGCACGGTTCCCTGTCCGACCGTCAGAAGTCGCTCCGCCAGTTGGCGCAGCGTCTCTTCCAAACCGGCCTGATCGCGCGGCCAAGCTCGGGCGACCTCGTACAGTGCGGTTGCGGCGTACTGTGCTCGCGCCCTCGAACCCGGCGGATGAGGGTCCGCGAACGCAACAACCGCGGTCTGAGCCTCCGGCGGAAGCGACCTCACCCACGTTTCCAAAGGTTTCTCCTGTCTGTCAGCTTCGACGTACTTCCGGCGGTCACCCTCCCGTGACGCCACTGGTCCACCAACGACGAGCCCACGTCGTGGTGGCACCGCAAGCGCTGGGCGGCCCCCTGAGGAGCGACCGACCACCGCGTCCAGACATCCCTCTACTTCGCAGGTACCGGCTGCCCAAGAGCAGCGTAGGCAGCTTCAATCAGCTCGCCCGGCTCCGGGAAGCGGCCCTCGACCTCCTTCGAGAACAGAACATCGTCTCCGAGAGTAACGCGGTACCGCCCGTGGTCAGCAGGGATCAGCTCCACGCTCTGTATCTCGCCGGTGAGCGCGGGAGCCAGTTCCTGTACCTGCCACACCGTCCGCGGCAGATAGTTGCAAGGCGCGCAGTACTCGATTGTGAGCTTCGGCAGCGTCGTCTCCGTCATCGTGTCCTTCCTGTAGTCAGTTGGTACCTTTTCTCAAGCCGTCCGGGGACCGACCCTCACTGCTCACGACGAGAGCCAGTAGTCCTCGAAGTTGAAGTTCCCCATCGCCTCGCCGATCGCGCTTCCGACATGGCCTTGTACGTTGGTCCTATAGGCGTCAATGACATCGGGATATGCAGGGATAATGTAGCCGCCCTGATTGAAGTCGATCTTCTGCATCTCATACACGAGCTCTCGGCGCATCGACGGATTGTTCGTCTTGTTTGCCTCATAATAGAGCTTGGTGTACGTCGGATCGTTGAAGTGCGTCTCCTGGTAGGGAGAGGTGGGCAGAAACGTCTGGTTGACCTGAGATAGGTAAGGCGAGTAGTTGTAATAGATCATCGCGAACGGGACTTTGGTGTAGACATTCGGTCCGAAGAAGTCAGAGGCGCTGATCTGGTTTATGTTCACGGTGACCCCAGCCGCCTGGGCTTGCTGTTTGAACACAGTTGCCATCAGTGGTGCGCTCGCCTGGATCGCCACCGACGTGTAAAGCGTAATTGTCAGATTGTTGTCGTAGCCGGCTTTCTTGAGCAAATGCTTGGCCATCTCGATGTCCTGGCTGCGCTGCAGGGACTTGTCGTAGTCCACGTCCAGGGGCGAGGTGACGTCATTGCCGACCGAGGCGTAGCCATCAAAAGCCGTCGAGATCATCTCCGGTCGGTTGATCACATATCTGAACGCCTGTCGCACGTTCACGTCGGTCAGCGGCGCCTTGTCCACTCGCATCGTGAACGGCTGGATCGATCCCGTCTTCGAGACCACGGTCTCGATTCCCGGTTGACTTTGGAGTGCAGCCCGTTGGGTACCGGTAAGGAAGCCCGTGCCATCGATGGCGTTGCTGCTGAGGGCGTTCGCGAGCGATGTCGGATCGGTGTAGTCCGTGATCGTCAGCGTGTCCAAGTGCGGCTTTCCCGACTTCCAGTAGTTCTTGTTGGCCGTGAAGACGCTCTCCTCCCCCGGCGTGAAACTCTCGTACTTGAACGGGCCGGTGCCGATCGGCTTGTCTCCTTGTTTCCAGCCAGCCGGCGGTACGTACATGACCCAATAGAGCGCGGCGATCTGCTCGGGGAAGCTTCCGAAGGGGATTTTCATCGGAATCTCAACCGTGTAATTGTCGACCTTCTTCAAGCCATTAACGTCGACAGGTGTGAGGATCGGGCCGGCGGTCAATGGCGACTTTGGATTCAGTTGCTGCTGGAAGAAGTAGATCACGTCATCGGCGCCAAATGGCTTCCCATTGTGGAAGGTGATGCCCTTCCTCAGCCGAATAACCCACGTCGACGTGGAGCCTTTGGGGACCATCTCCTCGGCCAGCACGTACTGGACTTGCCCGCTGTTATCCAACTGCACCAGCGGCTGATATAGATTCTGCACCCGAGCGGTACCTATCGCCGTCAAGCCTCCGAGGAACGGACTGAGCGAGTCCGAGCTGCTGCCGCCGGTGAGTCCGACCCTCAGATTGCCACCCTTGCGTGGCGTTGAGCCACTCGCCGCGGATGTCGTGGACTTCGACCCGGAGCCGCCGCACGCGGTGATTAGACCTCCTGCCGCGATGGCCGCGCTACCCGCCAGGCCGGACCGGAGGAACGACCGCCGGTCCAGGCCGCTCTCTGTCGGAGTTTCACCCCTATCCTGCCCGGATGCTTTGCTCATAGTTACGCTCTCCTCACTACAATCGAGTCCCAGGTGAGTCGGCTACCTGCGCCGTCCCGATCTCCACGGTGTGTCTGGCTGCGAGCGCCTGCTGCGAACTGGCCACCCGGACCTGATTCGCCGGTGATGAACGAGCCAAGCGCCAGCATATACCTAGCGCCGAGCTCCCCGCAAATACCAACCAGCTGATGGGGCGAGGTCGATTTCGACCCGCCGCGAGACAGTCCCGGTGATATTTCGACGCTCGGGTCCGTTCATCTGCCGGAGTTTTGCCGCTTGTCGCGCGTGTGGCGCTCGAGGTGATGTGATGCGGCCGGGCCCAAGCCGCACACGGCGCGCGGCCACAGCAATCGAGTGCACACGGGCGATTCCAGCAAGCGTCGGCGCCGTGGGCGCTCGCGGAACAAGGCCCCGACGATTCGCCATGGGCTCGACGACGTAGACTGCTGACCCTTGATATTCCGCCTGCCGGATTGGCGGTCTGGGGCAGAAAAGGAGATGCGACATTGCCCACGTCCCAACTGACGCTCTTGAGCTCGATGGCGTCAAGCGATTTTGAGGAGAGCATGCTCCTCCATCGCGATTGGGGGCTCAAGTGGGTGGACCTCCGCGACGGCATCTACGGAAAGCGCGTGGAGGAGCTCGACCTGGACGCCGCCCTAGAAGCAAAACGGTCGATCGATGCGCTGGGACTCGAGGTCTACTGTGTGTCGACCAACGTCTTCGTGGAGGACGTCGCCCATGGTGAGGCGGCGCTCCGTGCGCACCTAGACATTCTAGAAAGGGCGATTGAGGTCGCCGGCGTACTGCGACCGCGACTCCTACGCCTGAACGCTGCGAACTTCGCCGAGCGCGCGACAGATTCGAGCGCGATCAGCGTGATCAAGGAGCACTACCCGTGGGTTGTCGATGTGTATAGGGCTGGCGTCGACATGGTTGCGGCACGAGGCATGGTCGCAACGATTGAGAACGAAGCTTTTGATTGTTGCTTGTCGAAGCCCGAGGAGTTCGTCGAGTTTTTTGATTGGCTTGATCGACCCGAGAGGGCGGGCCTGACCTGGGATGTCCAAAATCAATGGTCGACCGGCGTTTTTCCCTCGCTCGATATCTACCGTCAGCTGAAGCCCTACATCAGGTACTACCACGTGAAGGGCGGCCAATGTGAGCCCGGGTCAGCGACGTTGGCCTGGAATGTCGCGCTCGAAGACGCGTCCTGGCCCGTCCTCGAGATCACGAATGCAGTCGTTGCGGACGGCGTTTCCCCAGTGATCTGCCTGAATCCAGCGCAACATGGAGCGCAGAAAGCGGGCTATGACTACGATGGCGTAGTGGCCCGGGACCTCGCTTTCCTGCGGAACTCGGTTGCGGGACTTGCCTGACCTCGGATGGGAGCGGGTGAGAAATCTCCGATTTCTCACGACTGAATCGCGTAAGCGATTCAGCGGCGACACCAACGGACACGGGCCGTTCACCGCTGTCACCGCCAAGTTCGTTCCCTCTGGCGCAATGCGCGGCTATCTAGCAATCCCCGCTGCGTAGGCGTCATCTCCCGCCGCGCCCGCCCCGGACAGCACGAAACGGATCCCCCGGGGATTGAGCGCGAGTGCTCGCTCAGAGCGCTCGGTGGTAATCCGGTTCTACGCTACATTCCCGACCTGGCTCGTGCGCCCTGCGCGTCTGGGGTGTCGTTCCGGACAGTCGAATGTTCCGGATGGCGGAATAAGAGATGAGAGGTCAGCGAAGGTAGTCATGGTTGCGGAAGAGGACGTGACACCGAGTCCAGCTATGGCGTCCGAAGACGTGCCGTGGGGCGAGCACCGCCCGGTCAAGAAACCCGTCGTCCTGTTTGCCGGGCGGGTGCTCGAGGCCGGTCCCGTCGAGGAGACCATAGGGCGGCCGCGGGACCCGTACACGATCCGCCTGCTGGAGGACGTACCCATGCTCGCTCACCGGGAGGCGGTTCCGGGCGAACCCACGCAGCGCACTCCTGAGCCGCCGGGAGGTGTTCCGAGGGATCTTCACGAGGTGTCCCATGCCGCGGAAGCCAAGATGCCCCCACGAGCCCGAGGCTGACTGGCTCGATGCTCGAGCGTCGCGCGTCCGACCCCCACACGTGATGGAACGGGCCGTCCAGTGACCAACCACCTGGACGTGATCGTCATCGGCAACCTCACCATCGATGATGTCGTGCATGCGTCCGGGGAGACGACCATGGCCTCGCCGGGCGGCAACACGATCCACGCAGCCACGGCCGCAAACGTCTGGGGTGTACGTGTCGGTCTGGTGGCCCGCCTGGGCTCGGACTTCCCAGACGAGGCGCTCCGCCGCCTGCGTAGTGCCGGATTGGAGACGGCCGGTATGCGGCCCGTCGAGGGGCCGACGGTCCGAAATTGGGTCATCTACGAGCACGACGGACGCCGCACTTGGGTTTACCGCACGCCTCCGGAGCGTCGGGTGGAGGTGGCGCCCCGACCCGACGATGTCCCGGACGCCTGGCTGCAGGGCGCCGCTCACCCTCCGGTGGTGCACATCGCGGCAATGCCGTTTGACGCAGCGATCCGCATGGTCGAGCACGTCCGCGGCCGCCTCAGCCGAGCGGTGATCACCCTCGACACGCACGAGGCGTGGAACGCGCGGCGTAACGAGGTCCTGGATCTGGCCAGGCGCGTCGACGTGTTCCTCCCGAGTCACGAGGAGTTGGAAGCCACTCTCGGCTACGACGACCTAAATCGGGCGTGCGCCGAGCTGCTCGAGGAAGGCGTCCGCGCCGTGGTGGTTAAGCGCGGCGCCGAAGGAACTCTGGTAGCCGAGCCTGACCGCCCGGTCGTCTCGGTTGCACCGCCAGAGGTCGCCGTGGTCGACGCCACCGGGGCCGGTGACGCGTTCTGCGGAGGCTTCGCTGCCGGACTGGCCCTCGGGGACTCGTGCGCCGAGGCCGCGCAACGGGGCGCGGCGACCGCTGGCGCCGCGATTGGTGCCAGCGGCTCCCTCCGGCTCCTCCGCCGGTCAGAGAACGCGGAGGCGCTGTTGCACCGTTACCGGGAGGACTTGCCGCCGCGGCTCCAGTCGACGACGCAGGCTGACGACAGCGACGACAGCGACGTCATGGAGCGCGAGATCAGCACGATCCCGGCGGTGATTCGCGACCGCCTCGCGCTCGCGGCGCAGGCCGCAGCGACGGTGGAGCGCCTTCGCGAGGCCGACGTCCGGCGGCTGGTGCTAGTGGGCTGCGGGGACTCAAGCTTCGCCTGTCAAGCGGCCGTCCTGGCTCTCAACCGGCACTCGGGACTGACCGCTCGATGGGAGCACGCCTTGGACTTCGCCCGTTACAGCGTCCGCTACGAGCCGGCGGGGACGGCGGTCATCGCCGTCTCGTTCTCCGGGAAGACCGGCCGGACAATCGAGGCAGCGCACCAAGCCCGGGCCTTCGGCCACCTCGTCATCGCCCTGACGGGCAAGCCGGACGGTCCCCTCGCGCAGGCCGCCGACCTGATCCTCTCGGCTGAGATTCCGACCTTTGGCTTCTCGCCCGGCACCAGCACCTACACGGCGATGCTCGTCACCCTGCTGACCCTGGCGACGGCCCTCGCCAGCGAGCCCTCACCGGGCGTCGACCGCTATGCCAGCGAGCTGGAGCGCCTTCCCGAGCTAGCGGAGCGGACGCTCGGCCTCTGCGACGCCCCGTCGTTCGCGGTCGCGAAGAAGCTTGTCGGCGCTCGGATGACAACCTTCCTCGGCGGTGGGCCGAATGAGGCCAGCGCTAAGTTCGGCGCCGCCAAGTTCTTCGAGGGGGCCCAGCAGATCGCTCTGTCCAGCAACGTTGAGGAGTGGGCGCACGAGCAGTACTTCATCACCCGGCCTGGTGAGCCGGTCGTCTTGGTGGCCCCGACCGGCGCCTCTTTTGACCGCGCCGTCGAGATTCTCTCCGAACTCGATTACATCGAGGCGACGCCCGTGTTGGTGAGTGACCAGACGCCTCCTGGGCCGGCTGCCCATCTGCCCCTCCCGGGCGGCGTGTGCGAGGAACTCACCCCCGTTCTGGCGGCAATCCCGCTCAGCCAGATCGGCCTACACCTGATGCGGCTCAACGGCAAGCGGAGCTACAACTTCCCGGACGAGGCCGCAGCCCGCGAGCATTACGAGACGATCCATCGCGCCACGATCGGCGAACCGGCGTGAGCGGCTCGGCACAGGTCCGTCCCTCTTTTGCGGACCGGGCAGAGCGACGAGCGGCGGTCGTCGGGTGCAAGACCAACAAGGTCGGTAGGCCGCTCAGCACCATTATCCTCGGGGACTAATGGGCCCGGTCCTGAGGAGGCCGCGCCCTGGCAGCGCCTGGGCGCTTGTGGCCGGCCGCGAGTGGCGCCGGTGGACGGTGGCGTCGTTCCTGGTCCGCTTGCCGCAGCCGATGTCGCTGCTCGCCTTCCAGCTCGCCGGCCTGCAGGTGACGGGCTCGATCGGCAAGGGGGCAGTCCTAGTCGGCGTCACCGGTTTCTGCGGTCTGCTCGGACCGTGGAGCGGGCGCCGGCGGGATCGGGGGAGCATGCGGCGGCAACTCCAAGCCAGCTGCGTGGTTGGAGCCGCCGCGCTCGTCGGCATGGCCGGCTGCGTACATTGGCGCGCCCCCTTCGCGCTGCTCGTGGTGCTCGCCGTCGTTCAAGGGAGCGCGATCGCCGGGATGTGGCCCGGGTTTCGCGCGCTGCTCGTCGAAGTCGCCCCGAGCGATCGGCTACACCATGCCCACTTCGTGGAGTCGTTCATGGTCTAGCTGACCTACGGCGTCGGCCCGCTGCTGGTTACCGGGATCGTCGCGGTCTCGAGCGTCGGCGTCGCTCTTGTCGTCATGGCGATCGCCGAGCTGGCGGGCGGAGTGGTCCTCTTCGGCGTGCCGGATCTGCATTGCCGTCTCGCCGCCCCACGGCCCAGCCAGCGGCTGGACCCGAACCGGAGGCGAGCTGTGCTCGTCATCAGCGCATTCGCGTTCGTACTCTCGCTCGGCTTCTCGATGATCGAGAGCAACGTGCCCGCCCGGATGGCCGATTTCCATCTGGCGCCCAGCGCCGCGGGCACCTACATGGCGGTGCTCGCGGGCGGCAGCTGCCTCGGGGGTTTGGTCGTGAGCCTGCGCCCCCTGACCCGCAGGCGTCCCGGCCTACAGGCTGGCGTGCTGTTCGGGCTGCTCGGCGCTCTCAGCATCCCGAGCGCGCTGGCGAGCACTTCGTCCGCTTTTCTGGTCACGCTTGCCTTCAACTCCGTGGCGCTGGTCCCACTGAACGGGGTCGGCACGGTTGAGCTCGAGCACCTCGTCGGGCGACAGAGCCGGGGGGAGGCGTTCGGGTGGTTCAATTCCGCGATGCGACTGGGCGCCGGCTTCGGCGCCACCGTCAACGGGCTTTTACTCTCGGTCATCCGGCCGGCGGACATACCACTGATCGCCAGCTTGGTTTTTCTCTCGATGCCAGTGGTTCTGGCCGGGGCAGCATTGGCCCGGACCGGCCGGTGAGGCGCGTCACGGGGTGCCATGCAAGATCCGGCTGAGGACCGGCCGTGCCGGGGTCGTGAGCTCGTGGGAGCCGGACTGAAGCCACTCTTGCGTGAGTGGGCGTGCCTCAACCACGGCCGCGGCGGCGTCCGATGGGGCACCGCCGGATCGGAGACATGCGAGAGCCTGTTCGGCCGGGAGGGCGTTGAACCATCTGTAACCGGCGCCGCTGCGAGCAGCAGCGTCAAGGGAACCGATCAGCCGTAGCCGTGCCAAGCCTCCATCGGGAAAGGCGTCGAGACGGACCCACTCGGTCGGCTCGCTCTGGAGGACTTCAAACAGGTGGCGGGTGTCCGGCTGCAGCGCTGTGCGGGGGAGCAGCGGCACCCAGCCAGCGTCGTCCGGCGCCGGGCAGGAGCCCGGAGCATGACCCCACAATGCAACGGCGGCAGAGGCGTTGTAGCGGAACTGGCGCGTGTCGACGATCGCCTGGCGAATCGCGCCGACAAACCCGAGGCGGATCAAGGCAAAGTCGTGGCCGTCGTCGCGACGACGGCGGCTCTCCCACCCCTCACCCATGGTGCGCGCCTCGTCGGGACGGTTGATTGTCGAGGCCGACCCGTAGAACGCGTCGCTGCTGGCGACAACCTGTCCGCCATGTTGCTGGCCAGCGAGATCTATGGTCATCCCATCGACCTGACGAGGATCCGAGATCGCCTCGCCAAAGACCCGCAGGCGCGCTACGCCCCCGTCGGGGAAGACTGATAGGCGCACGTGGGTGAAACATCGGGGATCGGTCACCTCGAACAGGTTGTGGTCGTTCCCACGAAGAGGAGAGCGACGGACGATGTCCTCCCATTGGACCGTGGGGTCGGCCAACTCGGCAGGCCCTGGGTAACCCTCCAGCCCGCATGCCTCGATGACGCACTCCGGGGGAAAATTCCCCGTAAACGACGTCGTGTCGACATCTACCGTCGAGATTCGACCCGACAGACCCAGCCGAACGACCGCCCAGTCGTTCCCTGGCCCGCGCCGCCGACGCGTCTCCCACCCGTCAACGATCTCACCACGCGGGCCGTAATGTCCGGGCTCGAAGCTCACCGGCGCCGGGTTCAGCAGGTGCTCTTTTTCTCCGAACGATTCGTCGCTGGCCGAGACGACCGTCGCCCCCAGGATCCGGGCGGCGAGGTCGACCGCTCGATCGCCAACAGGTCGGCCGTCGTTCACGGACCTGGACGGTCGACATCGAGGGCGCGGGACAGGGGCCAGCCGATGATCTGTTTGGGTTCGGGCAGCGCGTAGGTGCTGACCTTGCTCGTCCTCAGACCCAGGCTGACGAGTGCCTCGGCAAAGCGCACGGCGGCACCGACACCGTCGATCACCGGCACGCCGAGCCTCTCGGTGATCGCCTCCTCGAGGCCGGCCATCCCGGCACACCCGAGACAGATGACCTCGGCGTGATCGACCTCGACCGCCCTGCGTGCCTCCTCGAGAATCGACACGAGAGCGGCGTCGGGGTCCCCGTCGACCTCGCTGGTGCTCATGTCGGTGGCGCGTACCGACGCGCACCGCTGGCCGAGCCCCGCGAGAAGGAGCCGGTCCTCCACCGCGGCCGCGGAGCGGCGAAGGGTGGTGACGACCGAGAAGGTACGGCCAATCATCATCGCCGCGTGGGCCGCCGCCTCGCAGATCTCGATGACAGGCTGTTCGACGAGCTCCTGCAGACCATCGCGGCCGTGCTCGCCGAAACCGGCGAGTACCACGGCGTCGAACGGCTCCTCATACGTGACAACCCGGTCCATGACCGCAACTGCTGCCAGGTAGCTCTCGAAGTTGCAATCGACGCCGTCGGCGCCGAAGGCCGGCTGGAGGGCGACGATCTCTGTCCCCTCCGAGGCGTACCGGCGAGCGGACTCTGCGATGACGGCCGTCATCGAGGCGCTGGTGTTCACGTTGACGACCAGCAGCTTCATAGCGGCGCCCCGCGCCGAAGCAGCTTTCCGCGGGGATGAGGCGGGTCGACCGGCTCGCCTCGCAGCCAGGTCTGGCGGACTACACCGAGGAGGGTGCGACCGTCGTAGGGCGTGCCGGGGTTGCGGTGAAAGAGCCGGTTGGGGTCCACTGTGAATTGTTCTTCCGGGGCGAGCACGCACAAGTCGGCGTCCTTCCCCACTTCGATGCTGCCCTTCGAGGCCAGGCCCGCCAGCTCTGCCGGCCCGTCAGCCATCCACCAGGCGATATCGCTGAGCGAGAAGCCACGGGCACGGGCCTCCGTCCAGACTACCGGCAGGGCCACCTGTAGCGACGAGATGCCACCCCAGGCCGTGGCGAAATCTCCCGCTCCGTTCTGCTTCATCTCGGTCGTGCAAGGGGAGTGGTCGGACACCACGGCACGAATCACGCCAGCGCGCAGGCCCGCCCAGAGCAGCTCCCGGTTGGCCCGCTCCCGGATCGGGGGCGAGCACTTCATAGACGTCATCCCATCGGCGACGTCATCGGCGCTGAGGGCAAGGTAGTGCGGACAGGTCTCCGTCGTGATACGTACGCCGTCGGCCTGTGCGGAGCGGATCATCGGCACGGCGTCCGAGCTCGATAGGTGGCAGACATGAACGTGATCCCCGGTCCTGCGCGCCGCCTCGACCACCTGCGCCACGGCGAGGTTCTCTATGCCGCGCGGCCGGGACCGCAGGTAGTCGTCGTAGCGGGCGCTGTGCACCACGGGCAGCGTGGCAGCCACCTCGTCGCTCTCGGCGTGAACCAGAAGCGGAACGTCCAAGCCGACGAGCGCCCCGAGTGCCTGCTCCATCTCCGCCGCGTTCACCGGAGGGAACTGATCGGACCCCGAGTCCACGAGGAAGCACTTGAATCCCAGCACCCCCGCCTCGCGCAGCGCTGCCAACTCGCCGAGATTACCTGGCACGGCGCCGCCCCAAAAACCGACGTCGACGTGACACTGCCCCTCTGCCGCCTTCCGCTTGGCCTCGAGCGCGGCCACGTCGATAGTCGTGGGGATGCTGTCCAATGGCATGTCCACCAGCGTCGTGATCCCCCCAGCGGCCGCCGCCAACGTGGCCGTCGCGAAACCCTCCCAGTCGGTGTTGCCGGGCTCGCATATGTGCACGTGGCTATCCACGATGCCGGGCAGCACGACGACGTCGTCGCTGAGGCTCACCGTTCGCCGCGTCGCCAAATGGTGCGGGAGAGCTTCCACCGCCGCGATCTGTCCGCCCGCTATCGCGATCGCGCACGGGCGCTCCCCGTCAGGCAGGATCGCTCGCGGGGCGACCACCACTACGTCGAAGGGCTCACGCATGGCCTACAGCCTCACGCTCGCGCCGATCCGGGGCCGCCTCGAGCTTGGAGGCCACAGCGACTCTGGCCTTCGTGCACCGCCGATACGCCGCGAACTCGCCCGAAGCCGCTCAGCCGACCCGTGGGGTCGCTCACGATGTCGACTCGATTCATATGCCGGATTCTGTCGGATCTTGTGGCCCGGCAGTGCCGGACGAGTCGACGGTGCGCCAGCCGGGGGCTCGAATACGGGCCGAGACTTGTGACGTAGATGACGCAGGCCTCGATCGTCACGACCGCGTAGGCCGCCGGCTGTTCGAGCGCTGGCGCGTCCGCTGACTGCTCCGCCCACCGGCAACCATCGTCGGTCCGATGGCTGCGCTCGAGCTCAGTGACCCTGCGGACAACGCTACTCACTGAAGCACCCGGGGCTGGCGGCTCATGCCGGTCACATGCTCGAGCGTGAGCGATCCGTCCCTCTCCAGAACCGACAGCCGTCTGTCGCAGCACGACAGCAATGGGCACTGCAAGTCACGCTTCGGGGCTGTCCGATATCCTGGTAACCATCCGTCAGAAGGTGTATTTATGCCGCCGCGCCCGACTGTCGTCCTGCTGGGTACCTTTGACACGAAGGGAGCTGAGTACGCCTTTCTGCGGGATCGGATAAGGGAACAGGATGCGGACGCTCTTCTGGTTGATGCGGGCGTGTTCGATCCTGTTGCCGTCGACCCAGACATATCCCGCCAACAGGTAGCCCAGGCGGTCGGGGTGGCAGTTCCTGACCTCGCCAGAGCAAACGATCGCGGTGCCGCGGTCGACGCGATGACCCGTGGGGCCGCTGTGATCATCAGAAACCTCTACGACGACGGCCGTCTCGATGGCATCATCGGTCTGGGCGGTACAGGTGGCTCGACCATCGCGACCACCGCCATGCGGGGCCTTCCGGTCGGGGTACCAAAACTCATGGTATCGACAGTCGCGTCAGGCGACACGCGACCGTACGTTGGCGCCGTGGATGTCACAATGATGTACTCCGTCGTCGACATCTCCGGCGTGAACTCGGTTTCAGCGCGGATTATGACAAATGCCGCCGTGGCGATAGCGGCGATGGCAAAGGTCACGCCGCCGGAGGTCGAGCGCAGGCCACTCATCGGTGCGACCATGTTCGGCGTCACGACTCCATGCGTGACCCGGGCCCGCGCCACGCTTGAGAGACTCGGCTATGAAGTGCTCGTCTTCCACGCGACTGGCACAGGTGGGCAGTCCATGGAGGCGCTCGCCGAAGGCGGCTATCTCGCCGGCATTCTGGACATTACGACGACCGAACTCGCCGATGACCTCGTCGGAGGGGTTTTGTCTGCCGGCCCGCAGCGACTCGAGGCTGCGGGGCGTCTCGGCGTGCCGCAGGTCGTTTCCCTCGGAGCACTGGACATGGTCAACTTTGGTCCGCGTGACACGGTACCAGCACAATTCTCCCGCCGGGATATCCACATTCACAATCCGACAGTAACGCTCATGCGTACAACCGCCGAGGAAAGCGCCGAGCTCGGACGACGCATCGGCCGCAAACTGTCTGCGGCAACGGGACCGACGGTGCTATTCGTGCCCCTCCGTGGGGTGTCGATGATTGCCGTCGAGGGGCAGCCGTTTTACTCTCCCGAGTCCGATGCAGCGCTGATCGGAGCTATAAAGGAGGCGTTGGACCCGCGCGTCGAGTATCACGAGCTTGACATGGATATTAACGACGAGCGCTTCGCTGATGCGATGGCAAATCGGTTACATGAATTGCTCTTGGCGGGCCAATGAGACGAGCAGATGTATTGGCGCGCCTAGAGGCCGAGATCGAGTCAGGTAGGCTGATCATCGGTGCTGGTGCCGGCACGGGCCTCTCCGCGAAGTGCGCTGAGGCTGGGAGCGCGGACTTCATCATCATCTACAACTCTGGCCGTTACCGCATGAGCGGCCACGGGTCGCTCGCCGGATTGCTTCCCTACGGCGATGCCAATCAGATCGTGATTGAGATGTCTAGAGAGGTATTGCCCGTCGTAAGCGACACTCCAGTCCTCGCCGGCGTATGTGGCACCGATCCCTTCAGGATCATGCCTGTCTTCCTCGATGAGCTCAGACGAATCGGCTTCAGCGGCGTGCAGAACTTCCCGACCGTCGGTCTAATTGATGGAACGTTTCGTCAGAACCTCGAGGAGACCGGAATGGGCTTCGGGCTCGAGGTGGACATGATCCGCTTTGCGCGAGAGCGCGACCTGCTCACCGCGCCCTATGTGTTCGATGAAGAACAAGCGGCTGAGATGACGAGAGCTGGTGCAGACCTGCTGGTGCTCCACATGGGGCTGACCACGGGCGGGCTGATAGGCGCAGGCACCTCGAAGACCCTCGATGAATGCGTTTCGCTGATCCAGGCCATGCATGATGCGGCAAAGCGCGTCAGTCCGGCGATTCGCGTCGTGTGCCACGGCGGCCCAATCGCCGAACCAGAAGATGCGTCCTATGTCCTGGAGCGAACCGAGGGCGTGGTCGGGTTTTTCGGAGCAAGCTCAATGGAGCGCCTACCCACCGAGCGCGCGATGACCGAGAACATGCGGCGCTTCAAGGCCTTGCAAACATGAGCTGAGGCACGCGTCTGGGGTATCGACGGCGCAACACTCCTGCGAACCCGTAGCACCCCCGG
>CAWBFH010000020.1:0-309004 GCA_963788005.1 uncultured Solirubrobacterales bacterium | reverse complement strand
CGATGGTGTGAGCCGCAGCAACGTTCGGACCCCGGAAGAGGCTCTTTGGTGTGCGGCACTCAAACCGGTTTGCGATCAGACGACTTCGGCAATTATATGCACCGTGCATATAATTCGGAACGGAGGAACCATGACGACTTTGCACGGTGATTTTCAGATCTCCTCGTGGGACGAGAACGCTTATCACGAACTTGAAGGGCGCCGGCTTACGAGAGCTTCGGTTTCCCAACGGTTTGATGGGGACATCGCCGGGGACGGCGCAGCGGAGTGGCTGATGGCCTACCAGGCCGACGGCACCGCGCGGTTCGTCGGACTGCAGCTCGTCGACGGGGAAGTCGCCGGCCGGCGCGGAACGTTCGTCCTCGAGACCAGCGGCGAGTTCGCCGGTGGCATGGCTCGGTGGGACGCACGCGTGGTCCCGGGCAGTCCGACCGGCGAGCTGGCGGAGCTGCGCGGTCGAGGCAGGTTCGAGGCTCCCCACGGCTCGGAGGCCTCGTATGAGCTCGAAGTCGAGCTCCCCGAGCGCTGATCCAGCGATCGCCCGGCTGTCGAACCTGCTCGGAGCCTGGGCGATGGACATTTCAGACCGCGTCGTTGGGGCAGCCGAGGCATCCGCCGGTCGCGGCAGCCAAGCCCCGGCGGCGCTCGTGGCCCTGCATCAATTCGCGGGCGGGGGCACGATCGAGCGACTGCGGCGTGTCCTCGGGCTTTCTCACTCGGCGGCCGTGCGCCTGATCGACGGCTTGGTGACCGATGGTCATGTCGCCCGCGAGCCGGCCGCGGATGACCGACGCTCGGTCGCTCTCACCCTGACGCCGTCCGGGCGATCCACCGCGCGGCAGATCATCGCCGCCCGCCGCAGGGCCATCGAGCCGACGCTTGAGCACCTTAACCAGGCCGAACTGGATGCCCTGACCCAGCTCGCTGAGCGGCTCACCGCCGACATTGTCGATCTGCGCCTGCGCGAACGACGCGAGGGTGCCGCACCCCCAGCCGGATGGCTGTGCCGCCTGTGCGACTTCGAGGCCTGCGGCCGGTCTGAGGGAAGATGCCCTGCGGCCACAACCGCCGCGGCGCATCAGTCCTAGGCTCGACCACGAGGCCGCGATGGCTCGGCTGCCGATCCGGTCTCGTTGGCGTGGGTTGCTTTAGTCCGGTTGATGAAAATCGAGTTCATCGCCAGCATCGCCATGATCACCGCGGATCCACTGGCAAGCCGACGCCTCTACGTCGAGGTGCTGGGTCTGCCGCTCGAGGGGGGCGATTACATCCACAGCGAGAAAGTGGAGGGCTGCAAGAGCTTCGGTGTTTGGGCGCTGGCGCAGGCCGCGGAGGCGTGCTTCGGTGATAGCGAGTGGCCGGCTGACCTCCCGGTGCCGCAGGCGAGCATCGAGTTTGAGGTAGCCAGCCCTGAGGCTGTGGCAGCCGCTGCCGAGGAGTTGCGAGGCGCAGGCCATGCGCTACTCCACGCTGCGCGACAGGAACCATGGGGCCAGACGGTCGCGCGCGTGCTGTCGCCCGAGGCAAGCATCGTTGGGATCTCTTACACGCCCGCGCTGCGCGACTGAGGGGGAGGCCTAAGGGTTACCCCGGCGGCCATGGAGCCGGCAGCCCGAAATCTCGATCGCCCGCCGTGGCATGAGCTGCGGTTGTTCGCCTAAGTCCGGCGCGGCAGGTTTGGATTTGAAGTGGCGGCTGACGGGTAGACGACGGCTGCCGCTGTTTTCATAGGGCGACTCCTAGACCCCAAAACTGCCGATTTCCAGGGCCTTTTATCCGGACAGCCGTCATCGCGCCGATCGTGGGAGCAGGTATGACGGCACCCTCGGCACCGTATCGCCGCGGCAACAGTCGCGAGCTGACCGCACCCGAGCTCCAACCTCTCGACGACGCGTGGCTGCTCTCCCGCGGGGCGCCGCGACGTTCTCACTCGGTTGCCTCACCCAGGTTGTGAATCACGCCGTCCGCCGCATTCGACGGCAGCGGACTCAACGAAATGGAGGTTTGCGATGCAGCGAGTCGTATCAACCCTCGTCGTGGTAGGGGCGCTCGCCACCCTGCTGGCCACGGCCAGCTCGGCGGCCGCCTCGCCACGGAGGGCACCGCGCGCCGTAGCGGCGACGCAGTCGATCAACTGGGGGAAATGCTCGGAGTCCGATCTCCAGGCGGCCGGCGCCCAGTGCGGCTTCGTGTCGGTGCCACTGAGCTACAGCGACCCGACCGGTCCGCAGATCAAGATCGCGGTCTCGCGCATCGAGCACACTTCGAGCGCCAAGAACTATCAGGGCGTCATCATCACCAACCCGGGCGGTCCCGGCGGATCGGGTCTCGACCTCAACACGTTCCTGATCCCGGTCCTGCAGCAGGAGGGCTTCAATGCCGCGGCCAATGACTACGACTGGATCGGCTTCGATCCCCGCGGCGTCGGCTCGAGCATCCCGACGATCAGCTGCGACCCGAACTACCTCGGTCCCGATCGCCCGAACTACGTGCCGTGGACGCCGTCGCTGCTCAACACCTGGGAGGCGCGCTCGGAGGGCTACGCCTCAGCCTGCGCGCACCGGAGCTCCGAGCAGACCCAGCTGCTGCATAACATGACCACGGCTGACAACGCCAGGGACGTCAACACGATTCGCAAGGCGCTGGGCGTCAGCCAGATCACTTACTACGGCTTCTCGTGGGGAACCGATCTGGGCCAGACGTACGCCACCCTGTTCCCGAAGACGCTGCGGCGGCTGATCCTCGACAGCAACGTCAACATGACCCGGCCCGGGTTCGACGACTTCAACCTCGATCAGGACCCGCCGTTCAACACCAACGAGGACAAGTGGTTCGCCTGGCTGGCGAAGTACAACGACGTCTACCACCTCGGGGCCACGCAGAGCGCTGTCGAAACGCTCTTCTACAACACCGAGGCGTCGCTGGAGAACAACCCGGCCGGCGGCATCGTCGGCCCCGATGAGTGGGTCGACGAGTTCCAGGAGGCCGCCTACTACGAGGAAACCTGGGTCGAGGAGGGCCAGGTGTTCTCCGACTACATCAACAACCACAACACCGGGGAGCTCGTCGACCTCTACAACGCCGTTGATGGTCCCGGCAACGACAACGAGTTCGCCGTCTACCTGTCGGTCCTGTGCACGGACTCGGCGTGGCCGACGAACTGGAACAGGTGGACATCCGCCTCGTGGGCCACGTTCGAAATAGCCCCGTACGAGACCTGGGGCAACACGTGGTTCAACGGTCCCTGCCAGTCGTGGCCGGTGCCGGGCGGACCCCAGTTCATGGTCCACGGGGGGAGCGCTGTCAGCAGCGCGCTGCTCATCGACGAGACCGGCGATGCGGCGACGCCGTTCGAGGGCAGCCTCGTCGCGCGCCGGCTATTCCCGCACTCGGTGCTCCTCGCCGAGCCAGGTGGCACCAGCCACGCCGACTCGCTCGCGGGCGACCTGTGCGTCGACTCGACGATCGCGCACTACCTGCAGTCCGGGAGTCTGCCGACGCGCAAGCCGAACGCCGCGTGGGACAAGACCTGCAAGCCGATCCCGGTCCCGGTCCCACCATCCTCGTCGAGCGCGGCCAACGCCGCACGATCGGCCGCGGCGCATGTCCTCGGCCGTCAGGGGAGGCCGCCGGCCGCGATGGCCCAGCTGCCCGCAGTTCGCGCGTCGTAAATAAGGGCGGTCAATGCTCCGGTTCCGGACGCAGGTCCGGGACCGGAGCGTCTCGCCGCGGGCCGGGCGCGACGTGATGGCCGGCATGGGCCGTGTCGACGGTGAGCGACTCGCGGACGTAATCCTGGAAATGACCGATCAGCGTCTCGGCGACTCCGAGCAGGAGCGGTCGCCATTGCTTGGGCGCTCGCCAACCCCGCCGTCGACTGTGCGATCGTCGGCTTCCGTCGGCCCGATCAGGTCGACCCCATCCTCATCGCTGCCAACCTCGAGCTCAGTGCCGAGGACGCAGCCGAAATCGAAGGGAGCACACGATGAATGCTGAGCACTCTCAATCAGAGAAGGTTCGCGTCGGTCTGTTGGGTATCGGTCTGATGGGATCCGCGATGGCCCACCGGCTGCTGGATCAGGGCGTAGCGGTCATCGCCTGGGACCGCAACCGCGAACACGTTCATGCGCTCGGAGATCGCGGAGCGGCGCAGGCCAGCGAGCCAGACGAGGTCGTGCGCGGCGCCGCCGTCGTGATCACGATGCTCCCAACCGCAAAGGTCGTGCTCGACGTGGTCGAGCCGTTGCTCGAGGATTGGCCCGAGGGAACGATCTGGCTGCAGATGAGCAGCGTCGGGGCGGCCGAGGCAGACCAGCTGACGCAGGTCGCCGAGGCGCACGGGGTCGCGCTCGTCGACGCACCCGTCTCGGGCAGCACGCATCCCGCCGAGGAGGGCCAGCTGACGATCCTGGCCTCCGGACCTGAGTCCGCGAGGACGGTGCTCGAGCCGGTGTTTGCCGCGCTGGCCTCGCGCGTGATGTGGGTCGGTGAGGCCGGAATGGGCTCACGCCTGAAGCTTGCCACCAACCACTGGATGATCAGCGCGGTCGCCGCGCTGGCGGAGTCGATGCACCTTTGCCAGGCCCTGGGACTCGATCAGCAGCATTTCATCGACCTGCTCGATGGCGGACCATTGGGCTCCGTCTACGCCTTGCAGAAGCTCGACGAGATGCGCCGCCACGAGTACCCGGTCGGCTTTCCAGTCCGGCTCGCCTTAAAGGATTTAGAGCTGGTGCGTGAGGTTGAGCAGGGCGCTCGAGCCCCGATGCCACTACTGGACGTAGTTCTCGAGCGGTTTACGACCGCAAACAAGGATCTGGGCGACCAGGACCTCGCCGCGATCTACGAGCTTGGCGGCCCCGCTGAGGCTACGTGAGCGGAGGCGATCTCACCGACGAGATGCTTCGACGCCGACTCCCGGCCCGGGGTGCCACCATTGCCGGCTGGCACCCCGGGAGGAGCGGAAATGGCTAGCCGATGCCGGGGAGGACCTTCGTGCCCTCCTTCCGGACGGCCTTCAGCGCGTCCGGATCCAGACCGAGGAGGTGGAGGATCGTGGGTGCCACCTGGGTCGTCTCCACCCAGGAATGGTTCGTCGAGTGCGGGACCGTCTTCGGGGCGTAGACGAGCAGCGGCACGTCGCGGTCACCCGGGTTGTCGCCACCGTGCTCGGCGATCTTGGTGCCGGTGGTGTAGACGGTGCCGATCTGCACGCGACCGAACACGTCCGGGTAGCGCGGGTTCGAGTACGGCACGCCGAAGAAGGCGGCGGCCTCATGGCCGGCGTAGATCTTCGCCAGACCGGAGTGCGCGACCTGCTCGGTGCCGCGGTTCACACCGTCGTTGTTGTAGAGCACCGCCGTCGCGCTGTGGTTCCACAGGTAGTTCTTGACGAAGTCGGCCGCGGCCTGCGTCTTGACCGACAGGTAGCTCTGCCAGAGATCGTCGTCAGTGCCCGCGACGATCAGGTTGTTCGGATCGCCGGTCTGCTTGGTCCAGGCCGCGTTGATCGCGTCGATGATCGGCCCGTCCGGGATCCGCTTGAGCTGCAGCGGGTTCAGCGGCGACTGTCCATGCTTGGCAGTGATGATGATCGCCGTGGATGAGGCCAGACCGTCCTGTTGGATCGTTTCGACCATCCGCTGGAGCTGGGCGTTGACGTAGTTAAACGCGCTGGCCAGCAGCGGACGCGGCGTCGTTGAGCCGGGGAAGTAACCGGCAAGCTCCGTTGGCCCCTCGGTGTATGTGCCGTCGGCGTTCTTTGTGAGGGTGCTGGGAGAGTCGACCTTCTCGGCGACCGACACGGTCTGGAAGTTCATCCCGAGGATCGCCGGCACACCGACCTTGTGGGTACCGCTGTGGTCATAGCCGTTGAGCTCGTTGATGACCGCTTGCACCTTGTAGCCGTCGTACTGCTTGGTCGCGGCGTCATCGTGCGCCCAATCGGTGTCGGTCGGGTAGGGCACGCCGTTCGGCTCGACCGCCTGCGAGTCGATCTCGGGAGCGAAGAAGTCGTCGATGCTGTTGCCGCCGGAATTGGGGCCGTTGAACGACGCGTAGATCGCGTGCTTGTCAGACCAGGCTGTGCGCATGCCGGCGTTGTGGATGACCTGGAAGATCGTGTTGACCTGTAGGTAGTTCCAAGGCGTGATTGGCTTACACGTCTTCGGGTCGACCGGGAAGCTTCCCGGGTTCAGTCCCGACTGCGGATGCGGGCTCAGCTTCATGATCGCGCCCGGGTTCTTGTCTATGCCGCCCTGGTAGATCGAGCCGCCCTCGTCGAAGGACGGGAACGTCTGGCCGCTGCCATTGTTAAGCAGGTCAGGCACCGCGTTGAGCTTGTCGTCCGGCGAGTCGTAGATCACGTCGCCGCCGGTCGCCGGCTGTCCCGGCGTGCACGCGGCGCCCGCCTCGTCCACGGCATGGCTGTACTCGACGTCGTAGTAGACGCCGGTCGCGCGCGGGTCACCGCCGGTCATAATCGCCGTGCCGCCCGGATCGGAATCCGACGGGTCTGACGTGTGGTTGTTGGTGAACTCGGCGCCACCGGACGCGAGCTGGGCGAGCTCCGAGCCGGGATGGTTAGCGATGTACCAGTTGAGGTCGGACTGGTGCATACCGTCGACTGAGATCAGCAGCACATGCTTGATCTGGCCTTCGCGATGGGCGGATGCGCTCGGTACCGACAGAGCGACGGTCCCCGCGATCGCAAGGGCGGCGATGGCCGCCGATGCGACCTTCGCACGTACGTGCATTGATGCACTCCTTAATGAGGATGGAAACGGATCGGGAACATATCCGCGGCGCAACGGCACACCTGTGACCGAGTTGTGGCGGACGTGTGAGCCCGTTGTTAGGTCGGCTCCCACCACGAAGAGCGGATCGATAACCAGAAGCGCCGCGCGGTTCGCGCGAGATCGTTCCTGCTCTGTTGTCCGACCAGCGACGAGGTCGGTCCTGCTACTCACTTGGCCGCGGGCTCGGAGCAGCAGCCAGAACGCCGGTCGATCAGGCCGACGGCATGGCCGGTGGTTCGTGAATGGCGCGGTCTTTGCGCTCGTATGGCAGGCGCTGCAGCTGACGAGCGGCACTGGTCGGCTGCTTCTGCGAGGAGGACGATCGTCTCGGCCGAGGTTGGGCGGCATACCCGAGTTGGGTTGTTCTGAGAGCCGGGGGACGTCACCTGCCAATATGTGGGCATGAGCGAATACGAGAGCTTCGAGGATCGGCTGCGGGCGATGGCGGATCAGATCAGCGAGTCGGTGCGGCGCATGTCTGATGTTGACTTGGACGAGTTTGCCGACCGGTACGGGATCGACGCGGATCGTGCCCGTGCCTTCGCTGACGCGGCTGGCCAGTGGCTTAGCGATCGCGTGTCTGGCGACGAGCCGCTGTTTGGCGAGAGCCGGCACGGTGATCGCGGCAGCGCGGTGAGCGCGGTCTTCGACGCGCTGCTGGCGCCGGGCGCTGGGTCTGGGCAGCCCTCCAATAGCCCCGGACCACATCCGCTGGACCTTCCGACTGGCCGGCAGGGCTTGGCGTTGAGCGCGCTGGACTCCGGCCGTTGGACGGTACGACCTGGCAGTAATCAGCTGGGCGGCACCGGGGAGGGATCGCCTCCGTCAGACGCGGCGGATCTGGTCAGCGAGCTGCGCGCCCGCGATTGGATCACCGCCGACGGAGCGCTGACGCTCGTTGGCCGCCACGCGCTGGGCCGCTGGTGCCGGACTGCACAGGATCCGGCCCGACTGCCGCTCGAGCCTGACGCGCCACCTGCCCAGCGCTGATCGGTCTCGGCTGGCCAGGGCCGAGTCGATTCGCCTCGCGCGAGAACGCTTTCTGCAACGTCGCCTAGCGAGCGGTGATCGGTTCGCCGCCGAGCCCAGCGGTCGGGTCACACACGCGGGCTCGGGAGGGCAGCCCGCTCAGGGCCATGGCGCCCACCCCGACTCGGGATCGCGCAAGCGTCAGTCCGGGCGGGTGCGCTGTCAGGATTGTCCTGCGGCCATCGCGAGGGTCAGGACGTTCATGTTGCCGGTCGCCCATTGGAGGGCGAAGGTGAGTCCGGCGATCCGCCAGCCGCCTGGGGTTCGTGTGAGCCCGTAGGCGATTAGTTTCGCGGTTGCCTGGAATCTGAGTACCAAGAATCGACTCGAGCGCTCGGGTCGTCCAACCCGGAAAGGAAGCAGCGGATGGCCTCGCTAGTTCTGAAGATGTCCGTCTCGCTCGACGGATACGTCGCACCACCGGACGGCAGCAGCGACTGGGCCACCGCGGGACGCTCCGAGGACGGTGCCGCCTGGACGCTCGAGACCGTGAGCAATGCGTGCACGCACCTCATCGGCGCCGCGACCTACGCCCGCTGGGCGACGTTCTGGCCCGGCGCCGCCGGGCCGTTCGCCAAGTCGATGAACGAGATCCCCAAAGTCGTGTTCTCGAACTCACTCGCGTCCGCCGACTGGCCCGAGACCACAATTGCCACCGGCGACCTTGCCGAAGCCGTCACACAGCTCAAGCACGAACGCTCCGACGGATACCTGCTGGCGCAGGGCGGGACGCGGTTGGCGCGGTCGCTCGTTGCGGCTGGCCTGATCGACGAGTACCGGCTTGTCGTGCATCCGGTCGTCCTGGGCGCGGGCGACCGGCTCTTCGACACACCGCTCACGATCAAGCCGATCAGCACCACGGCCTTCAGCCGCGGAGCCGTCGCCCACGTGTTCGCGGCGGACGTGTGATCGAGCCCGGTCGGCAGCCGGGGAGCGAACGCGCGTCCCGCTGATTCCACGTCGAGAGCGTCGGTCGGCCCGCGCTGAGCCACACCCCCTTGTCGCCGCTTCGGCTGTCAGCGGCTCGTCGTCGGTGAAAGCAGGCCTTTTTAAGACGCGGTTGACGTCGCCGAGCCGCTTCTGCTTTGGCGACGAGCAGTGCTGAGCGCGGGCGGAGCAAGACCTTATGGGTGATTCCATGTCGAGAAGCGTCGGTCGGCTCCGCTCATCAGCTGACGGGCCTGGACTAGGCCCGGCTCACGACATCAACACATCTCGGAGGAGTACCTCATGTCGCACGTACGGCGTTTTGACCACGTTGGCATCACCGTCGCGGACCTCGACACGGTGACGGCGTTCTTCGTCGGGCTGGGCCTCGAGGTCGAGGGACGGACGTTCGTTGAGGGCGAGTTCGTGGACACCGTCATCGGCATCCCCGGCTCCCGCAGTCATATCGTCATGCTGCGCGCGCCCGACGGAGGTGCCGGGCTGGAGCTGTCGAGCTTCGTCTGGCCAGACCACGAGCCAGGGTCACCCACCGCGATGGCCAACCAGCTAGGCCTGCGCAACGTTTCGTTCGAAGTCGAGGACCTGCAGGCGACGGTCGACTGGCTGGCTGCGGATGGTTACGGCCTGGTCGGCGGCATCGGTCAGTACGAGAACCTCTGGCGCATGGCCTATGTGCGCGGGCCAGAGGGCATCATCGTGTCCCTGGCTGAGCGGATCGGCTGACGTCAGGCGGGCTGGTGGTGGTCATGTCCGTCTTGGCTGTCGACCGATGAGGTCTCCGGCTTGCGAGGATCTAAATCACCATGACCGACACAACCCCTCTCATCACGGGCGTGGACTTCGTCTGCATCCCGGCGCAGGATTTCGACGCGATGACGGCCTTCTATGGCGAGACGCTCGGCCTGCCGTTCGTGAAGCGCTACGGGAGCCGACCGGGCGCCGAATACCAGGCGGGCAACCTCACGCTGGCCATCATGCGCACCGAAGACTTCGGTGGCACGTTCTCGCGCAACGCGATGCCGATCGCTCTCCAGGTCGCCGACGTGGCCGTCGCTCGGGAGCGGCTGGAGGCCAAGGGCGTGCGCTTCGTCAGCGACACATTTGACTCCGGCGTCTGCTGGCAGGCGATCTGCCTGGACCCTGACGGCAACCCGCTGTCGCTGCATCACCGCTACGCGCCGAAGGACGAACGCCCCACCGCCTCGTAACTGTCGCGGCAAAGAGTCCGCCTGGTCGGCACTGGTTCGAGCGCGAGCGACCCGCGCGCCCGCGCGACGACGATGAGCAGCCGCCCGAGCCGCGGCGGAAGCCAGCTCCTTCGTCGCCACCGGACCACAGTCGGACGCGAAGGTTCCGCGCCAGGCGGCGGGGCGACCTGGCGCTGCTCGGTTCCGACAGAGCCGATCCGCGCTACCGCAGCGCGATGACGGCGCCGGCGTCCGCGCGAAGCACCCGGGCCAGGCGCAGGTCGGCGGCGGCCTGGCGGCCGAGGCCGGCGAAGAGGTCGGAGAGGGCGAACCCACTTCCCCGAGCACGCAACTGGCCGGCGAGCTGAGACCTGCTGAGGCCGGCGAGGCCGACGCTTGCGGGGCTGACGCCCAGGCGCCGGAGACCACGGCGTGCGGAGAGAAGGCCGTGGACGCTGACGTAGGCCGCGAGCTTGAGCATGCCGCGGTGCGTGGCGCGAAGGCCGATCCCGAGCGCGGCGAACGTTGCGGCCGCTGCGGTGGCGGATGGTCGCTAGTTGCTCGAGATGTCTGGCCTCTTGATGGAGCGACCGGATCACGGCCGTCCTGTCGCGGCTATAGGCGACGCGGTCGCCCGCCTTCGCCGCGGTCGAGCTGTGTCGGACCGCCGTGACCTCGGCCTGGCTGGCTCGGGCGAGGCGAGTCTCATCGGCTGACTGCGTGTGCTCCAGCGCGACCAGGCGTCTGAGGCGTCTGTTCTGGCTCGAGGTTCTCGGCGGCGGTGCGGGCCGCTGAGCAGGTCTGGCGATACGTGGAAGTTCGCTGCGGGTCGGGTTCGCGCCGGCCTGGTTGCGCTCGTCGGTAGCGACCGCCCGTGCCTCGGTCGCCTGACTAAAGAGGCTCGCACCGGCGATCGCTGCGGCCTTGTCGATGAACGGGATCGACGCCCCGATGAAGACAAGGGCCGTCGGTTTGCCGAGCACGGTCTGACGCGGATTGTCCTTGTGCGCCTTGAACTTGAGGATCGCGCCCACCGCGAACCCAACCCCGGCGAGGTACGACGCGCCGGTGATCAAACGCGTGAGCTTGTCAAAGCTCGGCTCGTCGCTTGCGTCGATTTTGAGCGCGCTCCGGGTCTTCTGGTCGTCAACTACGCGCGCCAGCGGCACCAGGCCGTGGGCAGCAGATGCCGTCCCCGCGATCGAGGATCGCGCGATGCGGGGCGGTTTCACCCGGTTCGACCCGGCGTGCCGGGCCGCCGATGCGTGGGCCTGCGCGGTGGCGGTCCCGGTTAGCGTGGCCGCGCATGCGGCCGCGAGCAGGACCAGCACCGCTCGTGACGTTCGGTCCGTCCGCCAGGTGCGCCGTCCGCGTCGTGCCCACACAAGACCCACGCAGGTAAGGAAATCACCTGCGGCCGCTGTTGTCAGGTAACGGTCCTGTTAGCGAGCGTCAGCGATCCATAGCCCGGCGCGCGTGGTGGGGCTGTCGCTCCGCCACGGGCGGGAGCTTTGGCTGCATCCTTTAGTCTCGCCAGCCGACGGTCGACCTCGAATCCAGCCTTCGGTGACTCGCCGACGCCGACTGAATCGGTAACACGCCGAACGCGCCACCTTCAGCCCATGCCAGCGCGGCTGCCGCTGCTAACGAGGAGCCCATGCCAATGTCGCCCATAGCGGGCCAGCTCGTCACCGAGAGGTTTGAATACGACGGTGGGCGGCAGGTCACGGTGTATGTCCCACCAGCTCCGCCCGAGGCGATCGTCTTTGCCGGTGATGGCCAGTTGATCACGTCGTGGGGAGGCGTCCTCGAGGCAGCCAATCTACCGCCCACGGTGATCATTGGCGCACACCGCGTGGACGATGAGACGCTGCGGATCCACGAGTACTCGCCGGGCGAGAGTACGGCCGCCTTCGCCTTTGACCATGAGCGGTTCGCGGCACACGAGAAGTTCTTTGTCGAGGACGTGCGCCGATGGGCGCAATCACGCTTTGGCGTCGCGCTGTCTGCCAACCGGACCGCGGTGTTCGGCGTCTCGGCCGGCGCAGAACTCGCGCTCGCGATGGGGCTACGCCATCCCGACGTCTACGGCGCGGTGCTCTGCGCATCGCCAGGCGGGGGTTACCGACCACCTGCTGTGATGCCGAGCTCGGTCCCACGCGCGTACCTCGTCGCCGGCACGCAGGAGCCGTTCTTCCGCCAAAACGCGGCCCGGTGGGCGGACGCGCTGCGCGACGCGGGTGCGGATGTCGTCATGACCGAGCGGGTCGGGTCGCACGGCGACGCGTTCTGGAGAGAAGAGTTCCCGCTGATGGTGGCCTGGGCGTTTGACCGCTGAGCATTGCCGTAGTCGGTTCGGCGGTCACCGCTGACCCGGATCCCAGCGTCTCCTGACAAGCACGCTGCGGCCGCCGCGCCCGAAGGAGAAGCCCGAAAGTCCCGGTCAAGTCTCGGCAATCAGCCGTTGATCGCCGTGTCTCTTGGCGGAGCCCACAGCATGAGCGGTTCGCCGGGGAACTCCTCGCCTGCGTGGTTGACGGCGTAGACGGAGGTGAGTGGGTCCTCAGAGGTGACCCCTAAGCATGACGAAGCCGTGCCGCCCAGGTGCGCGCTCTCGAACTCCGCCATCGGTGTTGCGAAGGCGAACGAGCGCCACGTTCCATCGACACGCGTAACGATGACGTCGTGGAGTTCGGGCTCGCCGAGGCCATGCGCTCCCCGTTCGCCACAAAAGCATCGCCCCGTTGGGTCCTTCGGACCAAAGGTCAAGCGCTCTGACGCCAGGCAGCACAGCCTCAGCCGGAAGACAGCCCGCGATGACTGATTCAACCGCGACTCTGTTGAGCGCCTCCAAGAGTCCGAGGTCGAAGTCCATCGTCGAATGCATTATCCCCACAGGAGAACACTGCCCAATTCGGCCCGGCGCTGAGGACTTGGGGTCGCTGCTCGTCGTCGATGGCCCAGACGGCGATCAGCCGTGGACACACCTCGGGCAGCACCGAGGAAGAGAACGGGGGCGGGGGAGGCGTGCTCAGGGGGAGAGTGTCAGGATCGCAGCGGCGTGTGCTGGGACCTGGACTGCGTACACGCCCTTGGGGTTGGGGCTGACGAGGGTCAGGCTCGGCGTCCCGGTGAGCTGACCCGTGCGCGACGACAGGCTCTGACCCGCCAGCGTCGTGCCGCCGGTGGCGCTCAGCGACCTGGCGCGCAGGAGCGACAGTGATCCGGTCCCGCGGGTGCCTGAAGCGGTGACGCCGAGCGTGCGGGCCGCGGAGCCCACGTTGGTCAGCACGACCCGCTCTGACCCGTCCGGCGCCCGTACGGCGAACTGGTAGAAGTGGGACAGATGCGGGTTGGAGATCCGCAGCAGGTGGGAGCCGGCGGGTGCGGCGTCGGCGAAGGTCAGCAGGCCGTAATACTCGGGTTCGACTGTGACGCTCCAGCCGGAGGCGGAGCGCTTGGCGGCGATCATCTGATTGAGGTTGCCGTCGACCGTCTGAAAGTTGACACCCTGGACGCCGGCCCGCCACAGCGCTGGCAGGACGTTCAGCGCCCACAGCGCCTCGCCGAAGGAGTTGGAGAGCCCGGCCTCACCCCCGCAGGGAATGCCGTTGATCTCGTCTACGCGCAGCGGCTTGCCGGCGGCGGCGGCTGCCTTGACCGTCTGATGGATCGAATCGGCCAGGCCTTGGATCGACGCGCGCGCGAAGAAGTCCGACACCGACAGGTGCGAGATGCGCGAGCAGTCCTTCATTGGATAGGCATGCACCGTCACCAGCTTCAGGCGCGAGGGCAAATCGCGAAGGATCGTGCCCAGCCTCGGGAGCCAGTGTGGGGAGCCTGAGCCCGGGCCGGCGAGCGGAGCCCCACCGAGCGCCGACGCGATTCGCGAGAACTTTTTCGCGTAGGCGGCGATCGTGTCGTGGCCGCGCCGTCCGTTCACGACAGAGAGCGGGTAGAACTCCGGTTCGTTGCCGAGCTCGAACTCATCGATCAGGCTCGCGCCGACGTACCGGTTGAAGTCGGCGACCTCGGCGCTGGCGACCCGGGCGTTCTTCTCGAGGTTGACGCCGAGTATCGCCTTGCCGCCCAACGCCTTAAGGAGCGCCCGGACATCGGATGCCCACCGCGGGGTGAGGGTGTGAAGGTAGGGCGGCTTCTTCATGCCGGGAATCGCCCACCAGGAATCGTCGGCTGAATTACCGCCCAGGCGCAGCACCAACGGTGCGCCCGGGGACAGGCTGCCCAGCAAGTTCACGAAGGGAGTGTCCGGATAGGCAGCCGAGCCCGACAGGGCGGGGATCGTGGTGAGCTCGGTGGCGATGCCGAGAAAGCCCCGAGCGGTCGAGGTCGCCGCCACGGCGGCAGCGCCGCCGGCACGGACGGTGGCCCTCTCGGAGGCAGGAGTGACCACGGTCGGGCCGCTCACGACGGTCGTCGGGAAGCTCGTGCGGTCCGTAACGTTGCTCGGTGCACTGGTCTCGCTCTCGGTCGCGGAGACCGCGCCGACCAATGGATTCTTCGCCGTCACCGCAGCGACAGAAGCGTTCGGCATCGCGCTCGTGTGCATGTCTGTGGGGGGCGCAGCAGCAGCTATCGCCGCCGGCACCCCGACGGCACAAACGGCGGCGCAGGCCGCCAAGCGAGCGATCAGAGATTTTCTAAGCATCACAATTTCCGTGGATCAGGATTACACAGCGACGGAGTTGTGCGCGACGACCGGTTACAGCTCGGGAACGCAGCCCGTAACCGCTCCGTAACCGTCAGGGCATCGTCGCCCCAAGGAAGCGGCCCGCAACCGAGCCTGATGATCGGGTCGTGTGCAGCGGGGCCAGCCAGACGCGAAGGCGATTACGCAGTGTCGGCCGATCGACGCACCTGTCTAGGAGGCCGGGGTGGGGCAGCGAGGGCGGCAGCCGGTTTTAGTCTGATCGAGAGGCGGTGGTGAGGATCGCGGCCGCGTCTGTCACGCCGACGGCGTCGGCACCGAGCGTGCGACCATGACGCCAGCATGAGCGCGAACAAGGATCAGGAGGCATGAATGTGAACAACAGCCGCGGCGGCACGAAGGACTATGAAGTGATCGTCGTCGGTGCCGGGTTCGCCGGCCTGTTCGCGCTGCACCGGTTGCGCAAGCTTGGATACTCGACCCGGGTGCTGGAACGCGGCGCCGGGGTCGGGGGCACCTGGTTCTGGAACCGCTACCCCGGCGCACGCTGCGATATCGAGAGCGTCGACTACTGCTACTCGTTCTCGGACGAGCTGCTGGACGAATGGATCTGGAGCGAGCGATACGCGGCCCAGGCGGAGATCCTGCGCTACCTCAATCACGTTGCCGACCGCTTCGATCTCCGGCGCGATATCCAGCTCAGCACCGAGGTGGAGTCCGCCCGCTTCGACGACCAAAACGACCGGTGGGTGATCACCACCACGAAGCAGGACGCCTTGACCTGTCGCTGGTGTGTGATGGCAACCGGCAATCTGTCGACGATCAAGCGCCCGGCGTTCGCGGGCCTCGATGACTTCGAAGGCGAGTGTGTTCATACTGGCCAATGGCCCGCCGAGGGGGTCGACTTCGGCGGAAAGCGCGTGGCCGTGATCGGCACCGGCTCCACCGCGATCCAGGCGATCCCGCAGATCGCCAAGCACGCGGAGCAGCTGTACGTGTTCCAGCGCACGCCTAACTACAGCATGCCCGCGCAGAACCGACCGCTCACTACGGAGGAGCAGCGCCAGATCGTCCGCGACTACGGCACACGGCGCAGGTTCGCGGAAGCGTCAGATGCCGGCATACCATTCCCCGCTTCGACCAAGGCCGCCTTCGAGGTCACGCCGACCGAGCGGCACCGGATGTTCGAGGAAGGCTGGAATCGCGGCGGCATCAACTCGCTGTCGTACGCCTTCACGGACTTCTTCTCAAGCCAGGCCGCTAACAGCACCGCGGCCGAGTTCACGCGACAGAAGATCCGCGAAATCGTGCGCGACCCCGACGTTGCCGAGACGCTCTGCCCGTACCAGCACATCGGCACCAAACGCACCTGCGTCGACATCGACTACTTCCAGACCTACAACCGCGACAACGTCCGCCTGATCGACCTCCGCCGCGAGGCCCTGGAGCGGCTCACGCGTGTCGGCATCCGGACCGACTCAGACGAATACGAGGTCGACTGCATCGTGTTCGCGATCGGTTTCGATGCGATGACGGGCGCTCTGCGCGAGATCGATATCCAGGGAGCCAACGGCGCTAGCCTGCGCGAGCACTGGCGCGCGGGGCCGAGGACTTACCTCGGCATCGCCGTGGCGGGCTTTCCGAACATGTTCATGGTGACCGGGCCCGGGAGTCCGTCGGTGCTGAGCAACATGGTCGTCTCGATCGAGCAGCACGTCAACTGGATCAGCGACTTCATCGAGGCCATGCGCGATCGCGGTGTTACGCGGGTGGAGGCGACCGCGGATGCCGAACGCGAATGGGTAGCGCACGTAAGGACCCTCGCCGAGGGCACGTTGTACCCCCTTGCCCAGTCGTGGTACGTCGGCGCGAACATCCCGGGCAAGCCGCGCGTGTTCATGCCCTACGTCGCCGGCTGCGGGACCTACCGCGAGGAGTGCGACGAGGTGGTCGCCGACGGCTACCGCGGATTCGCCCTCCAGACCCCTAGCGGACACTCGCCGGCGCAGGAGCACGTAACGGCGTGATCGAGTCGCTCGGGCTCTCCGCGGAGGTCCTTGAGCGGCTGATCGAGGCCCGCATGTGATGTGCGGTGCCGGCGATTCAGTCCGGAGTCAGCCGGTTGCCTCAGTCGGTGACCAGTCGGGGTTCGCGGTGCCGTCCTCGAAGATCCACCGGCCAGGGCTTTCGCTGAAGTAGATGACCGATTGCGTCGCGCCCAGCTCTTCGGCGCGGCTTGTGACCAGATCGGTTAGCGCGACGGCGAAGGCCTCGCGTTGTGCGTCAGGCCGGCCGCTGCGGATATCGCAGCGGATCGCCACCGCAGGACGCCCGTCGCGAAGTACGCGGTGTGCTCCGAGTTCGCGCACAGCGACGGTGACTCCGCTGGGCGTGGTCTGCATCACCTCCGCGTAGAGGCTGGCAGCGCGATCTGCCAACGCACTGAAGTCGCCCTCACTGGGATCCCGCGGCAAGTCGAACTGGATGTAGGGCATGGGCTCCTCCTGGTCGTGATTTCCGGTCTGGCGTGGCTCTCGCGGGGGACCACTTCTCGCGAGGCCACGATCGCTGCCTTTGCAGCGTGAGCTCGAATCCTCTCGCGCGGAGAAGGCCCAGCGAAACGGCCCGTTGGTCACAGAAAGCGGCGGGACCCCCTCCAATGCGGAAGAAGTCTCCAGAAGTCCCTTCCCGCCGTATCGACCGGCGCGGCGAACGGACCGCCTCAGATCTTGTTTGCAGATCGCACGGCTGCGGTTCGGAGCGACCGCGCCACGAGCAGCGCTCTCGTTGACCGCACGGCCGACGAACCGAGAATCCGTGGGCAACTGCCCGCAGGTTCGGCAAGCTCGCGCTTGAATCTGGTCGCCAGGTCACCTCCAGGCCACGTCACAGCCTGGTTTGGAGTCATGGCGGCAGACCGACAACATGCAGGCAAGCTGACGGGAGAGTGCGTTATGCCATACGCCGTGGATTTCAGCGATGTCTCGACAGTGGGCCTGGAGTCTTCGCCGGTCCCGGCCGCGCTCGCCGGTCTGCGGGCACACGAGGCCCGCTACTTCAAGAACAAGTACGACCACGTCTTCACGGTGGAGCCTGCGAGCAACGCCAAGACGACGATCGACTGGGTGCACCGGATCCTCAAAGATGAACGCGACATCGTCATCTCCTCTCGGCCGCTCGAGGCTACGGCCTTCCGAGTCGAGAACATCCGAATCGCGTACGTCTTCTACGAGAGCGGTCTGTCAATCAACGTGATGTACACCGTCGACGATCCCAAGAAGCGGGCGGTCGGGTTCAAGCTCTCCGAAGGGATGGACGTCCCCGCGGAGCTCGCGTCGCAGTTCAAATTCGCCAGACAGAAGTCAAAGCTGGCGGGAACCATTCGCGGGTCCTACTTCGCCTTCGAAAACGACCACTGACCGCCGAACCTCGGGCCGCCGCCTGAAATCGTCAGCCTTCCGCTGTGAACGCATCGATGCGCTCGGCGTACGCGACCGCCTGGGCGCGCCGGACGGCGAGATGGCCGCCGGGCATCCGGTCCGAGCCCCCTGATGACCACGGGCAAGTCACCGGTCCCGACCAGCTCGTAGTGGATGCGCACCCCATCGCTGTCAGCGCTCGGCATGCGCTCAACATAGTGGCGCGCATGCGCCGGAACCGACGGAGGGAGAGTCGCCGTTGCCGGTCGATGGCGCCAACGGTCCCGGTGTGCGCACGCCTTGCCGAGTTTCTAGGTTCGCGCGTCAGGCTTGGTCGCGAGCAGCGTGAACAGGATTGGGAGGGGCTGTCCGTCGAGTCGGAGCCGGTAGCGCCCGTCGGCTTCTCGCGGAACGAGTGGTGGGCGAGGCGACTTGCTTGTCTCCAGATGCTCGGTGAGTGAGTCGATCCGCAAGCCGGCTTGGATCGCGGCCGCGACGGTCTCGCCAACGCTGTGAGCGAAGTTGACGGTTTCGGTGGAGGGGAGCTGGGCGTTCTGGGCAGCGTAGGTGCCAGGCTCGTTGAAGCGGTGCGGGCCGTCAAACGCGTAGGGGAAGTCCAGTGAGAATGGCTCGCACTCGGCGACCATTGTGAGCAGCGGATGGATCTCGACGAGCACAAAGCGACCCCCGGGGCGCAGCGTGTGAGTGATCGAGGACATCCACCCGGCGATGTCTTCAATCCAGCAAATCGCTCCGATCGTCGCGTAGGCGAGGTCAAAACGCCCATGCAGGTCGGCGGGAATGCGGGCAGCGTCCGCTTGCACCCAGCGGGCTGTCACGCGCGCGCGTCTGGCCAGCGTTTCTGCCTTCGCTAGCGCGGCCGCTGAGAAGTCAAGGCCGACAACTCGTGCCCCGCGGCGCGCCAACGAGATCGTGTCAAAGCCGATGTGGCATTGCACATGGATCACATCCAGACCACTGACGCTTTTGACCGACGCGGCGAGCGCCGCTCGCTCCTCATCGCCAAGCGAGTCAGCGCCGGCGATCAACGCGTCGGTGTCATAGATCGAGTCGCTGCCGTGGATCGCGGCGGCACCGTCCCACCAGGCACGGTTGACCTCGAGCGGATCGCGTTGCACACGTCCATTCTCACGAGAACCCAGGCAGGCCGGTCGTCACGTGCCGTCGAGCACCTCCCGCTCGTGTTTGGCGAACGCGGTCGTGCGCCGTGGGGTGAGCGGCACTATCCTCTGATCGACGGACTCGGCGATGGTCATCGGTCGTAGGCCAACCGCGGTCCGCCCGTTGACCGCTGCCTGCGTGGTCGACCGCGGGAGGAGGTCGTCTGTCTTCGGGCGGTCTCGGTAGGGTGCCGTCGGATGCTGCGCGAGCTCGTTGTCGCACGGACATGAAGGCAGCCGAGCTGCTGGCGCTTGATGGGCTGGCGGAGGCTGAGCTGGTCAGGGGAGGGCAGGTGAGCGCTGTCGAGCTCGTCGACGCGGCGATTTCCCGGATCGAGGCGCTGAATCCGATTCTCAACTGCGTGGTTATCGAACGATTTGAGCAGGCGCGTGAGGATGCCGAGCGCGTGGACATGGGCGATGGCCGGGCGGGCGTGTTCTCGGGAGCTCCGGTCTTGCTGAAGGACCTCGGCCAGCAGATCGCGGGCGTCGTGCAGGTCGATGGATCGCGCGCGCATTTATCGGAGCCGGCCGGCTCTGACAGCCGCCTCGCTGCGGGCTATCGACGTGCGGGCATGATTTTTCTCGGCAAGACGAGTTCGCCTGAGTTCGGCAACCACTCGACAACGGAGCCGGTCGTTCATGGCCCGTGCCGCAATCCCTGGTCCACGGCGCTCACGACGGGCGGCTCGAGTGGGGGTTCTGCCGCCGCGGTGGCTGCCCGCATGGTGGCCGTGGGCGGCGCGAGCGATGGCGCTGGTTCGATCCGGATCCCGGCGTCATGCTGCGGGGTGTATGGCTTGAAGCCCACCCGCGGCCGGATCTCTGCGGCGCCACAAGCGGGAGACACGCTGTTCGGGCTAGCGACGGAGCACGCGATCACGCGCTCGGTGAGAGACAGCGCCGCGCTCCTGGACGTTTCCAGTGGGCCGGTACCGGGTGACGCTCATTGGCTCGCGCCGCCGACTCACCCGTTCCTGGACGAGGTCGGGACCGACCGCAGCCCGCTGCGGATCGGCATGTCGACCTCGCACCCGACGGGGGCTGACGTTCATCCGGACTGCGTCGCCGCGACTGAGCACACCGCTCGGCTGCTTTCCGCGCTCGGCCACCGGATCGAGGACTCGGCTCCCAAGTTCGACGTCTCCGCGATGGTCACGAGCATGTTGGACGTCTGGGCGACCGGAAACGCGGCTTGGCACGACTGGCTTGCCGGTGCTCTTGGGCGGCCCGTCGCACCCGAGGAGCTCGAGCCGACCACTTGGGAGCTAATCGATCACGGCCGTCGGCTCACCGCGGTCGACCTCGCGCGCGCGCTCGACCATCTGGAGGCCGCCGCCTGGGAGATCGCCGCATTCTTCGAGCGATACGACATGTGGCTGACGCCGACGCTTGCGCAGCCACCGCCTCCGCTCGGCGAGCTGAACCGCTCGCTTGGCAGCGCGGCGGGTTGGTGGGAGTCCGACATGCAGTTCAACCCGTGGAACGCGATCGCCAACATCTGCGGGTCGCCGGCGGCTTCGCTGCCGCTGTTCTGGAACGGTGCCGGCCTCCCGATCGGCACCATGCTGACCGCGCCGTTCGGCGGTGAGCCGGCGCTGATCAGCGTTTCGGCGCAGCTCGAACAGGCCGACCCCTGGGCTGACCGCGCTCCTGAGGTGGTGGCCAACGACCAGCCGACGATCACCGGCGGCCAATAAGAGCGCCTTCCGTTACCCGCAGCAGGCAGGCGACTATCAGCCTCTGGCAGCAGGCAGGCGACTACCAGCCTCGAGGGACCCCAGACCGAGCAAGATTCAGCCCAACGCCGTCGCGCGGCTCTCTGGCGCCAGCCGCGCCAGACCTCGGCAGCTAACCGGATCATGGCGCGAACAGATGCGCCGTTGAACCATGATCGCCTCGTCGTTGTCCGCGTGGGCATCGTGACACCACCCGCCTGGTTTCTCCGACTTGACGCATGCCGATATAGGAATATGATGGCGTGATGGCACGAGCAGCGACGACGTCGGACGTCTTCAACGCGATCGCCGAGCCGCAGCGCCGGGAGATCCTGGTGGTGCTGCGGGCGGGTGAGCGGCCGGTGACCGAGCTGGCCCGGGAGTTGGGGATGACCCAGCCGGGGGCGTCCAAACACCTGCGGGTGCTTCGGGAAGTCGGGCTGGTGCGGGACCGTAGGGCAGGCAAGCAGCGCCTGTACGGCGTTGACGCTCGCGGGCTGCGACCGGTCCACGAGTGGACCGGCGGGTTCGAGCGGTTCTGGAACGAGAGCTTCGACCGGCTGGACGAGTACGTGCAGGACCTCAAGCAGGCAAGAACGGAGGAGTGACCGATGGCAGCGACAGGACGGGACGCGCCGGCGCCGTCAGCGACGGCCGAGCGCGAAATCGTGATCTCCCGGGTCATCAGTGCCCCACGGGAGCTGGTGTTCGAGGCGTTCACCGAGGTGCGGCACCTGTCGCGGTGGTGGGGACCGGATGGGTTCACCACCACGACGCGGGCGTTCGAGTTCCGCGTCGGGGGCGAGTGGGACTTCGTGATGCGCGGACCGGACGGGACGGACTACCAGGAGTGGATCTGCTGGACCGAGATCGCCCCGCCGGAGCGGATCGCGCTGCTGCACGGTGAGTCCCGCGGTGACCCGAACGCCTTCGAATCGGTCATCACGTTCGCGCCCGACGGCGCGGCGACACGGATCGAGATGCGCACGGTGTTCCCCACCAAGGAGCTGCGCGACGAGGCGGTCGAGAAGTACCACGCGATCGAGGGCGGCCGGCAGACCCTGAGCAACCTGGCTGCCTACGTCACCGAGATCGTGCGGAAGGGAGTTGAGGGCTGATGGCCGGAAGGGTGTTCTTCAGCGTGTCGATGTCGCTGGACGGGTTCATTGCGCCCGAGGAGCGCACGGATGACCCGGATGGGCAGCGCTGGATGGCGCAGTGGATGGAGTTGCAGCAGTGGATATTCCCGCAGCGGTTCTTCCGGGAGAACCTGATGCTCGGCGAGGGCGGCGAGGAAGGGCGCGACAACGACATCGCGCGGGAGACGTTCGAGCGCACCGGCGCGAGCGTGATGGGCAAGCGCATGTTCGACCTCGGCGAGCAGGCGTGGCCGGAGGAGGCGCCGTTCCACACGCCGGTCTTCGTCGTGACGCACGAGCAGCGTGACCGCTGGGAGCGGTTGGGTGGAACCACCTTCTACTTCGTCAACGACGGCATCGAGGCCGCGCTCGACCAGGCCCGCGAGGCCGCCGGCGAGCGGGACGTCCGCATCGCGGGCGGCGGCGTGACGATCCTGGAGTACGTGAACGCCGGCCTGATCGACGAGTTCTCGATCGCGCTCTCACCCGTGCTGTTCGGCTCCGGCATCCGCCTCTTCGAGGGCGTGGACGCGGGCCGTGCGGCCCTGGAGCCGGTCCGCGCGGAGCCGACGCGGCGAGTGACCCATCTGACCTACGCAGTCCGGGAGCGGTAACAGTCTGGACCTCAGCGCTCCTCCCGTCGAGGTCAGTAGAGCGGTGAGATCCTCGACGCCTTAACCGAGGGCGTTCAGTCAGGACGCGAGGATCTGGCTGTGGAGGTCCAGGAGTCGGGGCACGTCAGCGGCGGCAACCCGGCCCATCCCGCACTCGGTGCAAATCCCCCAGTGTCGAGCGCCACCGGGGGAGTTGATCAGGGCGGCGTCGATGTGCTCGATCTGCTCGGCGGTAGTGCCTGGTGCCTGATCATCAGGGTGGTAGGGGACAAGCGCGAAGTCAAGCTCGGTTTCAGAGCCGGTCTGCAGTCCGCTGAGGGGTTCGAAGTAGGCGCTGTCGCTGCGGGCCTGGGGCACGGTGAAGGAGACGAAACTGAGCGGGCGCCGGGCACCGGAGCTGACGGCGTTGACGAGGTCGACCTGCATCTGCAGCGACTCAGGCTGCTTGAAGTGCCGATGACCGTAGTCGCCGTAACAGAGGTGCATACCGACCGCGACATCCGCGGGCACATGCTCAATACAACGCACCAATCCGGGCGCGATCTGATCGATAGGCAACTTCGGCCCCATCGCTCCCTCGAGGGCGCCGAACTCGACCGCGACGTCCCACTGGACGGCGACCCGCTGATGCGGCAGCCGCTCAAGCGCGGTGTCGAGATCGGCGAACAGCGCCTGTTCGTAGGAGGGCGCGACCTTGGGCAGGTCGTCGGGCACAAATGTCCCCGCCACCGAGGCCAGCGGCGTCGGGTATTGCAGCTGGAAGCGCACGTCGGCCGGGATCGTGCCCGCGTTCTGCATCTGCTCGAACTTCGCAAACGACGTGGTGTATTCATCGGCATAACCAAGGTTGGGCCAGTCGATCATCTCGGCCGAGGCGTCCTGGGTGAGACGAAGCTGAGGCATGTCCGGAGCGTCCGCAGCGGTGTCGTACGCCTGGCCGACCGACACGGTCTCAAACTCGGGCATCTGCTCGAACTTCCGAGTCTGGAAGCTGATCCAGTAGTTACGGTCTCCGGTCTCCCCGTCGGTCATCCGGCGCACGCCGTTCGGGATGCGTGAGCTGATCTCGCGCATCACGGTCTCGGCGTCAGGCAAATTGACCGAGCCGTTGAAATGAACGCTGGTCGGTGGCATGGCAGTCCTCTCGATCGTTTCTCCGCTCGTGCCCGTCATATCACGCCCGCCACCGACAGGCACATTGAGGCGCGCCAGGCGGAGTGATTTGGCCCAGTCTCGGCTGCGTCAGCCGTGCGTGTGGACGTAGCGGTCGGCGATGGCACAGGTCGCGTCGACGAACTCGTCTCCGAACTCGGCGGCGATGTCGGTGTTCGGGTGTGACCCGGACCAGGCGAGGAGGGTCATGCGACGGTAGAGGACGAAGCTCGGTATCTCGCGCACGTCGGGATCGGGGAGTGGGAGAACGCGCCGGTAGCCTCGCACCCAGGACTCGATCATCGCGTCGACCCGGGGGTGGTTTTCGATGAAGCCAAGTGCGCCGCCGAGGTCGTAGAGGTACCAGGAATAGCCGGAGTCGTCGAAGTCGATGACCGTGGTTGTGTTCCCGTCGACGATCAGGTTGGCCAGCCGAAGGTCGGTGTGGACGAGGCCGTATCGGTCGGGCCTTTTGCCGAACTCGACAAGGCGGCGTTTGAGGGTGTCGTCGGCTCGTTGTAGGACGGCGTGCTCGGCGGCTCCAACCCCGGGCGCGTCTTGCCATCGGCCCCAGCGCGGCGCTGGGCCAAAGGCGGCTTCGTAGTCCCAGTGGTGGCGGGTGAAGCCAGGAGGCGGCCGCCACGCGCGGGTGTGGGCGTGCATTCGCGCAGTCATCTCCCCGAGCGCCTCGAACGATCCGACGAGGTGGTCCTCTGTGGGCTGTGTGCCCGAGATGAATTCGAACATGACCGACTTGCGCGGCTCGGCCCTGCCGGGCTCCGCGGTGGAGACGATCCAACGGCCCTCTGTGGTCGGGATGACAGCCGGTGCGTTGATCGCGCCGGCTGCTCGCAGTGACGTCATCCATTGCAACTCGGACATCACGGCCTCGTGGCTGTGGTAGCCGAGTCGGTGCACGCGAATCACCGCTCTGCGCCCGGTCGATGGATCGTCGACCCGGTACGTCGCATTCTCCGAAACGTTGAGAACGCTGACGACGGCATCGGCAGAGAAGTCGTACTGCGAGAGCGACCTCTCGGCAACCTGCTGCATGCGCTCGCGTACGCCCGAGCCGCCCGAGAGGTCATGCAACTCCAACGCTCACCTCGGGGGGTGTCTTGGCCGGATTCCAGAGGCGCTCGGCATTCTCCAGCACCGCGTCGTTCGAGCGGGAGGAGTACACGCCGTCATCAAACATGGAGCCACCTCCCTCAAGGACCGGCAATTCTAAGGGCGCGACGCCACCTCGGAGGCGACGGCGGAAGCCCGGAGCTACTCAGGCAGGAGCCCGCGCTGGTAGCGCGTATGCTGGCCGGCACCGAAGCGCGCATACGCGAGCTCGGTGTCCTGTGTGTCTTCGGGCGCGGCGGCGTTGTAGCGCTGGGCGACGGGATCTGAGCAGTAGTAGCCCCACGGTCCGTCCTTTTGGAATTGGCGGGAGCTGGCGCACAGCAGGACGCACGGACCGGTCCCGGCGCCGACGAACGCGTGCCGGGCCTCGGGCGGGCAGTGCACGAAGTCCCATTGACGAAGCGATCGCTCCTGGCCCTCGATGATCAGGATCGCCTCGCCGGAAAGGACGAGGAAGTCCTCTTGCTCGGTTTCCCAGTGGTAGGTCGTGCTCGGCTCGCCCGGCTTCATCACTCGAATCGACATCCCGAGCATCGGAAAGAACGCTTCGGCCTCGTACTCGTTTTCCCCGGTCAGGCCGAGGCCGTATCCAAGGCCGGGCGTCCGGAACCAGCGGGCCTCTCGCGCGTTGAGCACAAACCAGCCCGGTGCCGCCGGGACAGCTCCGGCGTCAGTCTGTTCGAGCGCCGCTTCGGGGACCATGGCTCCGATCGTACGTCAATAAGCATCGGGGTCGCTCGGTCGACAGCTCCGTAAAGGCGAAGGCTCAGCCGTGTGGCCCCGATCGAGGCGACATTCTCGTCGGTGCTGGTAGCTCTAGGTGACTATCCGAGGGAGTTAGGGTGTTGCGCATGGACCAAATCGCCAGCCTGCTGGCTGCGTACGACGAGCAACTTCGAACGGATGCGGAGACGCCGAGTGCGTTGGCGGTTGCCCGCCTTGGCCCGTTGCGGCTGGTCACGTTCGCCGGCGGACGAGGCTTCGTCACCTACAGGGATCTGGCCGGAGCAGATGTCCCGACGATCCACCGCTGGGTCACGGAGGCCCTGGCCCACTACTGCCGGGACCCCAGCATTAGCCGGGTCGAGTGGAAAACCCGCGGCCATGACCGTGCGCCAGGCCTGCACGATGCGTTGGTGAACAACGGGTTTGCGCCAGACGAACCAGAGTCGATCATGATCGGCGAGGCGCAGGCACTGGTGGATGCTCCCGCGCCTGCCGGCGTGCAATTGCGACGGGTCACCAGCGATGCCGACGTACGCGCCATGTGCGCGATGCAAGCCGCAGCGTTCGAGGAGCCGGACTCCGATGAGGAGGCCGACGCGCTGCTGCGGCGGCTGACTTTCAATGACGGCATGGAGCTGTGGGTAGCCGAGATTCACGGAGAGATCATCAGCGCGGGGCGACTCGAACCGGTCCGTGGGAGCCAGTTCGCCGGCATCTGGGGCGGTGCAACCATCCCCGAATGGCGCGGCCGGGGCATCTATCGGGCATTGACCGCCGCACGGGCAAGGGCCGCCCTGCGGGCGGGCAAGACGCTCATCCACAGCGACTCGACCGAATACTCACGGCCGATCCTCGAACGCGCGGGCCTGGTCCGGGTATCAACGACTACGCCGTACCACTGGAACGCACGAGCTTTGGAGGGCTGATCGCCGTTAGGCTGTCGCCGATGGTGACGGGACCTGTTGGGCAGCACGTTGGACCTCCTGCGGGAGGGCGACAGGCTTGTCGCGTTGACGCCGCTGTTCTGCTCTGATGACGCGACGACTAACGAGGACGTCCAGTGAGCGACGAGATCACGCCATTTGAAGTCGCGATCCCTGAGGACGAGCTCGCTGATCTGGCCGGGCGTCTCGCACGGACCCGCTGGCCGGAGCGAGAACCCGTCGTGGACTGGTCTCAGGGAGTCCCGCTCGTGTATCTGAAGGATCTGTGTGACTACTGGGCTAGGACGTATGACTGGCGTGCGAGAGAGGCTCGGTTCAATTCTTTCCCGCAGTTTCGGACCGAGATCGACGGGCTCGGCATCCATTTTCTGCACGTGCGTTCCCCGATCGTCGACGCACTGCCGTTGGTGATCACTCATGGCTGGCCCGGCTCGATTGTCGAGTTCTTCGAGGTCATCGGACCGCTGACCGATCCCGTCGCGCACGGTGGGGACCCACGAGACGCGTTTCATGTGGTGTGCCCATCGCTGCCGGGCTTCGCGTTCAGCGACAAGCCGACCTCGACCGGGTGGGGCGTGGAGCGCACGGCGGCGGTTTGGGCGCAGCTGATGAAGCGATTGGGCTATCAGCGTTACGGCGCGCAAGGCGGCGATTGGGGAGCCTCGGTGAGCTCGCATCTCGCGACGCTGCACCCGGAGGAGGTCGCCGGGATCCATATCAACATGGTGATTGCCGGGCCGGGTGGCGGTACCGAGGATCTGACCGAGGCCGAGCAGGCAGCGCTCGCCTTACTTAACTACTACGACGAGTGGGACTCGGGTTATTCCAAACAGCAGTCCACGCGCCCGCAAACGCTCGGCTACTCCCTGGTTGACTCTCCCGTCGGCCAGTGCGGCTGGATCCTCGAGAAGTTCTGGGGCTGGACCGACACCGACGGTGACCCGGTTGCCGCGCTCGGCGCCGACCGGATCCTGGACAACGTCATGTGCTACTGGCTGACTCGCAGCGGCGCGTCGTCGGCGCGCATCTACTGGGAGAGCTTTCGGACGCGCTCCACCAACCTCGTCGAGGTACCCACCGGGGTCGCGATCTTCCCCAAGGAGATCTTCCGACCCTCCAAACGCTGGGCCGAGCGCCGCTACACCAACATCATTCAGTGGGAGGAACCCGACCGCGGCGGGCATTTCGCGGCCTTCGAACAACCCGAGGTGTTCGTCGAGCAGCTACGGGCCTTTTTCCGTCAGGTGCGCTCGTAGGCCGCCGATGCAGAGCTCTCGCAGAGCGTGGTGCCGCAGCCGTCCGCCGGCGAGGTCCGCTTGAACGTGTCAGGCGAATCGTCGCTACGCCAGCGCGTGGCCTAGCCGGCGGGGCCGTAGGGCGGGATCTGGCGGATCAGCGAAGGACGCGGATCGTCGGGCAGATCCGCTGGTTCGCCTCGCTCGGCCCTCACCTCTGACGCCCGGTGGGGAAGATCGATTCGCACGACCTCCCAGTTTCCGACTGGTTGCTCGCGCACCAGATAGGTGTGATCGTGATCATCTAGTTGCAGACGGTCACGCTGCGCATCTGCATCTTGGCGTCGCATCCGCTCAGTGTTGCACGGCCATCGCCGAGGAGCTCGTCGACCTGTCTGCCGAGACTCCGTTTTGATGACTATCGGCGACGGCGGAGTTCTTGAGAAAACAAGGGCCGCCCACCGCACGGGACCGGGGGCTGCGGTGGGACAACCCTTGTGCTCGTTATCTTGCCTCATGCCGAGCGTTTCTAAACGCTCGCAGAGCAGCCACCGGTTCAGCATCCGTGAGCCTCGGGCATGCAGCTCCGGACTGGCCGGCCACGCTGCCACGCCCCCGGGGGCTCTTCAAACCGCTACCTCAACATGAGAGAGCTCGGTTAGCACTCGGGCACTAGCCGAGCATCCGTGGCGGGGCGGTGCGGGCTGAGGATCTCGTTTGCGGCCGCGTGGCTCGTGATTAGCCCCGTCGAAGCTTTGGCTGGCGCACCCGCGAGGACGACAAACGAGAGAGAGGGCACTCAATGACCGACGACCATCAGCGGTCAACCGGTGGGTTTCGGCCCATGGCACTTCCGGCCGCAGGCTTCGGCGGCAGCGGCAGTCTTGTAGGGCTCCTGTTGCGGGGCGCGAGCATGGCGACTACGCTGACCTGCGCATATGCGGGGCCACCGCACTGATCGTCGAAGCTCGCCGACTGGGCGGCTGGCAGGGACGGTATGAGCGCCGTAGGCGAGGATCAGCTGGCCGCTGGTCGGGAGGCGTTCTCGGCCGGGCAATGGGAGCGTGCCTATGGCCTGCTGACCGGGGCCGATGCCGAGGATGCGCTTGTTCCGGCGGATGTTGAGCGTCTGTCTGACGCGGCCTGCTGGACGCGGCGCTATGACGAGATGCTTGGGCTGCTCGAGAGGGCCGAGGCGGGCTTCGAGCGGGATGGCGACCGGCGGGGGGCTGCTCGTGTCGCGATGCGGCTGGCGCAGGAGCACTATCAGCGCAACCATGATGCGGTCACCGGAGGGTGGGTGCTTCGTGCGGCCGATCTGCTCGACGGCGAGCCCGACTGTCATGAGACGGGATTGCTCTTGTGGCTGAACGTGCGAGCGATGTTGTTCGGCGGCAATGCTGTCGAGGCTCTGGCTGCGGCGCGGCAGTTGGTCGAGCTCGCGCGACGCCTCCGTGATCCGGATCTGGAGGCACTGGGCTTGCTCGATCAGGGACACGCGCTGATCTCGGCTGGGCGCGTGCGGGAGGGCTCCCCGCTGCTGGATGAGGCGACCGCGCTGGCGATGACCGGTGCCACCGAGATCGCGACTACAGGCCTCGTCTACTGCTCCACGATTGTCGCCTGCCGCAACATCGGCGATTGGCAGCGCGCCTCGCAGTGGACCGACGAGTCGACCCGCTGGTGCGAGCGTCGTTCGGTCAGTGGCTTCCCCGGCCTATGTCGTTTGCATCGTGCCGAGATCATCCGCATGCGCGGATCGTTGGTGGAGGCCGAACGGGATGCGCTGGAGGCGTGCGAGGAGCTTTTGAGTTGGGGACCGCGCTATGCGGGCTGGGCCTATCACGAGCTCGGTGAGGTCCGACGGCGAAGAGGGAACCTGGTGGGTGCTCGCGCCGCGTTCGGCCAAGCCCTGGATGTCGGGTTCGATCCGCAGCCCGGGTTGGCGCTGCTGCGCTGGGATGAGGGAGATCCGGCAGGCGCCTTGGCGGCGATCAATCGTCGCATGGCCGACCGAGACGGCTTCACTCAGGAGGGCCGCGTCTTGCTGCTGCCGGCGCAGGTAACCATCGCCCTGGCGGCAGGAGATCTCGGCGTTGCGCGTGCGGCGTTGGCAGAGCTCGAGGAGGCGGCGGTTGAGTGCGGCGCGACGGCCGTGCTCGCCAGCGCGTCGGTTGCGCGCGGGGCGCTGGCGTTAGCCGAGGGACGTCCGGTCGATGCGATTGGGCCGCTGCGTGAGGGGTGGCGGCGGTGGTGCGAGCTGGTGGCACCGTTCGACGGAGCCCAGGCGCGGGCACTCCTCGGCCAGGCGTACGCGCAGACCGGTGACCAGGCGGCGGCCCGACAGGAATGGGAAGGCGCGCAGGCGACGCTGGCTGCGCTCGGCGCACCGTTCGAGGCGGGACGGGTCGAGCGGCTGTTGGGCGGCGTTGCCCCCGGTGTGCGGGAGGTACAGACGTTCATGTTCACCGACATCGTGGACTCGACGCGGCTAGCGGAACTGCTCGGTGACGATGGCTGGAACAGCCTGCTGAGCTGGCACGACCGCACGGTTCGGGCTTGCGTGACCGCTCACGAGGGACGCGAGATCAAGCACGAGGGAGATGGGTTCTTCATCGCCTTCCCGGATCCGCGGTCGGCGCTGAACTGTGCAATCGCGCTCCAGCGCACCCTGGATGGGCATCGAGACGAGCACGGTTTCGCGCCCAGCGTGCGGCTTGGCATCCATGCTGCGGAGGCCACTCGGCGAGCCGGAGACTTCTTTGGCCAGGGCGTCCACGTGGCAGCGCGACTAGCGGCCGCGGGTAATTCCGGGCGCATCCTCGCGAGTGCCACGACCGTCGCGGAGGCGGGTGGCGGGTTCACCGCGTCTGAACCCTACGCACTCGAGCTCAAGGGATTCGTCGAGCCGCTCGACGTGGTCGAAGTTCACTGGGGATAGACAAGTCGCAGGGGCAGTCAACCGCGGCGAACGTCAGTGGCCGTGCTCAGGCGCCACGTCGAGGGCAGGGTTGCGGTCAAAGAACCCGAACGGCTTGAGCCAGAAGGACACGGTGTCGACCGGCATCACGGGCCAGTCCTCGACGCGCGTCACGTGGTGGATCCCGAACACGTACCAGAGCACGACGTCGGTGTTCTCCAGCGAACGGTTCTGCTCGATCCAGCGCGTGACCCCATCGTCGCCGCGACCCTGCGTCGGATACTCCCCGGCCGGCCAGCGTTCGTCGTCGGCGTGACGTGTGACCCACAGCGTGTGGCCGATCACCGGCGCGCGTCGCACGACGGGCGACGAAGGGTCGATCAGGGCCGGGATGCAAGCGGTCGGCACGAGCTTGTAGGAGACCGGATCTCCATGTGCGTTGTACCGCTCGGGATTTGCGACCTTCCACGTCCGTTGGGTGCTCCAGTCGTAGTCGCGCGCAGCCTCAGACTCGGAGCGAAGCGGGGTCTGACGCTGCGTGAGCGCGAGCCCGAAGGGGTTGCCATCGTCGATCGGGAGGGGTTCGGATTGGACCTCGTAGACGGTGTTGGCGCTGCCATCGATGTCGAGGTCCAGGCGGGCGACGATGAAGTGCTGGTGGTAGGGCGCGTAGGTGCGGCGATCCACGACCGTTCCGTGTGCCGGCGCGGGCGCACCCTCCGGCATCGTGGTGGTGACCATGATCCCGCTCGCCCGCACCTCACACTCGATGCTCGCGTCCTGATAGAAGCGCCAGTAGACGAGATACTCGTAGTTGGCGACGGTCGCGTGGAAGGAGACGACCAGCCGACGCATCCGGCGTACTTCGGCGCCGGCCCGATCGTCGACGTGCTTCCAGAGCACCCCGTTGTCCTCTTCGTGGACGCAGATCGCGTTGCGCACCTCGTACGGCTCGCCCTCGAGCGTTGGCCAGAACGGCATCGAGGTATCGGATCTCGCCCAGGCAGTCGCAGCCCAGTGCCAGAGATTGCGTCATGTAGCCCAGGCCCCACTCGCCGATGTCAAACGCAGTGCGCGGCGCGTGATCTGGGCTCGGGTCACGGTAGGGGACGACCATCTCGGCGAACGAGAGTCGATGCGCCACCGGCCGCAGCTCCCCCTGGTCCTCGTAGCCGACCTCGTGCAGCACGAGCCCCTCGCGATGGTTGAACCCGATCCGCATCCGCCACCGCTGCCAGCGAAGCTCGTTGCCCTCAAGCGCGAACGACGGACCTTCGGGCTGTCTGATCTCGAGCGGTCTCAGGTCATCGCGTTGCGTCAGGCCCGGCACCAGCTCCGGTCGGTACTCGCCCATTACGTCCGGCAGCCCGGGGTCGTAAGCGTCCTGAAGCTCGAGCAGCTCCATCCGGTTGACGTCGACGATCGGCCGCAGTCCCCCGACGAAGTGCGCGTACGGATTCGATGTCTCGCTGGCGCGCACCCACACATCGCACCACGCCACGCGCCGGTCGCGATACGCGGTCGGGACGAGCGCCTCCGAATACGCCCACGCGTCGACGAGGACCAGATCGAGATCGTCGATCCCACGCCGCGCCAGCGCGTCGATCACATCCGGGTGCTGCCGAACCAGCTCGTCACATTCGTGGTACTCCTCGACAGTGAAGTTGGGCTGGACTCCCGGCCGCTCCTGGACGTCAGTCAATTCGCCGGCGCCCAGATCGACAGTGCATTCGTAAACCCGGCCGTCGCAGCGGTGCCAGACGACGGCTCGTACCTGCCGCGTGAACGGCTGCCCGGCCCTCCACTCTGCGAACGCGGCCTTCGCGGGCTCGACGAGCTCGACGGATGCAAACCGCCAGTGGTCCCCGCTCGCGTGACCCTTACGGATCAGCGCGACGGCGCGCGAGACCTCCTCTGCGCGCAGCGGATCTAGCGGGTGCGGGGAGGTCGGCATCGCGGATGTCGCGCGCACGTCATGTGGTCTGCGAGCGCGCAGCCCGGGACGTTACGTCAAACCCGCCGATCGGCGAGCGCCGGAAGCAGCTGGGCGGAGAACGACTACCCGCCAACGCGACCCGAGCAACGGCGATCTCCTGAATCTACAATTGCCTGCGCGTCGACCCGTCGGTCCGGCTATGGGGTCGCGCAACGACAGACGGAGGGAGCAGAGCATGGTCGAGAATGTGGCGCCGTTGCGCGGGATCTCCGAACTCCGCGGCTTCTTCCGCACAAATCGAACGCCGATCTACTTCATCTCGCCGACGGCGTTCAACCTGCTCGGAATCGACCGCTGGGTGCGGCGCTTTCACTACATCAATTACTTCGACTCGTTCGACGGCCGGCATCCGTGCGTGCTCGTGCCGAGCCACGAACCGCACGATCAATTCGGCTCGATCGAGGACGTCTGCAACTACCTGCTCTCGCACGAGGAGGTGCGCGAGTTCGTCGACTCGCACGCGCCGGCTGAAAGCGGTCGTGCCCGTGGCAAGAGCGTGTTTGTCTTCTTCGACGAGGAGAGCGAGCGACGGGCCCGCGAGATCGGGCTGCAGGTGGCGCTGCCCGCGGCCGATCTCCGGCACCGGCTTGACTCCAAGATCATCACGACCCAGCTCGGGGATGAGGCCGGTGTGCCGAGCGTGCCGAACGCCCTCGGTCACGCCGAGACCTATGACGAGCTCCTCGGGCTCGCGTCCTCGCGTGGATTGGGCGAAGACCTCGTGGTGCAGACGCCTTACGGCGATTCCGGCAAGACCACGTTCTTTATCCGGGGCGAGGGTGACTGGAACGCCCACGCGGAGGAGATGACAGACCAGGAGCTCAAGGTGATGCGCCGCATCGAACCGAAGGCCGTCGCGGTCGAGGCATGCATCACTCGTCACGGGACCGTGATCGGGCCGCTGATGACAGACCTGACGGGCCACCCTGAACTGACCCCGTATCGTGGCGGCTGGTGCGGCAATGACATCTTCCCGGGCGCGTTGTCTGCCGAGAACCGGGCGCGCGCGCTGACGTACACCCGCCGGCTTGGCGATCGGCTCGCGAAGGAGGGATATCGCGGCCAACTCGAGGTCGACTACCTCGTCGATGCCCGAACCGGCGAGCTCTATCTCGGCGAGCTCAACCCGCGGTTGAGCGGGATCAGCTCGATGACGAACGTGAGCGCCGGCGCGTACGCCGACATGCCTCTGTTCCTGTTTCATCTCGCCGAGTATCTCGGCGTCGATTACGAGCTCGACGTGGAGGACGTCAACCAGCGTTGGGGGAGCGACCGCCTTACCGACGTCTGGGGTCAGATCATCCTCAAGGAGCCCAACGATCGCGTCGAGCTGTTGACGGACGCGCCGACGACCGGAATCTGGCGGCTGGACGGCGGTGGAGAGATGAGTCCGGTCCGGCCGGAGGTCGACTGGCACACGCTCGGCGACGAATCCGAGGGCTTCTATCTGCGGATCCTCGGTCCGGGCGATTACCGGTACAAGGGCGCTGATCTCGGGATCCTGGTCACGCGGAGCGCAGCTCCAGAGCGACGACGGCAAGCTGACGGAGCACTGTCAGGAGTGGATCGCCGCTATCCGTGACCGGTTCGCGGGCGTCCCGGTCGACCCGGAAGATGAGCCGCCGGCGCACGATGCGCTCGCCTTCAAGGCCGGCTGAGGCAGAGGTTGGGATCACGTCAGAACGGAATCGGCCAGGAGGAGATCCTGGCGGCGATCGCGGGCGAGCAGCCGGCGATCGAGCGGCTGCTGGTCGAGCTCGTCGCCGCGCCGACCGTGCTCGGGCGAGAGTCGGTCGGCCAGGACGTGATGCGAGCCGCGTTCGAGGACCTCGGCCTCGAGCCGCGCGCCGTCACTCTCGACCCGCAGGCGCTGCGCGCGCACCCGGGCGCCTCGCCGTTTAGCTGGGACGTTTCGGAGAAGGCGAACGTGGTCGCCGATTGGGGACCACCCGAGCCCAGCGGCGGACGCTCGCTGATTCTCAACGGCCACATCGACGTCGTCAGTCCCGAGCCGAGCGACATGTGGTCATCGCCTCCGTTCACCGCCAGGCGCGAGGGGGAGTGGATGTACGGCCGCGGCGCAGGTGACATGAAGGCGGGTTTGGCGGCGATCGTCGGAGCTGTCCGGGGGTTGCGGCAGCTCGGAGTCGAGCCGCTCGCGCCCGTGCAGCTGCAGTCGGTCGTCGAGGAGGAGTGCACGGGCAACGGCGCCCTCGCCTGCGTGCTCGCGTGCGGACCGGCGGACGCCGTAATCGTGACCGAGCCGACCAGCCTCGCGATCCAGACCTCGCAGGTCGGCGTGCTCTGGTTCCAGGTGATCATCAGAGGCCGACCGGCGCATGCCGGGGAGGCCACGACCGGAGCAAACGCGATCGAGGCGAGCTTCGCCGTGGTCGAGGCGCTTGCGGGCCCTGGAGGCCGAGTTGAACGTCGCCCCGCCGGCGCCATACGACGTTTACGAGCGACCGATCCATCTCAACGTCGGCGTGATCCAAGGCGGCGATTGGCCGTCGACGGTGGCGGCGGAGTGCCGCCTGGACTGTCGGCTCGCGCTCTATCCCGGGGAGCCCGTCGACGGACTGCGGTCCCGCGTGCAGGGTGCCGTCGCCGCGGCAGCCGCCGGGCTTGCGGGGTTCGAGGCCGAAGTGCGCTATGACGGATTCGCGTGCGAGGGCTACACGCTCGATCCGTCGGCGCCCGTGATCGAGCCGCTGAGCGACGCCTGCGAGCGCGTGACCGCGACCAGGCCGGTGACCTTCGCGTCGACGGCGACGACCGACGCGCGCAACTTTCAGCTATATGGCGCCAGCCCAGCGCTCTGTTTCGGGCCGCACGCGGAGAACATCCACAGTGTCGACGAGCGGGTGCTGATCCCGTCAGTGACGCAGACCGCCCAGGCGCTCGGGCTGTTCATCTCCGCGTGGTGCGGTCTCGGCCGGTAGACCTGCCGCTAGCGTTGAGTGCATGAGCTTGCCGAGCGAGGACGGTCTTTCGCTGCTGCCGGTCCTGGGAGAAGGCGCGGGCGACGGTGCGTCTGGGAGCGGCGCAGCCGAGCTCGCCTTTCGGGCGATCGAGGAGCCCGATCCTGGCGACCGCTGGCGCGAAGCGTTCAACGCCATGTGGCCCGCATACCGCAGCTGGTATTTGAAGGAGGGCGAGTCTGCCCGCCCAGATCTGGACACGTGCCGCCGGATGCTGACCGATGCGATGCCCGAGCTGGTCGCCACGTTCGAGCAGCTCGTCGCGCTCACGGGCGGTGACCCGCTCGCGGCGCGGTTTCTGTCGATGTACCGGCCTCCGGGGTTCGTGGTCGGCTGCTCGCAGGCGGCCTTCACCGGCGCCGGCGGGCCGGCATTGATCCGCAACTACGACTACCCGGCCTCGCGCCTGGAGGGAATCGTCTACAGCACCGCGTGGACCGGCCGCCGGGTGATCGGGATGAGCGACTGCCTCTGGGGTCTGCTCGACGGCGTCAACGATGCCGGCCTGGCGGCGTCACTGACGTTCGGCGGCCGGCCGCAGGTCGGTGACGGCTTCGGGATCCCGCTGGTGATCCGCTACCTGCTCGAGGTCTGCGAGACCGTCACCGAAGCCTGCGCGGTACTCGAACGGGTGCCGGTCCATGCCGCCCAGAATGTCACCGTGCTCGATCGCGCCGGTGACCTCGCGACGGTTCGGCTTGGACCCGACCGCGAGCCCGAGGTGCTCAACGTGCCCGTCGCCACCAACCACCAGCGACCCGACGACTGGCCGCAGTATGCGCGCAGCGTGGACACGTTCGGGCGCGAGCAGCGCCTGCTGGAACTGCTCGCGACCAAGGGGATGAACAGCGACCGGCTGCTCCGTGCGTTTCTCGATCCGCCGCTGTACCGGTGCGCGGCCGCGGGCGGGACCGCCACGCTCTACACGGCGGCCTACTACCCCGAGGGCGGACGCGCGGATTACCGCTGGCCAGGCCACTCCAGCCGCCAGTCGTTCGCCCGCTTCGTCGAGCACGGTCACACGGTCAGCTACGACAGCGTTCCTGCCCTGACGAAGTGACACGGGTCGTGCGCTCGACCCAGACGCCCGGCGTGGTCAACGCGTGCGGTACGTGGCGGCCGGGCGATTGACGTAGGCGCCGGCGAGCGCCCCGCTCAGTGTGCGCCTTGGCGCCGGAGCGCGATCCCGGTCAGAATCTCGCGTACGATCCGCTCTCCAACCAGCGCCGCGCTGTCGGCCGAGCCGATGTTGGTGGGGATCACTTCCACCAGGTCGGCACCGACGAGCTCCAGCTCGGTCGCCGCCTTGCGCGCCGCCCAGAGCAGGTCCGAGGACGTCATCCCGCCAGGCTCCGGAGTGCCAGTGCCGGCGGGAATGAAGGCGGGGTCGAGCACATCCACATCGACGGTCAGAAAGGCTGGGCCGGGGCCGATGACCTCGATCGCGCGCCGCATCACTTCGCGGATCCCCTGGTCGCGGACGTCGTGCATGAACAGGGAAGTGATCCCGCGCTCGGCCTGCCAGGCGAACTCGGCCTCGGCGGGCCAGTAGCCCCGCAGTCCGATCTGCACATACCGCCGCGGGTCGACGTGTCCGGCCTCGACGACGTGACGCATCACGGTGCCGTGCGATTCGGTCGCTCCGAAGACCTCAGTGCCCGTATCGGTGTGAGTGTCGAAGTGCAGCAGTCCGATCGGCCCGTGAGCCTGCGCGCAGGCCCGCACGTTCGGTCCGGTGATCGAGTGGTCACCACCGATGATCACTGGCAACGCGCGGGCGCTCAGGACCTGGCCGACCGTCTCCAGGATCGCGGCGTGGGCTCGCTCGGGCTGAGCGGGAACCACAGGCGCATCGCCGAAGTCGACGATTCGCAGCTGCGCGAATGCGTCGATACCCGCCTCGAGGTGCGGCCCCGGCGGGCAGCTCGCGGCACGGATCGCCCGCGGAGCAAAACACGCCCCCGGCCGATCGGAGACGAGCTCGTCCATCGGCGCGCCGACGATCGCGACGTCGACGCCGGCCAGCTCGGCCGGGTCGAGCGTCATCGGTACGCCTCCGAACGTCAGAGGCCCCGCGTAGTCGGGCTTCTCGCCGTACTCGCGCCAGCGCTCCAGCGGGTCGAGCATCGTAATCGAGAATGTATCCGCCCCGGCGCGCGGCGGTCGGCGCGGACCCGAGCGGCTACGAGCGACTGCTTCTCCGGAAATTCGTCCGCAAACAGCTGGAATCCCCGATCATCACAACATCGGCTGCAGACCCCGCCGCGGGCGGGGTACCAGACCCAACCAGTGGAGGTACCAGATGGCCGAGCTCCCACCGCCCCCCGAGGGCATTGTGTTGACCCACTTCATCGTCTCGCAAGATGTCGCGCGCTCTCGGCGCTTCTATACCGAGGTACTCGGCGGCAGGGTCGTCTTCTCCGGAAAGCCATCCGGAGAGCCGACCAATATCGCACTATCCAACAGCTTCATCGTCATCAGCGTGGGCGGTGGACCGACGGACGACAAGCCGGCGGTCACGCTGGAGACGCCACCCGATCCCGATCGGGTCAGCAGCTTCCTCAACATCCGGGTCAAAGACATCCACGCCGTGTACGCCGAATGGAGCGCTCGGGGTGCGAATTTCCTGACGCCGCCCAAGCAGCACGCGTACGAGATCCGTTGCTACATCCGCGATCCCGACGGCCATCTGATCGAAGTGGGGCAAACCACCGACCCCAGACGGGGACTGGACGCCCGCACACTGGCCATCGAGTACGCCCGCCGAGGAGTCCGAGTGAATGCCGGGATCACCGGCCAAAGCTCTCACATCGAGGCGTGACGGACCCGAGCCTTGGTCGTAGTACTGACAGATTGACTCGGCTAAGAAACGTGCACCGTCTCACATCCTTTCGATCGCTGATCGCGATCGCGTTGGCGTCAGCGACCACCGGCGTCGGGATCGCGATCGCCTCGGCCGCCCCCAATTCTGGCAAGACCCAGGCAACGTCGCCGTTACCGTTGGCGCAACTCGTCGCGCTCGGGACCAGCTCGGCGAGCGGACTCAATGACGCTGCCGTCAAGACGGCGCTCGTCGTCACGACCACCGAGCATGCCGCCGAGAACTGGCTGGAGCCGGGGGCGATCTCGCCCACCGCAACCGATCCGCGGGCCTACCTGGTTGTGCTCGCAGGCCGCTTTATCTGCACCCGTTGCAGCTACCCGGCCGGCGCGAAACCTCCGCGCGGGCGATCGGCGCAGATTGTGTGGGTTCCCGGTCAAGGGGTCAGGGACTTCGGGCTGACGGAGCGTGTCCCCGGCGGGCTGGACAGGCTCGGCCGCGCGGTGAAGATCAATCTCGTCGCTCCAGCGGTACAAGCGCCCGATCTCGCGCGGATGCGCCAGCGGGCGTATCAGCGCTGCCGGGGCGAGCACCTGAGAGTCCGCGGCACGGCGGGAGGGTCCCTGAACATCACAAACCTTCGCGTGAGCCGAATCTCCTGCTCTCGGGCTGCCGCGGCGGTGCGCGCGAGCAGCTACGAGGCGACCCCCGGAGGCCCGCTGTTCACGTCCCCGCGATTGCGCTGTAGCGGGCCAGTAGGTCCACGGTTGCAGGGAGCAAAGCCGCGCTACTACCACTGCCACCGCTGGCGCCAGGCGTTCGAATTCCTCGTGCCCGGATTCTCGTGAAGAGCCACGGTTTCCTGGCCTGACCAAAGCCAAGCATGAAGGCACCGTGGTGTTCCCCGCGACCGCCCGGCGTGACGGCTCTGGTTCACTGATCAGCGGAGTGTCACTCGTGGTCCCAGCGACCATGGCCGTCGATGCTCTCCGCCACTTCCCTCACTGCCCTGGCGAATGGCTCATCCGCCGCCTGGGTCTCGGCATCGAGCTCGTCAAACGGCTTGATGGAGCGGTGGCCAGCGTCCCGACCTAGCTTCCACGCGACCCACGCGTCGTGGATGTCGTCAGCCCGAACAGCCGGGCCCTTGGCAAGGGCTAGCACCGCGTAGAGGCGAAAGAGCTCGCGGCTTCCATTGCAGGGCAGCAGTCGTGGGTCGACCCGCCGCTCGATCTCACCTGCGATGTCATCCAGATAACTCAACTCGCCGCCTGCCGGACCAACTCGGCGATGTAGAGCAATACGAACACCAAGGGGACGACACGCTCGACCCATCCGAGCTCTCTGTACTTGCTGATGCGGCTGAGATAAGGCGGCGAATCGGAAGCCGCTGGCCCCCGATGCGATGACAGCAGCGTCCACTCCTCCTCGTAGATCTGCCTTGGCAGCCTTTGCTCCATGCTGGTGATGACCTTGAACTTGGCAGCGTTGAGATCGCGATAGCTGACCAGCGAGGCCCACCACGCCACGGACAAGGTGATACCCGCGACCGCGAAGTACCAGCGTGAGCTCTGCGTCCCCAACACTCCCACCACCGCTGTGTTGATCGTGAGAAAGAAGCTGTTCGTTAGCCCGCGCCGCGCCGAGATGCGGTCCGCCATCTCGACCGCGAGCTTATATAGGTCCAGGTAACCGTCCGGTAGGGGACCCTCTGGCGCGGGCGCATTAACCGACGTGTCAACCCTTGCCGGTCCCGCCAAGCGCTCATCTGGCACGGGCTCTGCCGGCATGGCGCTAATCAACCCGCCTCGCGTTCAACGAGTCTCTCCACACGATGATTGTGGAGGATTCAGCTCAGCAAGGCCACAGACAGGGGACCGAGCGGCAAACGCGGCGTTCGTCGAACAGTGCCAAAGCTACCAGTAGCTCACTGTGGTTCTTGTCGTCGTCGGCATCGGTTGTCACGAACTCTGAGCTGATCTCCAGCCACGGCGAATTTTTTCGTTGCTCGTTGCGCCAAACCGGGCTACCGTAAGGATGTTGGAGCCGGGGATCCGCAGCGCGATGCGCTGGCCCGGACAGGGGATGAGGTCTTGGCAAGCGTGTTCATCTCGTATCGCCGTGACGACACCACCCAGGGGTGGGCGGCGTATCTGCACGAGCGCTTGAGAACAAGACTCGGCGTCGACGCGTTCATGGATGTCGACAGCATCGTGCTAGGCAGGGAGTGGGAAGAGCACATCGAGACGGTGCTCCACGGCTGCGACGTCGTGCTCGTCCTGATCGGACGGCTGTGGCTGAGCGCCGCCGACGAGTCCGGCCGTCCGCGCCTCCGCGACCGGCGCGACGTCCATCGGCTCGAGATCGCGGAGGCGCTGCGCCAGGAATTCGTCCGCGTGATTCCGGTGGTGTTCGCGCCAGCGCATCTCCCGCAGGCGGAGGACCTGCCGGCGGATATCCGAGGCCTCGTCAAGCGCCAGGCCTGCGTCTGGCATCAGGATGAGGCGGCTGCTTCCCAGCTCCAGAAGATCGAGGCGGCGGTGCTGCTCGGACCTTTGCCACCACGGCCGACCGTCCCGACCGCGGAGGCAGAGAGCGGCCGTTCGGTCCCCACACACCAGACCCACGGGGCACGAGTGGGCGCCGCCCTGTCCGCGCAGGTCCTGGCGTTATGCGCCGAGCTGATCAATGAGGTCGAGGATCAGCACGCGCAGGAGCAGGTGGCCCGTATCCAACGAGACCTTCGACAGCCGGTGCCCGGCCAACTGGACGTCCTGGGGGATGCTGCACAGGCGGATGCCGCACTCGAAGCGCTTACCTCGCTCTCTTACACGCAGCCCGAGCTTCGCTTCATCCGCGACCGGGTGGAGCGGTTACGCGATAGCGGGCCTGACATGCAGATGATCGAAGTCGTCAAGTGGTATGACCGCTCGGCGGCCGGCGAGGTCGATCTCTCAAGGGACCAGATCGATGAGCTGGCGCGCGTGGTGAGCAGCCAATCTCTCGCGGAGCGACTCGGCTTGGCGCCGGGGGCGACGCCTGCGGATGTCAGTGCGGCCGCCCGGCACCGCGCGCTGTCGTGGCGCGCGTTCGAGATGAGCCCGCTGGCGTCACCGATGGCGCAGCGCCTCGCTTCGGTTGTCGTCCGCTTCTATGAAGGACTGTCCGCGGCAGATGTTCAAACCGAGAGGGGCACGGTCAATGCGTGACCGGGCGTCGAATCGAGTACCCGTGGTCCCGAGTCGGTGCGCACGTGCCGCGGCGTCCGTGGGGGCCGCCGACGGAGCCGCTCCATCATGACGGGCCGCTCAGAAGACGCGTGGCTCCTGTCGGTTGATTTCGGAACGACCGCGACGGCTGCTGCCATGACCGTCGGCGAGAAGGCGGAGGTTGTCGATATTGACAACGCCCCGAGGATGCCGTCCATGGTCTGCTGGAAGGAGCCTTCGAACGGAACTCCTGGCCAATTGCTGCTTGGCGACGCGGCGGAGAACGAGGCGGTGCTGGCGCCGCAGTGCGCAGAGCGCTCTCCGAAGCGGAAGATCGCCCAGGAGTTCATCCTGCTGGGGAGCGAGCGCATCCGCGTCACCGATGCGATCGGGCAGATCTTCGAGCACGTGCTGGACCAGGCCGTCCCGGTCCACGGAGGCCGCCGGCCCGACGAGCTGCGCATCACTCATCCCGCGCGATGGGGCGAGGGGCGGCTCGCCAGGCTGCGCGCGGCGGCCTCGGTTGCCGGATTCGACGATCCGCTGCTGGTCCCAGAACCGGTTGGGGCCGCGGTCTACTTCGCCGCCGGGCAGCTGCTGCCTGGCGATTACGTCGCCGTCTATGACCTCGGCGGCGGCACGTTCGACACAGCCGTCCTGCAACGTGCGGAGACCGGCTTCGAGGTGATCGGCGAGCCTGGCGGACGTGATGACCTTGGCGGCGAGGACTTCGACGATCGTCTCTACCGCTACCTCGGCCGGCGCCTTGACCCCGAGCAATGGCAGACACTGATCGCGCCCGACTCGGGTCGCAGCTGGCAACGCGCCCACTACGACTTCAAGCAGGACGTGAGGCGAGCGAAGGAGCACCTCTCGAGATACCCCGACGCGACGGTCCGCACCCCGATCCCCGACGGGGAGGACATCGATGTCTCACGACCCGAGTTCGAAGCGCTGATCCGCGAGGACATCGAGAGTACGGTCGCCGAGCTTGAGCGGACCATCATGGCCGCCGGCCACTCGGTCGATGACTTGGCGGCAATCTACATCGCCGGCGGGTCGAGCCGAATCCCGCTGATCTGGCGCCGGATCGAAGAGCGCATCGGCAAGCAGCCGAGCACGTTCGGAGACCCGAAGGCCGTGATTGCCCTCGGTGCCGCCCGCGTGCACCTGCCGACAAGTTCGAGGCCGGTGAGCCGGACTGAAACGGCTACAACCGGCGTGGGCGAGACCCCCCCAACGGATCCCCCCCGACCGCCCGGCAGAGACGAGGGGCCGGTGACGCGGCAGCCTGAGCCCCTCGATCGAACGAGCGCTCTCGGCGCCGCCCTTGCGCTGGTCGGTGCCGTGGTCGTCCTCCTCTCGGAGTTCCTTCACAACAACAAGAACAAGAATCTGTGGGCAGTCCACACGCAACCCAACTCGTCGATTCGCTATCCGATCATCGTGACGATTCTCGCGCTCCTGGTGATCCTCCTGAGCGCAGCAGGCGTGAGACGCGGTCGTCCTGCACTGCTGGTGCTGGCAACATTCGTTGCGGCCTTCTTGACGGCCTCCCTGGTCCCGCTCGTCATCCATGGCTACAGCCACTTTCAGGTCGGCGTCTGGATCAGCATCCTCGGAGGAGTTCTCGCGACTGTCGGGAGCGGGATCGCTGCCCGTCGACAGCTGGGGATGGGTCAGATCGGCCTCGATGGCGCCCTTTCTGGCGCTCGAGCCGCAAACTTCGCAGCGGGCCTCGGCTTGCTCATCCTCGCCGGTTCCCTGTTCCTACCACGCCGGGCACATCAGAGCACGTGGCATAAGCTGAGCAGCGCCTACTACCCGCAGGCCATGACCGTGCTCGCAGCTGTCGGCGTCTGGCTGGTCATTCTCGAGCTTCGCGGCCGACGCAGAACGCTTGGCCTAACCGCAGTCCTGAGCTGCTTTCTGCTCGGAGAGGCCGCTGCGCTCGTTGTGCCCCATATCAAGGGCCTCCGGATCGGTTTCTGGATCGGCATCCTCGGAGCGCTCATCGCCGTGGTCGCCTCGGCCGGAACCATCTTGGCGCGGTCGCTCGCAGACGAGCGCACTCCTTCGCAGCCACCTGAATCGGTAGCCGTGCGCTGACGCAAGACGGCCAATCAGCTAGACCGGTGAGCCCACGGGGGACGCGGCGCCGAGTGCTACGCGTGCGTCGACCTGTCCCCGCTCCGCTTTGGCCGGCAGTGGGCCGTTCGGCAGGCGCATCCCGGCCTAATGAACTCCTGCGGCTTCCGTGTGCGCGTACACGCGAGCAACGGTATCTGAGCAAGGGGCGCGGATAACCCTGCGCTCGAGGAGGGCAGGATGAGTGACAGAGCAGTTATCGACGCGGCGACGAGAGAAGCCACTCGGCGGCGCCTGCGGCTCATGGCCTGCGGCGGAACCGGAACCAGATGACGCAGCTGGTAGCCGAGCAAATGCTGGTAGTACTGCTCGCGGTCGTCAAGACCGAGAGCCCCGAACCGCCCGCCGCCGTCCGCCAACAGGTAGGTGACGCCGCGGCCGATCAGCATCTGAACGAGGTGGTCGTGCAGTGCCCATCTCGCCTCGTGGCTACTCGCCACGGCCAGCTCGATCAGGCACACGGTGTCGTCGATCACGACGGCAGTGACTGCGAGCGGACGACCGCTTTGATCGCGCGCGACCATGAGCGTCGCTTCGGGCCGCGCGAACAGGAAGGCGCCGTCGGTCTCAAGCGTGTGCCGCTCCTTGTCACTGAACGAGGCGCGTCGGCTGCGGAAGACTTCTGACGCTGCATCGAGTGCAGCAGCGGGGTCGCTGACCTCCTCGCAGACGATTCCGGCGGCCGCCGCTTTGCGCAGGTTCGTCCGCAGCGCCTGGCGCCGGCGGCCACGTAAATACGCAGAGTGATCGCGCGGAAGGAGCAGCACCCCTCGGCAAAGCCGGTTCTGCGGAAACACGCCCAAGGAGCGCTGGTTGAAGTACGCGCGGAGGGCTTCCCCGGCCAATGATCCTGACAGGAACACACCTTCGGATCTTGTCCCAAGAAGCACCGCGAACAACGCCACGACTCGCCGAGGCCGCCGGACCGCGGCTGCGACGAGCGTCGCAGCGTAGCCCAAATGAACTCGGTCTCTCTCGAGCGGCAGGTCACTCGCCGCTGAGAACCATGGCCCTCCGTATCGGAGGCGGTCGTTTGGTTCGTGTACGGCTGCGCCGGTCCCATACCCCTGTCGGCGACGGCCTATCTTCAACAGTCGAATCATCTCCTTGTTTGCGGACCTACCGGACAAACGAGATCCAGGCGCCGATTTCTTTCGCGGGGACTCGCGGCCCCCGCCGGTGGAAAAACTCCCCATCTGCAGGTCCAAATGCACCCCTCCGGTCGGGCATTGGTGGAGGTGTCCGGAGCTCGGTTGACCCGGCGTTCTGGGTGATCGAGATGGGCGAGCGAGGCGTGCTGGACTACGGGGCTACATCGCCCGCTTGCGCAGAGCTTCGATGTCGGTGACCACTATCTGCCTGCGGTGGGTGGTGAGCCAGCCGAGCTCGCGCATCGCTTGGAGGGCGTGGGCGACGCCGGCGCGGGATGCGCCTGTCCATTGTGCGAGCTCCTCTTGGGAGATCGGCATCTCGATTTCGGTGCCGTCGTCCGTGGGAGTGCCATAGCGATCAGAGAGCTCGAGGATCCGCGCCGCGACGCGACCCATCGTGTCGGATTCGGCGGATTGCGAGCGTTTGATCGTCGTCTCGCGAAATCGTCGGACGATCACTTCGAGCAGGGCCACGGCGACGCGCGGAGTGCTTTCGAGGTGTGTGCGGAAGGCTCGGGTGGAGGCCACCAGCGCCGTGACCGGCTCCAGCGCGGTCACGGTGGCGATGTGGGGCTCGTCGTCGATGGCCCCAAGCTCGCCCAGCACGTCACCGGGGTCGCGGATGCTCAGCATCAGGTCGTGGCCGTCTTCATTGGTCCGGCAGACTTTGACCCGTCCTGACAGGAGGATCATCATGCGCTCGGTCGCTTCGTGCTCGAACATCAGCGTGCTCCCCGGTGGAAACGTCCGCGTGATGCCGAGCTCTTCGATCGCGGTGCGCTCAGAGTCGTCCAGCGATGCGAGGAAGGTGTGCGGAACGGGTGAGGACGTGACCGTTATCGGTTCACCCTAGACGAGCGATGTTTTGGCGGCAAGCTGGCTGCAGCGTCACCCACGATGCCGTCTACGCTGGCTGGTCTTCACGGTCGTCTCCTTCGCGAACGCGCGACAGGAGTCAAAGGCCGGTCGTGGCTGGGGGTCGGGGTCGCTCAGCTGTTGGTCACTGAGCCCGGCGATCACGCCTTCGGACGCGAATTCGCCGCTGCCGGGGGGCATGTCGCGCTCGGTGATGAAGATCTTCGCGGCGCCGGCGCGGTAGAGGCTGCGCAGCGCGGCGGCGACATACCGGGCTTGACCGACCTGGCCGCCGGTGAAGGCCGGGTCGAACTGGTAGGCCGGATCGGCGGGGTAGCCGGCCTCGGTGACCCAGATCGGGAGCTGCGGCCTGCCGTGATCTGCGGCAAATGTCCTCCATGCGCGCAGCTGAGGGGCGAGGCTGCTCTCCACGCCGCGGATGTGCACATTGAGCATTCCCAGTTCGCGCCAGGCGCGTTGTCCCGCGGCGCGCAGCACGGCATCCAGCCAGCTTGCCCCGCCTCCGCCGGCCGTTTGCATCATCCCGCCGTTGGTGACAAGCGCGTTCGGGTTTGCCTTGTGAATGTCGAGCACGGCGGCTGCGAGCATCGCCCCGTATTGCTGAGCCGTTCCGGCGTACGTCCAGCTCCCGTCGGGCTCGTTCCAGATCTCAAAGCTGACCGGCAGCTCGCGCAGATGGGCGGCTACCTGCCCAGCCAGCTGTCCCCAAGCCGCCGGGTCCTGTGCGGGGCACTGGTCCCACACGTCCTGATCGCCGGCTGGGCAGTCGGCCATCGACATGGGCATCCCGGTCAAATCCGCGAGCACCCGCAGGTGGTACTCACGCGACAGGTGGGCGATGCGGTCGATCCAGGTCCAGTCGACGGCGTTGCTCTCATCGAGCAGTTGCGGCATGAAGATGTCCAGTCGGACGGTGCTGGCGCGTTCTGCCTGTGCCTCGGCGAACACCGCGTTGTCGCCCGCCTCGGGCGTGTCGAAGTACAACATGGAGTGGGCGCCGAGCGCGTTGTCGGGGATCAGCTGTGGCTCTGCCCCCGCCCGCGTGGCTGGCAGCAACCACAGGCAGGCTGTCAGCAGCGTGGCGGCACCGGCCGACCGCCGCCAGGTCCTCCGCCTGCTCCGGGGCGCGAGCGCCGCCCGGCGGCTCTCCGTGTAGCAGTTGGTCGCTGCAGTACTGGGCGCACGTGTTCCTTCGGCATAACCGAACATGTCCAGTCACTCCATGAGTCGCTCTCGACCTGAGCCGAGGCACCGGCATCGAGCGGGGTGTGATCTGAGCGCTCGGACGGTGCGTTGATGAGACGCTCACATCGTCGTAAAAGTGACTGGGCCCCTCCACCTAATCGTGGAGGGGCAAATGTGCATTTCTACTCGCCGTTGTGTCCAAGATTGGACACAGCTGCCGGCGCGCGTCAGCGCTACCCGAGGAGGCTCGAAGACCTGACTCTCAGGAGTTGACGGGTCGCGCGGCGGGCGGCCTCCGGCGCCGGCGACAAGGGCGTCGTGGCGCCACCGAGGCTCGCCGGCGAACGATCAGCTGGCGCGTTGTCGGTCCCGAGCTCGCGCAGCTTGCACGCAAGCCACGACCGGCTGGTGCGTGCCGGGTCCGATGCTCGCAGCCAGAGATCTCGCGGCTGCGCCTACGGGTACGACCACACGATCGACCCGGGCGCAAGCGTGGTGTCGAGCGCGACCCGGTAGGCGAAAAGGAGACGGCTCTAGCGCCCTACACCCAGGAGCGCCGGGAGGTCGAGTGCAGGTAAGACGTCAGCCACGGAGAGCGGGCGAACGCCCGCGTGAGGTCAATCGGTGGTAGATCGGGAGCGAACCGATGTGTACATCGGGCGCGTGCTCGCAAAGCAGCGCTGCAACCGAGCGAACCGCCGTAGCACCTGGCGCGACGGAGTTGCCCGGGATCAGTGTCTCGAGAAACCGCCACGAGCCGTCGATCCGTTGTGCCCACGAGACGTCGCGCCACGGGGTGAATGCCTCTGTCCAGGTGGCGAGTGGCGCGCCCGGCGGGCGGGCGAGTGCCCTGTACACCCGCTGGATAACAGTGAACGCGTTCTCATAGAACCCGCTCCAGACGTGTAACCCGTGTTCCTCGATCCTCTCGCGACGGCCGCTTGCGGCCACTCGCCAGCTTTCCGCCCAAGCGCCATCCGGGCTGTAACACGACGATCTCGAAACGCTCTTCCCAGCCCGGTTGCTCGGTCAGCCAGAACACAAACGTGAGGGCCGCCATTCCGCCGCCCGCCACCAGCACGCGCTGTCGACCAGCTTGCCCCGCATCGCCTCCGGTCACGGGCTAAGCATCGCAGGCGGGCAACAGCCGCTGCAAGGCGTAGAGCCCTTGCCCTGGTGCCCCGCGTGATCCGCCACGTGCTCGGCGGGTGGCGCAACGACGACTCGTGTGCCACCGACGTCAGGGCCCAGGACGAGCCGCTCAAGCGCCTCGTGGGCCGAGCTACCATGGCCGACCGATGAAGAGCTCGGAGCGAACATGACGATAGGGCCGCTCAGTTTCCAGTCGACGCTGAGTGCAGCGAGCGGTGGCGCGCTCGAGGCGCGCTACCGCGAGCGGAGCCTGTGGCTCAGCGGCATCGAGCAGCCGCTGATGCCGCGCCCGAGTCTGCCGGGCGACGTCAACTGCGACGTGGCGATCGTCGGCGGGGGCTTCACCGGTCTGTGGACCGCGTACTACCTCAAGCAGCATGATCCGACGCTCGACGTGGTGCTCGTCGAGCGCGAGATCGCGGGGTTCGGGCCGTCGGGCCGCAACGGCGGCTGGGTGATGTCGGGGATCGCGGGCACGGCGCGCGCCTACGGAGAGCGGCCGGCGAGCGACGTGATGGTCAGAGCGGCGCGCGAGACGCAGGCGGCGGTGGACGAGGTTGGGCGCGTGGTGGCTGCCGAGGGGATCGCGTGCGGCTATCGCAAGGCCGGCGGCGTGACGATCGCGACGAGCGAGCCGCAGCGGTCGAGGCTGCTTAGGTATGCCTCCGAGCACAACGATCCGGACGACGATGACTTGACCTTGGCGCCCGGCCGGCTCGAGCAGATGGTCCGCATTCCGGGAGTCCTGGCTTCCAGCTTCAACCCGCATGCCGCCCGGGTCAACCCGGCACGGCTCGCGCGCGGGCTGGCCGACGCGTGCGAGCGCCACGGCGTCACGATCTACGAGCGCACCGCCGCTCGGGAGATCGCGCCCGGCCGGGTGACCTGCGAGGGCGGGATCGTTCGCGCCGACACGGTGCTACGAACCACCGAGTCCTATACGACCCAGCTTCCGGGCCAGCGCCTCCGCTACCTGCCGCTGTATTCGTTGATGATCGCCACAGCGCCGCTCTCCGATGGCGTGTGGGAGGAGCTCGGCTGGCGCGACGGGTTGCTCATCGGTGACCTTCACCACCTGTTCTTCTATGCCCAGCGAACCAGCGATGGGCGCATCGCGATCGGCGGCCGCGGCGCGCCGTACCGGCTGCGGGAGCCGATCAGCGAACGCAACGAGCGCTCCGCCGTGGTGGCCAAGCGTCTCGTGCAGACGCTGCGGCGCAATTTCCCGGCCGCGGCCGACGCGCCGATCACGCACCACTGGGGCGGACCGCTGGCGGTGCCCCGTGACTGGTCGATGAGCGTCACGTTTCACGCGTCGAGCCGCCTCGGCGGGGCCGGTGGCTACGCCGGCCACGGCGTGGGCGCCGCGAACACCGCGGGCCGCACGCTCGCCGATCTGGCGCTCGATCGCGACACCGATCTGGTGACGCTGCCGTGGGTCGGGCATGCCAGCCGACGGTGGGAGCCCGAGCCGCTGAGGTTCATCGCTTCCCGGGCGATCGTCAACATTCTCGGCCGCGCGGACCAGCACGAGGACGCGACCGGCCGGCGCTCCCAGCTGACACGGCTGGTGGCGCCGTTCATGCCGCCGCGCTAGATCAGCCGATCGCGACCGCCGAGCGCTGCCGCGCGATCAGCGCGACCGTCGCCAGGCACAGCGCCGACAAGACCAGGTACGGGACCGCATCGCTCGTCGCCTGCGCCACGCGCGCGCCCACTGCGGCGCCAACCGTCTGACCCGCGGCCCAGGCCAGGTTCCAGAGCGCGTAGGGAATCGCCAGGTCGATCCCCCGCGCCTCGGCGCCACTCGAGAGCAGCGAGCTGGCCGGCACCCAGACGCCGCCGAAGCAGAGTGCAGCGAACACGATCGCCGGCGCGAACAGCCACACGGTCTGCGGCAGCGGCAGCAGCAGTGCCGCCAGCGCCGCACTCGCGAGCGCTGCCCGGATGATCAAGAGCGGTCCACGCCGGTCAGATAGGCGCCCGATCACCGGACTCACCAGTGCCTCGAGCACCGATGAGACGAAGAACGTTGCTCCGATCGCCAGCGTGCCGGCGCCGAGTGCGCTCAGCTGGAGCGGGCCGAGGACGCTCAGCGTGCCGAACAGCAGCGCGCCGAGCATGGTGAACCACATGCCCGCGAGCATCCGGCGGTCGCCGCCGACTGCCCGCAGCAGCTCGCGCGCGGGGTGAGGCTTGCCGACGGGCGGCTCGGGCTCGGCGACCGCAAGCAGCCCGAGCGCGATGATGACGGCCGCGAGGCACGAGAACGCGGGCTTCGGGCCGGCGATCTCCGCGATCGAGCCGACGACCGGTCCGAGCGCCGATCCCGCGATCGCGATGCCGAGAACCCCGCCGACAACCTCGCCGCGGCGCTCGGCCGAACTCTCGACCGCCACCCAGGCGAGCCCGCCGGTCCAGATGAAGGACCCGGCGATGCCCTGGATGAAGCGCGCGGCGTCGAGCGCGTAGATCGAGTCGGCGAACCCGAACGCGAGGCAGGTCGCGCCGAGCAGGAACATTCCCGCCAACGTCCCCCGGCGAGCGCCGATCCGACCGACGACCAAGCCCGCCGGAATCGCCGTGATGAGCGTCCCGATCGCGTAGGAGGCGGTGAGAACGCCGGCCGCTGCCTTGGACTGATGCAGGTGGCGCACGTAGTACGGCAGCAGCGGCGAGAGGACCGAGTAGAACATCACCTCGATCAGCACCAGCGAGCTGACGAGTATGAACAGCCGGCGCGGGAGCGGCCGGCTCATCGGGCGCCGAGCGAGTCGAGGTCGCGCCGGGGCAACATGCGTGAGCTGATCATCGCGCGCCGGTCGATCATGGCGTCCGCACCCAGAGACGACGGCGCCCGTCGGCGGATAGGATCGCGCCAGCGACACCGAAGAGGAGGAGAGCGATGGCGATTGACACGCTGATGGCCTATGTAGGGGTGTATGACAGCGTCGCGGATGCCGAGGCCGACTATGACGTCGTCAAGCAGCTTCACGTCGAAGCCGGCCTGATCGACGCTTACGACGCGGCGATCGTCGAGCGCCGCGCAGACGGCAAGGTCAAGCTCGGCAAGAAACACGAGACCCCGACCCGTGTCGGCGGCGTGCTCGGCGGTGGCGTCGGGCTGGCGACCGGACTGGTCGTGGCGCTGTTCCCGTTCGCGGCCGTCGGTGGCGGGCTGTTGCTCGGGACGACCGCGGGTGGCGCGATCCTCGGCGCGGTCGCGGGTCATGCGGCCGCGGGCATGAGCAGGAGTGATCTCAAGGAGCTCGGTGAGCACCTCGATGCGGGCCAGGCGGGCCTCGTCGTGGTCGCGGTCTCCGACATGGGCGCGAAGGTGGAGCGCGCGATGAAGCGCGCGGCCAAGGTCCAGGAGAAGCAGCTCAAGGCCGACACCGAGGAGATCGAGCGCGACGCCAAGGAGGCCGACGCGAGCGCCTGAGCGCCGCTAGCCCCAGACCTCGTCGGCGACCTCGACCACGAGCTCGAGCTTGCGGCGCTGGTCGTCGATCGTCAGCTTGTTGCCCTCCTCGGTCGAGGAGAAGCCGCATTGCGGGGAGAGACAGAGCTGCTCGGGGTCGACGAACTGCCCAGCCTCGTCAATCCTGCGCTTGAGCAGATCCCGGCTCTCGAGCGCCGGATGCTTGGTCGTCACGAGCCCGAGCACGACTTGCTTGCCCTCGGGAACGAAGCGCAGCGGCTCGAACGTCCCTGAGCGCTCGTCGTCGAACTCGAGGAAGTAGCCGTCGACGTTGAGGTCGCCGAACAGCGCTTCGGCGACAAACTCGTAGCCGCCCTCGGCAGCCCACATCGACTGGTTGTTGCCGCGACACAGGTGGGTCGTGACGACCAGATCGTCGGGCTTGTCGGCCAGAGCGGCGTTGATGTTGGCGATGTATTGCTCGTGCAGGTGCTCGGGATCGCCCCCGATCTCGACGATATGTGCGCGCTGCGCCGGATCGTTGACGTACGCGAGGCTTGTGTCATCGAGCTGGAGGTAGCGGCAGCCGAGCTCGTAGACGCCGGCGATCTGGGCCGCATATGCGGCCGTCAGGTCATCCCAGAAGCGGTCCATGTCCGGGTATACGGCCGGGTCGATCGACGAGTTGCCGCCCCGGTAATGGACCATGCTCGGAGAGGGGATCGTGAGCTTCGGCGTCTGGTCGGCGTGGGCGTGCTCGCGCAGGAACTCGAACGCGCTCGCGAAGATCGTCTCGGGCAGCGTGACCGCCTCGGCGACCCGCATCGCCGGCGGGTTGTAGTCGTACTCGCCCTCGTCGCTATGGAAGTGCACGTGGAGGTTCGAGCCCTCGTCCTGTTCGATCCCGCCCAGCGAGTAGATGAAGTCCATGTGCCAGGAGGTGCGGCGGAACTCTCCATCGGTGACCGACCGCAGGCCCGCCTCGCGCTGTAATTCGATCACGCCGAGGACCGCCTCATCCTCGCTGTCGCGCAACGCATCGCCATCTCGGTCCCCGGCCTTGAACTCGGCGCGGGCACGCGACAGCTCGGGCGGACGCAGAAGGCTGCCGACGTGATCGGCGCGGAACGGCGGCTTGTCGCGAGCGGAAATCTTTGCCTCCTCGATCGGTGAATTTCGTCCTCGCGAGCAACGATACCCCGGCACCGAGCTTGCCCTGGTCAGGGCGCCTTGTAGGCTCGGAGCATGGTCTCGAAGTACCGGTCGGTGCTGTCCGTACCCGGCTCGCCGGGGTTGATGCTGAGTGCCCTCGTCGGGCGGATGCCGCTCGGCATGTCCTCGCTCGCGATCCTGCTGCTGGTCCGCGGCACCCACCACTCCTACACGATTGCCGGCGTCTCGGTCGGCGCCTACGCGTTCGCGAGCGCGGGATCGGCACCGATTCAGGGTCGGCTGATCGACCGTTTCGGACGGATGCGCGTGATGATCCCGATGGCGGTGGCGCAGGCGATCGTGTTGGTGGGGTTCGTGCTGGCGAGCTCGGCCGACGCGAGCGGCGCGACGCTCGTGCCGCTGGCGGCGCTCGCGGGTGGGCTGATGCCTCCGGTCTCGCCGACCGCCCGGGCGCTGTGGCGCGACGTGTTCACCGATCCGCAGGTGCGCGATACCGCCTATGCGCTCGACTCGGTCGTCCAGGAGGTGGCCTGGGTGACCGGTCCACTGATCGTCGCGCTCGTGGTCGGCTTCACTTCTCCGGAGGTCGCGGTGCTCCTGGTCGCGACGATGTGCGTGATCGGGACGACCCTGTTCGTGCGCTCGCCGCTGGCCCGCGGCTCGGGCACCCGCAGTGCCCACGAGCCGCGCACCTCGGTGCTCGCCAATCACGAGCTGCGGGCGATGCTGGCGCCGATCGCATTGACAGGAGTGGGAATCGGTGCGATCGAGGTCGGTCTGCCGGCGCTCGCGCTGCACGCGGGCTCGCGGCCGGCGTCCGGTCTGCTGCTCGCCCTGTGGAGCTTGGGCAGCATGGTCGGCGGGCTGTGGTACGGGGCGCGCGCCTGGAGCTCATCGCTGACTCACCGCTACAAGCTGTTCCTGTTCGGCGCGATCGTCTGTACGGCGCCGCTGATCATCGCGCGCTCGATCCCCGAGGGGATCGTTGCCAGCCTGCTCGCGGGGCTGATGATCGCGCCCGATGTTCTCGTGTCAGTACGCGCTGGTGGCGCGCGCCGCCCCGAGCGGGGCCCAGACCGAGGCCTTCACGTGGGTCACGGCGTCACTGGTCGCCGGACTCTCGATCGGGTCGGCGATCGCCGGCGCCGCGATCGGCCTGGCCGGCGTCAGCGCGCCGTTCGTGTTCTCGTGCCTGGCGACGTCGGTGGCCGCGGCGATGGCGCTGCGGACCCGGGAACTGGTCCCCGCGCTTCAGAGCAGCGCCAGCTGAGGCCCCGTCCAGCCGGCGTCGAGTGCCGCGCGCTCGCCTCCGCTGCGCTCGAAGTCCAGGAGCGCGCGCTTGCGGTGCAGTCCACCGCCGTAGCCGGTCAGTGACCCGTCGGAGCCGATCACGCGGTGGCACGGGACGATGATCGGCACCGGTGTGCGCCCCACCGCGGCTCCGACCGCCCGCGGGTTGAAGTCACCGCGGCCGCTCGCCGCGCCGATCTCATGGGCCAGCGTCCCATACGTGGTGGTGGTCCCGTACGGAATCTGCCTCAGCGCGTCCCAGACACGCCGCTGAAAGAGCGTGCCCACCAGGTCGAGCTCGAGCTCGAACTGCCGCAGCTCACCGGCGAAGTAGGCGTCGAGCTGCTCGGTGGCGGCGGCAAGAACCGGATCGCGCCGTCCGCGGTCGGCCTCGTGCTTGCTGGGTCCGCGGCCGGGGAAGTGCAGGCCACGGAGGCCGTCGGGGCCGGCGATCAACGTCAGCGGGCCAGTCGGGCTCTCGTAGATCGTGAAGTTCATCTCGGTCCTCATTTCGAGTCGTGGAAGATAATGCCGAGCGCTGTGCGCTCGCCGCTGGTGACCGTGCTGACGCCGTGGCGAAGCGCGACCCGGTGATAGCCGCGCGAGCCGCGGTTGGGTCGCTCGCGGGTCGGGAAGATCACGAACGCGCCGCGCGGGGGGCGCAGCACGTGGGCCCTGCTCTGGGCGCGGGGACGTTGCTCGAGGAGTACGAATTCCCCGCCGGCGTAGTCGATGCCGGCCTGCGAGAGAACCGTCAACACCTGGAACGGGAAGTAGACGTCTCCGTAGAGATCCTGGTGCAGGGCGTTCCAGTCCCCCGCCCGATACTGGAGCAGGAGCGGCGTCGGGCGTGCCTGTCCCGCGGCCCGGCAGCGCGCGAGCAGTTCGCCGTGGGTCGCGGGAAACCGGGGGTTGTCGCCTGCCAGATGATCCGCCCAGCGGTTGGCGATCGGCGCCAGCCGCTCATAGAACGCCTCGCGCGCCGACTGGATCGCCTCGGGCAGGGGATGGGAGAAGTAGCGGTAGCGGCCCTCGCCAAAGCGGTGGCGGGCCATGTCGACCGTCGAGCGAAAGCCGTCGCCGTCAAACAGCGCCGCCAGACTCTCGCACTCTGACGCCTCGAGCACCGGCTCCGTGATCGCGAAGCCGCGCTCGTCGAGCTGATCGCCGAGCGCGTCCCAGTCGAGCTCGTCGATCCGTACGGCGATCCTGGATTTGGTTTGCGTGCTCATGGACGTGAAACGCACGCGCACGCGAAAACGTGAGATGCGAGCTAGAGCTCGCGCACCGGACGGCACGGAGTGCCGAAGCACAGATGGCGATCAGGGAGGTCACTGGTCACAACGCTGCCCGCGCAGGATTTCCTGCCGGGTAGCGCCGTCGCTGACGCTGGTCGCGTTCAGGCGTTCGGTCACGAGCCGGCACCGGTATCGGTCGGCGAGCAGCTCGGGATCGTCGGCGAGATAGGACTCGCCGGCGAGCAGCCGTTGCTTGTGCGTGGACACGCGGCAATCCTGACAGCCGCGTGGGGGCGGCTCAGATCACGAACGTGTTGAGCTTCGTGTCGATCCTCGGCGATGCGTGCCGGCTATAGGCCTTTGAGTCGTCGAACTGGAGCTTGTAGGTCTTGAACCGCGGGTGGCCGCCGGGATACAGCAGCGCCTTGGTCTTGAGCACGCCACACACGCCCTTGGCCTTGCCGAACCGTTCGCGCGCGACCGGCTTGGGGTGCAGAAAATGCGCGTAGATCTGCTTTCCGGGCTTGAAGCCGGAGAACGTGAACGTGACCGGGTGAGTGAACTTCGCTCGCGCCGGCTTGGTCTTGACCCCGAGCGGCGCGGCGTTGACCGTCGTGGTTGCGGTGATCTGCCCGTTGGCGCTGAAGTCGGTGGCGGTGACGCCGGTGGTCTCCTCGGCGATCGCCTTGAAGCCGACCGGCGCACCGGTGGTGATCGAGATCGTCCCGGTCGGACTGACCGAGCCAGAGCCGCCGACGGTGCCGTCAGCGCTCGACAGGCTCACGGTGTCCCCGGGGACGAATCCCGAACCGACGACGGTCATCTGCGCTCGGTGCTTGAGCGAACTGGTCACGTAACAGGACTTGTTGACGCTGATCGTCGCCGCCGATGCCTGCGACGCGAGAGCCGCCGGCGCGAGCACCAGCGCCGTGCCGAGCACAAGGGCGTGGCCCCGAATAGTCATCCGTTCTCCCTATCTGGGTTGCGAGTACCGCCCAGCCGCGTCCCGCAGTGTAGTGGTCGGACTCGGCAATGGGATCGGATGGACGGGACCGCTTGCGAGCGATGCCGGAAGGCTTGGCACCGGGCTCGTCAGCGGGGGTTCGGGCCGGGCGCGGCGGGGCCGCTCGCGTTGACGCCACTGACCCACATCTGATATATCAGATGGCATGGCCACTGAAGCCAGGCAGCTGCCAGCGCGTCAGCGCGTCGTGATCATCGGTGCTGGGATCGTCGGCAACAGCGTCGCCTACCACCTGACCCAGCTCGGGGAGGCCGACATCACCTTGATCGACAAAGGCCCGCTCCCCAACCCCGGCGGCTCAACGGGCCATGCGTCGAACTTCATCTTTCCGGTCGACCATTCCAAGGAGATGACATCGCTGACGCTCGAGAGCATGCGTCAGTACAAGGATCTCGACGTGTTCCTGGAGTGCGGCGGGATCGAGGTGGCGCGCACCGGGGACCGGCTGCAGGAGCTCAACCGGCGGATGGTCTCGGCCGCAGCATGGGGGATCGAGCCGGCCTCGCTGCTGGAGCCGGCGCAGATCAAGGAGCTGGTCCCGTTCATCGACGAACAGATCCTGCTCGGCGGCTTCTACACGCCCGGCGCGGGGGTGGTCGACTCCCTGCGCGCCGCGACGATCATGCGCGAGCGGGCGCAGGCCGCCGGGATTACGGTGTCGGCGAACACCGAGGTGGTGGGACTCGATGTCGAGCGCGGGCGGATCACGCGGGTCCGCACCGATCGGGGAGAGATCGAGGCCGACCGGGTGGTGGTCGCCTGTGGCTGCTGGAGCCCGAGGATCGCCCGCATGGCGGGCGCGCGGATCCCGCTCACGCCGGCCGTGCACCAGATGATCGACATCGGCCCGGCGCCGAGGTTCGCTGACCCCAAGACGCTGGTCGACTATCCGATCGTGCGCGACATGGACACCAACATGTACGAGCGCCAGGACGGGACCGGCCTCGAGATCGGCTCCTACGCCCATCGTCCGATTCTGATGGAGGCCGACGAGATCCCGTCGATCGATGAGTCAGCCCTGAGTCCGACCGAGCTTCCATTCACGCAGGCCGACTTCGAGCTGCAGATGGAGCAGGCGCTCGAGCTGATGCCCGAGATCGTCGGCGACGAGACCGTCGGCCAGCGCTACGCGATCAATGGACTGCTGTCGGTCACGCACGACGGGATGCCGCTGATCGGCGAGACGCCGGAGGTCAAGGGGCTGTGGTCCGCGGCCGCGATCTGGATAAAGGAAGGACCTGGTGCCGGCAAGACGATCGCCGAGCTGATGGTGCACGGCGAATCGGAGATCGACGTGTACGAGTCCAACATCGCGCGGGCCTATCCGCACCAGAAGACGCGCGCTCACATCTGCGCCCGCGCCAACGAGGGCTTCAACAAGATGTACGGGATCGTCCATCCCTCCGAGCAGTGGGAGTCCGACCGCGGCGTCAAGCTGCCGCCCTATTACGGACGCCAGCAGGAGCGCCAGGCGGTCTTCTACGAGGCCGCCGGGTGGGAGCGACCCCAGTGGTATGAGTCCAACGCGATGCTGGTCGACGAGTACGCCGATCGCATCAACGCCCGCGAGGCGGAGTGGGACGCCCGCTGGTGGTCACCGATCATCAACGGCGAGCACTTGGCCATGCGTGACCGGGCCGGCTATACCGATCTCACTGCGTTTGCGATCTTCGATGTGACCGGGCCGGCGGCACTCGACGCCGTGCAGCGCGTCGCGATGCGGCAGATGGACGTCGCCGTCGGCCGGGTCATCTACACGCCGGTGCTGACCCCCAGCGGCGGCTTCAAGGCCGACCTGACGATCATGCGGATGGCCGACGACGTCTTCCGGGTCGTCACCGGAGGCGCCTGGGGGCTGTCCGATCTCAAATGGTTCAAGGACAACCTGCCAGAGGGCGGCGGCGCCCAGATCCACGATCAGACGGACGCCTGGAGCACGCTCGGGCTGTGGGGACCGCGGGCGCGCGACATCCTCTCGAGCGTCACCAGCGGCGACGTCTCCAACGAGGGCTTCCCGTTCGCGCAGTTCCGTTCGCTCGAAGTCGACTCGCTCCAGGTGATCGCGTCGCGGATCTCCTACGTCGGTGACCTGGGCTGGGAGCTGTATGTTCCGATCGAGCAGGGCTCTCGGCTGTGGGACATCATCGCCGAGGCGGCCGAGCCGCATGGTGCCGTTCCGATCGGCGCCGGCGTTTACGGCACCACCGGTCGGCTGGAGAAGTGCTACCGCGCCTACGGCGCCGAGCTTGAAGGCGAGTACAACGTGGTCGAGGCCGGAATGGCGTGGGGCCGCGTCAAGGATCAGGACTTCATCGGCAAGCCGGCGCACGTCGAGCACCGCGAGTCCGAGCCGGCCGCGAGCATGTGCACGCTGACCGTCGACGACCACAGGTCGCAGTCGGGCGTCAGGCGCTACATGCTGGGTGGCGAGCCGATCCTGACACTCGACGGCGACCCGATCACCGACGCCAAGGGCCGGCGCTCGTACGTCACGAGCGCGGGCGCCGGTCCGTCGGTCGGTAAGCACATCCTGATGAGCTACCTCCCGCCCGAGCACGCCAAGCAGGACGAGCAGCTGCTGGTGCAGTACATGGGCGAGCGCTACCCGGTCACGGTCGTGGTCGCCGGCTCGACCCCGATCTTCGACCCCGACAACTCGCGCGTGCGGTCGTGAACATCCTCGTGTGCGTCAAGCGGGTCCCACTGACCGGTGGCAGGATCACCCTGACCGAGGACGAGCGCGCGATCCAGACGCGCCACCTCGGCTTCACGATCAGCCCCCACGAGGAGTGTGGCGCCGAAGAGGCGGTGCGGCTGATCGAGAAGCACGGCGGGTCATCGACGGTGCTGACGCTCGGGCCGGTCGAGGCCGAGGAGCAGCTGCGCGACATGATGGCGATCGGGATCGACGCCGGCATCCACCTGGTCACCGACGGTGGCGAGTGGGATCCGCAGGCGACTGCGGCGGCGATCGTCGCGGCGATACAGGCTCAGCCCGAGCCGTTTGACCTGATCCTGTTCGGCAACGAGTCCGCCGACGCCGGCAACTACCAGGTGGCGATCAGGGTCGCCACCGCGCTGGGCCTGCCGTGCGTGACCGGCGTCAAGGGAATCCAGCTCGAGGACGACGGGCGGCTGCGCTGCGAACAGGAGGTCGCCGGTGGTCGCGACGTCTACGTCGTAGCGACGCCGGCGGTCGTGACCGTCAAGGAGGGGCTGAACCTGCCGCGCTACCCGTCGGTCCCGGGCCGCCTGCGCGCCAAACGCAAACCGCTGTCGGGCAGCGAGCCCGCCCGTGCCGACAGCCGGCTCGAGATGGTCCGCCTGGTGCTGCCGCAGACGGCGAGCAAGGAGGCCGAGGTGCTCGGCACCGGACCCGAGGCGGCGCCGGCGGTGGTCCGCGTGCTGCAGGAGATCGGGGTGGTTTAGATGCGCCTTGCGCTGATCGAGGACCCGGCCGACGAGCTCTCCCAGCAGGCGTTCGCGTTCGCGCGCGGGATGGGGGAGGAGGTCGCGCCGGTCGCGATCGACGGCGCGGCGCTGTATGCGCCCGCCGCGTGGGCGCAGACGCTGGTCGAGCTGATCGAGCAGCGCGCGCCATCGGCGGTGATCGCGCCGGGGACAGATCGCGGCAACGAGCTGCTCGCCCACGTCGCCGCCAAGCTCGACCTGCCGATGGCCGCCAACTGCGTGTCGGTGACGCCCGGCGAGCCGGCCACGGTTCTGCGTACCCGGTGGGGCGGCAGCCTGCTCGAGGAGGCGCGGCTGAACGGATCGCCGCTGCTGCTGACGAGCGCCGCCCACGCGGTCGCCGCGGAGCCGATCGGCGACGTCGAGACGATCGCGGTAAGCGGCGCCGCCTCGGACCTGGACCGAACAGCGCAGGTCGTCGAGCACGTGCCGGCGGTCAGCTCCGGCGTGTCGCTGGCCGAGGCGGACGTTGTCGTCTCGGGCGGGCGCGGCGTCGGGTCGGCCGAGGGCTTTTCGGTGATCGAAGAGCTCGCGGAGCTGCTCGGCGGGGCGGTCGGGTGCTCGCGCGCGGTGACCAGCGCCGGGTGGCGGCCGCACACCGACCAGGTCGGCCAGACGGGCACCAAGATCTCGCCGGAGATCTACATCGCCTGCGGGATCAGCGGTGCGACCCAGCACATGGCCGGCTGCAAGGGCGCCAAGCGGCTGCTCGCGATCAATCCCGACGGCGAGGCGTCGATCTTCACCAGTGCCGACTACGCGGTGATCGGAGATCTGCACGAGGTCGTGCCGGCGATCTCGAACGAGATCCGGAGAGCGAGGGGCTCATAGGGGTTGTGATCGCCGCGGTCGTGCTCGCCGCCCTGATCGCGGTGAGCGCGACGTTGTTCGTGGTCCGGCTTCAGTTCCTGCTCGCGCTGCTGCACCAGGCGGCGCCGGTCTCGCGCTCGGGGGACGTGGAGCGGCGGATCGGCAACGAGGCGACGATCGTGCTCGGCCAGCGCAAACTGCTGCAGCGCCTCGGGCCCGGCCTGATCCACGCGTTCATCTTCTGGGGCTTCCTGGTCCTGGCGCCGACGATCCTGATCGCGCTGATCGGCTTCGCGGACAAGCACTCGACGCTCCCGTGGCTCGGCCACCAGGGATGGTTCGCGTTCCTGGCCGACATCTTCGCGACGCTGGTGGTGATCGGGTGCGGCGCGGCCGCGTGGATCCGCAAGGTCCAGCGACCCGAGCGCTTCAAGGGCAGTCACCTCGGCGAGGCCGACCTGATCCTGGCGTTGATCGCGACGATCGCGACGACGCTGCTCCTATGGCAGGCGTGCCGGATCGCGCTCGGCCTCAACGAGTGGCCGCCCTCGGCGGCGCCGGTCTCGGACCTGCTCTCACATCTGTTCGGCCACAACTCGGCGACGCGTGTGCTCGAGCGCGTGTTCGTCTACCTGCACGTCGGCACGATCCTGTTCTTCCTCGCCTACCTGCCGCGCTCCAAGCACCTCCACATCCTCAGCGCGGCGTTCAACGTCTGGTTCGGGCGCACGGGGCCGGGCGGCAAGCTCGAAACCCTGCGCTTCGACGACCCGGACGTGCCCGAGGACGAGATCCGGTTCGGGGCCGGGACCGCCGCGGACCTGAACTTCAAGCAGGTGCTCGACACGTTCTCGTGCACCGAGTGCGGGCGCTGCCAGGATGCGTGCCCGGCGTTCGCGACCGGCAAGACGCTGTCGCCCAAGCTGGTGATCATGGGCCTACGCGATCAGCTGTTCGCCGACGGCGGCGCGCTCGTCACAAGCCGCGCCGGCGGCGGCGAGGCGCCCGAACTCGCGTCACTCGTGCCCGGCGCGGTCCCCGAAGATTCGGTCTGGGACTGCGTCACCTGCGGCGCGTGCGTGCAGGCGTGTCCAGTGTCAATCGAGCACGTGGACCACATCATCGATCTCCGGCGACACCTCGTGATGGTCGAGTCGAGCTTCCCGCCGGAGTCAGAGCCGATGCTGCGCGACGTCGAGCGGGCCGGGAACCCTTGGGGCAAGGCGCAGTCCGAACGGGCTGACTGGGCCGCCGAGCTCGGGATCAAGGTACTCGAGCCCGGCGACCCGGCGCCCGAATACCTGTACTGGGTCGGGTGTGCGACCTCATTCGACGACCGGGCCCGCCGGACCGCCGAGGCGACCGCGAAGCTGCTGCGGCGGGCGGGCGTCGAGTTCGCGATTCTCGGGCCGAGGGAGGCGTGCACCGGTGACCCGGCCCGGCGGATCGGCAACGAGTACGTGTTCCAGGCATATGCCGAGCAGAACGTCGAGACGCTCAACGAAGCCGGCGTGCGCAAGATCGTCACCGGTTGCCCCCACTGCTTCAACACGCTGGGCAACGAGTACCCCGACTTCGGCGGCAACTACGAGGTCGTCCACCATTCCGAGCTGCTCGCCCGGCTGGTGGCCGACGGACGGCTCAAACCCGAGCGCGACCACGGGCTCAACATCACCTACCACGACTCGTGCTACCTGGCCCGCCACAACGACGTGCTCGCGCCACCGCGGGAGCTCGTGGCGGCGGTCGGCGAGCCGGTCGAGATGGAGCGCCACGGGAAGCAGACGTTCTGCTGCGGCGCCGGCGGCGCGCACATGTGGATGGAGGAGCGCGCCAAGCCGATCAACGAGAACCGCGTCCGCGAGGCGGCCGGCACCGGCGCGCAGACACTCGCGGTCGCGTGCCCGTTCTGCACCGTGATGCTCGATGACGGCGTTCAGAGCGCCGGCGCCGAGATGCGGGTGGCCGACGTCGCGACGCTGCTCGACGAGGCGACCAGCGGGGCGGAACCGGACGCCTAATTCACACAACCAAGGAGGCTCGCATATGATCGCCGACATTCCTGGTGTTACTGCTGGTGACCGGCGTTTTCGAGCAGTGAGGGGTAGTCATGTCTGACGCATTTGATTACGTGGTCGTGGGCGGTGGGTCGGCGGGTGCGATTGTCGCAGCTCGGCTGTCGGAGGATCCAAAGACGTCCGTCTGTCTGTTGGAGTGGGGGGACACGGATCAGGGCAACGACGATGTACTCCTGATTCGCCGCTGGCTAGGCCTGCTCGAGGGCCCGATCGATCTCGCATACCGGACAACACTGCAACCGCGCGGGAACGCTCACATCGTCCACTCGCGGGCGAAGGTTCTTGGCGGTTGCTCGTCGCACAACACGATGATCTGGTTCAGGCCGTTCCCCGGCGACTGGCAAGACTGGGTGGACCAGGGCGCGAGCGGGTGGGACTACGAAACGATCGACCCGTACTACGCGCGGATTCCCGGCCCGCATCAGCGCGTGGAGCCGCAGGACCAGAACGCGATCCTGCACGACTGGATCAACTCGTGTGCATCGGCGCTGGGCGTGACTCCTAATCCCGACTGGAACGCCGGGCCGTATCACGACGGGGCGGGCTTCCTCGACGTCGGCTACAACCCCGCCAACGGGGTCCGGTCGTCGTCGTCGGTGATGTACCTACACCCGATCGTCGACAGCCGCCCGAACCTGTCAGTCCAAACGCGCTCGCGGGCGATGCAGATCGAGTGCAAAGACGGTCGAGCGGTGGCGGTGCATGTCGAGCGTGACGATGGCGCGTGGCACGACCGTGTCGAGGCCAGCAAGGAGATCATCGTCTGCTGTGGGTCGGTCGACACGCCGCGGCTGCTGCTCTACTCGGGCATTGGGCCGCGCAAAGAGCTCGAGGGCCTGGGAATCGACGTAGTCCACGACCTGCCGGGTGTCGGCGAGAACCTGATCGACCATCCGGAGTCGATCATCATCTGGAAGCTGAAGCGACCGATGGGGCCAGAAGGAGCCATGGACGCCGACTGCGCGCTGTTCGTCAACCGGTTCGAACGCGATCAACGGCCCGATCTGATGTACCACACCTACCAGATGCCGTTCACGTTCAACACCGAGCGGCTGGGTTATGAGGTTCCGGACGACCGGTGGTGCATCTGCATGACGCCGAACATCCCCCGTTCGCACTCCAAGGGCCGGCTGTATCTGCTGTCGCGCAACCCCGAGGTCAAGCCCGCGCTCGACTTCCGCTACTTCACCGACGAGGACAACTACGACGAGCAGACGATCGTCGACGGAATGAAGATCGCCCGCCAGGTCGCCGCCGAGGGCCCGTTCGCAGACTGGATCGACTACGAGATCGCGCCAGGCGAGCAGTTGACCACCGATCCGGAGCTGTCGACGTACGGCAGGGCGGTTCACCACACCGTCTACCACCCGTCGGGGACGTGCCGGATGGGTGCGGCCGACGACGATCTCGCGGTCGTCGACCCGGAGCTGCGCGTCCGTGGGATCGAGGGGCTATCGATCGCCGACGGCGCGATCTTCCCGTCGATGCCGACCGCGAATCCCGTCGTCCCGACGTTCATGATCGGCGAGCGAGCCGCCGACCTCGTCCGTCAACGAAACGCCTAACGGCCTGAGCTGAGCCCGGGCCGGGTGCCCGGGCTCAGGCCAGGTGGACCGCGGCCAGCAGCGCCGCATAGGAGCGCACGAGCGCTGCGCGTTCGTCGGCGACCAGCGGACTGTCCAGGTCACGTCCCTCGTGCACCCAGCGATCTGACAGCCGCATCGCCAGTGCCCGCTGCTCGGCGGCGAGCCGCACCGACTCCTCGCTGACGCCGTAGGCGTAGGCGTACAGCCTTCCCAGCGCGTCGATCAGTGACTGCTCGGTCAGCTGTGAACCGTCGCGCTGATGGTTGCGGTGAATCCGCCACCAATCGACCTCGAGCGTCGCGGCGAGATGTGGGTCGTAGCGCTCGTCGTACTTGCGCTTGAGCAACGCGTAGAAGCGCTCCATCGTGCGCCGGGCGCCGTCGGGATCGTTGTCGACCTGCGGTGCCCAGAGCTGGTTGGCGCGGAGCACGAGCCACGCCGCTCGGATCGTCTCGGGCCACGAGAGCCCAAACGCGTGACGGGTCACGAGTACCGCCGCCCGCAGGAAGCGCAGCCACTCGTGGCGATAGTAGGAGACCCAGGTCACGGTCTCGAGTTGGCCCACCCGGTTTGGGTCAAACGAACGGTGCGGGTCGCTCATGTGAGCAGCCGCTCGAGCTCGCGCTCGAGCTCACCGGTGCCGACCTCGCGCATCACGAGCGGCAGCCCGAGCCGTGCCGCGGCGGCCTCCGCGCACGCGCGCGTCGCCGGTGTCGGACGCTGCGCGAGCCACATGACCCGCGTGTAGTGGCGGAAATATTCGTCGCGCAGCTCGGGGTGGCGGTCGAGGCCGAGCTCGCGCACGACCGTGTGCTCGAACGTGCGGGCGAGGAAGTCAGTCAGGAAGTACGTGCCCGGCTCCTCCTCGAGCGCCGCCGCGACGTCTTCGCGCGCGAACACGTCGTAGCAATGATCACCGGCCAGCCGCGGCAGACCGAGCGCGTCGAGCGCGCCGTGGGATCCACAGTCGGCGTAGGCGACCGCGACCACGTCGTTGCGCTCGCGCAGCTTCGCCACGGCGGGCGCGATCCGGTCCGGGTGGTTGTGCAGCAGGGCGTCCACGGGGACGACCTCGACGTCCCAGCCGCGTCGGCGCGCGATCGCGCGGACGTCGAACGCCAGGGCACCGCAGGATACGACCGCCGCGCTCATCCCGGGAATGCAAGCTGGTCGATGAACAGGTCATTGAAATCGGCCCGGCCCGAGAGCTCGACGTACTCGACCTCGACCAGGATCGACTCCGCCTCGGCGCGCTCGCGCCGCGACAGCGCGGCGATCTTCGCGCCCTCGCCGGCGACGTTGCCGGCCGACACGATCCGCGGCAGCGCGAGCCTCGGCACGAGGCCGATCTGGACCGCGCTGAGCGGGGTCAGGTAGGCGCCGAAGCTGCCGGCGAGCAGAACCTGGGTGATCTCCTCGGGGGTGACGCCCAGGTCCGCCAGCAGGATGTTCCAGCCGGTCGCGATCGACGCCTTGGCGAACTGGAGCTCGCGCACGTCGCGCTGGGAGAGGTACACCGACTCGGCCGGGTCACCGGAGTCGCTCCAGTGCAGGACGAACACGCGCTCCTCGCCGACCTTGGTCAATCGCGATCCGAGCCCCGGCATGCGCTCGGCGGCCTCGTCGTCGGGGATGAAGCGCCCGGAGTGGTCGAGCAGGCCGCTATGCACGAGCGTGGCGACGGCGTCGACGAGTCCCGAGCCGCACATCCCGATCGGCGCGACGTCACCGATCACCTCGAGCTCCAGCGCGTCGCCGTCGATCCGAACGCCCTCGATCGCACCGTCGGCGGCGCGCATCCCGCACCGAATCTGCGCCGCCTCGAAGGCCGGGCCGGCGGGCGCGGCGGTCGCGAGGACGCGGTCCACGGAGCCGAGCGCGATCTCGCTGTTGGTGCCGACGTCGATGAACAGACGCAACCGGCGGTCGCGCGTGAGGCCGGTGGCGAGCATGCCGGCGACGATGTCACCGCCGACATACGCGCCCAGCGACGGGAACACGAACGCCGGTGCGCGCGGATGGACCGAGACACCGAAGTCCGCCGCCCGGACCGGCGGGAACTCGTGCGTGGCGACGATGAACGGCGCCATCGACAGCGGCTCGGGATCGATCCCGAGCGCAAGCTGCATCATCGTCACGTTGCCGCAGACGGTGATCTCGTATACCTCGGCCGGCCCGACCTCGCCCTCGGCGAGCACCTCGTCGGTCAGCAGCGCCATCGTCTCGTGGGCGCGGTCGCGGAGCGCCCCGAGCGCACGCTCGTCCATCATCGTCGCGGAGATCCGGGTGATCACGTCAGCCCCGTAAGGCTGTTGGCGATTGAGCATCGAGCGCACCGCCAGCGGCTGGCCGCTATCGAGGTCGAGCAGCGTCGCGACGACGGTCGTGGTCCCGAGGTCGAATGCGATCGCGAAGCGCCGGGCGGTCGTGTCACCCGGCTCGAGCTCGATCAGCTCCTGGTCGCAGACGACCGCGGTGACGTCGAAGTTGGCCTTGCGCAACGTGCGGCCGAGCGTGCGCAAGAGCTCGACTGACGCGTACGGCTCGAGGTCGTCGAGCGCGTCGAGCACCCGCTGGAGGTCGGGCCGCTGGTCTTCGAGGGTCGGCTCGTCGAGGACGAGGTGGCGCTTCTGCACCGACGGGCGCAGAATCACGTGGCGCCCGACGCCCGCCAGCGCGGCCTTGGGACGCGTCTGCAGCGGCGGCACCTCGACGACCAGGTCACCGCGGGCGCCCGCGCGGCACGCGAGCCGCCAGCCGTCGCGCAGCTCGTCGGGGGTGAAGGCCCGCGGGTCGACGCTCCCGACCGGCACGTCCCCGGACACGATCCTGACCTTGCACTTCTTGCAGGTCCCGTGGCCGCCGCAGGTCGAATCGATCGCGATCCCGTTCCAGCTCGCGGCATCGAAGATCGGCGTGCCGCTGGGGACCCGGACCTCGTTGCCGTCGGGGAGGAAGCGCAGGCGGACGCGCTGGGCGCCGTCCTCGGGCGCTGCCAGCTCGGCGCGTGCGTCAGCCCGCCGGTTGGGTGCTGCCGCGCTCACGTCGCTTCCGACTCCTGCACCGCCGCCGAGGTCACGCTGTAGCGGCCTCCTGCTTCGCTGCCGCCTCGCGGGCGCGGTGCGCGGCGATCCAGTTCCCGCCCCAGGGATCGTGGCCGAGCAGCAGGTCCGAAGCGCGTACGGACTGCACGCAGACCTCGGCCGTCGACATGATCGCGCTCGTCAGCCCGGCGGCCATCGCCATCGGCAAGAAGCCGGCATTGAGCACGTGGCGCTGGGGAAGCCCGAAGGACACGTTCGACGCTCCGAGGCTCATGTTGACGCCGAGCTCGTCACGGATCAGCGAGATCGTCGCCAGCGTCGTCGTGACCGCTTCGGTGTCGGCCCCGACGGTCATCGCGAGCGGGTCGATCACGACGTCCTCGGTCGCGATCCCGTGGTCGTTGGCGGCGCTGACGATCTTGCGAGCGCACTCGAGGCGCTTCTGCGGCGTCTCGGGGATCCCGGTCTCGTCGTTGGCGAGCCCGATCACGGCGGCGCCGTGGCGCGCGACGAGCGGGAGGATCTCGTCCAGGCGCTCGTCTTCGGCGGTGACCGAGTTGACGAGCGCGCGCCCCTCGTAGGCCGACAGCCCTGCCTCGAGCGCCTCGATCACCGATGAGTCGATGCAGATCGGTACGTCGACGGCGGCTTGAACCGTTTTCAGCATCGCCTGGAGCAGTTCGGCCTCGTCGACGAGCGGGATGCCCGCGTTGACGTCGAGCATGTTGGCGCCCGCCTGCACCTGGTTGACCGCGTCGAGCGTGACCGTCGACAGATCCCCGGCGCGCAGCTCCTCGGCGAACCTCTTGCGTCCGGTCGGATTGATCCGCTCGCCGATCACGCAGAACGGCTGCTCGGCGCCGATCGTCACGCTAGCGCTGCGCGACCGAAGCACTGTGTCCATTGGTCTCCCTTTCGATTCGTGGGGCGATCCCGAGCCGCCGGCACAACTTCGCGATGCCGGCGTCCTTGCGGAACGAGATGAAGTGGAGCCCGGCGACGCCGGGCTGAGCGAGGGCATGGGTGGCGAGCTCAGACGCGATCTCGAAGCATTCGGCCTCCGGGTCGGTGGCCCGCTCGACGCGCGCGACGGTCGTCGCCGGCACGTCGATCCCGGGTACCCGCGTAGCCACGAAGCGCATCCCTCCGACCGTTCGCAGGATGCAGATCGAGGGGATCATCGCGATCCGCTCGGTCAGGCCGTTCTCGTACGCCTCCTGCATGAAGCGCTCGAGCAGCTCGGTCCGGTAACAGATCTGGAGCTGCAGGAAGCGGGCGCCGGCGAGCGCCTTCTTGGCCGCGCGGCGGACGCGGTAGTCCATCGGCGGCGCGCCCGGGTTCTCGACCGCCCCGACGAAGAAGTGGGGCGCGGGCGAGAGCCTGCGCCCAGAGAGGTAACGCCCGTCGCCCAGCGAGCGCGCGATCGAGACCAACTGGACGCCGTCGACGTCGAACACGCGGCGCGCCTCGGGCTCGTCCCCGGCGGTCACATCATCGCCCGTCAAACAGCAGATGTTCTCGATCCCGTGCATCGAGGCGCCGACCAAATCGGCCTCGAGCGCGATCCGGTTGCGGTCGCGGCAGACGAGCTGCATGACGGGCTCGACGCCGAGCTGGCGCAGCGCGATCGCGACCGCGAGCGGCGCGCAGTGGGCGTGGGCCGAGGGATTGTCGGTGGCGTTGAAGGCGTCGACGTACGCCTGCATCGGCTCGAGCTGGCGCACGATCTCGTCCTTGCCGCCGCCGTCGATCACCGGCATCTCGGCGGTGACGACGAACTGCCCCGCGTTCAGCTTGCGCTCAAGCGTCGACATCGTGATCGGCCGCCCAGCCGGCGGGGACCTGCTTGTCGCGGCCGCTGATCAGGTTCAGCCACGACGAGGTTCCACGCAGCGCGTTGTCGACCGGCGGCCGGAGGTGGTCAATGTGGTCGCGCCACAGCGGCAGACGCTCGGAGCGCTCGACGGCCTTGAGCCACACGCACCGCATCTCGGGCTTGACCTCGCAGTTGCCGTTCGCGCGCACGCCGCCGCAGGGCCCGTTGCGGAGCGTCTTCGGGCACGTCATCGGGCAGGTCATGCCGGTCGAGTGCAGCACGCACTGGCCGCACATCTGGCAACCCCAGATCGGCTTCTTGACCAGGTGTTCGGCTTTCGCGACGACCTGGTCGAGGCTCATGCGAGCTCCGCTCGGGATCCGGCACGCCCGATCACGCGGGCACCTTCTCCCGGCGCAGCTCGATCAGCTCCTTGGCTTTCTTGACCGCGGATGACGCATCCGCGGAGTAGCCGTCGGCGCCGACCGCATCCGCGTACTCCTGGGTGACGGGCGCGCCGCCGACCATCACGATCACGTCATCGCGGATCCCGGCCTTTTCGAGCGCGTTGATGTTGGCCTTGAACATCGGCATCGTCGTCGTGAGGAACGCGGAGAAGCCGACGATGTCGGGGTTGTGCTCGCCGATCTGCTCGACGAACTTCTCGGGCGGGACGTTGACGCCGAGGTCGATTACGGTGAAGCCCGCGCCCTCGAGCATGATGTTGCAGAGGTTCTTGCCGATGTCGTGCACATCCCCCTTGACGGTCCCCATCAAGAACGTCCCGACCGCCGCGATCCCGGTCTCGGCCAGCAGCGGGCGCAGGATGTCGAGCGCGCCCTGCATCGCGCGCGCGGCGATCAACATCTCGGGCACGAAGTAGTCACCGCGCTCGAAGCGGGCGCCGACCTCCTCCAGTGACGGGATCAGCGCGTCGTAGAGCATCCGCTCGGGCTCGAGGCCGTCCTCGAGACCCTGGTTGACGCCGTCGGTGACCGCCGGGGCATTGCCGACGAGCGTCTCTTCGTAGAGCAGTTGCAGGATCTCCTCGTGCGTCATGCGGCGTGTTCTCCTTGGTCGTCGTTACCGAGGCGGCGGCTGAGCTGCGTCGCTTCGGCGATCAGGATCGGCTCGAGCTCTGCGATCCGAGCGGTCGTCATGCGAGTCGTGGGACCGGTGATGCTGAGCGCCGCCACGACCTCGCCGCCGGCACCGCGTACCGGCGCGGCGATCGCGGCGAGCCCGAGCTCGAGCTCGTCGATCGCGGTGGCGAACTGCGCCTCGCGGACCTCCTCGAGCTCGGTCCGCAGGCGGGCGGGATCGGTGATCGTCTTCGGGGTCAGCGGCGGCAACGGACGGGCTGTCATCGTCGCGCGCCCGAAGGCCATGAACAGCTTCCCGTTCGCGGTGCAGTGATAGTCGACCGAGCGCCCGACCCATTGGCCAGTGCCGAGAAAATGCGCGCTGTCGACCTGGGCGATGTGCTCGACGCCGAGCCGCGCCGGAACGGCGAGGTTGATCGTCTCGCCGCTCGCTTGTGCGAGCGCATCGAGCGAGGGGCGCGCCAGTTGCACGAGGCTGCGCTCGAGCAGGCCCCGCTCGGCGACACGCAGGATCGCCGGTCCGGGCCGCAGGCGCCCGCGCTCGCCGTCCTGCTCGACGAGGCCTCGCCGCTCGAGCGCACTGACCAGACGCGAGGCGGTGCTCTTCGGGATCCCGCTGGCGGACGCGAGCTCGGTCAACGCGACCGGCTCGTCGGACTCGAGCACGCGGACGAGCAGCTCCGCGCCACGGTCGATCGCGGTGGTCCCGGGTGCAGGCCCGTCGGCGAGCACCTCGCGAGATTGGAACTGTTGTTCCACGGCCGTTATATTACGGCCCGACGGGTCTGCGTCAAGCCACGATCGGAGGGAGCCAGCCTTGTACGTGAACGCGATGCCGCGCTACGAGATCCTCAGCGAGGAGGCGATGGACGTGCTCGACCGCGGCTGGCGACGGATCGTCTCCGAACTCGGAATCGAGTTCCTGCTCCCCGAGGCGGTCGAGCTGCTCCGCGACGCCGGGCAGATCGTCGAGGAGGAGAACCGCGTCCGCTTCGACCCCGAGTTCATCCTCGAGCAGGTGGCCAAGGCGCCGCGCGAGTTCGAGCTCCAGGCGCGCAATTCCGATAACACGGCGCAGATCGGCGGCGATCACATGGTGTTCGCGCCCGTCTACGGGTGCCCATTCATCCGCGAGGGCGACGTCCGCCGTGATGCGAAGATGGCCGACTTCGAGAACCTCGTGCGCCTCGCGCAGGCGTTCCCCGAGCTCGACTCGCCCGGCGGCACGATCTGCGAGCCCGAGGACCGACCGCTCGATTCACGCCACCTCGACATGGTCTACGCGCTGCAGACGCTGTCGGACAAGCCCTACATGGGGTCGGTGACCTCGGGGCCGAACGCGGCCGACACGATCCGGATGGGCGAGATCCTATTCGGCGGCCGCGAGGCGATCGAGCGCGCGCCGGTCTCGATCTCGCTGATCAACGTCAATTCTCCGCTGCGCTACGACGACCGGATGCTGGCGGCCATGTTCGAGTACGTGAAGGCCAACCAGGCGGTCGTGATCACGCCGTTTCTGCTGATGGGGGCGATGTCGCCCGTCTCGCTCCCGGCGACGCTCGTCCAGCAGATCGCCGAGGGGCTGGCCGGAATCGCGCTCGCGCAGTTGATCCGCCCGGGCGCGCCGGTCGTGTTCGGCTCGTTCCTGTCCAACACCGATATGCAGTCGGGCTCGCCGTCGTTCGGCACGCCCGAGTCGGGGATCGGGGTCCTCTGCACGGGCCAGATCGCGCGCCACTTCGGCTTGCCGTGGCGCGGCGGCGGCGCGCTGAACGCGTCACAGACGGTCGACGCCCAGGCCGCGTACGAGTCGCTGATGACATTTCTGCCCACGTTCCTCGCGGGCGCGAACTTCGTCATGCACTCCGCCGGCTGGCTCGAGGGAGGGCTCGTCTCCTGCTATGAGAAGTTCATCGTCGACGTCGAACTCCTGCGCGAGCTTCGCCACGAGTTCACGCCGCTCGAGATCGACGAGGCGAGCCTTGCGTTCGATGCCCATACCGAGGTCGGCGCCGGCGGCCACTTCCTCGGCGCCGCCCACACGCTCGCCCGCTTCCGCGAGTGCTTCTACCGGCCGCTGCTCTCCTCGACCGAGAACTTCGATCGTTGGACGAAGCGCGGCTCGCGGGACGCGACCGCGCGCGCCGGCGAGATCTGGCGGGCGACGCTCGAGGAGTATGAGCAGCCTCCGCTCGACGACGCGATCCGGGCCGAGCTCCAGGAGTTCGTCGTGCGCCGGCGCGCCGAGCTGGGCGACTGACGCCCCGGCCTCAGTGCTCGCGGCGCTCGACGACCGCCGGCGCCAGCGCCCGGAGCCAGATCGTCTCGAGCGTCTTGAGCGCCTCATCGGGATGGCTGCCGGAGCCGCGTCCGAATTCGGCCAGCAGGTAGCGCTCGTTCATCAAATTCAGGGCCCGCGCTACTGGCCACGAGTCAAGCGGCTCGATCCGTCCCTCCTTGATCATGTGCTCGAGCCCGAACGCGGTCAGCTCCGTGAACCGGTCCAGGAAGCCGTTGTAGGCGCGCTCGATCCGGACATCGGTGAACGCCGCCTCCTCGAGGTGGCGCACGACTCTCCCGTTGCGATAGAAGAAATCGACGATCGCCCGCAGCCAGACACCGGCCGCGGCGTTGAATCCGAGCTCGGACTCCTGCTCGATCTGCGCGTCCTGCAGCCACCGTTCGGCGACCCCGTAGAGCTCGTTGCCCATCTCGGTCACGAGAACCAGGACGACCTCGGTCACGTCCTCGAAGTGCGCGTGGAACTCGGTCTCGCTGACCCCGATTCCGGTGGTGAGGAGCCTCGATCGTCAGCTCCCGATAGGGATGCTCACGCAGCAGCCGCTCGCTGGCCGCGACGATCTCACGCCGCGTGTCCCGACCTTCCCCCGCTACGCGAGTGCCACTTTCGGCTGAGCTCACGCGCCGATCATAAACCGGTACACGGATGCGGCTTGGGTGTTTTAACCGCTATAAGCAAATGCACATGGCTGTCGGGGAATCGACGCGCTGGCGCGCGCCAGGGCAGATTGGAATGCTGGTCGCGGCGATCGCGACGGCCGCGCTGACAATGCCCGCCGGCGCGAGCGCAACGCCTTCGCGCCCCACGGTCTCCCCGTTGCCCGGGACCCCGGACGCCTCGCCCACAACGCAGATCAGCATCCTCGGGGCGGCCCGGCGCCGGATCGTCGGGGTGCGCGTGACCGGCTCGATCAGCGGTGTGCACCCCGGCCGCCTGCGCCCGTACAGCGCTGCCAGCGGCGCGAGCTTCGTCCTGCGCCGGCCGCTCACCGAGGGCGAGCGCGTCGCGGTGGTCGTCCGGCTGCGCGGCGAGCGAGCGCTGCGATCGCGATTCGAAGTCGCGCGCCCGGCGCCGATCCCGCCCGTGCTCGACGCGGCGACCCTGCAGCCGAACAAGCTCGACCATTTCGTATCGCAGCCGTCGCTGCTGGCGCCCAAGATCACCGTTCGGCGTGGCGCCTCGCTCGGCGGCGGGGACATCTTCCTCACGCCGCTGCCCTCGCCGATCGTCCACCCCGAGAGCAACAACGAACTGACGATCACTCCGGTTGGGCCGGGCGGACCGATGATCGTCGACCGTCGTGGCCGGCTGGTCTGGTTTGACCAGCTCGCCCCGCCGCTGGTCGCCACCGATTTCAGGCCCCAGCGGCTGCATGGCCGCGAGGTGCTGACGTGGTGGCAGGGCAAGGTGACGCTGACCGCGTTCGGGCTCGGTGAGGGCGTGATCGCCGATACGCGCTACCGGACGATCCGCACCGTGAGGGCCGGCAATGGCTATCAGATGGACCTCCACGAGTTCCTGCTGCGGCCCAGCGGCGAGGCGCTGTTCACGATCGAGTCACCGGTCCTGGCACACCTTCCGGGGACGCCGGCGGGAAAGCTCTCGCCGCTGCTTGACTCGATCGTGCAGGAGGTCGACCTGCGCACCGGGCTGGTCATGTGGGAGTGGCACGCCTACGGTCACATCCCGCTCAAGGACTCCTACGCGACCCCGTCCAACAGCCTTTCCTACGACGCCTTCCATCTGAACTCGATTCAGGCCCTGCCGGATGGCCGGATTCTTCTGTCGGCGCGTGACACGTCCGCGATCTACGAGGTGGATCAACGCACGGGCCGGGTGCTGTGGACCCTCGGCGGTAAGGCGAGCACGTTCCGGCTCGCCCGCGGCGCCCGCTTCTACTTCCAGCATGACGCGACCCTGATCGGGCATGATCGCGTCAGCCTGTTCGACGACGGGGCCGGACCCCCCGCCTTCGAGCCCGAATCGCGCGGGCTGATCCTGTCACTCGACATGCGCCACCACGTCGCCCGCCTGGCGCACCAATTCCATCTCCCGGGAGCGGGCACGAGCGCCGAGAGCGAGGGCGACGTGCAGACGCTGGCGGGCGGCAACGTGTTCGTCGGCTTCGGCGCCGCGCCGTTCTTCTCCGAGTTCACGGCCTCGGGGAAGATGAACTACGCGGCGTCGCTGCCGACCGATGACGGCAGCTATCGCGAGTACCTGTTCCCGTGGCACGCGACGCCGCGGACGCGCCCGGTAGCGGTCGCACGGCGGTCCGCTGAGGGTGCCGTCGTGCTCCACGCGAGCTGGAACGGGGCGACGACGGTCAGGCGGTGGGAGGTGCTCGCCCGCGACCGCGTTTCGCTGCGGCGAGTGGCGATCGCGGCGGATCGCGGGTTCGAGACGGCGATCACGTTCCGCAGCCCGGCCGAGCACGTTTGTGCTGCGGGCGCTCGGCGCGCGCGGACGCGTGCTCGGCCAGTCAGACGCGGTCAGCGCCGGCCCGGCTCAGTAGTCGAGCCGGCGGACCTTGTATCCCGCCTCGCTCAGGGCGGCGACTATCTCCTCGCCGTGCTGCGCGCCGCGCGTCTCGAGCGCGATCTCGACTCCGGTCTCGCGGACGTGCAGCGGGACCGCTTCGCGGACATGATCGGCGTGTACGACGTTGCCGCCCGCCTCGGCGATCGTCGTCAGCAGTGACGCCAGGCCACCGGGACGATCGGAGATCGTGGTGAACAGCCGCAGCCGCCGCCCCTGGGTCGTTTCATGTCGGTGCGCGATCGCCGCCAGCAGACCGGCATCGACGTTGCCCCCCGACAGCACGATCACGGTCCGCCCGCTGCGCGCGGGCGTCACATGACCGGCGAGCAGCGCGGCCACTCCGACGGCGCCGCCACCCTCCACCACAAGCTTCGAGCGCTCCATCAGCCACACCATCGCGTCGGCGGTCTCGTCCTCGGTGACGACGACGAGGTCGTCGACCCAACGCTCGACGAGCGGCAGCGTGAGCTCGCCAGGGCGCTTGATCGCGATCCCGTCGGCGATCGTCGCCCGCGCATCGCAGGTGACCGGGGCGCCCTTGGACAGAGACTCGGGATACGGGGCGCAGGCGTCAATCTGGACGCCGATCACCCGGGCCGACGGGCGCGCCGATTTGATGACGCCCGCGATGCCGGAGATCAGCCCGCCGCCGCCGACCGGGACCACGACCTCCTCGAGGTCGGGTACGTCCTCGAGCAGCTCGAGGCCGAGCGTCGCCTGGCCGAGGATCACCTCGGGGTCGTCGAACGGGTGCACGAACCCGGCGCCGGTCTCGGCCGCGCGCTCGCGCGCAGCGGCGACGCAGGCATCGACGCTGTCGCCGCCGAGGTTGACCGTGCCTCCGAACGCCTGGACCGCTGCCACCTTGGCGACCGGCGCCTCGGCCGGCATGAACACCTCGCACGGGATCCCGTGCTCGCGCGCCGCATAGGCGAGCGACTGACCGTGGTTGCCGGCACTTCCGGCGACCACCCCGGGCGCGTGTCCGAGCCGCGAGATCTTGTGCATCGCGCCGCGCAGCTTGAACGAGCCCGTTCGCTGCAGGCTCTCGGCCTTGAGCACGATCTGTCCGCCGCATCCATCCGACAGACTGCGCGATGTCAGCAGCGGCGTGTGGCGCGCGATCGTCGCCACGATCTCCCGCGCGGCGCGTGCCTCGCCCGCTTCGATCCGCCGCGCGACGGCGTCGGCGCTGTGCGTGTCGGGCGCCGAGGTCAAGGCGTCAACAGCACGGCTTCGAGGGCTTGGCGCACTATGAACCGAATGTTAGACTCCTAGGCGATGACTCATATATCAGTTGCGTGCAGTCTCTGGCTGCAGGCGGCGTCGGACGACACGGCGTGCCGAGCAGCGGGGTAGGGGGTCGTTGACGACATGGAGGTGACGCAGCGGGAGCCACGTGAGCTGCTCGCCGACCGTGCGTACTCCGAGCTTCGCGACCGGATCGTGACGCTGCGGATCGCGCCCGGCGCCCCGATCGACGAGGACGCGCTCGGGGGTGATCTCGAGATCGGGCGCACGCCCGTGCGCGAGGCGATCAAGCGGCTTGCGCTCGAGAATCTGGTCACGGTGTTTCCGCGGCGCGGGACATTCGCCTCGGAGATCAACATCACCGATTTGGCCGACATCTCCGACGTGCGGACCCAGCTCGAGGGCCATGCCGCCTATCGCGCCGCACAGCGAGTCACGGCCGCCCAGCAGGAGGAGCTCGACGGCCTGCTGGCCGAGCTCGCCGGCAGCGAGGGGAGCGAGGACGTCGACGCGCTGATGTCGCTCGACGCCCGCGTCCACCGCTTCGTGCACCGGTGTGCCGGCAACCCCTATCTCGAGGAGACGCTCGGCCGGTATTTCAACCTCTCGCTGCGGATCTGGTACCTGGTCGTTGATCGCCTCCCGCATCTGTTTGCGCGCGTCAACGAGCACCAGGACTTGTTGCACGCGATTGCGGCCACGGACGCGGACCAGGCCCGCGCGGTGATGGTCGAGCACGTCGAGACGTTCGAGCGCGAGATCCGCGCAGTGCTGTGAGCCGTTGAGCGAGCTCGTGGCCAGCCGCTATTGCGGCTCGTAGCCCAGCCTGATCGAGATCTCATCCGCCTGTTCGACCGTCAGCCGGCCGAGGACCGCGATCCGCTGCGGGGCGAGCCGCAGCGTCGCGCCGGAGACGCACAGGACCGCGACGACGTCGCCGCCTCGCTCCCGGACCGGCGCCCCAACCGCCGAGAGTCCGAGCTCGAACTCGTCGGCCAACGTCGCGTAGCCTCGCTCGCGCACCGCCTCGAGCTCCGCGGCGAGGCGCTCGCGGTCGGTGATCGTCGCCGGCGTGGGCGCATCGAGCTCGCCGCTGGGCAGAGTCGCGGTTCCGTACGCGAGGAACACCTTTCCCGCCGCGGTCGTATGCAGGCCCAGCGGCCGTCCCACCCAGTTGGTCACGCCGAGCAGGTGCGATCCGTCCACCTGCGCCACCGCCTCCGTACCTCCCGGCCGCGCCAGGATCAGGTTCGTCGTCTCGCCGCTCTCCGCCGTCAGCCGCCGCATGCTCGGGCGGGCGGCCTCGATCAGGTCGGCGATGCCGCGATCCGAGCGCGCGAAGCGCAACGCCACCGCCCCCGGACGGGCGCTACCGCCGTCGGCGTCGAGCGCCACGAGCCCGTGGCGTTCGAGGACCACCAGCAGCGCCGCCAGCCCGTCGGCGTCAGCGCCGGTCTCGGCCTCCAGCTCGCCGAGCGTGCGCGGCGAGCGCTCGAGGACCGCGGCTACTGCCCGCGCGGCCCGGTCGGCGCCCTCCGCGGAGCTCACTGTGACCGGCGGTCAGCCGTGATGACGATCGTCTGCAGCTCGGTAAAGGAATGCATCACGTGCGCGCCGCCGACCTTGCCGATGCCGCTGTCGGTCCCGGAGCGACCGCCGAACGGAAGGTGGCTCTCCCAGTAGTTGCTGGACTCGTTGATGTTGACCCACCCGGTCCGCACGTTGTCGGCGAACTTCAGCCCGCGCGCGATATCGGCGGTGAAGATCGCCGCCAGCAGCCCGTACGGCGACTCATTGGCGAGCCTGATCGCATCGTCGAGCGAATCGATCGCGACCACGGGCGCCACCGGGCCGAAGGTCTCCTCGGTGCTCACGCGCGCATCCGCCGGCACGCCGGAGAGGACCGTCGCCTGCCAGTAGAGCTGCGTCGGGAAGCCGCCGCTGCGGGCGCCGCCCGTGACGATGCTGGCGCCGCGATCGACCGCGTCGCCCACGTGCTCGTCCATCTTGATCGCGACCGGCTCGTTGTTGAGCGGGCCCATCGTCGTCTGGTCATCGAAGGGGTCGCCGAGCACGATCCGCTCGGTCACCGCGCGCGCCAGGCCCTCCACGTACTGGTCATAGACGGCGCGGTGCACGAGGATCCGCTCGCCCGCGGTGCAGCTCTGGCCGGCGCACAGGAAGCATGCGGTCAGCGTCGCCTCGACCGCGGCCTCGACGTCGCCGTCGTCGAGCACCACGACGGGCCCGTTGCCGCCCATCTCGAGCACCGCCGCCTTGCCCGCCGCCGCCTGCCCGACGAGACGGCCGGTGGCCGTCGAGCCGATGAAGGCGACGCCGTCGGTCTTCGGGTTGCGCGCGATCTCGTCACCCACCACCGGGCCCGGTCCGGTCACGATGTTGAAGACGCCGGGCGGCAGGTCGGCGTCGACGATGCACTCGGCGAGCGCCAGGGCGCACACCGCGGTCGATGGCGCCGGAGTCCAGACGACGGCGTTGCCGCACGCGAGCGCCGGTGCGACCAGCTCGGCGGGCATCGTGTAGGGCCAGTTCCACGGGCTGATGACGGCGACGACGCCGCGCGCGCGCCGCGTCAGCAGCACCCGCTTGCCGGGCGAGAACGAGTTCGGCAACTCGCCGCCAAGCCGCTTGGCGTCCTCGGCGGCCATCCGCCAGTACTCGATCAGCTCGTCGACCTCGCCGAAGGCCTCGGCCCGCATCGGCTTGCCCTGATCGAGCGTCAAGGTGCGCGCGAGATCGTCGCGCCGCGCCTCGATCAGGTCTCCGACCGCGTGCATCTTCGCCGCGCGCTCGAACGCGGTCATCGATGCCCAGCCGTCGGCGGCGGCGCGCGCTGCGTCGATCGCGGCCCGCGCATCCTCGCGATCGCCCTGCGGGACCGAGGCGATCTGCTCGCCGGTCGCGGGGCTCGTCGATTCGAATGTCTCGCCGCTCGCGCTCGGGCGCCATTGGCCACCGATGAACATCTGTTGGGCGGTTGATGTGGTCATCGGCTCGCCTCCCGCTGTTGCGCGTCAGTGCCCGCTCGGGGCTCTCGTTGACACATTTCGACAACTGATATATAACAGCCGGATCAGGATGGGGTCAATCCTTTCACGCCGTCGGCGTACCAGCGGCGAAATCTTCCGAGCAACGCGATCCCGGGCCGTGATCGGCGCGGGTGGGGAGGTTGATTAATGGCAACCGCAGAGGCGCCGCAAGGCTCCACAGCCAACGACTCGAACGAGCTCGCTGGCTTCGGCTACAAGCAGGAGCTCGACCGGTCGCTCGGGAGCTTCTCTTCGTTCGCAGCCGGCTTCAGCTACATCTCGATCCTGACGGGCGTCACGGCCCTGTACGGGTTCGGCTATCTCAATGCCGGACCCGGCGTCTGGTGGACGTGGCCCGTCGTCGTCGGCGGCCAGATCCTGGTCGCGCTCTGCTTCATGGAGTTGGCGGCCCAGTATCCGATCGCCGGCTCTGTCTACCAGTGGTCCAAGCAGCTCTCGACCGGCTTCACGTCGTGGATGACCGGGTGGATCTACATCGTCGGCGCGATCGTGACGATCGCCGCGGTGGCGGTTGACTGGCAGGTCGTGCTACCGCAGATCACCACCCACCTTCCAGTTCTTCGGCGTCCGCGCCGACGCCGGCACGTACCTGACCAAGGGCGGGGCCCAGAACGCGCTGCTGCTCGGGGCGATCCTGATCGGCGATCACGACGACGATCAACATGCTCGGCGTCAAGCTGATGTCGCGGATCAACAACGTCGGCGTGGCCGCCGAGCTGATCGGCTCGACCCTGCTGATCATCCTGCTGCTGTTCCACCTCCACCATGGACCGCAGATCATCGTCCACTCCTACGGCTTCGGCGCCGGCCACAAGTGGGGCTACTTCGGCGCGCTGCTGATCGGCGGGCTGCTGAGCGCGTACGTGATGTATGGGTTCGACACCGCGGGCACGCTCGCCGAGGAGACCAACAATCCCCGCAAGCACGCGCCACCGGCGATCATCCGTGCGATCGCGGCCGCCGCTGTTGTCGGCGGTCTGGTGATCCTGCTGGGGGCGATGTCGCAGAAGCAACCTCCTCAACAAGAACATCGGGCTCCTCGGCCTGCCGTATGTGATCAAGAGCGCGTTCGGCAACACCACCGGCAACGTGTTCCTCGCCGATACCGCGCTCGCGATCTTCGTCTGCTGTCTCGCGGTCCAGGCCGCCACGATTCGGATGCTGTTCTCGATGGCGCGTGACAGCCGGCTGCCGTTCGGCTCGCAGGTCGCCCGCGTCTCGGGCCACCGCAAGGTGCCGATCGTGCCGGCGCTGGTGACCGGGATCCTGGCGCTGGTGCTGCTCGTGATCAACGTCGGCAACCAGAACGCGTTCCTCGTGATCACCTCGATCGCGATCATCATGTTCTACATCGCCTACCTCGGTGTGACCGTCCCGATGCTCGTCCGGCGCCTCCGCGGCGACTGGCCAAAGCCAGACCACGGGCCGTACTTCTCGCTCGGGCGCTGGGGGCTGCCCGTCAACATCGCGGCGGTGACGTACGGCACGCTGGTCGCGATCAACATCGCCTGGCCGCGCAACTCGGTCTACAACGCCGCTCGGCACGCCGCACTGGTACTGGCAGTGGTCGCCGGTCCTGTTCATCGGCATTGTCGTGATCCTCGGCAGCATCTACTACTTCGCGGTTCAGGCGAGGAAGCCGCCGGAGGTGCTTGCCGAGCACCGAGCCGAGATCCCGAGCTACCGGTGCCCGCGCCGATGGGCGACGCGGTGCCATGATCGGTTCGGAGGCGCACGCCCTGGCTCCCTGACAAGGGCGAGGTGGACGTCGACGCGGCGATCGACGTCGCCCGCTTCCTGCGGGCCCATCCGCCGTTCTCGTCGCTGCCCGAAGGCGAGGTGGCGCGCGTGGCGCGGGCCGCCGAGCTCGAGGTGGTGCCCGCCCAAACGACGTTCTTCTCCGAGGGCCAGGGGCCCGTTCAGTACCTGCGGGTGATCCGCCGCGGCGCCGTCGAGATCGTCGACGGCGGGCGGGTGCTCGATCTGCTGGGCGAAGGCGAGCTGTTCGGTCAGGCGTCAATGCTGTCGGGCTTCCCGCCCGGATTTGAGGCGCGTGCCGCCGAGGAAACCGTCTGTTACCGGATCCCGGCTGAGGTAGCCGAGGAGCTGCTCGGAGCGCCCGCCGGCCTGCGGTTCGTCGCCCGCTCGCTGCTCGAGCCACCGACCGATCTGCATCTCGTTGCCCGCGAGCCGGCGCGCAACCTCGCCGATCAGCCCGTGGGGACGCTGCTGCGCGGCCGGCACGTGGTTTGCGCGCCGGGCACGTCGATCACCGAGGCGGCGCGACAGATGACCGCCGCGCAGGCTACCTGCACGCTGGTCGACCTCGGCGCCGGCCGGGTTGGGATCGTGACTGACCGCGATCTGCGAACCAAGGTCGTGGCCGGCGGCCTTCCCGCGGACACCCCGGTGTCGGACGTGATGTCGGCGCCTGCCTACTCGGCGACCGCCGACCGGCGCGCCGGCGATCTGCTGATCGAGATGCTCGATCGCGGCCTGCGCCACTTCCCGGTGCTGTCTGCGACCGGGTCGATCCTCGGCGTGATCGAGGACGTCGACCTCGTGGAGCTGCGCACGCGCTCGTCGTTCTACCTCCGGCAGCGGATCTCGGTCTCGCGCAGCGTCAGCGAACTGGTCACCGTGGGGGCCGAACTGCGACCGATGATCTGCTCGCTGAGCGACGCCCGGGTCGCGGCCGCCAACGCGATGGCGGTCTACTCGGTCTCGGTCGACGCGCTCACGCGCCGGATGCTCGAGCTCGAGCTCGAGCGCCTCGGCGATCCGGGCGTCGAGTTTGCCTGGCTCGCGCTCGGGAGCCTCGCCCGGCGCGAGGCGGTGCCGAGCTCGGACGTCGACAGCGCGATCGTGTGGTTCGACCAGCCCGACGAGGCAGAAGCGAAGGAGGCGTTGCTCGAGCTCGCGCGCGCGGTCACCGCCGGTCTCGTGCGATGTGGACTGAAGGCCGACGAGAACGGGGTGACCGCATCCGATCCGCGGTTCGTGCGCTCGCTCGAATCCTGGCAGCGGGTGGCGCGCAGCTGGATCGAGGAGCCGACCCAGGAGAAGGCGCTGATCCTCTCGTCGGTGCTCGTCGACAGCCGCCCGGTGTGGGGCGTGCACACCGGCACTCCCGTGGCCGACACGTTCCGGTTGGCCGAGAGCTCGCCGACGTTGCTGCGGATGATGGCGCGCTTCGCGCTCTCGCACCGCCCGCCGACGGGCTTGGTGCGGGGATTGGTGGTCGAGCAGAGCGGCGAGCAGCGCGGCCGCCTCGACCTCAAACGAGGCGGTGTGCTGCCGATCGTCGATCTCGCGCGCTGGGGCGGGATGGCCGCCGGCGTGACCGCTGCCTCCACGGTCGAGCGGCTGCGGGCGGCCGGCGAGGCCGGAACGCTGTCGCAGGCTGACGCGCACACGCTCGAGGATGCCTTCGAGCTCGTCACGAACCTGCGCTTCGAGCATCAGGTCGCGCAGCTGCGGGCTGGGCAGGAGCCCGACGATCACGTCGACCCGGGTCATCTGAGCCCGCTGATGCGGACGCAGCTCAAAGACGCATTCAGAGCGATCACCTCGATCCAGAAGGGCCTGTCCAACAAGCTCCGGACGGGGAGCGCCGAATCCGTGGCCGGGTAGCGCCGGTAGGGTGCAGTTGCGATGAGCAACAAGACTTCACGCGGCGCCCAGCAGGGAAGTCCGGCGCCGACCGACTGGCGCATCTACCGTCCGGCGATCTGGCTCGCGATCCTTGGAGTCGCCGTTTGCCTGCTGGTCAACCCCGTGTGGATCGGCGCCGCGCCCATCGGTGGCGCGATCGGCATTGCGCTGCGAATCCGCCGGCGCCAGCGCCGTGGGCAACGCAACTGATCAATTCTGCTCGCCGCGGGCGACCGCCAGGCACGCCTCGCAGCGCGGCCAGGGCGGGTTCCACGGGTAACCGGTGACGTCCTTGCCGCACAGGGCGGTGTCGGGGTCCTCGTCGGTCACGAGATGGCACAGCTCCTCGAAGCCGTGATCGTTGATCGACGGGACGTTGGCGCAGCGCGGATGGACGTTCGGCGTCCGGACGGGTGGCGGCGCGGACGGCATCGCCGCGAGCATACTCGCCTTTCAGCCCGTGACCAGCTCGGCTTCGTCGCGGTGCGCTCCGACGTCGGGAGGCGTGTCGAGGGGATCCTCGCAGAGCCGCTTCGCCGTCCGTCGGGCGGTCTGGTTTGCCCACTGGGTCGTGGTCACGATGCCGAGGATCAGCGCGGCGACACCGAGTCCGACGAGCACCCACCAGCTCGCATGGGTCGCGGCCGGGAACGACGGACCGACGGTGCCCGCGGTGGCTCCGGCGGCGAGCGAGCCGAGCACTGCGATGCCCAGCGTCGCGCCGACCTGACGGCTCGTCGACGCGATTGCCGCTGCGACGCCGGCCTGTGAGGCGGGCATGCCCGAGACCGCGGTGTTGGTGATCGGCGGGTTGAGCAATCCGAAGCCGACCCCGTAGATCAGGTATGCCAGCAGCAAGGTCGCAAACGGCGTCGTGGCCGTGAGCTGGGTGAGGATCAGGCCGCCGGCGATCACGGCGATGCTGCCGCCGACCAGCGGCAGCCTACTTCCGCGGCTGCTGACCAACCGCCCGGACAGTGGGGATACGAACAGCGTTCCGACAGCGAGCGGGAGCACCGCCAGGCCCGCATCGAGCGGCGACAGGCCGCGGACGACCTGCAGGTAGAGGGTGTTGAGGAACAGGAAGCCGCCAATCCCGGCAAACGCGCAGATCGCGATCGCGCTCGCGCCCGAGAACGGAGCGCTGGCGAAGAACCGGATCTCGATCAGCGGCTGGTGGCGGTGCAGTTCGTAGGGCACGAGGGTCGCGAATGCGGCCAGCGAGACCGCGAACAGCGCCAGCGTCTGCGCCGATAGCCAGCCGTTGTTCGGGCCTTCGATGATCGCGTAGGTCAGGGTCGCGAGCGCGACGATCACCAGTAGCTGCCCGACCGGGTCGATGCGCCGCGGATGCGGGGCGCGCGACTCCGGGACAAACAGCGCCGTCAGGACGATCGCCACCACTCCGACCGGAACGTTCACCAGGAACACCGATCGCCAGCCGATCGAGTCCACCAGCGCGCCACCGACCACCGGTCCCAGCGAGAGGCTGATCCCGAACACCGCGCCCCAGACGCCGATCGCGCGAGCGCGCTCGCGCGGGTCGACGAACACGTTGCGGATGATCGACATCGCGACCGGGTTGAGCATCGAGCCGCCGATCGCCTGCAGCACTCGCGCCGCGACCAGCAGCTCGAGGCTCGGCGCCAAAGCGCACAGCAGCGAGCCGAGCGAGAACGTCGTCAGGCCGATCTGAAAGACGCGCCGGCGACCGACCCGGTCGGCGGTCGATCCGGCCAGCATCAGCAGGCTCGCGAGCACGAGCGTGTAGGCGCCGATCGTCCACTGCAGGCCCGACAGCGACGAGGAGAAGGATCGGTGGATCGCGGGCAGCGCGACGTTGACGATCGTCGTGTCGAGCCCGACGATCAGCAGGCTCATCGAGCAGATGGCGAGAATCACAAGCCGTTTGCGGCGGTCAGGGACCGTCTGCGCCGGGGCTGCGTAGTTCTCGGCCACGACTATCTAGGCTAGCCGGGAGCGCTCAGGATTCCGCCGCCCGGCACCGCGTTTCAGCCGAGCTCGAGCTCCCAGTCTGCGATCAACAGCCGCGCGGCTTCGACGTCCGGATGCAGCGGCCGGTCTGTGAGATCCGGGTTCAGACGCTCGGTCGCGGCCTCCCACAGCACCCGCGTGCCGATGCCCGCCGGTTCGGTGCCCGCGAGGCGCAGGGCGCGCACGGCGACGACCAGCTCGGTCGCGACCGCGACTCGGAGCGCGCTTACGGTCTCGTGTGCGCGGCGCGCCGCGATCGGGGCGAGGCTCGAATGCGACTCGACCCCGCGCGAGACCGAGACAGTCTGCGCGGCGACCGGCGTCACCAGCGAGCGAACCTCGGCGACCGCGGCGTGGGCCGTGTACTCGAGCACGAGGGCCCCGGACTCCGGGCCCGGTCGGCGGGCGAGGAACGGTGGCAGTCCGGTCAGGCTGGAGTCCAGCAGCGTGCTCACGCGTGCCGCGATCAACGCCGCCGACTGCGCGAGCGCGGTTCGCAGTCCGTCGATCGCGTTGGCCAGGGGCGCCGCGTGAGGGTTGCCGTTCGGCAGTGCCAGATCGTCGCCGGGGACGATCAGCGCGTTCTCGCCGGCGAAGTTCAGCTCGTGTTCGACGGTCTCCTCGAGCACGCGCAGGGCATCGTGGACGGTGCCGTCGACCTGCGGCTGGGCGCGGAACGGGTATGGGTCCTGGACGCCGAGCGGCCCCGGCTGACGGGTGCGCTCGCCGACCCCTTCGAGCAGCTCCCGCATCCGTGCGGCGACGGCAGCCTGACCGGGGCGGTGACGCCACGAATGGATTCGCGGATCGAGTACGACCGGATCGGCGGCGGCCGCCTCGAATGACAGGGCGGCGACCGTCAGCCACGCATCGAGCAGCCTCCGCGCGTCGACGACGAGCAGCGCCGCGCGTCCGATGCTGACCGCGTTCGAGCTCATGAAGGCAAGGCCGTCGCGTCCGCCGAGCCGCGCGGGCGGCAGACCCGCGTCGGCGAGCGCGGTTGCCGCGTCGACGAGCTCGTCGCCCCGCCACAGCTGGCCTTCGCCGAGCAGGGCGAGCGCGATATCGGCGAGGTTGGTCAGGTCGCCGGTGCCGAGTGAGCCGAGCTCACGTGTGAACGGCGAAAGCCCGGCGTTGAGCGCGTTGACGATCGCATCGAGCAGCTCGCGCGCAACCCCGGCGCCGCCGGCCCCGATCTGGTTGGCCCTTGTCACCATCGCCGCGCGGACGACCTGGGCCGGGAGCGGCGGCCCCGCGCCGCAGGCATGGCTCCGCAAGCAGGCTGAGCGAGTACTGCTCACGGCGGTTCTTCGGCACCCGGTAGGCGCGCAGCGCGCCGACGCCGGTCGTGACGCCGTACAGCTCGTCGCCCCGGGCCAACAGGGCTCGCGATCGCCTCCCGGGCGCGGTCGTTATTGGCGTGCGCCTCCGGCGACAGCTGCGCGGGTGCGCCGTCGCGCGCCACGAGCGCGACGCGCTTGGGGGTCAGCGTCGCACCGTCGAGGACGATCGGCGCGTGCCCGGTGCTCTCCGCGGGTTGCACGGCCATCGCGGTCGGGACTCTAGTGGGTCGACCGCTTTCCGGAGAGCCAGCGGAACGTGGCCAGTATCGTCGCGGTCATGGACGGGCCAGTCGTGCTCACCGGACGTGATCTGGACCCGAGATCGGTCGCCGCGATCGCCCGGGAGGGCGTGACGGTGACGCTCGATCCCGAAGCGCGGTCCCGGATCGAGGCCGCCCAGGCCGCGGTGGCGCGCGCCGCCTTGCAGGGGCGGCCGGTGTACGGCGTCACCACCGGCCTGGGATCGCGCGTGGTCGACGCCGTCGACGGCGCCGCCGCGGCGGAGTTCTCGCTGCGTACCCTCCGTGGGCGCGCGATGGCCGTCGGCGAGCCGCTCGAGCGCGAGCTGACGCGCGCGGCGATGGCATTGCGGCTCAACGGCATCTGTGCCGGCGGGTCGGGCGCCGGCCTGCCGATCGCGGACGGACTGGCAGCGCTGCTCAATGCGCGCGTGCACCCGCGGATACCTCGAAGCGGATCGGTGGGAGCCGCCGATCTGGTGATGCTCGCCCACGTCGGGCTGGTGCTGATCGGCGAGGGGGAGGCGGAGGTCGGAGGCGAGCGGCTCGACGGCGCGCAGGCGTTGCGCCGGGCTGGGTTGGAGCCGGTCGAGCTCGGAGCCAAGGACGGGCTCGTGCTGTGCTCGAGCTCCGCCGTCTGCGCCGGCATCGCGACGCTCGCCCTGCTCGACTGCCAGGCCCGTCTGGCGGCGGCACAGGTGTCGGCGGCGCTATCGATGGAGGGCTTTCGCGCCAACCTCAGTCCGCTCGACCCGCGCGTCGCGGCGGCGCGGCCGGCTCCCGGACAGGAGTGGGCCGCCGCGGGGCTGATGAGGCTGCTCGCCGGCGGCGCGCTCACCGAGCCGGGCGCCGCACGCCGGCTGCAGGACCCGCTCAGCTTCAGGTGCGCGAGCCAGATTCACGGTTCGCTGCACACCGCCCTGGAGCTGCTCGGCGGCGCCGTCGCGCCGGAGCTCAACGGCGCGGACGACAATCCGCTGGTGCTCGCCGCCGACGACGAGATCCTGTCAACGGGCAACTTCCACGTTCCGGCGCTGTCACTCGCGCTCGACGCGACTGCGATCGCCGTCGCGCAGGTTGCCTCGGCGGTCACCGAGCGCGCGGCCCGGCTGCGCACCACGCGGTTGAGCGGGCTCCCGGCCAACCTGGTCGACGATGACCCGACCCACTCCGGGATCGCGCCGTTGCTCAAGACCGCCCGGGCGCTGACGATCGAGATCCGTCACGCGGCGGCTCCGTTTGCCACCCAGGCCACGGCCGGCGCCGACGGCGTCGAGGACGACTCGACCGCCGCTACGCAGGCGGCGCTCAGATTGCGCGGCCAGCTCGACCGCCTTGCGCTCCTGATCGCCGTCGAGTTGTTGATCGCCGCCCAGGCCGTCGATCTGGCGTCCGTGTCGCGCTTGGGTGCCGGCACGGCTGCCGCGCAGCGGTGCGCCCGCGAGCTCGTGGACCTCGTCACCGACGACCGCCCGCTCGGCCCCGATGTCGAACGTCTCGCGCGCGAGGCGCTCGCAAATGGCACGCTCCTGGCGCGCGTGCGTGATGCGGTGGGCCGCGAGTGATCGAGCTTCTGTATCTGAGCGGTGCCGACGTGGAAGCGCTGGCGCTGAGCGACCACGAGATCCTCGACGCGATCCGCGCCGTGATCGCGGCCCAGGGGCGGGGCGAGACGGTGATCGAGCCGCGCACGCACCTCTTCCCGCACGGCGTGGAGGGCCATTTCAACGTCTTGCGCGGTGTGACGGGCGATCACGCCGGCGTCAAGGTCGTGGGCGACTTCGTCCACAACCACCGCCAGGGCCTGCCGTCCGAGCTCGCGCTGTTGCTGTTGATGGACCCGAGCAGCGGCGTACCGGTGGCCGTGATCGACGCGACGGCGATCACCGAGGTGCGGACCGGCGCCGTGACGGCGCTCGGTGGCGAGTACCTGGCTCGGCGCGACGCCCGTGTGCTCGGGCATATCGGCGCGCGCGGGACCGCGTACTGGAACGTGCGGCTCCTCTGCCACGTCCTCCCGGCACTCGAAGAGGTACGGGTGCACTCGCTGCGCCCCGAGAGCCGCGAGCGGTTCGCGCAGCGGCTCAGCGCCGATCTCGGGCGCGAGGTGCACGCGGTCGCCAGCTGGGAGGAGTGTGTACGCGGCGCCGACATCGTGGTCGAGGCGTCACGGCTGACCGAGCCCGCGCCGCTGCTGAAGACCGAATGGATAAAGCGCGGCGCGCTGGTGATGCCGTATGGCACCGTCAGCGCGGTCGAGCTCGGGCTGCTCGAGATCATGGACAAGATCGTGGTCGACGATTGGGCCCAGGCACACGCCGGTCCACTGGGGGCGCTCCGGGCCCATGTCGACTCAGGCCGGCTATCGGAGCGCAACCTGTACGGCGAGTTCGGGGAAATAGTCGCCGGACGGCGTCCAGGTCGCGAGCGCGCCGAGGAGACGATCCTCTTCTGGCACCGCGGGCTCTCGATCACCGACATCGCGCTCGGCGAGACGCTGCTCGCCAAGGCCCAGGAGCGCGGTCGGGGGACGAGGCTGCCCTACCGCTAAACGAGGAGACCGAGCGAATCCGCCAAAACCTCGAACAGCTCGGCATTCTGCATTCCGCCACTAACGGCGACGACCACACAGCGAATAGAGGAGCACGAGTTGAACGGCAATCGTGAACTGCTGAGCCCAAGCGAGCTGCACCCGTCGCCGGGGTTCAGTCACATCGCCACCGCGACGGGTTCGCGGCTCATCTTCATCGCGGGCCAGGTGGCGCTGGCGCCCGACTTCTCGCTCATCGGTGGCGATGACCTCGGCGCTCAGACGGAGGCGGCGATGCGCAATCTTGAGGTCGCGCTAAAGGCGGTCGGCGCCACGTTCGATGACGTCGTCAGGCGGACGATCTACACGACGCAGCCGACTGAGTTCGAGACGATCACCGCCGTGATCGAGCGCGTCCAGCAGTCGACCGAGCACCCCGCGCAGACGATCGCCGGCGTCACCGGACTCGCGGTTCCCGGGTTGCTGATCGAGATCGAGGCGACGGTCTCCCTGTCCTAGCGGCTCCGACGCACCCACCGGATGGCCGTGGTCGCCGGCGGCAGCTTCAGACCAGCGGTGACCGACGTCCCGTCTCACCGGGGTGAGGCGGCCGATGCGTACCGACCGATCGCGGTCCGCTGCAATCGTCCGAGCCGGCCGCTTGCCGCCTGCGGTAGCGTGCGGCGGCGATGAGTGTTGATATCGGCGAGGGGATGAGCTGTCGCGGCTGGCAGCAGGAAGCTGCGCTGCGGATGCTGCACAACAACCTGCATCCTGACGTCGCCGAGCGACCCGAGGACCTGGTGGTGTACGGCGGGATCGGCAAGGCAGCGCGCAACTGGTCCAGCTACCACACGATCGAGCGCGAGCTGCGGCGACTCGGCGGCGGTGAGACGCTGCTGGTGCAGTCGGGCAAGCCGGTGGCGGTGTTCGAGACGCACCCGGACGCGCCGCGGGTGCTGCTCGCCAACTCCAACCTCGTCCCGCAGTGGGCGACGTGGGAGAAGTTCCGCGAGCTCGATGCCGCGGGACTGATGATGTACGGCCAGATGACCGCCGGCTCGTGGATCTACATCGGGAGCCAGGGGATTCTGCAGGGCACCTATGAGACGTTTGCGGCGGCGGCGCGCAAGCGCTTTGGCGGCTCGCTCGAGGGGCGGCTCGTCGTCACCGCGGGCCTGGGCGGGATGGGTGGCGCGCAGCCGCTCGCGATCACGATGCTCGGCGGTGCCGCGTTGTGCGTCGAGGTCGACCTGCACCGGATCGAGCGCCGGATCGAGACCGGGTATCTCGATCAGCGCGCGGCGGATCTCGACGATGCGCTGATACGGCTCGAAGAGGCGCGGATCGAGCGCCGTGGCCTCTCGATCGGCCTGGCGGGGAACGCCGCCGAGGTCCTGCCCGAGCTCGCTCGTCGCGGCGTCGAGATCGACTTCGTCACCGATCAGACGAGCGCCCACGACCCGTTGAACGGGTACATCCCGGTAGGCCTGACCGTCGAGCAGGCCGAGGTTCTGCGCCGCAGCGACCCCGACGAGTACCTGCGCAGGGTGGGGGAGAGCGCGCTCGCGCACGTCGCGGCGATCCGCGCGTTGCAGCAGGCGGGCGCTGAGGCGTTCGACTACGGCAACGCGCTGCGTGGCCTCGCCGCCGAGTACGGCGACGCCGACGCGTTTTCCTACCCGGGCTTCGTCCCCGCGTACATCCGGCCGCTTTTCTGCGAGGGCAAGGGGCCCTTCCGGTGGGTCGCGCTGTCGGGCGACCCGGCCGACATCTACGCGACCGACCGGGCGATCCTTGACCTGTTCGGCGACCAGGAGCACATCGCCCGCTGGATCTCACTGGCCGCCGAGAAGGTCCAGTTCCAGGGTCTGCCGGCGCGGATCTGCTGGCTCGGGTATGGCGAGCGCGATCGCGCCGGGGTGCGCTTCAACGAGATGGTCGCCAGCGGGGAGGTGAAGGCGCCGATCGTGATCGGCCGTGACCACCTCGACGCGGGCTCGGTCGCGTCACCCGAACGCGAGACCGAGTCAATGCGCGACGGGTCCGACGCGGTCGCCGACTGGCCACTGCTGAACGCGATGCTGATGACCGCCTGCGGCGCGAGCTGGGTCTCGATCCACCACGGCGGCGGGGTCGGGATGGGCAAGTCGATCCATGCCGGTCAGGTGGTCGTCGCCGACGGTACGCCCGAGGCCCGCGAACGAGTCCGCCGCGCGCTGAGCGCCGACCCGGGCCTGGGAATCGTGCGCCATGCCGACGCCGGCTACCCCGAGGCGCTCGACGCGGCGCGCTCGCACGGGCTTCGGATGCCGATGCTCGATCCCGAGCCAGCCGGATGACTCTCGCCGCCGACCTTGAAGCGAGTCAGGAGGACGAGCGCGGGCGCAAGCGGGCGGGGACGCGGGAGCCGGTAACGCGGTGAGCGGCGGTTCGGTCTCGATCAGCGGCGCCGAACAGGTCCTGCGTCCCGATCGCGACGGCCGGCCGTACCTGCGCGGCGACGTCGCCTTCCGGCAGACGGTGCAGCCGGGCGGCCTGTCGGTCCGGGACGGCGTGATCGCCGGGGTCGCGGAGGATCCCGGTTGTGACGTGCAATTTGATGCGCGCGGCTGCGCGGTGATCCCGGGGTTCGTCGACTGCCACACCCACCTGCCGTTCGTAGGCTGGCGGGCGGTCGAGTACGAGCAGAAGATCGCCGGCGTTCCCTACGAGCAGATTGCCCGCAGCGGCGGCGGGATCGCGTCCTCGGCCCGAGCGCTGAGCGAGGCCACCGACGAGCAGGTGCTGGCGCAGTCGGTCGCGCTCGCGGGGGAGATGGCCGCATCGGGAACGACGACGTTCGAGTGCAAGTCTGGCTACGGCCTATCCCGCGAGGGGGAGCTGCGAGCGCTCGAGCTTGCGCGAGCGCTGGCCTCCCGCGTCGCGCAGACGACGACCTCGACCGCACTGCTCGCGCACGCGGTGCCAGCGCTGTATACGGCCACCGAATGGATGGACGAGGTCGAGACGATGATGCCCGAGGTCGTCCGGCCCGGGAGCGTGTCCGCGCTCGACATCTTCGTCGAGTCGATCGCGTTCTCGAACGCGGACTTGACCCGGATGGGTGCCCTGGCCGCCGGTGCGGGACTCGCTTTGCGCTGCCACGTCGAGCAGTTCGGCGGTCTGCGCTCGGTCCCGGTCGCGCTCGCGGCGGGGGCCCGGTCGGTCGATCACCTGTCAACGCTGCACGAGGACGACATCCCGTCGCTGGCGCAGGCCGAGTGCGCGGCCGTTCTGCTGCCGGCCGCCGAATTCCTCGGCGCCGAGCACCGCGCCCCCGGCCGCGCACTGGTCGACGCGGGCGCGATCGTCGTGCTGGCCACCGATGCCAACCCCGGCACCGCGCCCGTGTTCTCGGTGCCGCTGGTGATCGGACTGGCGATCAGGCTGTACCGCTTGACCGCGCTCGAGGCGGTGGCCGCGGCGACCTTGAACGCTGCCTGGACGCTCGGGCTGCACGGGGACCGGGGCTCGATCGAGGTCGGCAAGCGGGCGGATCTGGTGGTGATCGACGGATCGATCGAGCAGATCGCCTACCGCTTTGGCCACAACCCGGTGTTGGCCGCGTTCGTAGCGGGCGAGCCGGTGTTCGTCCGCGACGACGCCCGCGCGAGGTTCGAGGGCCTGTGAGACGCGCGCGCGTGGCGGCGATGGCGAACGCGCACAGCCACGCGTTCCAGCTCGACCTGCGCGGGGTGGCCGAACGGCCACATCCCGGCGATGACTTCTGGAGCTGGCGCAATGAGATGTACCGGCTCGCCGGCAGCCATGACCCCGACTCAATGCGCGCCGTCGGCGAGCGTGTGTACGCGCAGATGGCCGCTGCCGGCTACGGCGCGGTCGGCGAGTTTCACTATGTCGTCCACCAGCCCGACGGGACGCCGTACGACGAGCCGAACGCGATGGCGATCGCGCTCGCGGAGGCCGCGGTCGCCCAGGGGCTCGAGATCGTGCTGCTCCCGGCCGCCTACAACCGCGGCGGCTTCGGGCGCCCGCCCGACGAGGGGCAGCGCCGCTTCTGCGACCCCGAGGTGTCGGTGTTCCTCGAGCGTCTCGACGCGCTGCGCGCGTGGGCCTCGGGGCGAGCGGGCGTCGACGTGGGCGTCGCGGTGCACAGCGTCCGCGCCGTCCCGGCTGAGTGGATCGAGGCGATCGCCGAGTACGCCGATCGCGAGGGCCTGGTCCGTCACGTGCACGCGTGCGAGCAGGTGCGCGAGCTTGGGGAGTGCGAGGCCGAGCATGGCTGCACGCCGATCGAGCTGCTCGCGCGGACCGGCTATCTCGGCCCGCGCACCAGCGTCGTGCACGCGATCCACGTGACCGAGTCGCGATATCGGACTGCTCGCCGACAGCGACTCGATCGTGATCACCTGCCCGACCACGGAGGGCAACCTCGGTGACGGCTACCTGCCGGCGCTGCGCTACCGCGACGCCGGCGTGCGGCTGGCGATCGGGACCGACTCGCAGGTCCGGATCGACCCGTTCGAGGAGCTGCGCGAGATGGAGACGCTCGCCCGCCGCGAGCGCCAGACGCGCTACGCGCTGCTCGAGGCGGCCGGCGGTGACCTGTGGGGCCAGACGGTCACCACGGGACGCGCGAGCCTCGGGCTCGACGGCGACGGTTCGCAGATCGAGCTCGACCTCGACCATCCCGAGCTCGCGGGGGTCGCGGAGCGCGACCTGCAACTGGCGCTGGCGACGTGCGCGTCGGCCTCGGTGGTCGTGGACCGCGGCCGATGACGGTCGTCCTCGCGCGACGGACCGAGATCGACCTGGACGCGTTCGTGCGCGCGGCATGGCAGGGCGAGGACGTCGCGGTGACGGCGGACGCACTCGCCGAGGTCGCGCGGCGGCGCGAGCAGCTGCTCGCGTTCGTGGCGGCCAACCCCGGCCGCAAGCTCTACGGCGTCAACGTGCACGCGGGTGACGGCTCCAACCGGCTGATGACCGAGGCCGAGCAGCGCGACTACGAACGCGGGCTGCACTCAGGCACCTCGTTCGGCGAGCCGCTGCCGGTCCGGGTGATCCGTGGGATCGTGCTCGCGCGGCTGACCAACTTCATCGAGGGCCACGCCGGGGTCTCAGCCGAGCTCGTGGAGCTCGTGGCGGGTCGGCTTGACGGACGCCCGCTGCCGCCTGTCCCGCGGCAAGGGAACGGCGGACCGGGGGAGATCCAGGCGCTGGGCTGGCTGTTCGACGACGTGCCGGCCGAGCTGGCATTGGGGCTCAAGGAGGGGATGGCACTGATCAACGGCTCGCCGTGCGCGTCGGCACTGCTCGCCGACGCGGTCCTGACCACGAGCTCGGACGATCGATGTCGCCGAGTTGGTGTTCTCTCTCGCCTGCGCGGCCGCCGCGGTCCCCCCGGCGACGTTCGACGTCGCGCTCGACGATCTGTGGGGCGATCCGTGGCAGGCGGAGGCGCTACGCGCCCTGCGCGCTGGGCTCCGGGGCGCGGACGCGCCGCGGTCGAGTGACGAGCACCCGCAGCCGGCGGTCAGCTTCCGGATCCTGCCGCGGGTGCTCGGCAACGCGCGCCGGGTGCTGGCCGGCGCGCGTGAGGCGGCGACGGTCGCCTTGGCGGCGGTGAGCGACAACCCCGTGTTCGTGTTTGGAGCCGACGAGGGCGAGCCCGCGGAGCTGATCTCAAATGGCGGCTTTCACTCTGGGTCGGCGCCGGCGTCGATCGACTCCTTGACGTTCGCGCTGGCCGATCTCGGTCAGCTCGCCCAGCACCAGGTCCAGCGCCTGCAGACGAGCCCGGTCGCCCACCCGGGGCTGGACTCGCTCGCCCTCGGGACGATGCAGATGGTCGCCAACGGGTATGCCGAGGAGGCGCGCGAGGCCGCGGTGCCGTCGCTGCTGCCGCTCGCCGGCTTCGGTCAGAACGACGTCGCCTCGCCGGTGTTTCTCGCCTGGAATAAGCACGACCGCGTTCGCGGCCTGGTTTGCGGGTCGTTGGCCTGCCTGGCGGCGATGGCGGCCCAGGCGCTGGCGCGGCCCGGGCGCGAGGCGCCGCCGGCCCTCGCCGACCTGCTCGCCGAGGTGCTGTCGGTGATGCCGCCGGTCACCGAGCGGCGCTTCCTCGGCGCCGAGCTGGCTGCGGTGGCTTCCGTGATCGCTCCCCGAATTCCGGACTGAGCGCGTGCCGCACCGGTTTCCGTCACTGATCGCTGCTCCGCCCCCGGCTCGTGGCCGGCTGTGGCTGACCGGCGCGCGCCTGTTCGACGGCACCGGCACCCCGGTGCGCGACGGCGCCGCGGTGCTCGTCTCCGACGGTGTGATCGAGCGCGTGGGGGAGGCCGGCGAGTCGGTGCCGGAGGGGGCGCGGGCGCTCGACCTCGGCGGTCGGACCTTGATGCCGGGACTGATCAACGCCCACGTCCACGTCCAGGGGTTTGTGCCTAGCCCTGAGCACGGGGCCGAACCGGTGCTGGCCGGCACGAGCGCGCACTTTCTCCAGGCGCGCCTGCGCGATTGCCTGCGGATGGGCGTGCTGACCATCCGCAACGTCGGCTCGCAGGAGCGCCAGCCGCAGGAGGCGCGCCAGGCGATGCGATACGGGGCGTTCCGCGGCCCGCGGCTTCTGACCTGCGGGCTGATCATCTCGGCCACGGCACCGGGTGGGCGCTTCTACGGCGCCATGTACCGCGAGGCCGACGGCCCCGACGAGATCCGCAAGGCGGTCCGCGAGCAGCTACGCGCCGGGGCGGACTTCATCAAGGTGATGACCTGCGGCGCGCGCTCGAACGAGCTCGAGGATCCCGACCCGCTGCAGCTGACCGACGCCGAGCTCGCTGCGCTCGTCGAGGAGGCCCACCGGATGGGGGTGCGCGTTGCCGCCCACGTCGAGGGGCTCGATGGCACGGCGGCGGCGATCGAGCACGGGGTGGACACGATCGAACACGGGATGTACCTGTGCCAGCGGCCCGAGCTCTTGGAGCGGATGGCGGCGAGCGGGCAGTTCCTCGTGCCGACGCTGAGCGGCTACTACTGGATGGGCGGCTTCGGCGACGCGATCGATCCCGCCGGCGCGGATTTGGATCCCGACATGCTCCCGGGTCTCGTTGAGCTGGCGCACTACAACCTCGAGCAGGGGAGCGCGTCCCTGCGCGCCGCACGTGACGCCGGGGTGCCGATCGCGCTGGGATCTGACCGCGACGGTGTCTCGGGCGAGGATGCCGCGCTCGAGCTGGTCCGGATGGTCCACCATGGGCTGGGGGCCGCGGAAGCGCTGCACGCCGCGACCGGCGCGGCGGCACGGGCGCTCGGGCTCGACGAGTACATCGGCGTGGTCGAGCCCGGGCGGCTGGCGGATCTGGTGGTGGTCGACGGCGATCCGGTCGCCGAGCCTGCTGTGCTCCTCAAGCGCGAGCGGATCTGGCTGGTCCTGCAACTCGGTGAGATGGTGGCGGGGGCGGCTATGGAGCCCGACGACGGCTTTTGAGGATGTCGTGTAGCCGGGCGGCCTCGCGCGCGGCCCTCTGCGTGAGCCGCTCCCAGGTCGTCCGAACGGTGACGTAGCCGGCCACCAGCAGCTCTGGGTCCCTGTCACGGTCGCGCTCGAACGAGCGCCGGTCGGAATGGAAGTCCCAGCCGTCGAGCTCGACGATCACGCGTTCGTCGGGGAATAGGGCGTCGATCTCAAAGCCGAGGAGGTGCGTGTTGATGAGCGGAGTCGGCAGGTCGTACTCGCGCACGAACGCAAGGAAGCGACGCTCGAACTCCGAGCGCGTCGGTCCGGTGGGGTGTTCGATGAACGGCTTGAGGAGAGCGGTGCCGGGATGGAGCGGGCTTCGGATGAGGAGGCTCCTCGAGGGCGCTGAGGCGCAAGTGTCTGGAGAGACGGCCCTCATTGACGGCCCTGGCGAGCTGACTGCTTGTCAGCCGGGGTGCGATGTCGAGCGCTGTGCGGGCCGGGCTCGTGACTCGGATGCCTCGGTGGCGGCGGATGTCCTGGCTTTCGAGGGCTGGGTGAACGTGGACCCGGATGCCCGATGGACGACGCCTGCCGGGGACGGTGATCTCGGGGGTCCTGGGCCAGTTCGTGGTCATGCCCCAGAGCGCCGCCGCCGAGAAGTAGCTGAGGATCGCGTGGTCGCCGCCGGCGAGGACGGCCGCTGCGGCGCGCGCGATGGCCTCGGGGCGGGGGTGGCCGACGGCGTAGACCCCTTGGAAGACGGGGATCAGGCGGCGCTTGGTGAGTCGTTTGCTGATCTCATTGGGCGTGAGTCCGAGGTCCAACAGCTGCTGGCGCGTGACGTGCCCGTACTCCTTGGCCGCGAGGGAGGCGATCTGGGGGTCCTTTGGAACGCTTGAGTCCATAGTGGACTAGAGCGTTCCGAGACCGGGTTTACTCCCCCTTCGATAGCCGCAGTTGCACCCCAGCCGCGTCTTCATAGAGCCGCAAGACGCTCATTTCACCCGCAGCGTCACCGTAAACCGCGCGCACCCGGCGGTGCAGCTGCTCCACAAGTTCCGCGACCTCCACCGGCACCCCGACGTCGCGCGCGAGATCGACCGCGAGCCCGAGGTCCTTCGTTACCAGGGACATGAAGAAGCCCTCGTCGTAGTCCCCGTCATCGAGCACCATCCGCACATCGCGCTCCAGGAACACCGAGTTGGCGGGGGAATCCACCAGCGCCTCGTGGAGCTTGTCCAAGGAGACGCCGGCCTTGACGCCGACGGTCAAGGCCTCGGCGGTCGCGGCGGCGTGCACGAACCACATCAGGTTCAGCAGCAGCTTGACCGTGTAGCCGCTCCCGAACGGTCCCATGTGGAAGATCCGCGCCGGGTCGCCCATCGCCTCCAACACCGGGCGCGCTCGGGCGAACTCCGAATCGCTTCCACCGACGTAGATCGCCAGCGTGCCCGCCTCGGCGCCGATCGTCTGACCCGCGACCGGCGCATCGATCAGCGCCACGTCGCGCCCCGAAGCGAGTGCCAGCGCGCGGCGCCCGACCTCCAGCGAGCTCGTGCTCATCTCGATGGCCAAAGCGCCCGGAGCCAACGCCTCGAGCGCCTCCCCCAGCACGGCGTCAACCTGAACCGGCCCGGGCAGGCTGGTGACCAACACGTCCGCCCCCTCGAGGCAATCGGACAGCGATGACGCCCGTCGTGCGCCGTGGCCGGCGGCGCGACGAACAGCGGACTCCTCGAGATCAAACGCACTCACCGAGAAGCCGGCCGCGCACACGTGGCGGCACATGTGTGACCCCATCCGGCCGAGTCCGACGAACGCCACGCGCTCAACAGGCATAGCGAGCCACCGCCTCCTCGTCGAGCTCGAACCCCAACCCGGGCGAAGACGGAACGGTCAACCGGCCGGCACCGTCGACCGTCACCGGCGAGGCGAGCATGAAATCGCGCCGCTCGGGCGTCCACCCGGGGGGGTCGTAGGGAAACTCGATCAGCGGACCGCCGCCGATGCCGCAGCAGAGGTGGAGGTTGGCGAGCAGGCCGATCCCGTTCGTCCACGTGTGGGGCGTGAACCACCGGTTGCGCCGCAACACCAGATCGCCGAACGTGCGCGCAGCGGAGATACCCAGCGAGAGCACCACGTCCGGCTGGTAGACGTCGAGGGCGTCGCGCTCCAGCGCGAGCACCAGCTCGTCAAACGTCCGCGCCATCTCGCCGCCCGCGATCCGAGCCCGGCAAGACCCGCGAAGGGCCACCATGCCCGACAGATCGCCGCCGGCGACGGGCTCCTCGACCCACAGCACGCCGTACTCGTCGAGCCGCTCGATCACCCGCCGCGCGTCGGCGACCGCGAGACCGGGCTCAATGTCGCCGGCCATCCGCCACCACTGGTTGAGGTCCACGAGGATCTCGAGCGCGTCGCCGACCGCGTCGCGGATCGCCGCCACCACCGCCACGCCGTCCGACAGCCGGTCGCGCGCGATCCGGACCTTGACCGCCTTGAAGCCCTGCTCCACGAGCGCCGAAGCATCCTCGGCGCGTTGCTCGGGCGCCCGGAGCTCGCCCAGCGACGCGTACGCGGGCAACGAAGACGAGCGCCCGCCGAGCAATGTCGCGACCGGAACGCCGAGCGCCTTGCCGCACAGGTCCCAGAGGGCGGCCTCCAGCGGCCAGTAGCGACCGGCGTGAAACGAGATCGTCTCGAGCGTGCGCGCGTGGGCGGCGAGCGCGAACGGGTCGCGCCCGACGAACAACTCGGCGAACTCCTCGAAGCCGGTCATCGTGTCGCCGCTGGCGATCCCGGTCACTCCCTCGTCGGTCTGCACCCGCACCACGGTCGCGTCGAAGTGCTTCCGCGGTGACGGATCCCAGGCGGCGAAGAACGGCGGGTCGAGCTCCCGTGACAGGCGCTCGAGCCGGACCGCCGTGATCTTCACTACTGGCCGCCGTAGAAGGGGTTGCGGACCGAGTCGCGGCGCTCGACGAGCGCGCGGGCCGCGTCCCGGTCACGTCCGTGGACGGCGGTCCGGATGCCCTTCAGGGTTGCGGCGCGGCTCGAGGTCCGGACCGCGGTCTCGTCATCGGCGGACGGGTCGATGTAGATCGCCACGAACACCACCAGATCGCCGGTGAGCGGGATCAGGCCCTCGGCGACCGCGTCGAGGACGCCCTGGCCGATCCCGAGCTGACCCGCTCCCCAAGTGATCGTCTGGTGGCGCGCCTCTAGCGCGGTCTCCTTGTTGATCATGATCGTCGGTGGCCAGACGGGCTCGTACTCGTTCTTGGTCGCTCCCACGACGACGAGGATGGGGGCATGACCCGGGGCGGGTGACGTGAACGTGCCCAGCAGCGCGGCGGCCGTCGGCGTTCCGCGCACGGCGAGGACGACATTGACGTGCGCTCCGTCGGGATCGACGCCGCTCCAGCCCTCGCCGATCAGCCCATCGAGATGCGCGAGCCCAATCGCGCTCACGGCATCACCGCCGGCCGTGCACCGGCCAAATCCGCATCGACGATTACGACCGAACGGTCACCCTCGCCCCGGCGCAGCCGGTCGAAGGCGCCCTGGACGCCGTCGAGCGTGATCAGGTGCGAGACCACATCGGCGAGCTCCAGCCGTCCCGAACGGACCAGATCGACGAGCCCGGGGATCGCCACGCAGGGATCCGAGGAGCCGTAATAGCTGCCGATGATCGACTTCTCCGACAGGAACTCGATCGCCGGCAGCGAGACCTCGGCCCCGACCGGAGCGACCCCGACCACCACCGCGGTCCCGCCGGGAGCGAGCGCGTCCCAGGCGGCGCGGATCGTCGCCGGCGAGCCGACGACCTCGAACGCGTGGTCGACGCCCCGCCCGAGGAGGCGGTGCACCTCGGCGCCGACCTCGACCTCGCCGGCGTCGACGGTGTGCGTCGCCCCTCGTCGCAGCGCGTGCTCGAGCTTCTCCGGGCCGCGGTCGACGGCGACGATCGCCGCCGCTCCTGCCAGGCGCAGGGCGGCGATCACCTGCAGGCCGACGCCGCCGCACCCGATCACGCACACCCGCTCGCCGATCCGGACCCCGGCGGCGTGCGTGACGGCGCCGAAGGCGGTCACGACCCCGCACCCGAGCAGCGCCGCCTGCCAGAGCGGCAGGTCGCGGGGAATCGGGATCGCCGCGCCCGCGGACACGACCGCGTATTCGGCGAAGCAGGCGACGCTGAGCCCGTGCTGCAGGACGGTTCCGTCGGCGGTGCGCAGGCGCGAGGTGCCGTCGGCGAGCATGCCGGCGAACGAGCGGCTCCCCGCGGTCTCACACAGCGTCCGGCGCCCGGCCCGGCACGGGTTGCAGCTGCCGCAGGGCGCGACGAACGAGAGCGCGACGTGATCGCCGACGGCCAGGCCGGTGACGTCCTCGCCCAACTGCTCGATCACCCCGGCACCCTCGTGGCCGAGGACGATCGGCCACCGTCCGGGTCCGAGCAGGCCATCGGCGAGATGCAGGTCCGAGTGGCACACGCCGGCGGCGGCGATCCGAACGAGCACCTCGCCGGGAAGGGGTGGTGAGAGCCGCACGCGCTCGGTCGCCACCGGCAGGCCCGGCTCGCGCAGCACGGAGGCGCGCATCTCGATCGCCTCAGCGGCGTCGGCGCTGCGCGGTGTCAGCGTCTGCGTCCCGGTCATCGCGTAGCTAGCTGGTTTCGGCTGGGGCGGTCGGGGATGCGGCGGGCTCGTCGTCCACCGACTGCAGCCGGCGCAGTTCCTCGAGCGGGATGTGACAGCGGATCCCATGGCCCGGCTCCTCTTCGCGCAGCTCAGGCTCGGTGGTCTCGCAGATCTCGCCGATCTTGCGGGGACAGCGCGTCTGGAACGGGCATCCGCTCGGCGGGTCGGCGGCGCTCGGAATCTCCCCATCGAGGCGGATCCGCAGGCGGTCCAGGTCATCGAGCGTCGGCACCGCCGACAGCAGCGCTTCGGTGTAGGGGTGGTGCGGGCTATCGAACACCTGGTCGGCCGGCCCGACTTCCATAATTTTGCCCAAGTAGAGGACGACGATCCGGTCCGAGAGGTAGCGCACGACGCCGAGGTCGTGGCTGATGAACAGATACGAGACCTCCTCGCGGCGCTGCAGATCGGTCAGCAGATTGAGGATCGCCGCCTGAACCGAGACGTCGAGCGCGGAGGTCGGCTCGTCGCAGACGACGATTCGAGGATCGCCCGCGAATGCCCGCGCGATCGCGACGCGCTGCTTGAGGCCGCCCGAGAGCTGAGCGGGCTTCATGTCCAGGTGGCGCTCGGAGAGCCGGACGTCGGAGATCAGCTGCTTGAGCCGGTTGAGCAGGTCGTCGCCGTGGTAGCCGCCGAGCTTCGAAAGTGATCGCGACAGCAGCCGCCTGACCGAGTGGCGGCGGTTGAGCGCCGAGTCGGGATTCTGAAAGACGATCTGGATCGCCTTCTTCTGCGCGCGCGATCGTTTCGGGGCGGTGGCCGGGAGCGGCTCGCCGTCGAACGTGATCGTCGCGCCGTCGTCGGGCGCGGTGAGCCCGACCAGCACGCGCGCGAACGTCGTCTTGCCGCTGCCAGACTCGCCGACCAGTCCCACCGTCTCGCCGGAACGGATCTCGATCGACGTACCGCTAAGGCCGCGGATCGTCTGACCGGCGATGCGGAACGTCTTCGAGACGTTCGTCGCGGAGATCAGCGCCTCGCCATCGGCTTTGTCCCTCGCAGCCGGCTCCCGCTGCTCGCTTTCAACCCGCGGCAGCGTCTGCGCGCGCTCGTGAAAGTGACAGCGCGAGCGCCGGCCAGGCCCGGAGTCGTACGGCGGTGGCGACTGATCGCGACAGCGCTGCTGCACGAGGCCGCAGCGCTCGGCGAAGATGCACCCGGGCTCCACGTGTCCGGGCGGCGGCAGGAAGCCCGGGATCGTGTCGAGCGTCGCTTGGTCCTTGAGGGTGTCGCGGCGTGGGATGCAGCGCAGCAGTCCGACCGTATAGGGATGCTTGGGGTCGTCGAACACCTGACGGGCGGGCCCCTCCTCGATCAGCTCGCCGGCGTACAGGACCCCGACCCGATCGCACATCTTGGCGATCACGCCGAGGTTGTGGCTGATGAACAGCAGCGACGTGGTGAACTCGTCACGCAGCGCGGTGATCAGATCGAGTACCTCGGCCTCGACGGTCGCGTCGAGCGCTGTCGTCGGCTCATCGAGGATCAGCAGCGCCGGCTCGGCCGCGAGCGCCATCGCGATCACCACGCGCTGGAGCATCCCGCCCGAGAGCTGGTGGGGATAGCGGTTCATGACGCCGGCCGGGATCGGAGATCCGCACCTTCTCGAGCATTTCCCTCGCGCGCTCGAGCGCCTCGGCCTTCTTGACGCCCGCAATCTCGAACACCTCGGCGACCTGGCGTCCGACCCGGATCGTCGGGTTCAGCGCCTTACCCGGCTCCTGATAGACCATCGATACCGTGTGCTGCCGCAGCTTGCGCAGCTCGCCACCGTTCATCGCCAGCACATCGCGGCCGTCGATCGTGACCCCGCCGTCTGAGACCCTGCCGTTGCGTGCCAGGTAGCGGACGACCGCGAGCGCGATCGTCGACTTGCCGCAGCCGGACTCGCCGACCAGCCCATAGGACTCGCCGCGCCCGACCCGGAAAGAGACCTCGCGCACGGCAAGCAGGTCGCGCCCGCGAACGCGGTAGCTGATGCCGATGTGGTCGACCGTCAGCGCATCCGGCTGCGCGGCCGTAGCGGGCGAGCCCGCGGGCGTGTCGGTCACCGTGCTCATCGCTCGAGCACCCCCTGGATCGCGTCGGAGATCAGCGCCACGGAGACGACGAGCGTAGCGATCGCGAGCGCGTCGAACAGGACCTCCCACCAGAACCCGGCCGAAACCTGGCCATAGTTGGAAGCGATATCGAGCCCCCAGTCAGGGGACGGCGGCTGGACGCCGAGCCCGAGGAAGGAGAGCGTCAGGACGGTGAAGATCGCGTACGCGAGCCGAACCGTGAACTCGACCATGATCGGGGCGAAGACGTTGGGCAGGATCTCGACGAACATGATGTAGAGGCTGCCCTCGCCGCGCAGCCGGGCGGCCGCGACGTAGTCGAGCTCGCGTTCGAGCAGCACCGCGGCGCGTACCGTGCGCGCGATCAGCGGCGTGAACACGAGCCCGATCACGATGATGATGACCAGGTTCGAGCGCCCGAGGGTCGAGAGTGCGATCACGCCGGTGACGACCAGCGGCAGCGCCAGGAACGCCTCGACGAAGCGGCCGAGGACGTCGTCGACGAAGCCGCGGAAGTACCCCATCACGAGCCCGATCGCCGTCCCCAGAACGGTCCCGAGCAGCGTCGCGAGTGGCGCGATGATCAGGATGTCGCGCGCGCCGACGATCACGCGCGAGAACATGTCGCGGCCGAGCGGGTCGGTCCCGAACAGGTGCGCGCTCGACGGCGCCTGGTTGATCCCCTCGAGGTTCTGCGCGTACGGGCTGTGCGGCGCGATCACGGAGCCGAAGATCGCGCAGATGATCCAGACCAGAAGGATCGTGGCACCGACCAGGAACGTCGGCGAATGCCCGAGCTCGCGCAGCAGCTCGCGGCGGACCTCGGTTCGACCCGCCCGTAGCGCGCCTCGCGACTCGACCGGGACGTCGGCGATGCTCACTCGGCAGCTCGCAGCCGGATTCGCGGGTTCAGGAGCGAGAAGCCGATGTCCGCCACGAGCGTCACGAGCATGTACACGACTCCGATCGTCAGCACGCACGCCTCCAGCATCGGGATGTCGTGCTGGTTGGCGGCGTTCAAGGTCAGCTGGCCGATGCCGTTGTAGCGGAACAGAAACTCCACCACGACGAGCCCTCCGATCAGGTAGCCGCACTGGGTCGCGATCACCGTGATCGTCGGCAGCAGCGAGTTGCGCAACACGTGGCGCCGGATCATCACGCCGCGCGGCAGCCCCTTGAGAATCGCCGTTCGCGCGTAGTCGGAGTCGAGCGCCTCGACGGTTCCCGCGCGGGCCATACGGGCGATGTACCCGAACAGGACCAACACCAGCGGGATCACCGGCAGGATCAAGTACTTCAGCTGGGTGAAGAAACCCGAGCCCGGCGGGGCGGTAGCCGAAACCGGCAGCCAACCGAGCGCGATCGAGAACACCAACAGCAGGATGATCCCGGACACGAACTCGGGCACGGTCAGGGCCGACTGGCCGACGATGCTGATCGTCCGATCGATCGGCGTGCCGACCTTCAGCGCCGACACGATCCCGCCTAGCAGCCCCAACGGCACGACGATCACGAACGCGAACAGCGCCAGCTTCAGCGAGCGGCCGAGCGCGGGTATCAGGATCGGCCCGATCGGCGCCTGGTACTGGGTCGACGTGCCGGGGAAGTGCGTGATCCAATTCCAGTACTGGGTCAGCAGCGGCTTGTCGACGCCGAGCTGGTGGTCGAGCGCGCGGACCGCGCTCGGCGCCGCGAGCGGCCCGAGGACGGATCGCCCCGGGTCGCCCGGAAGGACCTGGCCGAGCGCGAACACGATCACGCTCAGCAGCCACAGCGTGATCAGCGCCAACCCGAGGCGCTTGAGGATGAACCTCGTCATCCGCCGCGACCGCTCACGCGCTCTTGAACGCCTGGTTGAGGAACAGCTGCGCGATCGAGGTCGGGTTCAGACCGCCGACCGACGGCGTCGACGCCGTCAGACCGTCGATCCAGTACGGGATCACGATCGGCGTCTCCTTCAGCAGCAGCGTCTCGATCTGGCTGGCGATCTGCTTCTGCGTCGGCAGATCGAGCGCCGCGACGTACTTCTTGACCAACGCGTCGTACTCGCTGTTCTTGAAGTGGGCCGCGTTCCACGGCCCGTTCGAGGTCAGCGGGGACTTCGAGATACACATTCGGGACGCCACGGTCGCCGTAGTCGACGAGACTCGTCGTACCGTCGAGCCAGTCGGAGTTGCCGAACGCGGCCTTGCCGTAGTAGAGCGTCTGGCTCTCGATCTTGAGGTCGAAGTTGATCCCCGCCTTCGCGGCGTCGGCCTTGATGACCTGCGCGAGCTGGGGGATCTCCTGGTAGATCTCCGTGAACAAGCGGAGCGCTGATGCCGTTTGGGTGACCGGCAGAATTCAGCAGCGCCTTGGCCTTTGAGATGTTCTGCTCGCGCTGGGGAAGCGACAGGTCGGATGACGGGTACCGGGGGCCGAACGGGGTGTCGTTCGCGACCGAGCCGTAGCCTGAGAGCAGCGCGTTGACCATCCCCTTGCGGTCGAGCGAGTACGCGACCGCCTGGCGAACCTGCGCGTTGTCGAACGGCGGCTGGTCGTTGCGCATCGACAGCTCGCGGTGGCTGGCCGACTTGAGCTGGATGATCTTGTACGCCGGGTTGTGGAGGATCGCGGTCGCGCCGGCGGGGACGAACTGCGTGATCACGTCGATCGAGCTGCCCTGCAGCGCGAGGATCATCGGCTGCTGGCTGGCGTAGAACTTGAACGACGTGCCCGCCAGCAGCGGCTTCTTGCCCCAGTAGTTGGGGTTGGGTACGAACGACGCGCCGACGTTCTGCGTGTAGCTCTGAAGCTTGAACGCGCCCGTGCCGACGAACGTCTTCTGCCATTTGCCGAAGTCGGTCCCGTTGGGAACGATGATCGCGTTGTAGTTGTCCGACGAGACCAGATACGGGAAGTTCCCGTTCGGCGCCTCGAGCGTGAACTGGACCGTCGTCGAGTCCATCTTCTTGACGCCGTCGGGGGTCAGCACGTCGGTGAACGTCGACAGCGCGTTGGACGCGGTGTTCTTCGGGTCCGACAGCTGCTTGAACGTGTAGACGACGTCGTCGGCAGTCATCGGCGCGCCGGTGCTGAACTTGACCCCCGGGCGCAGCTTGAACGTCCAGACGCTCCCGTCCCCGTTGTGGCCCCAGCTCAGCGCCAGCATCGGCTGCAGCGCCAGCTTCAGGTTGCTGTCAAAGATCAGGAACTCGCCTGTCTGGTTGAGCATCACCAGACCGCCCGCGTCGGCGACCGTCAGCGGGTTGATCGCGGCGGACGGCGTCACCGAGCCCACGTTCAACGTGCCGCCGGCGGTCGGCGCAGGACCGCTCGTGGTCGCTCGAGCTCGCCGCGCTCGCCGAGGACGATGATGACGAGCTTCCGCACGCCGCCAGATATCGGTCCCGAGCAGCGTCGTCGACATCCCGATCATGCTGCCGCGCCGCAGGAACTGACGACGGTCCAGCCGCCCCGCGACCAGTTCGTCGATGTAGTGGTTCTCGAGCTCCGTGCGCTCGGCGCGGATCTCGTCGAGCTTGCGAGCTTGGTGCTTATCCATGAACTGGGTTCCTTTCGGTGGCGATCGATCCTGCGCCGGCCGCTGAGGCGGAATCGACGCTTACATCGGGAAATCTCCGAGGCGTGGGTGGAGGAGCATCGGCGAGCGGCGCCAGGGACCGCGCCGCGCTGAGCAGGTCGGGAAGCATTTCAGCGGCCCGCCCGGACATCATCCGGCCGCTCGGGACGCACAGGGTCAGGGCCGCGGCGACTCGCCCGGACGGGCCGACCGGCACCGCGATGCAGTGCAGTCCGAGCGCGGTCTCGTCGACGTTCTCGCCGAAGCCGAGCTCCTGCGTGCGCGCCAGGATGTCGTGGAGCTCGCTGAGCCCGTGAAGGCGACGGCCGGTCGGTGTGATCAGCTGCGCCCCGGCGAACATCGCGTCGACGGTGTCGGGCGCCAGGTCGGCGAGCAGGACGCGGCCGGCGGCGGATGCGAACGCCGGTAGGCGGCTGCCGACGGAGGTCACCAGCCGCACCGGGTGCGTCGTCTCGACCTTGGCGACGAACAGGCTGTCGAGCCCATCGAGCACGACCAGGCAGGTCGTCTCGTTGTGGCGCGTGACGAGTCGCCCCGCTACCGAGTGAAAGCCGTTTGTCAACGCGGCAGCGGGGGCGGTGCGCGCCAGCCAGGCCGTCCGCGGCCCGAGCCCGAGCGTCGCCGTGGTCGCGTCACGCGCGATCCAGCCGCGCTCGAGCATCAAGCAGCACACGCGGTGGAGCGTGCTCTTGGGTGCGCCCGTCTCGCGGGAGAGCTCCGACAGCGTCAGCATGCCGCGGCCGTCGAGCGCGTCGAGCACGTCGAGTACGGTCGTGACCCCCGCGGAGCGGACGCGCGGTCTCTGCTGGGCCCTGGCCGTCAGTTTGCCTCCCTTGTTCCTCCTCGGTCCACCGGCGGAACGCCGTTCGGCGGATGGACCAGGGCATCTTCCTCACGTGGCGCCGGTCTGTCAAGCGCTGTGAACGTTGGCTAATCAGCACTTAATTGAGCGACTTTACTTACTTTGGCCGCCGCGGCCGCCCGGCCAGCACCTCGCCGACCACGACGGCCGCGTGGGCGATGTCGATCGAGTCCGCGCCTTCGAGCGGTGTATGGCTCTCGCCGCCCTCCAACGGCACAAACACGAGCAACGAAGGGAACAGTGCCGCAAGGTGCTGCGCGTCATGACCGGCGCCCGACCAGGTCTCGGCCGCCGCGATCCCGTTGCGCCGCGCGGCGTCCAGCGCTGCCTGCACCAATCGGGGCTCGAGCGTGACCGGCTCGCCGGAGCGCACGACGCGGACACTCGCCTGGATGGTGCGGCGGTCGGCGATCTCGCGGACCGCGGCCCGGATGCGCCCGTCGAGGCGGTGCAGCGACTCAGAATCGATGCCGCGCGCGTCGAGGCCCAGCGTAACCCGCCCGGGGATCACGCTCAGCGCGCCCGGTGAAACGGAGATCGTGCCGACGGTCGCGACGGTCTCCGGCGGCTCGTCGCGCGCAGCCCGCTCGACGGCAAGCACGACCTCGCCCGCCGCGGCCAGCGCGTCGCGGCGGTTCTCCATCGACACCTCGCCCGAGTGGCCGCTCGCTCCGACGAGCTCGATCTCCAAACGCCGCGGCGACGCGACGCGGGTCACGATCCCGAGCGTGCGCAGCGCGCGCCGTTGGGCCACGTGTACCTCCGCGTGCGCGCGGACGCGCGCGATCGGCGGCTCGACCCGCGGCAGGTCGGCCAGCGCATCGAGGTACCCGTCGCGTGCGGCTGCGGCGGTGACCCCGTCCGCGTCACGCAGGTTGCCGAGCTCGTTTTCGGGCAACGTCCCGACGAGCAGCCGCGAGCCGACGGTGCCAGCGCCGAACCGAGGCGCCTCCTCGGCGGCGCACACAAGCAGTCCCGCCCCGGGGACCGAGTCGGCGAGCTCGAGCGCGAGGACAGTTCCGAGCGCGCCGTCGTAGCGGCCCCCGTCGGGAACGGTGTCAACGTGCGAGCCGGAAGTGACGACAGAGCCGTCGGCGCCCTCGGGCAGCGCCCACAGGTTTCCGAACCTGTCGATCGCGGGCGCCAGCCCGGCCTCGCGCGCCCAAGCCGCCACGAGCAACATCGCCTGTGCTTCGGCGGCCGAGTAGGCGGGCCGGTCGGCGCCGCCGCCCGGGCCGTGCGCGATCTGCCACAGGCTCTCGAGACGGGCGGCGATGCGCTCGCCGTCAGGCAAGGGCGTACTGGGCGAGCGGTTTGCCGAGCATCGTCTCGACCTCGGGGTAGACGCTCGGCTCCTTGACCCCGTCCCCGAGCGGCACGTTGGCCTTCGGCACGTGGAGGACCGCGACCTCATCGCCTTCGCGCAGATTCGCGATCGAGATGATCGCTCCGGTCTTCACCGACAGCGTCGTCAGCACGTCAGGGAAGGTTGCCACGCGCTCGCCGCCGGCCTCGGCCGTCATGTACTCGTTGACGAACCCAAGCTCGAGCTCACCGACCTCGACCGTGCCGATGTCAAACGCGTTCTCGGTCCGCAGTCGGCGGCTGCGCACCGGGCCTTCGGCGATCACCGAGCCGCCGAGGTGCTCGGCCGTGACCTCGATCATCCGCCGTGGACCGGCGTCACGGGCGGCGAGAATCGCCTCGCCGAGCGCGAGCGCGAAGCTGATCGCGCCGACCGCCGCGTGACGCGCGACGAACGATGCCCGGACGGGGTTGCGCGCGCACGCGATGAAGCCGCCAGATCGATCAGCTGCGGTGCGCAGGACGTTGGCGGTTTGGCGCACGGTCCCGCGCGTGACGACCTCGAGGTAACGGTCGGCGGCCCGGTTGCCGCCCGCCACCGCCTGCACGGTCTCGTAGTTGTCGTCGGCGGCGAGCCCGAACGATCCCATCTTGCCGGTCGGGTGCGCCCGTCCGTCACCCGCCGCGTCGATCACGAGCGTCCCGAGTACCGCCGAGGCGACCCATCCGTTGCAGGTCGTCGAGGATCCGTTCTGGGCGGTGACCGTGCCGAGGATCGGGTCGGGGACGGCCTCCATCAACAGCTGCAGCGCGCGCACGTAGTCGCTCGGGCGCATCTCCCAACCCTCAGCCGCGGGCGCGCCGATCGCGCTCACCGTGGCGAGCATCGCGTCGGGGTCGACCTCGTCGAGCGCCGCGAGCCGGGGGGTTCCGTACTGCACGGCCGTCGTGCCGACGAGCAACCCGTGGTCGACCCAGCCGCCGCCTCCGGCGGCGAGGACCGAGCCACCCGCCACTGCGGCGTGCACCGCGTGCAGATCGAGATCCCTCACCGGAGGGCCTCCGCCGGCGACAGGCCGAGCCCGAACTCGAGCGCGCTCGTCTGGGCGTCGGCCAGCCCGGCGTCGGCGTGTCGCAGGATCCCGAGCGCGGTGTCGACGTTGAGCGCGGCGGCGAGCCGATCGCGGGCGTCCTGTGATCCCGTCGCGATGACCGTCATCCCGGCGCTCTGCGAGTAGCCGGTGTAGCCGCCGCCACCGGCGTGCAGCGCGACCAGGTCGGCGCCCGCGGCCGTCGTCAGCAGGGCGTTGAGCAGCGGCCAATCGCTGATCGGATCTGAGCCGTCGGGCATCGCCTCGGTGATGATGTTCGGGTGCGTCATCGCGCCCCCGTCCATGTGATCGCGGGTGAATGCGACCGGGGCGCGCAGCCGCCCGTCGGCGACCGCGTCGTTGACGGCCAGCGCCAGCCGCGCTCGCTCGCCGTGGCCGAGCCAGGCGATCCGCGCCGGCAAACCCTGCCGGGGGACGTGCTCGCGCGCGAGCACGATCCAGTTGGTGATCCGCTCGACGTCGGCGAACAGCTCGAGGCAGAGGTCATCGATCAGCTCGAGGTCAGCGTCGTCACCCGACAGGCAGATCCAGCGAAACGGCCCGATTCCCCGGCAGAAGAGCGGCCGGATGTAGCGCGCGGTGAAGATGTCGATCGTCAGCGCCTCGCTCAGGCCGCCGGTCGCGGCGTGGGGGCGAATGTTGTTGCCGTAGTCGAACACGACCGCGCCCCGGTCTCGCAGCGCCAGCATCGCCTGCACGTGGCGCACGAGCGTCGCGCGCGCGAGCGTCTCGAGCTTGCCCGGATCGCCGAGCCGCAACGCGACGACCTCCTGCATGCCGAGCCCGGCGGGGATGTAGCCGCTGCGCAGATCGTGCGCCGCGGTCAGGTCGGTCACGACGTCCGGGACGACGCCGCGATCGAGCAGGCCCTCGAGCATCTCGGCGCCGTTGCCCTCGAGGCCGACGGCGAGCGCACGCCGCTCGTCACGGGCGCGCAGCGCCGCGTCGAGCGCCTCGTCGAGCGACTCGCAGGCGACGTCGATCGTTCCGGCGCGCCGGCGCGCGCGGACCTTGTCACCGTCGACATCGGCGACCAGGCAGACGCCGCCGAGCATGCGGGCGATCGCGATCGGCTGTGCCGAGCCCATCCCGCCCAGGCCGGCCGTCACGACCAGGCGCCCGCCGAGCGAGCCGCCGAAGTGCTGTCGCGCGACCTCCGCGAAGGTCTCGTAGGTCCCCTGCAGAACGCCCTGCGAGCCGATGTACTGCCAACAGCCCGCGGTCAGGCCGCCCCACGCCAGCAGGTTGCGGCGCTCGAGCTCGTAGAACGTCTCCGGCGTCGCCCAGCGCCCGACGAGATTGCCGTTGGCGAGCAGGACGACGGGCGAGCGCGGACCGGTGGGGAGGATCGCGATCGGCTTGCCGGACTGGACGACGAGCGTCTGGCCGTCACTGCACTGCATGAGCGCAGCGACGATCCGCTCGACGCTCGGGCGGTCGCGGGCCGCCTTCGCGTGGGCGGCGTAGACCACCAGATGCTCGGGGTCCTCGGCGATCGCGAGGTTGTTCTCGAGCAGGCGCAGGATCGCCTCCTGGCGCCAGCCGCGGCAGCGCAGCGAGGTCGCGGCGGGCGCCTCAGACATGAGCCGGCGCGCGTGCGGTCGAGGCGGCGACAAATTCCCCGTGGCCCGGGGGCGAGAGCACCTGGCGGCCATCCCACACCTGCACTCCCCGGGAGAAGGCTGCGATCACCCGGCCGCGCACGCGCCGCCCGGAGTAGGGGCTCCAGCCCGCGGCCGTCACCAGCCGCGCCGGGTCGATCTCCCACTCGAGCTCGGGATCGAGGACGAGCACGTCGGCGTCGGCGCCCGGCTCAAGGTTGCCCTTCCGCGGCCACAGACCGAAACGGCGGGCGGGCGCCTCGCTGACCAGGCGCACGAGCTCAGCGCTGCCGAGTGCATCGTGGACGAGGGGCACGATCAGCTCGACTCCGGGAGCGCCCGAGGCGAGCGCGAAGATGTCCGGACCGCGCTTGCGCTCTACGGGCCAGCCGACGTGGTCCGATGAGATCAGGTCGAGGCCGCCGGCCGGCAGCGGGGCGGAGCGAAGCGGCGGGTTGATCTTTGCCTCGCCGCCGCGGCGCGAGAGCTCGGTCTCGTCGAGCAGCAGATAGTGCGGACACGTTTCGGCGCTGACATCGAGCCCGTCGCGCCGCGCGGCCGCGACCAGCTCCACCCCGCGGGGCGTCGAGACGTGGCAGATGTGGAGTCGGACACCGGTGGCTCGCGCGAACTCGAGCACCCGAGCGATCGCCTCGTGCTCGGCGACCGCAGGCCGCGAGCGCGCGTGCGCGAGCGGATCGGCACCGCCGGTGGCAGCGCGCTCGGCCGCGATCCCGGCCCGGACGATCTCGTCGTTCTCGGCGTGGACGCCGGCGAGTCCGCCGCTCGCCGCGATCGCGGTGAACGCGGCCACGATCTGGTCGTCGGGGATCCGCGGGAAGCGCTGCGGGTGGGTCTCGAAAGTCGAGAGCTTGAAGGCGGCTGCCCCGGCGTCGACGAGGGCGGGCACCTGGTCGACCGAGCCTCGCGGCGGGACGGTGGCCCACAGGGCGACGTCGACATGCGCCTCGGCGCGAACGCGAGACACCTTGGCCTCGAACGCCGCGACGCTGTCGACCGGCCCGGTCGCGTCGTACGGCATGTCCACGATCGTCGTCACGCCACCGGCGGCGGCGGCTGCCGTGCAGCGCTCGATCCCCTCGTGCTCGTAGCTGCGCGTGTGAACGTGTACGTCGACGGCTCCCGGGAGCAGCAGCGCTTCCCCGAAGTCCGGCCCGCCGCCTCCAGGTTCCGCTATCGCCTCGACGCGCCCGTCCCGGATCGCCAGGCCCGCTCGCACCGCCGGCCCGGCGGCGCTCAAGATACGGCCAGAGAGCTTCTCAACAGTTGGGATCCATGTAGGATAAACCAAGGGCAATCAATGACGACCGTCTCAACCAATGAGAACATCACTTTGAGTGGAGATGGTCTGACTGTGGACGACGTGCTGGCGGTCGCGCGCGCCCGCGCGCGCGTGCAGCCCGAGCCTGCGGCGCTCGTCCGCGTCCGGGCGGCACGCGACGTGGTCGACCGCGTGCTCGCCAGCGGCGAGTCGGTGTACGGCCTCAACACCGGCCTCGGATCGCTGTCGCGCCACCACATCCCGCTCGACGAGATCGGCGCCTTCTCGTTCGCGACCGTCGCCGATCAGGTCTCCTCATACGGCCGCCCACTCCCATGCGACGTCGTCCGGGCGATGATGGTCTCGCGCGTGAACGGGATGCTGAAGGCCGGCGTCGGGGTCCGCAGAGAGCTGATCGAGCTGCTGGTCGGATTGCTCAACGCCGACGTGCACCCGATCGTGAGAATGGTCGGGTCGGTGGGGCAGGGGGACCTGTCGGAGATGGCCGACATCGGCAAGGTGCTGATCGGCCGCGGCTGGGCCGAGCACGAGGGAGCCACGCTCGCCGGGGCCGAAGCGCTGCGCCGCGCGGGGCTTGAGCCGATCACGCTCGGCCCGAAGGAGGCGCTCGGGCTGATCAGCGCCAACGGGGTCACGATTGGCCGCGGGTCCCTCGTCCTGGTCGACGCCGCCGATCTGATCGAGAGCATGCAGATCGCGGCCGCGCTCAGCTTCGAGGCGTTCGCCGCCAACCTCTCGATCATCCACCCGGCGGCGGATCGCGCCCGCCCGCACAGCGGCCAGCAGACCGCGAGCGCGCGCCTGCGCGAGCTGCTCGAGGACTCCGAGCTGTGGAAGCCGGGCGCGGCGCGCAACCTTCAGGACCCGCTTTCGATCCGATGTGTCCCGCAGACCCACGGCGCGGTCTATGACGCCCTCTCGGTGGCTCGCGGGATGATGGAGATCGAGCTCAACTCCGCCGGCGACAACCCGCTCGTCCTGGTCGACGAGGGAGCAATCGTGTCGGTGGGCAACTTCGACGTCGCATCGCTCGCGATGGCGTTTGACTACATGCGCCTGGGCATCGCCCACGCCGCGCAGGTCGCCAACGAGCGCGTCCAGAAGCTTCTCTGGCGTCACTTCAGCGGCCTGCCCACCGGGCTCGCGCCGCGCGATGGACCAACGGGTGGGCTGCGCCCGCTCGGCCGGTCGTTCGCCGCCGCGGCCTCGGAGGCGCGAATGCTCGCCAACCCGGTGTCACTGGACTACCACGGTCAGCTCGCCGAAGGGATCGAGGACCACGCCTCGATGGCGCCGCTCGCGGTCACCGCGACGTCGTCGCTCGTGAGCCTCGTGCACCGGCTGGTAGCGCTCGAGCTGATCGTCGCCGCACAGGCCGTCGACTTGCGCGGCGGCCCCGAACGGCTGGGCGGCGGGAGCTCGCGAGCGTATGCGGTGGTGCGCGAGTACGCCGGCAGCCTGACCGACGAGACCGAGTGGAACGCCGACGTCGAGGGGCTGACCACGCTCGTCGCCGAGGGCCAGTTGGCCGGCCGGGTGGCGCGTGTCGCGGGTGCGCGTCCGGCGCTGTCCGAGCACGAGCCGCCAGGGATCTGATGGCGCTGTTCGAGCACGAGCCGCCAGGGATCTGATGGCGCAGTTCGAGTCCGAGCCGGCGGGCGCCTGATGCCGGAGGGCGCGCTGCAACGGGCCGTGGAGCTCCTCGGCCGCCTCGGCGACCGACCGACCGAGCTCACCGTCGCCGAGTTGGCGAGCGGCGCCGGGATGCCGACCAGTACCGCCTATCGGCTGGTCGCCGAGCTCGAGCAGCATGGGCTCGTCCAGCGGGGCCCGGACCGCACGGTCGCGCTCGGGACGCGGTTGGTCGCGCTCGGCAGGACCGCAGAGGAAGCGCTGCGCGAGCGTCTGGTCGACCCGGCACGGGAGGTGATGGCCGCGCTGTCGGACCGGCTGGGGGAGACCACGCTGCTGACAGCGCCGTGTGGCCTGGAGGGCATGGTCCTGCACTCGGTCGAGACCGAGCGCCACTCGGTCCGGCTCTCATACACCCTGTACCGGCGTGCGCCGATGCACCGCGGGGCTTCCGGGAAGATTCTCGCCGCCTATCTCGACGGCCCCGAGCGCGAGCGGCTGTTGGCGGCCGTCGGGTCGCCGTCACTGCACCGCGAGCTGCGACGGATCCGCCGCGACGGGTTCGCGTTCACCGTCGGTGAGCTCGATGCCGGCGCCGCCGCGCTCGCGGCGCCGATCCTCGATCGCCGGGGGCGGATCGCCGCCGGACTGTCGGTGGCCGGACCGGCCGAGCGCGTGGCAGCGGACCCCGAGCGGTTGCGGCCGGTCGTGCTGGAAGCCGCGCAGACGATCGAGCGCGCATACCAGAGCTGAACGCCCGTCGCGCGCGACCGCGCCACGTGTCAGAGTGTCGGATTGCACGAGGAGGGGCGGCTTGAGCGAGACGACCACAGATCCGACGGTCACGCGATCCGACCCGCCCCCACACCGCCGGGGATCGAGACGGCTGCGGAGGGCGGCCGGGGAGCGGATCGGGCACCGCCCGCGCGCGGGCAAGCACTCCGATAAGGGCCACGAGCTCGGAGTTGTCGGCGGTCTCTCGGCGCTAAGCCTCGACGCGCTGTCGAGCGTCGCCTACGGGCCCGAGGCGATGATGGTGGTGCTGGTCGCCGGCGGCGCCAGTGCCCTCAGCTACACGCTGCCGGTGACGCTGGTGATCACCGGGATGCTCGTGCTGCTGGTGATCTCCTACACCCAGGTGATCGCCGCGCACCCCGACGGCGGCGGCGCCTATGCCGTCTCGAAGGCGAATCTCGGTCGGTGGCCGGCGCTGCTGGCGGCCGCTTCGCTCGTGGTCGACTACATCCTCACGGTCGCTGTCAGTCTCGCGGCGGGCGCCGCCAGCCTCGGCAGCGTGTTTCCGTCACTCTCGCATCATCTGCTGCTCGTCTCGGTGATCGGCCTGGCCGTTCTGACGGTCGTGAACATGTTCGGGATCGCCGAGTCGGCAAAGCTCCTCATGTTCCCGGCCACGGTGTTCCTGGTCAGCGTGTTCGTCGTGATCGCGATCGGGCTCGTGGATCCGCACTCCAAAGCCACGATCGGCACCAACCTGGCGCCGTTTCAGGCAACCGAGGCGATCGGCATCCTGCTCCTGCTCAAGGCGTTCGCGGCCGGCTGCTCGGCCGTGACCGGAATCGAGGCGATCGCCAACGGCGTGCCCGCGTTCCGCCGGCCTCGCTCGCGGACGGCGTCACAGACCGAGATCGTGCTGGGGATCCTGCTCGGCGTGATGCTGATCGGCCTCGCGGTGCTCGTCCACATCCATCATGTCCAGCCACGCGGCGGCGTGACCGTACTGGCTCAGCTGACCGCGGGCTCGTTCGGCACCGGCTGGATGTTCTACGTCTCGAACATCGCGATCACGGCCGTGCTCGGGCTCGCGGCAAACACGAGCTTCGGCGGGTTGCCGGTGCTGTTGAGCCTGCTCGCCAAGGATCACCGGCTGCCGCATCTCTTCTACCTCCGCGCTGAGCGGCCGGTGTACCGAGTCGGCGTGGGGTCGCTGGCGGTCGCGTCGCTGCTGCTGTTGGTGGCGGTCAGCGCCGAAACCAACAAGCTGATCCCGTTGTACGCGATCGGCGTGTTCCTCGGGTTCACGCTCAGCCAGATCGGGCTCGTGCGCCATTGGCGTAAGGAGCGCCCGAGCCGCTGGCGCCTGAGGGTCGCGGTCAACCGTGCCGGGGCGGTGATGACGGCTGTCGCCGTGGTCGTCTTTCTCGTGAGCAAGTTCACCGAGGGAGCGTGGGTCGTGGTTCTGATCGTGCCCGCATTGATGGTCCTGTTCGCGCGGACCGAGGGCTACTACGCGGAGGTCGCGCGCGAGCTCAAGCTCGGCCGGACGCCGCCGCGCCCGAAGAAGCACGACAGCATCGTGATCGTGCCGAGCTCGACGGTCAACCTGCTGACCGAGGAGGCGCTGAGCGCCGCGTTTTCGCTTGGCGACACGGTCGTCGCGGTCGCCGTCGCCGGCGACGAGGAGGAGCGCGACAGGATCATCCACGACTGGAACGACTGGCAGTGCGGCGTGCCAATCGAGGTGATCATCGACAGCCACCGGTCGCTGATCCGCAGCGTGCTCAAGTACGTCAGGTCGATCGAGGAAGACGACGCGATCGTGACCGTGCTGATCCCCGAGGTCATCCCACGCAAGCAACGCCACGAGATCCTGCACAACCAGCGCGGGCGCCTGCTGGCCGCGGTGTTGAAGTCACGCACGAATGTGATCGTGGCGACGCTGCCGTTCAAGCTCCACGATTAGAAGCTGATTAGAAAGCTCGCGTGCTGGACGGCCGGTAACGCGTCGTTCACTTGTGGGCTCCGTCCCCTGTCTAGGTTGCCGCGCCGGACCGGACCACTACCGGATAGGGAGATCGCATGAGAGTGAAGTCGTTGGGCCTGCGCGTCGTCTGCGGCGCGGCGCTCGCGACCGCCCTGCTGGCGCCGTCCGCGGTTCTCGCCAGGGAGAACGCGTACACGATTGGGGGACATGCCAGAGGCAGCGACCCCGGACAGGGCAGCGACCACGGACGCGGCGACAACCGCGGACGGGGCAACGGCCGCGGACGGCGCGGCGCCCAGCTGCGGCCGGGCAACCTGCTGGTCAGCGGCAGCGATTACCGCGGCGCCGACATCACGCCGGGCCAGACGGTGCTGCCCCCCGGTTGCACCACCGGCTGCGTGACCGCCACCGCCGACGGCACGTACCCGTTCGTGTTCAACAACGCGCTCGTCGACCCGAGCTTCGGCGTCACGTCGCCGATCTTCCTCTACCAGCTGACCCAGGACGGGTCGTTCGTGTCGAGGACCGAGGTCCCGACCAACGAGCTCGTGACGAGCTTCTCGTCGAAGTCCGAGCTCGCGCTCAACGACTCCACCTCCGGCCGGGCCGTCTCGTTCATGGGCTACGACGCGCCCGTGTCGGCGATCGACGTCTCGAACTCGAACACGCCGCTCGCCCCGGACCCGACCAATCCGGTCCCGGGCAGCGACTACCGCGCGGCCGCCGTCCTGCACGACAACGGCCGCTTTGACTTCACGCGCACGAACGCCTACAGCGGCAACAACGGCCGCGCCGCGATCCTCAATGATGAGCGGGGCCAGCATCTCATCTACACGGCCGGCAACGCCGGCAACGGCTCAAACCCGCAGCCGACGGGCGTCGTGCTCGGCGCCGGGGCGCAGATCCTCAACGAGCAGTTCGTCCCCGAGGCCGATCAGACCCCCGGTGACCCGACGCCGCTCGCGAGCTTCAGCGTCACCCAGCTCGGTGACAAGGCCGACAAGATCGGCAAAGACGACAACTTCCGCGGCCTGACGATCTTCGACAACGTCGTCTACCTGACGAAGGGCAGCGGCTCCAACGGCGTCAACACGGTCTACTTCGTCGACACCACCGGCACCGCGTGCCCGAGCGGCAGCGGCCTGCCGGCGCCCGGCGCGAAGCTGCCGACGACGCCGCTGGCGTTCGATCCGTCGACCGTCGGCAGCGATGGCCTGCCGAGCAACATGTGCATCCTGAAGGGGTTCCCGACGCTGCTGGCGAAGTCCGACGCCGGCGTCTCGTTCCCGTTCGGGATCTGGTTCGCGAACCCGGACACGCTTTACGTGGCCGACGAGGGTGACGGCGACAGCACGTTTGACCCGACCTCGGGCACCTTCACCGATGCCGCGGCGCAGACCGACGCCGGCCTGCAGAAGTGGGTCTTTGACCCGGGCGCGGGCGAGTGGGTCCACGTCGACACGATTCAGAATGGGCTCGACCTGGGGCAGCCCTACACGGTCCGGGGCTACCCGACGGGGGACAACGCCGCCACCGGACTGCCGTGGTCACCGGCGACCGACGGGCTGCGCAACATCACCGGTCGCGTGAACCACAACGGGACGGTGACGATCTGGGCGATCACGTCGACCGTCAGCGGCGGCGGTGATCAGGGCGCTGACCCCAACAAGCTGGTCGAGGTCACCGACAGTCCGTCGTCGATGACACCGGGCAACGATCGATTCCAGACGGTGCGGACGGCCCACTTCGGGCAGACGCTCCGCGGCGTCTCGTTCACCCCGGACACCGACAACGAGCGATAGCGACCGATAGAAGTCGGGATCAGCGCGCGACCGGCGAGCCGACTGCGCTCGCCGGTCCGCCGATTCCGGCACGGCGCCGCTCGGGCCGGTGACGCCGGGCGCTGGAGGGCTTGCTGGCGTTGTGGTTGCCGTTGAGGCTGCCGTTGAGGCGGTCGTCCTTGTCGGGGCGCAGGACGACGATCTCACCGGCGGCGTTGTCCAGCAGCCAAGCCACGTCATCGGGATCGAAGCCGTGCCCACCATGGGCGGCAGCCGCGATCACGATCCGGTCAAAACGCTCCTGCGCGATTGCCTCGCGCAGCGCGTGGCGCTGCGTGCGCCCTCGTTGGACGCGTGCGTCGACTCTGACGTCGAATTGCGCCGCCCGGTGCTCGATCGCCTCGAGCAGCGCGACCGCCGCCTCGGACTGGCGCGGCAGGGGAGAGTCGAGCGGCAGGTGAAGCGGGACGCGCGCGAGGAACACCGGCACGAGCGTGGCGTCGTCGGCACGCGCCAGCCGCAGCGCGGCATCGAGCGCTCGGCGAGAGAGCGCATTGGCGACGAACGGGAACATGATCCGGCGCGTCGAAGCCTCCCCTGGTGGCCGCCCGCGCTCGCGGCGCGACGTCTGGCGGTGGCGGACGGCGAGCGCCGCCAGCGCGACCGCGAGCACGACGATCAAGATGATCAGCAGTCCCGTCATTCGGACCTCCTCGGTCGTTTGCTGCGGTCCGCCACGATCCGGAGATCGACGCCCGGCAGCGCCGACAGCAGCTGCGCCGGCAGAGTCTGGCTTGTCAACCTGCGCAGCGCGCCGCGCGGCTGCGGAGTTCCCATCAGCACGTAGGTCGTCCCCCGTTCATGCGCGATCCGCTGCGTCACCGCCGCGACATCGTCGCCGTTCTCGATCAGCAGGTGGGCGCCGAGCACGCTCGCCAAACGTCGCAGCGCGTCGAGCTGCTCGCGCTCCTCGTCGGAGGCCTCATGGTCGGCGACCCACAGCACGTCGAGCTCGGCGCCGAGCCGCTGGGCGGATCGCCACGCCCGGCGTACGATGCGCTGCGAGCGCGGCTCCGGCGTGATGAGGGCGAGCAGACGCTCGCCGATCGCCTGGGGCGCGGCCTCATTGTCGAGCCGATCCTCGTGGCGGCTCCCGACCTGCTCGGACGGGATCCGCTTGGCCTCGATCTCCTCGGCCACCTGCCGCAGCGCGACCTCGCGCAGCGCCGACAGGTTCTCGATCTTGAAGAAGTTTGAGAGCGCGCTCTGCACGCGCTCCGGCGGATAGACCTTGCCGTCGATCAGCCGTTGCACGAGTGATTCGGGCGTGATGTCGATCAGGACGACATCATCGGCCGAAGCGATCACGGCGTCGGGGACCGTCTCGCGCATCCGCGTTCCGGTCAGCTCGGCGACCTGGTCATTGAGGCTCTCGAGATGCTGGACGTTGACGGTCGAGTAGACGTCGATTCCGGCAGCGAGCACATCGTCGATGTCCTCATAGCGCTTCTCGTGCTCGCATCCCGGGGCATTGGTGTGCGCGAGCTCGTCGATCAGGCACAGCTCGGGCGCGCGCTCGAGCACCGCGGGCAGGTTCATCTCGGGGATCAGCGTCCCGCGGTACTCGACCTGGCGGCGGGGGATCGTCTCGAGATTGCGCGCCTGGGCAATCGTCTCGGGCCGCCCGTGCGGCTCGAGGTAGCCGATCACGACATCGCGGCCGGCCTCGGCCTCGGCCTGGCCCTCCTGGAGCATCCGGAAGGTCTTGCCGACGCCCGCGGCCATGCCGAGGAAGATCTTGTAGCGCCCTTTGGCCGTGACGCCGGCCCCCAGCCGCTCATCGGCTGGCAGCACCGGACGCGAGACCGTCATCATCGCCGAACCTCATGCTCCCAACAGGTTATGCACGATCAGGTCGATCAGCTTGATCCCGATGAACGGGGAGATGATCCCGCCGAGGCCGTAGATCCACAAGTTGCGACGCAGCAGCGCGCTGGCGCCGATCGGCCGGTAGCGAACGCCGCGCAGGGCCAGTGGGATCAACAGCGGGATGATGAGCGCGTTGAAGATGATCGCGGAGATCACGGCCGATCGGGGGTCTCCGAGGCTCATGATGTTGAGCACGTGGAGCGGCCCCTGGGCTCCCGGTGTGGCCGCGTAGGTGAATAGGAAGATCGCGGGCAGGATCGCGAAGTACTTCGCGACGTCGTTGGCGATCGAGAACGTGGTCAGCGCACCGCGCGTGATCAGCAGCTGTTTGCCGACTTCGACGATCTCGATCAGCTTCGTCGGATTGGAGTCGAGGTCGACCATGTTGCCCGCCTCACGCGCCGCCTGGGTGCCGGTGTTCATCGCGACCCCGACGTCGGCCTGAGCGAGCGCCGGCGCGTCGTTGGTGCCGTCTCCGGTCATCGCGACGAGCCTGCCGGTCGCCTGCTGCTCCTTGATCAGCCCCAGCTTCGCCTCCGGCGTGGCCTCGGCGAGGAAGTCGTCGACGCCCGATTCCTCGGCGATCTTGGCGGCCGTCAGGCGGTTGTCGCCGGTGATCATGATGGTCCTGATTCCCATCGCCCGCAGGTGGTCAAAGCGCTCCTGCATCCCTTCCTTGATCGTGTCCTTGAGGTAGATCACGCCCAGCACCTGCGCGTCGCGCGAGACCGCCAGCGGGGTGCCACCCTCTCGCGAGATGCGGTCGAGCACCGCCTGCAGCTCGGCCGGCGGCCGGCCGCCCTCGGCGGTCACGAAGTTGATCACGGCTTCGCCGGCGCCCTTGCGGAGCTGGTGGCCGTCGAGGTCGACGCCGCTCATCCGGGTCTGGGCGGTGAACGGGACGAAGGTGGCGTTGAGGTTGGCCATGTCGTGCTCGCGGATCCCGTACTGCTTGGCGAGCACGACGATCGAGCGCCCCTCGGGCGTCTCATCGGCGAGCGAGGAGAGCTGCGCGACCTCTGCGAGCTCGGCCTCGGGCACGCCCGGCATCGGGATGAACTCCGACGCGAGCCGGTTGCCGATCGTGATCGTCCCGGTCTTGTCGAGCAGCAGTACGTCGACATCGCCCGATGCCTCGACGGCGCGCCCGGAGAGGGCCAGGACGTTGCGGCGCACGAGCCGGTCGATGCCGGCGATCCCGATCGCCGACAGCAGCGCGCCGATCGTGGTCGGAATCAACGCCACCAGGAGCGAGATCAGGGTCGTGTCCGAGATCGCGGTATGCGAGAAGAGCCCGAACGGGCGCAGCGTCGCGACCACGATCATGAAGATCAGCGTCAGTCCCGCGAGCAGAATGTTGAGCGCGATCTCGTTGGGCGTCTTGCGTCGCTCGGCGCCCTCGACCAGCGAGATCATGCGGTCGAGAAACGATTGGCCAGGCTCCTGCGTGATCTGAACCTCGATCTGGTCGGACAGCACCCGGGTGCCACCGGTGACCGCGCTGCGGTCGCCGCCGGACTCGCGGATCACGGGCGCCGACTCGCCGGTGATCGCCGACTCGTCGACCGACGCGATCCCCTGGAGCACGGTCCCGTCGCCCGGGATCAGCTCGCCGGCCTCCACCACGACGACGTCACCCTTGGCCAGCTCGGCCGCCTGCTTGGTCGTGCCGTCCTTGAGGTGAGCGACCGTCTCGTGACGCGTAGCGCGCAATGCCTCGGCCTGTGCGCGGCCGCGGCCCTCGGCGAACGCCTCGGCCATGTTGGCGAACACGACCGTCAGCCACAGCCAGAATGAGATCGTAAACGTGTACCAGGCCGGCTCGTTGCCGCCGCCGAGCGGCTTGCCGCCGAACACCTGGATCAGCCAGGTGACGGTGGTGATCGTGGCACCGATCTCGACCACGAACATCACCGGGTTGCGGATCTGGACGCGGGGGTCGAGCTTCTTGAAGCTGTCGATCAGCGCGCGAGTGACGATCTCGCGCCGGAACAGTGACTGTGCCGGCCGTTCGGAGCTGTGTACGGGTGTTGGTGTTTCAGGGGTTGCGACTGACATCAGCGCCTTCCTTGGAGACGATCGAGCGCGAGGTTGAGTTGCAGGGCGTTCACGCCGGGCTCACCCGAGAAACCGAGCCCACGCTTGTGCGTGTACTTCGATACCAGCGACATGACCTGACTCAGGGAGAGGTGTCTGAGCGCGGCGATCCGGTGCGCCTGGATGTCGGCGTTGCCCGGCGAGATGTCGGGGTCGATTCCGGAGGCAGAGGTGTTGACCGCGTCGACCGGGACCTGGGCCACCGTCAGGCTGGGGTCGAAGGGCTTGTTCTGAGCGAGATACGTCTTCAGGTTCGACGAGATCGCCTGCTCGGTGAGCTTGCTGTTAGGCCCAAAGTTGGCGAACGCGCTGCCCGCCGCGTTGTAGGGCGGCAGCGTGCCCGAGGGCCGGCTCTGGAAGTACTTCAGCACCGGAGTCGTGACCGGATTGCCGTCCGAGTCGAGCTTGGGCTTGCCGGTCTTCGGACTGATGACAGGGCGGGCGAACTCCTGGCCGATGATCTTCGACCCGACGAGCCTGCCGTTGACGTACAGCCGCTGACCGTTGGCGTTGCCCGGGAATGCCACCTGGCTGATGCCGGTTATGACCAGCGGGTAGAGGATCCCGAGCAGAACGGTCAGCACGAGGATTCCGATTGAAGCGGTGATGAGGTCGCGTTTGATTGCCATATCAGTAGAGGTGTCCGGTCAGGCCCTGCACGATCGGTCCGAGCAGCAGGGCGGGGAAGAAGGTCAGCGCGCCGACGAGGATGATCACGCCGATCAGCAACACCACAAATGTGCCGTTGTCGGTGCGCATCGTGCCGAGGCCCGCAGGGGCCACGCGCTTGCCGGCGAGGCTGCCGGCCACCGCGAGCGCGAACAGGATTGGCCCGTACCGCGCGAAGATCATGTCGAAGCCACCGAGTAGGTTCGCGAACGTGATCCCGTGAGATCCGACATTGCCGGCGGTTGGCTGGATGAAGCCGGTGTAGCCGGCGAAGGCGGAGCCGTTGTTATTGGCCTGCGACAGGTAGGCGTAGAACGACTCGGAGAAGGCCTGCGGACCTCCGGCCGCCACGGACGAGATCGACGCGCGACCGGCGCTGCTGGCGACGGCCATCGCGGTGCAGAACAGCGCCGCCAAAGGCGTGATCAGGATGCCCAGGGCGACGAGCTTGATCTCCCGAGCCTCGATCTTCTTGCCGAGGTACTCCGGGGTGCGACCGACCATCAGGCCGCCGAGGAACACGGCCAAGAGAACGTAAAGAAGGATCGAATAGAGGCCGGTGCCGACGCCGCCGAAAATGACCTCGCTGGCCGACAGGTTCGCGAACGGGACGGCGCCGCCGATGCCCGTAAATGACTCGATCGCGCTGTTGACCGCGCCGCACGAGGTGACCGTCGTGACCACATCGAAGAGCGCCGACCCCGCGATCCCGAACCGTTGCTCCTTGCCCTCGAGGTTCCCGCCCGTCGAGCCGTGGAGCACACCTGTATGAAGGCCGGCCGCATGCTGCGCGGGTGACCCATGTGCCTCGGCGATGTACGCGACGCAGACCGCGCCGAGGAACATGAACATCATCGTTGCGTAGATCGCGTAGCCCTGTCGGCGGTTGCCGACCATCCGGCCGTACATGAACACCAGCGCCGCCGGGATGATCAGCACCGTCAGCATCTCGAGGAAGTTCGTGAACCCGTCCGGGTTCTCGAACGGATGGGCGGAGTTGACGTTGAAGAAGCCGCCGCCGTTGGTGCCGAGCTCCTTGATCGCCTCCTGAGACGCGACGGGGCCCATCCCGATCACCTGTGTGAGGCCGGTGATCGTGTGCGCTGTGATGTATGCCGAGAAGTTCTGGATCGCACCTTGGGATACGAGCACCAGCGCGACCACGGTTGAAATCGGCAGCAGGACGTACAAGACCGTCCGGATGATGTCCTGCCAGAAGTTGCCCAGGCTCTTGCCGCTACGCCCGATGATCCCCCGGATCAGCGCGACGGCGACGACGATGCCGACGGACGCGGAGAGGAAGTTCTGAACCGCCAGCCCGGCCATCTGGCTGAAGTAGGTCATCGTGGTCTCGCCGCCGTAGTACTGCCAGTTCGTGTTCGTCAAGAACGACGAGGTCGTGTTGAAGGTGACGTTCCACGGCGCCGAGTGGAAGTGCTCAGGGTTGAGCCCGGTCCAGTTCCAGAGCGTCTGCGTGCGCAGGATGAAGTACAGGAGCAGCCAGCCGACGAGCGAGAAGACGATCAGGCTCTTGGCGTACGCCTTCCAATCCTGGCCGCGTTCAGGGTCGACGCGCATAACCCGGTAGAGCAGACGCTCGAGCGGGCCGAGCACGGGATCGAGCCACGTGTGGCCGCCCGTGTAGACCGCCGCCATATAACGGCCGAGCGGGAGTGCCAGCGCCGTCAGCGCGACGACGAACAGGAAAATCGTGAGCCAGCCGAGGAACGTCATCGGCTCAGAACTTCTCGCCGCGCACGAGCGCGTAGACGAGGTATATGCAAACGAGGGCCGAGACGATCAGCCCAAAGAGATCCGCGCCGCTCATATGCGCTCGATCCCGAAGATCAGCGCGAACAGGAGCGCGAACGAAACCAACGCGAGAACTACAGCCAAGGCATCCATGCCCTGATAGTCGCCGCCGCTATGTCAAGGCGGCGTTCAGAATCAGGTGAGGCCTATACAGATCTTGTGAAGATGCGCTCCCGCTCCCGCTTGCCGCTCCCAGGCGGCCGGGGGGGAGTTCGTCGGCAGCGCCAGGGGCTCGGTCGGCAGCATCCGCTCGAGCAGAGCGAGCACCGATGCCCGCAGATCGCGTACCGACGGCGCGAGGATCGAGCGGGTCGCGTCCTTGGTGGCCGCGCGCCCGCGCGGGCGCCGGGCGGGCAGGGCTTCGCGGGCGATCACGGTCGCCGCGTCGGCGGCGGTAGCGCGCGCGGCCGCGCGTGCGCGCTCGCCCGAGAGGTCGGAGACCGACACCCGCGCCGCCGCCCAGGCGGCCGCCCCGGCGCATGCCCAAGCGGTCTCACGCGCGGCACTGCGCGCCGCGGTCCAGGGCGCCGAGCGGTCCGCGGTGCGTGCCCCGCGGGCGCGCAGACGAGCGCGCTCGAGCGGCGCCAGCGCCTTGGCGAGCGCCGATTCGTCGAGCACGGCGGGCAGCGAGCGCAGCGCGGCGGCGGGCTGCTGCAGGCCGGCTCGCTCGAGCCAGGTGGGGGTGTACTCCCGAATCAGCCAGTCCATCGCCATCCACGACCGCGCCGCGTCGAGGCCGTCGTCGGCGGTGCCGATCGTCCGCGTGAGCAGTGGGCGCAACCGCTGGCGCGGTTCATGGTCGAGCCCGTCGTTGAGCGCGATGCAGATCGAGCGAAGCGCCGGGCTGACGCACTTCGGCTGGTCGGAATGGGGCTCTCCCGCCAGATGGCTCACCCATTCCATCGCACAGCGCCCATCTTCGGGGGTCGCGTGGGTCCCGTACGCGAGGGTGTAATCCGTGTTCATCAGGCCTCCTGCTGGCTTCTCGGTCGGCACCAAAATTGTTGCGCGCGAGCCTGAAAACGTCCAGTCTGAGCGGCGAAACCTTGGGGCGGGACCGTAAGCTACGCAGAGCATGACCGACCCACGCCCCTTCCGTCAGTCATCCACCAGGGTGATGTCTTCGTTGATGATCGTGATCGGGGTCGCGCTGCTGGTGCGGACGATCGTCGCGGGTGGGGGGGCGGCCGCCGTCGGCGTGCTGCTGGGCGTCCTGTTCGTGGCGGCCGGAGCGGGCCGGCTCTACCTGCAGCACCGCGGCGGTCAGGGGCACCGCCCACCTCGGTGAACAAGCGTCCTCTCACTTCCCGCGCCCTGTTCGCCGTGGTCTACACGACCTCGGTCAGCTCGGTCTATTTCGCGCTCGGCGTGGTCGCGCACCACGCCGACGGGTTGACGCCGGCCGTCTTCCTGGCGGCGGGCATCTTCTTCGCGCTGACCGCGATGACGTTCGGCGAGGGCGCTGCGCTGCATCAGGAACGGGGCGGCTCGGCCGTGTTCGCGCGCTACGCGTTCAACGAGCTGGTCAGCTTCGTGGCGGGATGGTCGATCGTGCTCGATTACACGATCCTGATCGCGGTCACGGCGCTGACGGTGCCCGCATATCTGGCCGCCTTCTGGGGATCGATCGGCCACGGCGCGCCGCAGCTGATCGTGGCGATCGCCGTGATTGCGTTCGTGCTGATCGACAACGTCACCGGCGTCAGCGCCCACCGGCTGGCGCGCTGGGTGGTCGTAACGGTCGCCGATCTCGGCCTGCAGGCACTCGTGATCGTGCTTGGACTGCTGCTGGTCTTCCACCCCGATCGCCTGAGCCAGAGCATCAACCTGTGGACGCATCCGACGCCCGGCGACCTCGCGTTCGCGCTGCCGATCGCGGTGATCGCGTTCACCGGGCTGGAGGCGGCGGCGAGCCTCGCCGGCGAGGTCGATGTCAGCCGCCGGACCCTCAAGCGCCTGGCGCTCCCCGGCTCGTCGATCATCGTTCTGATCTACGTCGGGATCTCGCTCGTGGGCGTCGGCGCGCTGCCGGTCCACGACGGCGCGACGGCGCTCGGAACCGATCACATCAACGCTCCGGTGCTGGGAATCGTGGAGGCGTTCAAGCCGACCTGGCTCGCCGATGTACTCAAGTACCTCGTCGCGATCGGGGGCGCCCTGGGCCTATCCGCGGCGGCGAGCTCGGCGATGCTCGGCGTCGCCCGGGTCGGTTACTCGCTCGCCACCAACCGTCAGATCCCGAGTGCCGTCGGGCGCCTTCACCCGCGCTGGGGAACCCCGTTCGTGATCATGACGCTGGCGGCTGTCGCGGCGGCGGCGCTGGTGCTGCCGGCCAACCTCGAGTTGTTGATCGGAATCTTCGCGTTCGGAGCCCTGCTGTCGTTCACGATCGCCCATGTGTCGGTGATCGTGCTGCGCTTCCGCGAGCCCGACCGGCCGCGCGCCTACAGGGTGCCCTGGTCGGTGCGGTTCGGGCAATCGAGCGTCCCGATCCCCGCCGTCCTCGGGGCGCTGCTGTCGTTCGCCGGTTGGGTGGCGGTGCTCGTGTTTCATGCCGGCGCCCGCTACGTCGGGATCGGCTGGCTGCTGGCGGGTCTGACGCTGTACGTGATCTACCGCAAGAGCGAGTCAAAGCCGCTGCTGCGGCGGGTCACGATCCCGGAGCGCGCCCTGCGCCACGAGGCGCTGGAGCCCGAATTCGGCTCGATCCTGGTCCCGATCTTCGGCGAGAAACTCGACGACGACATCGTCCAAACGGCGGGACGGCTGGCGGCGGAGGCCCGCAACGGCCCAGGGCCGAGTGGCTCCGTGATCGAGGTGGTCTGGGTCGCGGAGGTGCCGCTGTCGCTGCCGCTGGATGCGCCGCTGCCCGAGGCGCAGGTCCAACGGGCGAAGGATGCCCTCGCGCGCGCCAAGGCGGTGGGCGAGGAGTATGGCGGGGTGCAGGTGATCCCGACCTTCGTCCGCGCGCGCCGCGCAGGCCCGGCGATCGTCACCGAGGCCCGTGAGCGCGGCGTGGAGGCGATCGTGCTGGCCGCCGAGGAGCCGTCGCGGATCCGCGGCGGCGCGCTGCTCGGCGGCGCCGGCGGCCCGCTCGAGAACTACCTCGGCGAGGTGACCAAATATGTCCTGCGCAAGGCGCAGTGCCGCGTGATCCTGACCGCGCCGCCGGCAGACGGGACGCCGGCCAACGGCGCTCCGGACGCCTCTCAGGACGGCGCCGGACAGGCGTCCGTTCCGGTCAAGAACACGGGTTAGAGTCAGGCCGATGACTCCGATCATCGTGATCGACGACCGGCGCGGACGGCGCTGATGGCAGAGCGCCGATTAGAGGGCCTCCAGCGCGTCCTCGGCGTCTACCCGCTCGCGTCGAGCGCGTACGGGAACGTCGGCTCGTCGATCTATTACGCGCTTGGCCTGGTGGCGTCGCTGGCGCTCGGCCTGACGCCCATCGTCTTCATCATCTCGGGCTTCATCTTCTTTTTGACCGCCTCCACGTACGCCGAGGCGACGGCGATGTACCCCGAGGCGGGTGGCTCGTCGAGCTTCGCGAGGCGCGCGTTCAACGAGTTCTGGTCGTTCTTCGCGGCCTGGGGCCAGATGCTCAACTACATGCTGACGATCGCCATTTCGGCGTTTTTTGTCCCGCACTACATCGGCGGCCTGTTCTGGTCGGCTCTGGAGCATCCCCCCGGCGACGTGCTGGCGGGAATCCTGGTGATCATCGTCCTGGCGCTGATCAACGTGCGTGGAGTCAAGGAGTCGATCGGCATCAACCTGATCCTGGCGGTGATCGACTTCTGCACCCAGATCCTGATCGTGCTGGTCGGCCTGGCGCTCGTGTTCTCGCCTCACACGCTGGTCAACAATGTCGTCCTCGGCCTGGCCCCGACCTGGAGTGACTTCTTCGTCGCGATCCCGCTCTGCATGCTCGCCTACACCGGGATCGAGACGATCTCGAACATGTCAGAGGAGGCCAAGAACCCCGGCAAGACGGTGCCGAAGGCGATCAACCGCGTCGTGATCGCGGTGTTCACGATCTACGCGCTACTGCCGGCGATCGCGCTCTCGGCGCTGCCGGTCCACAAGGTCGGCGATCATTACGTCACGTTGCTCGGCGTCAGCGAGCAGCAGGGCGGCTACGCCGGGGACCCAGTGCTCGGCGTCGTCCGAGCGCTGAACCTGGGGCCGCTGCAGCATGCGGCCGAGATCTACGTCGGGTTGCTGGCCGCGACGATCCTGTTCATCGCCACCAACGCCGGGATCCTCGGCGTGTCGCGCCTGACGTACTCGATGGGGATCCACCGCCAGGTCCCGGACCGATTGCGCCAGCTACACCCGCGCTACGGCACGCCGTGGGTCGGGATCCTGCTGTTCAGCGCGATCGCGGCGCTCACTTTGATTCCCGGCCAGGCGACCTTCCTGGGCAACCTGTACGCGTTCGGCGCGATGTTGTCGTTTACGATCGCCCACGTTTCCGTAACCCGCTTGCGTATCACGCGCGCAGACGTTCCACGTCCGTACCGTCCGCCAGGGAACCTCCGCTTTCGCGGTCTCGACCTGCCTCTGTTCGCGATTGTCGGCGGTGCCTGTACGTTCGCGTCACTCGTCGTCGTGGCCGCTCTTCATACGAGCGTCGCGATCGCCGGCGTCGGCTGGCTGTCGGTCGGTCTGATCGTCTACCCGCTCTACCGCCACCGCCACGGGCTCGACCTGACGACGACGGTCATGGTCGCGATCCCCAAGCCGGTGGTCGATCACGAGGCGGAATACCAGGCGGTCCTGGTCGCGTTCGACACCAGCGGCTTCGAGCCCGAGGTGCTCGCGACCGCGACCCGGATGGCGGCCCGCAAGCGCCGCGGCATTCATGTCCTGGTGACGATCCCCGTGCCCGCCAACATCCCGATCGACGCGCCGCTGCCCGAGCAGGAGGCGGCGGCCCAGTCGATCATCGAGGAGGCCAAGGTTCAGGCAGGGCGCCGCGTCTCGGGCCACTGGGAGAAGGTCAGGGCGGGCCAGACAGGCCGGCAAATAGTGGACGAGGCCCGCGAGCTGCACGCCGAGGCGATCGTGATGCCGATGAAGCGTGGCGGCGCCGGCTTCGGCCGGGCGCTCGAGACCGTGCTGCGCGAGCGGCCGTGCCGCGTGATCATCGAATCGACCCCCGAGCGGGTCCGAGAACGCCGCCCGCCGGTGCCGGTGTAGCGCAGGGCCATGGTCGACGAGCGGCTGCCACGATCCCGGGGACAAGCGCGCGAGAGCGTGGCCGCCGCGGTCGAGGTGGTCCTCGCGACGGCGATCGCGACCGGAGTCGTCGCAGCGCTCCAGTCCGCCGCGCCGCCGGCGGGGCTTGGCGCGATCTACCTGCTGGCCGTGCTGGCGATCGCGATCCGGCGCGGCGAGCTGGCCGCGCTCGCGACCGCCGTCCTGGGCTTTCTGGCGCTCAATTACTTCTTCATCGCGCCGCGGGGCAACCTCAACATCGCCCACAGCCAGGACCTGATCGAGCTGATCGTGTTCCTGATCGTGGCGATCGTCGTCGGGAGGCTCGCCGCCGCGGGCCGCCAGCGCGCGGCCGAGGCCGAGAGCCGCGCCCGGATCGCCGCAGCCCGCGAGCGCGAGGCCACGCTGCTCGCCGAGGCGGCCTCCGCGATCCTCGCGGGGCAGAGCCTGCGCGCACAACTGGACAGCATCGGCGCCAGGGTCGCCGACGCGACCGGCGCGTCACGCGCCCGGGTAGCGGTCGAGTCGGTTCCCTCCCCGCGCGAAGGCGAGCGCGTGGTCAAGCTCGTGGCCAACGCGCGCGTGTGGCTCTACATCGCCGATGACGCGACCTGGGACGAGGCGGAGATCGAGCGCATCGCGGAGCCGCTCGGGCGGCTGATCGATGTCGCGGTCGAGCGTGAGCGCGTGGCCGAGCAGGCCGCCGAGACCGAGGCGGCCAGACGCGCCGAGACGGCCCGCACCGCGATCCTGCACGCGATTTCGCACGATCTGCGCTCGCCGCTGACGGCGATCACGACCGCCGCCTCGGCGCTCCGCGCGGCGGCGATCACCGATCAGGAGCGCGACGAGCTGATCGACGCGATCGACAGCCAGGGGCTGCGCCTAGCCAAGCTCGTCGACGATCTGCTCGACCTCGGCAAGATCCAGGCCGGCGCGGTGCTGCCGCGGGCAGACTGGTGCGACCTGTCGGACGTCGTCGCGTCGGCCGCGGGCAATCTCGGCACCGACCATCGGATCGAGTTCGCGGTGCCGGTCGACCTGCCGCTGGTGCGCGCCGACGCATCACAGCTCGAACGGGTCTTCTCGAACCTGCTCGAGAACGCGATCAAGTTCTCGCCCGAGGGCTCGCCGGTGCGTGTCAGCGGTGGCGCGTCGTCGGGGCGCGTGACGATCCGGGTCACGGACCGAGGACGTGGGATCCCGACCCAGCAGCGCGCGCACGTGTTCGAGCCGTTCTTCCGGGGCCGCGGCGACTCGGGCTCGGGTTCGGGGCTGGGGCTCGCGATTTGCCGCGGGTTCGTGGAAGCCAACGGGGGCCGGATCCTGCTGCAGGCCGGGACCGACGGTGGGACCTCGTTCGCGGTCAGCTTCCCGCTCGCTCCGCAACCGGCGCCGGCGCCGCGATGAGCGCGACGACGTCCCGAGGGGCGGCTCCGCGCGTGCTGGTGGTCGACGATGAACCCCAGATCGTCCGTGGCCTGAAGATCATCCTTCGTGACGCGGGCTACGCGGTCGAGTCGGCCGAGACGAAGGCTCAGGCGCTGGCGCTGCTGGGGTCACGGCCGCCCGACGCGCTGGTGCTCGACCTGGTGCTGCCCGACGGCGAGGGGGTCGAGGTCTGTAAGGCGGTCCGGAGCTTCAGCGGCCTCCCGATCCTCGTCCTGTCGGCGATCGGTGACGAACGCGAGAAGGTCCGCGCGCTCGACGCGGGTGCCGACGACTACGTCACCAAGCCGTTCGGGACCGACGAGCTGCTTGCCCGCCTGCGGGCGGTGATGCGGCGCTCGGCGGACCCCGGCGGCGGCTCGGAGCTCACGGTCGGCGACCTCGTGATCGACGTACTCGACCGGCGCGTGATCCGGGCGGGGGAGGAGGTGCACCTGACCCCGATCGAGTTCGACCTGATCCGCGTCCTCGCCCAGCATCGCGGGCGGCTCGTCACCCACCGCCAGCTGCTGCAGGAGGTGTGGGGGCCGGAGTACGGGCAGGAGACCCACTACCTGCGGGTCCACGTTGCCCACATCCGCGCCAAGCTCGAGCTCGACCAGTCGCGTCCCCAGTACCTGATCACCGAGCCGGGGGTCGGTTACCGGTTGCGCGACCCTGGCGACTGAGCTCGTGTCAGGCAGTGAGCGGCTGCTCCTGATCGCCGCGCGCGTCGAGCTCGCGCACGATCGACTGAACCGCCGCGTCCTTGACGAGCAGATCGTCGAGCAGCGGGTTGATGAGGCCGCGCAGCGCGCTCAGCGGGACCCATCGCTTGGGCGCGATGATCCGCGGCGCGCGGCGCTCGATCCCGCGCGCGATTGCCTCGCCCGCCTGAACCGGAGAGAGCCGTTTGCGCAGCACCGCCGGCAACGCCTTGTTCATCTTCGGCGCGAGCGGGTCATCGTCGAGCCCGCGGTGAACCATCTCGGTGTCGATGAAGCCGAAGTACGCGACGCTGGCCCCGGCACCGTGGGGCACGAGCTCGACGCGGAGCGCGCGCCCGAGCTGCTCGACGCCGGCCTTGGCCATCGCGTACGGCGCCAGGCCGAGCCCGTTGACGAACGCGTAGACCGACGAGGTGAGGACCATGTGCCCGCCACGACTCGCGACCTGGTCGAGCGCGGCGATAACGGTGTTGTAAACGCCGCCGAGGTCGACCGCGAGCACCCGGTCGAAGGTCTCGCCGCTCATCGCCCGCACGGTCGCGCCGCGAGACGCGACGCCGGCATTGGCGACCACCACGTCGACGCCGCCGCGCTCCCCGACGACGGTCGCGACGACGCGCTGGAGCGCGCCGCGGTCGGTCACATCGGCGGCGAAGCCGAGCGCGGCGCCCGGAAGCTGTGCCGCCGCGCGCTCGGACGCGTCGAGGTCGAGGTCGACGATCGCGACCACCGCGCCCCGCCGCGCGAGCGCCTGTGCCGTGGCGAATCCGATCCCGCGCGCGCCGCCGGTCACGATCGCGACCTTCCCGGCGACGTCATAGCTTGCTCTCGCCATGCGCGCGGATTCAATCAGTCGTGGGTCACGCCGCGAAGCGGTACCCGACGCCCGGGTCGGTGCGGATGTACTTCGGCCCGCCGGGCGGTTCGATCTTGCGCCGCAGGTTGGCGATATGCGCGCGCAGCACCTGCGTGTCCTCGGCGTAGCCGTTACCCCACACGGCGACGAGCAGATCGTGATGGGTCATCAGCCGCCCGCGATTGCGGGCCAGCTGGGCGAGCAGCCCGAACTCGGTCGGCGTCAGGTGGATCTCCTCGCCGTCGAGCCGGACGAGGTGCGAGGCGAGGTCGACCTCGAGCCCGCCGCTGGTGATCAGCGACTCCTCGGAGTTGGGCTCGACCCGACGCATGTTCGCCTGCAGACGCGCGACCAGCTCGCGGGGGCCGAACGGCTTGGTCACGTAGTCGTCGGCGCCGGCGGCGAGCGCGCGCACCTTGGCGTCCTCGTCACCGACCGCCGAGAGGACGATCAGCGGCATCTCGGTCCATTCCCGCAACCGGCGGCAGAGCTCGATCCCGTCGATGTCCGGGAGCACGAGGTCGATGATTCCGGCATCCGGCCGCGAGACGGCGGCGATGTCCAGCGCCTCCTCGCCGGTACTGGCCGGCAGCGACTCGTAGCCGGCGTCGCGCAGGATCACCCGCAACGCGCGCAGGATCTGCTGCTCGTCGTCACAGACCAGGACGCGGGGCCGGGAGCCTGCCTTGGCGGTGCTCATGCGCCGGCTCCGACAACGGGACGCTCCGATACCGGGAGCGAGATCACGAAGCTCGTGCCCTGCCCGGGCAGTGACTGCACCTCGATCGTGCCGCCGTTGGCCTCGACGAAGCCCTTCGCGATCGCGAGCCCGAGGCCGGAGCCGGTCCACGCCTCGTCGCTCCGCGTGCGGCCGCGGTAGAACGGTTCGAAGATCCGCTCGCGTTCGGCCGAATCGATCCCCGGCCCCTGGTCGACGACGCTGACCAGCACGTGCGGGCCGGATCGACGCGCGTGCACGGACACCGGGAGTCCTCCCGAGTAGCGGCGCGCGTTCTCGAGCAGATTCGCGAACGCCCGCTCGAGCTGGGCTGCATCGGCGCGGATCTCGGGGACGCCCGGGTCGACCGTCAGGCGGATGTCCGCCGGCTCGCCGCGCAGGCCCTCGCCGGCGGCGGTGACGAGATCCTCGATCGAGACCCAGTCAGTCCGAGGCGCGGCGGCGCCCGCCTGAAGCACCGACAGCGCGAGCAGGTTGTCGACCATCCGCGCGAGGCGCGTCCCCTCCTCGACCACCGCGTCGCTGAGCTCGGCACGCTCCTGCTCGGTCAGCGAGGCCGTCCCGAGCGCGTGGCCGGCGGCGACGACCGAGGTCAGCGGAGTGCGCAGGTCGTGCGAGACGGCACGCAGCAGTGCGGTCTTGATGTCGTCACTGCGCCGCAGCGCGGCCGTCTCCACCGCCTCGGCCTGCATCGCATCACGTCGCTGGGCGATCGCGACGAGCGCTTCGAGCGTCGGCACGACGCGTGAGGAAAGCTGCTCGTCGGTCGCCGCGGGGAGTTCGCGCGGGACGAGCAGGGTGGCGATCTGGCGCCCGTTGGCATCGCGCAGCGCGAAGTCGGCTCGCCGCTCGTCCCCGGGCGTCACGCCGAGCTCGATCGCCGCCGAGCGCAGCCCGAGCGCCTCGGCGACGCGGCGAGCGGTGGTCGCGAGCGCCCGGCTGGTGTCCTCGCCGAGCAACAGCTCGCGGGCGAGCGAGGCAGCGAGGTCCGCCTCGGCCCGGCGTCGCTCGGCCTCGATTGCCCGCGCCCGCGCCAGCTCGGCAATCGTGCCCGCGACCACGGCGACGAACATGAACGCAGCGAGCGCAACCCAGTTGCGACTGTCGGCGATCGTGAACTTGCCGACCGGCGGCAGATGGAAGAAGTTGAACGCCGCCGCGCCCAGCACGGCCGCGAAGAGGCCGAGCGCCAAGCCCCAGTAAGTCGCGGCGAGCACAACCGCGGGCAGGTAGACGACGCTCAACGAAACCACCGGGGCGATGTGCTTGAGGGGGTAGATGGCGAGCGTCGCCGCGCCGGTGGCCGCGACCGAGACGGCTACTCCGAGCGCGATGCTGGGACGGCCGCCGCGGAGAACCGAGCGGGAGCGGGGCGCTTCTTCTGCTTGGTGCTCGCGAGCCGGCCGCACGCGGCGCCAGATCTCGTCCAGGCCGCCCATCGGCGCTCAGGAGCTCGGGTACGACGGTGGAGGCGCGGCGTCGTTACGGATCGAGGAGATCTCCGACAGCAGCTCGGATGGGCTCGTTCCGCCGAGCACGCGGAGCCTGGGCAGCGTGTAGGGGTCGCTGGACGGCGCGGCCCAGCCCGGCACGACCGTGGTCGAGCCGACGAACCCGGCCGACTTGACGGCGTCGATGACGGTCGCGTTGTAGTGGCCCGACGGGTAACAGAACCAGTTGACCGGCGCGCCGTAGCGGCGCTTGAGGATCGCGCGGGCGGTGGCGACCTGGTAATGGAGCTCGGACGGGTCGAGCGTGATCAGGTCGGCGTGGCTGATCCCCTGGGTGTCGAGCTCCCACCCGGCGGCGACCAGACCGCGGACCTCGCCGTTGGTGAGCCCGCCCTGCGACGGCGGCAAGCCGCTGAGCTGGATGTTCTCGTCGGCGACCCATCCGAGGTGCTTGAGGACCGGTAGCGCCGCCGCGTACTGAGAGTGGTAGCCGTTGTCGAATGTCAGCACGATCGGCTTGCCCGGAGGCAGCCGCGCGCCGTGCTTCCAGTACGCGAGCAGCTGGTCGAGCGTGACCGGATGCCAGCCGGCGGATTTGAGCGCCTGCATCTGGGCGGCGAACTCCTGCGGCTCGACGTACAGGCCCGGGAACGGCGCTCCCGGTGGCGGCGCGTTGATCACGTGGTACATCAGGATCGGCACCGACGCCGTGCCGGGCTTGCCGGTCGCCGGTCCGAGCACGGAGGCCGTCGACTCGCCCCGCTTGGGGTACGTGGCGGCGGCGGGCTTGTGGTGCGCCGCGTGCGCGTGCCTGTGGCCGCTCGTGTGGTTGCTCGAGGCGACGTCGGCGCTGCCGCTCGAGGGGGTCGTCGATCCCCCGGAGGACGCCACGACCACGACCGCGATGATCGCGACCGCGGCAAGTGCCGCCACCGCCGCCAGCCGCCGCCGAGCGACACGCCGCCGGCGCTCGCGCGCACGGTCAGTCCGGCGCCTCTGGAGTGAATCTGGGTCCATCACTGAAGCGAGCGTATAGATTGCCACGGCGGTGATCGAAGGCGTTCAGCAGCGGACCGTCGCGCGCGGCAGCGTGACGCTGTCGGTGCTCGAGGCCGGCGAACGGTCGCGGCCCACGATCGTGCTGGTGCACGGCTACCCGGACACCAAGGACGTGTGGTTGCCGGTGATCGAGCGCCTGGCGCCGGAGTTGCACGTCATCGCATACGACGTCCGCGGCGCCGGCGCCTCGAGCTGCCCCACGCGGCCCGGCCGCGTACGCGATCGACGATCTCGCGTCGGACTTCGCGGCCGTCTGCGATGCGGTCGCTCCCGGCGAGCGCGTCCACCTCGTGGGCCACGACTGGGGCGGAGTCCAGGGCTGGGAGTTCGTCACATCTCCGAGGTTCGACGGGCGGATCGCCTCATTTACGACGATCGCGGGTCCAGCTCTGGCGCACGTGGTCGACGCGCAGCGCGAGCCATTGCGGCGGCGCAAGCCGCTGCAGGCGATCGGCCGCGGCCGGCGGTCGTGGTACGTGGGTCTGTTCCTGATGCCCGGCGGTCCGACGCTCGCATGGCGCATGGCGACGCCGGCGCGGCGTTGGCGGCAGTTGCTCGCGACCGCGGAGCGGCTGCCGGTCGATGAGCACTTCCCTGCCCCGTCGGTGGTGCAGGACGGGCTCCACGGGGTCAACCTCTACCGGCGCAACGTTCCCGGCTATCTCCTGCGGGCGGTATCCCTGCGCCCGCCCCATGCGCCGGTGCAGCTGATCGCCCCGTCGGGGGATCGCTTCATCCCGGATTCCTACTACGACGCCGCCGAGCGGATCGCTCCGCAGCTGCGGCGCCGGACCGTCGCGGGCTCCCACTGGGCCCAGCGCAGCGAGCCCGAGCTGGTGGCGAGCTGGATCAGGGAGTTCGTCGGCGAGACCGAGGCCGGCCCGCCGCAGACCGTGCGTGGCTGGCGCCGCGGCGGCGGCATCGAGCAGCTCGACGGCCGGCTCGCGCTGGTGACCGGCGCCGGTAGCGGGATCGGCCTCGCGACCGCGGCCCTGCTCGCCTCCCATGGCGCCCGGGTGCTGCTGGTTGACCGCGACGAGGCGGCGCTCGCACGGGCGGCCGAGTCGGTGCGTGGGGCGCGCGGCCTCCGGTGCGACGTCAGTGACGCCGACGCGATGCAGCGGCTGGCCGATGAGGTGCTCGCCTCGGAGGGCGTGCCCGACATCGTGATCAACAACGCCGGAATCGCGATCGCGGGACCGTTTCTGAAGACCAGCATCGCGGAGTGGCGGCGGATCGTCGACATCAACCTGCTCGGCGTCGTCCATGGCTGCCGGCTGTTCGGAGAGGCGATGGTGGCGCGCGGCGGCGGGGGCCAGATCGTCAACACCGCCTCGGCCGCCGCGTTCATGGCGAGCAAGGGGCTGCCGGCGTACTCGGCGACCAAGGCGGCGGTCCTGATGCTGAGCGAATGCCTGCGAGCCGAGCTGGCGCCATCCGGGATCGGCGTGACCGCGGTCTGTCCGGGCTTCATCGCGACCAACATCACCCGTGCCGCCCACTACGTGGGCCGCGGCGACGCCGACCAGGACCGCCTGCGCGATCAGGTCACCCGCATGTATGAGCGTCGCAACTTCACCCCCGAGCAGGTAGCAGTCGAGATCGTCGATGCGATCGGAGCGGACCGGCCGGTCGCGGTCGTGACGCCGGAAGCGAAGCTGATGCGGGCGCTGTCGCGCTTCGCGCCGGGGATCAGCCGGCGGCTTGCGGGGCTCGAGACGCTCCCGGCTTAGCTCGCGATCCGAATGGGAACGCTGCGGGTTAAGGTGAGGCAGGACTCCGACCGCAGTTAGCGAACGCCACACCATGCTGCTCAAACATCGCCCGCCTTCGATCCAATCCCAGTCCACGTCGCTCCGCGGCGGACTCGAGCATCTCGATCAGAAGTGGATCGCCGTTCTGCGCTGGCTGAACGACAACAAGGTCGACTACGTGATCGTCGGCCAGGTAGCCAGGGGGATTCGTGGCGATCACGATGCCCGGGGGCCGGTCGCGATCGTCCCGGCGCCCTATGGCCGCAACTACGAACGGCTCTGCAACGCGCTCGTGGCCGAGCACGCGGGCCTGCGTGCGGAGGTCGGTCCGCGCGGTGTCGCCCCGAGCTCGGCCTCGATGCCGGTCAAGCTGACGGCCGACAAGCTCGCGCGCGGGAAGCGCTGGCTGTTGCGGTTCGGCCCTTACGACCTCGACATCGAGGCCGATGGCTCGCATCGCGATCAGTCGGGCGCGCGTCCCGCCGGCCACGCCAGGGCTCCGCGCTACCAGGAGCTGCTCTACGAGGCGGCCCGGATCGAGCTCGCCGATGGGCTCGCCGTCCAGGTCGCATCGCCCGAGGACCTCGAGTACTACTCGCACGTCCGGCGGACGGGCGAGCCGCCCGAGTTCCGGGTCACGCGCAAGACGCAGACCGAGCACGAAACCGCCTGAGCGGCCCGTCCGGCTGTGTCCCGAAGCCGCAGCTAAGGCGTCGCGACCAGCTAAATTGGGTGTATGCCCAGTCGCGCCAGACTGGCGCTCTACGGCTCGGTCGCCAGTGTCGCGCTGTTGATCGCAACGTGGTTCGCCGCATTTCACGTCGGCGTATTCGAACGAGCCGACCAGTCGATCCTGAGTGGGTTCGTGGGGCTCGATCGGCCGCACATCCACGCGATCGCTCAGTTCGTCGCCCGTCTCTGCGATCCGGATCGGTATGTCTACCTAGCCGCGGTCCCGGTCGCGATGGCCCTGATTCGACGGCGCCCGAGACTGGCCGTCGTGCTCGCCCTGATCATGGTCGGCGCGGGCGAGACCACCGAGCTGCTCAAGCCGCTGATCTCGAGCCCGCGCCTGATCACCGAGCCCACGGTCATGGTCACCGGCGCGCTGCCCAGTGGTCACGCGACGGCGGCGATGTCGCTTGCACTGTGCGCGGTGATCGCCGCGCCGCCCCGCGCGCGCCCGGTCGTCGCCGCCGTTATGGGGGCGTTCACGATCGCGATCTGTTACTCGATCCTCGAGCTTGGCTGGCACTTCCCAAGTGACGCGCTCGCCGGCCTGCTGGTAGCCACCGCATGGTCGCTGGCCGGCATGGCCGCGCTGTGGACGGTCGAGGCGCACCTGGGCAGGCAACGCTCGATCCCGGGCATCGCCGGAGCGCGGACTTCGATCGCGGCGGCGCTCGCGCCCGCCGGGACGCTCGTCATCGGCTCGATGCTGGGGCTCGCGATGATCGTTGTGGTGCGGCCGCATGCGTTCATGTACGCCGCCGCGCACGGCGCTTTCACCGTCGGCGCAGCCGCAATCGCCGCACTCGCGCTGACGATCGCGACCGGCGCGACACTCGCACTCAGGCGCTAGCCGCGACGGGGGCGCAGGGCCGTCCGGCGCCCGCGGCAGCGTCTTGACGAAATCTCTACGCCGACGGGGCGGTTCTTAGTGCGGCCTTGACGAGACGTGCACCAGCATGTGGTGTGAAGGTGTCCGTCAAGACCCCCCAATCTGAAACCGAAAGCCCGCCGGGCGCGGAGCGCCGTCGAGCATGGCCGTCTCGCCACTAGATCACGCCAGCTCTTCGTGGGCTGCGCCGCGCTCGCCCTCCCGCTCGCGGCGCGCCGGCCGGGTCCGGGCCGCGTTGAATGCTTCGCTGCACGGCTGGGAGCTCGACCGCCAGCTGGCCGCCGGCTGCGATCCCGAGAGCGACGCTGCGCTCGCGGTCAGGGCGTGTCGGATCACCTCGAGCCGCAGCCGGCGGCGGATCGCGGACGGCCTGGCGCGCGTCGTGCGCAGCGTCGAGCCGGCCCCGCGCGGATTCACGGCCGCAGCGCGCCCCGACGGGGCCGAGGTGATCGCTGCGCGAACCGTTCTGATGAGCCTCGAGCGGCGGCTGAGAGGCGAGGATCCGATCGCGCCCGCCGGTGCTGCGATGCTCGGCTTGCTGCTGATCGACTGCACCGGACCGCTCTATCAGCCCACCGCGGTTGGGGAGCTCGGCAGCCGGCTGCGCGCGGCGGCGGCGGCGCTGGAACCGGCGGGCCGTCGAGAGCACGGTGCCCCCGCCGCCCCCGAGCCGTCGGGCCGTGCAGACACCAGCGTCCCCGTCGCGCCCGAGGCGGCTCGCGACGAGGCGCTGCGGTGAAAGGACTGCGGCGGCGGCGGGGACACGCGCAAGTCGCTGACAGCGCAAACGGCGAACTCAAAGAGAACGGGTCCTCGCCGACGAGGCCCAAGCAGAGCTTCAACGAGGCGGGTCACAAGCTCGGCTACTGGCCGACACGCCCGGACCCGCGCGCCAAGGAGACGGGCCCATCGGCTGCGTTGCAGGCCGCATCCGACGAGGGCCGCGACGTCGTCGCCCATGCCGGAAAGGCCGTGCTCGCCTTGGGGGCGCTCGGGGTCGTGTTCGGCGACATCGGGACCAGCCCGCTCTATACCGAGCAGTTCATCTTCACCGCACACAGGAACGCCGCGATGCCGGACGTCGCCGGGGTTTACGGGATCGCCTCGTTGATCTTCTGGACGTTGATGATCGAGGTCTCGCTCAAGTATGCGGGGTTCATCATGCGCGCCCACAACCGCGGCGACGGCGGGATCATGGCGCTCACGGCGCTGATACGCCGGCTCGGCGTACCGCGTGCCGCGTTGCTGATAACGCTGGGTATCTTCGGCGCGGGACTGTTCTTCGGTGACGGCATGATCACCCCGGCGATCTCCGTCCTGTCGGCGGTCGGCGGCCTGAATGTGGTGAGCACGAGCCTGTCGCACCTGATCGTGCCGTTGTCGGTCGTGATCCTGCTGGCCCTGTTCGTGCTGCAGCGGTTCGGGACCGGCGCCGTCGGTTGGCTGTTCGGCCCGGTGATCCTGCTGTTCTTCACCGTGATCGGGATCCTGGGGCTCAAGGAGATAGTCCAGCATCCCGGCGTTCTCCAAGGGCTGTCGCCCAGTTGGGCCGTTCGGTTCATGATCGACCACGGCGTCTACGCATGGCTGACGCTCGGAGGCGTGGTCCTGTGCTGCACCGGCGCCGAAGCGCTATACGCCGATCGCGGCCACTTCGGCGCCACGCCGATCCGGATGACCTGGTTCACGATCGTGCTACCGGCTGTGATGCTCTCCTACCTCGGCCAGGGGGCGTTCATCCTGTCGGATCCCAAGAACGTCTCGAGCCCCAACTTCAACCCCTTCTTCCAACTCGTGCCCCACGGCCTCCTGGTGCCGATGGTGATCCTGGCGACGGCGGCGACGATCATCGCCTCGCAGGCAGCGATTACGGGCTCGTTCTCGGTCGCCAAGCAGGCAGTGCAGCTCGGCTTCCTGCCCCGTCTGCGGATCGTGCACACCTCCAACCTCGAAGGTCAGATCTACGTGCCGGTGATCAACTGGATCCTGTGCGCGGGCGTCGCGACGCTAGTGCTGGTGTTCCGGAGCTCAAACAAGCTCGGGGATATCTATGGCGTCGCGGTCACCGGCACCTTCATTCTCAATACGATCCTGTTCCTCGCCGTCGCGCGCGCCCTCTGGCACACGCCCAAGTGGAGGCTGGCTGCGCTCGGAACGCTGTTCTTGACCGTCGAGGTGGCGTTCTTCACCTCGAACCTGTCGAAGATCGGCCATGGCGCCTATCTGCCGCTCGGCGTCGGGCTGGTGGTCGCGACCGTGATGATCACGTGGCGAAAGGGTCGCGAGATCGTGACCGAGAAGCGGACCCAGCAGGAGGGACCGCTGGCCGAGTTCCTCGAGGAGATCCATCGTGCCGATCCGCCGATCGCCCGGATCCCCGGCACCGCCGTGTTCCTCAACCCGGGCCAGGCGACGACGCCGCTCGCGCTGCGCCGACTCGCCGAGCACACCCACATGCTCCACGAGAAGGTGGTGATCGTGTCGGTCGATACGGTCGCTATCCCGGTGATCGATCCGGCCGACCGCTTCGCTGTCTGCACGCTGGGCCACGGGTTGCTCAAGGTCACGCACGTGACGATGCGCTGCGGTTACCGCAGCCGCCAGGACGTACCCGAAGCGTTGCGCCAGGCGCGCAAGGAGGGCCTCCTGGAGCGCAACCTCGACCTGGAGCACGCGTCATATTTCCTGTCTCACATCACGATCACGCCCAACGGACCCGGCGGGATGCGCCGCTGGCGCAAGAAGCTGTTCGTGATGATGGCCCGCAACGCCGCCAGCCCGATCGAGCACTTCGGGCTCCCCGGAGAACGGACCGTGATCATGGGCTCGCAGGTCGGCGTCTGACCGACTGGCGAACCGACGTCGGACCTGACTGCGAACCGATGACCCTCACTGGCGTGACTCTCGTCGGATTCCGGCGCGCAGCTCGCCAGAATTCGACAAGAGTGGCTGCCGGCTGACGCGCGGGGAGCCTGCGGCGCGACTCAGCGAAAACGGCCGGGCTCCCAGAGCGGCTCTTCGCCCTGGTTGGCGGCGCGGCTGAGGATGAACAGCAGGTCCGAGAGTCGGTTGAGGTATCGGACCGTCTCAGGGTTGATCACGTCGCCGCAGGCGATCACCCGCCGCTCGGCGCGGCGACAGACGGTCCGGCACACGTGCAGATGAGCGGCCGCGCGGGTGCCGCCCGGGAGCACGAACGACTTCAGCGGCGGCAGGTCGGCGTTGACCTCGTCACAGCGCTGCTCGAGCCAGGCCGTCTGCTCGGCGAGCACGCGCAAACGCTCGCGCTTGCCGCGCGCGCGCGAGTCATCCGGCTGCTTGGAATCCTCCGGCGCGGCGATGTCGGCGCCGACGTCGAACAGGTCGTTCTGGATGTGGCGGATCCAGGCGCCGTGCTGCGGGTCGAGCCCGTCGATCGCGAGCGCGACGCCGAGCTGCGAGTTGAGCTCGTCGACGGTGCCGTAGGCCTCGATCCGGGGGTCGGTCTTCGGCACCCGGCTCATGTCACCCAGATGCGTCTCGCCGCCGTCGCCCAGGCGCGTGTAGATCCGAGTCAGGTTGACGGTCATCGCATTTTCAGTCTACGTCCAGCTTCGGCCGCTCGCGGCGGGCCCGGCTTGGGACGGGCGCCGGACTGGGCGCGCCACGATACGATCCGCTCGTTCAAGGTCGGTGGAGATGGGAAGCCGGTGGAAGTCCGGCGCGGACCCGCCACTGTGATCGGGGACGTCAGTCGCAGCGAATGCCACTGGTTGGCCGATGGGCCAGCCGGGAAGGCGTGACTGATAGGCCCGTAAGCCAGGAGACCAGCCTCCGACCACAAGCCGACAAGCCCTCGTGGAAAGGGGTGGCCCCTCATGCATCGCAACCTCGTAGTCGCTCTCGTGGGAGCACTTACGATCGCCATGGCGGTCGCGGGCGGCGCGTTCGCCGCCAGTACCGGACCGGCAGTGAAGGTCCAGATCAAGACGACGTCCAAGACGTTGAAGACGGCCGTCGTTCACGGCCAGACCGGCTGGATCACCAAGGGCGGTATTTCGAAGGGCAAGTGCTCGGGCAACAGTGGGGCCGGGGCGCTGAACGCCGCGACGCACGGCAAGTGGACCGGGAAGTACTACGGATCGCTGAAGGACTACTTCGTGACCTCGATCCTTGGCGTCAAGCCGAAGGGCAAGGACTTCTGGGAGCTGGTCGTGAACGGCAAGCCGGCGTCCAAGGGCATTTGCCACCTCAAACTGAAGCCGCATCAGACGATCCTGTTCAAGATCACCAAGTAAATGACGCGCGGGGCTGCAATCGCCGCGGTCGCGATCGCCCTCGCGGTCGCGACCGCCGGTTGCGGCCTCGGGGCGGGGCCCGGGACCGGGGGCGTGCACGTCACGGTGACGTCGGACTTCGGCGGCCATCATATCGCCGCCGCCGACGCCGCCAGCGTCCCCGGGTCGGAGACCGTGATGCGGATGCTCGAGCGTCGCTTCGACGTCAAGACCCGCTACGGCGGGGGCTTCGTCGAATCGATCAACGGCCAGACCGGCAGCTCTTCGCAGCGTGACTGGTTCTACTACGTCAACGGGGTCCAGGCTCCCGACGGGGCCGCCGTCACGTCGGTTCACCACGACGATCACATCTGGTGGGACCTGCACGACTGGCGCGCGACGGACTCGATCCCGGCCGTCGTCGGATCGTTCCCCGAGCCGTTCACGAACGGGATCGGCGGCAAGCGCTATCCGACCACGATCGAGTGCGGGTCAAACGTCAACGCGGCGTGCAAGCGTGTCACGGCCGTGCTCAGCGGTGCCGGGGTCCCGGTCGCCAGCCAGCTGATCGGGACCGGCTCGGGCCCGGACACGCTCGGGGTCGTGGTCGGCACCTGGAAGCAGCTCGCGCCGGAGGTGGCAGCCGAGCTGATTGCCCACGGCCCCGGCGCCAGTGGCGTCTACGCGAACTTCAGCGGCCCGGCCGGCACCACGCTCCGACTGCTCGACCCCGACGGCCACGTGGCCCAGACGCTCGGCGCGGGGGCCGGTCTTGTGGCGGCCACCGCGGACAGCTCCTCGGTGCCGACGTGGCTCGTGACCGGAACCGACGTCGCGGGGGTCGATGCCGCGGCGCGGGCGTTCAACGCGGACGCACTTCACGACCACTTCGCCCTCGCCGTACAGGGGAGCGTGAGATACCCTGTCCCGCTCGACGGCGGCCAGTGACCGTGCACCCTCGAGGTCATACGGCTGCGATCGCCAGATCGCGAGCTCGTTGATGCGCTACCGCCGCCGCCCGAGCCCGCTGCACGCGGCGCGCGCTGGTGCCGGATGCGCATACTGCCTGGCGCTCGGTCTGGCGGCACTGCTGTTCTCGAACCCGGTCGTCCTCGGGGCGGTGGCGCTCGCGGTGATGGGGGCGGCGCTCGGCGCCGGCGTCGGCAGGGAAGTCGGCCGCGCGGCGCTCCTCTCGCTGCCGCTGGTGGCCGCGATCATCGTGATCAACGCGCTCGTCGTGCGCGACGGGCTGACCGTGATCGTGCGGTTCGGGAATCTACCCGTCCTCGGGCAGACCGACGTGACCCTGGAGGCGACCGTGTACGGCGCGATTCTCGGTCTGCGAGCGTTGACCCTGATCACGTGCGGGGCGCTCTACACGGCGGCGATTGACCCCGACGAGGTGCTGCGGCTGTTCCGTCGGGTGTCGTTTCGCTCGGCCCTGACGGCGACTCTGGCGACGCGCATGGTCCCGGTCCTGCTCCGTGACTCGCACCGGTTAGCCGATGCGCAGCGCTGCCGGCCGGGGCGACCGCCATCGCGGCTGACGCTGATCCGCGCCGCCAGCGGCGGCGTGCTCGATCGAGCGCTCGACGTCGCTGCCGCGCTCGAGGTTCGCGGCTTCGCGTGTGCGCGCCGGCCCCGGGGTGCGCGCCGCCCCTTCTCCCGCCACGACCTGCACTTCGTGACCGCGGCGATTGCGCTGGTCACGATCGCGATCGGCGCGCGGGTCGGCGGTCTGGCTCCGTTTGAGGCCTATCCGGCGCTGCACTCGCCCGCCGACGCGGGCGTCCTCGGGATCGCGGCCGCGGTCCTGCTGTGCGCCCTGCTGCCGTTCGCCGACCGCCGGGGGATCGCCCGATGAACGTGCTCGAGTTCGATCGCGTCACCTACAGCTACCCGGGAGCCGCCGTGCCGGCACTCGTTGACGTGACGCTCGAGGTCCCGCACGGGCAGCTGGTGGTGGTGACGGGCACGTCGGGGTCGGGCAAGTCGACGCTGTTGCGCGCCGCCAGCGGTCTGGTTCCGCATTTTCACGGCGGCGCGTTCGCCGGGACCGTCACCGTCGCCGGACGCGAGACGCGCGAGCACGGTCCGGGCGAGCTGTCGGCCGTCGTCGGAACGTTGTTCCAGGACCCCGAGACACAGGTCGTGATGACGACCGTGCGGGCCGAGCTCTCGTTCGTGCTCGAGAACCGGGGCGAGCCGCCGGCTGCCGTCGCGCGGGCGGTCGAGGAGGTCGCGCTGGCCCTCGGGATCGCCCATCTGCTCGACCGCGCCACCGACGAGCTCTCGGGCGGCGAGCTCCAGCGGGTCGCGCTCGGCGCCGCGCTCGCGGGCCGCCCGGAACTGGTGGTGCTCGACGAGCCGACCTCGCAGCTGGACCCGGTCGCCGGCGACGAGCTGATCGGCCTGCTGCGGCGCCTCAACGAGGACTTCGACACGGCGATCGTGCTGAGCGAGCATCGTCTCGAGCGCTGTCTCGCTGCCGCCGACCGCGTGATCGCGCTGCGCGACGGACGGATCGCCTGCGATGGACGGCCCGAGGAGTTTCTCGTCTGGGCCGGCCGCGATGCCGCCGTGCTGCAAACGCCCGGCGCGAAGTTGCTGGGCGATCTCGGGATCACGCCGGTGCCGGGCGTCAAGCGGGCTCGTGCCTCGCTACGCGAGCGCGAGCTTCTACCGGCGCTCGAGGCCGGTTTGGACTCCGGTCCACCACAGCAGACGCGCCGCCGCGGCGCGCGCCTGGCGGGGGCGCTCAGGTGGCGCGAGCGCGCGCTGCCGGACAGCGCCGCGCTCGAGCTCCGTGACGTCTGGCACGAGCTGCGCTCAGGGCCGGTGATCCTGCGCGATGTCTCGCTCGGACTCGGGGCCGGCGAGCGGGTCGCGTTGATGGGACGCAACGGTGCCGGCAAGTCGACGCTGCTGCGCCACGCCGCCGGTCTGGCGGAGCCGACCCGGGGGGCCGTGCGCCGTCAGGGCCGCGTCGCGCTGCTGCTCCAGAACCCCAACGACTACCTCGTCCACGAGCGCGTCAGCCAAGAGGCCTCCGATCAGCAGCTGCGTCGCGTCGGTCTGGACCCGCGGGCGTTCGGCGCGCGGCACCCGCGCGAGTTGTCGGGCGGGGAGCGCCAGCGGCTGGCGCTGGCGATCGTGCTAGGCGACGGTCGTGATCAGGCCGCGACCGTGTGTCTCGACGAGCCCACTCGCGGTATGGACCGCGAATGCAAGGCGCTGCTCGCGCGGCTGCTCTGCTCACTCGATGCGGCGGTACTGGTCGCGACTCACGACCCCGAGTTCGTCGCCGCCTTTGCGGAGCGCGTGGTGCTGCTCGCCGACGGCGGCGTGATCGCCGACGGCCCGACGCGCGAGGTGCTCGCGGGCGGCAGCTACTTCGCGACCGAGACCGCGCGGATCCTGTCGGGCTGGCGCGGGCTGTTGACCCCCGATGAGGGCGCGGCGGCGCTCGCCGGGCTCCGCGCGCGAGCGGACGAGGCGATCGCATGAGCTGGCAGCTCGGCGCTTTCGGGCTGCTCGCGATCGCGCTCGCGGGTGGTTTCGCGTGGTATGAGCGGGTCCGGCCCGACGCGCGGATCGTCGCGTTGGTCGGGACGCTGGCGGCGTTTGCCGCGCTCGGAAGGATCGCGTTCGCGGCCGTCCCGAACGTCAAGCCGACGACCGACATCGTCCTGATCTCCGGGTATGCGCTGGGCGGCGGCCCGGGCTTTGCGGTCGGCGCGATCGCGGGGCTGGCGTCGAACTTCTTCTTCGGTCAGGGTCCGTGGACTCCATGGCAGATGGCCGCCTGGGGCGCGACCGGGGTGGTCGGGGCGGCGCTCGCGTGGGTCACCTCGCCGCGCGTCCGGGCGCGCCTGCGGTGGCGCCCGGGGTCCACGCCGGACGCGGCCCTGTCGGCCCAGCCGTGGATCGGGCGCTGGCCGCTGGCGATCGTGTGCTTCGTCGTCGGGTTTGCGTTCACGGTCTTCCAGGACGTCGGCGACTGGGTCACCTACAGCGACCACAGCTGGCAACAGCTGGGCATCTACGTCGGCAAGGGCCTCGGGTTCGACGCGATCCACGCGGCCGGCTGCCTGCTGTTCGCGCTGGCGTTCGGGCCGGCGCTGACGCGCTCGATCCAGCGGTTCGCGCGGCGGCTGCAGGTCAGGTGGCTGCCGACGAGCGCGGTCGCTCCGTCGATCGCGATCGTGGTCGCCGTCGGGCTCATGACCGGTCTGCGCGCCCCCGCGAACGCGACCGCGGCCAGCGGGCTGGGCGGCCCGGTCAACTATCTGCTCGGTGCGCAGAACGCCGACGGCGGCTTCGGTGCCGGCCCCGGTCAGAGCTCGAGCTCGCTCTACTCGGGCTGGGCTGCGCTCGGGCTCGCAGCGGCCGGGGAAAACCCGGCACGAGTCGAGCATGGATCGCACGGACTGCTCGGCTACCTCAAGGCCACGGCCGGGTCAACGCAGGACATCGGCTCGATCGAGCGCACGATCCTCGTGGTCCGGGCGGCTGGACTTCCGGCCCGCAGCTTCGGTGGCCGCGACCTGGTCGCGACGCTCGAGCGTCATATCAGGCGCAACGGCTCGGTCTCGGACCAGGTCAACCTGACCTCATTCGCGGTGCTCGCGCTGCGCAGCGCGGGCGTCCCGCCGACGCGCCGAACGCTCGCTTGGCTCGTCCGCCAGCAGGATCGCGACGGCGGCTTCAGCTTCGCCGGGGCGGGCTCCGACAGTGACGTCGACGACACCGGCGCGACGCTCGAGGCGCTGGCCGGCGCGCGCGTCCCGGGGGCGGCCGCGGCACGTTCGCGGGCGGTCACCTACATCCGCGGACAGCAGGATCGCGACGGTGGCTTTCAATCGTTTCCGGGCGCTGGATCCAATGCCCAGTCGACGGCGTGGGCGATCCAGGGGCTCGAGGCCGTCGGCGTGAGTCCGAGTTCGCTGCACCGGCGCGGCGCGATCTCGCCGTCGGCCTACCTGCGGGGGCTGATCGGCGCCAACGGCAGCATCAGCTACGCGCGCGGGGTCAAGCAGACGCCCGTCTGGGTGACCGGAGAGGCGTTGATGGCGCTCGAGGGCAAGCCACTTCCGTTGGCACCGGTGCACGCGCCGGCCTCGACGTCGGCTCCCGCCTCGAGTCCGGCCGCCTCGGCGCCGCCGGCCTCGACGCCGGCCGCGGCCACCGGTGCGCACGGGGCCACGATCTCGGACGCGATTCCATGGCTGGTCGCGGGGCTGGGCGTCGCGACGGCGCTGTTGCTCGCTGTGATCGGACTCGGGTGGGGCCGGCGCGGACGCGTCTGAGCACCGTGGCCCAGCGGCAATCGATAGCCTGCACCGCCGCATGAGGATCGGTGTCCCGAAGGAGACTGCCGACGGTGAGCGGCGCGTGGCGCTGGTGCCGGAGGTCGTGCGAAAGCTCACAGGCGGCCTCTCCGGAGACGCCGGAAGCGCCGTCGATGTACTGGTCCAGCGCGGCGCCGGCGATGGTGCGCTGATCCCCGATGGCGCGTTCGAGGAGGCCGGCGCGCAGCTCGTCGACGACGCCGCGGCGACGCTCGAGACCGACGTGGTCGTCAAGGTTGCGGCGCCGACGGCCGAGGAGACCGCCCACCTCGGCCCCAACTCGACCCTGATCGCGTTTCTGGGGCCGTTGACGAACGGCGAGGGCGTGAAGGCGATCGCGCAGACGGGCGCGACGAGCTTCGCGCTCGAGGCCGTGCCGCGAATCAGCCGCGCGCAATCGATGGACGCGCTGTCCTCGCAAGCGAACATCTCCGGCTATCGCGCCGCGCTGATCGGCGCGCAGGAGCTCGGCCGCTTCTACCCGATGCTGATGACCGCCGCCGGCACGATCCGGCCCGCGACGGTGCTCGTGCTCGGGGCCGGGGTCGCGGGCCTGCAGGCGATCGCGACCGCGCGCCGGCTCGGCGCGGTGGTCCAGGGCTTTGACGTGCGGGCGGCGGTCAAGGAGCAGGTCGAGTCACTGGGGGCGACGTTCCTGGAGTTCGACCTCGGCGGCGACCTCGAGGGCGCCGGCGGCTATGCGAAGGAGCTGACGGCCGAGCAGCAGGCGCGTCAACAGGAACTGATGGCCGAGGCGATCGGGAAGGTCGACGTGGTGATCACGACGGCGCTGGTCCCGGGCCGCCGGGCGCCGATCCTGGTCACCGAGGATGCCGTCAAGCTGATGAAGCCCGGGTCGGTGATCGTCGATCTGGCGGGTGAGGCGGGCGGGAACTGTGAGCTGTCGGTGCCGGGCGAGAACGTGATCCGCCACGACGTGAAGATCCTCGCGCCGCTGAATGTCCCGAGCACGATGGCCGAGCACGCCTCGCAGCTGTACGCGCGCAACATCCAGGCGCTGCTAGGGCTGATGATCTCCGACGAGGGGGCGATCAGCCTCGACTTCGAGGACGAGGTGATCGCCGGCGCCTGCATCACCCGAGGCGGCGAAATTGTCCACGCAGGCGCCAGGGCCACGGCCGGCGCCGCGACCGCGGAGGAGCGGCTTTGAGCACCATCACCGAGATCGCGATCCTCGTGCTGGCCGCGTTCGTGGGCTTCGAGGTGATCTCGAAGGTCCCGAACACGCTGCACACACCGCTGATGTCGGGTACCAACGCGATCCACGGGATCGTGCTGCTGGGCGGGCTGTTGCTGATGCACGAGGCGACCGGCGTCCTCGAGCACGTGCTGCTGGTGATCGCGATCGCGTTCGGGACGATCAACGTCGTCGGCGGCTTCCTGGTCACCGACCGGATGCTCGGGATGTTCAAGAGCAAACCCGACTTACCACCTTCGCGCGACGACGACGACGCCGAGGGCGGGGGCGACGAGCGGTGATCGCACCCGCGGTCTTCCTGCAGAACACGAACTTCATCGACGCGCTGTACATCGTCGCGTTCTCGCTGTTCATCTACGGGATGAGCGGGCTCACCGGCCCGCGGACGGCGGTCCGTGGCAACAAGATCGCCGCCGTCGGAATGGCGATCGCGGTGATCGCGACGCTGTTGACCCCACACGTCCTGTCGGGGTCGGCGACGCCGTGGCTGATCGCCGTCGGGCTGTTGATCGGGACGGCGATCGGCCTTCCCGCGGCGCTGCGCGTGCACATGACCGCGATGCCGCAGATGGTCGCCCTGTTCAACGGCGTCGGCGGCGGCGCCGTCGCGCTGATCGCGTGGATCGAATACCGACACCACTTCTTCAGCGGCGGCAGTCCGTGGGCGGAGAAGGCCGAGATCCCGACGCTGTTCGCCGCGATCGTCGGCTCGATCTCGTTCTGGGGCTCGAACATCGCGTTCGGCAAGCTCCAGGCGATCCTCCCCGGCCGACCGATCAAGCTGCCCGCCCAACCCGTGATCAACGGCGTGCTGTTCGCGATCTGCGTGATCACGGCGGTCGTGCTGGCCGCTGGCACGCACTCCCAGGTCCTGTTCATCGTCGGGATCCTGCTCGCGGCCGCGGCGCTGGGGAACATGGTGGTGCTGCCGATCGGCGGGGCCGACATGCCGGTCGTGATCTCGCTGCTGAACGCGTTTACGGGCCTGTCGGCTGCCGCGACCGGCATCGCGCTCAACAACACGGCGATGATCGTCGCCGGGATGATCGTCGGCGCCTCGGGCACGATCCTCACCAACCTGATGGCCAAGGCGATGAATCGCTCGGTGCCGGCGATCGTCGCGGGCGGTTTCGGGGGCGAGATCGCCGCGCCGGCCGGCGATGCCGCGGCGGCCGGGGGCACGGTCCGCTCGACATCGGCGCAGGACGTCGCGATCCAGCTTTCCTACGCGCGGCTGGTGGTGATCGCGCCGGGGTACGGGATGGCCGTCGCGCAGGCCCAGCACGCGGTCCGCGAACTCGAGCGTGCGCTCGAGGCCAAGGGCGTCGAGGTCAAGTACGCGATCCATCCGGTCGCGGGGCGGATGCCCGGGCACATGAACGTGCTGCTGGCCGAGGCGGACGTCCCGTATGACCTGCTCAGGGAGATGGACGACATCAACCCCGAGTTCAGCCGCACCGACGTGACGCTCGTGATCGGCGCCAACGACGTCACCAACCCGGCGGCGAAGAACGAGCCCGGGAGCCCGATCTACGGGATGCCGATCCTCGAGGTCGACAGGTCCGCCTCGGTGATCGTGCTCAAGCGCTCGATGGCATCTGGGTTTGCCGGGATCGACAATCCGCTGTTCTACGAGCCCAAGACGTCGATGCTGTTCGGTGATGCGAAGGCATCCGTCAGCGAGGTCACTGCCGAAGTGCAGGCGCTGTAGTTAGAGTCGCATCGCCAACCAGTAATCGAGGCCGACATGGATCCCAACCGCCTGACCGCGATACCGATCTTCTCCGATCTTTCGCCCGAGGAAGCGAACCGGCTGGCGACGTTCGCCACCGAGACGAGTGCCGCCGAAGGCCAGATCCTGATGAAGGAGGGTGACTACTCGGTCGAGCTGATCGCGATCGAGGAGGGAACTGCCGACGTGATCAAGGGCGGGCACAAGATCGCGTCCCTGAAGGCGGGTGACCTGATCGGCGAGATGGGACTGCTCGAGCACGAGCCGCGCAGCGCCGATGTGATCGCAAGCTCGCCGATGCGGCTGATCAAGCTCACGCACTGGGAGGTGCGGCGGATGTCGCACGGGACGGTCGATCGGATCAAGGCACTGGTCGATGAGCGCCGGAAGGCCGGCGTGGCCGACCCCGGTTACCAGCCCGAGCAGTAGCGTGTCGGCCGCCGGCTGAGCCTCGCCCGCGGGGCGCGCGACGGTCAGGGCGCCGGTGCAGCTGCGGCTATCGTGAGCCGCGATGCTGAACCGGCACCGCGCGCTCGAGACGCTCGCCTCCGAGCAGTTCGACATCGTCGTGATCGGCGGTGGCATCACCGGCGCCGGGGTCGCACTCGATGCGTCCTCGCGCGGTTACAGCGTCGCCCTCGTGGAGCAGGCCGACTTCGCGTCGGGCACCAGCAGTCGTTCGTCGAAGCTCGTCCATGGTGGTCTGCGGTACCTGCAGAGCTTCGACCTCGGGCTCGTCCGCGAGGCGCTGCTCGAGCGCCAGCTGATGGTCAAGCTGGCGCCGCACCTCGTGCGTCCGCTTCAGATGGTGGTGCCGGCCTTCGACGGCGCCCGGCCGGACAGGCTGACGGGGATCGGCCTCAACATGTACGACGTGATGGCGGCACCGCCGTTGCGCGGCCGCCGGTCGCGGCGGGGCCCGTCCGAGGACGGCGAGGCTGACTGGAGTCCGGCGCGCCACCGCGTCCTGTCGGGCGAAGAGGTGATCGAGCTGCTGCCGGCGCTGGCGCCGCGCGGACCGACCGGCGGGTATCTGTTCTACGACTGCCAGACCGACGACGCACGGCTGGTCCTGACCGTGCTCGCCGAGGCCGAGCGCTTCGGGGCGATCTGTGCCAACCGCCTGCAGGTGACCGAGTTGACGCGCGACGGCGAGGCCGACGCCGGGGTCCTGGTCACCGATCGAGAGACCGGCTCGACGTTCGTGGTCCGCGCCGACAACGTCGTCAACGCGACCGGCGTATGGGCTGACCGGATCCGCCCCGAGGAGCTCTACTCGGAGGCCGAGGTGCCGAAGATCGCCCCCAGCCGCGGAACCCACGTCACGCTCTCCGGCCACAATCTGCCGCTGATCGCGGGTGCGATCGTGCCGGCCGGGGGCGGACGCTCGATCTTCGCGCTGCCCTGGCTTGGACGCAGCCTGATCGGCACGACCGACAACAACTACGACGGCGACATCGCGCACGTTCAGCCGTCGATCGAGGACGTCGATTACCTGTTGCGCGCGGTCAACGAGTTCTTCGGCGTCGACCTGGGTCATGGTGACGTCGAAGGAGCCTACGCGGGCGTGCGACCGCTGATCTCGAGTGGAGACAACCGCAAGTCGGTCGACATCTCGCGCAAGGCCGAGCTGTATGAGACTTCGAGCGGGATGATCACGATCACCGGCGGCAAGCTCACGACCTGGCGCCGGATGGCCAAGCTGGCCGTCGACCGGATCGTCGAGCGCGACGGTCGTCAGGCCCCGTGCCGGACGCAGGAGATACCGCTCGGAGCTCCGATCGATCCATCCGAGCTGCACCGCGTCGAGGGCGTCACCGACGCTTCCTACCAGCGCCTCGCCGGCCGCTACGGCTACGTCGCCGAGCGGGTGCTCGACCTGGCGGCGAGCCGTGGCGAACTTGCGCAGGAGATCGTCCCGGGACTTCCGGACCTCCTCGCCGAGGCTCCGTTCGCGGCGCGCAACGAGCAGGCGCGGACAGTGGGCGACGTGCTGCTGCGCCGGACGCGCCTCGGGCTGCTGGCGGCCCGCGACCTGTGCGCGGCCGATCGCTCGGCGGCGACGCGCGTGGCGCGCGCGATGGCGCCCGAGCTCGGCTGGGACGACCAACGGATCGCGCGGGAAGTCCAGTCGTTCGTCGAGGAGGCCCGGGCGGAGGGGCTGGTGGTGGCTGATGGTTAAGCTCAGCGTCCGATGGACGAGCTGAACGAGTTCTGTGCGCGGATGCTCGGCGACCGCGACGCCGGTGCCGAAGTAGCGAGCGCGGCGCGTGACGCCGCCGGCGACGATCTCGTCGACCAGCTTGGATTTGCGATCCGGGCCTGTCGCGAGCGGCTCGGCGGCGGGGTGGTGCTCGACCGCGCAGCCCCGGGCACGGACGGCGGATTGTCCGCGGCGGTCGCCCGCGAGCTCGCCGCGGCGAGCGCACGCCTGCCCCAGCGCCAGCGCGAGGCGCTCGCACTGCGCGAGCTGCTGGGGCTGACACACGAGCAGGTCGGCTCGGTGATCGGAATCGAGCCGGCCGCCGTTGCGCCGCTGCTCGCACGCTCACGCCTGCGCCTGCGCGCGGAGCTCCGCAGCGCGCCGCTCGATGGCCATGACTGCCCCGAGCGCGAGCGGATGCTCCGGACGGCCACGCTACGCCAGGACCGCGAGCCGGTGCCGAGTGCCGATGACGACTGGTTCATCGATCATCTCGGGCACTGCGCCGGCTGCCGGCGCGCCCACGGCGCGATGCTCGAAGGGTCGGTCTGCTACCGCGGCTGGCACCCGCCCGCACCGTCCCCGTCGACGGCGACGTGAGCATTCCGCGGCGCGTGCTCGCGACCTCGGCCGGCGAGCTCGAGCTCGGCGGTGAGCCGTGGCTGATGGGGATCGTCAACGCCACACCCGACTCGTTCTCCGATGCCGGGCGCCACCAGACGCTCGACGACCGGCTTGCGCTGGCTCGCTCGCTGTTGCGGGACGGCGCACGCCTGATTGACGTCGGCGGCGAGTCGGGGGTCACCAACCGCCCCGCGGTGGCGCCCGAGGAGGAGATCGACCGGGTCTGCGAGCTGATCGAGCGGATCACCGGCGAGCTCGGCGCCCTCGTCTCGGTCGACACCTACAAACCCGCGGTGGCTGCCGCGGCGATCGCGGCCGGCGCGAGCATCGTCAACGACGTGAGCGGCCTGCGGGATCCGGAGCTGGCCGACGTGTGCGCGCAGAGCGGCGCCGGGCTGGTGTTGATGCACACGCGCGCGGCGCCCAAGCAGAAGCTGCTGGACCCGTCCTTCGACGGCCGGATCGCCGCTGACGTGGTTGGCTTTCTCGCCGAGCGGATCGAGCTCGCCACCGACAGGGGCGTCGCGATCGAGCAACTGATGCTCGACCCAGGCCCGGACTTCGCCAAGACGCCGGCCCAGACCGTCGAGGTACTGCGCGCGCTCCGGGACCTGCACGAGTTCGAGCGGCCGCTGCTGCTGGCCGTCTCGCGCAAGGACTTCGTCGGCGCGATCACCGGCCGCGCTCCGCGTGACCGGCTCGCCGGCACGCTGGCCGCGATCGAGTATGGGGTCGAGGCGGGCGCCCACATGCTGCGGGTACACGACGTCGCGGCGGCGGCCGATTACCTCGCCGTCCGTGCGGTGCTGAACGGCGCATCCGAGATCGAGTCTGAGCTGCGGCTCTCCGACGAGCTGCGCTGGGCGCAGCAGCGCCAGCACGACGAAGACCCGGCCGACCGGGCGACGCGGTAGATTCACCACTCCAATCGCCGGTCGCTGGCCCAACGCGACCGGAGCCCACCGATGACGCAAAGGAGTCCCGATGTCAGTACTTGACCGCAGCGCGCTCGAAGCAAGCCCACTCGCCGATCTGCACGCGATCGCGTCCGAGCTTTCGATCGACGGCTATCGCCGTCTGCGCCGGGCGGCGCTGATCGACGCAATCCTCGACAAGCAGGAGGGCGCCGAGCGCCCGGCCCCCAGCGACGACGAGCTGCTCGCCGAGGAGGAAGAGGAGGATCGTGCGACAGAGGAGGATCGTGCGACAGAGGACGATCGCGCGACAGACGAGGATCGCGCGGCGAGTCGGCGCCGGCGCGGCCGGCGCGGCGGCCGGGGACGCTCGAGCGCCCGCGGCCAGGAGGATGAGCCGGCAGCTGAGTCGGCAGCCGAGGAGGAGGCGCCCGAAGCGGGGCCTGCCGGGCCCACCAAGGACGACGACGAGCGCGAGGACGACGATCGAGCCTCGGACGAAGATGAGCTCGTCGCGGGTGTGGTGGAGCTGCTCCCCAACGGATCGGGCTTCGTCCGCGTGCAGCCGCCGAACCCGTCCGACGACGACGTGTACATCTCCGCCGCTCAGGTGAAGCGGTGCGAGCTCGTGTCCGGAGACCAGATCACCGGGCCCAAACGGGCGCCCCGCCGCTCGGAGCGGTTTGCGTCGCTGATCCGGATCGAGACGATCAACGACCGGCCCGCGTCGGAGCTGGCCGACAGCGTCCGCTTCGACGATCTGCCGGCCCAGTTCCCGAACGCGCAGCTGACGATCGGGTCTGGCGACGCCACGCTGGAGGCGATCGACTGGTTGACGCCGTTCGGCAAGGGATCGCGCGTGACGATCGTCGGCGCCGCACGGTCGGGCAAGTCACACACGCTCAGGCAGCTGGCCGACGCGCTCGCCGAGCGTGACGGGTTGTCGGTCCAGGTCGTGCTCGCCGGCGTCCGGCCCGAGGAGATCGCCGAGTGGGGCCAGGCGAAGCTCCCGCCGGCCGCGGCGCTCAGCTTCGCCGCCTCCGAAGACGCTCAGAACGGCGTCATCGAACCGGTCATCGATCAGGCCAGGCGGCTCGCCGCCCGCGGTTCCGACGCCGTCGTACTGATCGATTCGCTCGACGGGTGCAGCCCGCAGATGGCGCGCAAGGCGCTCGCCTCGGCCCGTGACATCACCGATGGGGGCTCGCTCACGGTGATCGCCACGGCATCGGCTCCGTTCGGGGGCGAGACGACCGTGATCGCGCTCGACCACGAGCTCACGAGCGTCGGGCGCTTCCCGGCGATCGACATCTTCGCGAGCGGCACCATGCGTCCGGAGCTGCTGGTCGGCAACGAGGGCGCCGAGGCGATCGCGCGGATACGGATCGAGGCGTCCGAGATCGCCGCCGAGTAACCCCGCGGGTCCGGGTCACCGCGGTTCGCCTGCCGTCAGTAGGCCGTGCAGCGTGACCGGTGGCGCGGCGATGCCTTGTAGCGCGCTGCGGCGCCGCGCAGCCACAGCAGCTGGTCCACGTCGGCGGCGGTGACGCCCGGGCGGGCGGCCACGATCAACTCGACGGCGTGCAGGGCGCAGGCGCGGATCTCGACCTCCTCGCGCGACCCATGCTCGATCAGCTCGCCGCGGTCGATCCGCGCGACGAGCTCGGGATCGAAGCTGAGGACCCCGTCGAGACGCAGCACGTGTGCAACGAGGTTGTCGGCGAACATCGTCAGCCCGGCCAGGTCATCGAACTCGGTGACCGCCGCTCGGTGCAGGTCAGCCGCCGCGATCTGAGCGCGTTTGAGAAACGGGATCTCGAGCTCGTCGTAGCGGGAGCTGTCGGCGAAGCACGGCCACGCCGCGAGCCGCTGCGCGAGCGCGACGGCCGAGCCGCCGGCGGCGTCGGCGACGGCGGCGAACGAGCCCCGGTGCTCGGCCAACACCCGTTCGCCGAGCTGCACGAGCGAGCGGGCGTAGAGCACCATCAGCTCGTGGTCGGCGGGCTGGCCGAGTACGCCCGCCACGGTGGGGGCATCGAGCTCGGTCAGCTGCGCGGCGCTCCATGGCCCCGGTCGATCCGCGCGGTCCTGTAGGGCGGCCGCGATCGTGCCGTAGCCGGACAGGCCGTCGCGCTTGCTCAGCGTCGGAAACCAGCCCGAGCCGAAGTTGATCGCGTCGAGCTGGAGCCAGAACGCCGCGCGCTGTTCGCGGTCGGGCAGGCGCGGCGTTTGCCCGTCGGGCGGCTCGGTGTCCAGCGGCAGCGCATCCGCGTAGGGCGCGATCGCATCGGGCTGCGTCCGCACGCTGCAAGCGCGTTCGGCCACGATCGCGCACACACGCCGGAGCTCGTCCACGGGCTTAAGGATGACGGTCACGCGCTCGGAGAATGCGCCCGGCCGGCCGCGCGAGCGCGCCGCAGCGGCCGCTAACGTGAGCTGTCCGATGGCCGAGCAGACAGCCGATCTCGAGTCACTTCTCGCGGGGCTCAATGACCCGCAGCGCGAAGCGGTCACCTACGGGGACGGGCCGCTGCTGATCCTCGCCGGCGCCGGCTCGGGCAAGACGCGCGTGCTCACGCACCGGATCGCGTATCTGATCGCCGTCGGTGCCGCGCAGCCAAACGAGATCCTCGCGATCACGTTCACCAACAAGGCGGCGGGGGAGATGCGCGATCGCGCCGGCCTGCTGGTCGGCGGCCGCGTCCGCGCAATGTGGGTGATGACGTTCCATGCCGCCTGCGCCCGGATGCTGCGCGCCGAGGCCCCCCGTCTCGGCTACACGCGGCAGTTCTCGATCTACGACAGCGCGGACTCGCGCCGGCTGGTCAAGCGCTGCCTCGACGAGCACGGGATCGATCCCAAGCGTTTCACCCCGGCGTCGGTCCAGGCGCAGATCTCGGACGCCAAGAACAAGCTTCGCGATGCCGACGCCTACGCGCAGATGGTCGGCTCGTTCTTCGAGCAGACCGTCGCCGACGTCTACCGCTCCTATGAGCGCGAGCTGCACCGGATGAACGCGATGGACTTCGACGACCTGCTCGTTCGCGCCGTCAACGTGCTCGAGCTGTTCCCCGAGGTCCGCGAGCGCTACGCCAACGGGTTCCGCCACGTGCTCGTGGACGAGTACCAGGACACCAATCACGTCCAGTACCGCTGGCTGCAGCTGCTCGCCGGCGAGCACCGCAACCTGATGGTGGTCGGCGACGACGCTCAGTCCATCTACGGCTTTCGGGGAGCCGATATCACCAATATCCTGAATTTCGAGGACGCGTTTCCCGACGCGCATGTGGTCAAGCTCGAGCAGAACTACCGGTCGACGCAGACGATCCTCGATGCGGCGAACGCGGTGATCCGCAACAACCGCGGGCAGAAGCCGAAATCGCTGTGGACGGACTTGGGCCAGGGCGATCCGATCAAGGTGCGCGAGCTCGATGACGAGCACGCGGAGGCGCGGTACGTGACCGGGGAGATCCAGCGACTTGTCGACGAGGGCACGTCGCGGGCGGAGATCGCCGTCTTCTACCGGACCAACGCCCAGTCGCGCGTGCTCGAGGACACGCTCGTGCGGGCCGAGATCGGTTACCAGGTGATCGGCGGCACGAAGTTCTATGACCGCGCCGAGATCAAGGACGCAATCGCCTACCTGACCGTGCTCGTCAACCCGCAGGACGTCGGCTCGTTCACGCGGATCGTGAATTCCCCCAGGCGGGGGATCGGCTCGACCTCGATCTCGCGCGTGCTGGCCCACGCCAACACGACCGGCGAGACCGTCTGGGAGCTGGCGGTGGCGCCCGAGGAGGTTCCCGGGCTCGGGGCGGCGGCGATCAAGGCGATCCGCCGGTTCATGGGCACGATGGAGGTGCTGCGCGAGCGATTTGAGTCGCGCGCGCCGGTCTCGGAGCTGCTCAACGAGACGCTGCGCGAGACCGGCTACCTCGAGGCGCTCGAGGCCGAGCGGACGATCGAGGCGCAGGGAAGGATCGAGAACCTCGAGGAGCTCGTCAACGTCGCCGTCGAGTACGACGCAGCCGCCGGTGAGCAGGGATCGCTGGAGGAGTTCCTGCAGCAGATCGCGCTGATCGCCGACGCCGACACGCGGACCGACGACGAGGGGCTGGTGACGTTGATGACGCTGCACAACGCCAAAGGCCTGGAGTATCCGATCGTGTTCATGATCGGCTGTGAGGAGGGCGTCTTTCCTCACTCCCGGGCGCTCGATGAGGGCGGGCTCGAGGAGGAGCGGCGGCTCTGTTACGTCGGCATCACCCGGGCCGAGCGTGACCTGTATCTGACGTCCGCGCGCACGCGGACCGTGTTCGGCGCGCGCAGCTTCGGCGCCGCGAGCCGCTTCGTGTCAGAGATTCCGGCCGACCTCACCGACCGCGAAAGCCAGGCACCCCGCGGGTTTGGCGCGATCCGTGCTCGTGCGACGTCATGGGGCGCGCAGAGCGACGCGCCGATGCACGTCCCCGACGCGCCGCCACCAGCCGCCTTCCGGCTCGGCGACGACGTCGTCCACGCCTCGTTCGGGGAGGGCGTCGTGACCGGGGTCGAGCCTGGCGGGATCGTCGTGATCCGTTTCAGCACCGACCGCTCCGAGCGCAAACTGGTCGCCGATCTGGCGCCGATCTCGAAGCGCTGACCGGGCGTCGGCGTGACCGCCACGATCGACTACCGTGGACGCTGATGGCCGCCACGACCGAGACCGACGGCGCACCTGATCAGCCGGCGCTCGACGCGGTCCCGGCACGCCGCCCGCGGATCTACCGCGGCGAGTTGACCAGCGCCGTCAGCGCCCTCGGCCTACTCGTCGTGATGTTCGCAACCAAGTGGTACGGGGTCGCGGGCGTCCCGGATCCGTCGGCCGCCAGACCCGCGATCTCGACCGCCGAGAATGCGTGGAACGGCCTGACGATCGTCCGCTGGGCGATGCTGGTCACGATCATCGCGGCGCTCGGATCGGTGGTCCTGCACGCATCCCAGCGCTCGCACGGGAGCCGCACCGATACCAGCCTCCTGATCTTCGCGCTCGGCGCGCTGACGTCCCTGCTGCTGCTCTACCGCGTGCTGATCGTGCTGCCCCAATCGACCATGGTGATCGATCAGAAGCTCGGCGCGATGCTCGGCCTCGCGTGCGCCTTCGGCATCGCACTCGGCGGGTTTGAATCGATCCGTGAGCAACGATCACACACAAAAGCGCTGTCGCTGCGTCCGAGACGGCGGAAAAGGTTGGAGTCCGAGGGCCCCGCGCGGTAGATTGCTTCGACGGTCCGCCCGAGTAGTGGCGGTGCCGAGGTCGGGCGGCACCAGCCGACCGACGATCGGTGACCTACTGGGGAGGACGAAGTGAACACTGACAATCTCTCGCGCGACGACTGGATCCTCGGTGGAGTCACGGTGGCGTTGATCATCACGCTGCTGTTCCTGCCGTGGTTCAGCGTCACGGTCCCGCCGTTCACGGTCACAGCCACCGCCACTTCCTCGCCCGACGGCTGGTGCGGCGTGCTGGCGCTGCTGGCGTCGATCGCGCTGCTCGTCGACCTTGGGCTCGAACGTGTGTCACCGCAGACGCAGGTGCCGTCGTTCAACGGCAGCCGTGCCCAGACGCGCTTGGTCCTGGCTTACATAACGGCGTTCTTCGTCGCGCTGAAATTTCTGCTTCACATCCATTTCGATCTGTTCGGCTGGGGGTTCTGGCTCGCGGTCGTTTTGACCGTGGCGTTGGTGTACCTCGCCTACCACGCACACAAGGTCGAGACGGTCGGCGGCTCCCGTCGCTTTTGATCGGCCGCGACCGGACATGAGGCCGCTCGCGCGTGCGGGTTGAACCGTCACGACTGCGCAGCGGCGAGTGGATCGTCGCAATCGGGGCTGTGGTGCTGCTGGTGTTGCTGTTCGTTCCGGCCTGGTATGACCCGCGGGTAGCCGGACTGGGTTCGCTCAACGGCTTTCACAGCGTCACCGGGCTGCGCTGGCTGATGCTGGTCACGGTTGCGGTGTCGTTCGCGCTGGTGTTCCTCCAGGGCACGCGCAGGGCCCCCGCGCTGCCGGTCAGCTTCAGCGTGTTCGTCTGGGTGCTCGGCGGACTCACATCGCTGTGGATGATCTACCGCATCCTGATCTCGTCGCCGGTGTCGGGCACCCTCTATAACCAGACCGCGGCCTCATACGTCGCGCTCGCGAGCGGGCTGCTACTGACCTACGGCGGGTATCGCTCGCTGCGCGAGGAGGACAAGCCCGACCCGGTCCGCAACGGGGCGATCGAGACGGTCAGCCTCGACGAACTGGGCTGACTGGCGGCCGACCGGGCCCTGCCCGCACTCCTAGAATGGAGTCGATGCTCGACCGCGCTCAGGTCCTCCACGTCGCCCGCCTGGCGAAGCTCGAACTCGACGAGGACGAGGTCGAGCGGATGGCGGCTGAGCTCTCGAAGGTGCTCGACCACGTCGATCGGATCCGTGAGCTCGAGCTCGATGATGTGCCGCCCACGTCACATGTGGTCGACATCACGAGCGTCCTGCGCGAGGACGTGGCGATCCCGTGCCTGCCGCGCGAGGCGGTGCTGGCGGCCGCCCCCGAGCCGGTCGACGGCGGCTTCGGCGTTCCGAGTCCGGGCGCATCGGCGCAATGACCGAGCTGGTCGAGCTGACCGCGGCCGACGCGGCCGCGAAGGTGCGTGCGCGGGAGATCGACCCCGCCGAGCTGTTTGAGGCCTACCGCGAGCGCGCGGTGGCGGACGAGCTCAACGCGTTCACGTGGATCGCCGACCGCCCACCCCAGGCGTCACCGGTTGGGCAGGCGCCACTCGGCGGAGTCCCGCTCGCCGTCAAGGACCTGTTCTGCACCGAGGGCGTGCCGAGCCAGGCCGGATCGCGGATCCTCGAGGGATACCGCCCGCCGTACACCGCGACCGTGGTCGACAAGCTGACCGCCGCCGGAGCGCCGCTGCTGGGCAAGACCAACCAGGACGAGTTCGCGATGGGTTCGTCAACCGAGAACTCCGCCTTCGGGCCGGTACTGAACCCCTGGGATCGCGGCCGCGTCCCGGGTGGCTCGTCGGGCGGCAGCGCCGCGGCAGTCGCCGCCGGGCTCGCGCCGTGGGCGATCGGCACCGACACGGGCGGCTCGATCCGTCAGCCGGCCTCGCTGTGCGGGATCGTCGGCGTCAAGCCGACCTACGGCGCATGCTCGCGCTACGGGATGATCGCGTTCGCGTCCTCGCTCGACCAGGCGGGACCGCTGACCCGCAACGTCACCGACGCCGCGCTGCTGCTCTCGCAGATGGTCGGTCACGACCCGCTCGACTCGACGTCGCTCGAGTATCCGGGGTCGATCGGGCTGCCACGCGCCGAGGATCTGCGCGGGATCAGGCTCGGAGTCCCCGAGGATCTGCTCGGCGGCGCCGGGATCGAGCTCGGCGTGCGGGAGAGCTTCGAGGCGACGATCGCGCTCGCCGAAGGGCTCGGGGCAACCGTCGAGCCCTGCCGGCTACCGCACGCGCCGCACGCTCTGTCGGCCTACTACCTGATCGCACCGGCGGAGGCGTCCGCCAACCTGGCGCGCTATGACGGAGTCCGCTACGGGCTGCGCGTCGACGGGGACGCCGATCTCGAGACGATGTACAGCCGCACTCGCGCGGTCGGCTTCGGCGCCGAGGTCAAGCGCCGCGTAATGCTCGGAACCTACGCGCTGTCGAGTGGCTACTACGACGCCTACTACGGGACCGCGCAGAAGGTCCGGACGAAGATCGCCGAGGACTTCGCGACCGCGTTTGCCGAGTTCGATTTCATCGTCACCCCGACCAGTCCCTGGACCGCGTTCGAGCTCGGAGCCAAGACCGATGACCCGCTCGGGATGTATATGAACGATTTCTGCACGGTGCCCATGTCGCTGGCGGGGATCGCGGCGATCTCGATCCCGTCGGGGCTCAGTGACGGACTGCCGGTCGGATTCCAGCTCGCCGGTCCCGCGTTCAGCGAGCCGCGGCTGCTCGAGGCCGGCCATGCGCTCGAGCTCGCGATCGGTTTTGACGGGAGCGGGGCCCGGTCATGAGCGCCGCCAACGGCAGCTGGGAGCCGGTGATCGGGCTCGAGATTCACGTCCAGCTCAAGACCGTCACGAAGATGTTCTGCGGGTGCGAGCTGTCGTTCGGCGATCCGCCCAACATTCACACCTGCCCGGTGTGCCTCGGCCTGCCGGGCGCGCTGCCAGTGCTCAACGCGCGGGCGGTCGAGTTCGGGATCATGATCGGTCTCGCGCTCGGGTCCGAGATCGCGCCGCGGTCGCTGTTTCACCGCAAGAACTACTTCTATCCGGACAGCCCGAAGGGCTACCAGATCTCGCAGTACGACGTACCTCTGTGCGTTGGCGGCAGCCTCGGTGACGTCCGTATCCACCGCGTGCACCTCGAAGAGGACGCGGCCAAGCTCGTGCACGTGGGGGAGAGCGGGCGCATCCACGGCGCCGATCGCAGCGTCGTCGATTTCAACCGCTGCGGGACGCCGCTGGTCGAGATCGTCACCGAGCCCGATCTCCGTTCGCCCGAACAGGCCCGCGAGTGGCTGACCCTGCTGCGCACGACGCTGCGCCAGCTCGACGTCTCCGACGTCAACATGGACGAAGGCTCGCTGCGCGCCGACGCCAACGTCTCGGTCAGACCGGCCGGGTCCTCGGAGCTGGGGACTAAGACCGAGCTCAAGAACATGAACTCGTTCCGGTTCCTCGAGCGCGGCGTGCGCGCGGAGCTCGAGCGGCAGATCGGGTTGCTGGACGCAGGCGGCGAGGTCGTCCAGGAGACGCTGCATTACGACCCCGCCGCGGACCGCCTCACGTCGCTGCGCTCCAAGGAGGAGGCACACGACTACCGCTACTTCCCCGAGCCCGATCTGGTTCCGCTCGCCGTCAGCGACGAGATGCGCGACGCGATCGGCGCGCGCCTCCCCGAGCTACCGGCCGCGCGCGCGGAGCGATTCGAGCGCGAGCTCGGCCTCGATGCCGAGCGCGCCCACGAGCTCGCGTTCCGCCGCGAGCTCGCCGACTACTATGAGCGCGCGCTCGCATCGGCCGACGGAGGCCGCGGTCAGGCGGTGGCGGTCTCAAACTGGATCCCGCAGCTGGTCACGCTGTTGCGCAGGGCCGACAGCCACGTCTCCGACCCCGATCCGGCCGACAGCCGCGTGGACCCGGGAGCGCTCGCCACGCTGGCGGTGATGGTCGCGGCCAAGGAGATCAGCGGTGATGCCGGCCGCGACGTTCTGACCAGGCTCGTGTCCGAGGGCGGCGATCCGCGGGAGATCGTCGCTCGCGAAGGGCTGCAGGCGATCAGCGGCGACGACGGTGACCAGCTGCGCGAGCTGGTCGACTCGGCGATCGCGGCGGACCCGGAGGCGGCGGAGCAGGTCCGGTCCGGGAACATGAAGGCGATCGGGCCGCTGGTCGGCTTCGTGATGCGCGAGACCAAGGGGCGGGCCGATGGAGGCGAGGTCACGCGGATGATCCGCGAGCGGGTCAACGCGGGGTCCTGAGCTCGCTGGTCGTCGGCCGGATCGTCGCCTCGCGACCATCCGAGCCGGGAGCGCCCCCTCCGTGCGGCGCATCAGCGCCGCACGACCTTGTACGTAGGGCCAATGCGGCGCCGGTGGCGGCAGGCGATCATGCTCACCATGACCAACCCGCTCACACCCTCGAAGGTCCTGCTGGTCGCTGAATCTCGTACCGGACGGGCACGGAGCGAGGTGGCGCCCGTGCGGCGCTACCGCCTCGCCCGCCTGCGCCTCGACGGGCGCGCGCTCACGCCGAAGGCGCGCCCGTCGGCGCTCCGTCGCCTGCCGGTCTGAGCGCGGCCGGGCTCGAGCACAGTCCGCTCGAGCCGACAGCTTGGCGCGCTACGCTTATTGCATGAAATCTGAGCTTGAAGCATCGCGCTCGCGCCCGCCGATCCTGAAAAAGGCGGCGGCGGGGCTGATCCTGGTCGCCATCGCCGCACTGGCGATTCACTTCGTCATCGGGCTGGTCGTGGCGGTGTTCTGGATCGCCGTCGTGGTCGCTGCGATCGTCGGCGTGCTCTGGGCGGTCAACACGCTCCTCTGACGCCGATGCAGGGTTTAGGCCTGCTCGTCATCCTGTTCTTCTTCGGCCTGGCCGGCGGGATCATCGGCAGGATGAAGGGCAGCTCATTCTTCATCTGGTTTCTGGTCTCGTTCTCGATCCCGTTCCTCGGGCTTGCGACAGCCGTCCTGTATCGCTACGACAGCAAGGAACTGCGCCGGCAGTGCCCGGAGTGCGGCAAGGTGATCAAGCTCCACGACGCCGTCTGTGTGCGGTGCGGGGCCGAGCTCGCGTTCCCCGATGTCGCGATCGCGTCGCAGGAGCAGATGCGCGGCAGGCCAGCCTGATTTTCGCCGGTTAGACTGGGGTGCTCGACGCGCGACCGCGCGTCGCGTTGTGCAACCCCGAAACCGGACGGAAGGGAAGGATCAAATGCGCGCAGTCGACGCCCTGATGGAATGCCTCAAGGCTGAGGGCGTGGACGTCGTATTCGGCCTGCCCGGCGGCGCCAACCTTCCCACCTACGACGCCTTCTACGACGCCGGGATCCGGCACATCCTGGTGCGCCACGAGGCCGGCGGCGGGCATGCCGCCGAGGGGTACGCGAAGGCAACCGGCAAGGTCGGCGTGTCGCTTGCGACCAGCGGCCCGGGCGCCACCAACCTGATCACGCCGATCACCGACGCGATGATGGACTCGGTGCCGGTCGTGTTCCTGACCGGGCAGGTGCGGACGGAGCTGCTGGGCACCGACGGCTTCCAGGAGGCCGACACGATCGGGATCACGATGCCCGTCGTCAAGCACAGCTTCCTGATCCAGCATCCGCTCGAGATCCCGCGCACGATCCACGAGGCGTTTCACATCGCCAGGACCGGACGCCCGGGGCCGGTGGTGGTCGACATCCCGCAGGACCTCAGCCGCGCCGAGATCCCGTATGAGCCGGTGGAAGATGTCCATCTCCCCGGCTACCAGCCGACCACCGACGGCAACCAGAAGCAGATCCGGCTCGCCGCCAAGGCGATGGCCAATTCGCGACGGCCCGTGATCTACGCCGGAGGCGGCGTGATCTCGGCCAACGCGTCCGGCGACCTGTTCGAGCTGGCCACGTCCGATCGCTTTCCGGTCACCTGCACGCTGATGGGCCTCGGCGGATTCCCGGCGCCCCACGCGCAGTGGCTCGGGATGCTCGGGATGCACGGGACGCGGACGGCCAACTACGCGATGGACGAGGCCGACCTGATCATCGCGATCGGCGCGCGGTTCGATGACCGGATCACGGGCAAGCTGTCGGAATTCGCCCCGCGGGCGAAGTTCATCCACATCGACATCGATCCGGCCGAGATCTCGAAGAACGTGGCCGCTCATATCCCGATCGTCGGTGACGCCCATAACATCCTGCCGCGCCTGACGGCCGAGTACCGGGCGCTGTCAGCCGACCCGGCGCGGCTCGAGGAGTGGTGGGCGCGGATCCGCACCTGGCAGGAGCGCCACCCGCTCGGCTATCAGGACTCGACCACGGCCGAGATCAAGCCGCAGCTGATGGTCCAGGCGCTGTACGAGGCGACCGGCGGTGACGCGATCGTCGTCAGCGACGTGGGCCAGCATCAGATGTGGGCCGCTCAGTACTTCCACTTCGCCCAGCCGCGCCGCTGGATCAACTCCGGTGGCCTGGGCACGATGGGTTTCGGCCTGCCGGCGGCGATGGGGGCGAAGGTCGGCTGCCCCGACGAGACCGTCGTCTGCATCGCGGGCGACGGCTCGATTCAGATGAACATGCAGGAGCTGGCGACCTGCGCCGAGGACGGGATCGCGGTCAAGGTGTTCATCATGAACAACGGCTATCTCGGAATGGTCCGCCAGTGGCAGGAGCTGTTCTGGGACAAGCGCTACAGCCAGGTGGAGATGGGCCAGTGGCCGGACTTCGTCAAGGTCGCGGAGGCGTACGGGGCGACCGGGATCCGGCTGACCGACAAGCACACGCTGGTCAACGACGTGCGCGACGCCCTCGCGACGGACGGTCCGGTGCTGGTGGACGTGCGCGTCACCCGCGAGGAGAACACCTATCCGATGATTCCCGCCGGTCAGCCGGCTCGGAACATGGTCGGGTGAGGAGGCACTCATGGGCGAACCTGGAACGAAAGAGGTCCTGTCACTCGACGAGCTGGAGGCGGCCGTCGGACTGCGCACCGGGCGCAAGCACATCCTGTCGATCCTGGTCGAGAACAAGCCGGGTGTCCTGACGCGAATCGCGGGCCTGTTCGCGCGCCGAGGGTTCAACATCGACACGCTCGCGGTCGGGCCGACCGACGACGACGCGTTGTCACGGATCACGTTGACCCTCGATGGCGCTGTGCATCCGATCGATCAGGTCACAAAGCAGCTGCACAAGCTCGTCAACGTGCTGAAGATCCGTGATCTGGCGCCGAGCGAGACGCTCGCCCGCGAGCTGGCGCTGTTCAAGGTCACCGCGGACGGCACGGCCCGTTCGGAGGTCATGCAGATCTGCGAGATCTTCCGCGCCAAGGTCGTGGACGTAACCAAGCGGTCGGTGATCGTCGAGGTGACCGGGACGTGCGCCAAGGTCGACGCGTTCGAGGCGCTCGTTCGGCCGTTCGGGCTCGTCGAGATGGCACGCACCGGCGAGATCGCGATCTCCCGCGGGCGGACGGAGACATAGCGATTCGCGACGGGATCGATAAGCCCGTCGCACAGTCCGCGGGTCGACCGGTGGTCGGCCAAGGATCGCCGCACTCCGCACCACTGGACACCGGATCGCTCGCACAGATCGAGCGCGGGCTCGTCACCGGCCTGCGGCGGGCGCGTGCCAGCGGGTCGCCGACGCTCGTCAGCGTCAGCGTGCGCTCGGCGCTGGCGGCGGACCCGACCGCGGTCGTCGCCGCCTCGCGGCGCCCGGGCGAGGAGTGGTTCTGTATCGAGCAGCCCGACCGGGACGGCTCGGCGCTCGCCGCGCTCGGCTGCGTACGATCGCTCGAGGCTCGGGGCCCGGGGCGCTTTGCGGCAGTGGGTCGCGCGTGGCGTGATCTGGTGGCGCGGTCCGTGGCCGACACGCCCGCCGGCCCGCCCGGGTCCGGGCTGGTGGCGGTCGGCGGGTTCGCGTTCGCGTCCGACGGAGGACAGAGCCCGCGCTGGCACGGGTTCGCGCCGGCGTCGGTGGTCGTGCCCGAGGTGTCGCTGGCGCGGCGGGCGGGGGAGGGATGGTTGACGGTCAACGTCGACGTCGCCGGCGACGACACCGCGGCCGGCCTGATGGCGCGAGTCCAACGCCGGCTCGGCGAGTTGCACTCGGCGCCGCTGCCGCTGCTCGATCCCGCCCCGACGGGCAATTACGAGGTCGTCAGCCCGATGCCGCCGTCGCATTACGAAGAGGCAGTCGCGCGGGCGGTCGAGCGCATCCGCGCCGATCAGTTCAAGAAGATCGTGCTCGCGCGGGAGGTTGAAGTGCACGCACCGGTGCCCCACGATCCGGCCGCCGTGCTCGGCGTCCTGCGCGAGGCGTTCGGGTCCTGCTACGTGTTCGCGATCGGCCGCGGCGATGCCGCGCTCGTCGCCGCCAGCCCGGAGCTGCTGGCGCGGCGCGAAGGCCAGCGCGCGAGTACCGTCGCACTGGCCGGCTCGACCCGACGCAGCGCCGACCCGGCGGTCGACGATCTGCTCGGCGAGCAGCTGCTGCGTAGCGTCAAGGATCGTGAGGAGCACGCCGTCGTGATCCGCCGGATCGCCCAGACGCTGCGCCCGCACGCGGTCTGGGTCGCCCACCCGCCCGAGCCGGTAGTCGTGCAGATCGCCAACATCCAGCATCTCGCGGCGCCGATCCGTGCTCAGCTGGCCGAGCCGATCGGCGCGATCGAGCTCGCGGGTCTGCTGCACCCGACGCCCGCCGTCGGGGGCGAGCCGGCCGAGGTAGCACTGGAGTTGATCCCGGCGCTCGAGGGGCTCGACCGCGGCTGGTACGCCGGACCCGTCGGGTGGACGGACGCGAGCGGGGACGGCGAGTTCTGCGTCGCGCTGCGCTGCGCGCTCCTGCGCGGCGCGGTCGCGACCTGCTACGCGGGCTGCGGGATCATGGGAGACTCCGAGCCGGCCGCCGAGCTCGCGGAGACCGAGATCAAGCTCCAGGCGCTGCTGCCGCTGCTGGCGGGATAGTCGTAAGTACGTGAGCCACCGCGTCGGCGACGCGCCGGTGAAGGGCCAGGTTCTCGAGCCTGTCAGTACGGACCTCGATGATCGTCGTGGACCGAGAACTGAGCGAGCTATGCAGCATGTCGCGCAACTGCTGCGGGGTGGCGGCACGTTCGTGGCCGCAGCCATAAAGGGCGGCGGCGTGTGAGAAGTCGAGGCCGTGAGGTGTCGCAACGTGGCCCTCGAACGCGTCGGTCTCGCCCGCGACCGGCAGGAAGTGAAAGATCCCGCCGCCGTCGTTGTTGAGTAGCACGATCGTGATCGCGAGCTCGAGGCGGCGGGCGGCGAGCAGCCCGCCGATGTCGTGCGCGAGGGCGACGTCTCCGATCAGCAGCACCACGGGCCCGGTCCCGGCCGCGGCGACGCCGAAGGCGCTTGAGACGGTGCCGTCGATTCCGTTCGCGCCCCGGTTTGAAAGGACGCGCGGCGGGTCGCCGCGCACCGGGAAGAACTCCTCCACGTCGCGGACCGGCATCGAGGATGCCACGAACAGGGTCACCTCGGCCGGCAGCGACTGCGCCAGCAGGCGCGCGACCATCGGCTCGGAGAGCTCCTCGCCCAGAACGTCGGAGATCGCGGCCGCGGCGGCGAGATCCGCCGAGCGCCAGGAGTCGAGCCACCCCTCCTCTGCCGCGACCACATCGGTGCCCTCGAGGGCCTCCAAGAGGACCCGATGCGGCGCGCCGACACGCAGGCCGACGACCGAATCGGGATCGTGCCAGGTCTGGTCGGGGTCGATCGCGATCTGGGCGGCGTCGAGCCCGGCCAGCCATGCGCGCAGCGGCTTTGAGGTCGGTAGATCTCCGACGCGTAGGACGAACTCGGGCCGGTGCGCGATTGCGAACTGCGGGTCGCGCAGCAGCAGGTCGTAGTGGGCGACTGCCGCCGGACCGCGGCGCGCGCCCGACAACGGGTCGGCAAGCAACGGAATCCGCGCCCGGGCCGCGAACTCGGCAAGCTGCGCGGCAGCGGTCGGATCGCGCTCGTCGCGTCCGGCGACGATCACGACGCGACCGAACGGATGCCTGGCGCCCGACTGCGCGGTCTGGCGTGGGCGATCGAAGCGGACGTACGGCTGCCCTCCGTCACGACCGGTCTCGTCATCGGGGAGCGGCCCATCGAGAACGAGCGGCTCGCGAAGCGGGAAGTTGAGATGCACCGGACCGGGCCGGCCCTCGGATGCCGTCCAGTAGGCGCGGCAGGCGAGCGTCCTGATCCACCGCAGCCGCTCGGGGGTGGCGTCGTGGACGCCAACCTCGAAGAACCATTTGACGGCGTCACCGTAGAGCTTGACCTGGTCGATCGTCTGACCGGCGCCGATCTCGCGCAGCTCCGCGGGGCGGTCCGACGTCAGCACGATCAGCGGCACGCGCGCGTGCCAGGCCTCGATCACTGCCGGAGTGAAATTCGCCGCGGCGGTTCCCGACGTGCACGTGATCGCGACCGGACGTTCTGAGGCCTTAGCCGCCCCGAGCGCGAAGAAGCCGGCGCACCGCTCGTCGATGTGCGACCAGCATTTGATCCGGGGCTCGCGGACGAGCGACAGCACGATCGGCGTCGATCGCGAGCCCGGTGACGTGCATGCGTGCTCGACCCCGCAGCGCGCCAGCTCGTTGCAGAACGCGCGCAGCAGTAGATATGAGTCGGTCGTCGGCGTCATCGCGCTCCTCGGCCTTCGCGGACCCAGTGGGCCAGCAACGGATCGGCGAGCCTATACCCGGTCGTGGACCGGGCGTCCTCGAGCAGGTCGCCCGCATCGATCAATGACCGGATCGCGTGCTTCATCGCACCGCCTCGCGAGCCGCCGACGCGCCGCTGGGTGGCGCGGGCGTACGGCGCCTGGCCGGTCGCGATCGCCAGCACCGCGCGACGCTCGCTACTGCGCAATGACGACCAGGCTGCCCGCAGCTCGTCGGCGGCCTCGACCGTCAAGACCCGCTCGAGGGTGGTGGCCCAGGTGACTTCGGACGCCTCAGCACGCGGCGGCGTCGCCTCCCACACGAAATGCGCGAGCAGCATCGCGCGTTGGGGGTGACCCTGGCTGAAGGCCAACAGCGGCTCCAGCGCGGCGCCGACCCGTTTGCCGGTCGCATCAAAGCGCTGGTCGACGAACTCAGCCACGTCCGCCGGTGCGAGCTGACCCAGATCGATTGCCCTCGCCTGCGCGTAGAAGGCGCGGCGGCGGCTGGTGAACAGCTCGCGCATCATCCCCACCTGCGAGCCCGTGAACACGTAACTGGCGGCGTCTCCGTGCTTCTCGATCTCGCTCCGGATCAGTGCGTCCATCCGCGGACTCGCCGTGAGCGTGTCCTGGAACTCGTCGAACGCGATCACGCACCGCCGTCCGTGTTTATCGAACACCCGGCGCGGCAGCGCGAGGCGCTCGAGCAGCGGCTCCTGCGCGCGCGCATCCGCCAGTTCGACGCTCGCCGGAATCGGCCCCGACCCGAGCCTCAAGGTCGCGCGAACGCCGTCGAACCAGCGCGCGAGCGGACCGCGCAGCTGTTCCGAGTAGGCGAGCTCGATCCGCTCGCTGATATCCGCGGCGGTCACAACGCCGAAGAAGTTCACGTACACGGGGATCAGCCCGAGCTTCTCGGCGCGCCGGGCCACCGCCCGCAGGAGCGAGGTCTTGCCGTAGCGCCGGGGGGCGACCAGACGCGTGTTGTGCGCCCCGTCGGCGAGCGCCAGAACCTGGTCGACCTCCGGCTCGCGGTCGATCATGTCCTCGGGGTCGACCGGACTGCTGTAGCGGAACGGGTTAGGTATGGCTCTATAATACAGAGCCAAATGGCTACGGATCAGCGAGCCACCGCTGTGTTCCTGCACGGCTTCACCCACACGGGCGCAAGCTGGGCGCCGGTCATCGAGGCATTGGGCGCGATGCACGACCGGGAGGCCGAGGCACCGGCGCAACCGTATCGTGCGATCGCCCCGGACATCCGCGGCCACGGCAGCGCGTCAGACGTCGTGCCGGTCGACCTGGAACATGTGATCGGCGACGTGGCGCGCCAACCGGCGGACACGTTCACGCTCGTCGGCTACTCGATGGGCGGCCGGATCGCCCTCCACATCGCGCTGGCGCTGCCGGCTCGCGTCGAGCGGCTGGTCCTGATCGGGGCCAGTCCCGGGATCGCTGACCCCGCGGAACGCGCCGCACGTCGCGCCGCCGACGAGCGGCTCGCGAGCGAACTCGAGAGCTCCACGATCGAGGAGTTCGCGACGTCGTGGGCGCAAACACCGGTGCTCGCCGATCAGCCCCGGGACGTTGCGGACGCGGTGCACGCCGACCGGCTGCGGAGCACCCCGGCAGGGCTCGCGCGCGCCCTACGCGGCCTGGGCACGGGGGCCCTGCCCTCGCTGTGGGAGACGCTCGGTGACCTCGCGATCCCGACTCTGCTGGTCGTCGGCGAGCGCGATCTGAAGTTCGCGGAGATCGCGGCCGCCATGGCGCGTCAGATCCCCGCTGGGGAAGTCATCGTCGTGCCGAACTCCGGCCATGCGGTGCACCTCGAGCGGGCCGCCGCGACGGCGTCCATCATCGCTCGGGCGCGCCGGTTTCCGGCACGAAACCGATAGACCAGGAACTAGCTCCAGGGCTCACAGATCGGCAGCGGTTAGCGTCCTGGTGCTCGGGTCGCCCATGGACCCGCGTGTACCATCGCGGCGTGCAAAATTCCGGGCGCGAGTCCCCGACAAACCGGCTTGGGCGTTGTCTGGTGACGGGCGCCGGCGGCTTCATCGGCAGCCACCTCGTCGAGGATCTGTGCGATGGCGGGTCCGAGGTCAGGGCGCTGGTGCGCTACACGAGCCACGGTGGGCGTGGCTGGCTCGCCGGGCTCGATCCCGGACGGGCGGGCCAGGTGGAGGTCGTGCACGGGGATATCAGGGATCCGGATCAGATGCGTCACGTCGTCGACGGCTGCGACACCGTGTTTCACCTCGCGGCGTTGATCGGGATCCCGTACTCGTACGTGGCGCTGCGCCAGAACCTCGAGACGAACGCCACCGGGACCCTGAATCTACTCGAGGCGGCACGGGCCGGTGGCGTCGCGCGCTTCGTTCACACGTCGTCCAGCGAGGTCTACGGCAGCGCCCAATATGTGCCGATAGATGAAGATCATCCGTTGGTCGGTCAATCGCCTTATTCGGCCACCAAGATCGCGGCCGATCAGATCGTGATGAGCTACATGCGGTCGTTCGAGCTCCCGGCGGTCATCGTGCGTCCTTTCAACACATTCGGCCCACGGCAATCGATGCGCGCCGTAATCCCGACGATCATCACGCAGGCGCTCTGGAGCGATCGCATCCGACTGGGCTCGCTCGAGACGACGCGCGACTTCACGTTCGTCCGCGACACGGCGGCGGGTCTGATCCAGGCCGCCGCTGCCCGTGGAATCGAGGGCGGTGTGTTCAATCTCGGGTTCGGTGCCGATATCTCGATCGGCGAGCTCGCTGAGCTGATCCGCGGCTTGGTCGGGACCGAATCGCCGATCGAGCGCGAGGAGACGAGACTCAGGCCGTCCGCCAGCGAGGTCGAGCGGCTGTGCTCGGATCCGAGCAAGGCCCGCGCGGCCTTCGGATGGCAGCCCCGTTTCTCGCTCAGAGATGGGCTCGAGCAGACGATCGAATGGGCCAGGAGTCGTGGCTCGCAGGACCGTGTCGGGGAATTTGCGGTATGAGCTTTCAGGCGGTCGTGCTCGCCGGCGGGAAGGGCACCCGGCTGCAACCGTTCACGCACGTGCTGCCCAAGCCGTTGCTGCCGATTGACCAGCGCCCGATTCTGGACGTGGTGCTGAGCTCCCTGGCCCGGGACGGCTGTTCGCGAGCCACGATCGCCGTCGGCCACCTTGGCCACATGATCGAGTTGTATTGCGGCTCGGGCGATCGCTGGGAGCTCGAGCTGAACTATTTCCGCGAGCAGAACCCGCTTGGCACGGTTGGCGCCCTCGCCCAGATCCAGACGCTCCCGGACGGGCCGTTCGTCGTCATCAACGGCGATGTTCTCAGCGACCTGTCGTTCGGCAGCCTGCTTGAAGCCCACGCGGGCAGCGGGGCCGAGCTTACGATTGCCACGTTTCACCGCACGGTTCGTGACGAGCTCGGGATCCTCGAGCGCGACGCCGAGAACCGGCTCACCGCCTATCACGAGAAGCCCGAGCACCAATACCTCGTGAGCATGGGCATCTACGTGCTGGATCGATCGGTAATTGACCTGATCCCGACGGGCGAGGCGATGGACTTCCCGGCGCTGGTCCAGGCGCTGCTCGATGCCGGCCGTCCGGTGTACAGCCACACCCACAGCGGATACTGGCTCGACCTCGGGCGGCCCGACGACTTCGCCCGAGCCAACAACGAGTTCGCTGAGATACATCCGCGCCTCGGAGTCTGAGCGTGGCGGCCTGGCGGATCCCGCTCTCTGACCTCGACCTCGGCGTCGAGGAAGAGGCCGCCGTGCTGCGGGTAATCCGCAGCCGCTGGCTCACCGTTGGCGACGAGGTCGCGGCCTTCGAGCGTGAGTTCGCCGACCTGTGCGGCGCGGAGCAGGCCGTCTCGCTATCGAGCTGTACGGCGGCGCTCCATCTCGCCTTGGTCGCGCTCGGCCTGGAACCTGAGGCCGAGGTGATCGTGCCGACCCTGACGTTCGTGGCGACGGCCAACGCCGTCGTGCTGGCCGGAGGCCGACCCGTGTTCGCCGACTCGATCGGTGACCAGGACTTCACGATCGATCCCGCCGACGTAGAGCGCCGCGTCACGCCCGCGACACGCGGGGTCATCTGCGTGCATTACGGCGGCTATGCGTGTCAGCTCGACGAGCTCGGCGAGATCTGCGATCGGCACGGCCTGTTTTTGATCGAGGATGCCGCACACGCTCCCGGGGCCGAGCTCGAAGGCCAGGCACTCGGCACATTCGGGGACGTGGGGTGCTTTAGCTTCTTCGGCAACAAGAACCTCACGACGGGCGAGGGAGGGATGGCGATCGCTCGCGACCCGGCCGTCGTCGACCATATCCGGGCACTGCGCGCGCACGGGATGACCGCCACGAGCTGGGACCGGTTCCACGGCCATGCGTCGGATTACGACGTCATCGAGCCCGGCTTCAACTACCGCCCGACCGAGCTCGCCGCCGCCGTTGGCCGAGCGCAGCTGCTGAAGCTGCAAGCGAACAACCGGCGGCGAAGCGACCTGCTCGCGCGTTACCGCGAGCGGCTGGCGGCGACGCCGAGGATCACGATGCCATTCATGACCTCCGACGGCGTTGCTCATCTCGCAGTGGCACTCGCCGACTCCGCGGAGCTGCGCGAGGCGTTGCGCGCGGGACTGCGGGAAGCATCGATCCAGAGCAGTCTCCACTATCCGCCGGTTCACCTGTTCAGCTATTACCGGTTGGCAGAGGGCTATCGAGCCGGTGACCTTCCGGTCGCCGAGAGTCTGTCTTCGCGCTCGGTCACGCTGCCGCTGTACGCGACGATGACGAGCGCCCAGGTCGACGAGGTCTGTGACTGCATCTCGAGCGTCGTCGCCCGCGCCGCCGGTGGCGAGCCACCCGATTCACACGCGGCGGTGGGGGGGCGAGTTCGCTGACAGGCACGACGTGGCGGTTGGCTCACTTGGCCCGGTGACGGGGTGGATCACTTGAAATAGCCACGCTGCCGAGTCACTCACGACGCGCAATGCGATGGCTCGGGGCGAGGCTGGATGCTGGTACGCTGACCGCCGTTCTCGGCCTTGGGGGGCCCTCACGCTCAGAAGGGGTGTTTTGTGCGAAGAGTGTTGTTCATGTTCCTTGCTGTCGCGGCTGTTCTGGCGGTTTCGGCCACCGTCGCAGGTGCCACCAACCGGACCGTGCGCTCTGATCAGATCTCGGCCAAGTGCAAGATTGCGGGGACGACGGTCGCCATTCCGACAATCAGGGTCACAGCAAATGCCGGGATCAAGACGATCTTGGTGGCACTGACTGACACCAAGACCCTGAAGAAGTTCAGCTTCGCGAGGCCCGGTCCGGTGACCAAGAACATCAGCGGCTTGACGATCAACACCAAGGGCTTTAAGCCCGGCGTGTTCACGATCAAGATCACCGTCACCGACCAACGCGGAGCGCACAAGTCGACCATTCGCCGCTTCGCGATCTGCAAGCCGGCGCCGGTGTTCACGGGCTGACCCGGGTGGCGCACGGACAGACCCGCACTGCCAGGGCCGTGCCCGGCATCCGCTGGGCGCGACCGCTGGTGGGCGCCGTTGCAGCGCTGGCGGCGATCGCACTTCTTCCATCGGCCGCCGCCGCCGCACCCACCCGCGCGCCGGCGCGGACGGTGACGCTCTCGAACGAGACCACGCACACGACGTGGACCCTGGCCAACTACCGCGCGAAGATCCGCTCGCAGCCATCGACGCACTCGCACGCGATCACGAGGTTGCTGATCGGGACCCCCGACGGGCTCGGGCTGCAGACCTATCTGCTCCTGGGCGAGCAGTTCAACCGCTCGGGCACGTGGGTCAAGTTGAGAATTCCGGGCCGGCCCAACGGCCGCGTCGGCTGGGTCCAGCGTGGTGCGCTGTTGGGGTTTCAGGTTGTCCACACCGAGATCGTCGTGAACCGCGCCGCGCGACGGCTGGCGCTGTATCGCGATGGCGCGAAGATCTTCAGTGCGCCCGTCGGCGTCGGCAAGCCGAGCACTCCTACGCCGGCGGGACACTTCTGGATCACGGAGGCGTTCGTCTCGACCGATCCGTTCTACGGGCCGTACGCGTTCGGCACGACGGACTACTCGACGCTCAGCGAGTGGCCGGGGGGTGGCGTGGTCGGGCTGCACGGCACCAACGAGCCCCAGCTGATCCCCGGAGATCCGTCGCACGGATGCATCCGTCTGCGCAACCGCGACATCCTGCGGCTGAAGAAGCTCGTGCCGATCGGCACGCCGGTCTGGGTCCAGTGACGGCCGGCGGCGCTTAGAGCCGCGCCGCCGCGTGCGCCAGGAAACACCGTGGGTGCCGGCGGCGCGGCACCGCATGCGCATGGCGTCGATGTTCACGGCGACGGTGGTGATGGCGGTGCTCCTGCGAGTGCTTCACAGCCTGCACGCCGCCGGCGGGCGTAGTCGACGCCGAGGCCGCCGGGACGGCGAACCCGGACGTGAGGCCGCAGCAGAGGGCGATCGCGACGATGTGTCGGCGCACGGAGGAACTCCTTTCGGGAGCTGGGCTGTCTCCGGGAGACCCCTGGCTTTGCGGCCCCGTCTCGCGACGGGTGTGCCTTTATCGAGGGGGCGCGTGTCCGCCTCGGTCGTTTTCTTGTACGTGGTATCGGCCGCAGGCGGCAAGGTGGGGCGGGGGCGCCCCTGGTTTGGACGGACGTTGGACCAGCACCAGCGCAAGACACTCGTCTACCCGCTGCGATACCAGTGCAGCAGGCCATCGCCGAGCCCCGGCCCGGTCGGCGGGGCGAGCACGCCGCCCACCGCGGGGAGCGGATCATCGCGCCCGGCGAACCGGCTCAGCGTCGCCAGCCCGGAAGGGCGGTCGGGATTCAGCGCGACCGCGGCGTGGAGCGCGGCGGCGATCCCCAGCGGACCGTCGAGCGTCGACGCGAGGTAGACCTCATACCCTGCCTGCCTGGCCGTGCGGGCCGCCGCCAGCACGCCCGAGATCCCGCCGCCTCCGGCGATCTTCAGGCAGGCGGCATCACAGACGCGGCGGCGCAGCGCGCCCGGCGTCGCGACGCTCTCGTCGATCGCGATCGGCACCAGCGTCTGCCCGGAAACCTCGGCCACCTCCTCGAGACCGCTTACCGGCTCCTCGCAGAGCTCGATCCCGACCGGCTCGAGCGCCCGCAGCGAGGCGAGCGCCTCCGCAACTGACCAAGCGCCGTTGGCGTCGAGCCGGATCTCGACATCGGGTCCGGCGGCGGCGCGAACCGCGGCGAGCCGCCCGGCGTCGTCACCGAGCGCGACCTTGACCTTCACGCACGCGAATCCGGCCGCCGCGGCCTCGGCCGCCTCGCGCGCCGCGCCGGCCCGGTCCGCCGCGGCGATGGTGGCGTTGACCGACACGGGTGATGACGCTTGCGCTCCGAGCAGTCGCCACACGGGCTGGCGCGCCATTCGCCCCTCGAGGTCCCAGAGCGCGAGATCGACGGCGGCTGCCGCCTGGGGGATCACCGCGACCCGCGCGCACTCGGCGCGCAGCCTCTCGAGCTCGCGGCCATCGGAGCCAGCGAGCAATGGACGGCAGGCCTCGATCGCGGCCCGGACCTCGTCGATGCCGACGCCGTGATACCCGGGCAGCGGTGCCGCCTCGCCGTGACCGACAAGACCGGCGTCGGTCTGCACCCCAACGACCAACAGCGTCCGCGCGGTGACGGAGTCGCGCGATGAGACAAACGGCGCGCGCAGGCGCGCCTCGTGAGTGCAAACCTCGACCTTCACCCGCTGAGCAGCAGGCCGGCCGAGAGCAGCACGCAGAACGCGAGTTGCAGCATCCCCGTGTGGGCCAGTGCCTCGTTGAGCGAGGGTCCGTCGGTCCTGTTGCGCACCACCCGCACGATGCCGGCCGCGAACACCAGCGTCAGCCACGGCAGCAGCACCCATGCCTTGGTCGGGCCGAACGCCCACGTAACCGGCGCGAGCACGAACGCGAGGTAGACGATCGTCGCGAACAGCGCTCGCGTGCCCTGGCGACCCAGCCTGACCGCGAGCGTGCGCTTGCCGGCCCGGCGATCGGAGTCGATGTCACGGAAGTTGTTGACGACGAGGATCGCCGACGCGAGCAACCCGACCGGAACCGCGAGCGCGAACGCCTCCCAGTCGAGGTGCTTGACCTGCACGAAGTACGAGCCCGCGACCGCGACGATCCCGAAGAACAGGAACACGAACACCTCGCCGAGGCCCTCGTAGCCGTATGGCTTCGGACCGCCGGTGTAGAGCACGCCGGCGAGGATCGACGCCGCCCCGACGAGCAGCAGCTGCCAGCCGGCGACCGCCACCAGGTAGGCGCCGAACAGCACCGCAAGACCGAACGAAGCATAGGTCGCCACCAGCACCTGCTTGGGCGGCACCAGCCCGCCTGCCGTGACGCGCACCGGGCCGAGCCGGTCCTCGGTATCGGCGCCGCGGCGCGCGTCCGAGTAGTCATTGCTCAAATTGGTTCCGACCTGGATGAAGATCGCGCCGAGCAGCGCCGCGACGAACCGCAGCGGATGGAACACGTGCGCGAAGCCGGCCCACGCCGTGCCGACGAGCACCGGCGCCACCGCCGCCGGCAGCGTCCGCGGCCGGGCCGCCATCAGCCAGATCCGGACCCCGCTGGGAATCGCCGCGGCCGGCGTGCTCACGACCGCTGCCTAAGCCCGCCGCGGGAACTTGGAGAAGTCGGCCGGCCGCTTCTCGAGGTAGGCGTCACGGCCCTCCTGCGCCTCTTCGCTCATGTAGAAGAGGAGGTTCGCGTCGTGGGCGAGCTGCTGGATCCCGGCGAGGCCGTCCTCATCGGCGTTGAAGCTCGCCTTGAGCATCCGGAGCGCGAATGGCGACATGACCAGCATCTCGCGGCACCACTTGACGGTCTCGGTCTCGAGCTCGGCGAGCGGAACCACTGCGTTGACGAGCCCCATGTCGAGCGCCTGCTGGGCGTCGTACTGGCGGCACAAGAACCAGATCTCCTTCGCCTTCTTGGGCCCGACCAGGCGCGACAGGACGCTCGCCCCGAAGCCGCCGTCGAACGATCCGACGCGCGGGCCCGATTGCCCGAAGCGGGCGTTGTCGGCCGCGATCGTCAGGTCGCAGACGACGTGCAGGACATGCCCGCCGCCGACCGCGTAGCCCGCGACCATCGCCACGACCGGCTTCGGCAGCCGCCGGATCTGGATATGCAGATCGGTCACGTGAAAGCGCCCGACCCCTTGCTGGGCACCCGCGTTGGCGGGATCGGCTCCGGTCACGTAGCCCCCGCGGCCGCCGCGCACGCGTTGATCGCCACCCGAGCAGAAGGCGCCGGGGCCCTCGCCGGTCAGGATCACGACGCCGACCGACGGATCCTCGCGCGCGTGCTCGAACGCGTCTGAGAGCTCGATCACGGTCTCGGGTCTAAACGCGTTGCGGACTTCGGGGCGGTCGATCGTGATCTTGGCGATCCCCGCGTTCTCGCCCTCGCCCAGCTCGTAGCGGATATCGGTGTACTCTCCGGCCGCCTGCCAGCTGATGCTCACTAAAAGGCTCCTGTTCTCTTGGCAGCGAGCACTCTACGGAAGGCGCGGCAACTTCACCGGGATGGGTGGCCAAGGGCACCTTAGGCGCCCCTAATACGTCGGGCGAAAATCTGTTAGGGTGCCCTAACGGTGCAACTGACCCGTCGACAGATCGGATGGGGCGCGCTCGGGATCGTCGCTCGCGGGACTGCTCATCTGGCAGTTCACGACCGCCGCCGGCGGTACCCCCGACCCGACTGACCCGAACACGCACCTCAGCCACTTCGCGGTCGTGCTCGACAGCGGCATCCTCGTTCTGCGCGAGGGTCTCGAGACGATCCTCGTGCTCGCGGTCCTGACCGCGAGCATGCGCGGCGCCGACAGCGCCTACCGCAAGCCGCTCGCGCTCGGCGGGGCGACGGCCTTCGGCGCCGCGATCGCGACCTGGTTTGTGGCGATCGCCGTCACCGACGCCGTCGGACCCGGCAGCCTCGAGCTTCAGGCCGCGACCGGTCTGCTCGCGATCGCCGTCCTGCTCGTGGTCATGAACTGGTTCTTTCATCGCGTCTACTGGACGGGCTGGATCGCGCACCACAACCGGCGCCGCCAGGCGATCGTCGGTAGCGCCGGCTCGACGACTGCCCAGCGCACGATGCTCGGGCTCGCGTTGCTCGGCTTCACGTCGGTCTACCGGGAGGGCTTCGAGGTCGTGCTGTTCCTGCAGAACCTCCGGCTGCGCTACGGCTCTGCCGTCGTGCTCGAGGGCGTCGCGCTGGGGCTCGTGTTCGTCGCCGCGATCGGCTGCCTCACGTTCGGCCTGCAACGCCGGCTGCCGTACCGCAAGATGCTCGTCGCCACCGGCGTGATGCTCGGGGTGGTGCTGCTCGTGATGGTCGGCGAGAGCGTGCAGGAGATGCAGCAGGCTGGGTGGCTCGCGACCACGCCGGTGAACGTCGCGGTCCCGGGCTGGATGGGCCTCTGGTTCGCGGTCTTCCCCAACGTGCAGACGATCGTCGCGCAGGTCGGCGCGGTGTTGCTTGTGGTCGGGTCCTACTTCCTGGCCGAGGAGCTCAAGGTCCGCCGGCCAAAGCGGCGGGGCATCGCGCCTGCCGCGCGCGAGAGTGCGCCGCCAGCGGTCGGGCAGCTGCGCTCCGAAGTCGTCTGACACACGCGCGGGCCGAGCCTGGGATGGAGGCGCCCATCGCCGGCCGGTGAAGTCCGTCGCTCTACTGTACGGCCGGTGTTCTGGATCCATCTGGCCGCCTCCAAGCACCCCGACAGGGTCGCGATCGAGGACTCTGAGCGCCGGCTGACCTACGCCGAGCTCGGCAAGGAGGCGATCGCCGCCGCCGGCGCGCTGCAGGCACGTGGCGTAAAGGGGGGCGGGCGGATCGCGCTCGCGCTCGCGCCCGGCGCGGATTTCGTGGTCGCGCTGCACGGCTGCCTGCTGACCGGCGCGGCGGCCGTCCCGATCGACCTCCGTCTGACCGAGGATGAGCGCGCGGCACGGAGCGCGACCGCGGACCTGGTCGTGACCGAGCCGCTCCGAAGCGGCCGTTCGCCACACCCGGCAGCCTCCGGCGGCGACCCGGCGGTCGCCGTCATGCACACCTCGGGCACTACCGCGGCGCCCAAGCCGGTCGTGCTCACCTACCGCAACTTCCTCGCCAGCGCGCTGGGTTCCGCGGTCGCGCTCGGGCTCGATCCGGACGAACGGTGGCTGTGCCCGATGCCGTTGACGCACGTCGGCGGGCTGTCGATCCCGATCCGCAGCGCCATCTACGCGACCACCGCGGTAGTCCAGGGCCGTTTCGAGCTCGAGGCGGTGCTCGAGGAGCTGATGGACCCGGCCCGGCGCACGACGCTCGTGTCGCTCGTGCCGACGATGCTCGCCCGGCTGCTCGACGCGGGTCTCGAGCGGCCGCCGACGCTCCGCTGGGCGCTGCTGGGCGGCGGGCCGATCGCCGCGGCGCTGCTGGAGCGGGCGCAGGCGGCCGCGGTCCCGGTCGCGCCGACCTATGGCATGACCGAGGCCTGCTCGCAGATCGCAACCTTCGGCTGGCCCTTGCCCGGGGTGCAGGTGTGGACTTCGAAGGACGAAGTCATCGTGCGCGGGGAGATCGTGTCGACCGGCGCGCTGTCTGACGATGGCTGGCTGCACACCGGCGACCTCGGGTGCTTCGACGAGCGCGGACGGCTCGAGATCGTCGGCCGCAAGGCCGACACGATCGTCAGCGGCGGCGAGAACGTCGCTCCGATCGAGGTCGAGGACGTGCTGCTCGACCATCCGGCGGTCGCCGACGCGGCGGTCTTCGGCCGGCCGGATCCCGAGTGGGGGGAGGCCGTCGTCGCGAAGGTCGTGCTGCGCGACGGCAGCCGCGCCGACGGTGACGACCTGCGCGCGCACTGCGCGGCGCGCCTGGCGCGGTTCAAGCTTCCCAAGCGGTTCGAGTTCGTCGACGCCGTTCCGCGGGGGCCGACCGGAAAGCTGCTGCGCCGCGAGCTGAAGTGACGGGCCGAGGGCGCGGCTGGGTCAACGCGCTCCACAGCGTCACCGCCCCACGGCGTGACGTCGCCCGGGCCAGGCCCAACTCGCGATGTGACGTCGTTTGATGTGACATCGTTTGCCGAATGCCGGCGGAGCTCACGATTGAGCAGCTCGCGGCGCAGACCGGGATGTCGGTGCGAAACATCCGCGCGCACCAGGCGCGCGGCCTCCTCGCCGGCCCCGAGTTGCGCCTGCGTGTGGGCTATTACGGACCCGAGCACGTCGCCCGGCTGAAGCTGATCCGCGACCTGCAGGGCGAGGGGTTCAACCTGGCGGCGATCAAGCACCTGCTCGACGACAGCGAGGGCATGGCGCAACGGCTGGCCCGGTTTCGGCAGGCACTGACCGAGCCGCCGAACGCCGAGGCGCCGGAGACGCTCACGATCGCCGAGCTCGGACGTCGCTTCCGGGTCAGCGCCGACGAGGCGCCGCGGGTGCTTGCGCGCGCGCAGCGACTAGGGGTGCTCGTCCCGGCGGGCGACGGGCGCTTTGAAGTCCCGAGCCCGGCCCTGCTCGCCGTAGCCGAGCGCGTGGTCGCCCGTGGCGTGTCACTCGACGGAGCGCTCGCGGTGTTCGAACAGATCGAGCGTCACTGTGACCTGATCTCCGGGTCGTTTGTCAACCTGTTCCTCGACGAGGTCTGGCAGCCGTTCATGGACGCCGGGATGCCGGTGCAGCGATGGCCGGAGATCGAGCGGTCAGTCGACGGTCTTCGCCCGCTCGCGACCGAGGCGCTGCTGGCGATCTTCGGGCAGCGGATGAGCGCCCAGATCGACGCCGCGTTCGGCGAGCTTGGCCGGCGTCCGGGCGGGCCGCTCGAGTAGGGTGCCCGGTGATGAGCCCGATGGGTGTCCGGCGATGAGCGCAACTCGAACCCGACGAGCAACGCGCCGCCAGTCGCCAGATGTGGGAGCGCGCGGCCGCCGGGTGGGGCAGCCGCGCCGACCGCGTCCGCAATTGGGGAATGCCGGTCTCGGTCGCGATGATCGACGGGCTGGGTCTGCAGCCCGGGCTGCGCGTGCTCGAGCTGGCCGCCGGCCCGGGCGACACGGGCTTCATGGCCGCGGAGCTGATCCGTCCCGGCGGGACGCTGCTCTGCAGTGACGGCGCCGAGGCGATGCTCGACGTCGCACGCGGTCGCGCTGCGCAGGCCGGCATCGACAACGTCGAGTTCGCCCAGCTCGAGCTCGAGTGGATCGACCTGCCGGCGGCCAGCGTCGATGCGGTCCTGTGTCGCTGGGGGATCATGCTGATCGTCGATCCCGAGGCGGCCGCGCGCGAGATCCGCCGCGTCCTGCGCTCCGGCGGTAGGGCCGCGTTCGCCGTCTGGGACAGCCCCGCGCGCAACCCGTGGGCCACGATCCCCTCGCAGGTGATGGTCGAGCTCGGCCACGCCGATCCGCCCGACCCGACCGGGCCGGGGATGTTCAGGCTCGCCGGCGACGGCGCGCTCCGGGAGCTGCTCGAGAACGCCGGCTTCGAGGATGTGATCGTCGGGCTCGTGGAGCTCAGCCGTGAGTACACCGAGGTCGGCGGCTACATCGACGAGACGATCGAGCTCTCGCCGATGATGGGTTCGTCGTTCCGCGAGCTGGCCGAGGACGATCAACGCCAGATCATCGCGCGGATCGCCGAGGCTGCACAGCCGTTCACGGACGCCGACGGATCCGTGAAGCTGCCCGGCAGTTCGCTGGTCGCGGTAGCCTCCGCGTAGCCGATTTCCCGGCTTTCGGAGTGAACGCGAACTTGCACGCTGGGATGCAGGTTGCAGGAGTTTTCACGCGCGCGTCGACGGTGGACACTGTGGCGCTATGCGCACCACTATCCAGGCTCTGCTCACCACTCTTGTGATGCTCGTGCTCCCGGCCACGGCATCGGCGAATTTCGCCCACACGGTCATGCCGGGCGAGTCGCTCTACTCGGTCGCGGAAACCGACGGTCTTAGCGTCGCCGCACTGGCGGCGGCCAACGGCCTGTCCACCAACTCGCAGCTCGTCACCGGTTCCACGCTCGAGATCCCGCCCCAGAGCGCCGCCACGCAGGCGGCGCCGGCCGAGTCCGCGGCGCCGGCTTCGTCTGAGTCGGCCGTGACGTCGAGCGAGAGCTCGGGCTCGGGCTCGGGTGGCTACGTCGTCCAGCCCGGCGACACCCTGTCGGCGATCGCCGCGGCCAACGGCGATCACCGTCGATCAGCTCGCGGCGGAGAACGGTCTTGACGCGAACGGGGTCCTGCAGGCGGGCGCGCACCTGAGCGTTCCAGGCGCGCCGGTCACGAGCTCATCGTCGGCCGCCGCCGCGTCGTCCGCGGCCGCGACGGCGAGCACCAGCGGCGGGTACGTCGTGCAGCCGGGTGACACGCTGTCGGCGATCGCGGCGGCCAACGGGGTCACCGTCCACCAGCTCGCGGCCGAGAACGGTGTTGACCCGAACGGGATCCTGCTCGCCGGCGCGCACCTGAGCGTCCCGGGCGCACCCGTCACGAGCTCCACGCCGGTCGCGAGCTCGGCGCCCGCGGCGGCGTCCGGTGGCGCGCAGCCGACAGCGCAGACCGTTAGCCCGGCGGACGTCGCCCAGGTCGCCGCCGACAACGGCGTCTCGCCGTCGCTTGCGGATGCGATCGCCGAGCAGGAGAGTGGCTTCAACAACAACGAGGTGTCGAGCACGGGCGCCGTCGGCGTGATGCAGATCGAGCCCTACACCTGGAGCTTCATCGGCCAGAACCTGGCGCCGACGCCACCGCTGTCGCCGAGCTCGGCGCAGGACAACATACGCGGCGGCGTGCTGCTGCTGCGCTCGCTGCTGGGTCAGACCGGCGGCGATGCCGGCCTCGCCGCCGCGGGCTACTACCAGGGCCTGGCGTCGGTGCGCGAGCACGGGCTGTTGCCGTCCACGCGACGCTACGTCGCCAACGTGCTGGCGCTGCAGAACCGGTTCGGCGGTCCGTAGCCCACGATGCTGCCGGTGGGCCGGGCCATGTAGCCTCCCGGCCCATGTTCTACGACGACGACGCTGACCTAGGCAAGCTCGACGGCAAGACCGTCGCGATCATCGGCTACGGCTCGCAGGGCCATGCCCACGCGCTGAACCTCAAGGACTCCGGCGTCTCGGTCGTCGTCGGCCTGCGTCCCGAGTCCAGCAGCGTCGCCACGGCGCAGAGCCACGGCCTGCGCGTGATCGAGCCGGCTGACGCCGCGAGCGAGGGCGACATCGTGATGATGCTTGTCCCCGACGAGCTGCACGGCCAGATCTGGGAGGCGGGCGTCAAGGACGGGATCGCCGCCGGCAACATGCTGATGTTCGGCCACGGCTTCTCGATCCACTACGAGCAGATCGTGCCGCCGCCGGACGTCGACGTGACGCTCGTCGCGCCCAAAGGCCCCGGCCACCTGGTGCGGCGGCAGTTCCTCGAAGGCTCGGGCGTTCCCGGGCTGGTAGCCGTGCACCAGGACGCCACCGGGGACGCGCTCCGGATCGCGCTCGCCTACGCCAAGGGGATCGGCAACACGCGCGGCGGCGTGATCGAGACGACGTTCAAGGACGAGACGGAGACGGACCTGTTCGGCGAGCAGGCGGTGCTGTGCGGTGGCGTCACCGAGCTCGTCCGCGCCGGCTACGAGACGCTCGTCGATGCCGGCTACGACCCCAGGCTCGCCTACTTCGAGTGCATGCACGAGCTCAAGCTGATCGTCGATCTGATGTACGAGAAGGGGATCGCGGGAATGCGCTACTCGATCTCGAACACGGCGGAGTACGGAGACCTGACCCGCGGCAAGCGGGTGATCGGGACCGAGTCACGCGCGGCGATGAAGAAGCTGCTCGCCGATATCCAGTCCGGGGACTTCGCCCGCGAGTGGATCGCCGAGAACCGCGCCGGCCAGGAGAACTTCAAGCGCATGCGCGCCGAGCAGGCCGGCCATCAGGTCGAGGTCGTCGGCAAGGAGCTGCGCTCCCAGATGGACTGGATAGACACGGAGTTCGAGGAGTAGCGCAGTTACAATCGCGGGGCCGTCGTGAATGGCGCGCGCTGGCTCGCTAACTTCGAGTAAGCGCAATGACCCGCACAGCCCTGCAGATTCCCGACGACCTCAAGCCGGTCGACGGCCGCTTTGGCTCCGGCCCGTCGCGCGTACGCCGGGCCCAGCTCGAGTACCTCGCGGGACCGGGCGCGGCACTGATGGGCACCTCGCATCGCCAGAAGCCGATCCGCGAGCTCGTCGGGCGCATGCGGGCCGGGATCGGCGAGCTGTTCTCGCTTCCGGACGGCTACGAGGTCGCGCTCGGCAACGGCGGCACGACGGCGTTCTGGGACGCGGCGACGTGTTGCCTGGTGCGCGAGCGGGCGCTGCACCTGGTCTATGGGGAGTTCTCGTCGAAGTTCGGGCGCTGCACGGCCGCGGCGCCGTTCCTCGCCGATCCGCTGCTCGTTCAGGCCGAGCCCGGTGACGCGCCCGGGCCGGTGTCGGATCCGAGCGCGGACGCGATCGCCTGGGCGCACAACGAGACCTCGACCGGCGTGATGGTCGAGGTGCGGCGGCCGGCCGGGTCCGAGCATGCGCTGGTCCTGATCGACGCGACCTCGGGCGCGGGCGGTCTGCCGGTGGACATCGCCCAGTGCGACGCGTATTACTTCGCGCCGCAGAAGGGCTTCGCGTCCGACGGCGGGCTATGGCTGGCGGCGCTCAGCCCGGCCGCGGTGGCGCGGATCGAAGAGGTCGAGGGCACCCGGCCAGGTGGTCGGTGGATCCCTGACTTCCTGTCGCTCTCGACGGCGCTTGACAACTCGCGCAAGGACCAGACCTACAACACCCCCGCGATCGCGACCCTGGTGCTGCTCGCGGAGCAGGTCGACTGGATGCTCGAGCAAGGCGGGCTCGAGGCCCTGGTCGCGAGGACGACGAGTTCGAGCGAGCACCTCTACGGTTGGGCGGAGCGCCACTCCCACGCGAGCCCGTTCGTGGCAGATCCCGCGAAACGCTCGCTGGTCGTCGGGACGATTGACTTCGACGACGAGGTCGACGCGACCGAGCTCGCCGGCACGCTGCGCGCGAACGGGATCGTCGACGTCGAGCCCTATCGCAAGCTCGGTCGCAATCAGCTCCGGATCGCGATGTTCCCGGCCACCGACCCGTCCGACGTGCAGGCGCTGACCGCCTCGATCGACTGGCTCCTGGAGCAGAGCACATGAGCGTACCGAGGGTCCTGGTGGCGGAGAAGATCGGCGACTCCGGGATCGACCTGCTCCGGGAGCACTTCGACGTCGATGTCGCCTCGGGGTGGAGCGCCGAGGAGCTCGACGCGCGGATCGGCGAGTACGACGGGATCCTGATCCGGTCGGCGACCCGGCTGGACCGCGGCCTGCTCGAAAAGGCCCGACGGCTGCGTGCGGTCGGCCGGGCGGGCGTGGGGGTCGACAACGTCGACGTCGCCGCGGCCACCAAACGCGGGATCGTGGTAGCCAACGCGCCCCAGTCCAACACGATCACCGCCGCCGAGCACACGATGGCGCTGCTGCTCGCGCTGGCGCGCAACGTGCCCCAGGCGCACGCGTCACTGACCGCCGGCCGCTGGGACCGTTCGAAGCTCTCCGGAGTCGAGCTGTACGAGAAGACGCTCGGGATCCTCGGATTTGGCCGCATCGGACAGCTCGTGGCGCAGCGCGCCCGCGGCTTCAACATGAAGGTGATCGCCTACGACCCGTTCGTGGGCGGCGAGCGCTACCGGGAGCTGGGTGTCGAGCAGGCCGACTCCCCCGACGACGTCTACGCCGCCGCCGACTTTCTCACGTTGCACCTGCCCAAGACCCCCGAGACCGAGGGATGGCTCGACGCCCGGGCGCTGGCCAAGTGCCGAGACGGAGTCCGGATCCTGAACGTCGCGCGCGGTCCGCTGATCGTCGACGAGGACCTCAGGGCGGCGCTCGATTCGGGGAAGGTCGCCGGCGCCGCGCTCGACGTGTTTCGCTCCGAACCGGTCACCGACCATCCGCTGTTCGCGTACCCGAACGTGATCGTGACGCCCCACCTCGGTGCCTCGACGGCCGAGGCGACCGACCGCGCCGGCTATCAGGCCGCCGAACAGGTCATCGCCGCGCTGACCGGCGGCGTCGTGACCAGCGCCGTCAACGTCCCCGCGGTGGCGGCCGAGGATGCCGAGCTGCTGGGGCCGTTCCTGCCGCTCTGCAACGCGCTCGGCCGGATCGCGACCGCGCTTGCCGTCGCCGAGGGATCCTCGATCGATCGGATCCAGACCGATTTCTTCGGGCGTCTGGCCGATCGCGATACGCGACTGCTGTCGATCGAGGCGCTGCTCGGCGTGCTCGCCGGCCGCGTCGAGGAGGACGTTAACGCGGTCAACGCGCCGACGATCGCGGAGGAGCGTGGGATCCGTGTCGTCGACACAAAGCACAGCGTGGCGCGCGACTACACCGATCTGCTCCGGGTCGGCGTGACCGCGGGGGAGACGGTGGTCAGGGTCGCGGGCACGCTGCTCGGGCGCCGCAACCGGCCGCACCTGATCGAAGCATGGGGCCAGCGCTTCGACATTCAGCTGGAAGGTCATCTGGCCCTGTTTCGCTACCTGGACATGCCCGGGATGCTCGGGCGGGTGGGAAACGCCTGCGGCGCCCACGGGGTCAACATCATCTCTGCCGCCGTCGGGCGCCAGCCCGAGGAGGACGCCTCTGGCGACGGGCAACTCGCGGCGATGGTGATCACCACCAGCGCGGCCGTGCCGGCGAACGTCGTGGACGAGATCGTCTCCAGCGACGGTTTCTTCGCCGGCGTGACCGTGGCGCTGTAACCGCCGCTCGCCGCGGGCACGAGCTCGAGCCGTCATACTCGAGCCGTGGGCGCAAACCGGATAGGGGCGCTGGGGCTGGTCGTCGCGGCTGTACTGGCGTTGCCGAGCGCCGCCCTGGCGCACAAGCGCACCGGGATCGCCGCCGTCAGGCGCGGCCTGGAGGGCCTCGTGGCCGCCAAAGCCGGGCCGCCGGGCGCGATCGCGACCCTCTACCGCCACGGCCGCCTGACGACGATCAGCGTCGGCCGCGCCGACGTCGACCACCCGGGCGCGCCGCGCGCGCGTGACCACATGCGGATCGCAAGCGTCGCCAAGGCGTTCAGCGGCGCGGTGGTGCTGCACCTCGTGCAGCAGGATCGGCTCGGCCTCAACGACACGATCAGGCAGCGCCTCCCGAGCCTTCCCGCCGCTTGGGGGGCGGTGACCATCCGCCAGATGCTCAACCACACCAGCGGCCTACCGGACTACACGCAGTCCGACGGCTTCAAGAAGCAGGCGGAGAACGACCCGACGGGCTTCGTCTCGCCGAACAAGATCATCAGCTGGGTGCGGTCACAGGGAGTCAGGTTCACGCCGGGCTCGAAATATGAGTACTCGAACACGGACAACATCGTCCTTGGCCTGATCGCCCAGAAGGTGACCGGCGAGTCATACGCCACCCTGCTCGCGAAGATCGTGTTCGGCCCCGCGAAGCTGCGTCAGACCAGCCTGCCGACCACCACCCTGGCGCTGCCGACCCCGTTCATCCACGGTTACGCCGTCGCCCCCGGCTCCAAGCCCACCGACGTGACCAGCTTCCTCAGTCCAAGCGGAGCTTGGGCGTCGGGCGGCATCGTCTCGACTCCCGCCAACCTCAACCAGTTCATGCGCAACTACCTGGCGCGGACGTTCTTCGGAAGCGCCGAGCAACGTGCCCAGCTGCGGTTCGTCACTGGGTCCTCGAGTCCACCCGGTCCGGGCGTCAACTCGGCCGGGCTGGCGATCTTCCGCTACCGAACGCGGTGCGGGACCGTCTACGGCCACACGGGCAACTTCCCGGGCTACACACAGTTCGCGGCGGCGACCCGCAACGGCAAACGCGCGGTGACGACCTCGCTCAACATTCCGGCGCCGACCGGCGCGCTGCTCGCGCGGCTGCGGGCGGTGCAGACCACCGCGGTCTGCGCGCTGCTGGGCAAGTAGCTCTTAGCTTTCGGCGAGCAGCTCCCCGGCCTGACGTTCGCCGAAGTGCTCGGCCCAGCCGCGCGGCGTGCTGTCGTAGATCCCGTCACGGAGCGTCGGGTCGGCACCGAGCTCGAGCAGCGTCCGCAGCGAGTCGAGCTTGCCGTCGCTGGCGGCGAGGTGCAGCGGCGTCAGGTCGCGACCGTGGTCCAGACCGCCGAACGTGCTGCGGCCGCTCGGGTTGGCGCCGAGCCCGACCAGGCGCCTGATCGCGCCCGCGCGATTGCTCGCCGCCGCCCACGCGAGCGCGGTTCCGCGGTAGACGTCGGCGTCGAGCCGCGCACCGTGACCGACGAGCGCGTCGAGAGCATCGAGCCGGTCGGCCCGCGCCGCCCACGCCAGCGCCTCGTCCAGCGCCTCCTGATCGTCGGTCGACGGCGTCCACGGGGGAAAGCCCCCGTGGGGCCGGTAGAAGCCGCGGTGGGCCCCGGCCTGCCGGGTCGGGCGGCCGTCGGCGTCGAACAGCTCCTCGATCAGGGCCAGGTCACCGCCGCCGGCGGCGGCGCGGAGGTTCGCGGGAATCACCCCGTGCGGGATCAGGACCTCGGTCACCTCGCGGTGACCCCAGAACAGCGCCACGATCAGCGGCGTCCCGCCATCGCCGCGGGCGAAGACATCGGTGCGCGCGCCGGCCTCTATCAGCAGCGCGGCGAGCCGCGGCTGGTTGCTGTACGCCGCCTGGTGCAGCGCCGTCCACCCGTGCACGTTCGCCGTGCTCGGGTCGGCGCCGCGCGCGAGCAGCAGCTCCGAGAGGCGGAGATCCCCGATCGCGCCGGCCATCCCGAGCAGATCGTTGCCGTTGGTTCCCCGTTCCTGGACAAGCCCGGGTGCCTCGTCGAGCGCGCGCCCCAGAGCGTCGGGATCGCGGGCCTCGACCGCCCGGTAAGCGCGCACGAACGGCTCGCCGGATTCGGGCAGCCGGGCGACGTACTCGCGCAACTGTGCCCACGAGCAAAAGCCGTGCTCGGCTGCGACCACCGCCCGCGCGCCGTCCTCGGTCAGCGGGGCCCGATGACGCGCGAACGCGCTCGCCGCGGGCTCGGTCCCGTCCCGGGCAGACTCGAGCAAGCCGACGGCGCGACCCTCGTAATACTCGAAATCCTCGTGGTAGGGATGCAGTGGCGCGGGCACGGATCACTGGCGAGCGTACCCAGACCGTGGTAGACCTCAACGCCATGACGAGCGCGATCGAGACCGACGCGCAGCAGGTGCAACGTCCAGCGGCGCTCGACGCGGCGACGATGTGCGAGGCGTTCCAGCTGACCGCCGCCGCCCGCCCCGATCAGGTCGCGCTGCGGACGCTCGCGGACGAGACGACGATCACGTTCGCCGAGTACCTCGACCGCGTCCGCGGCCTCGCCTCAGGGCTTCATGCGCTCGGCGTCGGCCGGGGCGACACGGTCGGGCTGATGCTCGCCAACCGGCCCGAGTTCCACCTCCTCGACACGGCGGCGATGCACCTCGGCGCGGCGCCGTTCTCGATCTACAACACCTCCTCGGTGGAGCAGATCGCGTTCCTGTTGGGTGACGCAGGCTGCGCCGTGGTCGCGGTCCAGGCGGCGTTTGCCGAGCGGATGCGCGAGGCGATCGCGCGAACGCCGACCGTCGAGCACCTGATCCTGCTCGACGCCGAGGCCGACGATGCAGTGACCCTCGAACAGCTCCAGGCATCCTCGCCCGATGACTTCGACTTCGACGCGAGCTGGCGGGCGGTGACACCCGATGATCTGGTGACGCTGATCTACACGTCGGGGACCACCGGACCGCCGAAGGGTGTGCAGCTCACGCATGCCAACGAGCTCGCGCAGTTCCGGGCGCTCGACGCCGCATCGCCGCGGTGGCGCGCCAGCGGCGGCTCGGTGATCTCCTACCTGCCGACGGCGCACATCGCCGATCGCTCGCTGTCGCACTACGAGCAGATGATCTCGGGCGCCACAGTCACCACCTGTCCGGACCCGACGCAGGTGTTCGCGCACACGATTGATGCCCGGCCGACGCGCTTCGGCGGCGTGCCGCGTGTGTGGGAGAAGCTGAAGGCGGCGCTCGAAGCCGGACTCGCGGCCGAGCCTGACGAAAACAAGCGCGCGGCTACGCAGGCCGCGATCGAGCTCGGGTTGCGCAAGGTTCGCGCCGAGCAGGCGGGGGAGCCGGTGCCGCCCGAGCTCGCTGACGCGTGGGCCCAAGCCGACACGGCCGTGTTCTCGAACATCCGAGCCAAGCTCGGCTTTGACCGCTGCGAGTCCTACGTGATCGGCGCCGCGCCCGCACCGCTGCAGCTGTTCGAGTTCTTCGCCGCGATCGGGATCCCGATCTGCGAGGTGTGGGGGATGTCTGAGATCTCGTGCGTGGGCACGCTCGTACCGCCGGACGGGCTGCGGTTCGGCACGGTCGGCAAGGCACTGCCCGGCGTCGAGCTCAAGCTCGCCGACGATGGCGAGCTGCTCGTCCGCGGACCGACCGTGATGGCCGGTTATCGCAACCAGCCCGGCCAGACCGCCGAGGCGATCGACGCGGACGGCTGGCTGCACACCGGCGACGTCTGCACGCTCGACGACGACGGCTACGTGCGGATCATCGACCGCAAGAAGGAGCTGATCATCAACGCGGCCGGCAAGAACATGTCACCCGCGAACATCGAGCAGCAGCTCAAGCAGGGCAGCCCGCTGATCGGCCAGGCGATCGCGATCGGCGACCGTCGGCCCTACAACGTCGCGTTGATCGTGCTCGACCCGGACGCCTGCGGCGCGTTCGCCGCTCAGCACGGCCTGCCCGATCCTTCGATCCCGACGATGGCGAGCGAGCGGTTGGTACTCGATGAGGTCAGCGCGGGCGTGCAGCGCGCCAACTCGCACCTCAGCCGCGTCGAGCAGATCAAGCGCTTCAAGGTGCTGGCGGTCGACTGGCCGCCGGCCGGCGACGAGCTGACGCCGACGATGAAGCTGCGCCGCAAGCCGATCGCCGCCAAGTACGCGGCCGAGATCGAACAGCTCTACGCCTAGCGTAGGCCGCCTTATGCGCGATCCGCGCCTCAGCGCGGCAGGAAGACGACCTGGCCTCGCAGACGCTCGACCAGGCCGCCGTCGAGATCGAGCTGTTCGCCCAGGTCCTCGAGCGACGAGAAGCCATCGACCTTTTCGCGCATCTCGACGATCTCGGTCGCGAGGTTCCGGTCGACGCCGGGAAGCTTCAGCATCGCCGTGACCGACGCATTATTGACGTCGACAAGCCCCGCGTCGGTGGCGTTTGGCAGGTCGGGTCGTCCGATTCCGATCTCGCGCGCCAGCGCAGGGTTGCGGCGAGCCATCTCGATCGCATTGGCGCGCTCGCGCATCCGTACCTGGCCGGCTTCGGTCGCGGCTTCGAGCGTCGAGCCAACCTGCCTGTCGTAGGGGGCTCTGATGATGAACGAGGTCGCGATTGCGCCGACCCAACCGAGGATGATCACGAAGCCCGCGAACGAGTTGGCATGGCGATGCTGGGTTGAGAGCACCCATCCGCCGACGACAATTGCCGACCAAATCGCGCCCAGCGCGCTCCAGCCCCTACGCCGCGCTTTAACGCCCGCATAGATCGGCGCCCACGCTCCGAGCCCGAGCGGGAGTAGAGAGAAAAACGGCCACTTGCTTTTCCGACCCCGCCCCGGATCTACGCTCATTGGAACGTAAGGATGCACGATTTCGCCGGTCTCTTGGTACGCTTGCGCCACATGTCGCAGCGCCTCGACCTTCGACTTCTTCTCCTCCCCCCTCGGGGGGAATAGCGCGCGGGCGGCCGCATGTAGCCGCGAAACCAGCACTCAGAAGAAGCGAAGTTCGACACCCAACGGAGTGACATGACCAAGCCTGAAGACCCAAGCCGAGTACTGATCTTCGACACGACGCTGCGCGACGGCGAGCAGTCGCCGGGGATCTCGCTCAACACGCAGGAGAAGCTCGAGATCGCGGGACAGCTCGCGCGGCTGGGGGCGGACGTGATCGAGGCCGGCTTCCCGATCACGTCGCCGGGCGACTTCGAGGCCGTCGAGGCGATTGCGCGGACCGACTTCGGCGTCGATTCGCCGCCCGTGATCGCCGGCCTGGCGCGCACGCACGTGGCGGATATCGACGCCGCCTACAACGCGGTCAAGGACGCCGCGCGCCCGCGGATCCACACGTTCATCTCGACCTCGGACATCCACATCCGCCACCAGCTCCAGACGACCCGTGAGGACGTCAAGGGCCAGGCGCGGGCAGCGGTCACGCACGCCAAGCACTACCTCGAAGATGTCGAGTTCTCGCCGATGGACGCGACCCGCGCCGACCTCGAGTTCACCGCCGAGGTGTGCCAGATCGCGATCGACGAGGGCGCGACGACGATCAACATCCCCGACACGGTCGGTTACGCGATCCCGCACGAGTACGCCGACTACCTGCGCCGGCTCTACGAGCTGGTCCCGGATCTGCACGACGTTGTGCTGTCGGTCCACTGTCACGATGATCTCGGGCTGGCGGTCGCCAACTCGTTCGCCGGCCTCCGAGCGGGCGCCCGGCAGGTGGAGTGCGCGATCAACGGCATCGGCGAACGTGCCGGCAACGCCTCGCTCGAGGAGATCGTGATGCTGCTGCACACGCGCGCGGACGCGATCGGCCTGCACACCGGGGCGGTGACCGGGGAGATCGCGCGGACCTCGCGGCTCGTCTCACGGCTAACCGGGTATCCCGTGCAGCCCAACAAGGCGATCGTCGGCCGCAATGCGTTCGCGCACGAGTCGGGCATCCACCAGGACGGTGTGCTGAAGGAGCGGACGACCTACGAGATCATGGACGCCACGACCGTCGGTCTCGAGGCCAACTCGATCGTGCTCGGCAAGCACTCGGGCCGCCACGCGCTCGCCCAGGCGCTGTCAGAGCTGGGCTTCGAGCTGTCGGGCGAGACGCTCGTGACCGCGTTCAAGCGCTTCAAGGAAATCGCTGACAAGAAGAAGCAGGTCACGGCGATGGATCTCGAGGCGCTGGTGACCGACGAGCTGCGCGAGGAGATCGCCGGTTACCAACTTGACTGGTTCGACGTCGAGGCCTCGACCCGCCGGCCGCCCCACGCGACCGTGGGCGTCCGTGGCCCCGACGGCGAGGAGCTCGTCGGCTCGTTCACCGGCGACGGCCCGGTCGACGCGATCTTCCACGCGATCAACGCTGCGACCAACGTCGACGCGAGGCTCAGGGAATTTCGGGTCGACGCCGTCACGGGCGGACAGGACGCGCTCGGCGAGACGTCGGTCGTGCTCGAGATCGGCGGCGTGAGCGGCTCGGGGCAGGGGGTCTCGACCGACATCCTCGAGGCCGGTGCGCACGCGTACGTCCGCGCCCTCTCGAATGCCGTGCGCCGTCTCGGCGTGCTCGCCGAGGCGCAGGACATGAGCGCGCAGCCGGCGGAGGTCGTGCGCGCACCGTGATCGCTGTGGACGGCGACCGGCGCCCGTCTGACTACCAGCGCCGGTCGTCGCCCGCCACCAGCAGACCCTGGCGGTAACCGGCGTCGAGCACGCGCGTCCGCGGCTCGCGGGCCATGAAGTCGGTCCCCATCGCGGTCGCGCATTCGGCGTTTGGCGCGACCGTCTTGACCGCCGCCCCGCGGCGGCGCAGGGCGAGGCTCTCGATCGAGACGGCCGAGCGCGAGACATTTCGGATCACCGCCAGCAGGGCGCTGTTCGGCGCGATGCTCGCGGTCGGGTTCAGGCACAGGACGTGCGTGTCGCGGCCCGCGGGCGCCGCGTCGAGGTTGGTCGGGCTCCAGACGCCGCCGTCGACGTACTCGCGGTCGCCGATCCGCACCGGCGCGAACAGCCAAGGCACCGTGCACGACGCCTCGACCGCCTCGGCGACGGTCGCCGGCGGCGCCCCAGGGCTGCCGAACACGACTCTGCGGCCCGAACCCCGGTCGACGGCGGTCACCCGCAGCCGTCCGTCGAACCTCGCGGGCGACGCCTGCACCTCGTGGCGGAGCAGCGCGAGCGTGTCGGCGGGGCGGGGGAGGCCCCGCAACAGCAGCGAGCGCACGACCGCGCCGCCCGGCGCCGCGACGCCGAGCGCCAGCGGCGCGAAGGTGGACGCCGCCGCGAGCGCGAACGAACCGGCGCGCCGGGCCGCGGCGATCGCGGCCACGGCAAGGCCGCGGCCGGCCTGCGTCAGGCCAAGCTCGAGCTCGGTGCTGACGGCCGAGGGGCGGCGCGGGGACCTGCCCGCGACCAGATGGGCCGCGACGATCGCGCCCGCCGAGGTGCCGACGAATGACTCGCACTCGCACAGGTCAACGCCGGCGCCGTCCTCGAGCCCCGCCAGAACGCCCATCATCCAGGCTTCGCCGAGCGTACCGCCGCCGCCCAGCACGAGCACGTCAGGCCGGGTGCGCATGTGCGCAGCCTAGTGGGCTCCAAGTTGCGCATCCTCGCCGCCGATGCGTAGGATGCGGCCCATGCACAATCGCAGGGCGCTGGGCCCAGGACGGCCCGCAAGCCGGGGCTAGTTGATGCGATACGAAAGACGCGGCATAAGCCGCGCGGTGCGCGGCTGGCTCGCGCTGGGCGGGTTCCTGCTCGTCGCCCAGGGCCCCGGCCTGGCGCGCGCCGCATCTCGGAGCACCCCACCACCCCCGTCACCCGTGCCCGCGCACGTGTCGCTCGGGGGCGCCGGTCCGGTCATCCCCAGCTCCTTCTTCGGCCTGTCGGTCGAGTACAACCAGCTGGCGGCCTATGAGGCTCTGGGCCCGGTATTCGACCGAGTGATCTCGATGATTCACCCACAGCCGGGGATGGTGCTGAGGCTCGGGGGCCGGTCGGCCGACCGCGCCTACTGGCAGACGTCCACCGAAGGGGCACCGCGCGGGGTGTTCGAGATCAACCCGCCGTTCTTGACACAGCTCGCCGCGCTCGTGAAGCGCGACCGCTTCCACGTGATGCTCGATCTCAACCTCGCGATCCACTCGCCGTCGTCGGCGACGAGCTTCGCGAAGGCGGTGGTCGGCGCGCTCCCGCCCTCGAGCGTGACCGGCCTGTCGATCGGCAACGAGCCCGATCTCTACAACCACGAGCCGTTCCTGGACAGGGAGCGAATCCCCACCACAACGAGGTCGACGTCGCGGCGCTGGACGCTCGACTACGGGCCATCGGACTACCGCCGCGACTTCACGGCGTACGACCGCGTCCTGCGTAAGGCGCTGCCCAGCATCCCGGTCGGCGGACCCGAGATCGCCTCGGCGAACCCGGCGTGGGTGCAGTCTCTCGAGGGACTCGGGTCACTGGGTCCCCAATTCTTGACGCTGCACCGATACGCGTCCTCGTACTGCTTTCCGACCACTTCGGTGCACTACCCGACGATTCCGCTGATGCTGTCCCAAAGCGCGTCGGTCGGTCTGGCGAGCACCGCGCGCGCCGCGATCGGGATCGGCCGCGCTCACAAGCAACCGCTGGTGGTCGACGAGGCGAACTCGATCAGCTGCACTCGGCGTCAGAAGCTCGCCGCATCGTTCGCGACGGCCCTGTGGGCTCCTGATCTGCTGCTGGCGATGGTCCGCCAGGGCGTCAGCGCGGTCAACTGGCACATCCGCCCCAACCTGGCCAACGCTCCCTTCACGATCGGCAGGGACGGCATCGTGCCGCTGCCCGAGCTCTACGGACTCGTTCTCTTCTCGCAGATGACGCCGCCGGGCGCTCAGCTCGTCAACGCAAAGCTGTCGGCGCCGCGGGGACTGGCGCTGAAGGCATGGACCGTCCGCGTCGGCGGCGGCCTGCGGACCCTGCTGATCAACAAGGGAGTAACGCCCACCAACGTGACGCTCTCACTCGGCAAGCCGGGGACCGCCACGGTCAGCCGCCTGAAGGCGCCGCGGATCAACGCCGAAACCGGGGTCCGGTTCGCGAACCGGTGGATCGGCAGCGATGGTCGCTGGCATGGGAGTCAGGTGACGCAGTCGATCACGTCCCAGACCGGCGATTACCAGGTCGCGGTTGCGCCGTACAGCGCGGCGCTCGTCACAATTCCCTGACCGCGCCGGGCGAGCTTCCCAACCGATTGTCGCGGTTCGCCGTCTCGCGTGTCCGTAGCTGCGGCCCACCGCGCTGTACGTGATAACGTACGCTTGTATGACGGTTGCCGAGCATGCCGCCGTGCCCGACACGCTGGGTCTGCGGATCCGCGCCCTGCGCGAAGCGATGAACCTCTCGCTGCGCGACCTCGCCGAACGGTCGGGCGTCAGCGCGCCGATGCTCTCGCAGGTGGAGCGCGGTGAGACCAGCCCGACGCTCCAGCTAGCGACGCGGATCGCCCACGGACTCGAGCTGCGCCTCTCGCAGCTGTTGCGCCTCGACGAGGACGGCGCGGTCACGATCGTGCGCGAGTCCGAGCGGCGCCAAGGGTCAAAGGCCGCCGGCGGGCACCGCTACGAGATCTTGACTCCGCCGCTTCCCGGCCAGCGGGCCGAGCTCTCGCGCCACACGCTGGCTGCGCGGGCGGTCACGGGCGGGCCCGGTGACCCGCCGATGCACGAGCCGGGCAGCCGCGAGACGGCGCTCGTCGAGTCGGGCGCCGTCGTGCTGCACTGCGACGGCGCGCGCCACGAGCTCGCCGCCGGCGACTGCGTGACCTTCGATGCCGATCTTCCGCACCATTTCGAAAACCCGCAAGATGAGCCGGCCGTACTGCTCGCTGTGGTGAGCGCCGGCCTGCGACGAAGCTAGGAACTAGGAACGACGCCGATGCCCAAGAGCCTGTTCGACAAGATCTGGGATGCCCACGAGGTGTCCCACAGCCTCATCTTCATCGACCTGCACCTGGTCCACGAGGTCACCAGCCCGCAGGCGTTCGAGAGCCTGCGACTCGCCGGTCGCCAGGTTCGCCGGCCCGACCGCACGGTCGCGACGGTGGATCACAACGTTCCTACTGACGGCACCAGCACGGTCGCCCAGATCCGGGACGAGCTTTCGCGCGTGCAGGTGGAGACGCTCGAGCGCAACTGCGAGGAATTTGGGATCCCCCTCTACTCGTTGGGTTCCCTTCACCAAGGGATCGTGCATGTGATCGGACCCGAACTCGGGATCACGCAGCCGGGAATGACGATCGTCTGCGGCGATTCGCACACGGCGACGCACGGTGCCTTCGGCGCGCTCGCGATCGGGGTCGGCACGAGCGAGGTCGAGCACGTGCTCGCGACGCAGTGCCTCGTCCAGGCCAAGCCCAAGTCGATGCGGATCCGCTACGACGGTGACCTCGGGTTCGGCGTCACCGCCAAGGACCTGATCCTGGCGACGATCGGACAGATGGGAGTCGCGGGCGCGGTCGGGCACGTGGTCGAGTTCGCCGGTCCGGCGATCGAGGCGCTCAGCATGGAGGGCCGGATGACCGTCTGCAACATGACGATCGAAGGTGGCGGGCGCGCCGGGATGGTGGCGCCCGACGAGACCACCTTCGAGTGGGTGCTGGGACGGCCAGGCGCGCCCGCCGAGGTGCCCGACGAGTGGCGCACGCTGCGCAGCGACGAAGGCGCCGAGTTCGACCGTGAGCTCGTCGTCGACGCCGCCGCGGTCAGCCCGATGGTGACGTGGGGCACGACGCCGGGGATGGTCGTCCAGGTGACCGATTCGGTCCCCGAGCCGGCCAGTGATCAGGACGAGCGCGCGCTGCACTACATGGACCTTGCCCCCGGTACTCCGATCGACGAGATCACGCTCGATCGGGTGTTCATCGGCTCATGCACCAACTCCCGCATCGGGGACCTGCGCGCTGCGGCCGAGGTGGTCACCGGACGCCAGGTCGCCGACGGCGTCTACGCGATGGTCGTGCCGGGATCAGCGCAGGTGAAGGCGCAGGCGGAGAACGAGGGGCTCGACGAGGTCTTCCGCACCGCCGGCTTTGATTGGCGTGGCGCGGGGTGCTCGATGTGCCTCGGGATGAACCCGGATATTGCCGCTCCGGGCGAGCGGGTCGCCTCGACCTCGAACCGAAACTTCGAGGGGCGTCAGGGCCGTGGCTCGCGCACGCATCTGGTCAGTCCCCAGATGGCCGCTGCGGCGGCGATCGAGGGCCATTTCGTCGACATCAGGGAATGGGAGAAGTGATGAAAGCGATCGAGACGATCACCGGGCAGGTGTCGGTCCTGAACCGAGACGACGTCGACACCGATCAGATCATCCCCAAGCAGTTCCTCAAGCGGATCGCGCGGACCGGGTTTGGCGAGTTCCTGTTCTTTGACTGGGTCCGAGAGCCGGGCTGGCATCTGCCGCCGAACCCCATCCTGGTGGCCGGCAACAACTTCGGCTGTGGCTCGAGCCGCGAACACGCCGCCTGGGCGCTCGAGGACTATGGCTTTCAGGCGATCATCGCCCCGAGCTTCGCGGACATCTTCCGCTCCAACTGCACCAAGATCGGACTGCTCCCGGTGCAGCTGACGGCGCAGGAGTGCACATCGATCGCCGAGGCCGGCGAGGCGCAGGTCGACCTGGCCGCGCAGGAGGTCCGGTGGCGCACGCCCGGCCAGGACGGCTGGATCAACTCCGCGAAGTTCCAGATCGACTCCGAGGTCAAGCACCGGCTGCTGAGCGGCCTCGACGACATCGCCGTGACGCTCGCCGAGGACGAGCAGCGGATCCAGGCGTACGAGCGCTCACGGGAGCGGGCCGGCCCGGTCACGACCGCACTATGAGCAGCCGCGACTGGGACGCCGCCACATACGACCGGATCTCCGCGCCCCAGCAGGCGTGGGCGGCCGAGCAGCTCGACCGTCTGGCCCTCGCCGGCGACGAGGTGGTCGTCGACGCGGGCTGCGGCTCGGGGAAGGTCACCGCCGAGCTGGTCCGTCGTGTGCCGCGCGGGACCGTGTACGCGGTCGACGTCGCGCCCTCGATGGTCCGTTACACCGAGGAGGCGCTCGGCGACAGCGTGACCGCGCTCTGTCAAGACCTCGTTGGGCTCGATCTTCCCGAGCCGGTCGACGTCGTGTTCTCCAACGCGACGTTTCACTGGATCGGCGACCACGAGGCGCTGTTCGCCGCGCTGCACCGCAACATGAAGCCCGGCGCGCGCCTGCTCGCTCAGTGCGGTGGCCGCGGAAACATCGACTCGTTTCGCACGACGGCCGATCAGGTCGCAAGCGAGGAGCCGTTCGCGCCCTACTTCGCCGACTGGCAGCGGCCCTGGAACTACGCGACCGACACCGACACCAAGCAGCGACTGGTCGCCGCGGGCTTCACGAACGTCCGTTGCTGGCTGGAGCCCAGGCCGGTCACTCCGGAGGACGGGGCGACGTTCGCGCGCACCGTGTGTCTCGTTCGCCATCTCGACCCGCTACCCGAACCGCTTCGAGCTAGGTTTGTCGACGCCGTGCTCGCGCGCTGCGGTGACCCGCTGGTGCTCGAATACGTGCGACTGAACATGTCGGCCACACGGGTCTGACGCACTCGGAGGCCCGTCCGCGGGGCCACGGCGGCTGCGGCGTCACGCTCGGGAGCGAATCGGCCGCGGGATATCGCTGTTAACGGGTATTGACGGGCGGCGCGCGTAAGCGTTCAGTTGGGACCTGAACGAAGGCCCACGCGGCCGCGCGTCGAACGTCAAGGCCGGAGCAATCTGACCGATCTGCCGATGTCCGCCACCCACACCCAGCACCGCTCGATCGTTTACGCTCGCGGTGGGCGGTAGTCGGTGGACGGGTCAGCTAGACGGACGCGCGCCTTGGGGGCGGCGGTACGGAGGCCGGCCGGCCGCGCGCTGGCGTGCCTCGCGGTGGCTGCGTGCGTCAGCTTGGGTCTTGGGACGGGAGATCTCGGTCGTGCTACGGCGGCCGCATCCGCGGCCCAGGCCGCGCCGACGCTGCCGGCAGAGCTGACGCTCGGTCAGAATACGAAGTCGATTCCGCGCTCGTTCTTCGGCCTGTCGATCGAGTACAACGAGCTCGCCGACTACGAGAAAGACGCGGCCGCCTTCGGCCAGGTCCTGAAGTTGATCAGGCCCCAGGATGGGAGCAGGCTCGAGCTGCGGATCGGGGGCAAGTCCGCTGATCGCACCTTTTTCGTCACCAAGCCGACCAGGCCCATCCCGTACGGCCGCCCGATCGGCGAGCGGTGGCTGAAGCGGCTCAGCAAGCTCGTCCACGCCGACCGCCTGAGGGTGATGCTCGACCTCAATCTCGCCGTCCACGCGCCGTCGGTCGCCGCTACCTTCGCGCACGCAGCGGTCAAGGCGCTGCCACCCACCACGCTCGCGGGAGTCGAGATCGGCAACGAGCCCGACCTCTACTGGCGCCAGCCGTTTCTCGCCAAGGAGCGGCTCCCTCAGACGCTCAAGTCGACGCCGAAGCATTGGACCGTGAACTACTCGCCGGCCGATTATCGCCGCGATTACGACGCGTACGCGCGTGCGATTGTCAAGCAGGTACCGAGGGTCCCGATCGGCGCCCCGGAGATCATCTCGGGCAAGCCGGAGTGGCTATCCGCGGTCGAGGGCCTCGGCCGCGAGGACCCGAGCTTTCTGTCGATCCACCGGTACGCATCGTCGAACTGCTTTCCGACGTCGTCGCCGTTCTACCCGACGATCGCGCTCCTGCTCAACGAGGACGCGTCGATCGGCTTCGGTAACACGATCCTGGCGGCGGCCGAGTTCGCCCACAACCGGCACCAAGCGCTGCGCCTGACCGAGGTCAACTCGATCAGCTGCGGTGGCAATCCCGGGGTCGCGAACACGTTCGCCACCGCCCTGTGGGCGCCCGATGCGCTGTTCGAACTGATCCGCAACGGCGCGGATTCGATCAACTGGCACATCCGCCCTAACGCGCTCAATGCGCCGTTTCACCCGACGAAGTCGGGTATCCAGGCGCTCCCGGAGCTCTACGGACTGGCGGTGTTCGCCGACATGACCGGCGTCGGAGCGAAGATCGTCAGCTCGGACCTGAAGGAGTCCGGCGGCCTACATCTGAAGGCGTGGGTGGTCCGGGTCGGATCGAGCCTGCGGGTGCTGCTGCTCAACAAGGGCCCCCGCGCGGCCAGGGTGACGATGCGTCTCGGCCCGGCGGGAACGGCGCAGGTCCGCCGTCTGCAGGCGCCGCGGGTCGGCGCGAGCCAGGGGGTGACGTTCGGCGGGCAGACGATCGGCAGGGGCGGGAGCTGGCAGGGAAAGCTGGTCCAGACACCCCTTTCCGGCAGCAACGGAAGCTATGCGGTCACCGTTCCGGCCTTCAGCGGGGCGCTCATCAGCGCCCGTTGACCGGTGGCCGTCGGCGCACCCCGGCCGGCTGCTGGTTCGCGTCCGCTGAGCGACGATCGGCTCTCAGGCTGAATTCGGGTACCGTGCCGGGCCGTCATGGCGCCGCACGTCGTCCTGCTGCCCGGAGACGGAATCGGGCCCGAGATCATCGCTCCCGCGGTCGAGGTGCTGTCCGCGGTCGGGGCGCGGTTTGACTACGAGGAGCATCTGTTCGGCGGCGCCGCGATTGACGCTCACGGGACGGCGCTGACCGACGACACGCTGGCGGCCTGCAAGGGGGCCGATGCGGTACTGCTGGCGGCCGTCGGCGGTCCGAAGTGGGATACCACCGACCCGAGCCGGCCACGTCCCGAGCAGGGCCTGCTCGGACTGCGCAAGGGCCTCGGGCTATTCGCGAACCTGCGTCCGGTCAAGCCGATCCCCGCGCTGTACGACGCGAGCCCGCTGAAGACCGACGTGATCGAGGGCACCAACCTGCTCGTCGTGCGCGAGCTGACCGGCGGCATCTACTTCGGCGCCAAGACGCGGACGGACGACTCGGCCTCGGACGACTGCGTCTACACGCGCGCGGAGATCGAGCGAATCGCCCGGGTCGCGTTCCGTGCCGCCCGCTCACGGGTCACCAGCGTCGACAAGGCCAACGTGCTCGAGACCAGTCGGCTGTGGCGCGAGGTCGTGCGCGAGGTGCACGACTCCGAGTTCCCCAACATCGAGCTCGAGCATCTGCTGGTCGACAACGCGGCGATGCGCCTCGTCGCCGCTCCGCGCCACTTCGAGGTGATCCTGACCGAGAACATGTTCGGGGACATCCTCTCCGACGAGGCGGCGATGCTGACGGGCTCGCTGGGAATGCTGCCGAGCGCTTCGCTCGGTCAAGGAGGGCCGGGCCTGTTCGAGCCCGTTCACGGCTCGGCGCCCGATATCGCCGGTCAGGGCGTGGCCAATCCATTGGCGATGTTCCTCTCAGCGGCGATGATGCTGCGCCACGGATTTGCCATGGACGATGCGGCCGCGGCGGTAGAATCGGCCGTCGATCGTGCGCTGGCCGACGGGCTGCGCACGCCGGACCTGGGGGGCAGCGCGACCACCGCGGAGGCCACCCAGACAGTCCTTGGACACCTTTAGCAGTCCCCCAAACCCCTAAGGAGCACCCCGTGGAAACAGCGGACCTCATCTGGCACAACGGAGAGCTGGTCGCCTGGGAGGACGCGAAGGTCCACGTACTGACGCACGGTCTCCACTACGGAACCGCAGTGTTCGAGGGTGAGCGCGCCTACGAAACGACCCGTGGAACGGCGATCTTCCGCCACCACGATCACCTCGTGCGGCTGTTCCGGTCGGCCGAGCTCTACTACATGCCGATCCCGTACACGCTCGACGAGATCCGGGCCGCGACGCATGAGCTGGTGGCCGCTAACGAGCTGCGCGAGTGCTACGTCCGGCCGATCGTCTACCGCTCGTACGGGCAGATGGGTCTGTATCCGCTCGACTGCGAGGTGTCGGTCTCGATTGCCGCCTGGCCGTGGGGCGCCTACCTGGGCGAGGACGGCAAGCTCCAGGGCGTGCGGGCGAAGGTCTCGAGCTGGCGGCGCATCTCGGGCGACTCGCTGATCCCGCATTCGAAGGCCAGCGGTCAGTACCTCAACAGCGTGCTCGCCAAGATCGAGGCGTCCAAGGCCGGCTATCAGGAGGCGATCCTGCTCGACTCGCGCGGCTTCGTCTGCGAGGGGAGCGGCGAGAACATCTACCTCGTCCGCGACGGTCAGATCCTCACGCCGCCGCAGTTCGCGGGGATCCTCGATGGGATCAACCGCAGCGCGATCCTGACGATCGCGCGCGATCTCGGCTACGAGGTGATCGAGCGTGATCTCGCGCGCGCCGAGCTGACGCTCGCCGACGAGGTCTTCTTGTCGGGCACGGCGGCCGAGCTCGTGCCGGTGCGCGAGATCGACGATCACCAGATCGGCGAGGGCACGCCCGGGCCGGTCACGCGCGAGCTGCAGCGCGTCCACGATGACGCCCTCCACGGCCGCGACCCGCGCTACGTCGATTGGCTCGACGTGATCGAGGTGCCGACCGCGCATCCGGCCTCCTGACGGCGGTACGCAGAACCAGAGACCGGATGACTCGGATCGAGCTCTATGACACGACGCTGCGCGACGGCATGCAGGGCGAGGGCATGTCGCTCTCGGCCGGCGAGAAGCTACGCGTGGCGCACAGGCTGGACGAGCTCGGGATCGACCTGATCGAGGCCGGCTTCCCGAGCTCCAACCCCAAGGAGCTCGAGCTGTTCGAGCTGCTCAGCTCCGAGAACTTCCGCGCGGCGCAGGTGGCGGCGTTCGGGATGACCCGCCGCCGCAATACACCGGCGGACGCCGATCCGGCGCTGCGCGTGCTCGCCGACTGCTTTGCCCCGGTCTGCACGCTCGTCGGCAAGACGTGGGCGCTGCACCTCGAGAAGGTCGTCAAGGTCGACCGCGACGAGAACCTGCGGATGATCTCCGAGTCGATCGCGTTCCTCGTCGGCGCGGGCAAGCGGGTGATCTACGACGCCGAGCACTTCTTCGACGGCTACGCCGACGACCGGGAGTACGCGCTCCGTTGCCTGCGCACCGCGGCGGACGCGGGCGCCGAGACCGTCGTGTGCTGCGACACCAACGGCGGCACGCTCCCGCACGCGATCTCGAGCGCGATGGCCGAAGTGGTCGTGGGGCTGGAGGGAGCCGGAGTCCAGGTCGGGATCCACTGCCACGATGACGCGGGCTGTGGCGTGGCCAATTCGCTGGCCGCCGTGCAGCAGGGTGCCACTCACGTGCAGGGGACGATCAACGGCTACGGCGAACGATGCGGCAACGCGAACCTGATCTCGATCGTCCCCAACCTCCAGCTCAAGCTCGGCTATCGGTGCCTGAGTGCCGAGCAGCTCGAGCAGCTGACGCCGACCGCGAACTACCTCGCCGAGCTGTTGAACTTCACGCCCGACCCGGACTCGCCCTACGTCGGGCGCAACGCGTTTGCGCACAAGGGCGGGATGCACGTGGCCGGCGTCGCGGCCGACCCGACGACGTTCGAGCACATCGAGCCCGAGACCGTCGGCAACCGTCGCGAGATGCTGATCTCCGAGCTGTCGGGCAAGGGCACGGTCCAGGCGCGAGCGCGCGAAGCGGGGCTCGAACTGGATGAAGCACGCGCTGCGGTGATCGTCGATCGGGTCAAGGAGCTCGAGCATCGCGGCTACCACTACGAGGCGGCCGACGGCTCGTTCGAGCTGCTGTTGCGCAAGGAGACCGGCGAGTACGAGCCGCTGTTCACGCTGGAGTCTTGGCGGGCGATCGTCGAGAAGCGCGCCGACGGGCGGGTCGAGACCGAGGCCACGATAAAAATCTGGGTCGACGGCGAGCGCTACGTGCGCACCGCGGAGGGCAACGGCCCCGTCAACGCGCTCGACCGGGCGCTGCGGGAGGCTCTGGTGGAGATCCACCCGCATCTGCGCGACATCGAGCTCGTGAACTTCAAGGTCAGGATCCTCGATGAGACCAAGGGCACCGGGGCGGTGACCCGGGTCCTGCTCGACGTCTCCGACGGTGACCGCGTCTGGGGGTCGATCGGCGTCTCGGAGAACGTGATCGAGGCCTCATGGGAGGCGCTCGTGGACTCGCTGGAGTACGGCATGCAATCGGGCCGGCGAGACCGGGCGCCGGGCGAGGCCGCCTCCGCGCCGGGCACGTGATCGACGACCGCCTCGAGGTAGTCCCTCTCGCGGCGCCGGTCCTCGGCAGAGACGAGGAGGAGCGCGTGCTCGCGGTGATGCGCTCCGGCCAGCTGTCGCTCGGACCGCTGGTCGGCGCGTTCGAGCGCGCGTTCGCCTCGCGGCTCGGCGCGCTGCACGCGAGCGCGGTCTCGAGCGGCACGACCGGCCTTCACCTAGCGCTGCGCGCGGCCGGCGTCAGCGACGGCGACGAGGTCGTCACGAGCCCGTTCTCGTTCGTCGCGAGCGCCAACGTCGTGATCTACGAGCGCGCCCGGCCGGTGTTCGCCGACATCGACCCGGTGACGCTGAACCTCGACCCGGCTGCGGCAGCCGCGGCGGTGACCGAACGCACGACGGCGCTGCTGCCGGTCCATATCTTCGGCTATCCGGCCGACCTGCCTGCGTTCGAGCGGCTCGGCCTGCCGATCGTCGAGGACGCCTGCGAGGCGCTCGGCGCGGTCCACGCCGACGGGGTCGTGGTCGGCGCGCGCGGCCACTGCGCCGTGTTCGGCTTCTATCCGAACAAGCAGCTGACGACCGGCGAGGGGGGAATGGTGACGGTCGGTCACGCGGCCACCAAGGAGCGGATCGATTCCGAGCGCAACCAGGGCCGCGCGCCCGATCTCGGATGGCTCGACCACGACCGGCTCGGCTTCAACTACCGGCTGTCTGATATCGCGTGTGCGATCGGGCTCGCGCAGCTCGAGCGGCTCGACGCGATGCTCGCGGGCCGCGCCCGCGTGGCCGAGCTGTACCGCGAAGCGCTTGCCGGCGTGGAGGGACTCGAGCTTCCGTGTCCCGACGCCGACGGCAATCGGCGCGGCTGGTTCGTGTTCGTCGTCCAGCTCCCGCGCGGTGTCGAGCGCGATGCGACCGTCCGCGCGCTCGGCGAGCGCGGGGTCCAGAGCAAGCCCTACCTCCCCGCGATCCACCTGATGAGCTACTACCGGGAACGCTACGGCCACCGGGAGGGGGAGTTCCCCGTGTGCGAGGACGTCGCCGCGCGGTCGCTGGCGCTGCCGTTCTTCCCGCAGATGAGCGAGGGGCAGGTGTCTCGCGTCGTCCAGACGCTGCGCGAGGTCCTCGGCCGGTAGCCGCCCGGCCCTGCGCGGGGCTAGGCCGCGCTGCCGCTCGCGGGCGCAGTCTGACAATAATGCGCTCGTGTCACGCTTCACCGAGCCCCAGGACGACGCCTTTCGTCGCCTGAACGATTCGATCGCGTTCGACTGGCGCCTGAGCCCATATGACGTCGACCAATCGGTGGCGCACGCCGAGATGCTCGCCGCCCAGGGGATCATCAGCGAGTCAGAGCGCGACGAGCTGCATCGGGGGCTCGAGCGCGTGCGCGATGAGCTCGCGGACGGCTCGTTTCCGTTCGCCGACGGCGACGAGGACATCCACATGGCGATCGAACGGCGGCTGACCGAGATCGTCGGACGGGTCGGAGGCAAGCTGCACACCGCGCGCTCGCGCAACGACCAGGTGGCGACCGACATGGCGTTGTTCGTGCGCGCCCACGCCCACCAGGCGCGCGAGCGGATCGACCGGCTGGCCGCGACGCTGGTGCGACAGGCCGAGCGCCACCTCGACTGGCCGATGCCGGGCTACACCCACCTGCAGCGGGCGCAGCCGGTGTACCTGAGCCATCACCTGCTCGCCTACGTCTGGATGCTGCTGCGCGACCGTGAGCGGTTCGACGCGGTGCTGTCGGCGACGAGCAAGCTGCCGCTCGGCGCGGGCGCGCTCGCCGGCGTTAACTTCGACACCGACCGGAGACTGGTGGCGGAGAGGCTCGGCTTCTCAGGCGTCACCGAGAACTCGATCGACGCGGTCTCCAACCGCGACTTCGTGCTCGACTACCTCGCAGCCGCCGCGACCTGCGCCACGCATCTGTCGCGTCTGGGGGCCGAGATCGTGCTGTGGTCCAGCGAGGAGTTCGGCTTCTGCGAGGTGTCGGACGCGTGGGCATCCGGATCGTCGATCATGCCGCAGAAGAAGAACCCCGATGCCGCCGAACTGCTGCGCGCGAAGGCACCCCGGGTCGTGGCCGATCTGGTGGCGCTATACGGCGTCATGCACGGCCTGCCGCTGACCTACAACAAGGACATGCAGGAGGACAAGGAGAGGCTGTTTGACGCCTGCGACACGCTCGAGCTGTCGCTCGAAGCCGCCAACGGAATGCTCGAGACGATCTCCTTCAAGCGCGACCGGCTCGCGTCCGCGGCGGGCGACGAGCTGCTCGCCGCGACCGACGTCGCGGACCTGCTCGTACGGCGCGGGGTGCCGTTTCGCGAGGCGCATGGGATCGTCGCCGGCCTCGTCCGGCGGGCGGTTGACGGCGGCAAGCGGCTGTCGGACCTAACGCCCGAGGAGCTGGCCGAGCAGTCGCCGATGCTCGATCAGGAGTTCTACGCGGTGCTCGCCGACGGCGCCTGGCTCGAGGCCAAGGTCTCCGAGGGAGGCACGAGCCTCGAGCGAGTCCGCGAGCAGTTGTCCAAGGCGCGCGCGGCGCTGCCTTGAAGGCGTCCTTCTACAAGCGGCCCGTGCTCGAGGTCGCACCCGAGCTGATCGGGTGCGTGGTGACGCACGGCGAGACGTCGGGGGTGATCGTCGAAGCCGAGGCCTACCACGAGATCGAGCCGGCGAGCCACGCCTTCATCGGACTCAGGCCTCGCACCAAGGTCCTGTTCGGCCCTCCCGGCCGCGCGTACGTGTACCGCTCGTACGGTGTCCATGCCCTGTTCAACGCGGTCTGCGAGCCCGAGGGCGTAGGGGCGGGGGTCCTGATCCGCGCGCTGGAGCCGTTGACCGGGCTCGAGCTGATGCGCCGGCGGCGCGGGCTTGAGCGCGAGCGCGAGCTCTGCTCGGGGCCCGGCAAGCTCACTCAGGCGCTCGGGATCGAGCTCGACGACAACGGCGTCGACCTACAGCGCGGTTCGATCGTGATCTCCGCTCGGCGGCGTGAGTGGCGCGACGTCGAGGTCGTCGCCGATCGGCGGATCGGGATCACCCACGCGGCCGAGCTGCCCTGGCGCTTCACCGCCGCGGGGAACCGGTTCGTGTCGCGGCCGTTCCGGCTCGCCACCGTGTGACGGCGCGAGCTCTGAGCTAGCCGCCCCCGCCGATGCCGGTGCCGCCGCTGCTGCCGGTGGAGCCGGATCCTCCCGTGTCACCGGTGCCGCCGCCTCCGCCGGCCGGAGGGGTGGGCGTGGGTGCGGCCGGGGTGGTGCCACCGCCGGCGGGCGGGGCCGAAGGCGCGGCGGGGGTGGTGCCACCGCCGGCGGGCGGCGCCGAAGTCGCGGCGGGGGCCGTGCCGGTTGCGCCCGTGGGGGCGCTCGGGGTCGGTGTCGCCTGGCCGGCCGTGCCGGTGTCGCCGAAGGTCGTGCCGGTGGCGCCCGCGGTCTGGGTCCCGGTGGAGGTGGAGTGATGCTTGGGGTGGGGGCCGTACTCGGCCTTCTCCTGATTGAAGATCTGCAGCGCCTGGACCATGAAGGCGCGCCAGATCTCGGCCGGGAACGTGCCGCCCTCGACCGGGCCGCCATCGAACAGCGTCGTCATCGGCACGAGCTTGTTCGGGAAGCCAACCCAGACCGCCGTCGTCAGCTGCGGCGTCCAGCCGACGAACCAGGCATCGCCGTAGTCACTCGTGGTGCCCGTCTTGCCGGCGACGTCGACACCGCCGATCGCGGCCGATTGACCGGTGCCGTTCTGCACCACGCCGACCAGCAGGTCGTGGATGGTGGCGGCGACGCTGGCCGGGATCACGCGCTGGTAATGGGGCTTGGCGATGAGGTTGCGCTTGCCGTGACATTTGATCGCCCGGCACTGGATCTGCGCGATCCCCACCGGGCCCTCGTCCGGAGCGCCGAGCTTGGGGGTGTAGACGCGCTGGCCGCCCTCGGCGATCGTCTCGTACGCGTGGGCCATATCGAGCGGCGAGACGCCCACCTTGAGGCCGCCGATGATCATCGCGTAGTTGTCTGACACCGGAGTGCGGATTCCCATCTGGCGCGCCATCCTCGCGATCCGCTTCGTGCCGACCGCCAGGCCGACCTGAGTGAAGACGCTGTTGTCCGATACGGCGGTCGCGTCGGCGAGCGTGATCGGCCCCGAGTATTCGTTGCCGAAGTTCTTGACCAGGTAGTGCTCCTTGCCGCCGCTGTTGGGGACGATCAGGTTCAGCGGCTTGGAGTCGATCACCGAGTCCGGGGTGAAGCCGTGCTGGAGCGCGACCGCCAGCGTGAACGGCTTGAAGGCCGACCCCGGCTGGCGCTCCCCCTCGGTCGCGAGGTTGAACGGGAACTGCGAGAAGTCCTGTTGGCCGTCGACCAGCGGGCCGCCGACCATCGCGCGGACCTGGCCGGTCTGGTTGTCGATCGCGACCAGCGAGGCGGTCGGTTCGCCCGGTCCGCTCGGCAGCTCGTCGGTCACGGCCTGCTCGGCTGCCTCCTGCATCGGCAGGTCGATGGTGGTCCGGATCTTCAGGCCCCCGTAGTAGGCGCGGTACGCCGCCACCCCCGGCGAAACGCCGCGGCCCTCCATCGCGGAGATGATCTGTGGCCGCAGCCAGCTGGTGAAGTACGGCGCCGCCGGGGGCTCCTGCGGCTGCTCGATGTCCTTGGCCTTCGGCAGCGGCTCGTGGATGCCCTGCTCGTACTGGGCGTGCGAGATGTAGTGCTGCTGGTACATGTCCTGCAGCACCAGGTTGCGCCGCGCCAGCGCGGCCTGCGGGAAGGCGGTCGGGTTGAACGCCGAGGGGTTGGCGACCATGCCGGCGAGCAGGGCGGCCTGATAGGGCGCGAGCATCCCGGAGCACGCCTGCAGCGGCGGGTCGCCGCATCCGTTTGTGGTGCCCGCCGAGGCGTCCTGATTGAAGCCCAGCGTGTCGCCGAAATACACGCGCGCGGCCGACTCGACGCCGTAGGCGCCGTTGCCGAAGTAGATCGAGTTCAGGTACTGCGTGAGGATCTTCTGCTTGCTCCACTCGTGCGTGAGGTGGAACGCGAGCGCCGCCTCGCGCAGCTTTTCGAAGATCGTGCGGTTGTCCTCCTCGGCGAGCGCGTTCTTGACGAACTGCTGCGCGATCGTCGACGCGCCCTGCGTCGCTGAGCCGGTCACGTCGGCGACGAGCGCGCGCCCGATGCCGCGGATGTCGACCCCCGGATCGGTCCAGAAGCGCTTGTCCTCGACCGAGATGATCGCATCGCGCATGTACGGCGAGATGTCGCCGTAGCTTTCGATCACGTCGTGGTTGGGCGGGGCGAACAGCCCGATCGGGCGCCAGTGATCGTCGTACAGGTAGGAGTTGACCTCGTGGCCGTACTGCTGGGCGTTCTCGATCTCCGGCAGATCGGACGCGACCGCCATCATCATCCCGAACACGGTTGAGACCACGGCCAGCACTCCGAGCCCGAAGAGGATCGAAAACAGCCGCAGCTTGCGGACTTTGGGCTTCGGCGGGCGGCCGTCCTGGCCGCGCCGCCAGCGGCGCCGCGGGGGCTTGAAGGGAATCGGCGCGGGCGGTTGCGCGCCTTGGTTGTGGTCTAGTTCGTCGTCGCTCATGCGATCCGGGTGGTCCGGCTGCAGCACCGATGGCCAGAGCGGATCTGTCGTGCGCCAACCAAGGCGGCGGTGCGAGCCACGACGGTCCAAAACGCCGGCACCGGACGGCACGGGCGGCGTTTCCCACGCGGCGGCGTGAGTCTAGCATTGGCTCGGATGGCTCAATCCTCCTTCACGCCCGCGGACGCCGCCGCGTGGCTGGCGCGTAACGCGGTCGATTGCCTGCCCGCAGGGGAGCTCGAACGCAAGCTCTCGCTGGGGCGGCCGCTGCGCGTGAAGCTCGGAATCGACCCGACCGCGCCCGACATCCACCTCGGCTTCACGGTCGTGCTCCAGAAGCTGCGGGAGTTCCAGGATCTGGGTCACACGGTGGTGCTGATCGTGGGTGACTACACCGCCCGCGTCGGGGATCCCAGCGGGCGCTCGAGCACGCGCCCGGTGCTCGACCCGGCCGAGATCGACGCCAACGCCGACACGTTCAAGCAGCAGGCGCTGAAGGTGCTCGACGCCGATCGACTCGAGGTTCGCTTCAACGGTGAGTGGCTGGACATGTCGATGAGCGACCTGTTCGCGCTGCTGCGCACCACGACCGTGGCGCGGATCCTCGAACGCGACGACTTCGCCAAGCGCTACGCGGCGCGGGAGCCGATCTCGATGCTCGAGCTGCTCTACCCGCTGCTCCAGGGTTACGACTCGGTCGCCGTCCGGGCCGATGTCGAGCTCGGGGGAACCGACCAGACGTTCAACCTGCTGCTCGGCCGTGACATCCAGCGCGCCTACGGCCAGCCCGAGCAGGTGATCCTGACGCTGCCGCTGCTCGTCGGGACCGACGGCGTGCGCAAGATGTCGAAGTCATTCGGGAACGTGATCGGCGTGACCGACAGTCCGGAGGAGATGTACGGGCGCACGCTGAGCATCCAGGACGGGTCACTCGATGACTGGTATTCGCTGCTGCTCGGCGCGGCGCCGGACGCCGATCTGAGCCCGCGCAACGCCAAGCGGGCGCTCGCACGGGCATTGGTCGAGCGCTTCCACGACCCGGCCGCCGCGGTCGCCGCCGAGCAGGCATTTGACCAGGTGCACGTGCGCCACGAGTTGCCCGATGACGTCCCCGAGGTCTCGTTCGCGGTCGAGAACGGGGTCGTGCACCTGCCACTGCTCCTGTCACGCGCATTCGGGGTCTCAACCTCGGAGGCGCGCCGCAGCCTCGCCCAGGGCGGGGTCCGGCTCGACGGCGTCCAGGTGCAGGACGGGACGCTCGACGTGGCGCCAACGGACGTCGACGGCAAGGTCCTGCAGCTCGGCAAGCGGCGGTTCGCGCGGGTCAAGCTCAGCTAGGGCAGTTCGGGCGTGCCGGGCGTGGCTAGGGCCGGTTCGCGCGCGTCGGGCTTGGCTAGCGCCGGTTCGCGGGCGTCGGGCTTGGCTAGCGCCGGTTCGCGGGCGTCAGGCTCGGCTAGCGCCACGCGCGTTCCGTGGAAAATTGCGCGACGCTGGCCGGATCTTCCACGAAGTGCGAGCTGGGCGCGACAAACGTGGAAAACCTGCGTGCGGATGCCCGGATTTTCCACGTTTTGCGGGGGACGCCATCTTGGGGGGCGCGGGCGCGCCGGCGCCCCGGGCCCGGCGGGCGGCGTCTGATCAGCCGCCGGCGAGCGGTTTCCGACCACCCCGCTGGCGCGCGAGTCCGACCACTCTGCCGGCGCGCGAGGTCCGATCACCCGGCTGGGGCGGCCGTCTGACTATTCCGTCGGCCCTTGGGCCAGCTCTGAGACCGGCTGCCACTCGCGCCAGGTCTCCAGGCGGCTGGCGTAATCGGCCTCGGCGATGCTCAACGGCGCGGTGCCGAAGAACACCCGGAGCGGCGGTGGGTCGGCGTCCACCACGCGCATGATCGCTGCGGCCGACGAGGCCGGGTCTCCCGGGACGCGGCCGGCGCGCCATTGTTCCTGACGCGCGCGCAGCGCGTCGTATGCCTCGAGCGGCTCTGAGCGCTTGGAGGACGGTCCGGCCCAATCGGTCGAGAAGCCGCCGGGCTCGACCAGCGTCACCTTGATCCCGAACTCCTCGACTTCCTGGGCGAGCGCCTGGCTGATGCCCTCCAGGCCCCATTTCGACGCGTGGTAGATCCCGACGCCGGCGAATGCCGAGATGCCGCCGATCGAGGACACCTGGATGATGTGACCGCCGCGCTGCTGACGTAGCAACGGCAGCGCGGCCTGCGTCACCCATAGCGCCCCGAACAGGTTGGTCTCGATCTGAGCACGGGCCTCCGCTTCGGTGATCTCCTCCACCATCCCGAAGTGGCCGTAGCCGGCGTTGTTGACCACGACATCCAGGCGTCCGAGATGCTCGTGCGCCCGCTTGACGGCGCCGAACGCCGCCTCGCGGTCGGTGACGTCGAGGGTGAGCGCGAGCAACGCGTCTCCGTGCTCGGCCTTGAGGTCGTCGAGAGTGCTCGCCTCCCTGGCGCCGGCGACAACGCGGTCACCGCGCTCGAGAGCTGCCTTCGTCCATTCGCGCCCGAAGCCGCGGGACGTTCCGGTGATGAACCATGTCTTGTTGGGCATGCGCCGATGCTAGTCCTGCGCTTGTGAGCGGCGCACGGGCGGCGCCGTCATAGCTGGGGGCCGTGCAGCGCTCGATGGGCGCGCGGGCGGTTCTCGGCCTGCGAGAGACCGGGCGGTCGCTCTCAGCCGTGGCTCTCGCTATAGCCGTGCGTCTGGGCCGGGCGAAGCCGTAACGCAGAGTCGGCCGCCAACGCGTATGCTGGTCGGCGCCGAGCAGGGCCCCCGCCTTGTCCCCAACAAAAGACGTGTGTTGAAGGGCGAAACGGGCGCTATACTCGTCGGTCCGCTCCGGGATCCTAGTTTCGGGTTCCGGACGCGCCGTTCTAGAGGAATACCTTCCTGAATGGGTGCGACGGTCTTTGAAAACTCAACAGCATGCGCACCCTTCGACCGACCCCGGTCGAGGAGTGTGTCCAGGTTCGACGCCGTCGCTCGACCGACCTTTGTAGTCGATCGGACGGCGGTGCCAAGATTGACCCCGTCTTGCGCCTGAGTCCTCTGTGTACGGAGGGCTCCCCGCCTCCGGCCTAGCCGGCAGGGCAGGTTGGCGCAAGGGTCTGATCCCTCCAGGGACAGACCCGGGATTTAACCCGTCGCCTTGTCACGGTCACAAGTGCCGTGACTAACGCCACAGCCAGTGGTTGTGGAACAGGGACGGGTTGTACTTCCTGACGACTCTTTGTGGAAGTTCTTCACGGAGAGTTTGATCCTGGCTCAGGACGAACGCTGGCGGCGTGCCTAACACATGCAAGTGGAGCGACGAACCAGGCTTCGGCCTGGGGCAGAGCCGCGAACGGGTGAGTAACACGTGGGTTACCTGCCCCGATGATCGGGACAACCCGAGGAAACTCGGGCTAATACCGAATGTGCCCTCCGGCCACAAGGCCGCTGGGGAAAGGAAGCTTCGGCCTCCGCATCGGGATGGGCCCGCGGCCCATTAGCTTGTTGGTGAGGTAACGGCTCACCAAGGCGACGATGGGTAGCTGGTCTGAGAGGACGATCAGCCACACTGGGACTGAGACACGGCCCAGACTCCTACGGGAGGCAGCAGTGGGGAATCTTGCGCAATGCGCGAAAGCGTGACGCAGCAACGCCGCGTGGGGGAAGACGGCCTTCGGGTTGTAAACCCCTTTCAGTTGGGACGAAGCTCCGGCGGTGAATAGCCGTTTGGAGTGACGGTACCTTCAGAAGAAGCCCCGGCTAACTACGTGCCAGCAGCCGCGGTAATACGTAGGGGGCAAGCGTTGTCCGGAATCATTGGGCGTAAAGAGCGTGTAGGTGGCTCGGTAAGTCCGCTGTGAAAGTCCAGGGCTCAACCCTGGAATGCCGGTGGAAACTGTCGAGCTGGAGTCCGGAAGAGGCGAGTGGAATTCCTGGTGTAGCGGTGAAATGCGCAGATATCAGGAGGAACACCAATGGCGAAGGCAGCTCGCTGGGACGGTACTGACACTGAGACGCGAAAGCGTGGGGAGCAAACAGGATTAGATACCCTGGTAGTCCACGCTGTAAACGATGGGCACTAGGTGTGGGGGGTGTCGACTCCCTCCGTGCCGACGCTAACGCATTAAGTGCCCCGCCTGGGGAGTACGGCCGCAAGGCTAAAACTCAAAGGAATTGACGGGGGCCCGCACAAGCAGCGGAGCATGTGGTTTAATTCGACGCAACGCGAAGAACCTTACCTGGGCTTGACATGTTCCTGACAGCCGTGGAAACACGGTCTCCCTTCGGGGCAGGATCACAGGTGGTGCATGGCTGTCGTCAGCTCGTGTCGTGAGATGTTGGGTTAAGTCCCGCAACGAGCGCAACCCCCGTCGCATGTTGCCAGCATTTAGTTGGGGACTCATGCGAGACTGCCGGTGACAAACCGGAGGAAGGTGGGGATGACGTCAAGTCATCATGCCCCTTATGTCCAGGGCTACACACGTGCTACATTGGCGCGTACAGAGGGTTGCGATACCGCGAGGTGGAGCGGATCCCTTAAAGCGCGTCTCGGTTCGGATTGCAGGCTGAAACTCGCCTGCATGAAGGCGGAGTTGCTAGTAATCGCGGATCAGCATTGCCGCGGTGAATACGTTCCCGGGCCTTGTACACACCGCCCGTCACACCATGGGAGTGAGCAACACCCGAAGCCGGTGGCCTAACCTTTTGGAGGGAGCCGTCGAAGGTGGGGCTCGTGACTGGGGTGAAGTCGTAACAAGGTAGCCGTAGCGGAAGCTGCGGCTGGATCACCTCCTTTCTAGGGAGCCCTCGTTGAGGGCACCGTATTGCCGGAGCGCGGTCGCACGAGCTCGTCTGACGAGTTCCTCCGTCCGTGACTCGAGTGCAATCGGTCACTAGACATGTCGACCGAACCTGCTGAATCGCCTGGCGGCGATTCAGGCCGGGAGAAATCTGCTAAGCGGTGGAGACACCAATGCATTACCAGGCAGATTTCTCCCAATGTAATCGGCGTCAGCCGATTGCACGCGTGCTGTTGAGTTTTGAGAGACCGGCCTGCCGCCGGCGGCTGACTCGGATTTCGATCCGGAGCTGGCGACCGGCAGGACGCACCTCTTCGCGGACCTTGAAAACTGCACAGTAGCCAATGAACGGGTATCAGGGCAATTCGCCTAACGGCGAACTGCCTTGGAGAAATCAACGATTTCTCCGAAGGGGAACTCGTGAGAGTTTCCCCGATCACCGTCAAGATAGTAAGGGCACATGGTGGATGCCTTGGCACCAAGAGTCGAAGAAGGGCGTGAACGGCTGCGATAAGCCGCGGTTAGGCGCTGAATAGCCATTGACCCGCGGATTCCCGAATGGGTAAACCCAGCGTCGGTAATGCGACGTTATCCCGCGTTGAACACATAGACGCGCGGAGGACAAGCGGGGGAAGTGAAACATCTCAGTACCCCGAGGAAAGGAAATCAACCGAGACTCCCCGAGTAGTGGCGAGCGAAAGGGGATATAGCCCAAACCGTCTACGTGTAAGCGACCACGCGTTGCGTAGCCGGGGTTGTAGGACGTCTGGTCCGGGTCGTGGTCGGCTCGGCGGAAGTTACAAAGACATGTTGTAGTCGAAGCGTGTGGAACCACGCACCACAGAGGGCAATCGTCCCGTAGGCGAAACGACATGACCTTCCGCAGATGTTCCTGAGTAAGTCCGCTCCCGTGAAACGCGGACTGAATTTGGGGGGACCACCCTCTAAGGCTAAGTACTCCTTGGTGACCGATAGCGGACTAGTACCGTGAGGGAAAGGTGAAAAGTACCCCGGAAGGGGAGTGAAATAGTACCTGAAACCGCGTGCCTACAAGCGGTGGGAGCGGCACTTGTGCCGTGACCGCGTGCTTTTTGCATAACGAGCCGGCGAGTTACTCGTCTGCGGCAAGGTTAAGCGATGAGCGGAGCCGTAGCGAAAGCGAGTCCGAATAGGGCGACATAGTCGTAGGCGGTAGACCCGAAGCTGAGCGAGCTACCCATGGGCAGGTTGAAGCGGGGGTAAGACCTCGTGGAGGACCGAACCGACCTAGGTTAAAAACTGGGCGGATGACCTGTGGGTCGGAGTGAAAGGCTAATCAAGCTCAGTGATATCTGGTTCTCTCCGAAATATATTTAGGTATAGCCTCGGATAAATTCCGTGGCGGCTGTAGAGCACTGTTTGGACTAGGGGCCCTACCAGGTTACCGAATTCAGGCAAACTCCGAAGACCGTCACGGTTACTCCGGGAGTCAGTTGCTGGGGGATAAACTTCAGCGTCAAAAGGGAAACAGCCCAGACCGCCAGCTAAGGTCCCTAAGTACTAGCTAAGTGGGAAACGATGTTTGAATGCAGAGACAACCAGGAGGTTGGCTTAGAGGCAGCCACCCTTGAAAGAGTGCGTAACAGCTCACTGGTCAAGTGTTCGAGCGCGGACAATGTAACGGGGCTCAAGCTAGTCACCGAAGCTGCGGGTGCGTGAGGTCTTCGGACCGATCGCGCGGTAGGAGAGCGTTCCGGCGCCTGTGAAGCAGTCGTGGAAACGAACTGTGGAGGCGGCGGAAGTGAGAATGCCGGCATGAGTAACGAAAGAGGGGTGAGAATCCCCTCCGCCGATTGCCCAAGGTTTCCTGAGTAAAGTTCGTCTGCTCAGGGTTAGTCAGGACCTAAGGCGAGGCCGAAAGGCGTAGTCGATGGCCAACGGGTTGATATTCCCGTACCACGTCGCGACCGTTTGACCGAACGGGGGGACGAGGAAGGCTATGGGATCCCAGGCGATGGTTGTCCTGGGGTAAGCATGTAGGGGTGGCTCTAGGTAAATCCGGAGCCGCATAACCTGAGGTGCGATGCCAGCTGGCTCTAAGCCGGCGAGTCCCGGATGCCAAGCCTCCAAGAAAAGCCTCTAGGGAGGTCGCGCGTGCCTGTACCAAAACCGACACAGGTGGGCAAGTGGAGCACACTAAGGTGATCGAGATAACCCTCGTTAAGGAACTCGGCAAAATCGCCCCGTAACTTCGGGATAAGGGGCGCCCCAGTAGGGTGAAGCTCTTCGCGAGTGAAGCCCGAGAGGGCCGCAGTGAATAGGTTCAAGCGACTGTTTACCAAAAACACAGGTCTCTGCTAAGTCGTAAGACGACGTATAGGGGCTGACGCCTGCCCGGTGCCGGAAGGTTACGTGGAGGTGTTAGGGCTTCGGCTCGAAGCACCGAAACTAAGCCCCGGTAAACGGCGGCCGTAACTATAACGGTCCTAAGGTAGCGAAATTCCTTGTCGGGTAAGTTCCGACCTGCACGAATGGCGTAACGACTTGAACGCTGTCTCAACGAGGGGCTCGGTGAAATTGCAGTCTCGGTGAAGATGCCGAGTACCCGCAGAAAGACGGAAAGACCCCGTGAACCTTTACTACAGCCTGGTATTGGGGTTCGGTCCATTTCGCTCAGGATAGGTGGGAGGCTTGGAGGCGTCGGCTGCGGCTGGCGCGGAGCCAACCTTGAGATACCACCCTTGATGTATTGGATCTCTAACAGTGCGCCCTGAATCGGGGCACTGGACAGTGACAGGTGGGTAGTTTGACTGGGGCGGTCGCCTCCCAAAATGTAACGGAGGCGCGCAAAGGTTCCCTCAGCACGGTCGGAAATCGTGCGTAGAGTGTAAAGGCAGCAAGGGAGCTTGACTGCGAGACCGACAGGTCGAGCAGGTGCGAAAGCAGGCCTTAGTGATCCGGCGGTAGCAAGTGGAAGCGCCGTCGCTCAACGGACAAAAGGTACTCCGGGGATAACAGGCTTATCGGGCCCAAGAGTCCACATCGACGGCCCGGTTTGGCACCTCGATGTCGGCTCGTCGCATCCTGGGGCTGAAGTAGGTCCCAAGGGTTGGGCTGTTCGCCCATTAAAGCGGTACGCGAGCTGGGTTCAGAACGTCGTGAGACAGTTCGGTCCCTATCTTCTGCGGGCGTTGGAGAGTTGAGAGGATTCGTCCCTAGTACGAGAGGACCGGGATGAACGCACCTCTGGTGTATCTGTTGTCCTGCCAAGGGCACCGCAGGTTAGCTACGTGCGGATCGGATAACCGCTGAAAGCATCTAAGCGGGAAGCCGACCTCGAGATGAGCTCTCCCATCCCCTTGAGGGAGTAAGACCCCTGGAAGATCACCAGGTTGATAGGCCGGATCTGGAAGGATGGTGACATCCGTAGGAGACCGGTACTAATGGGTCGAGGGCTTGACGGATATTTTGATATCCGTGCATTGGCACTGTGTAGTTTTGAAGGCCCGCGAAGGGGGGTCTCTACCGGTTTCCGGTGGCTATGGCGAGGGGGAAACACCTCTTCCCATTCCGAACAGAGCCGTTAAGCCCCTCAGCGCCGATGGTACTTGGCCCGCAAGGGCCTGGGAGAGTAGGTCGCCGCCGGTTCTTATCTAAAGACCCCGCTTGCGTCTTGCAGGCGGGGTCTTTGTTTTCGTTGATCCCCATGTTCCTGGGCGCCGGAGCGCAGGGGCTGTCGGCGTCCGGCCTACGATTGCCCCATGCGCGCTGCGCTGCCGCTTCCGACGCCGCCGCTGACCGACGGGGTCGTGATCCTGCGCGCCTGGGATGAGCGCGACGTACGCGCGGCCGGTCGATGGGGGAGCGACGCCGAGATCGTGCGATGGAGCGGGGTCCCGGACCAACAGAGCGAGCAGCTGGCCTGGGAATACATGGCCGAGACGGAGGTGGCACGGCGCGCGGGGCTGATCGTCGCGCTGGCGATCGCCGACGCTGACAGCGATGCGCTGCTCGGTGCCTGCGACGTCAGGCGCCCAGACCCGACCGATCCTGCGATCGGCGAGCTCGGCTACCTGCTCGTCGCCTCCGCACGTGGCCGCGGCGTCGCCACCCGCGCCGTGTGGCTGCTGACCGACTGGAGCTTTCGCGCGCTGGCGATGCAACGGATCCAGGCGCTCGTGCACCCCGAGAACCCAGCCTCGGCTCGAGTGCTCGAACGGCTCGGCTTCACCAGGGAGGGGCTTCTGCGTCGCTACCGAGCCGCAGGCGGTGGCAGGGAGGACCGGATGATCTACTCGCTGCTGCCCGGTGAGCTGGCGGCCGTGGCCGCGGACATGCCCCCGCTCAAACCAGGCGAACGATCTTGAGCCGTCGCACTCCCTTGGGCGTCGGCACCTCGACCGTGTCGCCCACGGCGCGATCGAGCAGTGCTCTGGCGACAGGTGACTCCGCGGACAGCTTGCCCTGAGCGCGGTCCGCCTCGGTCGGTCCGACGATCGTCCAGGTGTGGACCTCGCCCGTGCCCTCGTCGCGAACCTCGGCGGCGCGGGCGAACGAGAACACGTCACCCTCGGTCTTGACGTCGACGACGACGGCACTGCGCAGGCGCTGGCGGAGGCGTTGGATCCTCGTCTCCAGATGCGCCTGGTCATCCTTGGCGGCGTGGTATTCGGCGTTCTCGCTGAGATCACCGTGGCCGCGGGCGGTCAGGATGCGCTGCGCAATTTCACGGCGAGCTGTCGTCTCGAGTTCGCCCAGCTCCGCCTTGAGCTCAGCGAGACCCTGCTCGGTAATCGGCTCGCCGGCGTTGTCTTGAGTCGTCATCCGAGCATATTGGCACGGCTGATCACCCGCCGGTTCGTGGTCAGCAAGCACATGCGCCGGGTGAGCCGGTGGGCGGCGGACCGCGTGCCGATTCGTGGCAGCATGGGGTGAGTGCGAGAGATCACCGAGTTCTTCCGTCAGAACCCGCAAGTGCTGATCCTGCTGCTGATCTGCCTAATCCTCGGCGTCGGGACGTTTGTCGTCGTGATACTCGGCGTCGCGAGCTCGAGTTCGACCACGACCGACGGCACCCCGTCGGACGTCATCTTCGGCCTGCACGCGCTGATCGGCTTGAGCTGACGCCAACCCGGGCGGCCCGGTGAGGCTCTCGGCCCTCGGCGGATGTAAGGACGCCGCTCGCGTCGCGGGTGTTGGCGCGCCCGCCTACCCGACCCGCTCACGCCGTACGTCGTACGTCGGCGGCTGGCGAACGGGGGACAGGCAGTGGGCTGCTGGCGGAGGTACCGACCCGGGCCGGCGCTCGCGTTCGAGGCGCAGTGGACGGCGATGTGGGTGCGGCGCCTCGGGGGCCGGATCACCGAGGATGTCCTCGGCGAGACTCAGCAGCGCGCGAAGTCTCTTGCTTGATGACTGGAACATATGTTCGCCAGGCTACGGAGCGCTCCGGACGGAAGGTAGCGTCCCGGCACGGAGCCGTCTGTGGCGCCTGCCTCCACTTTGGATCCTTCCCGGCGTGGCATCGACAAAAACCTGCAAATGGAGCGATTCAAAGGCCGGCATCCGACCTCAGATCTCCATCGGAGCCTGGGCGCAATCTTGCAGGAATGCCGGTTTCGGGAGGGGACGACCGAGCCAGGCGAATGGGCTTGCGGGAGCCTGTCAGGAGCCGAGCGAGGACCAGACCTCGAGCTTGGTCGCGATCCGCTCGATGACGGCGTCCGTGAACTCGGTCGTGCCGGCGTGGCCGCCGAGATCGGGAGTCTTGATGCCCGCGGCGACGGTCTCCAGCACGCCCTCGTAGATCGCCCGCGACGCGCGCTCGCACGCGCTGCCGTGGCGGTCGGCCCCGTGGCGCAGCACCGCCCCGCAGGCGAGGATCATCGCCAGCGGGTTGGCCAGGTCCTTGCCCTCGAGCGCCGGGGCGGTTCCGTGCGGCGCCTCCGCCATCGCGACCGTCGTGTCGTAGTCGTCGTCGAACGCGAGCAGCACCGACTCGGCGCCGGCGATCGAGCCGAACATCGGCAACACGAGGTCCGACAGGCAGTCTCCGTCGCGGTTGAGCGCGGGGATCACGAGCGGCACGTCGGTAGCGCCCGAGAGCAGGCCGGCGTACGTGGCATCGATCAGGACCGGCCGGTAGTCGATCTCGGGGTGACGGGCGGCGGCGCCGTCCATCTCCTCCTTGAGCATCCCCTCGTAGACCGGAGAGACGGTCCACTTCGGTCCGCCGTACACGCGGGCGCCCATCTTGTCGGCGGTCCGGAACGAGTACTCGGCGACCGCGCGGCAGGTTGAGCGCGTGATTCGCTCGGTTCGAAGCGCGATCTCGTCGGCCGCGCCGGCGGCGCCCTCGCGGGACTCGGCCGCGCCGTAGGCGTCGTCGACCGCCATCCGGACAACCGAGATCGGGTAGTGAACGCCCGCGATCGGCGCGACCCCGGGCAGCCTGCGCCCGGTTCTGACGATCACCTTCCCATCGACCTGCTCGCGCAGGATCCGATTGGGGGAGCCGACGTCGGCGGCGCCCTCCGGGGTGATCGTGGCCGCCTTGAGGCCAAGCCCGGCATCGACCATCGCGCGCGCCGCGTCAATCACCACTTGATTTGACGTCGCGCGCCGGTGGGCGAGCGAGAGGTCGAAGTGGCGAAGGTCGAGGTCGAGCCCGAGCAGCTCGGGGTCGAGCACGCGCAGCGCCTGCTCGAGCAGCTCCTGTCCGGTCTGGTCACCCTCGAGGACGACCACGCTGACCGGAGCTGACGCGCTCGACATCGCGGGTATCAGGTGTCCGCCGGGGCCTCGACCGCCGGCGTGCCGGCGATCGCACCATCCGAGGCCTCGGCCGGCATCAGCACGTCGCGCTGTTCGGCCAGCGCGCCGATCACGATCGTAAGGTGCTCGTCGAAGTCGACGCCGAGATCCTCGGCGCCGTCGCGGATGTCATCGCGGCTGACGGCGGCAGCGAAGCTCGGCTGCTTCATCTTCTTCTTGACCGACTTGGGCGTCATCCCGACCAGCCCCTCGGGACGCACGTACGCGCAGGCGAGGATGAAGCCCGAGAGCTCGTCGACGGCGAACAGCGTCTTCTCCATCGGCGTCTCGCGCGGGACGCCCATGAAGTCGGCGTGGGAGGCGACCGCGCGGACGAGCTCGGGCGGGTATCCGCGCGCCTCGAGCTCCTTGAGGGCGTATCGGGGATGGCCGTGACTGAGGTCCGGATAGCGCTCGTAATCGAGGTCGTGGAGCAGACCGGTGAGCCCCCAGAGTTCGGGGTCGCCGCCAAACCGTGGGGCGTAGGTGCGCATCGCGGCCTCGACCGCGAGCATGTGGCGGCGCAGCGAGTCCGACTGAGTCCAGTCACAAAGCAGGGTCCAGGCGTCGCTGCGCGAATTGTCAGGCTGCATGGCAGTTACCCTAGCTAAGCGCGATCAAGCTTCCGGGTGTCCTTCGCAGCCGACCGCTACCCTGACGAATGCTCCGCGCGAGCGAGTTCCTGCACCCCGACGTATAGACGCGAGGTCGATACCACTGGAGAAGTTCGTAATCGAAGGCGGAGTGCCGCTCTCTGGCACGATCGTGCCGGCCGGCAACAAGAACGGCGCATTGCCAATCCTGGCGGCGTGCCTGCTGACCGAGGACGAGGTGATCCTGCGCAACGTGCCGCGGATCGCCGACGTCGAGGCGATGGTCATGCTGCTGCAGTCGCTCGGGTCCCGCGTGCAATGGCTCGGCCCCAGCGAGGTCCTCGTCGACACTTCGTCGGTCGACAGCACTGAGGTCGACGCCGACCTGGCAGAGCACATTCGCGCCTCCTTCCTGCTCGCCGGGCCGCTGCTGGCCCGCTTCGGGACCGCCCGCATGCCGCCGCCCGGCGGTGACGTGATCGGCCGCCGGCGCCTCGATCCGCACCTGGACGCGTTCCGGGCTTTGGGCGCGCAGGTCGAGAGTGGGCGCACCGACATCGTCCTCAACGCGCCGTCTCTGGGGCTGACGCCGTGCGACTTTTTGATGGACGAGCCCTCGGTGATGGCGACCGAGAACGCGCTGATGGCCGCCGCCTTGACGCGCGGCCCGACCGTGATCCGCAACGCCGCCTCGGAGCCGCACGTGCAGGATCTTGCGCGGATGCTGATCTCGATGGGCGCCACGATCGACGGCGTCGGCTCGAACGTGATGATCGTCCACGGCCAGCCGAGCCTGCGCGGTTGCACGCACGAGATCGCCCCCGACCACATCGAGATCGGGTCGTTCATGGCGCTCGCCGGCGTGACCGGCGGCGAGCTCGTGGTCAAGGACACGCGGCCCGACGACCTGCGCATGATCCGGCTCGTGTTCGATCGTCTCGGGCTGCGGACCGAGGTGCACGGCACCGACGTGATCGTGCCGGGCAATCAGCGGCTGCGAATTCGCAACGACACCGGCGACTACAAGCCGAAGGTGGAGGACGGTCCCTGGCCGGCGTTTCCCGCTGACCTGACGAGCATCGCGCTCGCCCTCGCGACCCAGGCCGAGGGTTCGGTTCTGATCCACGAGAAGATGTTCGAGAACCGCCTGTTCTTCACGGACAAGCTCGTGATGATGGGCGCCGAGATCACGATCTGTGACCCGCATCGCGCGATTGTCGTCGGGCCACGGCCGCTGCGCGGCGGACGGGTCGAATCGCCCGACATCCGGGCCGGGATGGCGATGCTGATCGCCGCGCTGTGCGCCGACGGGCTCACCGAGATCGGCAACGTGCGCCAGATCGACCGCGGCTACGAGCGAATCGACGAGCGCCTGCGCGAGCTCGGTGCGCGGATCACCCGGCTCGAAGACGCTCCCGTCACCGCGTAGCGCCCAGGTCACCGACGCGTTCACCGCATCGCAGCGCGCCGTGCCGGCGATAGCTGGCAGCATGCCCGCGATGATCGATCGGATCCCCAGCGGCACCCGCGATGTGCTCCCCGACGAGATGCACGAGCTGCGAGCGATGACCGAACGGGTCCGCGCGGTGTTTGAGCGCGCCGGGTACGGGGAGGTTGCGACACCCGCGCTCGAGTACGAGAGCACGTTCGCCCGGACTGACATGGATGACAGCCGGCCCGCGTACCGGGTCTTCGACGAGCAGGGCAACGTGCTCGTCCTGCGCGCCGACATGACGATCCCGATCGCCCGGTTGGTCGCGACCCGCTACGTCGGTGCCGAGCCGCCGCTGCGCTTCTGCTACTTCGCGCACGCCTACCGCGGGGTCAGGCCTCAGCGTGGCCAGTCGCGCGAGTTCCTGCAGGCGGGGGTCGAGTTGATCGGGTCACCGGGACCGGGGGGAACCGCCGAGGTGCTGGGGGTGCTGTGCGAGGCGCTCGACGCCGCCGGGCTGGAGACCTATCGCGTGGGTCTCGGCGACGCTTCGCTGTATCCGTCCCTGCTCGACGCGCTCGGGGTCGATCCGGCGCGGACGAACGTGATCGTCTCCGAGCTGGCCCGAGGTGACTTCGTCTCCGTCGAGCGCGAGATCCGCGAGCTCGGCCTCGGGCCACAGGAGGTGGAGATATTGCTCCGGGTGCCGAGGACGCGCGGCGGCGCCGAGGTGCTCGACGGTCTCGACGGGGCGCTCAAGCACGCCCTGACCGGGATGCGCGAGCTGCACGCGCTGCTCGCGCCCCATGTGGCGCAACGAATCATCTTCGACCTGGGGCTGGTGCGGAGCATCGGTTACTACACGGGGGCCGTGTTCGGGGTCTACGACCCGGCCTACGGGGTCCCGCTCGGCAGCGGAGGGCGCTACGACGAGCTGCTGGGGAGCTTTGGCCGTTCGCTGCCCGCGGTCGGCTTCGCGCTCAACGTCGAGCGACTGCACATCGCGCTGACCGGCGAGGAGCGGGGGCGGACCCGCGGCGGTACACGATGAGCGAGCTCGTGCGAAAGCGCGGCGGTGCGCGATGAGCGAGCTGCGGATCGCGGTCCCTCGCGGCGCGATGTTCGACGATACCCTTGACCTCCTCGACCGGCTCGGGATCGACACCACGGAGGTGCGCGACAACGACCGCAAGCTGCTGTTCGAGGAGGCCGGGATCGTAACGATGCGACCCTCGGACGTACCCACGTACGTCGAGGCCGGCGCCGCGGACATTGGGATCACCGGCAAGGACGTGCTGATGGAGCAGGCGGAGCGAGAAGTCTATGAGCTGATGGACCTCGGCTACGGCCGCTGTCGGATGGTGCTCGCGAGCGTCGAGGGGGAGGATCGGGCCGAGGAGGCGCTGAGGCGTCTCGGCGTCGTCCGCATCGCCACCAAGTACCCCCGGATCGCCGCGCGGCACTTCCTCGAGACCGGGCGCCAGGCCGAGATCGTCGAGGTCAAGGGCTCGGTCGAGCTGGCGCCGCTGACGGGACTCGCGGAGGCGATCGTGGACCTGACAGCGACGGGGACGACGTTGCGCGAGAACCGGCTCGTGGTCCGCGAGGAGATCGCCGTCTGCACCGCCCGCCTGATCGCCAATCCCGTCGCCCACCGGCTGCGCGCGGCGATGATCGACCGGTTGACGGAGGCCGTGAGTGCAAATTGAGCGCATCGCGCTGTCGGGCGATCCGGCCGCGCTCGCACGGGAATTGCGGGCGCTGGTACCGGCGCCCGAGTCCGTCGCCGACGAGGTGGCCGCGATCATCGCCCGCGTGCGCGCCAACCGGGACGACGCGCTCCGCTACTACACGCGCCAGTTCGACACCGGCGGCTCGACGCCGTCCGCCCTACGGGTGCCGGAGGCCGAACTCGACACCGCCGCCAAGGGGCTGAGCGCGGACGTCGGCTCCGGGCTGGATCATGCGATCACGAACGTGATGCGCGTCGCCGAGGCGTGGCTGGGCACCCCGCGCGATGTGAACTTCGGCGGACACGAGGTGCGGCTGCGCGAAGTGCCCGTCCGGCGCGCGGCGGTCTACGTACCCGGCGGGCGTGCGCCGTATCCGAGCACCGTCGTGATGGGGGTGGTGTGCGCCCGGGTCGCGGGCGTGCCGGAGATCGCCGTCTGCGCGCCGCCCGGCGCCAACGGCGAGGTCGATCGGGTCGTGCTCGGCGCCTGCCGGCTGGCCGGCGCGTCGGTCGTCTACCGGATGGGTGGAGCGCAGGCGATCGCCGCGCTCGCCTACGGGACCGAGACGGTGGCGCCGGTCGACGTGATCGTCGGACCGGGCAACCTGTACGTCCAGGAGGCGAAGCGCCAGGTCTACGGCCACGTGGGCATCGACGGGTTCGCGGGCCCCAGCGACCTGGTGGCGATCGCCGGCGGTGACGCCGATCCCGACGCGCTCGCGCTCGATCTACTGGCTCAGGCGGAGCACGGCGCCGGCTCGTTGGTCGTGGGGATCTCGAACTCCACGGCGCTGATCGACAAGCTTGCCTCCGCGCTCGCGGCTGGGCCCGACACCGAGGCGGTGGTGCGCCTCGTGTCGGTCGGCGAGCTCGAACACGCACTGGCGATCTCGCAGGAGTTCGCGCCGGAACACCTCCAGCTCGCCGGACCCGAGGCCGAGGAGCTCGCCCCACGCGTCACGACGGCGGGCTGCCTGTTCGTCGGGGACGCGAGCGGCACCGCGTTCGGCGACTACATCGCGGGCTCAAACCACGTGCTGCCGACCAACGGCGCTGCGCGCTTTGCGTCATCGCTTTCGCCGGCAGACTTCCGCCGGCGCTTTGCCGAGGTGAGAATCGGCGACGGCGCGGAGCAGCTCGCCCGCGAGGCGGCGCCGGTTGCCCGGGCCGAGGGATTCGAGCTCCACGCCCAATCGATGGAGGCGCGTATTCGCGACAATGGCACGCGATGACGCGTGCCGCGGTGATCGACCGCAAGACCGGTGAGACCGAGATCCACGTCGAGCTCGAGCTCGATGGCGACGGCGCGGGCGAACGGATCACCGGAGTCGGCTTCTTCGATCACATGCTCGACCTGTTCGCGCGGCACGGCCGGATGCGGCTCACGGTCGAGGGCACCGGCGACCTGCAGACCGGGGCGCACCATACCGTCGAGGACGTGGGGATCTGCATCGGGCAGGCGCTCGACCGGGCGCTTGGCGACAGAGTGGGGATCAGCCGCTACGGCCAGGCGACGGTGCCGATGGACGAAAGCCGCGCGTCGAGCGCGATCGACATCTCGGGCCGCGGACTGTGCGCGTTCGAGGCCGAGCTCCCGCCCGGCGCGATCGGGAACTTCGACCACGAGCTGACCGAGGAGTTCTTCAGGGCGCTCGCGACCAACGCCAAGTTGACGCTGCACGTGACGATCGAGGCCGGAACCAACGCCCATCACATGATCGAAGCGGCGTTCAAGGCGACCGCGCGAGCGCTGCGGGCGGCCGTCACGATCGACACAACCGAGCGCGGCGTGCCGAGCACGAAGGGGACCCTGACGTGAGCGCGAGACCGCGGATCGCCGTGATCGATTACGGGATGGGGAATCGCCGATCGGTCGAGAAGGCGCTTGACCACGTCGGGGCCAGCGCGCAAATCACCAACGATCACGCGGCGCTGGCGGCCGCCGACGGGCTCGTGCTCCCGGGCGTCGGCGCGTTCCCGCTCGCGATGCGCAACCTCGACAAGCTCGGGCTCAGCGAGCTGTTGCGCGGCGCCGCCGACGAGGGGCGTCCGCTGCTGGGCATCTGCCTCGGGATGCAGTTGCTGTTCGAGCGATCGGACGAGCTCGAGCCGACCGATGGGCTCGGGCTGGTAGCCGGCGTGGTGACCCCTTTGCGCGGCGGCGGTCTGCGCATTCCTCACATCGGCTGGAGCGATGTCCACTTCGTTCGCGACTCACCGTTGACGGAAGGGCTGCCCCCGGCGGGTTGCGCCTTCTACCACGTTCACTCGTTGGCCGCCCGGCCCAGCGAGGAGGGCGACCTGGTGGCGACCACCACGTACGGCGAGACCTTCGCGACGGTCGTCGGCCGCGGCGCGGTGTTCGGAGTCCAGTTTCACCCGGAGAAGTCCTCGGCTCACGGGCTGCGGATGCTCGAGAGCTTCGTCGGCCTCTGTCGGTCACGCGCCGCGACGGCTGCGCCAGTCCCGTCGTTGCGCCGATGATCCTCTTGCCGGCGATTGACATCCTCGAGGGCAAGGCCGTGCGGCTGACCCGAGGCGACTTCGACCAGCGGACCGTCTATGACGCGGACCCGATGGACGCCGCCCGCCGGTGGGTCGAGGAGGGAGCTCGTGCGCTGCACGTGGTCGATCTCGACGGCGCTCGCAACGGCAGGCCGACGAACGTCGAGCAGGTGCGACGGATCACGCGCGGCGTCGCGGTCCCGGTGCAGGTGGGGGGCGGACTGCGGTCGCCCGACGCCGTCGAGGCCGCGCTCGACGCCGGCGCCACACGTGTCGTGCTGGGGACGGCGGCGCTGCACGATGTCGACTTTCTCGACGAGATGCTGGCTGCCCATCGCGAACACGTCGTGGTCTCGGTCGACGCCAGGCGGGGCCGGCTTGCGGCGGGAGGGTGGACCGAGCAGACCGAGATCCCGGTCGAGTCCGTGTTCGACAGCCTTCGCCGGCGCGGCGCGGGGCGTTTCGTGTACTCGAGCATCGAGCGCGATGGCATGCTCGCCGGGGCGGATCTCGACGAGGTCACGCGCGTCGCCGAGGCCGTGCACGGAACCTTCGTCTACTCGGGCGGGATCTCGACGCTCGAGGACCTGCGCGCGCTCGCGGCCCTGCGCCAGGTGAACCTGACCGGCGTGATCGTCGGCAAGGCGCTCTACGAGCAGCGCTTCGACGTCGCGGCCGCCCAGGCCGTGCTTGACGGCTGATGCACTACAAGCGCGTGATCCCATGTTTGGACGTCGACCGCGGCCGCGTGGTCAAGGGGATCGAGTTCGTCGACATTCGCGACGCGGGCGATCCCGTCGAGCTCGCGGCGCGCTACGACGCGGCGGGTGCCGACGAGCTCGTGTTCCTCGACATAACCGCCACTTCGGACAGCCGCGAGACGGTCGTGCAACTCGCCCGGCGGGCCGCCGACGAGCTGTTCATCCCGTTCACGATCGGCGGCGGCATCAGGTCGGTGACCGACGCGCAGGCGGTGCTCGATGCGGGCGCCGACAAGATCTCGGTCAACTCCGCCGCACTCGCGCGTCCGGAGCTGATCTCCGAGCTGGCGAGCACGTTCGGCTCCCAGTGCGTCGTGCTGGCAATCGACGCCAAGCTGACGGCGCCCGGCCGGTGGGAGGCGTACATGGCCGGCGGACGCACCGCCACCGGCCGCGACGCAGTCGCCTGGGCGCGCGAGGGAGCTCGACGCGGCGCGGGAGAGATCCTGCTCACGAGCATGGACCGCGACGGGACCAGCGCCGGCTATGACCTCGAGCTGACGGCCGCGGTCGCCGACGCGGTTGCCGTGCCGGTGATCGCTTCGGGCGGAGCGGGGGAGCTGCACCACCTGAGCGAGGCGCTGCAGGCCGGCGCCGACGCGGTGCTGTGCGCGTCCATCCTGCACTACGGCCAGTACACCGTCGCAGAGGTCAAGCGCCAGCTCGCGAGCGACGGAGTCGCGGTCAGGGTCAACTGACAGCGTCGACTGCGGACGCTGCGTCTCCGGACACGCTGACAGCGCCGCGAATCTGCGGCCACCTGGGCGCTAGTGCAGTTTTGTTGGGGACTCGACTGCGAGCCGGCCGCGGTTACGCGGCCTCTTCGACGTATCCAGCCGCTGCGCACGTGTCGCAGTACGCGGCGGGTGGGACGCGAGGCTCGTAGCAGCCGGGACGACAGCATGTGGACGACCGCTTGGGACGGCCCCGACCGATGCGGGCGGCGGCGGCATCCTTGAGCTCCTCGCGCATGCGATCAAGCTCAGCGGCGTGCTCCGCGCAGAACCGACGACCCTTCTCGGCCGGATGCTGACAGTGACTACCACTACGACAACGCATAGAAGCTGTATGATACCAGGCCGCCCGGAACGAGTGTTCTGTGGGCGTTAGCTTGCGCTCTTGTGCGCGCCGATGTTGAGGCTAGTTTGAGTTGACGCGTGGGGTGCCGCGTTGTACCTCTCGGTTTGCACGCCGCAGCGAGTCTTTGCTCCGCCAAGAGAGGTCAGCTTTGGCGGTGCTTGGCCTTTCTGGCGGCCTGGTGAGCCGCGCGGTGTGCCTGTCGGTGACGGCGCTCGCGGGCCGCTTTGTGGCGGCGGTGGGCGCGTGCAGCCGCACGCTCCCGACGCCGGCGGGCGGAGGGGGATTCGTGGCGTCTGGCGGTGGCCTTGCGGTGGTGATGGTGGCGCGCGCCAACAGCGACGGCCGCCTTGCGGCGCCCCGGCAGGAGCTTGTAGATCTTTCCGTACCCGTCCAGGTAGACCGCGTGGTAGTCGGCGATCACGGGTGTGAACGCACCGTCAGGGAAGGAGAACACCTGATGACCGGTGACGACGTTGAGGCCGGCCGTCGACTTGGTCGCGAGGTCGGAGTAGTAGACGACGTTGCCGATCACCGTCGATGACCCCGAGATCTTGCCGCCGGCGGGATGGCGCCAGCGAACTGCTCCGGTGCGGGCGTTGAACGCGTACAGACTGCCGTCATAGGAGCCGACGTACACCGTCGGCCCCAGGCCGGGGGGGTCGGCCACCGCGGCGGACGCATAGACGTACGCACCGGTCTCGGTGGCCCAGCCGAGGGCGCCAGAGCGAACCCCGAACGAGTACACCCGGCCATCGGTGTTCCCCATGTAGACACGCCCGAACGCGACCGCGGGCGTGGCGTAGAACTGGCCCGAGCCGAACCCGAAGTGGGCACCGCTGGTCCCGACCGCCCAGACCTGGTGGCCGTTGGAAGCGCGGACGGCATACGCACGGCCGGCGTAATCGCCGAAGTAGAGGACGCCGTTGACGAGCGCCGGGCCACCCTTGATCGCGCCGCTGGCGTGATAGGTCCAATTCACGTGACCGTGCGGGACCGAGATCGAGTACAGCGTGCCGCCCTGGTCCCCGAAATAGACCGTCTTGCCGTTCACGATCGGCGATGACTCGCTGCCGGCCGGTAGCGGGCGCTGCCAGACGATCCGGCCGGTCTTCATCGACATCGCCACGAACCGGCCGCCGCCCGGGGAGCTCCCGTGCGTCGAGAGCACGGGGACCATGACGATTCCCGCCTCGCCCGAGACGGCTGGGGAGGCCGCGGCGAGCGTCCCCACTCGGCGCGCCCAGCGCGTCCGCCCGTTGTTGATGTTGATTGCCTTCACGATGGCGTTGTCGCCCATCAGGAACAGGGTCTCGTGGTAGATGACCGGAGGGAACTCGAGCAGGGTGCCCTCGCTCAGAGCCCACGCGATGTGAAATGGCGGGTGCATGTCGGGCATGCTCGCGAACACGCGGGTCCGGCCGCCGTTGTAGCCGTACCACGGCCACTGGAAGTTGTTGCGCATGTGGTGCTTGCGCGGAGGCGGGGGAGGCGGCGCGGTGGTGGTGGGCGGATTGAAGGCAACGCTCGGGTTGGACACGTTGCCGGGGGCATGCAGAAGGACGAACGCCGTGACGGCGCCCGCCACCACGACAATGACAGCCACCGCGATGAGCCCGCGCCGCAGCAGCCGCCGCGAAACGGGACTCGGCATGCGCGTCATGGTAGTAACAGGTCCGCGATGGTGAACGACCCCGAGATCCTGCTCGCGCGCTTCGGGCGCCTACCGGCAGCCAGGCGGCTACTCGACCGGCTGAGCGGGGCCACGGTGGCCGTCTATCTGGTCGGGGGTGCGGTCCGCGACCTGATGCTCGAGCTCGAGCCTCGCGAGCTGGACCTCGTGATCGAGACCGAGCTTGACTCATTCATCGACCGCCTCGGCGCTGGTGCCCGGATCCACGACCGGTTCGGAACCGCCAACGTCGAGGTCGACGGTCACGGGTACGACGTCGCGCGTGCGCGAAGCGAGACCTACGCCCGGCCGGGGGCGTTGCCGACGGTCGCCGCCGCCGGCCTTGACGAGGACCTGGGGCGGCGAGATTTCACCGTCAACGCGATCGCCCTCGGAGTGGCGGGCCCACCCCGCGGCGAGCTGATCGCGCTGTATCCGGCGCTCGATGACCTACGCGACGGGACGCTGCGCATCCTGCACGACCAGAGCTTCATCGACGATCCAACGCGGCTGCTCCGCTTGGCGCTGTACGCCAGCCGTCTCGGCTTCACGATCGAGCCGCGCACGCGCGAGTTGGCGCGCGCGGCGGTCGGGGGACGGGCGCTCGAAACGGTCAGCGGGCCGCGCATCGGAGCCGATCTACGGCGCCTGGCCAGCGAGCCCGACCCGGTGTCGGCGTTCGAAACGCTGCGCGAGCTCGGCATCGATTCGGCCTTGGCGCCGGGGTTCGGGCTGACCGATCCCGCGCCGGCACGGGGTGCGCTGGCCCTCCTTCCCACCGATGGCGACCGTCCCACGGTCGTGCTGGCGGCAGCCGCGATCGACCTCGACGGCGGGCGGCTCGCCCAGCTTCTGGACCATTGGGCCTTCGAGAAGCCTCGGCGCGACGCGATCGTCGCGGCCGCGAGCCGCGCCCGGCCGCTCGCCGAGGCACTCCGACGAGCCCGGAGGCCATCCGAGGTTGCAGCCGCGGTTGACGGCGCCGGTATCGAGACCGTGGCGCTCGCCGGCGCGTTCGGGGCGCAGGAGGGGGCGCGGCGGTGGCTCTCCGAACTGCGTCACGTCGAGCTGGAGATCGACGGGCGTGATCTGCTGGCCGCCGGCGTTCCGAGCGGTCCGGAGATCGGGATCGGGTTGCGGGCGGCGCTCGCGGCCAAGCTCAACGGCGAGACCGACGGCGCCGAGGCCGAGCTGAAGCGAGCGCTTGCGGCCGCCGCCCCCCGACCCACTAGCCTGCACGCCGATGGCTCCGACGACGACCCCGAGCGCGGTCCCTGAGCCGTTCTTCCTCCTCGGGCCGCATTTCGCGGTCGATCTGCGAAGCGCGCGGGCAGTGTTCACGACCCGCCGCGGCGGGTTCTCGCGCGGTCGGTATGAGAGTCTCAACCTCGGCCGCCTGACCGCTGACGAGCCCGAGGCTGTGGCGCGCAATCGCGCGGCGCTCGAGGCCGAGTTCGACGTCGAGCTGGGGTTCGTGCGCCAGGTTCACGGGTCCGTTGTATGCGAGCTCACCGCCGAGGGCATCGCGGGCGCCAGGGCCGCTCCAGACGAGCTCAGGCGCGCCGACGGACAGGTCACGGTCGTCGCGGGCCTGGCGCCGGTGGCGCTGACAGCCGACTGTCTCCCGATCGCGATCGCGGGCGATGGCGCGGTCGCGATGCTTCACGGCGGCTGGAGGGGCCTGCACGACGGCGTGATCGGTGCTGGCGTGCGTGCCCTGCGCGCCGCCGGGTGCGAGGGACCGTTCGCAGCTGCAATCGGACCGGGCGCGGGGCCATGTTGCTATGAGGTCGGGCCGGAGGTTCACGAGGCGTTCGCCGGCTACCCGAGCGAGGTACACCGGGGACCCAACATCCATCTGGCGGCGATCGCGCGCCACCAGCTCGAACGTGCCGGCATCGAGGAGATCCACGACCTGGCGGTGTGCACGATCTGCTCGGACCCTTCGCTGCTGTTCTCACACCGACGAGATCGCGGCGTGACCGGGCGTCAGGCCGGAATCGCGTGGCTGACCCGTGGTTGAGCTGGTCCACGGGCTGAGCACGGAGCTCGTCCGCACGAACCTCGAACGGGTTCGCGAGGCGATCGCCGATACGGGTCGCGATCCGGACGAGATCGAGGTCCTCGCGGCCGTCAAGTACGTTCCCGTCGAGGAGCTCGCGGCACTCGCCGAGGCGGGAGCGACGATCGTGGGGGAGAACCGCGCCCAGGAGCTCGTGATCAAGACGCAAGCCGGTCCTGGCGGCCTGACGTGGGATTTCATCGGCCACCTGCAGAGCCGGAAGGTGCGCGACGTGGTGCCGCTCGTGCGCTACATCCATTCGGTCTGCACCGACTCGGTGCTCGATCAGCTGGGGCGCCACGCGTCGCCGGAAACCGAGGTGCTCGTCGAGGTGAACGTCGCGGGCGAGGAAGGCAAGAGCGGGATCGCGCCCGACCAGCTGGCGAGCTTCCTCGAGCGCTGCCCAGTCACCGTCGTCGGCCTGATGACGATGCCGCCATTCACCGCGAAGCCCGAGGAGAGCCGGCGCTACTTCGCGACGCTGGCCGGGCTGGCCGCCGACCACGGACTCCGGCACCTGTCGATGGGGACCAGCCAGGACTACCTGGTCGCCGCCGAGGAGGGGGCGACAATTGTGCGCCTGGGTACAACCCTCTACCGAGGCGCGTCATAATCACGAGCAGGGAAATTCCGCCCTTGCACGAACCCCTGAGACGCAATGGCCTTCCGAGACACATGGCACAGGACGCTCGTTTATTTCGGCCTCGCTGAGGACGAGGCCTACGACGACGAGGAGCCCGAGCCCTATCAGGAGCCCGAGCCTGAACTCGAGGACAGCTATCGCGAGCGCCCGAACGTCCGCAGGTTGAGCAGTTCTCGGCGCCGACGCGACGAGATCGACGACATCTTCGCCGACGATGCGGCTCCTGAGCGGCGGACGACGTCACTCAGGCCGGTGGGCGGCGGTCGCGCCGGGAACGGCGGGCGCGGCGGCGGTGACGTGCGCGTGCACTTCGTCGCGCCGAAGAACTTCAACGACGTCCAGGACGTAGCGGACAAGTTCAAGGACTCGATCCCGGTGATCCTCAACCTCCAGAGCACCGATTCGGATCTGTCAAAGCGCCTGATCGACTTCTCGAGCGGCCTGACGTATGCGCTCGACGGTGGCATGCAGCGCGTAGCCGACAAGGTTTTTCTGCTGACGCCGCACAACGTTGAGGTGTCGGCCGAGGAGCGGGCGCGGCTCGTGGAGAAGGGCTTCTTCAACCAGTCCTGAGCGGGAGCGGAGGCGAGCTCGTGCTCAGGGATTGCATGCCGCCGGACGCAGCCGGCCTGATAATGGCGCGCCCCCGGTAGATTCCTTGTAGTGAAGGTAGGTCTGATCGGATCCGGGAACATGGCTCGCGCGATGGCGCGTGGCTGGGGCGAGCCGGTGCTCTGCTCGGACTCGGGGTCCGGCCGCGCGGTGGCGCTCGCCGACGAACTTGGTGGCCGTGCGGCCACCAACCGCGAGGTGGCCGAGGAGGCCGATCTCGTTGTCCTGTGCCACAAGCCGTATCAGTTCAAGCAGATTGCGCACGAGATCTCCGGTAGCGTCAAAGCGGTCGCCTCGGTGGTCGGGGCCACGCCGACCGGGAGACTGCAGGAGGGTTACCCGGGCGTTCCCGTGTTCAGGCTGATGCCGAACACGCCTGTCGAGGTCCGGCAGGGCGTCATCTGCTACACGCGGGCCGAGGGTGTCGACGCCGATCTCGAGCGCGACGTGCTGGCGCTGTTCGAGCGGCTCGGCGCGGTCATCACCGTCCCGGAGCAGCTGCTGGCCGTGGCCGCCGCGGTGATGTCGGTGGGGCCCGCGTATCAGGCGCTGCTGGCCGAGGCACAGGTGGACGCGGCGGTCCGACATGGTCTCGGTGCCGCGCTCGCCTCCCGGCTGGTGGTCGACACGATGAGCGGCACCGCGGCACTGCTGCGCGCGCGCGACTTCGACACGCTCGCGGTCAGACGCGAGGTCACCTCTCCCGGCGGTACGACCGCACGGGGGCTCGAGGCGCTCGAGGCGGGTGGGGTCAGGTCCGCCTTCCAGTCGGCGATCGACCGGGTCTGCGGGGAGCCGGCGCGATGATCCTGCTGGCCGTCACGCGCGATGACATCGCCCGATACGTGAGCGCGGTGTTCACGGTCTACATCGTCTTCATCTTCCTCTACATCCTGCTGAACCTGGCGATGTCATTCGGGCTGCGACTGCCCTATTCGCGCTGGACCGACGCGTTTCTGACCTTCGTCAAGGACATCTGTGACCCCTACCTGAGGCTGTTCCGGCGCCTGCTGCCGTCGGTCGGCAACTTCGACTTCACGCCGATGATCGCAATCATCGTGCTGTACATCGCGCAACGAGTGGTCGTCGACGTCCTGATTCGCTGACCTGCGACCTCCGGATCGATGTCCACCACCACCACCCCGAAGGCGAACAAGTCGCCCGCGAGTCGGCGGGTCGCGTTTGCGCGCGCGTTCGCCGTCGTGGTGGCGGTGCTCGTCCTCGACCGGATCACCAAGCATCTGGTCGTGTCCGGGATCGCCGTGGGGGACGTGCACAAGTTCCTGCCGGGCGTCAACCTCGTCGACGTGCGCAACTCGGGCGTCGCGTTTGGCTTCTTCGCCGGCGGCGGAGCGCTCGTCCTGATCCTGACGCTGACCGCGCTGGCCGCGCTGGTCGCGTACTTCGTAGTGCGCCCCCAGCGCCCGTTGCTGTGGCTCCCGACCGGACTGCTCGTGGGGGGGGCGATCGGCAATCTGATCGACCGGATCTCGAACGGATCCGTCACCGACTTCATCAAGCTGCCCTTCTGGCCCGCGTTCAACGTCTCTGACATGGCGATCACGTTTGGCGTCCTGGTGCTGCTGTACGTGCTCGAGGGCCCGCACAGACGCCGCGAGTCAGCCTCGATGGCGCAGCAGCAACAACCGGAGCAGTGAGCCCCGAGCAGATTGAGTTGACGGTCCCGGCCGAGCAGGCCGGGATCAGGTTGGACGTGTTCCTGGCCGGGCCGCTCGGATCGCGGGCGCGGGCGCAGAGCCTGATCGACGCCGGCGCAGTGCTCGTCGATGGCCGTGCGCGCCCCAAGCGCCACACGACCGCTGCCGGGGAGCACGTGACTGTGGACGAGGCCGATCAGGTGGCCGACGCCCCGGCGCCGCCGGTCGAGTTGGAGATCGCTTTCGAGGATCAACACCTGCTGGTTGTCGACAAGCCCGCCGGCCTGGTGGTCCATCCGGCGCGCGGCCACCGCACCGGGACGCTCGCGCAGGCGCTCGGCGGGCGGGGCGCCGGGGGCGACGAGCGATGGCGAGCCGGAATCGTGCACCGCCTCGATCGGGACACTTCGGGTCTGCTCGTGGTCGCCAAGAGCGACGCGGTCCACCGCGCGCTCAAGCGGCTGCTGTCCGAGCGGAAGTTGCGGCGTGAGTACCAGACGCTCGTCGCGGGCCACCCCGAGGCACGGACCGGGACGATCGACGCACCGATCGGCCGCGACCGGCGTGACCGGGTCCTGATGTCGATCGACACCGACACGCCGCGCGAGGCCAGGACGCACTTTGAGCTCGAGCGGCTATTGCCCGCCTCGGCGCTGCTGCGAGTCACGCTCGAGACCGGCCGCACCCATCAGATCCGGGTCCACATGGCGGCGATCGGCCACCCGGTGTGCGGCGATCCGCAGTACGGGACGGTGGGCGAATATGGGCTGCACCGGCAGTTTCTGCACGCGGGGCGGCTCGCGTTCGCGCATCCGGTGACGGGCGCGGCGATCGACGTGCGCTCGAGGCTGCCGTCCGATCTTCAGCTGGCGCTCGAGCGGGCTGCGGAGGGCGGGCCGTAACCGCGGAAACTCTCGTAGACTCAAAGCAACATCTTGTAAACGAACCCGCCTGTGCGGACCGCGGCCCTGCCCCGAGACACTTCGGGGTGCGCGAGTACCGCCGGTGCGGGACCCGTACGAAAAAACACAAAGGGAGCAGTAAACGGTGGCTCAAATCGGAATCAAGGAGCTGCTGGAGGCCGGTGTGCACTTCGGCCACCAGACGCGCCGCTGGAACCCCAAGATGCGCCGCTTCATCTTCGGTGAGCGGGACGGCATCTACATCATCGACCTTCTGCAGACCGAGGAGCTGCTCGAGAACGCGCGGCAGTTCGCCTCGGATGTGTCACGCCGCGGCGGAACGGTCCTGTTCGTCGGGACCAAGAAGCAGGCCCGCGACGCGATCAAGGACACGGCCGACGCGGCCGACATGCCCTACGTCAACCATCGCTGGCTCGGCGGTCTGCTGACCAACTTCCAGACGATCTCGCTGCGGATCAGGCGCCTGCACGACCTCGAGCGCTACGAGACAGAGGGGCAGCTGCAGCTGCTGCCGACGCGCGAGCGGATGTCGGCCCAGGCCGACCTCGAGAAGCTCCGGGCGAACCTCGGCGGGGTCAAGAACATGCAGCGCGTGCCCGACGCGGTGTTCGTGATCGACCTCAAGACCGAGGCGATCGCGGTGCGCGAGGCTCAGCGGCTGCGGATCCCGATCATCGGGCTCGTCGATACAAACTGCGACCCCGAGGGGATCGATTACGTGATCCCGGGTAACGATGACGCGATCCGGTCGTGCGCGGCGATCACGTCCGCGATCGGCGATGTCGTCGCCCAGGGTCACGGGGTGTTCCGCGCCGAGGAGGAGGCAGCGCGCCTCGAGCGCGAGCGCCAGGAGGCCGAGGAGCAGGCCCGTCGCGCCGCCGAGGAGCAGGCGCGCCGTGAGGCCGAGGAGCAGGCGCGTCGTGAGGCCGAGGAGCAGGCGCGTCGTGAGGCCGAGGAGCAGGCCCGTCGCGCCGAGGCCGCGGCGGCAGCCCAAGCCGCCGAGGCGCCGGCGGCAGCGCAGCCCGCAGAAGCGCCGCCGGCAGCCCCGGCCGCTGAAGCGCCGCCGGCAGCCCCGCCCGCTGAAGCGCCGCCAGCAGCCCCGCCCGTGGAAACCCCGGTGGCGGCCGCGACAGCCCAGGCGCCGCCGACGACCCCCGCGCCGGAACCACAGGCGAGCGCGGAACCGCCAGCCCCCGCCGAGCCGGAGACGGTGGCTGAGCCGGAGACGGTGGCCGAGCCGGAGCCGGAGACGGTGGCCGAGCCGGAGCCGGAGACGGTGGCCGAGCCGGAGCCAGCCGCGGAGCCCGAAGCGGCAACCGAGCCAGAGGCCGCTGCGGAGCCCGTGGCACCACCGGAGCCGGAGGCGACCGCCCAGCCCGAGGCCGCTGCGGAGCCCGTGGCACCACCGGAGCCGGAGGCGACCGCCCGGCCCGAGGCCGCTGCGGAGCCCGTGGCACCACCGGAGCCGGAGGCGACCGCCCAGCCCGAGGCCGCAGCGGAGCCCGAGGTGCCTGCGGCCGAGGCGCCCCCTGCCGAGGAGGCCACGCCCGAGCAGCCGGTCGACGCCGCGGACAGCGCCGATGAGGGGCAGCCCAGCGAGGCGCCCGCGGCTCCCGAGGCAAGTCAGGAGGAGCAGGCATGAGCACCGTCACCGCACAAGAGGTGAAGGCGCTGCGCGACCTGACCGGCGCGGGGTTCATCGACTGCAAGAACGCCCTGACCGAGTCCGGGGGAGACATCGACAAAGCGGTCGAGCTGCTGCGGGCGCGCAATCAGGCCGCGGCGGCCAAGCGCGCCGGCGCGGAGACGACCGAGGGCGTCGTGCAGTCATATATCCACCCGGGCAACAAGATCGGCGTCCTGGTCGAGGTCGACTGCCAGACCGACTTCGTCGCCCGCAACGAGAGGTTCGTCGAGTTCGCGCGTGACCTCGCGCTGCACATCGCGGCCGCGGCGCCGCTGGCGATCGCCGAGGACGAGGTCCCTGCGGAGGACCGCGAGCGCGAGGAGCGGATCGCGATCGAGCAGGCCGCCGACCGGCCCGAGAACGTGCGTGAGCGGATCGTCGCCGGCAAGCTCGACAAGTGGCTGGACGAGGTCGTCCTGCTGCGCCAGAAGCACGTCAACGAGGACAAGCACGGCGGCAAGACGATCGAAGAGCTGCGCGCTGGGATGTCGGTCGAAACCGGCGAGAACGTCGTCATCCGGCGCTTCGCGAGGTTCTCAGTTGGCGGCTGAGGCTGCCGAGAACCCGCCTGTCGGACCCGAAGGCCAACCGAAGCCCGTCTACAAGCGGGTGCTGCTGAAGCTCTCCGGCGAGGCGCTGATGGGAGACCTGTCGTACGGCACCGATCCCGAGCGCGTCCAGGCGATCGCGCGCGAGATCGCCGCGGTCCACGAGCGTGGGATCGAGATCGCGATCGTCGTCGGCGGCGGCAACATCTACCGCGGTCTGCGCGCCGCCGCGCGCGGGATGGACCGCGCCACCGGCGATTACATGGGCATGCTGGCGACGGTCCTCAACGCGCTCGCCCTCCAGGACGCGCTCGAGAAGGAGGAGGTTGCGACCCGGGTGCAGTCGGCCCTGACGATCTCCGAGGTCGCCGAGCCGTACATCCGCAGGCGTGCGGTGCGCCACCTCGAGAAGGGCCGGCTCGTGATCTTCGCCGCCGGCACCGGCAACCCGTTCTTCACGACCGACACGGCGGCCGCGCTACGTGCCGCCGAGGTGCACGCGGAGATCATCCTGATGGCCAAGAACGACGTCGAGGGCGTCTACACGGCCGATCCCGCGCTCGATCCTGACGCCAAGTTCATCCCCGAGATCACCCACAAGGATGCGCTGACGCGCGGCCTTCAGGTGATGGACTCGACCGCGTTTGCCCTGTGTATGGACAACAACCTGCCGATCATCGTCTTCAACATGGCCGACGAGCGCAACATCGACAAGATAGTGTCAGGCGAACGAGTCGGCACGCTGGTGAGAACATGAGCGAACTGATCGACGAATTGCTGGAAGATGCCCGGGGACGGATGGCGAAGTCCGTCGAGTCCACGCGGCACGAGTTCGGATCGGTTCGGACCGGGCGGGCCAGTCCGGCGCTGCTGGACCGGATCGTGGTCGACTACTACGGAACCGCGACGCCGCTCAAGCAGCTCGCGACGATCAGCGCCCCCGAGCCCCGCCTGCTGACCGTCCAGCCGTACGACAAGAGCTCGATCAAATCGATCGAGCGCTCGATCCTCGAGTCCGACGTCGGGCTGACGCCCTCCAACGACGGCAACCTGATCCGACTCGGGATCCCGGAACTGACGGAGGAGCGGCGGCGGCAGCTGGTCAAGGTCGTACGCCACATCGCCGAGGAGGGCCGGGTCGCGATCCGCAACGTCCGCCGCGACGTGATGCATGACCTGCGCGAGCTCAAGGAGGCCGGCGAGGCCGGCCAGGACGATGAGCACCGGGCCGAGGGCGAGCTGCAGAAGATCACCGACGCGCGGATACACGATCTCGACGAGGCGCTGAAGGTCAAGGAAGAAGAGATCCTGGAGGTCTAGTTGAGCCTGGGTGCCGAGGGGGTCACGGCGGGCTCAGTTGGAGGCGGGGCCGGCGCAAGGTACATCGCGATCATCACCGATGGCAATGGTCGCTGGGCGCGACAGCGAGGCCTGCCGCCCGTCGCCGGGCACGAGGCCGGCGCGGACACCGTCAAGGCGCGCCTGCGTGACGCGGCGCGCCTGGGCATCAAGGAGCTGACCGTCTACTCGTTCTCGACCGAGAACTGGTCACGAGACGAGGCAGAGGTCTCCGCGCTGATGGAGATGTTCGCGCGGCGGATCGAGCACGAGACCCCGGAGCTCGACGGCGAGGGGGTACGGCTGCGGTTCATCGGACGCCGTGAGGCCCCGGTCGCGCCGGAGCTGATCAGGCGGATGGAATGGGCCGAGGACATGACCCGCGACAACACCACGATCACGCTGTTCATCGCATTCAATTACGGCGGCCGGGCGGAAATCGTCGATGCAGCGCGAACCTTTACAGGAAGTACCGAGGCAGAGTTCAGCTCCCATCTGTACGCCCCCGACATGCATGACCCAGATCTGATCATCCGCACCAGCGGCGAGCAGCGGATCTCAAACTACCTGCTGTGGCAGGCGGCCTACTCCGAGCTCGTGTTCCGCGACGAGCTCTGGCCCGACTTCTCGCGCGACGCATTTGAGGAAACGCTGCGAGAGTTCGCGAGCCGCCGCCGGCGGTTCGGAGGTCGCTGATGTCCAGCGGCCGTCGCCCCCGGTCCGGCAGCGGCTCGTCCTCGGGCGCCGACCGCGAGGCCACCCGTTCAGCTCGGGAGGCGTCGGGAACGCCGCGACGCCCCGCCAACCGCCAGCAGCGCTCCGGTCGCGGATCTCGCACCGGCGGATCTCGTGCGGGCGGCCGGACCCCGACGGGCGCGGGCCGGCAGCCGCGCCGGCGCTCGGATCTCGTCTCGAGGATCCTGGTCGCGGTTCCCGCGGCGATCATCGCGATCATCTTCGTCGACCTCGGCGGCCTCGCCTGGGCGCTGTTCATGATCGCGATCGGGGCAGTCTGCATGTACGAGTTGTGGGGGTTACTCGCGCGCTGGCGGCCGGCGACCGCAGTCGGATTCGCGGCGCTTGCGGTGATGGTGATCGTCGCGCGTTACGGGACCGTCAAGGGCGTGATGGAGGTCGCGGTCGTCACCCTGCCGGTCACCTTCCTGGTCGTCATCGCGCGGGGTCAGCGCGGCGCCGCCACGGTCTCGGTGGCCGGCACGCTGCTCGGTGTCTGGTGGCTCGCAATCGCATTCGCTCACGCTGAGCTGCTGCGCCGCGTGTCACACGGCAACGGGGTCATCATCGACGTGATGATCGGGACCTTCCTCGCGGACGCCGCCGCGTACTTCGGCGGACGGCTGTTCGGGCGCCGCCCCCTCGCGCCCGCGATCTCCCCGAACAAGACGCTCGAAGGCCTGTTCTGTGGGATGTTCGTAGCGGTGGTGGCCGTGTTCATCGCCGGGCTGTACCAGACCTGGCTGACCCAGGGCGACGCGATCCTGATCGGCTTGACGGTGGCGGTGTTCGGACCGATCGGTGACCTGTTCGAGTCCGTCGTCAAGCGCGACGCGGGTGCCAAAGACTCCGGCAGTCTGTTCGGAGCCCACGGCGGCGCGCTGGACCGGCTCGACGCGGTGATCTTCACGATCGTGGCCAGCTACTACGTCTGGCTTGCGCTCATGCACTGATGCGCGAGGTCGTCCTGCGCGTCCAGCGGGCCAAGCTCGACGAGATTCTGGACCGGCTGCTGCCGATCGTGCCGGGCGGCGTGCGCGAGGTTCCGTCGGAGGGCAGCGAGGTGGAACTACTTCTGCGCGGCGACGAGCTTCCGCCACTCGAGCGGCTGGCAGCCGTCGTGGCACCCGCGCCGTACGAGATCGCGGAGCGGCGCGTGTCCGACGACTGGCGTGAGCGCCGACAGGCCGACTACCGAGAAGACCCGATTGGAGGACGGCTGGTGATCAGGCCTGCATGGGCTCCGGCTCCGGATCGTCAGCTGATCGACATCTCGGTCGCCGATTCGGGGGCTTTCGGTGTTGGAGCGCATCCCACGACGCGTGTCTGCCTGGAGCTGCTGCTCGACCTCGCCCCGGCAGGCACGTTCGCCGACCTCGGGTGTGGCACCGGCGTGCTGGCGATCCTCGCCTCACGCCTGGGCTGGGCGCCGGTGGTCGCGCTCGATTTCCAGCCCGCGAGCGTTGAGGCGGCGCGCGAGAACGCCGCGCGCAACGGGGCGCCGGTCGACGTGCGGCTCACAGACCTCGTCGACCAATCTCCGCCGCCGGCGAATGGCTTTACGGCAAATGTCCCGACGGAGGTCCACGTCGCGATCGCCTCTCACTGGCGTGGCCACGCACCGCCGACCGGGCTGGTGAGTGGCTTCGGCCCAGACGCGGCCGAGCGCGTGATGGCCGCGTACGCCTCCTGCGGCCTGCAGGAGCGGCGCAGGGTCGAGCGCGTCGGCTGGGTGATCGCGGAGCTGGGGCGATCATGAGACGGCTCTCGCGCGCGTTCTGGGTCTTGCGGCCCGGAAGACAGTGCGAGACACTAGCGCGCAATCAGTGACTGACTGAGGGGATCGGACAGGGGAGGGACCGGATGGCCGAGTACGTCAAGCTGCGCCTGACCGCGGCAAAGGTGGGTGTCTCGATGGCGTTTATCGCGCTCCTCGGAGGGCTGGCGGAGAGGGCACGTGCAAATCCGTCGAGCGCTGAGTCACCCGCATCCGCCCACTTCCTGACCGACACCTCGAGCCTGCCCGGCGGCGGCGCCAGCAGCCTCGTGGTCCGGAAGCTCGACAGTGCTCTGGCCAGGCTCGAACACAAGCTGTCGACCAGCTTCGAGACGACGCACAAGCTCAATCACACGTTCCTGAAGATCAAGTCCGCCAACACCGAGTTCCTCAAGATCAGGTCGGCGAATACCAGCTTTTTGAAGATCGACGACGCGAACGCCAACTTCCTCAAGATCGATGATGCGAACGCCAGCTTCCTCAAGATCGATGACGCCAACAACGAGTTCTTGAAAATCGACTCGACGGCCGTAAACGCGAACAAGCTCGGCGGGTTAACGCCCGACGCATTCGTCCAGGGCGGCGGGCATGTGATCACCAACGCGATCTCCTCGCTGGCGGCGAGCAACACGCCCACCTCGCTGCTGACGGTTCCCGGGGGGGTCGTGCTGTCGGTTGTCAATACCGTTGGCAACGGGGTTCAAATTGAGGTCACAAACCCCACCAGTCAGGTTCTGACGGCCGTCGTCGACAACGGGACAGGGGTCACCGAGCACGACCTGCGCCCGAACGCGATGACGTCGCTGGCCGTCACGAGCACTCCCGCGCAACTGCACATTCAGATCTTCCCCAACTCGGGACTCTCCGACGTCGTGACGATGATTGTCAGCGTGGAGAACGGCACCACCCAGCTGCCGTCGTTCGTGGGACAAGCGTTCACCGGCGGCGTCTGACAGCGCTCGTTGCATCGTCAGCTCGCCAACGAAATCGAGCTCAATGACGGACGCCGCGGCCTCCTGCTGTCGGCGTCGAAGGAGATCGAGCCTGGCGCGCGGGCGATGCTGCTGGTGGCCGAAGGGCTGTTTCGGCTCGACGTGCTGGTCCACGGCGACTCGCTGCAGACGTTCATCCGCGACTTCTCGTCCGGGCCGTTGGAGATCCAGGGTGATGCCGGCACCGTTGGCGGGATCAGTGCGGCGTCCGGCGCGGCGGCGGCGTACTCGCCCGGCCGGGCTGACCTGGGATTTACGCTTGGCACGGACTCGGATCAGGTGCTGGTCCGCGTCACGATCGCCACGCTGAACTTCACCGACCGCGGCGTCGTGCGGGTGAGCGCCCAGGCGATCGTCGGCCAGGCGTCCGCGTCGTAGAAGCGACCCGCCCACCTACAATCGTGGCCGTGGCGCGGCGGCTCGTCATCCTCGGCTCGACCGGCTCGGTCGGCATGCAGGCGATCGACGTCGTGCAGCGCAGCGGAGGAGCGCTCGAGGTCGTCGGCCTGAGCGCGAGCAGCGACTGGGAGTCGCTGCTGGGACAGGCGCGTGACCTGGGCGTCCGGCGAGTCGCGCTCGCCGACCCGGACGTCGCCACGCGGGCGAGCGAGAGCTGGACCGGCGAGACGTTATCGGGTCCGAATGGGCTCGTTCGGCTCGTCGCCGAGGCTGAGTGCGACCTGGTGCTCAACGCGATCGTCGGCTCGGCGGGGCTCGTCCCGACGGTGGCGGCGCTGGGAGAGGGAATCGATCTCGCGCTCGCCAACAAGGAGTCGCTGGTCGTCGGCGGAGAACTCGTCACGCAGCTGGCCGAGGCCACCGGCGCGAGCATCATCCCGGTCGACTCAGAGCACTCGGCGCTGCACCAGTTGCTAGCCGGCGAGCAGCCGGGGACGGTGGAGCGGCTGATCCTGACCGCCTCGGGTGGACCGTTTCGCGGCTGCACGGCGGCCGACCTGGAGAGCGCGACGATCGAGCAGGCGCTCGCGCACCCAACCTGGGCGATGGGCGGCAAGATCACGATCGACTCCGCGACGCTGATGAACAAGGGCCTCGAGCTGATCGAGGCTCACCACCTGTTCGGGACCCCGTATCGCCAGATCGACGTGATCGTCCATCCACAGTCGATCATCCACAGTCTGATCCAGCTCTGCGACGGCGCGACGCTCGCCCACCTCGGTTATCCCGACATGCGGATGCCGATCTCCTACGGTCTCCATTATCCCGAGCGCGTCGACGTCCCGGTCCGCGCGCTCGATCTCGCCGAGCTCGGATCGCTGACCTTCGAACCGGTCGACATCGAGACGTTCTCGTGCCTGCGGCTGGCGCGCGAGGCGGGCGTCGCGGGAGGGACGGCGCCATGCACGCTGAACGCCGCCAACGAGGTGGCCGTGCACGCGTTCCTCAGCGGACGGCTGCGGTTCATGGAAATCGCCGCCGTGATCGAGGAGACGCTCGAGCAGCTCCCCTCGACGACCGTCCACTCGTTCGACTCGCTCGCCGACGCCGACCGCGAAGCGCGCCAGCTCGCGGGCGAGCTGGTCCACGCGCGCGCAAACGCCTAGCGCCCCGCACCGCACCCGCGCTGACGGCCGGTCGCGAGTGCGCCAAACGTGGAAAATCTCCCCACCCCGCTCAGATTTTCCACAAAACGCGGCGTGAGCGGGACAAACGTGGAAAGCCGCCGACGGCCGCGCGGATCTTCCACAAAATGCGCGCTCGGGCCGCTCGGGCCGCTCGGAGGCGCGAGACCCGGCGAACAAAAGCTGCAGCGGCGAAGAGGGCGGGAGGGCATCGCGATCTCGCACTAGTCGCGTCGTTCGCGCCAACGCACACGCACCAAACCCAGGATCAGCGCCCAAGTGCGAGAGCGGGCGTGTCCTCCCGGCCCGCATACAACCGCGAGCTAAACCAAACCCTTAGCGGACTCTTCGCCTTGAGTTGGCACACTGAGTGACCGATGGCGTACGTGCTCGCGTTTCTCGGCTTCATCGCGCTGATCATCCTGCACGAGGCGGGCCACTTCGTAGCCGCCAAAGCGGTGGGGATGCGTGTTGAGCGCTTCTCGCTGTTCTTCGGCCCGCTGCTGCTCAAGTTCAGGCGGGGCGAGACCGAGTACGGAGTCGGCCCGATCCCGCTCGGCGGCTACGTGAAGATCACCGGGATGAACCCCGAAGAGGAAATGCCCGATGAGGTTCGGGCGCGGGCGTATTACAACCAGCCGGTCTGGAAGCGGATCGTCGTCATCGGTGCTGGGCCCGCGGTCAACATCGCGCTCGCGTTCTTGCTCGTCTGGTTCATCTACGTGACCTACGGGCAAGCGACCAACCAGGTAAGCAAGCAAGTCGCCTCTGTTGAGCAGTCGACGCCGGCCGCCCGCGTGCTCAAGAAGGGCGATCAGCTCGTGTCCGTCAATGGCATCAAGGGGTCGGCCGAGCAGATCCGCAGGCAGATCGACTCCACTCACTGCGCCGGACCGCTCACCAACGGATGCGTGGCGACGCAGCCCGTGAAGATCGTCGTCCGGCGCGACGGCAGTCTGGTGACCGTCAGCGCTCGGCCTCGATACAACGCTGCCGACAAGCGGATGCTGCTCGGGTTCGCGTTTGCCGGCGTTGTGCACTACCCGAGCGCGAGTGAAGCGGCATCGTCCGCCGGCAGCGGCCTGTGGACGGTGACGCGACGAACCGTCTCGGCGATCGCGCGGATATTCGAACCGCAGCAGCGCAAGCAGCTGCATGGGGTCGTGGGCGTCTATGACGCCACCGAGCAGTCGTTTGCCGAAGGCCCCGAGAATGCGCTCGCGATCCTTGCGCTGATCTCGCTTTCCCTCGGCGTGATCAACCTGTTCCCGTTCCTGCCGCTCGACGGCGGGCACATCTTCTGGGCGGTCGCCGAGAAGGTGCGCGGCAAGCGGATCCCGTTCGCGGTCATGGAGCGCGCCGGCATGGTCGGGTTCGTGTTGATCATCTTGCTGTTCTTCGTCGGCCTGAGCAACGACATCTCGACGCTCACTTCCGGTGGTGGGTTCGGCGCCCATTAGCCCGTAGCGCGGCCACGGCGCGCTTCGATAGCGTTGCGGGCTGTCGGTGGCCGTCCCCGCTAGGAGGAGACAATGGAGAGCAGCAGCAGCTTGGCGACCGTGGGGCGCGCGGTCGACGCGTTGACCATGACCGAAGCGCTTCGGCGCACGGCCGCCAACCACCCGGAGATCGTCGCGGTCAGGACGCTCGATGACAGCGTAAGCATGACCTGGTCACAGCTGCTTGCTCGGGTTGACGCGATCGCCGGCGGACTGGCGAAGCTTGGCGTCAAGCGGGGGGAGTGCGTGGCGATCATGCTCTCCAACCGGCCCGAGTTTCATCTCGTGGACCTCGCGGCGGTGACGCTCGGAGCGACACCGTTCTCGATCTACACCACCTATCCCGCCGACGAGATCCGCTTCCTGCTCGAGGATTCGGGCTGCCGGGTGGCGATTGTCGAGCAGGCGTTCCTGGCGCAGATGCTCGCGGCGCGCGCCGGCGGCGGTGGCGCGCTCGAGCACGTGGTCGTCGTCGACGGGCCGGCGCCCGAGCAGACGATGGCGCTAAGTGATGTCGAAGGCTCGGATCCCAGCTTCGACGCCGCCGCGGCCGCCTCCCAGGTGACCCCCGACGACCTGCTGACGATGATCTACACGTCCGGCACGACCGGACATCCGAAGGGCGTGCAGCTCACCCACCGCGCCGGAATGGCAATGGCCCACTCGGTGCAGGAGGTGATCAACTTCCCGCCCGGGTCACGGGTGGTCTCTTGGCTACCGTCGGCGCACATCGCCGAGCGCAACGCGCACCACTACATCCCGATCGTGTACGCCGGCACGGTCACCTGCGCGCCGAACCCGCGCGAGATCCTGTCCTACCTGCCGCAGGTGCGCCCGAACTGGTTCTTCGCCGTGCCGCGCATCTGGGAGAAGCTGAAGGCCGGCCTCGAGGCGATGCAGGCCTCCCGGCCGGAGGAGGAGAGCCGGCCGATCCAGGAGGCGCTCGCAGCTTCGCTGGAGCGAGTGCGGCTGCTGCAACGGGGCGAACCGGTGCCGCCCGAGCTCGAGGCGGCGGTCGCGCGGGCGGACGAGAACCTGTTCTCGAGGCTGCGCGAGATGCTCGGACTCGACCAGGCGATCTCGGTCAATGTCGGCGCCGCGCCGACGCCGGTCGAGGTGGTCGAGTTCTTCCACGCGCTCGGCATCGAGCTCGCCGAGTTGTGGGGAATGTCCGAGACGTGTGGCGTCGGGACCGTGAACCGGCCTGGACAGGTACGGATCGGAACGGTCGGTCCGGCCGCCCCTGGGGTCGAGATCAAGCTGGCCGACGACGGCGAGCTGCTCTGCCGCGGTGCCTTCTTAATGTCGAGTTACCGCAATCAGCCCGAACGGACGGCCGAGGCGCTCGACCCGGACGGCTGGCTGCACACCGGAGACATCGCGACGATCGACGACGACGGCTTCGTGACGATTGTCGACCGCAAGAAGGAGCTGATCATCAGCTCAGCCGGCAAGAACATGTCCCCGGCCAACATCGAGGCGACGCTGAAGACCGGCAGCCTGCTGATCGGCCAGGTGTGCTGCATCGGTGACGCCCGGCCCTACAACACGGCGCTGATCGTGCTCGACTCCGACTACGCGCCGCAGTGGGCCGCGATGCACGCGCTCGGGGACCACTCGCTCGAGCGCCTGGCCACCGAGCCCGAAGTGATTGCGGCCGTCCAGGCCGGCGTCGACAACGCCAACGCGCGGCTCGCCCGAGTCGAGCAGATCAAGAAGTTCACGATCATCCCGGGTGACTGGCTGCCGGGTAGCGACGAGCTGACGCCGACGATCAAGCTCAAGCGCAAGCCGATCGCGGCCAAGTATGCGGCCGAGATCGAGGCGATGTACGCATGACCGAACACGCCCCTTAACCGAACTCGGCCGCGCGGATACGCCGCGCGGCCGATCGGGACAGCTGGCCCGTCGCGCCTGAGGCGCGGCGGTCGAGACGGCTCGGGGGTCAGTAATAGTGCCTTCGGCCACCCACGGCGCGACCCATGCTGCCAAGCAGGAACAGGACCGCTCCGATGACGAGCAGGATGATCCCGAGCGTCCACAGGATTGCGATCTTGGCGATGAAGCCAATGATCAACAGGATGATGCCCAGCGCGATCATTCGTTCTCCTTGTTGTGCACTCTTTCGGGCTGAGATGGTCCTACCCGATGTGGGCACAAACATCACCCCGTGAGGAACCACACAAGCCGGTTTGCGCACCAGGGAACGAGACAACCCCGTCTCATATGAGGCAATGTCACGAACCGCGGTTACGCGGCCGCGAACGAGCGCCAGAGAAGCTCGACCGGATGGTAGATGGGGAGCGGCTGGCCGAGCTCGCGCAGGTGCAGATCGAGTTGTGCCGTGCACCCGGGATTGCCGGCCGCGATCGCCTGCGCCCCGGTGTCGAGCAGGTGGCGCGCCTTGCGGGCGCCCAGCGCGGCCGCGGCCTCCGGTTGGACGAGGTTGTAGATCCCGGCCGAGCCGCAGCAGACATCGCGCTCGGACGGGACCTCCACCAGGTCGAGCGTGGGAATCGATCTCAGCAGCTCGCGCGGCGGCTGCCGCACCCCCTGGGCATGTGCGAGATGGCAGGCGTCGTGATAGGCGACCCGAAGCGGGACCGGGCCTCGCTTCGCCCGCGGCTCGATCGAGGCCAACAATTCGGAGATGTCCACCACTCGTGCCGAGAACTCGCGCGCCGGCTGCGTGCCGAGCAGTTCGCCGTAGTCCTTCATCGCCGAGCCGCAGCCCGCCGCGTTGACGACGACGTGGTCCAGCTCGACGCTGCTGGCGCCGGCGAAGGCGGCGATCGTCTGCTGCGCACGTTTGATCGCGGCGGCCTCCTCGCCGCCGTGGAGCTCGAGCGCGCCGCAGCAGTCGGGTAGGCGAGGCGCGACGACCTCGAAGCCTTCAGCGGCGAGCGCGCGGACCGTCGCCTCGTGAACGTGCGGGTAGAAGACGCGCTGCACGCAGCCGAGCAGCAGGCCGACGCGCCCGCGCGGTTGCCCGACCGCGGGCGTGAACGCGGGCAGCGCCGGTCGGCGCCGCCCGGCGGTTGGGGCCCGAGGCGCAACCTTGATCAGCGGCGCCAGGCGCTCGGGAAGCCGCCGTGCCCCCAACCGCTGCGTCATCGAGAGAAGCGGAAGGAGCGCCTGCAGCCGCTTCGGATGCGGCAGCGTCTCGTACAGCAGCCGGCGCAGCGCGCGCTCGGCCCTGGGGCGCTCCCAGTGGCGCTCGACCTGGGGGCGTACCCGCTCGATCAGGCGGTCGTAACGGACCCCCGACGGACAGGCGCTCACGCAGGCCATGCAGCCCAGGCAGCGGTCGAAGTGGGTGACCATCTCGGGCGACAGTTCGGCATCGGGCTTCAGCCCCTCACCCACCAGCACGATCCGCCCACGGGGAGAGTCGGCCTCCGCGCCCCACAGCACGTACGTGGGGCAGGTGTCCAGGCAGAAGCCGCAGTGCACGCAATCGTCGATCACCGACTGCTCCGGCGTGCGCTGTGCGTCGAACGCGGCCATGGTCAGATCCCGCCGACGAACAGTCCGGGATTGCAGGTGCGCGTCGGGTCAAAGCGTGCCTTGACGTTGCGCATCAGCTCGAGCGCGGGCGACTCGAGCGGCCCCCACGGGTCGAGCTCGGAGCGCAGAGCCGCCGGGGCGTCCAGCAGCGTCGCGCTGTGCGCCATCGGCAGTGACGAGCGCAGCTCCGCCACCGCGTCGGGCTCGAGCTCGACGTAGCTGCTCCCGAGCGCGGCGCGCCCCACGAGCGTCCCCTCGCACGCGTCGACGGCACGCAGCACCGCCGCCAGCTCGCTCGGCGGCGCCGCGACGCGGACCAGGGCGCGATCCTCGGAGCGCTGACCGGCACGCTGGCGCTCCCAGAGGGCGTCATCGTCGGCGGTGACCTCGACGTGCGCGACCCCGAGGCGCGCTCAGCGCCTGCCCGGCCCGACGCCCGCGGCGCGCATGTTCGCGACCGGCGCAGCGCGCGAGTACACCTCCGCGCCCCGCGCGCCACGCCACGTCCAACGCCTCGAACTCGAGCTGGGAGGCGGCGAGCGAGAGCGCCGCCACGCCGATCAGGTCGGGGTCGTCGGCTGCCGCCAGGACGGTCGTGGTCTCGCTCGGCAGCGGATGCAGGCGCACGCTGAGGGAGAGGATCACGCCGAGGGTGCCGAATGAGCCGGCGAACAGCTTGGCGAGGTCATAACCGGCGACGTTCTTGATCACCTTGCCGCCCGAGCGCGCGATCGAGCCGTCGCTGAGCGCGACCGTCGCGCCGACGATCAAGTCCCGCGGGGTGCCGTAGCGGTGTCGCAGCGGGCCGCTGTCGCCGGTCGCCGCAATGCCGCCGATCGTCGCCGCGGCCGGGGACTCTGGGCCGGGCGACAGCGGCGGGTCGAGCGCCAGCATCTGACCGGCGGCGGCGAACGTCCGCTGGGCCTCCGCAAGGGGCACGCCGGCTTCGAGGATCGCGGTCAGGTCACCGACGTTGTGCTCGACGATCCGATTGAGCCCGGTGGTGCACAGCTCGATGTCGGGCGTGGCGGTCGGGGCGCCCCATCCGAGCTTGGTGCCGGCGCCGCGGATCCGCACCGTCCGGCGCTCGGTGCTCGCGCCCGCGAGCATCGTCGCGGCCTGCTCGAACGTGGGCGGGATCGCCTGCGTCGCGAGCGGCATCCGCTCAGAACCTCGTCGCCACGCCGGCGCGCTCGAGCGGGTGCTCACGGTACGGACCGGGCACCTCGCCGCACAGCCTGGGCGTCGGCATCACCTTGCCGGGATTGGCGAGCCCGTGCGGGTCAAACGCGCAGCGGAGGCGCTGGAAGGCCTCGAGATCGGCGTCGCCGAACATCGACGGCATGTACGCCTTCTTGTCGACGCCGACGCCGTGCTCGCCCGTGATCGAACCGCCGGCGTCCACGCATGCCTTGATGATCAGCCCCGACAACTCCTCGGCGCGCTGCGCTTGCCCCTCGCGCGCGGCGTCGTAGCAGACCAGCGGATGGAGGTTCCCGTCACCGGCGTGGAAGACGTTCGCAACCCGCAGGTCGTACTCGGCGGCGAGCGCGTCGATCTCCCGCAGCACGTCCGCGAGACGCGTGCGCGGGATCACGCCGTCCTGCACGTAGTACGCCGGCGCGATCCGGCCCATCGCAGCGAACGCCGCCTTGCGGGTACGCCAGATCAGATCTCGCTCTTCGGCGCTCTGGGCGACCCTCACGTCGAGCGCGCCCGCTGCGGCGCACAGCTCCATCAGGCGTTCGAGCCCTGCGAAGCACTGTTCGCGCGCGCCGTCGAGCTCGACCAGCAGCGCCGCTCCCGCGTCGAGGCGATAGCCGGCGCCGGTCGCCTGCTCGGCCGCCTCGATCGACAGCCGGTCCATCATCTCGATCGCGCCCGGGACATGGCCCTCCCCGACGATCGCCGAGACGGCGTCACCCGCGGCGCCGGTGTCCTCGAAGAAGGCGAGCATCGTCTGGACGCTCTCGGGCGCGGGCACCACCCGGAGCGAGATCTTGGTCGTGACGCCGAGCGTCCCCTCGGAGCCGACGAACGCTCCCAGCAGGTCATAGCCGGGGTCGTCGCGGCGCAGGTTGACGATCGTCCCATCGCTGAGCACTACCTCGAGCCCGACGACGTAGTTGGTCGTGAAGCCGTACTTGAAGCAGTGCGCGCCGCCGGAGTTCTCGGCGACGTTGCCGCCGATCGAGCAGACGATCTGGCTCGACGGGTCGGGCGGATAGAAGTGGCTCGGCGCGACCGCGGTGGAGACCGCGAGGTTGGTGACACCGGGCTCGACAACCACGAGTCCGTCGTCCAGGTCCACCGACAGGATCCGGCGCAGTCGCGCAAGGACGATCAGCACGCCTTCGGCGATCGGCAGCGCCCCGCCGGAGAGCCCTGTCCCCGATCCGCGGGCGACCCAGGGGACGCCCGCCTCAAAGCAGGCTCGGACGACCTGCTGCACCTGCTCTGCGGTCGCAGGCAGAACCGCGGCGCTTGGCGCCTGGCGGTAGTGCAACAGCCCGTCTGAGCTGTAGGTCGCGAGCGCGTGCGGATGGGTCAGGACATGCTCGCTGCCCGCGATTTCGGTCAGGCGCGAGATCAGCTCGGGCGGCGCGGCTGGCATACCCCCAGTATTCCCGATGCGCGCGGTCAGAGGTCCACTGACCGCGCGCGGCGAACGGCGCTCAGTGGCCGCTCATCGCCTGAGCGACCACCCCTGGCTAGTGGACCTTGATCGCGACCGTGCGACTGTCGATCGTCTGGCCCTCGACCTCGGGATCGGTCAGGAACGAGTCGCTGGCCGGATATGTCCACTGCACGCGCACGGTCCCGCTCGACGGGAACTTCATGTGGACGTCGAAGTAGCCGCCCTTCTTGGCCGTGACGGTGTTGATCGTCTTAAACCCGCTGCCCGAGTCGAGCTGGATCTGGGCCCGCTGTGCTCCAAACCCGTCGAGCGTCGCGAACGGCGCCGGACGGACGGATCCCCAGACCTCGACGTTCTGGCTGCGCGAGAAGGACGTCTTCGGCATGTAGAACGGCATCCGGTAGGCGAAGAAGGTCGCCTTCTTCTTGCCGTTGGGGAACTCGAGGCCGCTGGCGAAGCCCTTGTAGACGCCCGCAGTCGCCGGGGGGTCGACCAGCAGGTACTGCATGTAGGACTTGACCCGCGGGTTCTTGTAGCTCAGGTATTCGGCCCAGTTGATGTACAGAGCCGCCTTCGCCGGCGAGACGTATGGTGGCTGCGCCGGCGGGTGCGTGATGTAGCCGTACTCGGTGTTGTAGATCGGGAAGTGCTTGTGCGACCCGTAGACGCCGAGTTGACCCGGTCAAACGCGCGGGCGAAGTTGCCGAGGTCGTGGAAGGTGGCGAAGTTCGGGTCCGTGCCGCCGTCGTTGATGGGGGAGCCGTTTTGGGGGTAGGGATGGTCCGAGACACCGCTGGCGTTGAACAGTCCCGGGTTCTGCGCCCGGAAGCGACGCGAGCCGGCGGCAGTCGTCGGACATCCGACCGCCTTGGCGGCGCGCCCGCGCAGCTGGTGGTAGCTGTTATCGACGCAGTAGAGAGTGCGGATGAACAGCAGCGGCTTGGTCTGGCCACGGTCCCCGGGGAGCCCCTGCGGGTGGCTCCTGGTGACCTTGCCGCTGAGCCCACGTGCGGCGAACTCGCCGATCAGGATCGTGTCGCGACTGTGGCCGGTGGCGTGAAGGGATTTCCAGGCGGCGCTGATGAGGCCGCGGTACATCATCGGGGCCACGGAGACGGTCGAGCCCTTGATCGCCTGCGGTCCGAGGTCCTCGCCGAAGTTTGGCTCGTTGTAGATCGCCCAGAAGTGGACGGCCGGCAGCGGCGAGCTCTGCCCGTTGGGCGTGAAGTGGCCGTCGTAGCGCTCGCCGACCGCGCGCACGAACTGGCCGTAGTCGGCGGCGCTCGGCTTCCAGGAGAAGAAGGGGGTGTTGCCGGCCGGAATGCCCGAGCCCTCGGCCCAGCGCGGTGCGCCGCCGCTGAGAGTGAAGTCGAGCGTCAGATGATCAGCCGCTGCCGCGCGAACGATGCTGTCGTACGCGGCCCAGCCCGCGGCGGGGTAGGCATTCGGATCGTTGCCGTTGAAAGTCGGCTTTTTCTTGGAGTTCGGCTTGGGCGCGATCGCAGACCAGCGGACGACCACCCGCACGGCATTCGCTCCGAGCTCCCTGAACTGCGCAAGTGCCGCCGGGGCGTTGACGAGCTCCGAGCCGTCTTGGATCATCGCGAGCTGCGAGGAGTTCGCAGATGCCGTGGCGGGCAGCGCCGCGGTGCCCCCGGCGGTGAGCGCCGCCGCAAGTGTCGCGATGTGTCGGGCGTTGAGTCGTCTCGCTGGGAATTTGCGCATGGTCTCGATAACAGCTCCAGGGCGTTCAGAGTTGCGCCCCCGCGGAGGTTGCCGGGATGGCAGGGGCCGGATGCACGGCAGCGTCGCAGGCTAGCGAACGACGGTGACCGCTGGTTGCGCTTCGCGCCGGTGGTCGCGCTCGCTCGCAGCGGATAAGTACGTCCTATCGGCACCGTGATTACGCCCGCCCGCGGCGGGCGTCAGGTCGCCGACGGCGGCGTGGTCTCGGCTAGAGTTGACCCTCGGTGCGTGCCAATTCGAGCCTCACACGCGCCGCCGCCGTAGCGCCCGCTCCGACCGTCGAAGGTCGTTTTCCGCTTTCCACGGAGGCATTGGTCGTCGCCGCCGGGACGGTCCTCGGCGCGGTGCTTCGTTTCGCGACCCTCACGAGCCAGAGCTACTGGTTCGACGAGGCACAGGCGGCGCATGAGCTCCACCTGTCCTTCGGGGGGATGTTGAGCGCGTGGAGCTCAGGCGAGCCGAACCCGCCGCTGTACTTTCTCGTCGCTTGGCCGTGGGCGCGGCTGTTCGGCACCGGCGAGGCAGGTCTGCGATCGCTGTCCGCGGTGCTCGGCACCGCTCTGATCCCACTCGTGTACCTGTGTGGCCGCGAGCTCATATCCCGTCGCGCCGGGGCATTCGCCGCGATCTTGACGGCTGTCAACCCGTTCATGATCTGGTACTCGCAGGAGGCGCGGGAGTACATGCTGCTGACCGTGCTGTCGGCGGCTTCGCTGCTGTTCTTCGCGCGCGCGTGGCGCGACCCGTCGCGGCGAAACCTCATCTGGTGGGTCGTGTTCGCGGCGCTCGCGCTGCTGACGCAGTATTTCGCCGGCTTTCTGGTGGCGGCCGAGGCGGGGCTTCTGATCTTCAAGGCGCGCAGCCGGCTGAGTATCGCCGCGGCCGGTGCGCTGGCCGTCGTCGTGGCTGCGCTGATACCCCATATCGTCAACCACGTTTCCCACCCCGCCGGCTGGATCGACTCATACCCGCTGGCAGTCCGCATCCAGCAGGTGCCGGTGGAGTTCGGGCTCAGCACGCTGTACCTCGGACCGGCGATCACCTACGGCCTGTACGGGGCGGCCGCGCTGGCGGCCGCGCTGATCGCCCTGCTCGTGGTGGGCGAGCGCGACGCCGACCGCCTTCGCGGGGCCGGGATCGCCGCGCTGCTCGCGGCAGCGGTGCTGGTCGTCCCGTTGGTGCTCGCCCTGATCGGAGCCGACTATTACGAGGCGCGCGCGCTGATCCCGGCGTGGGCGCCGTTGGCGGTATTGGTGGGTGGGGCGTGCGCGGTCGAGGGGGCTCGGATTGCCGGCGCCGCGCTCGCCGCGGTCCTGTGCGCCGCCTTCATCTACGCGGGGGTGGTCATCCACCGCGACGCGCAGTACCAGCGCCCGAACTGGAAGGGGGTGGCTGCGGCGCTCGGCAAAGCAGACTCGCAGCGGGCGATCGTGGCCTACGACGGCACCTTCGCGACCGCTCCGCTGGCGATCTACCTCCCGGGCGTGCCGTGGACAGGCCCCGGCCAGGTGCCACAGGTGAGCGATGCGCCAGTGACTGTTCGCGAGGTCGATGTGGTCGGCTCGAGCTATGACACGTTCCCCCGGCTGCCCGCCGATGTCACGCTGATCGGAAAGCGCGTCGTCGACGGTAATCAGGTCGCTCGTTTCCGGCTGACGCGACCATGGACGCTGACCCCGTCGGCGATCGGCGCCCGAGCGCAGACGCTGCTCGGTCCGGCGCCACCGGGCCCGGCGGTGCTGATCCAGCGGCCTTCGTCCTAAGTGCCCCCCACCGCAAATACCGTCGCATTCGAGCGGCGCCTGGCGTTGCCTGCTCGAGCTTGCGGCCCGCTCGGCGTCCTGCCTCGCCGTTTCGGGCCGCGCCCGAGTCATCCGGCGGTCCTCGGATGCTCGTGCAGCGCTGCTGCACGTCGCATCCTGCGTCCGCGCCAGGCATCCACCAGTCACCCCTCTCGGTGCGACCGTCTTTACGGCGGGGAACACTAATCTTGGGCGCGATGAACCTGCGTCGAAACGCGACGATCCCGATTCTGGCGGCCGTTTGTGCCCTGACAGCATCGCTGTACGGGCCAGGTGCGGCGGTCGCCGCGACGCCACAGAACTCGGTGCTTGCCGACTGCGGCGCTCACCCGGGCGGTCTGGTCGGCAATTACACCGTCCAGCAGCTCCGTCACGCGCTCCAGATCATGCCTCCCGAGACGCGCGAGTACACGAGCTGCCCGGACGTCGTCAACCGCGCGCTCCTGGCGGCGCTGGGTAAGCCCACGAGCGGTGGGAGCTCGAGCGGAGGCGGCGGTTCCGGGTCGTTCTTGCCGACCCCCGTGATCGTCGTCCTGGTCGTGCTGGCGCTCGCAGCGATCACGTTCGGCGCGCTCGCGATCCGGCGGCGCCAACAGTCCGGTGGCGCGGCCCCCGGCCGCGGTCCGGACGCCGTCCGCCGACCGAGCGGCGATAGCGGTCAACGCGAGCCCACCGACGAGCCGCGCGAGCCCGTCGACGAGCCGCGCGAGCCCGCCGGCGAGTCCCAGAACGCGGGCGATCTGGGCGACTGACCCGCTCCACGCGCGACTACACTGGGCCCATGCCCTCAGAACGCCAGATCCACGTCGGCGCGGTGCCGATCGGCGGCGGTGCGCCGGTCGCCGTGCAGACGATGACGAAGACCGAGACCGCCAATCTGGCGGAGACAATGGGTCAGATCGGCCGCGTCGCCGAGGCTGGCGCGGACATCGTGCGGGTCGCCGTGCCTCGTGAGAAGGACGTCGAGGCGCTCAAGACGATCGTCGCGCAGTCGCCGATCCCGGTGATCGCCGACGTGCACTTCAACTACACGCTCGCGCTCAAGGCACTTGACGCCGGCGCCCACTGCGTCCGGCTCAACCCGGGCAACATCGGTGGCCCCGACAAGGTCGCACTCGTCGCGCAGCGCGCCAACGAACTCGGGACGCCGCTGCGGATCGGGGTCAACTCGGGCTCGCTGCCGGCCCACCTGCGCCAGCTCGAGTACGACAACCCGGTCGAGGCGCTTGTCACGGCCGCCGTCGAGTTCGTCGCGCTGATGGAGCAGCTCGATTTTCAGAACTTCAAGGTCTCGATGAAGTCGACCAGCGTCCCGAACACGATCGCGTCCAACCGCCTGCTGTCAGAGCGGATCCCATATCCGCTCCATCTGGGGGTCACCGAGGCGGGCACGAAGTGGTCGGGATCGCTGAAGTCGGCCGTCGGCCTCGGGACGCTGCTCGCCGACGGGATCGGAGACACGATCAGGATCTCGCTGTCGACCTTCCATGCCGAGGAGGAGGTCAAGGTCGCGTGGGAGATCCTCAAGGCGCTCAAGCTGCGCGAGCGCGGACCGGTGCTGATCGCGTGCCCGACCTGCGGCCGGCTCCAATTCGACATGGACACGGTGGTCGCCGAGATCGAGCAGCGCCTGGAAGCCTATGACGATCCGATCGAGGTGTCGGTGCTCGGCTGCGCGGTAAACGGCATCGGCGAGGCCCGTCACGCCGACTTCGGGATCACCGGCGCCAAGGACATGGGGATGATCTACTCGCGCGGCGAGCCCCTGAAGAAGGTCCCGACCGAGCGCCTCGTCGACGAGCTGTTCGAGGAGATCGATCGCTACTACGAGGCGGGCAAGCGCGTCGTCCGTGACGAGGCTCGCGCCGCGGAGGCGCGCGAATGGCTCGCCGAGAACGAGGACGCGACCGCGATGACGCCCGAGCGGATGGCCGCGCTCGAGGCGGCCGCCGCCGACGGCGCGGCTACCGACGATGCCGGTGCCGACCAGAACGGGGTGCAAAAGCTCGCGGAGCCCGGGAGGCAGCTCGACGAGGAGCAGTCGCCGGTCGCCGGACGGCGCTTCAGCCGCACCTAAGCGCCTGAGACACTTCCCCGATGCCGGCGGCGGTGCGGGGCCTCGTGTCGACTATCGAACGCACCCTCGGGTGGCGCGGAACGGTGATCGCCCTGACGCTGGCAGCGGTCGTCGTGAGGCTGTTGATCATCGCTCACAGCCGCGGCGGCGAGGACCTGCGCATGTACGTCTACTTCAGCCGGCTGCCCCTGCGCGGGATCAATCCGTTCTCGCCGCCGCTGGGCGGGATGTTCCCGGCCGTGGACAGCAACAACCCACCGGTCGAGGTGGCCGTGTTCACGGGCCTGCTGTGGATCCACAACTCGGCGACGATGGTGAGGCTGTTGTTCGTGCTCGCCGACGCGGCCGTGCTGCTGGTCATCGGGCTCGCGTTTGACCGCCCGCGCCGCTGGCGCCTTGGGCTGATGTTGTTCTACGGCTTCAACCCGTTCGTCCTGGTCGCGTTCACGGCCTTCGCCGAGGACAAGACATTGCTGTTCTTGGGCATCGCGTGCTGGGTGCTGGCGCTCGAACGCGACAGCGAGATCGGGTCATGGCTTGCCGCGGCTGTGCTCACCGCGTTCAAGTTCCTCGGCGCGTTCGCGGCGCCGGCGCTGGCCCTGCGTTCATGGCGTCGCGACGGAAGCCGCGCCGTGATCGCGATAGCGGCATACGCGGCCGTGTTCCTGCTCAGCAACCTGCCGTGGTTTCCGGCCAGCCTGCACGCGTTCTCGCGCCGCAATGTCCGGCTCGGGATCGATCCGCCGATCCACGCCAGCCCGTGGCTGCTCATCTCGCGCGCCGGCCTGTACGCGCCGATCGAAGCGAAACTCGCGCTCGCGGCGTCGATCGCCACCGTGCTCGTGCTCTACGCGCTGCGCCGGATCGAGATCCGCGAGGCGGTGGTCTTCTCGCTGTTTGCCGGCTACGTGTTCCTGCCCGATGACGCGTTCAACCGGCTGATCCTGATCACACTGCCCTTCCTGCTGCTGCTCGACTTGTCGTGGTGGCGCTGGGCTGTGATCTGGATCGTCACGTGCTTTTCCGCCCTGGCGGCGATCGTGGCGGTCCGCGGCGTGCCGCACGAGCTGAGATTCGTGGCCGGAGCGCTGCACGGCGTGTTCTCCTCACACGAAGCGACGGTTCGCCACGTGCTGTGGATGAACGTGTTCCCGGCGCTGGTGCTGGGGCTGTACTTCTATGACCGCTCGCGAGGGCGGGCGCCGGTCGGCGCCGCCCCCGATCTTCCACGAACCCTGGCGGGCTCGGCCGCTGAGCCGTCGCTCAGCTGACGGCCGCGAACCCCTCGGCCACCTTGGGCCAGTTGACGACGTTCCACCACGCGTCGAGGTAGTCCGGACGGCGGTTGTTGTACGTCAGGTAGTAGGCGTGCTCCCACACGTCGTTGCCGAGCAGCGGCGTCTTGCCGTCCGAGAGCGGGCTGTCCTGGTTGGCAGTCGAGAGGAGCGCCAGTCCCGAGCCGTCGTGGACGAGCCACGTCCAACCCGAGCCGAAGCGCTTGACGCCGTTGTCCTTGAACCGGGCCTTGAAGTCGTCGAAGGAGCCGAAGGCGGCGTCGATCGCGGCGAGCAGGTCACCGTCGGGCTCGCCGCCGCCATTTGGCGACATCCATTGCCAGAACAGCGAGTGGTTGTAGTGGCCGCCGGCCTGGTTGCGTACGCCAGCCTGCTTGTCGCTGGGCAGCTTGTCCAGGTTCTGGAGCACGTCCTCGACGGGTTTATCGGCCCATTCGGTGCCCTCGAGCAGGCCATTGGCAGCCGTCACGTAGGCCTGGTGATGCTTGTCGTGATGCAGGTGCATCGTCTGTTCGTCGATCGTCGGCTCGAGCGCGTTGTAGTCGTAAGGCAGATCCGGGACCGAATAGGCCATCGCAGGCTCCTTTTTTGGCGGAATTTCGTGCCGTTCTATCAGAACATACCCCGCGGCTACAGCCGACAGCCATGGGATTTGAGTGATCGGGCCGTGGCGGGCGCCGGGTAGGCTTCGCCGGACGTGACCCGCCTTTCGACCTACTTCCTTCCGACCGAACGGGAGCCGCCCACCGATGCGGAGGCGCTGTCACACAAGCTGATGGTCCGCGCGGGGCTGGTCCGCCAGGTCGGATCCGGCCTCTGGAGCTGGTTGCCGGCGGGCTGGCGCGTCCATCAGCGGATCGTCCAGATCGTGCGCGAGGAGATGAACGCGATCGGCGGGCAGGAGATGCTGATGCCGGTGCTGCAACCGGCAGAGCCGTGGCGCAAGACCGGTCGCTATGGGATCGAGGAGCTGTTCAAGCTCAAGGACCGCAAGGGCGCCGACATGGTGCTCGCCTTGACCCACGAGGAGATCGTCACCGGCCATGTCGCGGCGGCCGTCCAGTCCTACCGCGAACTGCCGCTGATCCTCTACCACTTTCAGGTCAAGGAGCGCGACGAGGCGCGGCCGCGCGCGGGCGTCCTGCGGACCCGGGAATTCATCATGAAGGACTCCTATACGTTCGACCGCGACGCCGAGGCGCTCGACCTCGCCTACCGGCGCCACGCCGATGCATACGACCGCATGTGTGACCGCTGCGGGCTGGAGTGGTACCGCGTCGAGGCGGACGTCGGGATGATGGGGGGTCACGGCGCCGACGAGTACATGGCGCCCTGTGCGGCGGGCGAGAACGAGGTTGTGCTCGCTCCCGGGTACGCGGCCAACAGCGAGGTCGCGACCGCCGATCCGCAGCCGGTCGCGCTGCCGAGCGGTCTCGACGCGCCCGAGCTCGTCGAGACACCGGGGATGACGACGATCGACGCGGTCGTCGCCGAGCTCGGGGTCCCCGCCGGGGCATTGCTGAAGGCGTTTCCGATTGTGCTCGACGGCGACGGGATGAAGCTCGTGGTCGTGCGCGGTGATCATCGTGTCAACGAGATCAAGCTCCAGAACACGCTCGGCCAACCGTTCCGGGCCGCCCGAGCGGAGGAGATCGCTGAGGCGCTCGGGCCGCCCGGGTTCATCGGCCCGGTCAGCTCCGAGCTGCCGGTGCTGCTCGACGAGGCGATCGCGCCGGGCTCGTATGTCGTTGGGGCAAACCAGCCCGACGCTCACCTGCAGGGGGTTGAGCCAGGGCGCGATTTCCAGTTCGAGCGCGTGGATGTCCGCTCCGTGGCCGCCGGCGACACGATCGGCGGGGCGACCGTGCGGATCGAGCGCGCGATCGAGGTCGGGAACATCTTCAAGCTCGGAACGCGCTACTCCGAACCGCTCGGGGCGGGCTATCTCGATGAGGAGGGCCGCAGCCAGCTGATCTGGATGGGCTCCTACGGTTTCGGCCCGGCGCGCGCCGCAGCCGCCGCGGTCGAGCAGTACGCGGATGAGCAGGGGATCTCATGGCCGCGCGCGATCGCCCCGTTCGACGTCGAGCTGGTCGTGCTGGGCAAGCCCGGGACGTTGGAGCGCGAGCTCGCCGATCGGCTCTACGGCGAGCTCACCGAGGCCGGGCTTGACACCCTGTACGACGACCGTGACGCGGGGCCCGGTGAGAAGTTCACCGATGCCGAGTTGCTCGGCTGTCCGTTGCGAGTGACGATCGGTCGGCGTACGCTCGCCGGCGAGGAAATCGAGGTGCAGGTCAGGCGCGGCCGCGAGGCGCGCATGGTCCCGCTCACGGGTGCCGCCGACGCCGTGGCGGCGCTACACCGCGAGCTCGCCTGACCGCCGGACCCGCCGACCCCGGAGCGGCAGTGAGCCCACAGACCAGCAAGCGGCGACTGTTCGGGATCGATCGCTCCGGTCCGCCTCCGGCCGCGACGCTCTCGACCCAGCCGCTGAACCCGTGGACGATCCCGAACGCAATCGGTTTCGTCCGCCTGCTGGCAATCCCGGTGTTTCTGGTCCTCGCCTTCTCGAGCTCCGACGGGCAGGACACGGTCGCGGCGATCCTGTTCGCCGTGATCGGCTGGGCCGACTACCTGGACGGCTTTGCGGCCCGCCTGACGGGCCAGTACAGCCGCCTCGGCGCGCTGCTTGATCCGGTCGTCGACCGGCTGCTGATCGTTTCGGGATTCGTCGTCTGTTACCACTTCTCGCTGCTGCCGCGCTGGGCGATCCTGTTGGCGGTCGCGCGCGAGCTGCTCATGCTGCTGCTCAGCCGTTATGCGCTCCGGCACGGCCTCGAGCTGCGCATCAACTGGCCCGGCAGGCTCGGCGTCGCGCCGACAATGGGCGCGCCGTTCTTCGCGATGATCGGGCTGCACTGGCTCGCGCTGATCATGCTCTACGTCGGACTGGCGCTGTCCCTGTCGGCCACCGTGCTGTACGTGGTGCGTGGGCTCGCGCAGCTACGCAATCAGCGCCAGACGTAGTCGTGTTCGCGCTATCTGAACGGACCCTAAAGCTCAGCTTGACCCTCTGAAGCGGCCGGTTATACTCGCCCCACAGCAATCACATCTGCCTCGCAGAGCGCGGGAGGAGTCTGGATGGACACGTTTCCCGACCTCGGCTCCCTGACGGACCAGGAGCTGAAGGACCTCATCAAGCAGCTGACCGAGGAGGAGATGGAGATCTCCTACCAGCGGCGGATCCTGCACGGAAAAATCGACATTCTCCGCGCCGAGCTGGTCAACCGGCTGCGAAAGAAGGACGAGACCGGAGAGCTCGTCATTTCGGGAGCGGACGTCCAGCAGCTCACCGACATCCTCGCCGGACGCGTCCCGGCCTCAGACAGCGAGTAAGCGCCCGAGCCGATGGCGCAGCACTGCCCCGAATGCGGCTTCGCCAACGACGAGGGCGCAAGCTACTGCCAACGATGCGGCGCGTTCCTGGCCGCGAGCGAGCAGCCGGCCGGGGCGACGACCGCTACCTACAAGATCGGCGAGACCGGCGAGCTCGAGGTGGTCGAGCTCGAAGATGTAGTCGCGCGGGGTGCGGCGCTGGTGATTCGCGCCGGCGGCGGACGTGCGGGCGAGAGCTTCCCGCTCGAGGGAGACCGGCTGTCGGTCGGGCGACGTCCGGACAGCGACGTTTTCCTCGATGACGTGACCGTGTCGCGCGATCACGCGCTGATCGTCCGCCGGGGACACGACTACTACCTCGATGACTGCGGTTCGCTCAACGGCACATACGTGAATCGGCGCCGGATCGATTCCCACCGCCTGAGCGACGGTGACGAGCTGCAGATCGGCAAATACAAGCTGGCGTTCCTGAGCCGCTGATGGCAAGCGCCGACACCACCAGGACGCAAGCCGAGCTGCCCGATCCGCCTGACAACGGCGGGCGCCCGCCGCGCCAGAAGGCGGTCACGATTGGCGCCGTCTGCAAGGCGCTGGGCCAGGAATTCCCCGACATCTCGATCTCGAAGATCCGCTATCTCGAGGATCAGAAGCTGCTCACGCCGCGCCGGACTCAGGGCGGCTATCGCCTCTACAACCAGAACGACATCCAGCGGCTGCGGACGATCCTGCGCCTGCAGCGCGACGAGTTCCTGCCGCTGCGGGTGATCCGCCAGGAGCTGGCGAGCGGCCGCTCCGACGGCGACGTCGCCGCGCCGGCCGGTGAACGCCGCGGCCTTCGCCGCGCGGTGGTGGACGTGCGCGATCCGGGCGCGCTGTACTCGCTCGACGACGTCGTCGACGAGACTGGCGCCAAGGCCAGCCTCGTGCGGGAGTTGGTCGACTTCGGCGTCATCAAGGGCGAGATGCGTGGCGGCGCGCGCTATTACGACGAGACCGAGCGCGAGATCGTCCGCGCCGTGTCCGAGCTCGCCCGGTACGGGGTCGGCGGGCGCAACCTGCGCGTGTTCCGCAGCTCGGCCGACCGCGAGGCGCAGTTGCTGCAGAGCATCCTCGCCCCGGCGCTCCGGTCGCGCAATCCAGAGCGGCGCAAGGAGGCGATCGAGGCGCTCGAGAACCTCGCCTCGGTCACCACCCACCTGAAGCATCTACTGCTGATCCGCGATCTGCGCAAGATCGCGACCTAACGGATCTCGGGTGACCATCAGCTGAGATGTCGAGCGCGTTGCGATCCCGCGTTCTCCCCGCCGGCCAACAGGAACTCTGGGACCTGATCGCTGACCCCCACCACATGCCCCGCTGGTGGCCGGGCGTGCAGCGGATGGAAGGCGTCGAGTCAGACCGCTTCACGCAGGTCCACAAGACCAAGCGCGGCCGGCCCGTCCGGATCGACTTTCGCGTGATCGAGTCAGACCCGCCCTGGGCCCGCGCCTGGGAGCAGGAGATCGCCGGCACGCCGTTCGAGCGCGTCCTGAACGAGTCGATCACCGAGATCCGCCTCGAACCGGTCGACGGGGGGACCGAGGTGTCGATCGGCCAGGAGCAAAAGCTGCGCGGGTACTCGCGGACCGGCGGCCTGCTGTTGAAGCGCGCCACCGGGTCCAAATTGGACGAAGCGCTTAGATGGGCTTGAGCGGATTCTGGGGTGAGGCCTTGTGGGGTGGCTGAGGCATCCCCACTCGTCCTGGGAATGCTGATTGGTGGCGCGGTGCGTGGGTCTGGGGCGCTGACGACGCGACCAGGACGATGGGGATGCCTCAGCTCCCCAAACCCGCGGCAGTTTCGCTCCCGGCCTGAAGGCGTCGTGAATTAGCCGGGCGCCTTGGCGACGAAGGCCGCCGGCCGCCGAGTACGCCGGGACGCCTCCCCATTGGCTCGATCGTCCGCATTTTGCGGCTGGGGCGGGGCAGTGGCCCCGCGCTAGTCGCGTCGTTAGCGCTCGGGTAGACGCTGCGCGGCGCTGATCAGCGCCCGAGCGCGGGGACACTTGCCACGCCCCGGGCCGCGAAGCCCAGCAAAGACGAGCGTCACACCCCGGTGAGGGCGCCCGAGAGAACTATCGCGCCGGGGGCCTTCGGGTTCGCCTTGGTCTCGAGCGTGATGATCAGCTTGTGGAAGTGGGCCGCGTTCGAGGGTAGGCCGCCCGCGGTCGAGAGGCGGCCGTTCTTGCCGACGCCGGGGTTGACGAACCCGAGCAGCTTGGCGTCGCTGGCCGAGTTGTAGATCCACACCGCGTAGGCGTTGGGCGGCTTGTGCGAGTTGGGTGTCATGTGCTGAGCGACGATCGCGATCCCCTTCTTGGACCCCTCCTGGAGGACCTCGGCGATCCCGACCGCGTTGCCACCTCCGGTCGGCGGCTTGAGGTTGATCTGGGCCACGACCGACGGCGTCGTCGAGGCGGTGGTCGTCGCCGAGCCGCTTGCGGCTGTCGTGCTCGTCGTAGTCGACACCGATGCGTCCGCCGAGGAACTGTGGCCGCTCGAGGAGCCTCCGGAGTTGAGCACGATCACGAGGACCACGGCGATCACGACGATCGCGCCGCCGGCGAGCAGGATGATCCCGCCCAGCCGCGAGCTGCGCGGTTCGCTTGGCCCCGGCGGCGGGCTGCCCAGAGCCGTGGCCGCCGCGGCGGTGTCGGCGGTGGCAGGGGCCGGCGGGGGCGCCGGGGGCAGGGCGACCGGCACTTCCGGCTCGCCGTTCTGGGCCGCGGGTGAACTCGGCACCGGCGCCGGTGACCCGGCGGTCGGAATCTCGGGCAGCGGTTCGCTCGACAGCGGCGTGAGCTCGGAGGCGAGCACCCGCGCCCACGCGCGCTCGCTGGGGTTGTCCGCGAGGCGGTCGCGCGTCTCCTCGGCCACGGCCGGCGGGAGCTGGCCGAGAAGATAGTCGGTGATCAGCGCCCGACGGAGGTCGCTGATCTGGGTCTGCGGGCCGAGCGCGTCAAAGGCCGCCAGGGCGCGCTCTCGGACCGAGGTCCGGTCGATCGAGAGCATCCGGGCGATCTCGTCGTAGCTCTTGCCGCGCTCGAGCACGAGCGAGAGCACGGCGCGCTGGTCGGCGGGAAGGCTGTCTAACGGAGCCATAAACAGGCACTAGCGTAGATGAGCCGCATAAGTAGTGGCGCAGAGATGAACGTCGTGGCGCCGCGGGTCGCGTAAGGTGCCGCCGATGCGAGACGACCTGCCGATTGCGCTCGACCAGGGATTCGACCGGCTCTACGGGCTCGAGGTGACCGAGATCGGTGACGGCCTGATGCGCGGCAGGGTCGCGGTCGAGGACCGGATCAAGCAGCCCGCCGGTCTCGTGCACGGCGGGATCTACGCCGCGATCGGTGAGAGTCTCGCGACCGTCGGGACGGCGCTGGCGGTCGTCGCCGGCGGCAACACGGCGATGGGCATGACCAACCAGACCAGCTTCCTGCGCCCGGTGATCGGCGGCAACGTGAACGCCGAGGCGCGCGCCCGCCACCGGGGACGAACGACCTGGGTCTGGGAGGTCGAGCTGTCCGACGATGACGGCAAGCTCTGCGCGCTGACGCGGGTCACGGTCGCGGTCCGCCCGGCGCGCCCGGGCGACGCGGCTGGCTAGCCGCGATAGCGGTTGGTAATCGGCACGCGACGGTCGCGGCCGAACGCCTTGGTCGAGATCTTGATTCCGGGTGGCGCCTGGCGGCGCTTGTACTCGGCGCGGTCGACGAGTGCGATCACGCGGTCGACGTCCTCCTCGGCATAGCCGTGCAGGATCAGCGCCTCACGGCCGAGGTCGTCCTCGATGTAGCCCTGCAGGATCGGATCCAGGACCTCGTACGGCGGCAGTGAGTCGGCGTCGAGCTGACCCGGGCGCAGCTCCGCGCTCGGAGCGCGGTCAATGATCGATTGCGGGATCACCTCGTCGATCGCATTGCGGTGGCGCGCGAGTTCGTAAACGAGCGTCTTCAGGCAGTCCTTGATCACGGCGAAGCCGCCGGCGCTGTCTCCATACAGGGTCGAGTAGCCGACCGCCATCTCGGATTTGTTACCGGTCGTCAGCACGAGCCAGCCGAACTTGTTCGACAGCGCCATCAGCAGGTTGCCGCGAATCCGCGCCTGGAGGTTCTCCTCGGTCAGGTCGGGTTGCAGGCCGTCGAAGACATCCTCCAAGGTCGACTCGTACGCGGTCATCGCGGCGGCGATCGGAAGCTCGCGCGCCTCGACGCCGAGGTTCGCGGCCAGCCGGCGCGCGTCCGCCTGCGTCTCATCGGAGGAGTGGGGGGAAGGCATGATCACGACCGACACCCGCTCGGGTCCGAGCGCGTCGACCGCGATCACCGCCACGAGCGCCGAATCGATCCCGCCCGAGAGCCCCATCACCACGTGCTGGAAGCCATTCTTGGTGACGTAGTCGCGCAGCCCGAGCGTCAGCGCTGCGTATACCTCCGCCTCGCGCTCGAGCGGCTGGGCGACCGGGCCGCCGAGGGCCCCGACGCGCCGGGGCGGCGGCTCGACGCCGGCTTCGACGTGCGCGAGCAGGCGGGCATGCGGGTGCGAGCGGTGGTTGACGGCCCGATGACGCGGGTCACGGAGGCGAACGGCTCGCGCGCCGGCGGCGTCGACCGTGGCGATGATCAGCTCCTCGGCGAATTGCTTGCCGCGCGCCAGCACCTCGCCCTCGTGGTCGATCACCAGTGAATGACCGTCGAACACGAGCTCGTCCTGTCCGCCCACCAGGTTGCAGAACGCGACCGCAGCCACGTTGTCGCGCGCCCGCTGGATCAGCATCCGCTCGCGCTCCGAGCCCTTGCCGACGTGGTACGGGCTAGCCGAGATGTTGACCAGCAGGGTCGCCCCCGCGAGCGCCTCGTCGGAGGCCGGCGGGCCGGGCTCCCAGATGTCCTCGCAGACGGTCAGGCCGACGCTCAGCTCGTCGAGCTCGATCAGCCCGCCGCCGTCGCCCGACTGGAAGTAGCGCTGCTCGTCGAAGACGCCGTAGTTGGGCAGGAACACCTTGCGGTAGACCGCGTGTACGCCGCCGCCGGCGAGCACGGCGCAGGAGTTGTAGACGTCGTCGGCGAGCTCTGGGAAGCCGACCAGCGCGACGACCCCGTCGGTCGCGGCCGCGATCCGGTCGAGCGCCGCGCGCGCGTCGGCGAGGAAGTGCTCCTTGAGCAGCAGGTCCTCGGGCGGATAGCCGGTCACCGCGAGCTCGGGGAACAGGATCAGCTCGGCGCCCGCTTCACGCGCCTCCTGCAGGCTGGCGACGATCCGGCGCTCGTTGCCCGCGATGTCGCCGACGGTCATGTCGAGCTGGCAGAGCGCGATCTGAAGTGGTGCGGCCATGTACTCAATTATGGGACGACGGCGCCCCGCGACCGAGCCAGAAGAGCATGAAGCTGCGCAGCTGGGGGTCGGAGGCGTCCCGGACGTGCAGCGAGTGCGCCCAGGCGAGGGCCAGCACTCCGCGGGTCCCCGGTCGGCGCGTGAGGATCACGGCCTGCCCCGCCGCGGCCAGCGGGGGGGTGAACGGAGCGGCCACCGACGCCGCCAGCCGGCGCAGATTGCGGGGCGGGCCGGCGCTTCCATACATCGCCACGACATCGCCGCGCTCGAGTGCCTCCAACAGCTGGTTGTCAGAGACCGGCCGCTCGTCGTGTCTGATCGAGACCGGGACGTGGGGACCGCTGGTCGGAGGATCTGAGTCATAGCGGGGCGGCTTGGCGCCTGGCTTGAGGTGGGCGTCACCGAGATCGCGGTACGCGACTCCGATCTGGTTGCTGGGCCCGGATAGTCCGGGGTTGTCATGTCCGGTCAACGGGGCTCCCGAGAGCAGCACGATCACGGCGACGGCGATCGCGACCGACAGCAGCACGATCACAAGGCGCTCGAGCAGCCTCATCGGCAATCGTCGCCCATCGCCGTCTTGGTTGCGGCTCAGCCCGTGGCGGGCACGGGCCTCCCGGCGGACGGCATGTCGGCGTCGGCGATCTTGGCCGCGGCGACCAGTTCGGCGATCGACGCCCGCAGCTCGTCGGCGAGCCGCTCGAGGTCGGCGACGGCGTCATAGTCGGCGTTGAGGCCGAAGTTGAGCTGACCGTTGTAGCTCATGATCGCGATCCCCAGTGCTTGATTCTCGGCCAGCGGAACCATCGGGTATGCGGCTTCGAGCTGGCGGCCGAGGATGTACAGGGGGAACTGTGGCCCGGGCACGTTCGTGACGACGACGTTGAACAGACGCTGACGAGCCTGCAGCCGCGCCGCCTGAGCCATGATCGTCGACGGCGCGAAGCCCGAGAGCTCGGTCAGCACCTGGGCCCCGACCGCCTGTCCGGATTCCTTGAGCCCGTCCATCTCCTCGGCGATCGTCAGCAGGCGCTGCACGGGGTCGATCGCCCCGACCGGCAGCGGCGCCCACATCGCCGCGACGCGATTACCCAGCGCACCACGCTCGACGTCGGCGCGGACCGAGACCGGCACCATCGCCCGTAGGACCAGATCGTCGGTCTCCTCACCGTGGAGGCGCAGATAGCGGCCGAGCGTACCCGCCACGACCGCCAGCACCACGTCATTGACCGTCCCGCCAAGCGCGTTCTTGATCGCCTTGAACTGGCCCAGTTCCCCGCGGACCCAGGTAAAGCGCCGGTGGGGGCCGATCCGGACGTTGAACGGGGTCGTCGGCGCGGTCTGGAGGCCCGCACGGGCGACCGCGCCGACCCCGCCGACCGCGTTGCCGACGCGGCCGGCGACCTGCCGCGGGCCGCGCAACGTCGCCTTCACGCCGCGGGCGATCTCGGCCGGCACGGTGGTCCGCTCCAGGAGCGCATCGGCGAGCAGCTGAGCGTTGCTGGGAAGCGGGCGCGGGATCCACTGTTGCTCCGGCGGCGAGACCGGCATCGGATCCGGCGAGGAGTCGAATAGGACGCTGACGATGTCGACTCCGGAGATGCCGTCGACGAGCGCGTGGTGGGTCTTGGAAAGGATCGCGAACCGGTCATCGGACAGGCCCTCGACCAACCACAGCTCCCACAGCGGACGGCTGCGGTCGAGCGCCTGAGAGAACACCCGCCCGGCAAGGCGCCGGAGCTGCTGATCGCCCCCGGGCTGGGGCAGAGCGGTGTGGCGGACGTGGAAGCGGACGTTGAAGTGGGGATCGTCGACCCACACGGGCCGGCCCTGGTTCAGCGGCACGAACGCCAGCCGCTGGCGGTAACGGGGCACCAGATGCAGCCGCGAGACGATCTCGTCGACGAGTTCGTCGTAGGCGGGCGGGTCACCCAGCAACACCATGCAGCCGGCCACGTGCATGTGCGTGGCGTCGTTCTCGAGGTGCAAAAACGAGCTGTCGAGCCCGGTCAGGCGGTCCGGATTGGGCACATCGGTGATTCTTGCAGGCCGGGCCTTGTGTGACGAAGCTCACACAACGGACCTGTCAGCCCACCTACCGTGCCGCGGGTTCCAAAATCGACCTGCCTAATTGCCCCTGCCCGGTGCGGGGGTGAGCGGGGGACCCACTGCCGGGTGGGGGTTCCTCACCGCCGGCCGGGGCGAATCGGACGCCTGGTGCACAGCCAGCCGCGACCGTAGCGAGCACCAGGACGTGCGTCTAACGGGCGCCGGACGGGCCGCTTGCGAGCCCGTCAGCTAACCCCGTAGGCGCGTGGTCGCTCGTACCCAGGAGGTCCTCGGTTTTGAGGCCCAGGCTCAGGTTGCGCAAGACGCGCTCAGTTCATGTAGCAATTGCAACGATCATGCTCGCTGTCCCCGCTTCGGCGTTCGCGCTCAGTGGGGCGGTTGCCAATAACAACTCAGGATCTGCCGACGCCGCTGCGCCCGCGTTCGAGCTGCAAGCCCGGATCGCGCCGCAGTCGATGCCCCTCGGCAGCACGGTGACCGCGAGCGGGACCGCGCCCGCCTCAGAGGCCGGGCATTGGGCGGTCCTGCAGACGGCGGCCAAGCGCAACGCGCGCTGGCGTCCCGTGACCGCCACCAGGATCACTCGTGCGGGGCGGTTCTCGCTTCGTGCGCGACTCCCTCACTCGGGCTTTGTCCGCGTAGTGGACGCTGTGACCCAGGGCGGCGCTGCCGCGACCGCCGCAAGCTGGTCCACGACTGGAGCGGGGGCCGTTGCCACGGCGCCGCGGCCAGTGCGGGTGACCGCCAGGTTCAGCGTCGATCACCCGTCGTTTGACGCCCTCGGGGGTCAGCGGCTGGCTGTCCGCGGCCGTTTGATGCCGTGGCGCGCGGGCCGTGAGGTGCGGCTCGTCGGCCACTCCGGTCGCCGCGGTTGGCAGACGCTGGCGCGGACGCGTACCCGTACCGCGGGGCGCTTCACGCTGCGCTTTGCGGCCGACAGCGGCGTAAATCGCCGGCTGCGAGTCGTGTTCGACGGTGACCGCGCCAACCGAGGCCTCTCGGCCTCAGCCGGCACGCTGACCGTCTACAGCGACCAGAGCGTCGCCTCGTGGTACGACGACGCGGGCGGCACCGCGTGCGGTTTTCACGCCGGACTCGGCGTCGCCAACAAGTCGCTGCCGTGCGGCACCAAGGTGCGCTTCCGCTACGGGGGCCACAGCGTCACCGCGACGGTCGACGACCGTGGGCCGTTCGTGGCCGGCCGAACCTGGGATTTCAACCAGAACGTCGCGGCGGCGCTCGGCTTCGGTGGAGTGGGCACCGTCTGGGCGACCAGGTAGGAGCCCGCAGGGCCGCTACGTCTGACTGTTCACCTAGCCTCCCGCAGCGATGCCGGATCGCTGTATCGCACATCTCGACATGGACGCCTTCTACGTCTCCGTCGAGCTGCGACGGCGACCGGAGCTGCGGGGGCTACCGGTGATCGTGGCGGGCAGCGGCCCGCGCGCGGTGGTCACCACCGCGTCCTATGAGGCGAGGCGCTTCGGCGTCGGCTCGGCGATGCCGGCGGCGCGGGCCAGGCGCCTGTGCTCGGACGGCATCTTTCTGGCGCCCGACTTCGCTTACTATCGCGAGGCCTCGCGTGAGGTGATGGCACTGGTCCGCGAATCCGCGGAGTCCGTCGAGGTCATCGGTCTCGACGAGGCATACCTCGATCTCTCCGGGCTGCCGGCTCCGCACGCCGAGATGCGCCGGCTGGCGCGCGAGATCGAGCTGCAGACGGCGCTTGGCTGCTCGATCGGCATCGGCCCCAACAAACTCGTTGCCAAGGTCGCGTCGGATGCCGAGAAGCCGCGCGGCTTCGTGGTGCTCACGAGCGATCAGGCGCGCGCTCGCTTCGCCGGCGCCAAATGCAGCCTGGTGCCCGGCATTGGACCTAAGACCGCCGAGCGGCTTCGCTCGTGCGGGCTTGACACGCTCGGCAAGCTTGGCGCGGCGCCGGCCGATGAGCTGACGGCGCGGTTCGGGCCGAGGCTGGGCGCCGAGTTGCGCCGGCGAGCGCGGTTTGAGGACGACGCACCGGTGACCGAGGAGCGCAAGGTGATCTCCGAGTCGCGTGAGACGACGTTCGACTACGACGTCAGCGGGCTCGAGGCGCTCGAACCGATTCTCGAGCGGCTCGTCACGGAGCTGTGTGGGACGCTCGAACGGAGGCAACGACGCGGGCGCACGATCGGGATCAAGGTGCGTCTCGACGATTTCTCGACCCACACGCGAGCGCGCACGCTCGCCGAACCGGTCAGCTCGGCGGACCGCGTTGGACAGGTGGCGATCGACCTGCTGCGGCGGTTCTCGCCGCCGCGCCCGGTGCGCCTGCTCGGCGTCCGCGTCGCGGGACTGGAGGGCAGCCGCGCTGACGTCGACGAGCAACTCACGCTCGCCGTCTGAGGGTCAGTAGAGCGCCGCAGCGAGCCGGCGGCGAGACTCGCGCGCCAGCGGGTTATCGACGCCGAGCTCGTCGAGGATCCCGACCACGACGCGCCGGATGTCGTCACGCGAGCCGTCGGCATTCGGCAGCGAACCGATCAGAAGGTCGAGCCCGCGCTCGTTGTCGCCCTCGTCGAGCGCGGCGAATGCCTCCCGGAGCTCCGGGATCGCGTCAGCGCGCTCGAGCTCGATCCGCGCTGACAGGCCATCGGCCGCAAAGTTCCCGGGAACGTCCTTGAGGACCGCCAGCGCTCCGTCAGCGTCACCGCGGGCGACCAGGATCCTCGCGAGCGGCACGGCGGCGTCCGCGCGCGACGGCTCGAGCGTCACCGCTCGGCGCAGCGATTCCTCGTCGCCCTGTGCCACGAGCTCGTCGGCCTCCGAGGGCGCGAGCTCGTCGAGGAACCGCTCGACCGCGACCGGGGGCTGAGCGCCGATGAACTCCGACACGACGTTGCCGTCGCGAAATGCCTTGACTGCCGGGATGCTCTGGATCCCGTACGTCTGCGCGAGCACCGGGTTGGTGTCGACGTCGAGTTTCGCCAGCTCGACCTTGCCGGCTCGTGCCTCCACGGCGCGCTCCAGCACCGGACCGAGCTGCCGGCACGGCCCGCACCATTCCGCCCAGAAGTCGACCACCACCGGGACGGTTCGCGAGCGGTCGAGGACCGCGGTTTGGAAATTGCTCTCGGTTACATCCATCGTCCATTGATATTAGCCACGGTCAGAGCAAGCTCGAACGCGATCCTGTAGACAGCGCGGCATGTCCGATTTTGAGGTCCAGCGCGACGGCGTGAAGCTCGCCGGCGAAGAGTCCGGGGAGGGCCCGGCGGTCGTCCTGCTGCACGGCCTGACCGCGACCCGGCGCTACGTCGTGATGGGCTCGACGGCTCTGCAGCGTTCCGGACACCGGGTGATCTCCTACGACGCGCGCGGCCATGGTCGCTCGTCGCCGGCCGCGAGTCCCGAGGCGTACGGGTACGACGAACTCGGGCGCGACCTCGAGGCCGTGCTCGATTGGGCGCAGGTGCCGCGCGCGGTGCTCGCGGGCGCGTCGATGGGCGCTCACACGCTCCTGTGGCTGGCCCTGCGCCGGCCCGAGCGCGTCGCCGGGTTGGTCGTGATCACGCCGGCCTATGACGGACCCGAGGCCGATGACCCGGCGCGGCTCGCGCGCTGGGACGCCCTGTCACAAGGGTTGCGCACGGGCGGGGTCGAGGGATTCATCGAGGCGTACGGAGAGCCTGATGTGCCGCCCCAGTGGCGCGAGACCGTGATCAAGGTGATCCGCCAGCGCCTCTCTCAGCACGAGCATCCCGAGGCGGTGGCCGACGCGCTGTCCGCCGTTCCCCGGTCACGCCCGTTCGAAGCGATCTCCGAACTTGCCTCGATCTCGGTCCCGACGGCCGTCGTCGCGAGCGACGACCATGCCGACCCCGGACACCCGCGCGCGGTCGGCGAGGCGTACGCGGCGGCCATCGGAGGCGCGCGACTGATAACCGACGAGCCCGGCAAATCGCCGGTGGCATGGCAGGGGAGCCAGCTCTCGAAGGTGATCGCCGAGATCGCCGACGAGGCTCAGGCATGAGCGCCGGCTACTCGGGCACGCCGCTGGTCCGCAAGCTCGGGATCAAGCCCGACGCCACGGTCTGCCTCGTCAACGCCCCGCCGGACTTCGAAGACCTGCTCGGCGAGCTCCCAGCGGGAGTCTCGATCCGCCGGCGCCTCAGAGGTCCGGCGGACGTGATCGTCTCGTTTGAGATCGATCGCGGAAAGCTCGAGCGGCGGCTGCCGGCCCTGCGCGCCGCGTTGAGCGTGTCGGGGGGTCTGTGGATCGCGTGGCCCAAGCGTGCCTCGGGCGTCCAGACCGACCTCGGCGAGCGCGCGATCCGCGAGCTCGGGCTCGACGCCGGCCTGGTCGACAACAAGGTGTGCGCGATCGACGCGACCTGGTCGGGGCTGCGGTTCGTCTACCGGCTCGCGGACCGGCCCGGCGCGACGACGTAGACCGTGGCGCACCCGAAGTGGTGCACCGACGCGAGCAGCGGGCGCAGCTTGCTGGTCAGATCATTGTCGTGGTTGCAGTCGGCCACCAGCAGCTTGGCCCCCGTCGAGCGCACGAACGATCGCGCCACGGCCGTGCGCATGTGACCGGCGAAGAGGATGTCGGCCTGGCGGGCGCGAGCCTGGTAGTCGGGACTCCAGTAGCCGTGACCGACCCACACCGCGCGTCCCGTCTGCGAGGGCACGACGGCGGCGAACGGCGTCGGCGCCAGCACGCCGCCGGGAGGCGCCGCGACGTTGACCCAGCGCAACGCCTGCTCGTCGGAGCTCGGCAGGTAGTACTGAACGGTCGCGCTGCGCGTCACCTTGACCATCTTGCGGGCGTCGTACGCCAGCCCCGGGATGGTCACCAGAACGATCGCGACAACCCCGATCGCACCCGGCAGGCGAAGGCGCTGCCATCCGCGCACGGCGAGCACGGCGAATGGAAAGCTCAAACCCTGGAGCGCATGCGGCGCGAACGCGTCGTTGACGAAGTAGGTGACGAAGCAGCCCGCGACCCAGAGCAGCAGTAGCTGCTCGAACACGACCCCTTCCGGGCGCCGCAGACCGAACGCCGCGATCAGCACCAGCGGACCGAACCCCGCCAGCAGCGCGAGTACCGGCAGGCGCGAGATCACCTCGAGGTTCGACGCCAGCTTCCAGGCCCGGTCATTGTGGCTGAGCAGGTAGTAGTAGCCGAGCGGCAGCGCAGCGCCGATCGCCGGCACCGCGAGCGCCAGCGCTCCCTGCAGCCGGCGCCAGAGCGCCAGCCCGGCGAAGATCACGATCAGCGTGATCCCCTGCCACGGGTGAAGCCACGCTGCCACCAGCGCCGCGACCGCAGCGACCGCCAGCCACCACCGTCCCGCCGACCGTGACGCGCGCGGTCCGCGCCCGGTGCCCAGGAACGGACTCAGAGGGCGTCGGGCGCCGTAGGGCGCGCCGAGCCGCCGTGGGATGCCGACCTGAGGGTCGAGCGCGCGCTCGACGGCCAGCAGCGCGACCGGGACGAGCGCGAGCGCCAGCGCGCTCGGGACGTACCCCCACAGCTTGTTGGCCGCGAGCAGCTCCGAGCCGAGCAGATAGAGCTCGAAGCGAAACGATCCGCCTCCGAGCTTGAACCAGCTGAACAACGCGGTGAGCGGCGTGTAGAGGAACACCGCCAGTACCACCGCCGCCGCGCGCGCCCCGATCTGGTCGCCGAACGCCCGCCGCGCCCACGCGACGGCTGCCAGCAACAGAGCCACGACGGCGAGCGCCTTCCAGAGCAGGTACGCGAGCTGCAGCGACAGCCCGGCCCGCCATAGCGCGCCGGTGATGGTGAACAGCGGCTCGAGGTATACGTGGCCGTTTGGCTCGAGCGTGAATAGGTCCGATGCGAGCCCGTGCGAGCCCGCATCCCGGGCCCAGGCGAGGTACTGGAGCTGGTCGGCCCCCAGCACCCCGTTGGCGCCGATCAGCCCATCGGCTCCCGTAAACGTGCTGTGCGTCTGCGACGCGTGGACCAGGAACAGGACGATCGGAAACGCCGCCCAGATTGCGAGCGCCGCCAGCAGCACGATCTCTGCGCGCGACACTCGCGGCCCGCTTGGCGGCATGGCGCGCAAGAGTACCCGGCGCCGGGCTCCCGGCCCGCCAGACCAGGAGCCCGGATGTCGCGGGTTAGCGAGCGGTCACGGTGTTTGTCCGCTTCGACGGCGCGATATATCCGTTGCCGCCGAAGCTGATCGCGATCCGCAGCCGCGTGGCCCGGTGGCCGCGCAGGTGCCGGAAAGTGGCCTGCGCCGAGAACGTGCAGTTCGGCGCGACCGACGCGAGCCCGCTCGAGATTCGATGCCGACCGCGGAAGTAGCGCACGCGGACGGTGCCGGTGCAGCGCACCGTCGCGGGCATCGAGCTCCCACCGCGGATCGTGCCATGAGTGGTGAACACGAACGGGGCGTGCCGATCACGGCCTGGCCTCGTGTGCGCGGAGATACTTGTCCTCGCGCGTGTGGCCGGTTCCGTGAAGAAGGTCGCGTCCGAGCCGTCCGAGACGACATGGCCGTTGTGGAGCCCGACGAGCCGGTAGTGGAACATCTGACCAGGCTCCAGCCCCGTGAGCTGGACGGACACCGCCGTCGGCGTCAAGGACGTCGGGATCACCTGACCGAACGTCTGCGCGCCGTAGGCGGTGGTCAGGCCGAACTGCACGAGCCAGGTGGTGGCGGCACCGTTGGTGCTGACCGTGCCCGTCACGGTGGCCGTGTTCTTGCCGACGCTCGTCGGTGCCCCGGTCACGACTCCCGGCGGCGGGGGACCCGTCGTTTTGAACGTGTGGTCTGCGCCCGTCGCGGAGCCGAGCCGGTTCAGGGCGACGACGCGGTAGTGATAGACGGTTCCCGGCGAGAGGTGGCCCACCACCACGCTCCCGGCGACGACCTTGGACCCCGACCCTGCGCTGTGACTCTTGCTCTGCAGCCCGTACCCGTTCGTGAGCCCATACTGGAACACGTAGCCGGTGCGGACCCCGTTCGGGTTCACAGTGGCGTTGAGCTTGGCGGAGAAATTGCGAATCGAAGTCGCCGGTCGTGTCGACACTGTCGGCGACGATGCTGCGACGGCAACCCCCGTGATCACCGCCGCGAGTGTGACCGCGGCGACGACCAGCGTCATTGTGCGCTTCATACAGCCTCCCTTAAAGGTTGAGTCTCCGGTTCCAAACCGGCGTGCAATCGGAAGTTGCGCGGTCCCGGATGCGGCGATCTGCCGCTATGGTGGCCCGAAGGGCGGCTTTGCAAACGTCCAGCACCGGTCGGCCCGGAGGGGCGATCGAGCATACTGAGCTGCGAATGTCCTCGGTCAAGGCAGAAGCGACACGGCCGCCGGCAGCCGATCAAGCGTCGTTCGCCGCGCTGCGCGAGGAGGTCGACGCCTACGTGCGCGGCCCCGGCGAGCAGTGGGCCGACCGGATCGAGCGCGAACGTCGCGTTCCGCTCGAGCTTTGGGACCAGTTGCGCGAGCGCGGCTATCTCCGCCTGGCCGCGCCGGCCGAATACGGCGGTGGCGAGCTGCCGTTCTGGCGATACCTCGAACTGCTCGAGCTCCTGTCGATGTCGCACGCCTCGCTGCGGATGATCGTGCACGTCTGCAACGGGATCTGGCGGCCGATCGCCGCGCATGCCGACGACCAGCAGCGCCAGCGCTTCCTGCTACCGCTGGTAGCCGGCGATATCAAGGTTGCGTTCGCTCTGACCGAGCCGAATGCCGGCACCGGGGCGGACCTGCGCTGCAGCGTCGAGCGCGCCGGCGACACGTACTACCTGAGCGGTGAGAAGCACCTGATCACGTTCGGGACGATCGCGGACTACCTGCTGCTGATCGCGCGGCTGCAAGGCACGCGTGGGGGGGAGGGGACCCTTGCGCTGATGGTTGCGCCTCGGGGTGAGGGAGTTCAGGCGCGCGTCATGGACGAATCGATGGGCGTGCGCGGCACCGACCATGCCCACCTCGTTTTCGATCGCGCCCCGGTTGCCGTCGCCAACCGTCTCGGTGCCGAGGGCGCCGGGCTCGCGGTCGCGATGGGAGGGTTTCTTGCACCGAGCCGGATCTCGCTCGCGACTACCTGCGTCGGCCTCGCTCGCCGCGCGCTCGAACTGTCGGTCGCTTATGCCAAGACGCGCGAGACGTTCGGCCGCAAGCTCGCCGAGCGTCAGGCGATCGCGTTCAAGCTGGCCGCGATGGCGACCGAGATCGAGGCCGCCCGAGCGCTTGTGATGCAGGCGGCATCGACCTGGGAGAACGGGGGTGACGTGACCGCCGAGGCGGCGATGGCGAAGCTCTTCGCGAGTGAGATGCTCCAGCGCGTAACTGACGCGGCGCTCGACGTCCACGGCGGCAGCGGATACTTCGCGCCGTCGCCGATCGAACGCGTTTACCGTGATGCGCGGGCCCAGCGGTTCGAGGAGGGGACCGCGGAAGTCCAGAAGATGACGATCGCGCGCGCGCTCCTTGGCCGCTGAAATCGGCGCCGACTGTATATCCTCCGCGCGCGTGATCGGCGAAGACGTGGCGGGGATTCGCAGGCGCGAAGGCGCCGAGAGGCGCTGAGCCTTGCGCTACGTCGAGATGGACCCAGGCGTCGCGCGTCTGCGCGACGGACCCGAGCCGGACACGCCCGAGGGTTTCGCACGCGTGACGGTGTTGGCGTGCGGCGTGTGCGCGACCGACCTACACCTGCTCAACGGAATGGTGCTGCCGCGTGGCGCGACGTATCCGGTTCGGCCCGGCCACGAGGTCGCAGGCATCGTGGAGGAGGTCAACTCCGATGAGTCGCCGGTCGCCGTCGGTGACCTCGCGGTCCTCCATCCGCTCGCTCCGTGCGGGCACTGTCCGGGGTGCCTGCGGGGCGAGGATCAGCGGTGTGACAACGTCCGCGCGCTCGGCTTCCATGATCCCGGCGGCTTCGCCGAGAAGGTCGTGTGGCCCGTATCGCGGATGCTCCCTGCCGACGGAATCGAGCCTGCCGCGGCGGCCCTGCTGGCGGACGCCGCCGCGACCGCCCACAATGCCGTGCGGCTCGCCGGAGTGCCGCGCGGCGGTGCCCTGTGCGTGCTCGGGGCCGGCGGGCTCGGCAGCGGCGTCCTGGGCGTGGCGCGGGCACTCGATCCGGATCTCCACCTCGCCGCCGTCGTGCGGAGCGAGGCCAGCGCCGAGCGCGTGCACGGGCTCGGTGTCGAGGTGCACCAGGGCCTGGATGGCGCCGCCCGCGCGCTGCGCCACAGCGCCGGGCGCATGGACGCGGTGATCGACTTCAGCGGGCAGGCGGATGCGCCGGCCGTCGGGGTGGCGCTGCTGCGCCGCGGCGGGCGGCTCGTGCTGGGCTCGGTGGTCGACTCGATGCTCACGCTCGAGGTCTCAAGCGCGTTCATGGCCCATGAGCTCCAGATCGTAGGCGCGTACGCTTCGGGCATCGAGGACCTCGCGGCCGTGATCGAGCTCGCCGGGAGCGGCAACCTCGATGCCGAAAGCTGGGTCTCGCACCGGATGGGACTGAGCGAGTTCGACTCCGCGCTGGAGATCGCCGATACTCGCCCGCCGGGAACTGTGCGGGTCGTCGTCGAGCCCGAGCGCGGCTGACGGCCGGACAGGCGCCCGGCCCGATCACAACGCTATGACCTGAAGTGGCGTATGTGGCGGCGCCGAAGTGCGGCCCACTGGGCCTGCTGGGGAGGGAGTGAGCCGACGCCACCGCCGGCAGGGAGCTGGTCTGGGTCGTTGCCGACCCCGAGCAGACTCCGGGTCAATTCCTGACTCGAGTCGAGCAGGTCATCGAGTGCGCGCGACATGTGCGCCGAGGTGACGGTCTTCTTCGTACCCCCGTCAAACACGGACTCGAGAATCGCGCGGCGCAAGAGCTCCTTGAGAAACGACGCGGTCACGCCGTCGGTGCGCTCGATCACCTTGCGTCGCTGTGCCTGTGAGAGCCGCAGGGGTACCGAGCGGCCGTAGAGCTCGAGCAGGCGCTCGCGGGCGTCGGCGTCGGGGAGGTCGATCTGAATCGCTACATCGACCCGACCGGGTCGCGCGGCGAGTGCCGGCTCGAGCAGGTCGGCGCGGTTCGTGGTCAGGACGAAGAGCAGGTCAGCGTCGGGCGCGGCCCCGTCCATCGCGTCGAGCAGGTCAAACAGGACCGGGCTCGAGCCGGGGCCGAAGCTGCGGTCCTCGGCGACCAGGTCGACGTCCTCGAGCACGATTACGGCCGGCTCGAGGCTTCGCGCGAGCTCAGCGGCGGAGCCGATCGCCCCGAGCGCGCGTCCGGTCAGGATCAACCGCGTGTATGCGGGCATCTGCCCGATCAGGTAACGCATCGTGTGCGTCTTCCCGGTGCCTGGCGGCCCGTAGAGAAGCACACCCCGCTTGAGGTGCTGGCCGGCGCTCAAGAGCGCTTCGCGGTGGGCCGCCACCCCGAGCGCGTGGCGCTCGACCCGCGACAGCACAGCCTCCGGCAGCACGACGTCGTCGCGGGCCGTCTCCGGCACCTCGCCGAACGTCACTGACAGCTCACCCATCCCGGTCAGGCCCAGCTCGAGCACGTGTCCGCGATAGACGTTGAGTTGGTTTCGCAGCTCGCTCAGACGTGCATGCACGGCCTGCGCGGCGTCAACCGGCAGCCCGGCGACCTCGAGTTCGAGGGCCGGCTCGTGCTCGACGGGCCCGTTGACCATCACGGTGTAGCTCCCGTCCGCGTCGGTCACGAACAGCAGCGCAAGGTTCAAGCACGCGAGCGTCGAGCCGGGGCCGTTCGGCAGGTCCGTCAGCGGTGGCGCCGACAGGCGCAGCGGCGGGATGGCTTCGCCCGTTACGAGCTGCTGCAGCGTCACACCGCCGTAGTGAGGCGGGAGCGTGATGCCCTGGACCTTGACCTCACGCCCGCGTTCTCCAGACCAAGCGTCGAGCGCGGTCTGGAGGTTGACGTGGTCAAACGGAGGCACCGTTCGCGTGACGACCGAATGCTCGGCACGATCCTCGCCGAGGAAGTCACGCACCAGCGCGGCGACCTCGTTGCGACTCTCCGAGTTCTCCTCGGAGTGCACCCATTCGAGAAATCGCCGAAACGCCACGGCGAACTCGTGTGCCTCGGACTCCGATGCGCCCGTCATGTCATCGCCTCCCCGCTTTAGGAGAAAACGTCACCGAAACTCACCATACCTCAGCGCTCGTTCACGGTCAGCGGCGCCCTGAGTTTCACATGTGATCGGGGGCGTGAGCGGCTTGCTTACCGGACCTGCGCGGAGCACACTTCTGGGATGAGCGCGCAAGCGATTTACGGAGGTCCTTGCCGATGTCCGTCCCACCAAACTCAATGGGACCGCAGGTCTCCCGGGAGCGGGTGCGTGAGGCCGAGGCCGAGGCGGCTCGCTATGCACAGCGTCACCCGGACGACGCCGAAGCAGATTTCCGCGACTTGGACGGCGGCATCCGGCACCTGATAGAGCGCGTTCGGAGCTTGTTCAGGGACCGCAGCTAGCGGTGCGTCGGCGCCTCAGTAGGCTCGCGCCACGATCGCGCAGAGATTGTCGTCGTCCGTGGTGTCAGGGATTGAGCCATCGGGTTCAGTCAGGCAACGCACCGAGAAACCTGCGCTGTTGAGCCGGCGCTCGCCCTCAGGACCACACGCGGCCCAGGGCAGCCGGGCAAAGCCAGTGCGCGCCGCGTCCATGGCCTCCTCGAGGTTGTAGACGTCGGCCGTTCCGGACGCGAGCGCCTCCGTTGCCTGCGTAAACAGAGCGGCGTGGACCGATTGCACGCCGGCGGTTGCCGCTGCCGCGGCGTCCCCGATCCTCACCGTCTCGCGGCCGGTCCGGTCGCGCCGGGCGATGCTGACCGTGTCTTGCGCAAGGTCGCGAGGTCCGATTTCAACCCGAACCGGGACGCCCTTGAGCTCCCAGTCGGTCAGCCGTCTGCCGAGCCCCAGCTCGTCACGGTCGTCGACTCGGACCCTGAGCCCCGCGCTGACCAGGTCACGCCTGAGGCTCTCGGTCGCGGCGGCCACGTCGGGGTCGCGTTTGACGACTACGACGATCGCCTGGATCGGGGCGACCTTCGGCGGCAGCCTCAGCCCCGCATCGTCGCCATGGGTCATGATCACGCCGCCGATCATTCGGGTGGAGCTACCCCAGGACGTTGTCCAGCACAGCTGTGATGAACCAGCTTCGTCTGTGTAGGTGACCCCGAACGCCGTCGCGAAGTTCTGCCCGAGCTCATGGCTGGTGGCGAGTTGCAGCGCCTTGCCGTCGCGCATCATGGCCTCGCAGGTGAGGGTCGACGTTGCGCCCGCGAACCGCTCGGCGGCGGTCTTCAGCCCGGTCAGGACCGGGATCGCCAGGACGTCTTCGAGCACCGAGCGGTAGACGTCGGAGTGGATCTGCCGGGCGTAGGCGGCGGCTCGGTCCTTCGTCGTATGGGCAGTGTGCCCCTCCTGCCAGAGGAACTCGCTCGTGCGCAGGAAGAGACGCGGTCGCAGTTCCCACCGCACGACGTTGGCCCATTGGTTGAGGCAGAGCGGGAGGTCACGGTAGCTCTGGATCCATCGAGCGAGGTACTCGCCGAACACCGTCTCGCTGGTTGGGCGGATGACCACCGGTTCCTGGAGCTGGCGGCCGCCGGCCTCCGTGACCACGGCCAACTCGGGGCTGAAGCCCTCCACGTGCTCGGCTTCGCGACGGAGATGGCCCTCGGGGATCAGCAGCGGGAAGTAGACGTTCTCCGCGCCGGCGGCCTTGATGCGCGCATCCATCTCGCCTTGGAGGAGCTCCCAGATCGCGTACCCCCAGGGACGGATAACCATCGTGCCGCGGACGGGGCCGGTCTCCGCCAGCTCCGCCTTGGCGATCACATCCTGATACCAGCCCGGAAAGTCGGTGGCCTGGGGCACGAGCACGGGCATGTCGCCAGGTTAGGCAAATTCATCCCTTCCTATCGGCCACCTGGCCGATGAGTTGACCGGCCGCCACCGGCGGCAATCACACCCGGAGGGACGCTCCGCACGATCGCCGTATAGATCCGCCTCGACAAACGGCGGGAGACATTGAGGGACGGACACTGGGGGGGGATCGCGCGTGGGTAGAGTCATGCCGTGCCCGTCAAACGCGGCATCTATCTGGCGCCGTTCGACGAGCTCGTCGAGCCGAAGCTGCTGGTCGAGCTTGCGCAGCGGGCCGAGGCGGGCGGGTGGGACGGCTTCTTTTTGTGGGACCACATCCGCTACCAGGCGCCGGTGCGGGCCGTTTCAGATCCGTGGATCGCGCTGTCGGCGATCGCGGGTGCGACCGACACGTTGCGGATCGGTCCAATGGTCACGCCGCTGTCCCGGCGTCGAGTCCAGAAGGTGGCGCGCGAGACGGTGACGCTCGATCACCTCAGCCACGGGCGGCTGACGCTCGGTGTCGGACTCGGGAGCACCCGCAGTGGCGAGCTCGCGCCGTTCGGCGAGGTCGAGGACGCGCGCGAGCGCGCCCGACTGCTCGACGACGGCCTGGAGCGGCTGACCCGTCTCTGGGACGGCGAGTTTGAGCCGCGTCCGGTGCAGCAGCCGCGTGTCCCGATCTGGGTTGCGTCGCGCTGGCCCAATCGCAGGCCGCTACGTCGCGCCGCCCGCTGGGACGGACTGTTCCCGATCGAGCTCCCCGACCCCTACGCCCTCACGACGCTCGCCGACGAGCTCCTGGCGCTCCGTGCCAACGACGCCGGCGCTTTCGACCTTGTGATCGAGGTATCAGCCGGGGATGAGGTCGAGCCGTGGGTGGCGGCCGGGGCGACCTGGGTGCTGACCGGTTTCGGGTCACAACCGCACGAGGACGATGTGCGCAGCGCGATCGACCGCGGACCGCGATAGCAAGCCTTTGTCCCTCCATGCCGCGCTTCTCGGGTCCGGATTCACTCCGAAGTAGACGCAACCGAAAGGTTGCACTAGGCTGCGGTGATGCGGATTCTCGCCTTGTACGACGTCCACGGCAACTCGGACGCCCTTGAGGCGGTACTGGCCGATCCGCGGGCGGCAAGCCCCGACGCGATCGTCATCGGCGGCGATGTCGTGCCCGGCGCGTTTGCCGGCGCCGCCCTTGACCGCCTGGAGGCGCTGAGCGCAGACGCGCACTGGGTGCGCGGCAACGGTGAACGCGAGACGGCAGCGGCCGTCAACGGTCCCCCGTCGGCGGAGGGCGACAACGCCGCCGAGATGTCGGCGTTCACCGCGCAGCAGCTCGGCCCCGAGCGCGCCCGGGCGCTCGGCGAGCTGCCGTTGAGCGTCATCGTCGACGGCGTGCTGTTCTGCCACGCCACGCCGCGGAGCGACGAGGAAATGGTCACCCGGATCTCGCCGCCCGAGCGCTGGGCTGAGGTGCTCGCCGGCGTGGACGTCGCGATGGTCGTCGCCGGTCACACGCACCAACAGGATGACCGCACGGTCAACGGCACGCGCTTCGTCAACGCCGGCAGCGTGGGCCTGCCCTACGAGGGAGACGGCGATGCGCGGTGGCTGTGGATCGAAGACGGCGTCCCCGACCTGCGATGCACCACCTACGACGCGGCCGCCGCCGGCCGGCGCATGCGCGATGCCTGTGCGGCGCTGGCGGACTCGGTCAACGCCTCGTTGATCGAGCCCGTCGAGGCGATGGTGGTGACGCGGATGTTCGAGGAACGCGCCGGGTCTGGCTAGCGCTGCGTTGTCGTGTCCTCCGCTCGCGCGGGGAACGGCCGGATCGCGTGAGACATGACGTCCATTCCGACGAGGAAGCCGACCTCGCGCTCAGCGGCAGGCGTACGGCCAATCGGTGCGAGCCATCTCGGCGACTCGTTCACGTCGGCGAGCTGCCACTCGCCGCTCGGGTTCCACATCCCGTGCGTGTCGGCTGTCATTCGGCTGGTGACGATCTGAATGCGCTGGACAACTCCGGTCACCGAGCTGAGAAACGGCGGGTTGAATAGATCCGCCACCAAGCCCGCGCGTATGCGGAGCTGGGAGCCGACGGGCTCTTCGCCGCTCCAGCACGCAGATAGCTCCGGCGTTCTGCCCAACGAACCGTGGCGCGCGAACGTCGGCCGCTCCTCGATGACGACTTGAGTGTCGACCAGGACATCATCCGGCCAGCCTTCCGCTCGTCCATCGACCAGCAGGACATCCCACGACACCACCGCTCCGATCGCGAACAGCCGACCCATGTCCTCGTGCATGGCGCGCCACAGGAAAACCGGCCAGATCGCCACGACCCGAACCTACCATTCGGCGATTCGGCGTCCGCGCCGCTTCAGCTCGGTGGCCAATCGCCGAGAGGTCGCCCGATTTCCCATTCGTGGCCAAACGGATCGACGATCCGACCGAGGCGCCACCCATGCTCGTCGCTGATCGCGGCAATCTGCCGGGCTCCGACGCCCACCGCCCGCTCGAGCATCGCGCCGGGATCATCGACGATCAACAGATTGCGGCCGGTTGCACCACCGATCGACTCGGGGCTGAAGCGCCCCATGTCCGGCGACGCCGCAGTCACCCAAAACACGGCGTCGCCGACCGCGAGTTGCACGACGATGTCGTCGCCCTCTCCGACGCGATGCAGGACAGCCGCACCGAACGCCGCTTCGTAGAAGTCGACCGCCGCGCTCGCTCGATCGACCCACAGCTCAGGCTGGATGCCGGTCACGGCTGCTGATCCTATGCACGGCGACGCGGTCGGGGTCAGCGGACCTCACCCGGAAGCCAATCGCTCCTGGTACCGACCGGCCGGACTGCCGTACCCAGGAGACACGTTTGATCTCGGCCACGAGCTCGTGAACGCACTCATGACCGTTATCAGGCCGGCCTCCAGGCTCAACTAGGCCGACGCGCTTCTTGACAATCCGAGCAACCCCGCGCGGGGCGACGGAGCGGGACGTTGAGTCCGTGTTTCACGCGGCTGTTGATGGCGATGACTCCGATGAAGCCGGTCGCGGCATAGCGTCCCCATCGACCACCGGCGCGTCGGGGAGGGGCCGACGCAGGGGGGCGATTATCCGGCGCAAGGTCTTCATGGTGTCGCGCATCACCGACCGGCTTGCGCCGTGCTCCGAAGCCTGACGATGTCGTGCCGCAGCTTCCAGGAGCTCTCGCCGGCGTGTGCGCGCCAGTTCAGCGCTTAGGGAACAGAACATGCCGATGACCTCCATCGCGTAGCGCTCTAACCGAAATAGACCCTTACGGCTTGATAGCACCATCGAGACGTCATGTAAAGGTCTATTCCTGAAAGACCATGTTGTATGATGACGCCGTGAGTCCGCCTGCCGCAGACGCGCCGCCCCCACTGGACGACGACACCCCCGTCGAACTGCGAGGGCTGATCAACTTCCTCAACTCACGGGCCAGCGCCCGCCGGCCCGAACGTTTCGACACGCCCACCAACGCGGCTGCGTTCCTTGCTCACTGCGAACTGGGCTATGACAACGAGGCCCTGACAACGCCGGATACGGCCCGTCTGAGGCGCCTGCGCGACGCGGTCATGAGCGCGCTTAAAGACGCGAGCGACATCAACGCCTGGGACGCCGTCAACGAGCTGAGCGCAACCGCGCCGCTTCGTCTACAAACTACGGCCGGACCGGCCGTCAGTCTGCGAGCGACGCGCACCAACCCAGCCGACGCCGTAATCGCACGTGTCCTCGACCAGCTCGTCACCGCGATCGCGACCGGCCGCTGGGCTCGGCTCGGAGCATGCGCACGATGTCAGCGCGTCTTCTACGACAACACCCGCAGCCACACTCGCCGCTGGTGCTCATACGCCACCTGCGGAAACCGCACCAACGTCTCCGCCTACCGCCAGCGCACCCAGCAATGACGATTCGTCGCCGTCTGACCGGCGGGGCTGCGGCGGTCCGCGCTGGCCGGGGCGATGATGCGGGAGTGAAGGCCGACGAGGGGTTCAGTTCGGTAGGCGAAACGTCCGTCTTCACCCGGACGGTGTGGTGCGAAAGTCACGAGGTGGGGGACACCTGGCGCTGCAGCGCCCCCGCGCGACCCATAGACTCTGGTGTCTGTGACGGACCTTCGCGTGCACCGACTCAAAGGCGACTCAGTACCTACGATCCTGCGCCCAGGGGACCCGGTTCCAGGTGAAGGCTGGGCCGTACGGATGGGTGACGGCAGCGTGTACCGCGACGGCGTGCACGTAGGGCGCGACGCCGAGCTGCGTCAATCGGCCAGCGACGGAGTCCGAACCGCAGAAGAAGTCGGCGATGAACAGACGTCCCTCGAGCTGCGCTACATGCCGCTCGACCCTCGGGATTAGCCGGCTGGATCGCCGACGGGGTCGACAAGCCCCTGCAACCAACCATGGGGCGGTGGGTCCTCGGGGGACCACCGCTGCCGCGTGTCGATCAGCTCGACAGCGTCGACTTGTCTGTCGGCGGCCCGAGGGGTGCGCCTCAGGCCGCCGACCCATCGTGTCAGGGCGCGGTAGCCGCTGCCGGTGCGCAGATAGCCGTGGTGGTGGCGTTCGACGCGGACGTTCCGTCGTTTATGTAATCGACCGACCAACCCGTCTTACCATTAGGGAAGGTGTCGTTGACGAACGCGTTGGTTTCGTCAGTGACCTGCCCTCCACCGCCGATCACTATCGTCCCGGCGGGACAGGTCGCGGTCACGAGAACCGCCACCCCACCCGGAGAGACGCTGGCTGAGCTCGTCGCGTAGGTCACCTTCGCAATCGGTGCCGAACTCGCCGTGCCTGCGGTAGTTGCGTTGGTCGCGCTCGTCGCGCTGCCTGCCGTCGTGGCGTGATCGGCATTGGTAGCGCTCGGAACCGTCCCGAGCTTGCGCACGTTGATCTGCCGGCCGGTGATCGTGTGGTTGCGCAGCCGGTTGCCGGACAGCGATTGCTTCTTGATCAGCGTGTCGCCGCTGACGAGCTTGCTCGCTGCCACGGCTGTGCCGGATGCGGCCAACACGAGCGCCGCAACGGCGACGATCAGGGACGCGGACGGCTTGCGCCGAAAGACGTTCTGCACGAGACTCTCCTCTCTTACCTGGATGCCCCCACGGCACCCAGGCCAAGCCTAGGTCTCACGCATGCCGTTAGCCCAGTAACCTACCGCCGCGGCGCCCGGGCGATCCGACTGCTCGTCAGAGCTAATACCAGCGGCCACGCAACTGTCTTCGAGTTCGGTCGCGCGCGACCGCTCGTTTTTGCTCAAGGCGACACTCTGGCTTCGTGACGTTGTGCCCGGTTAGGCTTCGTCTTCTTGGAGCGCCACGCACGAGCGCCCTCCAGCGCGCTCCGCGCTCAATTGCCGCCTTCCCCTCCGGCGTCTGCATTGCATCATCGAGCGCTTTCCCGATCCGCCTCCCCACCGCTCGCCCGATAAATCCGGGGAGGAGATCGCCGAGAGCGGCGTGCCCCACAAGTCAGGCTTGATCGCGGAGGACTCTCAGATTATGCTCATTTTGTGAGCGGACTGGATGAGCGAAAGCATCGACTCGCTCAGCTCATTGGGGCGTGGGATGATGCCGTCAAGGCGCCACCCACAGAGCTCCGGAAACTCTTTAAGCGAGTCGTCGAGCATGAGGATACGACACTGCTCGAAGCGTTGTACGCGTGCGTGGCTCACGACTTCCGGCTCATTCCGTCGACACCTGTCTGGCGCGGCCTTCGGTCGCTGAACGACTTCGAGCTAGCAGCGATGTACGACAGGCTCGTCTTGTTCAAGAAGCACATCTTTGGTGTGCCGTACACCCACGTATTCACGGTGCCCGCGAAATCGGCTCATGTCAAGCCGTGGTCGCGGTTGTTGGCGGGGGTGGGGGCGGTTGGGTTCACGTTGGTGACCCCTGAGGAAACTTACAAAATCCAGACAAGTCCTCAATCAGGTTCGCATCTTAGGCGGGTCGGGTCAGCGGCTGAGTCGGTCGGCGCGCGCGAAGTCGCCGGAGCAGCCGTCGCGCTCGTAACCGGAACACCTGACGTGAGCGGGACCGTCGGGGAGGCGTCCGAAATTCGGGGGGACCTCAAGATCGCAGGTGCGCACGTCCAATTGTGGCAAGTCATCGTTCAAAGGCTGTCTGCTGGTGAAAGCGCCCCGTTCGAGAATCGGAACAGTGCCATGGAACTGCTCGAGGCTGCCCGGGAAACGGCCAACTGACAGGACGATCGAGTTTCTTGGCATCGAAGAGTTCGGCGCGATCGGTGCGAGTGGCTGGTTCTTCGGGGGTGTTACATTCTGATCTTGGCTGGCCTCGCGATCTCCACCGCTCTCGTGGCGGACATGGTCTTTAGCGCGCCCCGTTAGTTAGTAGCGCCGAGACCACCGGTCGACACGGATCGCTCGGCCGTCGTCGAGTCACAGTGGTACATCTCTCGTGGCCCAGTGCCGTCGACAACTGCAACCCGAGCCGCGGCGCCGGGCGCGCGCGGCGCTACGCGATCACCCTGGTCGCATCGAAAATCCGCCACTGCGGTAAGCGCCGAGTGTACGCGAGCGTCATGTTCTACGAGAGAGGTTTGCTGGCCGTCGGCGGGCGTACGTCGTCCCTGCCGAGGGCTTTTGCCAGCACGCCCGTCTCCTTGGCGCAAAGGCAATGCGGGCCCGCAAGCTCAGAATCCAACTCCAGGGAGCGTTCCAGTGTTCAGGCGACTCATATCCATTTGCACCGTTGCTGCCGCGGCGGAACGACCCTGAGGGGCATTGCGACCGCAACAGGCTGCGCGGGCGTTAGTCCGCAGGAGTCACGCGTGTAGGAGCCCATCGTCTGGCGGCTGCTCAAGCCGGTCTGCGAGGAGCCTCACTGCTGACAGCGCGGTCGCGAGGAATTCCTCATCGTCGTGACACGTCTCGAGTGCCCGGGCGATCGCCTCGGCCTCAGCGTCCGTGATAGGCAGGCCTTTTTGCTCGCGGATGATCGCCGCAAACGTCCCCATGTCGGTCTCGATCTCGGACATTCGTCTTCCCCTTTGCTTGCCCCAAGCTCTTCCGGGAGGTCGGCGTAACACGTCGACCTCCCAGCAGGATGCTCATTAGATGCGTCGACTAGATCTCCGGACCGATGTACGACCGGCCCGCGAGCTTGGTCGGATCGAGCGTTACCAACCTCACGCTGATGCTGAGACGACGGCGGATGCGCAGGTCTGCACAGCCAAAGTGGCGGTGCTGCGTGCAGATGCTCCACACCAGCAATCCGACGATTGCAGCGCCGATCAGCGCCATCAGAACGACGTCGAGTACGACCATTTCTCGCCCCTCCGCCGGGTAGCCCGCGGCGATGCCCCCGGTTTGTTGCTGGTCCCGACTAGCGATGGGCCTTTGTGCGCTACGACCCAAGCTAGAGCCGCCTAAGGACTCTCTTATAAGAGTCGCTTCGAAGGATACAGCTGATCAGGGACGGTTATGTGAACTAGATCACGCTTCTGGTCCTGGGCACCCTTAAGAACACCATCGCCGGCGTGCTCCGTGTCCAAACCACAACTCCTCGGCTAACACGTGCGACCGGAGCCTCGAGGCTCCGTGCCGCTTCGGGCTTATTGCGGCAGCGGCGGGGATGGGCTGCGGCTGGGCCTGCAAGCGTCCTGGTTAATGCTCGATAACCGGGCTTATGTGTAGCTGGATGAAAGCGGAGGCCGTGGATGCGCCTAGATCCCGTGTGTGTCGGCAATTTGGATGCCAGCGGTTCGGCAGCCTGCGTGGCAGAGATCCTCGCTCGCTCACACGACGAGGTCGTACGGACAATCCGTGAGCAGCTCGTAGCCGTCTTCGGTAACGAACACGACGTCCTCGATCCGACATCCTCCGAAGCCTCTGCGGTACAGACCGGGCTCGATAGTCACAACGTCACCGGGAATCAGCACCTCGCCTCCTTCGTCGAGGGTCGGAGCTTCGTGAAGATCCAAGCCGAGACCGTGGCCGAGATAGTGCGCGAAGCCGTCTTCGACCTCCACGCCGCCCTGCCGCGTCGGGTGACCGTGCTCCGCGAGACAATCCATAGCGATCTGATTGAGCTCTGCGCCGCTGATTCCCGGCCGCACGGCCGCAGTAGCACGGTGCTGAGCTTCACGAACTTGCTGATGCCACTCGACAAGCTCCTCGGGAGGCTCCCCGACACAGAGCGTGCGAGTCAGATCACCCCAGCATCCGGACTCCAGATCCCGCGGGAATATGTCCACCACGATCGGCACGTTGCGGGCAATAACGCCAGATCCTTGATCGTGTTGATCCGCGCCTTGGGGTCCTGGGGCGATGATCGTCATGTCATGAGGCACCGCACCATGGCGGATCACCGCCGCTTGCGCCGCGCCTCGGAGCTGCTCCACGGTGGCATCGTCCGCTCGGCGCAAGCTGTCGCGGACCCCGGCCATCGCAGACTCCGCTGCTCTGATGCCCCGACGAATTCCGGCGAGCTCCAGAGGCGTCTTTCGTCGGCGACGGAGATCAAAGCCAGCACCATCGGGGCGTGCGTCAACGCCAGCAGCGCGCAACTGATCGGCGGCGCCGACCGGAAAGTCCGCCGGCGTTGTCACCGCCGAGACCGAGAATCGACGGCAGGCTGCGACAAGCGTCTCGACGATCGCTTCGGATAGCGGTCTACCGGCCCTCATCGCGTCGCCTAACCCGAGATCCTCAAACGACACGACGTCGAAGCCGGCTTTCGCGCCGAGGCTTGTCAGGCGCGGAATGTCCACCGCGCCGGCCAGCACCCAGCGCTTCCCTCCGACCTCGAGATACGCGACCGGATCAGGGAACGGCAACGGCACCTCGTGCCGCAGCGAGTAGCTTCGCGAGTCCCCATAGATCAGTACGTTCCCGTCGTCCATTGCGCTTCCCTCCCAGTCGATAGACCATCACTCGGATCCTTACACCCAGGCGCTGGACCAGCGCAAAACCTTCGGACATGTCGGCGGACGCCCGCGAGCTCGCCGGCTCCCGATTCGGCTTGGACCGCGTGCCAGCCGAAGGCGCCTGCTCGTCGACAACGGACCGCGTGGTCGTCGTCACGAGCTAATCGGCCAAGCTATGTCGGTGCGCCGCCCATCCGTCGTCTGGCTGCTCGTTGTCGTAGCCGTCACCGCGATCGCCGTGTTCGTCGCGCTGACGATCGCTGTGACTGGCAGTTCCTCGCTCGGGTTTGACTCGCTCGCGTTTCGGATCGCCCACAACGTGCGCGCGCCATGGCTTGACAGCACCGCCCGCGTCATCACGACGCTCGGGCTGATCGCGATCGTGGGCCCGGCCGTGCTCGTCGGCGCGGCCGTCCTGATCAAACATCACGACCGCGCTCGCGCCGGCGCGGTCATCGTCGCGGCGGCACTCGTCTGGATCACCGTCAGGATCGTCAAATCGGTCGTGAACCGTCCCCGGCCGCCGCACCCGCTCGTGCACACTTCCGGCCAGAGCTATCCCTCGGCCCACGCTGCCAACTCCGTCGCGTGGCTCGCGCTCGCGATCGCACTCACGGTCGTGACCCCGACCCGAGCCGGCCGGATCGCCGCGATCGCGACCGGTGCCATACTCGCCGTGCTCGTCGGCCTGAGCCGGATTTACCTGCGCGCCCACTACGCCTCCGACGTCCTCGCCGGCGAAGCCCTCGCCGTGGCCATGTACGCACTCGCCACGATCGGCGCAGTCGCCTGGCAAGCTCGCCGCGACCCAGCCAGCGGCAGCGCCGATCGCCGCCGCCTCCCTTGATCGAGCACCAGTAGTCCCGACGACCGTGCCCCGGTTTGAGGATGAGAGTGTCGTAGGGCCGCTCAGAGTTCTCAACGCGTACGCGATCGCTCTTGGGCGAGGCGCAAGCCCTCAAACGGCCTGCACCTGCCCAAACGAGTCAAGCACGCGAGAGCCGCTCACAACAGTGATCAGCAACCGGACCACCAGGCCTCCGTCACTGACGATCCATCCTGACTGAAGACACTTGATTGGGGGGGCCAGCGCGGCGAGGCTGCAAACTCGAGGGCGAGCCGTTGAGCGCCTCGACTGTACCCGTGGCTGGGCGGGGACTTTCGTCGGCGTTATGGAAACCGGACGGGGAGGCGCGCGATGATCAGCTCTCCCATTGGTCAAGCGAAGTCAGCAGCGCCGCGTTGACCAGCGCCGCGACGGCGAACACGATCGCCGCGGTCGTCGCACCTGCGGCCACGAGGGCGAGCGCGGCGAGTGCGAAGACACCGAGCTCGAACGGCACCCGGACGCGCACCGGCAGCCGATGCGAGGCGCGCGGCGCCGCGAACCTGGCCCACAGCACGCAGGCGGCTAGCGGCGCGGCGATCGCGACGACGACCGAGATGGCTCCGCTGCCGACCGTGCCGCCCCAGTACGCGAACGAAGCGAGGGCGGCCAGCTCCAGGAGGAACTTCGCCAGGAGATTTGCCGATCTGACGATGGCCATGTCGCAGCACCGTACAAGCAGGCAGGCGAGGCTGGCCTACTCCCGTGGCCGTCGCGGGGTTATGAAGCGCGGCGCTTCTGCGGCGGATGCAAGCCGTAGAAGCCGATGCTTCGCGCGCGTCCCGCGGTCGGCTGGTATGTGACCCAGAGGCGGAGCGTGACCCGGTAGCGGTGGTGTCGCATCAGACGTCTGCCGCGCGCGTTCGGGCGAAGCGTCAGCTTGAACGTGCCGGCCTGAGGCGCGCTCGCATGCTTGCGGCCAAAGACAAACCGGCGTGGCGCCGGTTGGAGCGTCGTCGCGGCGTGTGCGATGTTGTTCTTCCAGACCGTCGCGAGCACGTCAATCGTTCCCGGTCCCGGCACGCGGATTGAGAACCTGATCTTTCCCCCGACGGACGTACGGATCTGCCCGACGGTGAACTCGTTGTCGGGCGCCAGTACCTGGTAGCTGATCGTCGTGGTCGTGGTTTGCCCGTCGCTCGAGGTGGCGGTGACCGAGAATGTGTGACGGCCGGTGGTGGAGGTGTCGATCGCGGTGCCGTTCGCAACCGTTCCGACGCACGACGCCAGCGCCGGCCCGTCCGCGCTCTCAGCGCATGCGTAGCTCGCAGTAACGAGCTGTCGCTGCGTGTAGCGGGCGCCGTTCGCGGGTGCCGTGATTGTGGCCGCTGGCGCTGCCGCGACCTGGAAGTGGATCGTCGCGGTACCGGTCTGGCCGTCCCGGCTAATCGCGGTGACCGTATACGTATGAGCTCCGAGCCTCGATGTGTCGAGCGATCCACCCGTCCCCGTCGCGCCGCGCGAGTCGGTGCAGCTCCTTAGGCCCGGGCCATCAGCCCCCTCAGCGCACGAGAAGCTCGTCGCTACCTGCTGACCCAACGCGAACGTCTGACCGCCGGCCGGCGACGAGATCGTCGCTGTTGGTGGCCCGGCGACCGTGTAGGTGATGCTCGCGGTCCCGGTCTGGTCGTCCTGCGCCGTCGCGGTGACCGTGTAGGTGTGCATCCCGACCGTCGACGTGTCAAGCGTTCCGGTTGTCCCCGACGTGCCGTTTGAGTCCGTGCAGCTCTGGATCTGCGCGCCGTCAACCCCCGGCGCGCACGAAAAGCTCGTCCCCACCACTTGACCCAACGCGAACGTCTGACCGTCCGCCGGCGACGAGATCGACGCCATTGGTGGCCCGGCGACCGTGTAGGTGATGCTCGCGGTCCCGGTCTGATTGTCCTGCGCCGTCGCGGTGACCGTGTAGGTGTGCATCCCGACGGTGGACGTGTCAAGCGTCCCCGAGATCGCCCCGGTCGTCCCCGACGTCCCGTTTGAGTCCGTGCAACTCTGAATCTGCGCGCCGTCAACCCCCGGCGCGCACGAGAAGCTCGTCGCCACCTGCTGACCCAACGCGAACGTCTGACCATCGGCCGGCGACGAGATCGACGCCGTCGGCGGCCCCGCGACCGTGAAGGCGCCGTTCGGGTCACTGCATGCTGTGCTCGCCGGCGCGCTCATGGTGTCGCCGTTGTAGCTCGCCTGCCATTGGTAGGTCCCAGGCGCAAGCCCTGACACGGGCTCGCTCTGATAGGTGCCGGCGCCTGACACCGTGGTGGTCGAAGTCGCGAGCGGCGTCGAGCACGTGGTGTCGCTCGCTGCGAAGACCGAGAACGAGATCTTGCCGGTCGGAGTGGGTCTGGTTCCGGATCCGACCGCGAGCGTCGCCACGTCCAATGCGGTCGCACCGAAGACGATCGGCGTCGACGTCGACTGGCTGATCGTGGTCGGGGACAAGAGGTCGAACGTCTTGCAGGCATTCTCCGAGGTGGCCCCAGCCGTCGAGATCGTGGCGCAGTTCTGGATCGTGTCCCCGTAGCTCACCGCGTTGCCCGAGTTATCCGGATTGACGATGCTCCCTCTGATCTGGGGACGGGTCGAAGCCGACATGCCAGGCTGGGTCTGACCAAGTTGCCACCTCACCTGCGTGATGAATTCGCCCGCGCCGAGGCCGGGCGGCGGTGCAGTCAGGGTTGTGTTCGTAGTCGCATCAGGTGATGCGCCCCACAACGTGAATACGCCCGGGGCGGTGTTCTTCGAGTAGCTGACCTGCACTCCCACCCCCGGGGCGAAGTCGGCGGTGTTGGTGTAGGCGCCGGTGCTCACGCTCGTGACCTGCATTTGGATCGGCACGGTGTCCACGACGGTGGTTCCGTCGAGCGCCACGTCGCCCACGTTCTGCGGGGTAAGGCCGTAGGCGAACGCCTGGCCGAGATCAGGGTGAGTCGGCGAGCCAGGCGCGAAATCGACCCCCAACGAGACCGCAGGCCCGGTCACGAAAGGATCCGCATTGAACGCAGCGCTGGCCATCCCCGTGTGTGCGCCCGACCTCACGGCGCCGGCCCGAACGGCAGCGTGGGCGACGCCTCCGAAGCCCAGCAGCGCGAGCGTCCATGCGCTCAGCGCGATGGCGATCACGGCCGGAACGCACTTCTTCGCACGCCGCCGACGCGGCTGTACGCACCGCAGCAAATCCCCTGTCACCGACCCTCCCCTTCCTCCCGAACACCGACATACTAACTGAGCGCCCCGGAGCCTCAGCCGGCAATGCGGCTGGAAATCAGCGTTCGCGACGCGGGATCAGCAGCCCGCGGTTGAAGGCCTCGGCGACCGCCGCGGCGCGGTCATTGACCCCGAGCTTTCCGTAGATGTGCATGAGATGGGTCTTGACCGTGGCCTCGCTGATGAACAGGCGCGCGGCGGCATCGCGGTTGCTCGCGCCCTGGGCGACGAGCTCGAGGACCTCGAGCTCGCGCTGGCTGATCGGTTCCTGCACCGGCGCCCGCATCTGGCCGACGACGCGGGTGGCCACCGTCGGCGAAAGCACCGTCTCGCCGCCGGCGGCGGCGCGGACGGCTTTGAACAGGTCATTCGGCGGCGCGTCCTTGAGCAGGTACCCGGTGGCGCCGGCTTCGATCGCGGCCAGCACGTCACCGTCGGTGTCGTAGGTGGTGAGCACCAGCACCCGCGCTGGGACGCCGGCGGCGGTCAGGGCAGCGATGGCGCTGACGCCGTCCATCTCGGGCATCCGCAGATCCATCAGGATCACATCGGGAGCGATCGCGCGGGCGCGGCGTACGGCCTCGGCGCCATCGCTCGCCTCCCCGACGACCTCGAAGTCGGTGTCACCGGCGAACATGCCGATCAGGCCGTTGCGGACGACGGGATGGTCATCGACGATCATGACGCGGATCGGCGCGTTCATTGCACATCTCCAATCGGCACGGCGGGTATCGCTGCGCTGATCGCGGTGCCGGCGTCGGGGTCGGACTCGACCTCGAGCGTCCCGGCCACTCCCTCCACCCGCTGGCGCATCGAGGCGAGCCCGAAGCCGCCCTGGGCATCGCGCGGACGGCGGGGACCGGCTCCATTCACGGTCGCGAACCCGACGCCGTCGTCGCGGACGTCGAGCGTGACCAGATCATCCATGTAGGACAGCGTCAGCCCAACACGGCTCGCGTGGGCGTGCTTGGCGACGTTGGCCAGGGCCTCCTGCGCGGTGCGCAGCAGCGCCACCTCGATCTCCGGTCGCATAACCCGGCGGGTGCCGGTAGTCGTGAACGACACCGGGATGCCGTGCAGGTCCGACCATCGCTGAGCGACGTCTTCGATCGCGTCGGGCAGCCGGGCCTCGGCGAGCGGCGTGGGAGCGAGCGCCTGAACCGAACGGCGCGCCTCAGTCAGGCTGTCGCGCGCGAGGCCGATCGCCTGATCGAGGTGACGGCGGCCGGCCTCGTCGTCGACCCCGGTCTGCTGGGCGGCCTGCAGCTGCGTGATGATCCCCATCAGGCCCTGCGCGAGCGTGTCGTGGATCTCGCGGGCCATCCGCCTGCGCTCTTCCGAGACACCGGCTTCCCGGGCCTGAGTCAGCAGCTGTGCCTGCAGGTCGGCGTTGTGGCGCAGGCTCTCCTCGAGCTTGGCGTTGGCTTCGGTCAGGGCCGCGACCTCCCGGGCTCGCCGCTGCTGCTGTTCGTTGCCTACCCAGCCAAACCAGGTCAAGGTGCCCGCGATGCTCGCGTTGATCAGGTAGACGACGACCAGCCCGGCGACGTCATAGAAGCTCTTGTACGGGCCCGCGCCGGTCTGCGAGACCGCCGTCACCAGTGCAACCAGCGCCACGCCGGCGAAGCGCGACCGGCCGGGCAGCAGTCGCCACGCCCAGAAGTAGCCGGTCCAGGTGTAAAAGCCGTACAGCGGCTGCCTGATCACCAGCGTCGCCGACAGACCGACGATGACCAGGAACAAGATCACCGCCGGTCCCGTGTCCATCCCGGGCTCCATGTCGGTCCAGGCGGTGCGGCGGTCCACGCGGTCGATCGTCAGCATCACCGTGGCCGCGAGAGCCGCTAGGCCCAAGTCGACCAGCATCGGGCCGGTCAGGCCATGGCGGGTCGCGATGTCAAAGACGACGCATAGGACCAGGAGCGGGTACGGCAGCAGTCTGAGGACCGGAAACTCGCGCCGTTCCCAGAACTCAAGCCACTCGTCGCGCCGGGACATCGGGTTGCGTTCGCTCATCGCTCCCAACGAAACAATCTAGCTGCGAGCGCGCACAGTAGGACCGCGTAGGCGGCGAGCACCAGCAGATGCACGGTGCCTGGCCAGTGTCCGGCGATCGCGTTCTGCACTGCGGGAACGGCCGCGCCCAGTGGTGTGTAGTGGCTGACGTCGCGCAGCCCGACGCCCATCTCGGCCTGCGGCACCCACAACCCGGCGAAGAACATCAGCGGAAAGAAGAGCAGCGAGCCTGCCGCCGCCGCGATCCGCTGGCTCGGAGCCACGGCAGCGATCAGGGTTCCGAGCGAGAGCATCGCCCCCATCGTCAGCACGATCGCCAGCAGGAAGCCGCCCAGCTGGCGCGGCAGCGCCACCGAGAACGCGAAGTGGCTGACGAGCGCGACCAGGATCACGACGCTCGCGGCGAGTGCGAAGTTGATGATGACCTGCGCCGCGAGCAGCCTGACCGCGCCGATCGGAGTCGTCGACAGCCGGCGCAGGTAGCCCTTGTCACGGTAGGACGCAAGCGCGGCCGGCAGCGCGCTGAGGGCGAGGATCGTCAACGTGAACACCATCACCACGGGCGTGTAGGCGACGATCAGCTTCACGCCCCCGAGCGAGTGCTGAGGCTTGCTCGATCCGGCGACCCCGAGCACGACCAGCAGGCCGACCGGGAACAACAGGCCCCAGAACAGCAGCATCGGCTCGCGCATGAACAGCTTCAGCTCAGTTGTGAGCAGGCGCTGGAAGCCGTGGGAACGGATTCGGGAAGGGGCAGCTGCGATGGCGGTCATCGGGACTCCTCTCGAGTCAGAGTGGCGGTTTCCGAGGCGGCGGCGTCTGCTGTCAGGCCGACGAAGGCATCGTCGAGCGTGGACTGCTCGATCCGGGTCTGCTCCGGGACCACGCCCTGACGGACGAGCGTCCCGATCACGGCGGCGACAAGGTCGCCACCCCCCTCGACCACGATCCTGTCGGCGTGCCAACGGACGTCGCGGACTTCGGGCCGTCCTCGTAGATCGGCGAGGTCCAACTCCGTGGCTGGACGGAAGCTGATCCGTTGGCCGGCACCTGCGTTAGCGGCAAGTGCCGCGGGCGTGTCGATCGCGATCACGTGGCCGTGGTGCAGGAGCGCCACGCGGTCGCAGAGCCTCTCGGCCTCTTCCATGAAGTGGGTGACGAGGATGACCGTGACCCCCTGGTCGCGGATGCCCTCGATCAACTTCCAGGTCTCGCGGCGCGACTGCGGGTCAAGACCCGTCGTCAGCTCGTCGAGGATCGCCAGCTCGGGCCGCCCGACCAGCGCCAGTGCGATCGACAACCGCTGCCGCTGGCCGCCCGACAGATTGGCGAAGCGATCGTCGCGCTTGCCGGCAAGGCCAAGCAAGGCGAGCAGCTCCGCGGGATCCGCGGGATCGCTGTAGAAGGAGGCGAACAGATCCAGTGCCTCGCCGACCCGCAACTTGTCAGGCAGCTCGGATGACTGCAGCTGGACCCCGACCCGCTGGCGCAGCTGTTGGCGATCACGGCGCGCGTCGAGCCCGAGCACGCTGACCGACCCGGAGTCCGGGCGGCGCAGGCCGCCGATGACCTCCACAGTTGTCGTCTTGCCAGCGCCGTTCGGTCCCAGGATTCCGAAGATCTCGCCCCGGTCAATCGACAGCGAAACACCATCGACCGCGACGGTGTCGCCGTAGCGCACGTGCAGATCGTCGACCGACACGACTACGTCGGTGGCGGCCCGAGCGCCGTTGTAGGTGACTGTTTCGTTCATGCCAACAGGGTCGCACCCGCGGACCCTCCGCACATCGCCCAGCCGGCTGCACTTGCCGACGGTGCGGGCTGATCGACGGATCAACCGATCGGTTGATCCGATCGCGGGTTGCGTCCGGCCAGGTACGCCAGCACCGCCGCGACGATCGCGCACATACCACGCCCCACCCCGCCCCCGCCACGGCGAGCTGTCAGCTTCGCATGGCCCATCTCGCGCTCAGGTTACAAAGCGAGCCGTCCCGACCGCGACCGCCCGCGTGATCAACGCCGACCGATCCGGGATCATCCTCGCGTGGCGAGCACGCTTCAGACGGCGCCGGTCGTAGAGGTCCTGGGCCGGCTGCACGCGCAGGCAGACCGCGAGGATGCCGAGGCCAAGCGGCGGGTCCGTGACCGCGAGTCCGAGCTCGGCCACCGGCTCACGCAGGCCCAGCGGTATGAGCTCTACGGTGACGCGCCGCTCGCAATCATCCGCGAGGTCGGCGAGCTCTACTACCTGCTGGTGGTCAGCCACCGCCCGATGACGATCGTCGAGTTCGGCGCGTCGCACGGGATCTCGACGATCTACCTCGCGGCCGGTATCCGCGATGCGGGCGGCGCCGGTCGAGCGCTGATCACGACTGAGGTCTTGGCGCAGAAGGCCGAGCTGGCACGGCGGAACCTGTGCGAGTGTGGGCTGCAGGACGTCGTCGAGATGCGGGTCGGTGACGCCCTCGAGACGCTCGCCCACGGCCCCTCAGCGCCCGAGATGCTCGTGCTCGACGGGCGCAATGACCTCTATCTGCCGGTGCTCGACCTGCTCGAGCCGCGGTTGCCCGCCGGCGCACTCGTCGTCGCCGACCTCAACACCGACGATCCCGACGTGCTCGCCTACCAGCGGCGAATCAGGGAGCCCGGCACCGGCTTCTTCTCGATCGAGCTCCCGCTCGACGCCGGGGTCGATCTCTCGGTCCGCCTCGGGTCATGAGCCCGAGCCTCAGCCGTGATGTCGCGCGACGAACGCTTTGGACTCCGCCTTGACGATCGAGATCAGGTTGCCCAGCGAGAGGTTCGCATCGAGCAGGTGAAGACCCCACTCCGGGGTCGGCGCCGGCGTCGGTGTCTGAGCCCCGTTGCGAGCCGTGACCTCGAGCACATGCGCGCCGTTTGAGTCCTCGCAGCGCGCCGTGTACGAGTGCGGTGAGGTCCAGAAGACCGTCGACGGCATCGGCACCTTGTAGCTCAAGACGCCGAGCCCCAAGGCGATCGTCGAGCCCGGCGCGAACGGCGCGCTCGGCTGGATCGGATCCAGCAGCCCGCTGCCACCGGCCAGGTTCGCGGGATTGGTGCACAGCACCTCGTCGCCCTGCGGCGGCGCGGGCGTCCCCGGCAGCCCTCGCGGGCGTCCGAACAGGCTGTCACTCGGTACCGGTTGGTCGAAGGTCGAGAAGGCGATTACGCATCCGAGCTCGGTCGACCTCCGGCAAGCCGGGATGTGCTTGAAGTCGCCGCCGATGCCGGTATTGCCCTTCACGAGCACGTTGCCGCCCATCAGGATCGCCGACAGCAGCCGCTTGCGAACCGCGGGCTGGCGATCCACCTCCTTGGCGATCACGGTCTCCAGCACCCCGGCACCCTGCGAATGGCCGATCAACACGAAGCCACGTCCGTGGTTGTAGCGCCGCAGATAGGTCTCAAACGCGCGTTCGACGTCGTTGACCCCGAGTGCCGGGTCCGGCTTGCTGGTCGGCTGCGTGCCTCCAAGGCCGGCGCCGATCAGCGTCACCTGGCGATACATCGGCGCGTACACCTTGCAGTATTGCGAGTAGCGGCTGGCCTGGTAGAGGGCGATCGACCGCTCGGTGTCCTGAGCCCGCAGGTCGCTGTTGCCGCTCATCTCATCGCTGACGGTCGGGTAGACGTAGAAACAGTCGATCGGCGGATTGCGCTGCTTCTTTGCATGTTGGACGCCGATCGCCTGGGTGAGCGGCGCGTTGTAGACCGTCGTCGACAGCCCCGGATTGCACGGATCAGGCTTCACCCCTGGCTTGCAGAGCCAGACAGTTGCGTGGGCAGGGGCGGCGGCGATCGCCAAGGCAGCGGTAGTCGCGGCTGCAACCGCCGCGATGACCCCCAGCCGAACCGGTTTACCGGACAGTGCTCGGACCATCAGATCTCCTTCCTCCAACTGCGGTGCGCGGTCCCGTTGCGCTGACGGCTTCGCGATCGATTTTGATACGCGGGCACGGAATCGTACTAAAAGACGGGGGGAGCATCGCGGCCTCTCCAAGACGCTTCTACGTGATCAATCCGCGGCCCAAGGCGGGACGCCGCGCCGAGGATCGGATCCCGCGAGCGCGTCGAGCGGATCGCACTAGACTGCAACGGCGATGCCAAAG
>CAWBFH010000019.1:0-45905 GCA_963788005.1 uncultured Solirubrobacterales bacterium | reverse complement strand
TCGGGGCGCCCGGATTTGAACCGGGGACCTCACCGACCCGAACGGTGCGCGCTACCAGGCTGCGCCACGCCCCGATCGGAGCCAGTGTATTGAACGACTACGGGATCAGGTTCGAGGGCTAGCGGAGCAAGCCCGGCACGGTCGAGCTGACCGTCGAGGCGGCCTTCTTGACGGTGCCCGTGACGGCGCCTCGCCGCCGAGGCGGCCCCCGAGGAACCCTTCGACGAGCCCCCGGAGCGGCGAGGCCAGCGACGAGACCGTTCCGTTGACCGTGTTCGAGACCGTGGAGCCCGCGGAAGCCGTCTTGCCGGCGACGACCCAGTCGACGAGACCGTCTTCCCGAGCGACGACCCAGTCGACGAGACCGTCTTGCCAAGCGATGACCCCGTCGACGACACCGTCTTCCCGAGCGCCGATGTCGCGGATGAGATGGTCTTGCCGAGCGAGGACGTGGTCGAGGAGACGGTGTTGCCAAGCGATTTGGTCGTCGAGGAAACCGTCTTGGAGACCGACTCGCGGTCTTGGACAGCGTCTTGCCGGTTTGCCCTGTGGTCGTCTTGACGGTGTTCAGGACCTTGTGGCCGGTCGAGCCGGCCCGGTGCAGGGTCGAGCTGCCCGCATGCATCGCCTTCGTGGCCTGCTTGCCTGGGTCAGCCGATGCGTCCCCGCCTGCGCGGACGACGCGGTGGCGCCCTTCGGGCTCGAGCCGGGCGCCGAGCTGGCGTGTCCACCCGGCTGGTCGATGCCGGCCCGGAGGCTCATGGCCTGGAGCCGCCTGCACGCACGGGCCGCGACGAGGTCGAGCAGACCGCACCGGTACGGCGCGCCGCCTGCGACACGTGCCCCGCTGCCGGCGAGCGGCCCGACCCTCGCGCTCCGTGGCCGTTCGGGGCGACGCCGGCGCCATGACGCCAGGCGTGCGGCGGGCATGGCCGGCACCGGCATCAGCGCTGACGATCGCGCCACCTGCACCGGCGAGGGCGATGACCGCGGCCGCAACGGCGGCGCCACCGAGCGACGAAGCCGCGCGGGCCGTGTCGGGCATCGATGTCGCGATCTGAACCGACTGGATCGCGACCGGGTGTGACCCGGTCTTCGCGAGCGCCCGCTTGGTGCCCGCTTCGGACCGCAGCAGCCACTTCCAGAGCCCGAACGGGAGCAGGGCCGCGATCTTGTCGGCGATGCTGCCCGGCCGGAGCAGCGACTCGTCGACCCCGGCGAGGTGCGCGTTGACGCGGCACGGCTGGCAGTGCGCGAGGTGGCGAGCCAGACGGCGCCGCTCGCGGATCCCCAGCGAGCGCGCCGAGAGCGCGCGCCCGCTCTCGATCACGGCCTGGACCTCGTGGCAGCGCCGGCCGCTGGCGAGCTCGTCGTATTCCTCGGCGAGCTTGCGCCGGGCCCGGAACAGGGTGCTTTCGACCATCTGGCGCGACATGCCCGTCCGCCGCCCGATCTCGTCATAGGAGCAGCCCTTCGAGCTCGCGCATGACGAGCAGCTTGTGGTGGCTCTCAGACAGACCGCCGAACGCACCGCGCAGGTCATCGAGCCGCTGCCTGCCCTCGACCGCCGCGGCGGGAGTCGGCGCGAGCGAGAGCAGCGCGCGGCGGCCATTGACCAGTTCCTCGTCCGCGTCGAGCGAGACCTCGCGCGTCCGCCGGCGGCGGCGGTGCTCGTCGATGCAGGCGTTCTTGGCGATCTCGTAGATCCACGGCTTGAACGCGATCTCCTGGTGGCTCGCGCGCAGACGGCGCAGGGCCGACATGAAGACCTCTTGGGCGATGTCCTCGGCGCGGCCGTGGTCACGGACACGGCCGAGGATGAACGACGCGGATCCGCTCCGAGTAGCGCGCATACAGCTCCTCGAACGCGCGATCGTCACCGGCTCGTGCGGCGTCGATCAGCTCGTGCTCGCCGGCGAGCGCGGCAGTCGAGGCCGTATCGAGCATCAGTGCCATCTGGCTCCTCAAGGCAGTGCAGATCGGTCTCGACCGACGAAAGTCGACTGAACGCTACGGTTTATCTGGGGATCGTGGAGCATTGCCTGGTTGCGACCGCTGGTCAACGGTCGTTTACCCGGTTTTTGCCAAACGATCACGGAAATATGACCACCGGCCGGCAGATTTCCGTTGCCCATGTCCGGCCGCTAGGGCATACTTTGATGTCTTCCGTGAACGGCAAAGGAGGATCCCACCGATGGCAAATCACCTGACGCCCACCGAGCTCGCACGGGAGGCTGGCTTGGAACGGCGCGACGTCATCGTCAAATGCGTCGAACTGGGCGTCCCGATCTTCAATGGTCGGATCGACAAGACTCTGTTCCTTTCCTGTCTGGGCGAGGTTGTCTCCGGGTCGCACCAGGCGCAGCCGCAGGTAGCCAGCGCGTAACGCGCGGCCGACTTAGAACCGCTTGCAGCGGGACTCTGCGTCCCGCACCTAGGGGGTAGGACCCGGTCGGCCGGCCGGACATCATGGGGCAAGCCGAGACGCCTGCGTCGAGGCCGCTACTGCTGAGCAGATTGACGCAGGAGCGTCGAGGTGGTCTGCTCGAGAATCTTTCGCCAGGCACGCGTCGACTCGGGCTCGGCCTCGAAGTGCTTGACGACCTTGCGCACCCGCGTGGCCGAGATCTGAATCCCGTGCCGGGCGCAGATCCGCTTGAACTCGCGGTAGTCGTTGGCGAGCTTCAGCGTCACCGACTGAAAGCCGTGCCGGGCGATGTCGACCCGCGAGGTGAAGTTCATCACGCTGGTCTGGAACATCAGCTCGTCGCTCGGGTCGGGCTCGATCAGGATGATGTCGACGCCGGGGTAGCGCTCCTCCCAGTGCTGGGCGAGCTCGTGCAGCCGCTGGTGGGCGAGCAGCTTGAACGCCTGATAGCCGACCTGCGCGAACCCCATGTCGGAGATCCGGCGGGCGCGCGACCCGAGCAGGCTCGGGATTCGCTTGTCGAACGTGTTGATGTACGGGACAAGCGGGTTGACGACCACGATCAGCTTCGCCCCGGCCTCGACGGCGATGTCGAGGTTCGTGGTCGACACGATCCCGCCGTCGATCAGCTCGCGGTCACGGATCTTGACCGGCTTGTAGAGCATCGGCAGCGCGCTCGATGCGCTGACCGCCTTCGAGATCGGCACGTCGTCCCACCCGGGCGCGCCGAACACGATCCGCTCGCACGTGTCCAGATCGGTGGCGGTCAGAAAGAGCTGGTGCGAGAGCGCGCGGAAGTCGTCGGTGCGGTCCGATTCGGACAGGATCCGGCGCACGTAGCGCTCGATCCCGTCACCCGAGTACAGCCCCGACGGGAGTGCTTCGGCTAGGCCCAGCGCCAGGTCGACCGCGGACACCTGCCCGAAGTCACGCGCGAGCAGGCGCACCAGATGCGCCAGCTACAGCGGAAAGCGGGCTCCGCGGGTCAGGAACTCCTTGTAGTTGGGGCGCAGCAGCGATCCCGCGCGCGCGTCAGGGAACGGCGTCGGGCCCCCGCGCACGATGACGCGCATCATCTCCTCGGGCGTGACACCGTTCGCGACCGCCGCCGCTACGAACGCACCGGCGCTCGTCCCGACGTACACGTCGAACTCGTTCACGGTCCGGTTGACCGACAGCAGGTTCAGCGCCCGCAGGGCGCCGATCTCATAGACGCCGCCCGTGAATCCGCCGCCGCCGAGTACGAGGGCGGATTTGGAGCGCCTGCGTCGCCTTGCGCGGCTGCTGCCGCCGGCGGCCTTGCGCTCCGTCGCGGACGCGTCCAGCTTGACTACCTGGCCCATCCCTGCCGATTCTAGAACGTCTGTTCGATCACTCCGGGCCGTGGCGCGCTCTGCGGCGACCTACCGAAGCTTTCGCCGCTCTGAGCGGTTACATACCTTTGATGCTCCGGATCGCATCACGGCTGGCGGCGCTGGTGGCCGTGGCCGGGTTGTTGGCGGGCCCGACCAGTACGGCCGCAGCGCGCTCACCGCGTGCGAGCGCATCGGCGCTGCGATCGCTCGACGGAACGCTCAACGGTGGCATGCGAGCCGTCGGCAGGTTCAGCGGCGCGTACGTGATGGACCTGACCAGCGACCAGGTCCTGTACTCCAAGAACGCCGGCGTCGGGCGGCTTCCGGCGTCGGTCGAGAAGCTGTACACGACGTCGACCGCGCTCAGCCTGTTCGGGCCGAACGGGACGCTGACGACGTCCGTGCTCGGTCTCGGCCACTTTCAGGACGGCACGTATTCGGGAACCCTGTACCTCCGCGGCGGCGGCGACCCGACGTTCGGGTCGGCCACCTTTGACCACGCGAGCTACGGAACCGGCGCAACCGTCCAGCAACTGGCCGCGAACCTGATCGCCGTGACTGGAATCAAGCGGTTCAAAGGGGCCGTGGTCGCCGACCAGTCGATGTTCGACTCGCTGCGCGGCACCCCCGCCACCGGCAACGCCCCGTCGACCGAGGTCGAGGGCGAACTCGGCGCTCTGACCTTCAACCGCGGTTGGGCGAATAGCGACGGCACCGCGCTGGTGACGCATCCGGCGCTCCAGGCCGGCCAGCAGTTCGCCGCGGCGCTTAAGGCGGCGGGAGTCAAGCTCTCGACCAAGCGCGTACACGCCGGCACCGCGCCCCCCGGTGCCCAGATGCTGGCGAGCGTCCGCTCGCCGAGGATCGCGACCTTGATCGCGCTGACGAACACGCCATCGGACAACTTCTTCGCCGAAACGCTGCTCAAGGACATCGGCGCTCGCTTCGGCGCCGGCGGTACGACGGCGGCCGGCGCGGCCGTCGTGCGCGCGACGATCGCCCAGAAGTTCGGGCTCCATCCGCGCCTCGACGATGGCTCGGGCCTCTCCCGCTACGACCGGACGACGCCGTCTCAGGTCGTCTCGCTGCTACGCCAGCAGGCCGCGAACGCGCCCTTCCGCAATTCGCTGGCGACCGCGGGCGAGACCGGCACGCTCGTCGACGAGATGAACGGCACGTTTGCCCAGGGTAGGTGCCGGGGCAAGACCGGCACGCTGCACGACGTCTCAAACCTGGTCGGCTACTGCGAGGCGCGCGACGGCCATACGCTCGCCTACGCGCTGCTGATGAACGGAATCGTCCCGGACTACGCCCATCCGATCCAGGACAACATGGTCGTGGCGATCGCCAAGTACAACGGGTAGTCCGCCCGGTCTGGCGCCATCAGCGACGGTCTAACCGAGCAGCTCGCGTAGGCCGGCCTCGTCGAGCACCGTGACGCCGAAGCGCTCGGCCTGGGCGAGCTTGGATCCCGCGCTGGCGCCGGCGACGACGTAGTCGGTCTTGCGCGACACGGAGCCGGTCACGCGGCCGCCGGCAGTGGTGATCATCTCGGTCGCCTGTTCGCGTGTCAGGTCGGGCAGCGTCCCGGTCAACACGAGCGTCTTGCCGGCCAGCGGCCCTTCGCCCGGCGGCGGGCCCTCCTCTTCGAAGCTCAGCCCCTGCTCACGCAGATCCGCGATCAGCGCCTCCATCTGGGGATCGTGGAGCTGGCCGTGGATCGTGTGCGCCATCTTCGGCCCGATGCCCTGGGTCTGCTCGATCACCTCGGTGTCGGCAGCGAGCAGGGCGTCGATCGTCCGGAACTGCTGGGCCAGGTTGCGGCCCGTCACGAACCCCACCTCCTCGATCCCGAGCGCGAACAGCACCCGACCGAACGGCTGACGCTTGGACGCCTCGACGGCGGTCACCAGCTTCTCGGCCGACACCGCCCCGAAGCCCGGTTGCTCGGCGATCCGCTCGGCATCGAGGCGGTAGAAGTCGGCCGCCGTCGTGACCCACCCGAGCTCCATGAACAGGCTGACCTGCTTCTCCCCGAGGCCGTCGATGTCCATCGCCCCGACGAAGTGCGTCAGCAGCTGCCAGCGACGGCCCGGGCAGTACGAGGTTCGGGCAGCGCGTGAACACGGCGCCCTCGGGCTTGACCGTCGGCGTGTCGCAGACCGGACAGCGCTCGGGGGGGAGCGGCGGTGACGGGCGATCATCGCGCTCGGCTACGTGCGGCGCCGGCGAGAGCACCTGCGGGATCACGTCACCGGCGCGGAGCACGATCACGTCCTCGCCCACGCGGATGTCCTTGCGCGCCAGATCCTCCTCGTTGTGCAGCGTCGCCTGCTTGATCGTGACGCCGGCGACGTGGACCGGCTCGAGGATCGCGTACGGGTGCAGGTCACCGAATTTGCCGGGGTTCCAGCCGACTCCGAGCAGCTCGGTCACCGCGGTCGTCGGCGGGAACTTCCACGCGATCGCCCAGCGGGGATCGCGCCCGACCACGCCCAACCGGCGCTGGAGCTCGAACTGGTTGACCTTGACGACGACCCCGTCGATCTCGAACTCGAGCGAACCCCGGCGCTCCTCCCAGGAGCGACACTGGGCGACGACCTCGTCCTCGGTCGTCAGCTTTTTGACGTCGGGGTGGACCGGGAAACGGTGCGCGCGCAGCCACTCGAGCGCCTCCCAGTGGGCGTTCAGAGAGAGCCCCTCGGTAACTCCAATCGCGTAGCACCACAGCGACAGCGGTCGGTCGGCGGCGAGCTTCGGATCGAGCTGGCGGATCGTGCCGGCGGCCGAGTTGCGCGGGTTCATGAACGTCGACAGACCCGCCTCGGCCCGCCGCTCGTTGAGCGCAGCGAAGTCGGGCAGCGACATGTAGACCTCACCCCGGACCTCGACCAGCGGCGGCGGATCGTCATCGTCGAGCCGCAGCGGGATCGAGCCGATCGTACGGAGGTTGTGGGTCACGTCCTCGCCGACTTCCCCATTTCCGCGGGTCGCGCCGCGCTCGAACACTCCGTCGCGATAAATCAGCGAGATCGCCAAGCCGTCGATCTTGGGCTCGGCGACGTACTCGAACTCGGGGTCGTCGATCCCCTCCCGCGCCAAGTGGTTGCGCATCCGCTGGATCCACGCCCGCAGCTCATCCGCGGAGCGGGCGTTGGCGAGCGAGAGCATCGGCTCCGGGTGCCTGACCTTGACCAGATCGCTGACGGGCTCACCGCCGATCCGCTGCGTCGGGGAGTCTGGCGTGACCAGCTCAGAATGCGCGGCCTCGATCGCGCGCAGCTCATCGAGTAGCGCGTCGTACTCGGCATCGCCGATCTCGGGATCGTCGAGGACGTAGTAGCGGTAGCCGTGATGCTCCAGCAGCGTGCGCAGCTCAGCGGCCCGAGCGGCAGGGTCCTGCGCGGCCGCGGCCGCGGCCGCGGCGGGACGCGGGCTCATGTGCCGGTGACCTCGTCGGCGGCGGGCACGATCAGGCGGTTGAGATCGTGGCCCTGGAGCGCGTCGAGCCCGTCGCGGTCGGTGAGATCGAAGTGCAGCGGCGTGATCGCGATCTGCCCTGCAGCGACCGCCGCCAGATCCGTGCCTTCCTCGTCGTGCTCGTAGCTCGCGTCCCCGTAGATCCGGTACAGCCGCCGGCCGCCTGACCCTTCGTCGACCAGCGTCAGCTCGTCGCGGTAGACCCGCTTGCCGAGCCGCGCAACCGTCACGCCGTCGGGATCCGAGCCGGGGACGTTGACGTTCAGCAGCGTGCCCGGCGGCAGCGGCATGCTCTCGAGCTCCTGCACGAGCCGCGCCGCGAAGCTTGCGGCGACCGAGAAGTCGAGCCCGCCGCGGGATCGATGGTCCACCTCGAGGGCGTTCAACTGCTGTGAGACCGCGATCCCGGGCAGCCCGAGCACGATTGCCTCCAATGCCGCCGCGACGGTGCCGGAATAGCTGATGTCGTCGCCGAGGTTGGAGCCATGATTGATGCCGGAGACGACCACTTCAGCCTCGAAGCCTTCGATCAGGCCGAGGTTGGCCAGCCGTACACAGTCGACCGGGGTACCGTCGGTCGCGTATCCGACCGACCCGTCGCCGAAGTCGACCTCCTCTACCCACAGCGGCCGCCGTGTCGTGATCGAACGGGCCATCGCCGAGCGGTTCCCGTCAGGGGCGATCACGGCCAGCCGGATCGAGGACACCCTGGCCAAGGCGCGGCGCAGCGCCTGTAGTCCGGCCGCCTCAATGCCGTCGTCGTTTGTCAGCAGCACCTGCACCTAGATGCATGCTATGGGGCGCAGAGGCGCCCCGGCCCAGCCCCGCGAGCTTGGGCCATCCGTGGCCCAGCCCCTGTCGCGGGACGCGCACTGCCCGCGGCCCGAATGGTGAACGTCTCTCACCGCTCGGGCCGCGGCCGCCCCCAAAATGCGCCTGCGCCCCCCTGGATTGGGAATAGTAGGCAACTATGCACCACTTCCAAATCGAACATCTGTCCAGAAAAGCGGCCGACTTGTTAACGGCTGAGGTAACACACGATTGCAGTCGTATCCGGCGCCCACGAGGTACAGACCGTGCGCCGGAGCGGTCGGTCCGGCGGCCGAACGCGACGCTCCGCCGAGGAGCCGCTCGAAGTCGACAACCGAGCGCGCGCCGCGGCCGACCTCGAGCATCGTCCCCACGAGAACCCGGTTCATGTGACGCATGAACGAATCCGCCTCGATCCAAAATTCGAGCATCCCGCCGCCCGTCTCGGTCCACCGTGCGGTCAGAACCTCGCGTGAGAAGCGGACGTGCTGAGTCTCGGTCGGCGTGAACGCGGTGAAGTCGTGGGTGCCCTCGAGCGCCCTGGCGCACGCCTCCAAGCGGGGCAGGTCGGCCCGGTTGGGCCAGTGCAGGGCGCGGCCGTTCTCGTACGCGCTCCGCGCGCGGCGCGCGAGCACCCGGAAGCAATAGGCGCGACTGGTGGCGTCACGCCGTGCGTCGAATCCGGCCTCGGCGGTTACACACTCGAGCACCGATACGTCCTCGGGCAGCAGCGCGTTGAGCGACTCGACGCGCGCCGGATCGCCCTCGTAGCTGGCGACCTGACCCCACGCGTGAACGCCGGCATCGGTCCGGCCGGCGACGGTCAGCGGGACCGCCGGGCGGCGCAGCACCACGCCGAGCGCCCGCTCGAGCTCCGCCTGGACGGTGCGCTGCCCGTCCTGTCGCGCCCAGCCGGCGAACTCGGTTCCGCAGTACTCGATCGTGAGGCGCGACGTCAACGGCGCCCGCGATCGATCAGACCAGCTCCAGCAGCACCATCTCGGTCGAATCCGAGCGGCGCGGACCGAGCTTCATGATCCGCGTGTAGCCGCCGGAGCGCGCCGTGTAGCGCGGAGCGATCTCCTCGAACAGCTTGTAGACGGCGAACTTGTCCTGGCCGAGCGCCGACAGCGCCTGGCGGCGAGCGTGCAGGTCACCCCGCTTGGCGAGCGTGATCAGTTTCTCGACCTCGGGCTTGACGGCCTTCGCCTTGGCCTCGGTGGTCTGGATCCGCTCGTGCTCGATGACCTCTTTGGAGAGGTTCATCAGCAGCGCCTTACGGTGCGACGCGCTGCGGCTGAGTTGGTATCGCTGACGCTGGTGGCGCATGGTCAGGCACTAATCATCGCGGAGCGCGAGCCCGCGCGCGTGCAGGGTCTCGATCACCTCGTCGATCGACTTCTTGCCGAAGTTCGGGATCGCGTTGAGCTCGCCCTCGGTCTTGGAGACGAGATCGCCGACGGTCTGGATGCCGGCGCGCTTGAGGCAGTTGTACGAGCGCACACCGAGCTCGAGCTCCTCGATCAGGATGTCGTCCATCGCGTTCGGAGGGCGCGAGTTGGCGCCGACCTGGCCGGTACCGACGAGCGCGGGGTCAAGCCCGGGCGCTCCGACGGCACCATCGCGGATCTCGACCACCCGGTCGGCGTCGGTGAAGATCGCCAGCTGCGAGATCAGGATCTCGGCCGCCTCGCGGAGCGCGGCGTGCGGATCGATCGAGCCGTCGGTCTCGATGTCAAGCGTGAGCTTGTCGAAGTCGGTCTTCTGGCCGACACGCGCCTGCTCGACGTTGTAGGCAACGCGCCGCACCGGCGAGAAGATCGAGTCGATCGGGATCACGCCGATCGGCTGGTCGGGCGACTTGTTCTCCTCCGCCGGACGGTAGCCGCGGCCACGACCGATCGTCAGGTAGACCTCGAGCTTGGTCTTCTTCTCGAGTGTCGCGATGTGCGCATCCGGGTTGAGGATCTCGACACCCGAGGGCAGGTCGATGTCCTTGGCGGTGATGTCACCCGGACCGGTGACGACCAGCGGCGCCTCGATCTCGGTCGCGTCACTGTGCATCCGGCAGACGATGCCCTTCAGGTTCAGGACGATGTCAGTGACGTCCTCCTTGACGCCGCGGATCGTGGAGAACTCGTGCGCGACGCCCTCGATCCGGACACTGGTCACGGCCGCGCCCGCCAGCGACGAGAGCAGAACACGCCTCAGTGAATTCCCAAAGGTGTAGCCGAAACCCCGGTCCAAGGGCTCGATGGTGAACGAGCCACGAGTGTCGTCAACAGACTCGCTCGAGATTCGGGGGACTTGGAAATCAAGCATCTCACGTTCCTAACATCGTTGCTTTGTGGCCGCCTCGGGGCGGCTTTCGGCGCCGCGCCAGGCTTTGTGACCGGGCGCGGCTAAGTCTCGTCGCTACTTCGAGTACAGCTCGACGATCAGCTGTTCCTGCACCGGCGCGGCGATCTCGCGTCGCTCGGGCTTGCGCAGCACCTTCGCCGTCAGCGAGTCGTGATCGGCCTGGAGCCACGCCGGAACCTGCCCGGTCAACTCGGTCGCGTCACGGATCACCTGGCTCGCCGAGGAGCGCGGGTGGACCGCGATCACGTCGTTATCCCGCAGCTGGTAGCTCGGGATGTTCACGCGACGGCCATTCACGGTCCAGTGACCGTGCAAGATCAGCTGACGGGCCTGCCGCCGCGAGGCGGCGAACCCGAGCCGCACGAGCACGTTGTCGAAGCGGCACTCGAGCATCCGCAGCAGGTTCTCGCCGGTCACTCCCTGCTGGCGCGAAGCCTTCTCGTAGTAGTTCTGGAACTGCTTCTCGAGCACGCCGTAATAGCGCCGCGCCTTCTGCTTTTCGCGCAGCTGAACACGGTACTCGCTCTGCTTCTGACGGCCGCGGCCGTGATCACCCGGCGGGTACGAGCGCCGCTCGACGCCGCATTTGTCGGTCAGGCAGCGCTCGCCCTTGAGAAAGAGCTTCTGGCCCTCGCGGCGGCACTGCTTGCACTGCGCGGATGTGTCACGTGCCATTAGACGCGCCTGCGCTTTCTGGGGCGGCACCCGTTGTGTGCCTGCGGCGTGACGTCCTTGACGCCGGTCACCTCGAGCCCGGCCGCCTGGAGCGAGCGGATCGCGGTCTCGCGACCGGACCCGGGGCCCTTGACGAACACCTCGACCTTCTGCAGGCCGTGCTCGATGCCCTTGCGGGCGGCGGCGTCGGCGGTCACCTGAGCCGCGAACGGAGTCGACTTGCGCGAGCCCTTGAAACCCGCGCCGCCTGCCGACTCCCAGGCGATCACGTTGCCCTCACGGTCGCTCAGCGACACGATCGTGTTGTTGAACGAGGTCTTGATGTGCGCCTGTCCGATCGGGATGTTCTTGCGCACGCGGCGTCGGCCGCGCTGTGGTCTTCTCGGGGCCGGCATTACTTCTTGGCTGCCTTCTTCTTGCCCGCCACCTGCATCCGCTTCGGACCCTTGCGGGTGCGCGCGTTGGTCTTCGTGTTCTGGCCACGGACCGGCAAGCCACGCCGGTGGCGCAGGCCGCGGTAGGAGCCGATCTCCTGCAGACGCTTGATCGCCTGCGACCGCTCACGGCGCAGGTCTCCCTCGACCGTCAGGTTTCCGTCGATCAGCTCGCGCAGCTGGACGACTTCGTCCTCGGTGAGGTCACGGACTTTGCGATCGGGCTCGACTCCGACCTTCGCGAGCAGCTCGTTCGAGGTCGAGCGGCCGATCCCGTAGATGTAGGTCAGCCCGATCTCGACTCGCTTGTTGAGGGGGATATTAACTCCGGAGATTCGCGCCATCCCTCAACCCTGTCGCTGCTTGTGACGTGGATTCGAGCAGATCACGAGCACCCGCCCGTTGCGGCGGATGATCTTGCACTTCTCGCACATCGGTTTGACCGACGGTCGTACTTTCACGCTCGCTTCGCTCTCGTCGTGGGAACAATTAAGTGGTACCTTCGACGAGGCTCTGGAGACCGGTGCAGTCGCCGCTACCTCGTCGAGGAGCACACGCAGCGCGTCATGGTCGCGCTGCAGGCGCACCGGGGGATGTTAGCAGGGGCGCTGCGAAGGTCCTGCCCGGGTGTCGGGCGCCGTCGAGCACCCGAATCACGTGTCAGGCAGCGGCCCGACCGCCCTTGGCCTCGTGCCAGGGAGTCAGGACCCGCGGTCCGTCAGCCGTGATCGCCACCGTGAACTCGAAGTGCGCGGCCAGCGACCCGTCCTGGGAGTAGATCGACCAGTGGTCCTCGCCGACGCGGACCCCGTGGCGCCCGGCCGTGACCATCGGCTCGACGGCGAGCACCATGCCCTCCTCGAGCAACACGCCGGTCCCGGGCGTCCCGTAGTTGGGGATCTGGGGCTCCTCGTGCATCTCACGCCCGATCCCATGGCCGACGAGCGAGCGCACGACTGACAGCCCGGCCGCCTCGACGTGCTCTTGCACGGCGTGCGAGACGTCCCCGAGCCTGTTGCCCGGACGGCACTCGCGCACGGCCGCGAACAGCGATTCCTCGGTCGTCGCCAGCAGCTTGCTGGCGACCGGCGAGATCGGGCCGACCGGGAACGTGCGCGCGGCATCCGCGACCCAGCCGTCGAACACGACGCCGATGTCGATCGAGAGGATGTCGCCCCGGTCGAGCTTGTAGGGGCCCGGGATGCCGTGCACGATCATCGAGTTGGGCGAGGCGCAGATCGAGCCCGGGAATCCCCGGTAGCCCTTGAACGCGGGGGTCGCCCCCTGGGAGCGGATGAAACGCTCAGCCGCCTCGTCGAGGTCCTTGGTGGTCACGCCGGGACGCACCTTGCCGGCGAGCAGGTTCATCGTGCGCACCAGGATCTCGCCGGCCGCCGCCATCCGGTCGATCTGCTCGGGACTCTTCTTGATGATCACACGTTCTCCTCGAGCCGGAGGGTCGCGATCACGGCGCGGATGTGGTCATGGACCTCGGTCGCGGGGCGCGTTCCGTCAATCCGGCGCAGCAGACCCTGATCGTCGTAGTAGGCGACCAGCGGCTCGGTCTGCTCGTGATAGACGTGCAGCCGGTTCTCGATCACGTCGGGCTTGTCATCGTCGCGCTGGATCAGACGCGATCCGTCCTGGTCGCAGACGCCCTCGTGCTTGGGCGGGTCGAACTCGACGTGGTAGTTGTGGCCGGACTTGACGCACACGCGCCGGCCCGAGAGGCGGCGGATGACCTCCTCGTCGGGCACGTCGATCAGCAGCACCGCGGTCACCCTGCGCGCGAGCTCGGAGAGCTGCTTGTCGAGCGCCGCGGCCTGGTCGAGCGTGCGCGGGAAACCATCGAGGATGAACCCGTCCTCGGCGTCGTCATCCTGGAGGCGCTCGCCGGCCATCGCGACGATCAGATCGTCCGGGACCAGATCGCCGGCGTCCATGTACGCCTTGGCCTGGCGGCCGAGCGCGGTCTCCTGCTTGACGTTCGCGCGCAGCATGTCGCCGGTCGAGATGAACGGAAGCTGGAAATCGTCCTGCAGGCGGGCGGCCTGCGTCCCCTTGCCCGCGCCCGGCGGGCCGAACAGAATCAGGTTTAGCTCTGCCACCGGTCAACTGTATCCGGTCGGGGCATGACGGGGGCCCGAGCTTGTCCGGCGCGGGCCGAGAGGGGCACGACTGGAGTGGCCCTCACCCGGGCTACTTTAAGAAGCCCTCGTAGTTGCGCATCATCAGCTGCGCTTCGAGTTGCTTCATCGTGTCCAGCGCCACGCCGATCACGATCAGGATCGAGGTGCCGCCGAAGAAGAAGTTGGCGTTGGTCTGGTTGATCAGGACCGTCGGCAGCGCCGCGATCGCGGCCAGGAACAGCGCTCCCGGGAACGTCAGGCGCGCCAGGATCCGGTCCAGGAACTCGGCCGTCGGCCTGCCTGGCCTCACCCCCGGGATGAAGCCCCCGAACTTCTTGAGGTTGTCGGCCTGGTCGACGGGGTTGAACGTGACCGCCGTGTAGAAGTACGTGAACAGGATGATGAAGATGCTCTCGCCGAGCACGTAGTGCCAGCTCTGCGGGCTGAAGAAGGTCGCCAGGTTGGTCGCGAAGCCCTTGCGGTTCTGGCCGATCAGCTGGCCGATCGTCGGCGGAATCGCCATCACGCTGGCGGCGAAGATGACCGGGATCACGCCGGCCATGTTGACCCGCAGCGGCAGGTAGGTCTGCCCGCCCTGGGTCATCCGCCGGCCGATCACGCGCTTGGCGTACTGGATCGGGATCCGGCGCTGGCCCTCCTGCACGAACACGACCGCCGCGACGACGCCGAGCGCGATGAACGGCATGATCACGCGGAACACCTGGTCGGGGTTGTTCCACCAGGACTGCACCCCGCTCGGGATCCGCGACACGATGCTGGCGAAGATCAGCAGCGAGATCCCGTTGCCGATCCCGCGCTGGGTGATCAGCTCGCCCATCCACATCAGCAGCACCGTTCCGGCGGTCAGCGCCAGCACGATCAAGAAGACCTTGAACAGCGTGAAGTTGGCGATCAGCGAGACACCGGCGGTCTTCTCGAAGCTGCGGAACAGGAACACGTAGCCGATCGACTGCGCGAACGCCAGACCGACGGTGAGGTAGCGCGTGTACTGCGTGATCCGCGCCTGGCCGACCTCGCCCTCCTTTGACAGCTTCTCGAGCGAGGGCACGACCACCTGCAGCAGCTGCAGGATGATCGACGCCGTGATGTAGGGCATGATCCCGAGCGCGAAGATCGCGATCCGCCCGAGCCCGCCGCCGGAGAACAGGTTCAGCAGCCCGAAGATGCCGCTGCTGCCGAGGCTCTTTTGAATCTGGTTCGCCGCGCTCTCGGAGATGCCCGGAGCGGGGATGTGCGTGCCGAGCCTGTACAGCGCCAGGATGGCGGCCGTGAACAGGATCTTCTTGCGGATGTCGGCGACCCTGAATGCCCCGAAGATGGTGGCAATCATGGGCCGGCCTCAGTCCTCGATCTGCTGGCAGGTGCCGCCGGCGGCCTCGATCTGTTCGCGGGCCGCGCGGCTGAAGCCGTGCGCGTGAACTGTGAGCGCCTTCGTGACCTGCCCTTTGGCGAGGATCTTCACAGGAACATTTTTGCGCGTCGCCAACCCCTTCGCGCCGAGTGCCTCGGGCGTGACCGCGTCGCCGGCCTCGAATCGCGCCTCGAGATCGGCCAGGTTGACCGGCTGCGTATGGGTCCTGAACGGCTCGAACGGCATCGACTTCTTCATGTGCGGGCCGCGCAGCTTGCGCATCCGCATGTGGATCGGGTTCTGGCCGCCCTCAAAGCGCGCACGCTTCTTGGCGCCGGAGCGCGATCCCCAGCCCTTCTGGCCGCGACCGGAGGTCTTGCCCGTGCCCGAGCCTTCACCACGGCCGATCCGCTTGCGCGGCCGGCGCGATCCCGGGGTGGGGCGCAGGTTGTGCAGGCCGATCCGGTCGCGCCCGTCGGGCTCGCGCTCCTCGCGCTGCTCGTCGGTCGCGCTCATGACCCTTCCACCTCGACCAGGTGGCGGACCTTGTGGATCATGCCCCGGATCTGCGGCGAGTCGGTCACCTCGACGGTGTGCCCGATCCGGCGCAGGCCGAGCGAACGGAGGGTCGCGAGCTGGCGCTTGTCACAGCCGTTGCGGGATTTGCGCTGGGTGACGCGAAGCGTGCTCATCAGCCCTCGACAGGCGCGTCGGCGGGCGGTTCGACCTCAGTGGCAACGCCGTTGGCGGCGCCGTTTGACTCGGCGGCCGCGCCATCGCTTCTCTCATTGGTCAGACCGAGCACCTGGTTGATCGACAGGCCGCGCAGCTCGGCGACCTCGTCGGGGGTGCGGAGTGACTCGAGCCCCGCCATCGTCGCCTTGACGAGGTTGATCGGGTTCTGGGAGCCCAGGCTCTTGCTCAAGATGTCATGAATCCCTGCCAGCTCGAGCACCGCGCGCACGCCGCCACCGGCGATCACGCCGGTACCTGGGGCGGCCGGCTTGAGGAACACGCGACCGGCGCCGAACACGCCGGTCACCTGGTGGGTGATCGTCGAGCCGTGCTTGGGGACGCGGTAGAGGTTCTTCTTCGCGCGTTCGACGCCCTTCTGGATCGCGACCGGGACCTCGTTGGCCTTGCCGTAGCCGATCCCGACGACCTCGCGCTCGTCACCGACGACGACCAACGCCGTGAACGAGAAGCGCCGGCCGCCCTTGACGACCTTCGCGACGCGGTTGATCTCGACCACGCGTTCCTGGAGGTCTAGACCGGCAGCTGAAACTGTTCTATCTCGGGCCATGAAAAGCTCAGGGTAGCGGGCTCAGAAACTCAGTCCGCCCTCACGGGCGCCGTCGGCGAACGCCTTCACGCGCCCGTGGTACTGATAACCGCCGCGATCGAAGACGGCGGTCTCGATGCCGGCGGCCTTGGCACGCTCGGCGAGCAGGCTGCCCGCCTTGCGGGCCTGCTCTGATCCGGTGAGCTTGCGCAGATCCGCCTCGGTCCAGTTGACCGCGGCCAGCGTATGGCCGCTGTCATCGTCGACGGCCTGGGCAAAGATGCCCCGGTTGGAGCGGAACACGGAGATCCGCGGGCGCTCTGCGGTGCCGTGGATCCGAGCCCGGACGCGGCGACGGCGGCGTAGCCGACGCTGCGGCTTGGTCAAAACGGTCATGCGCGCTTACCCACCTTCCGGGCGACGTACTCACCCTCGTAGCGAATCCCCTTGCCCTTGTACGGCTCAGGCTTGCGCTGCTTGCGGATGTACGCGGCGATCTCGCCGACCTGCTGCTTGGAGGCGCCCCGGACGACAACCCGGGTCGGCTGTGGGACCTCGAACTCGATCCCCTCCGGCGCCTTGACCGACACCGGGTGCGAATAGCCGAGCGCGAGCTCGAGGTCGCGCCCACGAAGTTGCGCGCGGTACCCGACGCCCTGGATCTCGAGGCGCTTTTCGAAACCGTTGGTAACGCCCTGGACCATGTTGGCGACCAGCGTCCGCGTCAGGCCGTGCAGCGCGCGGTGCTCGCCCCGATCGGTCGGGCGCTTCACCACCACCTCATCGCCCACCTGTTCGACGGTGATGTCACGGTTGATGCGCTCGGAGAGCTCGCCCTTGGGGCCGTTGACGATCACGCGCTCGGGCTCGATCGCGACCGTGACGCCGGCGGGCACCGGGATTGGCTGTCGTCCGATTCTCGACATCGTCTTAGAGGCCTTACCAGACCCTCGCTACTACTTCGCCACCGACGCCCTGCTGACGGGCCTCGTGGCCGGTCATGACGCCCTTCGAGGTCGAGATGATCGCGGTCCCCATGCCACCTTGGATGCGGGGGATGTGGCCATGGTCGACGTAGGTCCGCTGGCCGGGGCGCGAGACGCGCTCGAGCCCGCTGATCACCGGCTTACGGTCAGTTGTGTACTTGAGCGTGATCGTGATCTGCTCGCCGGGACGGTCAGGGACGGGCGGTTGGATCGTGTAACCCTCGATGTAGCCCTGCTCCTTGAGGATCCGTGCCAGCTCGCGCTTGAGCTTCGACGACGGGATCGCGACGTCGTGATGCTGCGCCTTGGCGCCGTTGCGCAGGCGGGTCAGGAAGTCGGCTATCGGGTCGGTCATCGACATGGGTACCTCCCCTTGCCTCCATCCGGTCGGCGCTTTTGATGCTGTCTGCGAGCATCCAGCCCGCAGTAACCATTCGCTGCGCTCATTACCAGCTCGACTTCGTCATCCCGGGCACGTAGCCGTTGTGGGCCAGCTCGCGCAGGCAGATCCGGCAGATGCCGAACTTGCGGTATACGGCGCGCGCGCGGCCGCACCGGCGACAGCGCGTGTAGCCCCTGGTCTTGTACTTCGGCGTCCGCTGCTGGCGGACTCGCTGTGAAAGCTTTGCCATGTGCTCCTTCTAATCCTGTCTAGGCGCCGTTACCCGAGGCCCCGGGGCGCCGGCCATCCCTCGAGAATGGCATGCCGAACGCCTCGAGCAGTGCGAATGACTCCTCATCGCTGGCCGCCGTGGTCGTAATGGTGATGTCGAGGCCGCGGATCTGATCGATCTCGTCGTAGTCGACCTCGGGAAAGATGATCTGCTCGCGGACGCCGAGCGTGTAATTGCCCCGCCCGTCGAACGCGCGCGGATTGAGTCCGCGGAAGTCGCGGATCCGTGGAATCGCGACCGACATCAGACGGTCCAGGAACTCGTACGAGCGCTCGCCGCGCAGCGTCACCGCGACGCCCACGGGCATCCCCTCGCGGACCTTGAACTGCGCGATCGACTTGCGCGCGCGGCGGATGTTGGGACGCTGGCCGGTGATCGTCGCCAGCTGCTCGGTCGCGGCCTCGAGGACCTTGGAGTCCTGCTTGGCGTCGCCGCAGCCCATGTTGACCGTGACCTTCTCGATCCGGGGGGCCTGCATCACGCTCGAGTATCCGAAGCGCTCGATCAGCGCCGGGCGGATCTCCTCGATGTATCTGGTCTTGAGCCTTGCCGTAGCCATCTACCTAGTCCAGTCTCGCTCCGGTGCGCTTGCTGACTCGCAGCCGCTTGCCGTCCTCGTACTCGATCCCGACCCGCGTCGGCTTGTCGTCCTGCGGGTCGATCAGCATCACGTTGGAAATGTGGATCGGGCCTTCCTTCTCGATCACGCCGCCCGTCTGCTGAGCCCTGGTGCTCTGCGTCGGACGCTGGTGGCGCTTGATGATGTTGAGGCCCTCCACGTAGAGGCGATCCTTCTTGGGCTCGACGCGCAGCACCTTGCCGCGCTTGCCGCGGTCCTTGCCGCCGATCACCATCACCTCGTCGTCGGTCTTGATCCGGTGCGCCATTACAAGACCTCCGGGGCCAGCGAGACGATCCGCATGAAGTTGCGCTCCCGCAGCTCTCGTGCGACCGGTCCGAAGATACGCGTGCCGCGCGGAGCTCCCTGGGCGTCGATCAGGACCGCCGCGTTCTCGTCGAAGGCGATGTAGGTGCCGTCCTGGCGTCCGTAGGACTTGCGCGTCCGCACCACGACCGCCGTCACGACCTCGCCCTTCTTGACCGAGCCCTGGGGGCTCGCTGTCTTGACGGTCGCGACGATCGTGTCCCCGACGCCGGCATAGCGCCGCTTGGAGCCTCCGCGAACACGGATCACGAGGATCTCCCGCGCACCGGTGTTGTCGGCGACGCGCAACCTGGTCTCGTTCTGGATCATTTCGCTCGCTCCACGACCTGGACCAGCCGCCAGCGCTTGGTCCGCGACAGCGGGCGCGCCTCGCGGACGATCACGGTGTCGCCGATGTTGGCGTCGTTGCGCTCATCGTGCGCGTGCAGCGTGCGCGAGGTGCGAACGATCTTCTTGTAACGGCGGTGACGCCGAGCGGTGTCGATCCGGACGGTGATCGTCTTGTCGGCCTTGTCGGAGACGACGATGCCCTGGCGGATCTTCTGGACGCCTTCGACGTGCTCACGTGGTGGGGTCGGCTCGGCGTGCGTGTGCGACGCCTTGGCCTTTGCCTTGGCCCGTCCGGCGCGACGGAGTTCGGCCTTTTGGCGGCGCACGGCGACGCGCTCGGCGTGGCGCTCCTCGGGCGTGCGCGAAGGCCGTGACTTGACCTTGGCCGCCTTGGCGGCGCGGCTGCGGCGCCGGCGCTCCTTGGGCGCCAGGACCTCCTGGGGCCCGCCCGGCGCTGCGGACGCAGCCGCGGTCGCGGCGGGCGCTGCGGTCTGCGGATCGGCGGCCGGTTGTACTGCGCCCGGCGTCTGTTCAGTTGTGTCGTTGGTCTCTTCTTCAGCCATCTTGGTCAGCCTTGCTCGGCCTCGTCGGTAAGGGAGTCAATCTCGCGTTCGCGCTGGACGGTCAGCGCGCGGGCGACCTCGCGCTTGGCGCGCGCCAGGCCCGCAGTGTTGTCAAGCTCGCCGGTCGCGTGCTGGAAGCGCAGCCCGAACAGGTCACGGCGCGTGGTGGCTATGTGCTCGCCGAGCTCGGTGTTGCTCAGGTCACGCAGTTCGGAGGAGCGCATCGTCAGCCGTCCTCTCGCATGACGAACTTGGTCCGGACGGGAAGCTTGTGACCGGCGAGCCGCATCGCCTCACGCGCCAGCTCCTCGGAGACGCCCGCCAGCTCGAACATCACGCGTCCGGGCTTGACGACCGCGACCCACCCCTCGGGTGAGCCCTTCCCCGAACCCATCCGCGTCTCGGCCGGCTTCTTGGTGAACGGCTTGTCGGGATAGACGTTGATCCAGACCTTTCCGCCGCGCTTGATCTTGCGAGTCATCGCGATTCGAGCAGCCTCGATCTGGCGGTTGGTCAGCCACCCGGCGTCGAGCGTCTTGAGCCCGTACTCGCCGAACTGGACCTTGGTCTGTCCGCGCGAGAGCCCGCCCCGACGGCCACGGTGCTGCTTGCGATGCTTGACGCGCTTCGGAGACAGCATCAGTTACCGCCGCCTCCGCCTGAAGGTGCGTTTCCGCCGTCGCCGCCGCCGCGCCCACCGCGCGGGCCACGACTGCCACCACCGGGACCGCCGCCACGGCCACCCGGACCGCCACCGCGGCCACTCTGACCGCCACGGCCACCACCCGGACCACCGCCACGGCCACCCGGACTGCCACCCGGACCACCGCCACGGCCACCCGGACCACCGCCGCCGGGTCCGCCGCCACGGCCACCTGGACCGCCGCCACGGCCACCCGGACCACCGCCACCGGGACCACCGCCGCGGCCACCTGAACCGCCGCTGCCACCGAAGCCGCCACGACCACCCGGACCGCCACCGCGGCCACCCTGGCCGCCACGGCCACCGCCCGGACCACCGCCACGGCCGCCCGGACCGCCGCCACGGCCACCACCCGGACCGCCGCCACGGCCACCGCCGCGCCCGTCGCGTCCGGAGCGTCCGTCACGGCCGCCACGCTCGGGGGCCTGGGGCGACGGCTCGTCCATGATCGTCAGATCGGCGCCGGTGTAGCCCTCGGGCATGATCTCGCCCTTGTTGATCCAGCACTTGACGCCGATCCGCCCGAAGGTGGTGCGCGCCTCGTGGAAGCCATAGTCGATGTCGGCGCGCAGCGTGTGCAGCGGTACGCGGCCATCGGAGTAGCCCTCGGTCCGCGCCATCTCGGCGCCGCCGAGGCGCCCGGAGACCTGGACCTTGACGCCCTTGGCGCCGGAGCGCATCGCGCTCGTCAGCGCGCGCTTCATCGCGCGGCGGAAGGCGACGCGGTTCTGGAGCTGTTCGGCGATCGACTGTGCGACGAGACGCGCGTCGAGCTCGGGCCGCTTGATCTCGAGGATGTTGACCTTGACCTGCTTGTTGGTGATCCGATGCAGGTCACGCCGGAGCTGGTCGACCTCGGAGCCCGACTTGCCGATCACGATCCCGGGGCGCGCGGTGTGGATGTTCACCTCGACCTCGGTCGGGTTCTTGCGAATCGTGATGTCGGACAGGCCGGCATGCGACAGCCTGCCGACGATGTGCTCGCGGATCTGCGTGTCCTCGTGCAGGTAGTCGGCGAAGTTGCGCTCGTTGAACCAGTTCGACTTCCAATCGTGGATGTAGCCCACGCGGATCGACTCTGGATGAACTTTTTGACCCATGTTTTCTCTGTCAGTCCTTCGGTTCGAGCAGGATCGTCAGATGGCTTGTCCGTTTACGGATCTTCGTCGCGCGCCCCATTGCGCGCGGCCTGAACCGCTTGATAGTCGGGCCCTCATCCGCGTGCACGGCCTTGATGTAGAGGTCCTCGCCGACGAGCTCGTGATTGTTCTCAGCGTTCGCGACCGCCGACTCGAGCAATTTGCTCCAATCGCGCGCGATCGCCCGCGGCGTAAGAGCCAGGATAGCTCGCGCCTCGTCAACCGACTTGCCGCGGATGTGGTCACACACCAGGCGCGCCTTGCGCGCCGACGAGCGGACGTACTTGGCCTGCGCCCGGACGACCGGCGGCGGCAGATCGGGATCGCGCCGGCTCCGTCGCCTCCGCGGCGCCGCCTGCGCCGGCTTCTCCGCCTCGGGCTCAGCGGCCTTGCGCCGCGGGCCCCGCCGACGCCGCTTCGGAGCAGCCGGAGCCCCGCCCTCAGGCTCCCCTTCAGCTCCTCGTCATCCTCTCGTCCTCGTCCTCGGACTCCTCGTCCTCGTCGTCCTCGTCGTCGGCGTCGGACTCTTCGTCCTCGTCGTCGGCGTCGGGCTCCGGCGCCTCCTCATCAAGCTGGGGAGTCGCGTCGTGCTCGGAGGCATCGGCCGTGGTGTCGTCATCGGTCGCTGACTCCGCAGCCGTCGAGGTCGCGTCCTCGGCTGAAACCGGTCGCGTCGTTTCGTCCGCAGCTGCCGAATCGGGCTCCGCCGAGCCCCCGGTTTCAGACGTGGGCGCGTCCTCGGTCGGCTCGACGTTGTCGCGCTCTTCGGTCATCGTCTCTTACCGGTTCCGGCGTGCCCGCGGTAGAGCCGCGTCGGCGCGAACTCCCCAAGCTTGTGACCTACCATTGACTCGGAAATGAAGACCGGGACGTGCTTGCGCCCGTCGTGGACAGCGATCGTGTGACCCACCATCTCGGGGAAGATCGTCGACGTGCGTGACCACGTCCTGAGCATGCGCTTCTCGCCCGAGGCGTTCATCGCCTCGATCCGGTCCATCAGCCGCTCCTGGACGAACGGCCCCTTCTTGCTCGAACGGCTCATCGCTTCTTACCCCTTCTCCGACCGCGCACGATGTACTGGTCAGACTTCTTGCCCTTCTTACGAGTGCGGTAGCCCAGGGTCGGCACGCCCCAGGGGGTGACGGGATGTCGGCCCGGCGTGGTCGAGCCCTCGCCGCCGCCGTGCGGGTGGTCGACGGGGTTCATCGCGGTGCCGCGCGTCTGCGGCCGCACGCCCATGTGGCGATTGCGGCCGGCCTTGCCGATCTTCACGTTCTGGTGGTCGGAGTTCCCGATCGTGCCGATCGTCGCCCGGCACTCGGCGCGGACCATCCGCATCTCGCCCGACGGCAGGCGCAGGGTCGCGTAATCGCCGTCCTTGGCGAGCAGCTGCACGCCGGTGCCGGCCGAGCGCGCCAGCTGGCCACCCCGGCCGGGCGTCAGCTCGACGTTGTGCACGACCGTGCCCGGAGGCATGTTGGCGAGCGGCAGGCTGTTGCCGACCCGAATGTCGGCGGTGTCGCCAGACTGCACGGTGGCGCCGACGCGCAGCCGCTGCGGCGCGAGGATGTAGCTCTTCTCGCCGTCGGCGTAGTGCAGCAGCGCGATGTAGGCCGAGCGGTTCGGGTCGTACTCGATCTGCGCGACCTTCGCCGGGATCCCGTCCTTGCGCCGCTTGAAGTCGATCTTGCGGTACAGGCGCTTGGCGCCGCCGCCCCGGTGCCGCGCGGTCTTGCGGCCGTGCGCGTTGCGCCCACCGGACTTCTTCAGTCCCTCGGTGAGTGACTTCTCCGGCTCGGAGCGCGTCACCTCGGCGTAGTCCGGATAGGTGACGAATCGCCGTCCCGGGGAGGTTGGCTTCGGCTTACGGATCGGCATTACTCCTGCCCCTCAAATGCTTGGAAGATCGGGATCGAGTCACCGGGCCGCACCTGCACGATCGCCTTCTTCCACCGCCGGGTGCGCCCCGCGGTCTGGCCGCGACGCTTGGGCTTGCTCTTGACGTATGCGGTCCGGACACCGACGACCTTGACGTCGAACAGCTGCTCGACCGCCTGCCGGATCTGGGTCTTGTGCGCCCGATCGTTGACGCGGAACGTGTACTTGCCGGCCTCGGCGAGCACGAATGACTTCTCCGAGACGACCGGTCGGATGACGACCTGACTGGGGTCCATCAGTCCTCCACCTCCTCGCCGGCTCCGCTCGCACGAGCGGTGAGCTCGGGTAGCGCGGCCTCGGAGACCAACAGCGAGGCGGCGCCGATCACGTCGGCCACGCCGGCGTTGGCCACCGGCATCACGGACACCTTGACCAGGTTGCGAAACGACTTGCCGGCGGCCTCCTCGCTCTCGGCGAGCAGCACGAGCGTCGGGGTCGGCGCCTCCCAGTCGAGCAACAGGTCCGCAGCCTGGCTGGTGGCCGGCTGCTCGAACGTGGCCGCATCGAACACCGCGAGCGACTCGCGCTCGGCGTGCACCGAGAGTGCGCTGCGCAGCGCCGCGCGGCGTGCCTTGCGGTTGACCTTGACGGTGTAGTGGCGCGGCGTCGGCCCGAACACGGTGCCGCCGCCGGCCCATATGGGCGAGCGCGTCGAGCCGGCGCGGGCGCGGCCGGTGCCCTTTTGGCGCCATGGCTTTGCGCCACCGCCGGAGACCTGGCCGCGAGTCTTGGTGGACGCGGTGCCCTGGCGGCGGGCGCTGAGCTCCGCCCGGACGGTCTCGTGAACGAGCGCCATGTTGAAGCGGGCCTCGAACGCGACGCCGTCGAGCGCCTGCTCGCCGCCGCCGAGCTTGGGGGCGGTCCTAGGCATCGGTCCGCACCTCCACGGTGCCGCCCTTCGGGCCGGGAACCGCGCCGCGCACGAGCAGCAGGTTCTGGGCCGGGAGGATCTCGACCACGGTCAGACCGCGCTGGGTGATCCGGCCACCGCCCATCCGGCCAGGGCCGCGAATTCCCTTGAACACGCGCGAGGGCGTCGCGGACGCACCGATCGATCCCGGCGCGCGCACGTTGTGCGAGCCGTGGCTCTTGGGGCCGCTCTTGAAGTTGTGGCGGCGGATCGTGCCTTGAAAGCCCTTGCCCTTGGCGGTCCCCGAGACCTTCACGCGCTGCCCGACCTCGAATGCATCGGCGGTCACGGTCTCGCCGACGAGCAGCTCGCCGGCCTCGTCACGGAACTCGACCACATGGCGATGCGCGGACGCGTCGGCCTTCTTCAGGTGGCCGAGTTCGGCCTTGGTGATCGACTTCTCCTTGCAGGCGCCGAACGCGAGCTGAACGGCTTCGTAGCCGTCGCGCTCGAGCGTCCGAATCGCGGTCACCGGGCACGGTCCAGCCTCCAGGACGGTCACGCGCTCGACCTTGCCATCGTCGAGAAAGCGCTGCGTCATGCCGAGCTTCTTGGCGAGGATCGCGGCCATCGGATGCCCTTACGACGCGAGACGGATCTCGATGTCCACGCCGGCCGGAAGGTGATCGAGCCGCTGGAGCGAGTCAACCGTCTTCGGCGTCGGCTGGTGGATGTCGATTAGTCGCTTGTGGGTGCGGATCTCGAAGTGCTCGCGAGAGTCCTTGTCCTTGAAAGGCGAGCGGATCACGCAGTACACGTTCTTCTCCGTGGGCAGGGGCACGGGCCCCGAGACGGTCGCGCCGGTGCGCGTAGCCGTCTCGACGATCTCTTTCGCCGCTGTCTCAATCGCCGTGTGGTCGTAGGACTTCAGGCGAATTCGGATTTTGTTTTGAGCGATTGTTGCCACGGGTTAGCAGTCAAACGGGGCGGTCGGGACTCGAGGCCACGACCGCGCCGCCCACATGTCGTATCTGTTTGACAAAAAACAGGCGGCGGGCCTGAGAGCCCGCCGCCCAAGAACTATTGAATGACTTCGGTTACGACCCCCGAGCCGACCGTGCGGCCACCCTCGCGGATCGCGAACCGCAGACCCTGGTCCATGGCGATCGGCTGGATCAGCTCGATCTCCATCTGGACGTTGTCACCCGGCATGACCATCTCCGTGCCCTCGGGCAGGTTGGCCACTCCGGTGACGTCGGTCGTGCGGAAGTAGAACTGCGGCCGATACCCGGTGAAGAACGGCGTGTGACGGCCGCCCTCCTCCTTCTTGAGGACGTAGACCTCGGCCTTGAACTTTGTGTGCGGCGTGATCGAACCGGGCTTGCACAGCACCTGGCCACGCTCGATCTCCTCGCGCTTGGTACCGCGCAGCAGGCAACCGACGTTGTCGCCGGCGCGGCCCTCGTCGAGGATCTTCTTGAACATTTCGACGCCGGTCACGACGGTCGTCGTGGTCGCCTTGATGCCGACGATCTCGACCGTCTCGCCGGTCTTGATGATTCCCTGCTCGATGCGACCGGTCGCGACCGTACCGCGGCCGGTGATCGAGAACACGTCCTCGACCGGCATCAAGTACGGCTTGTCGAGGTCACGGACGGGCTCGGGGATGTAGGTGTCGAGCGCCTCGGCGAGCTCGAGGATCTGGCCCTCGGCGTCCTGGTCACCCTCGAGCGCCTTCAGCGCCGAACCGGTGACGAACGGGATGTCGTCGCCGGGGAAGTCGTACTCCGAGAGCAGGTCGCGGATCTCGACCTCGACGAGCTCGAGCAGCTCGGGGTCATCGACCATGTCGGCCTTGTTGAGGAACACAACGATGTAGGGCACGCCGACCTGACGGGCGAGCAGGATGTGCTCGCGTGTCTGCGGCATCGCGCCGTCCGCCGCCGAGACGACCAGAATCGCGCCGTCCATCTGCGCGGCGCCGGTGATCATGTTCTTGACGTAGTCGGCGTGACCCGGGCAATCGACGTGCGCGTAATGACGATTGGGGGTCTCGTACTCGACGTGTGAGGTCGCGATCGTGATCCCACGCGCCTTCTCCTCAGGAGCGTTGTCGATCGATTCGAACGACCGCACCTCGGTTCCACCGAACTTCTCGTTGAGAACCTTGGTGATGGCGGCGGTCAGCGTCGTCTTGCCATGGTCGATGTGACCGATGGTGCCGACGTTGACATGGGGCTTGTCGCGCTCGAACTTGGCCTTCGCCACTTTGGTGTCGCTCCTTCTTCTCTCGCTTGCGTTCGTCTCAGGACGAACCTATTCAGGATATAAGTTTTCTGTCTGCCGCTGCTGCTAGGGGCTCAGGCGGCTTCTTTTTCATCGCCGCTGATCTCGCGCGCGATGTTGGGCGGGACCTCTTCGTAGCGATCGAACTGCATCGTGTACGTGGCCCGGCCCTGCGTGTTGGACCGCAGGTCGGTGGCGTAGCCGAACATCTCGGCCAGTGGAACGTGGCCTGATACGACCTGCGCATTACCGCGCTGTTCCATCCCGTTGACCTGACCGCGACGGCGGTTGAGATCGCCGATCACGTCGCCCATGAACTCCTCGGGGGTCACGACCTCGACCGCGAACACGGGCTCGAGCAGGACCGGCTTGGCCCGTGCCACGGCCGCCTTGAGAGCTAGCGAGCCGGCGACCCGGAAAGCGATCTCCGACGAGTCGGTGTCGTGGTACTTGCCGTCGACGAGCGTCACGCGGACGTCGACCAGCGGATAGCCGGCGCGAGGCCCGTTGTCCATCGCGTCCTCGACGCCCTTCTCGACCGCCGGAATGAACTCTGTTGGGACCGAGCCGCCACGGATCTTGTTGATGAAGTCAAAGCCCTCGCCTGGGGCGGGCTCGACGTTGATGTAGACGATCCCGTACTGGCCCGAGCCTCCGGTCTGGCGCACAAGGCGGCCCTCGACCTTCTCGGCCGTGCCGCGGATCGTCTCGCGGTAAGAGACCTGGGGCCGGCCAACGTTGGCGTCAACCTTGTACTCGCGCAGCATCCGGTCGACCAGCACCTCGAGATGCAACTCGCCCATGCCGGAGATCTCGGTCTGCCCGGTCTCCTCGTTGGTCTGGACCTGGAAGGTCGGGTCCTCCTCGGCCAGCCGGCCGAGCGCGACCGACATCTTCTCCTGGTCGGCCTTCGTTTTGGGCTCGATCGCCACCTTGATCACCGGCTCGGGGAAGTCGATCGTCTCGAGTTTGATCGCGCGGTCGGGCGCCGCGAGCGTGTCGCCGGTCACGACCTGCTTGATGCCGACGGCCGCGGCGATGTCACCCGCGTAGACCTCCTTGACCTCCTCGCGCTCGTTGGCATGCATCATCAGGATGCGGCCGATGCGCTCCGTCCTGCCGGTGTTCACGTTCAGCACGCGCGCGCCCGCCTCGAGCTTGCCCGAGTAGACACGGAAGTAGGTCAGCTTGCCGACGTAGGGGTCGGCCATGATCTTGAACGCGAGCGCGGCGAACGGCTCGTCGTCCGAGGCCTCGCGCTGGGTCTCGACGCCATCGGAGCCCTTCTTCGGCTCGATGCCCTCGACCGGCGGCACGTCGAGCGGGCTCGGCAGGTAGTCGATCACCGCGTCGAGCAGGGGCTGGACGCCCTTGTTCTTGAAGCTCGAGCCGCACAGCACCGGGGTCAGCTGGATCGCCAAGGTGGCGGTGCGAATCGCCTGCTTGAGACGGGCCGCTGGGATCTCCTGCTCCTCGAGGATCATCTCGAGCAGCTCGTCGTCGTACTGCGAGACCTCCTCGAGCAAGTGCTCGCGGGCGGCCGCGGCCCGCTCGGCCAGCTCGGCCGGGATCTCGACGATCTCCTGCTCCTTGCCGAGCTCGTCCCTGTAGATGATCGCCCGGTTCTCGACCAGGTCGATGATCCCGCGGAAGTCGGCCTCGGCGCCGATCGGAAGCTGGATCGGGACCGGGTGCGCGCCGAGACGATCGATCATCGTCTGCACGCCGCGCTCGAAGTCGGCGCCGATCCGGTCCATCTTGTTGATGTAGGCGATCCGCGGCACCCGGTACTTGTCGGCCTGGCGCCAGACTGTCTCTGACTGCGGCTCGACACCGGCGACGGAGTCAAACAGCGCGATCGCACCGTCGAGCACCCGCAGGGAGCGCTCGACCTCGACCGTGAAGTCGACGTGCCCTGGCGTGTCGATGATGTTGATCCGGTGACCGTTCCACTCGGCGGTGGTCGCCGCCGAGGTGATCGTGATGCCGCGCTCCTGCTCCTGAGCCATCCAGTCCATCACCGCGGCGCCCTCGTGAACCTCACCCATCTTGTAGGTCCGCCCGGTGTAATAGAGGATGCGCTCGGTCGTCGTCGTCTTACCGGCGTCGATGTGCGCCATGATTCCGATGTTGCGAGTGTTCTGGAGGCTGAAGGCACGTGGCATGAGTCTGTGGGGATTGGGGCAGTTCCCGATGACCGGTCGCGGCCATGAAAAAGGGCCCAAAGGGCCCGTTCACGACGCACCTGTCGGGTACGGGCGGTTGTCTAGTGGGTCGGCATCTCCATTGGTTGGATCCTCCGCGCCCGGGAGCGGGCACAGATGAATACTTCCCGACCCGAGGCGGAGTCCGAATATAGCAGAGGCCAGAAGCCGCCAAACCCCGATTTTCCCCGGCCCGACAAGGGCCGCGGCGACCGTTCGGGAAACTCTTCAAAGACGATCAGACGGGCGTTGCTGCTGGGTGGCATGGCCGGCTCAGTGCTGCTGCTGGTCGCCGAGTTCACGCCGCTGTTTGAGATCCACACAGCCTCGAGCCGCGCCGCCCTGAAGACCGTCCAGACCGGCTCGCACCACAGCTACGCGCTGATCCCGGTCGCGCTCCTGTGCCTGTTTCTCACCGCCGAGGTATGGCGCACGGCGAACCGCCTGGCGCTGCTGGCGACCGGCGTCCTGGGGCTCGTGGCGCTCCTGATCGCCCTCCTCGGAGATCTGCCCGACGCCCAGGCGACCGGGCTCGTCGGCAGCCTCGCGACCGGCCTGAAGATCGCGAGCGCCAGCCCGAGCACCGGCCTCTATCTGGAGACGCTCGGCGCGGTGGTCCTGCTGATCACGGCCGTGGCCGGCCTGCTGCTACAGGCGCCGCGCAAGCTCCCCGCCCCCGGGTTCCGGTCCGCTTCCTGACTTCTTCTTCGAATTCTAAGGTTTACCAACAGGGCGCTCGTTACATTAAGGGAACGCGAGGGTTGTCCTGCCGCAGCCCCCGGTCCCGTGCGGTAGGCAGCCCTCGCGTTTCCTCTTCGTCAGGGCGTGGGCATGGGCGCCGGCCCTGGCGAGCGCCCAACTGTCACAGTCTCGGTGGCTCACGCGAGATACGAGTGATGGTGTCGACAGCCAGCTACGACGACGACCTGCTGACGCGGTTCGCGAGCGGCGATCCAGACGCATTCGTGGCCTTCTACCGGCGCCATCTCGCGGCCGTGCTCGGGTTCTTCCTGCGCCGGACCGGCGACCCGGAGCTGACCGCCGACCTGACGGCCGAGGTGTTCGCGGCGGCGCTGCTGGCCGCCGAGCGTTACCGTCCCGGCGAGCGCCCGGCCCTGGCCTGGCTGTACGGAATCGCCGCCCACAAGCTCGCCGATAGCCGGCGGCGCGGACGCGTCGAAGATGAGGCGCGCAGGCGGCTGGCCCTCGCACCGTTGATGGTCGATGATGCCGAGCTGGCGCGGGTGGAGGAGTTGGCGGATCCCGGGGCCGCGCAGGCCGCCTTGCGTGCGTTGCCGCCGACCCAGCGCGACGCGGTGCTCGCCCGCGTCGTCGACGAACGGCCCTACGCCGAGATCGCCGCCGAGATGCGGTGCTCGGAGCTACTGGTGCGTCAGCGCGTCAGTCGCGGACTGCGCGCGCTGCGCGCCCAGATCGAGGAGGCACGATGAGTCCGTTCTTCGATGAGCTCGAAGAGCAGCTGCGATCAGCCGCCCGTGTCCGGGCCGGCGGCGAGGACCCCCCTCCCGCTCCCCGGCGCGGGCGCGCGTGGCTGCACGCCGGGCTCGGCGCCGTGCCGGTGGCGGCGGCCGTTCTGGTCGCGCTGGTCGTCGTCGGAGGAGCGCTGGTGCTGCTCGGCCACCGCGGCCATCACAGCCCGACGCCATCCGCGACCCCGCCCTCGAGCGGCGGCGTCGGCGCGATCATCGCCAAGACGCCAAAACGGCAGCTCGAGCACGAGCTTGCCTACATCTCCGCCGCGACGCGCGCGACGATGCGCTCGCCGGCCTGCCACGTCGACACGCCGACCGGCGTGTCGCTGATCCACGGCACGCCGAGCGCGGCGCTGACCTCCACGCTCGGCGTCCTGACCCGCCCAGCGACACCGGCCGACAAGCTCAGCCCGGCCAACCTTTCCGCGACGCCCGATGTCTACGCGGGCTACGTGCGGCGCGCCTTGTCGGCCGGCGGCGTCGCCTACTTCATCGTCCCCGCGCGCTATGACCGCTCGTCATGGCTGCCGTCGGACCGCTGCTTCGACATGCAGCTGGCGGCGCTGCGCGCCTACCTTCCGCACATCCCGGCCTCGCTGCGCCAGCCAACGGTCATGCTGCAGACGATGTTCATCGCGCGTGACCGAAGCCTCTCGGCGCACGCGCCACGCGACACGATCTGCCTGACGACTGTGTCGCGGAACTCGGGCAGCTCGGAGTGCGGGATCTCCGCGGCGCAGATCAAGTCCGGAATGCCCGCGACCAACAGCCAGGGAACGTTCAGCGGCGTCGTCCCCGATGGCGTCGCATCGGTGACGGTCAGCTTCGCGGCGACCCAGCGGCACGCAGCGCGCGCGGTGACAACCCCGGTCGTTAACAACGTCTACGCGGTCCACGTCCCCGGCACCACGGGCTCGACCCTGGTGCAGCCCACGCTGATCTGGCGCTCGAGCCAGGGCACCGTGCTCAAGCGGGTCGCACCGCCGCGGCCCCAGACGGTGACCGCCGCCTGCAGGCATCACCCGGTGACCTGCCTCGACGCGCAGATCGTTCAGTCGGCGGGCGTGCAGTACTCGGCGAGCAGCAGCAGCACCACCGCTGCCTCGGCGCCGCCCCGGAGCAAGTAGCCGCCCTGGGGGGGGCCCGGCGGTCAGCGCCGGCCGTGCAAAACGTGGAAAATCGCGCGCCGCCGATCGGGGTTTCCACAAAACGCGTGCTCAGCGCGACAAGCGCGGAAAAGCGCAGCGCGTCATTTGACTTTTCCACAAAACGCGGCGGTGAAGCCCGCACGCGCATCACGCGGCGAGAACCGGTCGGACCACGTCCGTAAGCCGCTTCGCCGACGCCCGCCGCCCGGCGGACGCCGAGAGGTCGCCCGGGACGTCTACCAGCGGTAGTGGGCGAAGGCCTTGTTGGCCTGCGCCATGCGATAGATGTCGTCCTTGCGCTTGAACGCGTTGCCCTGCTGCTGCTGGGCATCGAGCAGCTCGTTGGCGAGCCGCTGGGACATCGTCTTCTCGCGTCGGGCGCGGGCGAACTGGACCAGCCAGCGGACCGCGAGCGTGCGGGCGCGGCGGGCCGGAACCTCGACCGGCACCTGGTAGGTGGCGCCGCCGACACGGCGGGGCCGGACCTCGAGCACCGGGGTCAGCGCCTTGATGCCCGCCTCGAGCTGCTCAACGGCGTTCTTGCCGCTGCGCTCGCCGATGATCGCGAGCGCGTCGTAGACGATCTTCTCGGCGGTGGACTTCTTGCCGTCGAGCATCACCTTGTTGATGACCTGCTGGACGAGGCGATTGCGGTACACGGGGTCCGCATCGATCGGGCGGACCTGAGCTGCTGCGCGGCGGGGCATTACTTCTTCACGCCGTACTGCGAGCGAGCCTTCTTGCGCTCGCCGACGCCGGCGGCGTCGAGCGTGCCCCGAATCACCTTGTAGCGGAAACCCGGCAGGTCCTTGACGCGGCCGCCGCGCACGAGCACGACCGAGTGCTCCTGCAGGTTGTGGCCCTCGCCCGGGATGTAGGCACCGACCTCCATGCCGTTGGTGAGGCGCACACGGGCGACCTTGCGCAGCGCCGAGTTCGGCTTCTTGGGCGTGGTCGTGTAGACGCGCGTGCAGACGCCACGACGCTGAGGCGCCGCGACCTTCTTCTTGCGACCCTTGCCCGACTTCAGGCCCGGCGTCGCGAGCTTCTTCTTGGGCGCCGTGCGCCCTTTGCGGATCAGCTGACTAGTGGTCGGCATGCGGCCCGAGAGGGTAGCAGGGGCGGCCGGGCAGGTCGACGCCGGCTCGGCCGCCGGTCCGCGTGCAGACGGGCTCCCGCGGCGCGAAGCCTATGCCGGTACCCCGGCGAGCGCCTCGTCGACATCCACGTACTTGACGCCGACGGCCTGCGCCACCGGCGCGTAGGTAACTTCCCCGGCCGCGACGTTGACGCCCAGCTTGAGCCCGGGGTTGTCGGCCGTCGCCGCGTGCACGCCGGCGTTGGCGAGATGGATCACGTACGGCATCGTCGCGTTGGTCAGCGCGAACGTCGACGTCACCGGAACCGCGCCCGGCATGTTCGCGACGCAGTAGTGCGTGATCCCGTCGACCTCGTAGGTCGGGTTGCTATGGGTCGTCGGGTGCGATGTCTCGAAGCACCCGCCCTGGTCGATCGAGACGTCGACGAGCACCGCGTGACGCTTCATCAGCTTGAGCTGGTCACGGGTGATCACGCGCGGCGCCAGCGCGCCGTGGACGAGCACCGCGCCGATCACGAGGTCCACATCGGGGAGGCGCTCCTCGATCGAGAGCGTGGACGCGAAACAGGTGTCGGCCCGGCCGCCGAACGCGATGTCGAGCTCCCGCAGGCGGTCGATGTTGCGGTCATAGACGTACACGGTCGCTTCCATCCCGACCGCGACGAACGCGGCGTGCATCCCCACCACGCCGCCGCCGATCACCATCACGTTCGCGGCCGCGACCCCCGGCACGCCGCCGAGCAGGATCCCGCGACCGCCGAGCGGCTTCTCGAGCATGAACGCGCCCGCCTGGGTGGCGATCTTGCCGGCGACCTCCGACATCGGCGCGAGCAGCGGCAACCTCCCGCGGCTGTCCTCCACCGTCTCATAGGCGATGCAGGTCGCGCCGGACTCCATCAGGCCGCGCGTCAGCGCCTCGTCGGCGGCGAGGTGCAGGTAGGTGAACAGCGTGTGGCGCGGCTCGAGACGCGTGACCTCTTCGGGCTGGGGCTCCTTGACCTTGACGATCAGCGTCGCCTCGCCGAACACGGCGTCGGCGTCGGGCAAGATCGTCGCGCCCTGCGCGCGGTACGCATCGTCGGTGAGAGCCGAGCCTTCGCCGGCCTCACTCTGGACGTAGACCTCGTGGCCGGCGTCCACCAGCTCGCGCACGCCGGCCGGCGTCAGCGCGACGCGGTACTCGTCTGTCTTGATCTCGCTTGGGACGCCGACCTTCATGCCACCAGCTCCCGGCCCCGAAGTGCCAGCCAGAACTCGATCCGATCGCGGGCGCTGTTGAGATTGCGGCCGGTCAGGTCCTCGACGCGCTTGATCCGGTAGCGGAGCGTGTGACGGTGGCAGTACAGCCGTCTCGCGGCCCGCTCCCACTGACCGTTCTCTTCGATAAACGCTTCAAGCGACCTCATCAGCTCACCTCCGTAGTGTCCCTCGCTGGCCTCGATTGGGCCGAGGATCGAATCACAGAACAGTCTCAGTGACTCGTCCTCCTGCAGCGAGAGCAGCAGTTGGAACGAGCCGAGGTCCTTATATGTAGCGAGTCGCACGGTCCCGTTCGCGTGGCCTGACCCGTTTTGCTCGCCGACGACGCCGAGCGCGAGCGCTTCCACCGCGCACCTGCCCTCATGGAAGCTCCGCCGCGCCTGCTCGCCGGCCACCGCTCGCCCGACCCCCACCCGGAGGCCGGGTCCGAGTCCCTCATACAGCCTGCGCGCGACCCGCTCGGCGAGCGCGAACAGCTCCGGCTCGGCGACCCCCGCCACCAGCGCGCACGTCAGCGGCCCCGCGGAGGCGACGAGCCCAGGAGCCGCCTCCTCGCGCAGTGCAGTCGCGAGCGCATCCTCGACCGGCGCCGGAGAGCCCCGTCCGTTGTTGGGACGTTGAACCACGAGCGCCGCCACCCGGTCCGCGAGGCCGAACGGCTCCAAGCGCCGTGCCAGCTCGCCGCCGACCAGCTCCCCCGCCACGATCCCGGCCAGGATGTCGCCCGCCAGCCGTCGCTCGGTGTCTCCGGCCACGCGCCCGCGCAGGAGCTCCAGCGCCACGATCGTGACCGCCTGGTGCAAGGTCAGCCGGTCGAAATCGCTCAACGGCCCGCCGTCCTTGATCGCGACCAGCCACGCCTCGGGGATCCGCTCTCCCTTGCCATCGCCGGCACCGCCGCCGTCGGCCGACACCGGCAGCGCCAGTGCCCGCTCCGCGTGGTCGCCCACCGGGGGCAGGAACGCCCGCGCCTCGCGCCGGCGCCCACGGTCGCACAGCTCGGCGGTCAGCGCGAGGACGGTCTCGCGCTCGACCGGGCGCCGGAACGCCCGTTCCACGAGCGGCTCGCCGCGCGCGTCGAATACCAAAACGGCGGCGCCGATCAGCGTCGACAGCGTGGCCGCCAGCGCCTCAAGCCCGCGCTCGGAGAGGACGATCCGCTCGAGCCGCTCGTGGGCCGCGATCGCCCGGCGCAGGACCGCGTACTGCTCGTTGACGAGCTTCGTGAAGGCCGCCTCGGTGATCGCGATGAACGGCACCTCGTAGGGGACCTCGAACACCGGGAAATCCCGGTCGGCGGCCTCCTCGAGCAACGCCGGCGGGACCTGCTGATGGCGAAACCCGACGCCGAACCCGAGCCCGGCCAGCTGGTGGTCAGCCAGCCGAGCCACGAACTCGCGCTGCTGCTCGGGACCGTCGAGCAGCATCCCGGTACTCAGCAGCAACTCACCGCCCGAGAGCCACGGCGTCGGGTTCTGCAGCTCGGAGATGTGGACCCACCGCACCGGTAGGTCCACAGCCTCCGCGCCGGTCAGCAGCCGAACGTCGACGCCCTGCAACAGTTCGCGGACGGTGAGCATCTGGGATCGCGCTCGCCTCTGGGCTGGTGCGTCAGGAGGTCGGATCGCGCCTCGGCGCCGACGTCGACGTCCCACCGGCGTGCATCCGCTCGGTCGCCTCGGTCAACACCGGGCGCAGCACCGCCTCGATCTCCTCGAACTGGGTCGGTCCGGCGATCAGCGGCGGCGACAACTGGATCACCGGGTCGCCCCGGTCATCGGCGCGGCAGATCAGGCCACGGCGGTAGAGCTCGGCTGACAAGAAGCCGCGGAGCAGCGTCTCGGACTCTTCCTCGTTGAACGACTCCTTGGTCTCCTGGTCCTTGACCAGCTCGATCGCGTGGAAGAACCCGACCCCGCGGACGTCGCCGACGATCGGGATGTCGCGCAGCGAGTCGAGCATCGAGCGGAAGGCGCCTTCGTTGGCGCGGACGTTCTCGAGCACGCCCTCGTTCTCCATCACGTCCAGGTTCGCGAGCGCGATCGCCGAGCACACAGGATGGCCTGCGAACGTGAACCCGTGCGTGAAGCTCTCGTGGCCGTGCAAGAACGGTTCGGCGACCTTGTCGGAGGCGATCACCGCTCCCATCGGGGCGTAGGCGCTCGTCAGGCCCTTGGCGGTCGTGATCATGTCGGGCACGTAGTCGTAGCGCTGAGCGCCGAACCATTCGCCGAGCCGGCCCCAGGCGCAGATGACTTCGTCGGAGATCAGCAGCACGTCGTACTCGTCACAGATCTCGCGGATCCGCTTCCAGTAGCCCTCGGGCGGCGTGAAGCAGCCACCGGCATTCTGGACGGGCTCCATGATCACCGCGGCGACCGTGTCGGGACCCTCGAACTCGATCTTGGTCGCGACGGTCTCCGCGAGGTCGGCCACATCCATACCGTGCGGCAGCCGGTAGAGGTTGGTGTTCGGAACGTGGTGGCCGCCCGGGGTGAGCGGCTCAAACGGCTGGCGAAGGCTCGTGATGCCGGTAGCCGACAGCGCGCCGAGGCTCGTGCCGTGGTAGGCGATGTCGCGCGCGATCAGCTTCGTCTTGTTGGGTTTGCCGGTGACCTTGTGGTACTGGCGTGCAAGCTTCAGCGCCGACTCGACGGCCTCGCTGCCGCCGCTGGTGAAGAACACGCGGTTCAGATCACCGGGCGCCAGTCCCGCCACGCGCGCGGCGAGCTCGATCGCGCGCGGGTGTGCGTAGGACCAGTTGGTGAAGAACCCCAGCTCCTTGGCCTGGTCGGCCCCCGCCTGCACGACGTCCGCGCGCCCATGCCCGATGTTGACGCAGAACAGTGCCGACAGTCCGTCCAGGTACCTGTTCCCCTTGTCGTCGTACACGTAGCAGCCCTCGCCACGCGTGATGATCGGGATCTCGTGGTCGTCGTCGTAGGCGGCCATCCGCGTGAAGTGCATCCACAGATGGCGACGTCCGAGCTCCTGGAGCGAGCTGCTCTCGGTCCGGATCGCTTCCTCGGTGCTTGCCATGCGATGGGGTCCTTTCTTGCCGTTTTGTACAACGGTAACCGCCCCGCGTCCCGGGCACAAATGGCCACGCAGGTCTAACTCACGACTGTCGCTTGTCCATATCGTCGCCGGTGGCCACCGGCCGTGCCGGATCGGTGATCCATTCGCTCCATGAGCCCGGGTACAGCGCGGCGCGATAGCCGGCGACCTGGAGCGCCAGCACCTGATGCGCGGCGGTCACGCCCGACCCGCAGTAGGCGCCGATCTCGACCCCATCCCGGATGCCGAGCTGCGAAAAGGCGTTCCGCAGCTGCGCCGCCGGTGCGAACAGGCCGGCGGCGGTGACGTTGAGCGTCGTCGGGCGGTTGCGCGCCCCGGGGATGTGGCCCGCGATCGGATCGATCGGCTCAGACTGTCCGCGAAAGCGCTCGGGGGAGCGCGCGTCGAGCAGCACCCCGCGATCAGCGAGCGCCTGCGCGCCGGTCGCGTCGAGCATCGGCATCCCGCCCGGGCGCGCGACGAAATCGCCGCGCTTGCGGGGGCGCTGGGGGCCTTCCTCGAGCGCCAAGCCCGCTCGGCGCCACGCCGCCAGGCCGCCGTTGAGAACCGCGACCGCCGGGTGGGAGAAGTAGCGCAACAGCCACCATGCGCGCGCCGCCGCCATCGCGGTCGCCTCGTCGTAGACCACCACCGGCCGGTCGTGGTCAACTCCCGCGCCGCGCATCGCCTGCTCGAACCTGGTCCGGTCGGGAAGCGGGTGGCGCCCGTCCGCGCCGGGCGCGCTCGCGAGCTCGGCGTCGAGGTCAATGAACGCGGCGCCCGGGATGTGACCCTGGTCGTAGAGGTCCCGCCGCGGTCCGGTCACGACTTCCCAGCGGACGTCGAGCAGCGCGGGCGGCGGTCCGTCGGCCATCAGCCGGTCGAGTGCGTCGACCGTGATCAAAGGCCCCTTGGACCCATCGTCCATCCCGGGGTTGTACTACCGGCGCCGCTCGGCAGCGGCCAGCTGCGCTAAGCGACCGCGGGGGCGACGCGGGTGGCGCGGATCGGAGCCGGCGTCAGCCACGCTGCCACCAGCACGAGCGTGAACGCCAGGAACTCGGCGGCGAGCATCAGCGGGTGGCCCGACAGCGGATCGCCGAACACGATGATCCCGCCGACGATTCCGGCCACGTTGGCTGCCGTTCCCGTCACGGCGATGACCGGCACGGCGTCGCCTTCCTGCAGCCCCTTGGCCGAGCTGTAGAACGCGGCCACCGAGGCCGCGACCGTCACGATCGCCCACGGGCTCAACAGTCCGAGCACCCCGTGCGTGCCGACCATTCCCGAGATCGCCTTGACCGACACGTCCGAGACGCCGAACAGGATCCCGGACGCCGCCCCGAGCATGAAGCCGTGGTGCTCGACCGGGGCTCCGATCCTCGGGCCGATGATCAGCAGGGTTCCGGTCAACAGCAGCACGGCCTCAAAGCCGATCATCCCCGGTACCGAGAAGCGCGAATGGGCGCCGTGCACCGCCGGGAGACTGACGCCCAGCAGGATCAGCCCTACGGCCGTGAGGCCGATGCCGAGCCACTGACGGCGCGAGATCTGTAGGCCGAAGGTGCGCTCGGCCATGATCGCGAGCAGCACGACGCCGCCGGCGAGCACCGCCTGGACGACCGACAGGGGGGCCACCGCCATCGCCGCAACGTGGAAGATCCAGGCGCCCGCGGCGATCACCATCCCGAGCGCGAACAGCCGTGACGAGAACAGCGCCTTCGCGGTCTGGACCGGGCGACGCATGTCGACGGCGGGCGCTGCGCATGCGCCTCGGTGCTTGAACAGAAAGCCGATGTTCGTGGCCAGCGCACAGATGAGCGCAAGCAGGATGCCTAGCAGTGGAGTCAAGTTTGTTGAGTCTGAATCGGAACCGGCGGACCCGTGCTCCGCCTCACGCTGTGTTCTCGGCAATCCGAAACGGAGCCTTGAGGCCAGCGGCGCAATCTCAGCGAAAGCTGGACAGCGCTCGAGCATCGCGCGGTTCTCTGCGCATACCCTGTCGCACTGACATAAACACTTCGTATGAACCGTCCGCTGCTTCTGATCGACATCGACGGAGTGATCTCGCTTTTCGGGTTCGACCTCGGCGACCCGCCCAGGGGCTCGTTCGTCAACGTCGACGGCATCACTCATTTTCTGTCTGCGACGGCCGGCGAGCAGCTGCGCGCGCTGGCCGCGGACTTTGAGCTGGCGTGGTGCAGCGGCTGGGAGGAAAAGGCCGACGAATATCTGCCGCTCGCGCTCGGCCTTCCGGCCGGCCTCGCCCATGTCGAGCTCGAGCGCGCCGGGCACGACGATGGTCGCCACTGGAAGCTGGCCGCGATCGACCGCTTCGCGGGCCACCGTGCGCTCGCCTGGATCGACGACGGCCATGACCCCAGCTGCGCCGAGTGGGCGGCCGCGCGCGGTGACCCGACCCTACTGGTGACGACCGATCCCGCGTCGGGCCTGACCGAGGACCACGCCGCGAGCCTCAAGGCGTGGGCGCGGTCCTTGCGCTAGTGGTCAAAGGTGCCGTGACGCCCCGCGCCCGAACGGAAGCGCTCGAGTCCGGACTGGACATCTTGCAACGACCGCAGGCCGTGCTCGAACTCGGCGGCGATCGCCGCGCGCTCGTCGAGCCCCTCCTGCTCGAGCAGCGACAGACGATCTTCGCGCATGCAGGTCTGCGGGAAGCGCGCGAGCGACCGCGCCAGCTCCTGCGCGGCGGCCAGGCCCTCCCCGCGCCCGACGACGCGATTGACGAGCCCGATCGCGAGCGCTTCCGCGGCATCGACGGGACGCCCAGTCAGGACCAGGTCCATCGCCCGGCTCATCCCGATCAGCCGCGGCAGCCTGACCGTGCCGCCGTCGATCAGCGGCACGCCCCAGCGGCGGCAGAAGACCCCAAGCACCGCATCGTCCTCGGCGATCCGCAGATCGCACCACAGCGCCAGCTCGAGGCCACCCGCGACCGCATGCCCGGCGATCGCCGCGATCACCGGCTTTGACAACCGCAGACGCGTCGGGCCCATCGGACCATCGCCCGCCTCCTCGACGCGGTTGCCCTCCGCGGTACCGATCGCCTTCAGATCGGCGCCCGCACAGAACACGCCGCCTTCCCCATGGAGCACGGCGACGGCGGCATCGGGATCGGCGTCAAAGGCACGGAAGGCGTCGGCGAGCGCGGCGGCCGTGGGGCCGTCGACCGCGTTGCGGCGCTCGGGGCGCGACAGCAGGACCGTCGTCACGGGCCCATCGCTCGAGACCGAGACCGCGTCGCTCACCGCGCCCCCACCGCCCGGCGGACGAACGTCTGCAGCGATGCGGCGATCTCGGCGGCGTCGGGGCCACGGCGCCCGACCGGCGACAGCGGTCCGACGAGCGCCTCGCCGCAGCCGCCGACGAGCGCCGCGGCGGTCAGCTCGACGTTCTGCGCCGGCAGCTCGCCCGTCTCGATCCCGGCGCGCAGGCCCTCGGCGATCAGCGCCGCATAGCGCTCGCGGTAAGCGAGCCGCTCGGCGTCGACGAGTGGATCGACCGGCTCGGCGATCAACGCCCAGGCGAGCCGTGGATTGCGCAGCGCACGGCGCGCGAACGTGGCGAGCACGGTCTCGAGGCGCTTGGTCGCCGAGGTACCCTCGGGCAGCTGCTCGGCGGCCGCACGCATGGCGCGCTCCTCTCGCCCGCAAACGGCGCGAAACAGCTCGACGAAGAGCTCCTCCTTGGATGCGAAGTGGCGGTACAGAGTCCCGGCTGCCACCCCCGTCCGGTCGGCGATCGCGGCCACCGACGCGGCGCCATAGCCGCCCTCCTCGATCAGCTCCTGGGCCGCGGCGAGGAGGCGATCGCGGGTGGTTGTCGTCGTCGCCTCGATCGGGCTCACCCCTTGAAAGTCGACGGCCCGAGGTCGCCGAACGGCTGGTCGCGGTCACGGACGGCCGCCTTGAAGCCGTCACGGGCGGCGCGGCCCTGGAAGGCATACCCCTCGCGCGTGTGGCGGGCGATGCCGTCGAAGATGGTGCCGAGCGTCTGCGACGCGTGCAGCCCCTGGGTGTGGAGGCTCTCGTTGACGAGCAGCTTCATCATCTGCAGCTGATTGAGCGGCATCCGTGCGATCCGGGCCACGAGTGCCTCGGTGCGCTCGTCAAGCTGCTCGGGGGCAGGCGCCTCGATTGCCAGCCCCCACTCCAGCGCCTCCGCCCCCGACAGCGAGTCACCGGTGAACAGCAGCCGCTTGGCGCGTTGGGGCCCGAGCCGGTGCGCCCACATCGCGGTCGTCGGCGAGCCCCAGACGCGCGCCGGCGGGTAGCCGATCTTGGCGTCGGAGGCGATCACCAGCAGATCCGAGCAGAGCGCCATGTCGGTGCCGCCGGCGACGCAGAAGCCGTGCACCTTGCAGACGACCGGCTTGCTGCAGTGCAGGAGCGTCATGAATGCGCGGACGTTGCGGGTCATCATCGAGTAGTCGACCATCGGGTCCCAGACCGACCGGGGGTCGTGGTTGGCGGCCATCACGGCGGGGTGCAGCGGGGAGCCGGGCGGCCCCTCGTCGCCCGGCGCGGCGCGCTCGCCCTCGGCGCTCTGCACCAGGTCATAACCGCCGCAGAACCCCTTTCCGTTTCCGGCCAGCAGCAGCACATGCACCGCCGGGTCGAGATCAGCCCGCTCGACGCCCCGTTCGAGCTCTGTCAGCAGCTCGCGCGTGATCCCGTTGCCTCGCTGCGGGCGGTCGAGGGTGAGCCGCGCGACGCGACCGGTCACCTCATAGTCGATCACGCTCGAGCTTGCGGCCCGCTCGGCATCCAGCCTCGACTTGTTGGGCCGCGCTCGAGTCATCCGGCTGCCGGCAACGCGCGATCGATGATCTCCTTCGCGTCGACCCCGGCCGGCAGCGTCCCGTACACGCGACCTCCTTCGCCGCCCAGTCGCGCCGCGCAGAATGCATCGGCGACGGCCGGCGGCGCGTGGCGGACGAGCAGCGACGCCTGGAGGGCGAGCGCCAGGTCCTCGACCACGCGGCGGGCCTCGAACTGACTCTCATACAGGCGCTGCTCGGGGGTGGCGTCCTCCGAGCCCGCGAACACGCCATTAACACGCGCGCGCGTGCGCGCCAGATGATCGTCGAGCCGGTGATCGGCACCGGAGGCGAGCTCGCACTCGTCGAGGAACGCGGGCAGCCCCTCGGGTTCCTTGACGATCGCGCGCAGGACATCGAGCGCCGCGACGTTGCCCGAGCCCTCCCAGATCGAGTTCAACGGCGCGTCGCGATACAGGACCGGCATCCCCGAGTCCTCGACGAAGCCATTGCCCCCGAGGCATTCGAGTGCCTCCGCCGCATGGGCGGCTGCGCGCTTGCTGATCCAGTACTTCGTCACCGCCGTCGCGAAGCGGCGGAACGCTTGCTCCTCGGATTCGTCGTAGCTGCGTGCCACCCGCATGGCGGTCACGGTCGCCGCCTCGGACTCGATCGCCAGGTCAGCCAGCACGTTGCGCATCGCCGGCTGATCGACGAGCCGCGCACCAAACGCGGACCGGTGGCGAGCGTGATGGATCGCCTCGACGGTCCCGCGCCGCAGACCTGTCGTCGAGCCCAGCAGGCAGTCGAGCCGCGTGTGATTGACCATCCGGATGATCGCCGGCACGCCTCGGCCCTCCTCGCCGATCAGCCGTCCCTCGATGCCGCGGAATTCGACCTCGGAGGACGGCAGCGAGCGCGTGCCGAGCTTGTCCTTCAGGCGCTGGAACTCCATCCCCGGCCCCCGCTCGACGAGAAAGCACGACAGTCCCGCTGGAGCCTGCGCGAGCACCAGGAACACATCGCACGGCGGATACGAGCAGAACCATTTGTGCCCGTGGATCTCGAACGTGCCCTCGCCGACCGGGTCCGCGCGCGTGATGTTGGCTCGGACGTCGGAGCCGCCCTGGCGCTCGGTCATCGCCATCCCGGCAAGCGCCCCGCGCTCGTAGTCGGTGCTCGTCAGGCGCGGCTCCCACTCTGCCGCCAGCTCCGGCGCCGCATCGCGGAGTGCGGGCACCGCGGCGTAGGTCATCGAGACGGGACACATCACGCCGTCATTGGCGTTGCTCCACAGGGTGAACATCGCCGCACGGACCACGTGTGCCCCCGCCCGTCCGTCGCTCCAGGGCAGGCTGTGGATCGCGCGGTTGACGGCGCCCTTCAGCAACCAGTGCCATGACGGATCGAGATCGACCTGGTCGATCCGGTTGCCGTAGCGGTCGTGGGTCACGAGTCGCGGCTCGTTGCGCTCGGCCCGGTGACCGTGCTCGAGCGCCTCGACTCCGCCGGCGACCAGGCCGGCCTCGCGGACCGCCTCATGGCCCCACGCACCCCCTTCGCGCTCGAGCGCCTCCGCTAGCGCGAGGTCGGACTCGAGGAGGTCGATCGGTTGCAGCGGCGGGGCCTGATTGAGCACCTCGCGAGCGGGGTCCGTGACTTCGATCGTTGCCATGCGCGCTCCTTTTCCGGCGCCGAGGGAGCTGGTGAATCGTGATTCACAGAGGCCAAAGCGTAGCTCAGTGAATCACGATTCACAAGGGGTTCCTCCGGCGGAATCGCTGTTCAGTTAGGCCACGGCGGCGCCGCTCATCGCCTGCTCGGCCACCCGGTCGGTCGCATCGTGGGTTCCCGCCAGCAGGCGCCGGGAGAGCTGCGCACGGCGGAAGAACAGCGGCGCGTCGTGCTCCCAGGTGGCACCGATCCCGCCGTGGACGTTGATCATCGAGCGCGCCCCGAAGTCAAGCGCGCCGCCGGCGGCCGAGCGCGCCGCGCTCGCCGCGAGCGGGAACTCGTCCGGCGCCGATTCGCGAGCCCAGCCGGCGTAGTACTGCAGGCCGCGCGAGTTCTCGACCCGCCGCAGGACTTCGGTCAGTTCGTGCTTGATCGCCTGGTAGGAGCCGATCGCTCGCCCGAACGTGTACCGCTCCTTGGCGTACTCGACGCTGACGTCGAGGCAGGTCTGCGCGGCGCCGATCGACTCTGCCGCGATCAGGGCGTGGGCGAGGAACCATGCATCGGCGAGGACGTCGATCGAGACATCCAGGCGCCGTCCACGGGCACCGGTGAAGCTGACGTGCGCGAGCGGGCGGGTGGCGTCGTAGCGGACCACCGGCTCAACCGTGACCCCGTCGGCTGAGGGCTCGACCGCGGCCGCGACCGGCTGGCCGCCGTCATCGATCGCCACCGCGACGAGCAGCCCCGCACCGGGCGCGTCGGGGACGAACGCGACCTCGCCGTCGAGCGTGACCTCGTCACCGTCCACGACGGCGCGCGCGGCCGCCGGCCGACCGAAGCCCGTGCGCGGGTCGACGGTCCAGCCGTCACCGTCGGCGCCCGGCGGGCGCGCCGGCAGATACGCGGGCCGCAGCTCGCCCGATGCGATCGCCTCGAGCGTCTCGTCGCCGGCCGCGTCGAGGATCGCCGCCGCGGGCATCAGCCCGAGCAGCGGCACCGCGGCCAGCACGCGGCCACACTCCTCGGCTACGAGCAGCGCGTCGAACGCCCCGAGCCCGGCGCCGCCGCGCTCCTCGTCGATCAACAACCCCGGCCAGCCGGCCTCGATCGCCGCGGGCCACAGATCTGGTAGCGCACTGGATCCTCGAGCGCATCGCGAGCTGCCTCGATCGTCTTGAACCGAGCGAGCGAGCCGCGGGCGGCCTCGCGCAGCAGGATCTGCTCGTCCGACAGAGCGAAGTTCATCGTGCCGCCCCCTGCTTCTCGAGCGCGCGCAGCTCGCTGAACGGAACGCCCTTGTCGAGTCGCGGCTCGGACGGCAGCCCCAGCACCCGTTCGCCGATCGTGTTGCGCAGGATCTGCTCGGTCCCGCCGGCCGACTTCAGACCGGGCAGAACGAGATCAGGTAGCTCCAGTCGTTGTCGCGATCGAGCGCCTCGGGGCCGATCACGTCCGCGGCGAGGTCCGTCGCGGCGATCGCGGCGTTGACCATCGTCACCTTCGCGAGGCCGGCCTCGGGACCGGGGATCTGGCCCCGCGAGAGCACAGTCAGCGCCCGGTAGCCGTTGAAGCGCACGGCGAGAAGCTCGGTCATGACTTCGCCGAGGCGGCGGCGCACGTCGGAGTCGGCGTGAGCCCGCGGATCGGCGGCGAGCGTCTCGGCGAGACGTTTCGGGGAGCCGAACGACTCCGAGCCGAAGCCGATCGTCAGTCGCTCGTACATGAGCACGGTCAGGGCCGTGCCCCAGCCGTTGCCGACGCCGCCGACGACGGCGTCGGGATCGAGCCTCACGTCGTCGAAGAAGACCTCGTTGAACTCAGCCTCGCCGGAGATCTGGCGCAGACCGCGGACCGTGACCCCGGCCGCGTCCATCGGCACGATGAACATCGTCAGGCCCTTGTGCTTGGGGACATCGGGATCGGTGCGGGCGAGCAGCAGTCCGAATGACGCGAACTGCGCGTTTGTGGTCCAGACCTTCTGGGCCCATGAACATCCAGGTACCGTCATCGCTCGCCCGCGCACGCGTCTGGACGGCCGCCAGATCAGACCCCGCTCCGGGCTCTGAGAACGTCTGGCACCAGACCTCGTCGCCGTGCAGCATCGGGCCGAGGTACCGGCTCTTCTGCTCCTCGGAGCCGTGCGCGATCAGGCACGGACCGAGCATCCCGATCCCGATCACATCGAGGATCCCGGGCACCTGGGCGCGGGAGATCTCCTGGTTGACAGTCACCTGCTCGATCGGCCCGAGACCGCGGCCGCCGTACTCGGTCGGCCACGTCACGGCGGTCAGGCCGGCCTCCGCGAGGCGCCCCTGCCACGCCCGGCGCGCGTTCACGTAGTCCGGGTCGTCGTTGGAGCCGGCCCGCGGGGGCGCCTGCTCTTTGTTGGCGTCCAGCCAAGCACGCGCCTCTGCGCGGGAGGCAGCCTGCTCGGGCGTGTCATTCA
>CAWBFH010000018.1:0-34083 GCA_963788005.1 uncultured Solirubrobacterales bacterium | reverse complement strand
TCGAACTCCCGACCTTCGGTTCCGTAGACCGACGCTCTATCCAGCTGAGCTACGGGCGCGTGGACGCCCAAGTCTAGCCTCAGCTCAGACCCGGGGAGGCCTCCGGGTCGGCCGACTCGGGGGTCGCGTAGCGGGCCACCGTGAACGCGATCAGCGTCGGGACCTGGACCGCATACACGAGCAGCGACAGGGTCAGGATCACAAGCGGGGCGCCGCTGACGTGGTCCTTGAGGAACGCGTACTCGATCATGCCGGCGGTGATCAGATAGGCGAGCAGGGCCCACTTGGCGACGTAGAAGAAGCGATCCCAAGCGAAGCCCTCGACCCGGTGCAGCAGCGCGAGGTTGATGATCAGCACCACCGTTGACGCCACGAGCAGCGCGATCGCCGGGCCGATCGGGACGTGCTGTGGCAAGTGCGCGGCCAGATAGATGCCGCCGATCACGATCAGCGCCAGTGACAGCATCCCGAGCTGGGTGAAGGGCGGATATTTCTCGTCGTCGCTCATCCGGACGCGATCTTGGTCATGATCACGAGCGTCGCGAGCTGCATCACGCCCAGGACGCCGGCGCAGTAGATGAAGCGCTTCATCAGATGCTCGATCACCTGCGGGTTCGGCCGCGGCTTCTTGAGCTCGAACAGGACCGCTATGTTCGCCGGCTCCAGTAGACCGAGGGCGAGGATCGCCATCACGCCGACCACGATGTAGCTCGCGACGAGCCAGCCGTGGAGGGGGTTGAAACTGAGCGTAGTACCGAGCTTGGTCCCGAGCTGCCAGCCGGCTGCAAGCGTCAGCGTGACGACCGTCGGCATGATCAGCACCATCTTGGGCATCAACCGGGTCGTGAATTCGATCCGCGCCGGGATCGACATGCGTCCGATGATCGGGCCGAGCACGAGGCCCAGGAACAGGTCAATAATCGTCCAGGCTGCGCCGCCCGCGACGTGCAGGAACTCGAGCGGCCACAGGGTGTTGACCTCGATCGCGACGACCAGCCCGACCATCGCGATCGCGACCAGGACCAGACCCTTGCGGGGGACGATCTGGAAGTCGAGCGGCGCGGGCGGCCCCGAGGCCTGCGCCGGCGGTGCCCCAACCGGCGCGGGAGCGGTGATCTCGGCCATCGGCGGCAATCGTATCGAGTCACCGGGCCGCGAATGTGACCGTAGTCACGGAGCGATCCCGATGGCGCGGACGATCCGGACGGCACCCACGACCGCCAACGCGCCGGCGGCCGGCAACAGCCACGCCCACAACCGGCCTACAAGTACGATGCAATTCGATGCCCGTCGAGTGGGCCGGTTTAGGTCCGGAACTGCTGCTTGCGCTCGACCGCAGGCTCCCTGAGCCGCTGCGCTCGCAGCTGGAGCGCGAACTACGTGAGGCGATTCGTTCCGGCCGGCTGGCGGCGGGCGAGCGCCTGCCGTCATCGCGAGCGCTCGCCACCGAGCTCGGACTCTCGCGCGGGCTCGTGCTCGAGTGCTACTCGCAGCTCCAGGCCGAGGGCTTCTTGACGTCGCGCAGCGGCTCGGCGACCCGCGTGGCCGCGGGCGCGATGACGCCCTCCGATCTGCCCGCCGCGCCAAGCGAAGCGGCGCGACTCGATGTCGACTTCCTCCCGGGCGTCCCTGACCTGACCAGCTTTCCGCGACGCGATTGGGCGTGGGCCATGCGCGAGAGCGTTCGTGACGCGACCCCGGGCGATTTCGGCTACGGGGACTTGCGCGGAGCGATGGCGCTGCGCCGCGTGCTCGAGGGATACCTGCGTCGCGTGCGCGGGGCGGCGGCCGACGCGCAGCAGATCGTCATCTGCGTCGGGTTCGCGCAGGGCCTCAACCTCGTGCTCGGCGCACTGGCGAGAGACGGGCTCCGTCGGGTGGCGATCGAGGACCCCGGTGACGATGAGTATTTCGAGATCGCCGCCCGGTTCGGCATCGAGGCGGTGCCCGTCGCGATCGACGAGCGCGGCGTCGACCCCGAGGCGCTCGAGGCCGCCGATGTCGGGAGCGTGATCCTGACGCCGACGCATCAGTTCCCGACCGGGAACGCGCTCGCGCCCGAGCGTCGCCAGGCGTTGGTGCGATGGGCGAATGACCGTCGCGCGACGATCATCGAGGATGACTACGACGCGGAGTTTCGCTACGACCGCGATCCCGTGGGCGCGCTCCAGGGCCTTGCTCCCGACCGGGTCGCGCTGATCGGCACCGTCAGCAAGTCGCTGGCGCCGGCGCTGCGCCTGGGGTGGGTGGTGTGTCCGCCGGCGCTGCTCGAAGCAGTGACCGACGACAAGCGGCTTGGCGACCGCGGCTCGTCGGTGCTCGACCAACTCGCGCTCGCGCGCCTGATCGAGTCCGGCCGCTTTGATCGCCATCTGCGGCGCATGCGCGGGGTGTACGCCGCGCGCCGGGACACGCTCGTCGCCGCGCTTGCCGGTCATGCTCCCGGGGTCTCGCTGAGCGGCCTCAATGCCGGCTTTCACGGCGTCGCCCATCTGCCCAACGGCGCCGATGAGTCGGCGATCATCGAGCAAGCGCGGGAGCGGTCCGTGGGACTCGAGGGCATGAGTGACTATCGGCCGGGCGGAGGCAGCGGCCCGCCTCAGCTCGTCCTGGGGTTCGGGAACCTGAGCGAGGTGGCGATCGAGCGGGGGATCAAGACGGTCGCCGATCTCCTCGAGCCGCGCCGAGCGACCGGCTCGCGGCGCCGCAAAGCGGCTCACTGATTCGCCATCGAATTGGCTCTTATCACTGGGCCGCTTGCGGCCTAGATTGGTCGGGCCATGACGACCAACACCGACAAGCGGCCGCTCCTCTCGTCCCCCGGCGCCCGCGCACTGCTGGCCAGCTCGATCATCGCCCGCCTACCCCTCGCGATGTTCAGCATCGCGCTGCTGGTCAACACTCAGCACCAGACCGGGTCCTTCACGGTGGCCGGGATCGTGAGCGGCGCTTACGCGCTCGCCGGGGCTTTCTCGGGGCCAGTCCTCGGTCGGCTCGTCGACCGCTTCGCACAGACGGCCGTGCTGATCTGCGGCGCCACCGTTACCGCCGTGGCGCTGATCGCAACGGGGCTGCTGCCGCATGGCGCGCCCGCCGTGCTGCTGATCGTGCTCGCCGCGACGGCTGGACTCGCGACGCCGCCGCTCGAGGCGTGCGTGCGGTCGCTGCTACCGGCGATCGTCTCCGATCCCAGCGCGCTGCCGGCTCTGTACGCGCTCGAGTCAACCGTGCTCGAGTTGACGTTCGTGCTCGGGCCGCCGCTCGCGCTTGGGCTCGGGACGCTGTGGTCGACGGGCGCCGCGCTGGCGGTCAGCGGAGTGGTGATGCTCGCCGGGACGCTGATGTTCGCCGTCCAGCCGGCGTCGAGGCGCTGGCGGCCAGAGCCCGCGCAGCCGCGGCCGCGGGGAGGCTCACTCAGTTCGCCGGCGATCCGGACTCTCGTCCTGATCCTGCTCGGGACCGGCGCGGTGTACGGCGCGACCGAGGTCGGTGTCACCGCCGCCGTGAAGGCCCTCGGCACCCCCGCCGCGGGCGGGCCGCTGCTCGCGCTGTGGGGATTCGGATCCCTGCTTGGCGGGATCGCCGCGACGCGGCTCGGCGGCGGCGCCCGGCGTGCGAGCGGCCTGACGGTACTACTCGCCGCGCTCGCTGTGGGCCACGGCGCACTCGTCCTCGCGACCGGGAGCGTCGCGGCTATCGGTGCCGTGATCACGCTCGCGGGCGCGACGATCGCCCCGACCGAAGCGACCATCGCCGCGATGGTCGACAGGGCCGCCGCCGCCGGAGCTCGCACCGAAGCGTTCTCGTGGCTGTTCACAGCGTCGCTCGTCGGAGCTGCACTCGGCTCGGCCGTCGCCGGAGGGCTGGCGCAGAGCGCCGGCGCCGGCGCCGCGTTCGCCTTCGCCGGTGTCGCCGGCGCGCTCACCGTGGTGGTCGCGGCCCTCGGAGCGCGCGGCATCGACGGCGCTACCGGGCGCTGTCGTGATGGACTCAGCGCCGCGGCGGCCTGAGCGCTGATCGACCGCCGCCTGGTCGGCGGTGCTGTCGCACGAAGCGGCCACAGTGGTGATCAGATCAGCCCGACCGGCCCCCAGAGATACAGCGGAGAGGGCGGGATTCGAACCCGCGAAGGAGTGTGAACCCCTTACTCGCTTAGCAGGCGAGTGCCTTCAGCCACTCGGCCACCTCTCCCACGGAATTGGGGCGCCCAGTGTAGACGAGCGTCCCGAGCGCACGGTCTGCGACGGACCAGCACGGCTGGTCGCGTCCGAGGTCGGCGGCAGCTCGGGCCGTGCCGCTCGAGCCCACGGTCCGAGGTGGACGGCTACGATCGGACCGCACTCCCGGAGGGGTGGCAGAGCGGTTGAATGCGCTGGTCTTGAAAACCAGTGAGCCCGCAAGGGTTCCGCGGGTTCGAATCCCGCCCCCTCCGCTAGAAGAGCACGAATCACCCGTTTTCATCACGGATTCGGTGTCTCGCGCGACTGGGATCGGTCCGGAACGATGTAGATTTGCCGCGATGCGCGCGTGGCGACTGATCGCCCTGCTGGTGGTGGCGCTGTCTCCCGCCGCGGCGAGCGCCGCCGCGACGCGGGCGACGCTGCGCGTGACCGCCAAGATGCCTTCCGAGGCATCGGTCGGCGCCCCGATCCGGATCAAGACCAAGGTCATCAACCGCGGTCCGTCGGTCACGCGGGGGATCACGGTCGCGGTCGGGGTCGAGAAGCTGACCGGGGCGGGCGCACGGCCGGGACTGATCCTCAGCGGCCCAGTGCAAGCGCGGATCGCCAAGCTCGCGGTTGGCAAGAGCAAGACCGTGACGCTGAAGGTCACGGTTCGCGGGACGCCACATGGGTCCGCCTACTTTGGTCCCGGTACCTACAACATCGGTCCGTCGATCAATCTGCGCTCCCCGACCAATGTGCGCATCCAGGGCGCCGGCAGCAACGTCTCGAGGGCCAACATCACCCTGTCCTGAGCAGGTCGTCGCCTAACTCAGCTATCGCTGGGCGAGGGGTTCTTGGGCGCCGTGCCGAATACGTGGTCCCAGAACGGTGCGCTGACGCCGTAGCCGCGGTCGTGGTTCTGGAAGTGATGGCGCATATGGAGCTCGCGCATCCTCCGTCCGAGCTTGGTCCTCGGACGGTGGTGATGCACGTGGTAGTGGAGCATGTCGTAGGCCAGATAGCCACTCAGGAAGCCGGCGCCGAACGGGAGGAACGCGGGGCTGCCCAAGACGACGTAGAACCCGACCAGGAACACCGCCGCGAGGGGAACGCTCACCGAGGGCGGCATGACCAACCGCATCGGATCGTTCGGGTGATCGTGGTGGACGCCATGGATGATCCAATGCAGCCGCGCACCGATTCCCTGCTCGGGCTCGAAGTGGAACACGATCCGGTGCAGCCAGTACTCGGTCAGCGTCCAGAACAGGTAACCGCCGAGGATCCACACGATCGTCATCCAGCCCGAACCGCGGACCAGTCCCTCGATCAGGAGGATCGTGATCACGGGGCCGAACAGAAGCGGCGGCACCGCCGGATGGACGCGCGAGAGCTTGTCCAGCAGATTCGAGTCGAACATGCGCGGCGAGGCGCGCAGGACATCGCTTCGGCTGAGGCCTTCCAGCTCTTCGGGACGAACCGCCATCGCGTAAAGCTTAGCTCGCGGCGTTTCGGCGCCAAGTCCGCGCCGCCCGGCCGCTGTCATCCTTTTGACGATGGCCAAGCCGCCCAAACCGCGATGGTGGTCGATGCGGCGGGCGCAGAATCTCAAGCCCGCGACGTATCGCTGTCCTCTGTGCGGAAAGCATCTGCCCGCGCTCAGCGAGCACATGCTCCTGTACCCGGAGGGGCACTCCGAAGGCCGCCGCCACGCGCACTCCGAATGCGTGCTCGCGGCGCGCAAGGCGGGGCGCCTGCCGACCCGCGATGAGTGGCAGCGTACGCAGCCACGCCCGCCCGGATTGTGGGCCCGAACCCGCGCCCGGCTGCACCGAGACACCGCATAACGAGACACCGGATAGGGTGGGCAGCGATGCCCGGCGATCTGCGACTCGGCCTCTCAATCGGCTACTGGGCCGGCGGGCCTCCACCGGGCGCCGCCGAGTCGGTTCTCGAGGCCGAGAGCCTCGGCTTTGACTCGGTCTGGACCGCGGAGGCATACGGCTCCGACGCGCTGATGCCGCTGGCGTGGTGGGGCGCGGCGACGGAGCGGATCAAGCTCGGGACTTCGATCGTCCAGATCTCGGCGCGCACGCCGGCCGCGACGGCGATGGCGGCGATGACGCTCGATCACCTCAGCGGCGGGCGGCTGATCCTCGGGCTCGGCGTCTCCGGGCCGCAGGTGGTCGAGGGCTGGTACGGGCAGCCGTTCGAAAAGCCGCTCGCGAGGATGCGCGAGTACATCGGCCTGCTGCGAGACATCTGGGCGCGCGAGGGACCGGTCACCAACGACGGTCCCCATTACCCGTTGCCGTTGCCGGGCGGGACCGGCCTTGGTAAGCCGCTGAAGGCGAGCATCCACCCGCTGCGCTCCGACATCCCGATCTACCTAGCCGCCGAGGGACCGAAGAACATCGCGCTCGCGGGCGAGCTGTGCGACGGCTGGTTGGCGCTGTTCTACTCGCCCCACCACGATGGCTTTTACCGGGACGCCCTCGACGAGGGACTCAGCCGGACCGGCGCCAGGCGCAGCAAGGCGGACTTCGAGGTCGCCGCGAGCGTGCCGCTGATCATCACCGATGACATCGAGGCCGCGGCCGACGCGGTGCGCCCAATGTACGCCCTCTACTTCGGCGGCATGGGCGCCCGCGGGACCAACTTCCACGCCAACGTGGCGATCCGGATGGGCTACGAGGCCGAGGTCGCCAAGATCCAGGAGCTGTACCTCGGCGGCCACAAGGCCGAGGCGGCCGCCGCCGTGCCCACGAAGCTGGTCGAGCAACTGACGCTGATCGGACCGATGGACAAGATCCGGGACGACCTCGAAGCGTGGCGTGAGTCGATCGTCACCACGATCCTGATCGGCGGCGACCCGGCCACGCTGCGGAGCGCGGCCGAGCTCGTGCTCGGCTGAGCCAGGCCGCCGCGCACCGGTTTCGGCGCCTGGTACTGGGTCGACGTCCCGCTGGCCCACGACGGCTCGGGTCCCGGGGAGTAGCTAGCTCCCCGGAACCCAGGCCGTCTGTCGGTCGTCCTACACCGGGGTCGGCGCCGACTGCCCTGCGCCTGAGGTGATCCCCGGGACGCCGTTCGGATAGCCGAGCGACGGCACGTCGGACGGGTACACCTCGTGCCCGTGCTCGGCTGTGTCTCCGATCTCGAGGTTCTCGTCGGACATTCGCAGCGGGATGAACAGTCCCACGAGCTTGAGCAGCACGAACGTCCCGACGGCCGACCAGACGATCACGAACAGGCCGGCGAACAGCTGCCATTTGAGCAGGTTCCAGTTGCCGTGCAGCACACCCATCGCGGAGATGCTCGGCGTCTTGCCCTGACCCGGATAGACGATCATCTGCGGGTCGGCGAAGATGCCCGTCAGCAACCCGCCGGCCAGCCCCGCGACGCCGTGGGTGTAGACCACGCCGAGTGTGTCGTCGACATTTCGGAACGGCCGTAGCCGGCTCATGTAGTTGAGCGCGAAGTAGACGATCGTCGAGGCGATCACCCCGATCGCGATCGCGCCCCAGCCGTTGACGAAGCCGGCCGCAGGGGTAATCGCCACCAAGCCGACGATCATGCCGTTGACGCCGGAGATCAGGCCCGGCTTGCGGCCGGTCATGTAGTCCCAGGCGACCCAGACCAGGAACGCGACCGCGGTGCAGAGGTTGGTGTTCATCACCGCAGCCGAGGCCGACGCGCCTGCGAAGTACGGGTCGCCGCCGTTGAACCCGTTCCAACCGAGCCACAGCAGGCCCGCGCCGACCGCGACCATCGCGACGTTGTTGGGAGCGTCGATCTCCCGATCGCGCTGCAACCGCGGTCCGATCACGGCGGCGGCCACGAACCCCGACACGCCCGCCGACAGGTGGATCACGTAACCGCCCGAGTAGTCGACCGCGCCGTGCTGGGCGAAGAAGCCGCCGCCCCAGATCGTGAACGCGTCCACGGTGTAGACGATCGAGGACCACAGCGCGACGAACGGGATCCAGGCCTTGAAGTTGATCCGGCCGAGGACCGAGCCGAGCATCAGGATCGGCGTGATCGCCGCGAAGACGAACTGGAAGTAGGCGAGCGTCGCCTGCGGGAAACGGAAGCTCGGTCCAGTCGTCGCTAACGGGATCACGGCCTGACCCTGCTCTGCCGAGTGGCTCAGGATCGTGCCCGGCTTCCCGATGAAGTTGCCGAAGAACCCCGATCCCGAGATGCCATGAAACGGCGTGCCGAAGCCCATCTTGAAGGCCCACAGGACCCACACGATCAGCACCACCGCGAATGCGGCGAACGTAAGCATCATGCTGTTGATCGACCAGCGCTTCTGCATCACGCCGCCGTAGAGGACTACGAGTCCGGGCACGCTCATCAGGCCGACGAGCGTCGCCGCCGTCATCTGCCATGCGTTGTTTCCGGGGCTAAGCCAGGCCGGGTAGGGCAGCCACATTAGGTTTGGGATCTCCTTTCCGAAAAGCGGGAACGAACCAACGCCGCCACGAATGCAGCGGCAGGCCCCGGAGGGCGGTCAACTCGGCCAGTCTCGCCCGATCGCGCCGCGACACCCATGGCCTCGCGTCCAGCAAACTCGACCTGCTACTGGACATTGGGATAAACGCCACGCGTCAGGGCAGGATCGGCGTCGCGCGTGCGAGCACGAGCACCGAGCTGCGGGCCGAGTCGAGCATCGATCGGGTGGGCCCGCTGAGCGCGATCCGCCCCGGCATCGCGTTCGGCGCCGAGCCGACGATGACCAGGTCGAGGGCAGGGTCCTCGGTCGCCGTCACGCGCGCGCCGAGTGCCTGCGCGAGCGCGGCCGCCGTGACCTGAGGAGCCTCGTCGTCGGCGGACGGCGCAGCCGCGACCGCCTCAATCGCCCCGCGGCCGTGCGCCCGCAGCCCCGCCGCCGCGACCGCGACCGCTACGGAGCCGCCCTGGAGCAACTGTTGCGCCGAGCTGCCCGGTTCCACGCGACCGGGGGGCGTCCGGTAGTCGGACCCGAACACGATCAGCGCCGACGCCTCGGTCGCGGCGAGCCTGCCGAGACCGGCGCCCGTGGACGGGTCTACGACGACGTGGCGGGGAATCTCGGGATCGTCGAGCCAGGCCGCGCCCTGGGCAAGGCGTCGCTCGGCGTCATGCTGGGCGATCTCCTCACGCTGCGGGTCGTACTCGTACGCGTGACGGACGTAGGCGAGCGACAGCACGGCCGCGCCGCGGGCAAGCATCTGTCCGAGCGCCAGCGCGTCATCATCGTTCGCGGTTCCGTCGTAGGACACGATCGCGCCAACAGGCATGGCGCAATGCTCGGTGACGGCAGAGGGCCCGGCATTGGCCCGCTGGACAATGATCGATTGCGGGCCGCTATCCAGGCGGCGGCCGTCCGAGCCGATGGAGCCGGGCTGCCGGCGTTGTGGCACGATCGCGAGCGTGGAGCGACTTCGTTGCGGGTAGGCACAGGAGCGCGTGTGATGCTCCTGCTGGCACTGATCGCCCCCCACCATCACCACGTCCACGGCTCGATCTGGGACTACCTGGGGGTCGGGGCGGCGTCCGCGGCAAGCTGGATCGGCCTCCCGGGGCCGGGAGAGCCGGTCCTGATTGCGGCCGGCGTGCTCGCGGCCAAGGGTCGCCTCGACATCGTCACCGTGGTGCTCGTGGCCTGGGTCGCTGCGACCGCCGGCGGCGTCGTCGGCTGGCTGGCGGGGCTGAAGGCAGGGCGCGCCGTGATGGTCGGCCCGGGGCCGTTTCGGTCGCTGCGGGTCGGGGCGGTCGCGCGCGGGGAGAAGGTGTTCGCGCGCCATCCGGTGATCGCGATCATCCTCAGCCCGCCCTGGGTCGCCGGGATCCACCGGGTGGGCAACCGCGTCTACCAGCCGATCAACGTGATCTCCGCAGCGATCTGGGCGGCCGGGATCGGGTTCGGCGCGTACTACGCCGGATCGGCGATCGTCGAGTTCGTCGACGACTTCGGTCTCGCCACCTCGATCATCGTCGGGGTCGCGGTCGTGATCGCCGTGGCGTTCGAGATCCGCCACCAGCGTCGCCGCCGCTCACGCCGGGTCGCGGCTGCCGCGACCGCCGGAGCCCCAGCGGCCGAGGGACCCGAAACGCTGCCCGAGCTCGACGAGCCCTAAAGACCCGTGCCGGCCCAGTTGATATGCGTCAGCGGCGGCGCCGGCTCGCCGATGTCGAACTGGATCAGCGCGTGCGGCAGCAGCGGGATCGCGCGCACACTCTTATTCCACGGCTTGCCGTTGAAGTACGCGCTGATCTTGCCGTGCAGCGTGCCGACCCGACTGGCCGCCAGCGGCTGATGCCACTCGTCGAAGAACTGGCCCAGCGTGTAGATCCGCCGGGTCGGCGACTCGATGTGGATCACGCCGTCCGAGGTGTGCGTGTGCAGCCAGTAAAAGCACTGGCCGCCGGTCGCGACCGGACCCTCGCTGGTCTGCACGGTGCTCGATCCAGGGATCCCGATCCCGGCCGGCAGCGCGTACAGCCGACCATCGTCGAACACGGACAGGTGCGCATGGATGTGGTAGGCGAGCTGCTCGACGGGCGCGCACTTGATCCCATCGACCGGCGTGGTTCCGGTGGTGTCCGCCGGCGCGATGAACGGACCGACCTGCAGCGGGATCCCCTCGTAGCTGAGCCCGTTCGGCGAGCCCAGCGCAACCGAGGCGGCGGACGAGGTAGACGTGGTCGTGGTCGTGGTCGTAGTTGTCGTCGAGCTACTCGAACTGGTGGTGGGCGAGCTCCCGCCGCACGCCGCGAGCGCGATCGCGGCCACCGCGGCCGCCACGAATCCGATCAATCTGACTCGCATCGGGCGCGAGCGTAGCTTGATCGCCCCGGACGCGTCGCTGATAAGTTGCAGCGAGGATGGCCGATGACGCTCCGCTAACCCACGAAGCCCCGATCGGCGGGCTGCCGATGACCACGGCGCTCGAGATCCCGGGTCTCACGGTTCGCGAAAACCTGGGCGTCTGCTACGGCCTCGTGGTTCGGAGCATGGGCTTCGTCGGCGGCGTCGGTGCCGCCTTCAAGGGCCTGCGCCGCGGCGAGATCAGCCAGTACACGCAACTGCTCGAGGACTCGCGGCGGCACGCGATCGACCGGATGGTCGACAACGCCCGTCTGCTCGGCGCCGACGCCGTGATCGCGGTGCGGTTCGATTCATCCGAAATCGGTCAGCAGTACACCGAGATCGTCGCCTACGGGACCGCGGTCAAGGTCGAGCCGGCGGGCTGATCGCAGGTCGCGTGCTGCTCAGCGACGCTGACCGCGAGCAACTGTTCGAGCGGTTGAAGCGGCACGCCGCCGCTGGCACGTTCGAGATCGACGAGCTCGAACGGCGCGTCGAGGCGCTCGCCGCAGCACAGACGCGCGAGCAGGCCGCCGAGGTCGTCGCCGACCTGCCGCCGCTGCCCGACGATCCGCGCCCCGCCGGCGCCCGCTGGGGGCACGGTCACGGGGACGCCGACAAGCCGCGGGCCGAGTGGCGTCCCACCGGCGAGCGCTTCCGCGACCCGCGCACGAACCGCGTGATGCGCGTTTGGGAGGACGCCTCCGGCGCCCGCCACTACGTTCCGGACGAGCGCCAGTAGCGCCGCTGCGGCAGCGGTCGTGCTCCTCGTCCAGGTGACGATCTCACCCGTCTTCAAGGTGGCCCTGTTCCGGTTTGCCACCGACGGCCAGGTGCTGGCCGGCTTCGACCAGCAGCGCTCGAGGCCGCCTTCAAGCCCCGGCGTCGACGCGTCTAGCCGAGCGGGCTAGCGGCCGGAGCCGCCAAAGATTCTCAAGAAGAACAGGAAGATGTTGAAGACATCGAGGAAGATCGACGCCGCGATCTGGACCGAGGCGGCCTGGTTCGCGCGGCGCAGGCGGTTGAAGTCGAGGACCGTGTAGCCGCCGAAGATCACCAGCCCGAGGATCGAATAGATCAGATCGCCGCCGGGGATCGAGACGAAGATCAGCACGATCCCGAACACGATCAGCGCCAGCAGCGCCCAGAACGCGAACCGGTAGTACGGCGAAAGGTCGCGCCGCGTCGCGTAACCGAAGGCGCCGAGCCCGGCCACGAACGCGCCGGTCGCGCCCGCGGCCTGCCAGAGGGCGGAGGGGTTGGCCTTCGCATAGACGTTGAGGACCGGGCCGAAGGCCAATCCGAGCAGAAGGCCGAGGCCGAACAGGAACAGAATCGCGAGCTGCTCGCGACCGCGTCTGGAGGCCCACTGGAGCGCGAAGATGCAGGCGAACGCGGCGATAAACAACAGGAAGAAGCCGCCGCTGAAGTTGCGTCCGATGTAGGCGCCGAGCGCCATGCAGCCGAGCGTCAGCGCGACCAGGCCCATGACCTGGCCGAATACGGCGCGCTCCTGGTCACGGGTCAGAGCACCGCTCTGACCGCCAAGTGTGTATTCCCGATCCATTGACATGTCAGAGAATCTACTAGGCCGTCAGCGGTGATCTATCAGTCGCTGCACATCGTCGGTCAGCGTCGCCTCGGTTTCGTACTGACCGAGGTGGACCTCGACCACATGTCCGGTGCGATCGACGAACACGGTCGTCGGCATCGACTCGATCCCGGCGAGCCAGTCGAGACCGGCAGTCGTGCTCTGGTAGCTGGGGTAGCTGACCGGGTGCCCGCTCAGGAACGAGCGCGCGTTGGAGGCGCTGTCGTTGGTGTCGACGCCCAGGAACGCGACCTTGCGCCCGTACCGCGCGGCCGCGGCGCCGAAGAGCGAGAACTCGCTGCGGCACGCGGGGCACCACGACGCCCAGGCGTTGATCACGACCGGGTAGCCGCGCAGTGACCGAATCCGCGCCTCGAGCGCCGAGCCCGAACCGAGCAGCTGTCCCGCCTGGCCGTGGATCGATGCCAGCGAGTGAGGCGATCCGGTCAGCGCGGCGCGCGCCTGCGCGGACGTCGGCGCGGCGGTCTTCGGCGCGGCGTTGGCGGGAATGTTTCGGTCCATCAGGTAGTAGAGGTCATCGAACACGTCGGTCGAGGTCCAAGAGAACTGCGGGTGCTCGAGGTTGTGGCGGCCCTGGTCGTTGAGCAGCCGTACGAGCGCCGGCGCCAGCTTGCCGGTGATCTGCGGCATGCCGTCGTCGGCGATCCGTTCCTGCCCGGCGGGGTCGAGGAAGAACAGGGCGTCGGTGTGCTGGACGTCGAACGTCTCGGGCTTGTGGGTGAGCCAGTCGATGTCGGGCGGATTTCCCTGCGCGACACGGGTGTACTCGACGCCGAAGAACTTCCATAGACGGTGGATCTGCGCCTGGCTTCCGGTCAGCTGGGTGAAGTCGACGCCCGCGAGGTGTCGGTAGGCCCGGAGGCGGGAGGGCGAGTCGCGCCACGGGTCGACGGTCGCGGTCGCGACCACCACCCGGTTTTGAAGGCCGACCTGGTGCAGGCGCTGCTCGACCTCTTCCAGCACGCCGGTCGTCATCGGGCAGACCTCGTGGCAGAGCGTCATCGACGGCGCGAGGATCACCCATTTGCCGCGCCAGGAGCGCAGCGAGAACGGCTTGCCCGTCTCGGAGACCAGATGCATCGCCGGCACCATCCGGGGGCGCGGCAGCGCGGTGCCCGCCGCGAGCGGTGCCGGAACGGAGGCGTCCTGGCGCGCGGGCTTATTCGAGTGGCGGATCGCCGCGAGCACCGACGCGGCGGCCAGCAGGGTCGCCACTCCGGCAGCCGCGACCGTCAGCACACGGCGCAGATCGATCAGCTTCAACGGCTCTGAGGTTACGCCTCGCGCGCTGCTCGGAGCCGCGATACTGGGAGCCGTGTCGTTCCTGAAAACGCGGCGGCGCGCCCCGGTCGCCGATGACACCAGACCCCCCGTTCCGCGCGAGGCGTGGACGCGGCTGGCTGCCTGCACGGCGGCGGCGGCGCTGCTCCAGCTCGACGGGACCCTGATCACGGTTGCGCTGCCGTCGGTGGCACACGGCCTGTCGGTCAAGGGCAGCTCGACCTCAGTCGTATTGAGCGCGTACTTCGGCGCCTACGCGCTCATGCTGCTGCCCGGCGGCGAGCTCGTGGACCGCTTCGGCGCGCGCAATCTGGCGCTCGGTGGGCTGGCGCTGTTCGCGGTCGGCGCGCTCGCGGGGGCACTGGTGTCGACCTTCGGACAGCTGATCGCCGCCCGCGTCGTGCAGGGCGCCGGCGCGGGACTCGTCAGCCCGGCGGCGCTCGCGGGCGCGGTGAGCGGCTTTCCGCCCGAGCGGCGCGGGAGCGCGCTCGGGATCTGGGGTGCGAGCGCCGGAATGTCAAACCTGCTCGGCCCGCTGCTCGGCGGTCTGCTGACGGTCGCGTTCGGGTGGCGCGCGTGCTGGTGGGCGCTGGTGCCGCTCGCCGCCCTGGTGGCGCTCGGGATCGCGCGGCTGATGCCGGCGATCGTCCACGGCGAGCCGCGGAGCGACGCGCCGGTCGTCAACCGGATCGTGCTCGCGGCGACGCTGATCGCGGCGCTGACGTTCGCGGTGATGATTGGCGCCTTCTACATCGCCGAGCAGTACCTGCAGCGGGTGGCGGGCTTCTCGGCGCTTGGAGCGTCGGGCGCGCTGGTGCTCGTCGCCCTGCTGGTCGGCATCGCTGCGCCGCTCGCCGGCAAGCTCGTCGACCGCCACGGCGAACAGTTCCCCGCGATCCTCGGGTTCGCCAGCGCCGGGTGTGGCCTTTTGATCCTCGGGATCGAGGGCGTGCCTCTCGACAGCGTAGTGACCGTGCTGCCGCTGATTCCGGTCGGGATCGGGCTTGGGATGCTGTTCGTCCCAACCTCCCGCGCGGCGCTGAACTCGACCCCGATGGCCGCGCACGGTCGCACCTCGGCGATCCTGTCGGTCGGCCGGCTGGTCGGCGCGGCGGTCGGCGCCGGGCTGGCCGGAGTGGCGCTGTCGGGCACCCTGACCGCGACGACCGTCCACCACACGCTGCTGTTCGGCGCCGCCGTCTGTCTCGTGGTCGGGATTCCGGCGTCGACGTTCCTGGGCCGGGGCGTCGGCCGAGGCGCTGCCGAGCCCGCCTGACCGCGGGGCCCTCGGCGCTGCTGACCCCGCCTGGGCTGCCGCCGGGTACCTTTACTGAACATGAGCGTTTTCTCGACACTGCGTATGTACACGCGCCGGACCGCGAAGCTCTCGGAGCCGACCGACATCTACGACCATCACGTCAAGCTGCTCGACGGCGGCGACCTCGACCTCGGCTCACTGCGGGGCAAACCGACCCTGTTTGTCAACACCGCGAGCAAGTGCGGCTACACGCCCCAGTACGAGGGGCTGCAGTCACTGTATGAGCGCTACTCGGACCGCGGCCTGCAGATGCTCGGCTCACCGTCGGCCGACTTCGCCGACCAGGAATACGACGGTGCCGACGAGATCGCCGCCTTCTGCGCCAAGAACTACGGCGTGACGTTTCCGCTCACCGAACGCACGTCGGTCCGCGCGGACCCGTCACCGCTGTGGAGCGACCTCTCGCGCCAGCCCGGCTCGGCACCGCCGGTGTGGAACTTCAGCAAGTACCTCGTCGACGCCGACGGCAAGCTGATCGCCCGCTGGCCGACCAAGGTCACGCCCGAGGATCCGAAGATCGTCGCGGCGATCGAGGCGGCGCTGCCGAGCTGAGGCCGTTCAGTGCTCGGGTAGCGGCGGCGGCGCGCTTCGGTATGTGGCCGGCGTGCGCGACAGCCGGATCGGGTTGCGTGTCAGCGGCACGGTCCGCTCGTCCCCCGCTGGCACCTGCACGATCGGCTCGAGCCCGAGTGACTGCGCGAGCTCGAACGCGCCGCGCAGATCATTGACCTGACCCGCGGGGACGCGGGCCGCGGTCAGCTCGCGCGCCCAATCGGCCGCCGGGCGCGTCGCCAACCGGGCGAGCAGCTCGGCCCGCAGCACCTCGCGATTGGCGACTCGATCGCCGTTGGTGGCAAAGCGCGCGTCGGTCGCCAGCTCGGGGGCACCGATCACCTCGCACAGGGCCGCGAACTGGCGCTCGTTGCCGACCGCGACCACGACCTCACCATCTCCCGTCTCATACAGCTCGTAGGGGGAGATGCTCGGGTGGGCGTTGCCGAGCCGGCCCGCCACGACCCCCGCGATCGTGTACGCCGACGCCTGGTTTACGAGCCCCGCGAGGAGGGCCTGGAGCAGGTTGACCTCGACCAGCTGCCCCTCGCCGGTGGCGTCGCGGTGGCGCAACGCCGCCAGGATCCCGACCGTCGCGAACAGGCCGGCGAGGATGTCGACGAGGGCGACGCCGACCTTCTGGGGCTCACCGTCGGGCTCGCCGGTGATGCTCATCAGCCCGCCGAGCGCTTGGACGAGGAGGTCGTAGCCGGGCAGATCCGCGCCGGCTCCCGATCCGAAGCCGGTGATCGAGCAGTACACCAAACCCGGCCGGTCGCCACGCAACTGCTCGTAGCCCAGCCCGAGGCGGTCCATCACGCCGGGGCGGAAGTTCTCGACGATCACGTCTGCGTCTTGCGCCAGCGCCAGCGCTCGCTCGAGGTCAGCCGGCGCGCGCAGGTCGAGCACGATGCTCCGTTTGTTGCGGTTGATCGACTGGAAATAGGTCGGCATCCCGTACTCGTCAAACGGCGGGCCCCAGCTGCGCGTCTCGTCGCCGGTTCCAGGACGCTCGACCTTGGTCACCGTCGCGCCGAGGTCGGCCATCATCATCGTCGCGAACGGGCCCGCGAGGATGCGCGAGAAGTCGAGGATCGCAAGCTCGCCGAGCGGGCCCTGTGAAGACGTGGCACTCATCGCGATGCATCATTCACGAGATCGAGGCGCGGCGGCACCGTGGCGCGCGACGGCGGGTTATGCTCGGCGCCATGAGCGGTAAGTACGCACATACCTGCATCCGCGTTCAGGACATCGACAAGTCGGTCGCCTTCTACGGGCTGCTCGGGTTCGAGCGCCGCGGCCAGCTGAACTTCGATTCGGCCTACAACGTCTACCTGGGTCTGCCGGACGACGGCGACGTGCTCGAGCTGACCGTCAACGTCGGGCGCGAGGCGCCCTACGACCTCGGCGAGGGTTACAACCACATGGCGCTGGTGGCCGATGACCTCGACGGCCTGCTCGACGCGCTGGCCGCCGAAGGGGTCACGCCCGACCGGCCTCCTTATGCGCCGGGCGGGCGGGAGGAGTACCGGATCTGCTTCGTCACCGACCCCGACGGCTACCGGATCGAGCTGATCGACGGTTCGTTCCCGACGCCGCAGGACCCGCCGCACCCGTCGCAGGTTCCCTCGTAGGCCAGCCGGGCCTAACCGGACCGTGGCGGTCCAAGCATTTGCGGCGGAGTACATTGACTTCACCTGCAAGCGGTGAGCTAGCCGGGAGGGAGGCTTACATGTACGAACACAACGGTGACAGGTACTTCATCGTCGATGGTCACTGCCACTTCTGGGATGCGAGTCCGGCCAACTGGGTTCCCGGCAAAGAGCAGTACGCGAAGGGCTGGATCGAGTGCTTTCACGCCTACATGGGGCTCGGTCCGCCGGAGACCCACTGGCCGCTGGAGAAGTTCCAGAAGTACTCCGAGGAGGACTTCGTCAAGGACGTGTTCGAGGACGGCGGCGTCGACCACGGCATCTTCCAGTCGACGTACCTGAAGGAGTGGTACACGACCGGCTTCAATACGGCGGCCGAGAACGCGAAGATGGTCGAGAAGTACCCCGGCAAGCTGACCGTCAACGGTCGCTGGGATCCCCGCGAGGGCGAGGCCGGCCTCAAGGAGCTCGAGGACGACGCCAAGAAGTACAACCTCCAGGGCGTCAAGCTCTATACGGCCGAGTGGTACCAGGGCTCGCGCGGGTGGACGCTCGCCGACGAGCAGTGCAAGCCCTTCTTCGAGAAGTGCAAGGAGCTGGGGATCAAGAACGTCCACGTCCACAAGGGTCCGACGATCTGGCCGCTGGACAAGGACGCGTTCGACGTCAAGGACGTTGACATCGCCGCCACGATGAACCCCGAGCTCAACTTCATCATCGAGCACGTGGGGCTGCCCCGGATCGAGGACTTCTGCTTCATGGCGACGCAGGAGCCCAACGTCTACGCCGGCCTGGCGGTGGTGATCGGCGGCCTCATGTACGCGCGGCCGCGGTTCTTCGCCAAGGTGATGGGCGAGCTGCTGTTCTGGGTCGGAGAGGACAAGATGCTGTTCGGCTCCGACTATGCGATCTGGGAGCCGAAGTGGCAGATCGAGGGACTCCTCGAACTGGGATTACCCCGACGATGAGTACTCGGACTACCCGCGGGTGACCGAGGCCACGAGGCGCAAGATCCTCGGGCTCAACGCCGCCAAGCTATACGGGATCGACGTTCCCGCCGCGTATCAGCTGCCGGCTGACGCGGGGACGCCCGGCGACGAGGAGGACTGCACAGCTGGTCGAGTCGGCATGAGAGCCGCGGCCTCCCACATCGCGGAGGCCGGCAGCGGGCTACGCGAGCTGGTTCTCGACGCGCTGGCGACGGTCTACGACCCCGAGCTCGACGAACCGATCACCGCATTGCGGTTCGTCACTTCGTGCGACGTGACCGCCGACGGCGATGTCGAGGTCCTGCTCCGGCTGCCAACGCCGCAGTGCGCGCCCAACTTCGCGTTCCTGATGGCGGCCGACGCGAGCCGGGCGGTGCGCGCGGCTGCCGGGCGTGCGCGCGGTCGACGTGCGGCTCGAGGACCACTACACCGGTGACGAGATCAACGCGGCGCTCGCCCGCGGCGAAGGCTTCACGGGCGCGTTCCCGGGCGAGACCGACGATGACGAGCTCCACGCCTTGCGCGAGCTGTTCACGCGCAAGGCGCTGATCGCGCGCCAGGCAGAGGTCTGCGAGGAGGTCGTCGCCCGCGGCGGCAGCGCCGAGGCACTGCTGTCGGCGCTCGGTGGCCGATCTGCCGGACACGCCCGCGGCCCGGCGCTGTCTCGAGTTGCGCCAGCAGCTCGGGATCGACGCGGCGCGCGATGCGCCCGCGCTCGTGCTGGCAAGCGGGGAGCGTCTGACCGCCGATCAGCTCCAGCGCTGGCTGCGGATGGCGCGGCTCGTGCGGACGAGCCTCGACGCAAATGGCGGCATCTGCCGCTCGCTACTGCAGGTGCGCCACGGGCTGGCGCCCGATCCACAGGAGGTCTGAAGAGATGAAGGCGGCGAGACTCCACGCGTACCACGATGCGCTGAAGCTCGACAGCATCGACGAGCCCAAGGTCGACGGGCCGTTTGACGTGATCGTGCGGATCGGCGCCGCCGGACTGTGCCGCACCGACCTCCACATCCAGGAGGGGCAGTGGGCCTCGCGGTCGAACGTCGAGCTCCCGTACACGCCCGGCCACGAGAACGCCGGCTGGGTACACGAGGTCGGCTCGGGCGTCACCAACGTCGCGGTGGGGGACACGGTCATCGTGCACCCGTTCATCTCCTGCGGGCTGTGCGGGCCCTGCCGCCGCGGCGACGACATGCACTGCCTCAACGGGTCGTTTCCCGGCATCAACCGCGACGGCGGCTTCGCGGACCTGCTCAAGACCTCGGCGCGCTCGGTCGTCAAGCTCGACGAGGGGCTCGAGCCCAAGGACATCGCCGCGCTCGCCGACGCGGGCCTGACCGCGATCCACGCGGTCAAGAAGGCGATCCCAGTACTCGGCGCCGGCACCAAGGCGGTCGTGATCGGCGCCGGCGGCCTCGGCCACATCGGGATCCAGTGCCTGAAGGCCTATACGCCGACCGAGATCATCGTGATCGACCCGTCCGAGCCGGCGCTCGCGCTCGCCGGCGAGATGGGCGCCGACCACACCGTGAAGGTCGACGGCAGCCAGGTGGACAAGGTCAAGGAGATGACCGACGGCTTCGGCGCCGAGGCGATCATCGACTTCGTCGGCGAGAAGGGCGCGATCGAGGACGGGATCGCGATGGTCCGCGACGGCGGCTTCTACTACGTGATCGGCTACGGCGAGAACATCAACATCCCGACGATCGACGTGATCTCGCGCGAGATCTCGTTCATCGGCAACCTCGTCGGCACCTACACCGACCTGGAGGACCTGATGACGCTGACCGCCCAGGGCCAGGTCAGCCTGCACACGTCCACGTACCCACTCGATGCGATCAACGACGCGATGGCCGACCTCGACGGCGGCCGCCTCCAGGGCCGCGGGATCCTGATCCCGGCCGGCGCCTGAGCGAAGATCTGGTCGACCAATCGGAAAGATCCCTCTTCCCGAGGCCCGACAGCCGTCGGTGGAAAATCCGCGCCCCGGCGGCCGGATCTTCCACGACGGCGTCATTGGCGGGACGGGCGCGGTGGATCGATCTCGGGTCCGGGATCTTCCACGAAATGCCTTGCGGGCCGGGCCGGGCTGGACGGGAAATCACAAATATCAGAAGACCGGTTCAGCCGTCGATCCCCTTGGCGCGCAGCTCCTCGAGCGCGCCCGGGTTCTTGACCAGCCCGTCGAGACCCATCGCGCGCAGCACGGCGGGTGTCTTTGAGAACTGCACGTCGCGGTAGTCGACGATCTCGAGCTGGTTGCCGGACGGGTCGCGCACCCGCAGCCCGCGGCCCGACGAGACGTCCTCGCCGCCCTCGACCAGCGCGGCGCGCAGCGCCTCCTTGTCGGACACCACCAGGCCCACGTGCCGGCTGCGGTCCGGCGCCTCGGGGGCGCCCTCGCTGAGCGCGATGAACTGATCGCCGAGATCGAGCCACGCCATCCCGCCGCGGCGCCCGCGCATCTCGAACTCGAAGTAGCGCCGGTACCAGTCGAGCGCCTCGTCGAGGTCTCGGACCTCGAACGCGATGTGGTTTACGCCGATCGCACGTACTCGGGCCATAGCTCAATTCACCTGACCGCGGCCACCAGCTCGTCGACTGCGCCGCGCGCGAGCTCGCGCAGCTCCTCGTCGGTGCGGTCCTGGATCGGATGTGGGATCAGGACGCGTCGCAACGCAGGCTGGCCGAGCAGCGCCGACTGCTCGTCGGCCGCGGCCTCGAACGCGCTCGACGCCGCCAGCACCGCGGGCCTGCCGAGCGCCTCGAGCTCCATCACGTCCCGCAGACCGCAGGACACGCACGACCCTCAATCGGCGAGCGCTTCGATCACCGCATCGCAGCGATCGGCGATCTCGCGCCGCAGGTCGGCGGGGGCGGGCTTGGTGAACGTCGGCTTGGCCTCGCGCAGGACCTCCATCCCGCGTCGCCGCAGGAGCCCCTCGAGCTCATCGAGGAACACGTCGCCCCTGGGCTTGCGGATGTCGAGCAGCGCGACGGTCGAGAGCGCGCCGCCCCGCTGCGCGAGCGGTCGCCCCGTGGGATCGCGCTCGGCGGTCGGATCCAGGATCGTCAGCGCATCGCCACTCTCCCGGGCTACGATCAGCGCCATGGCTCAACGCTACCGCTTTGCGGGCTCGAGCCCGCCGCGCCCGAGACCCAGCCGCCGATCACCATCGAGAACAGACCCGCGTCGCCGCCGGCATAGGCGAGCAGGATCCGGTCGGGAGCGAAGAACTTCGAAACCGGCGTCTGCGAATCGTCGAACCACCCCGGCGCGAGCCCCTCGGCGACGCCGCCGGCGCCGCGCACGAGTTCGCCCGCGGGACGGTGCGTGCGCTGGTGAAGCTCCTCCTGAACGCGCTCGCGCGACCAGCCGGCCTCGCGGAAGATGCGCCCGTGCTCGGGTCCGACCACGAGCATCGCGTCCCACGAGAGGCGCTGGCGCTGCGAGGCCACGTGCTCGAGCCCCACCGCGAGCGATGCCGCCAGCGCCTCGGGCTCGCGCACGAGCTGGTCGAGCACCAGCCGCGGCCCCTCGCCCGCGAACAGCGTCACCCCGGTCTCGTCGTCACCCAGGTCCAATCGCGCCTGCGCCAGCCCGGGCCACGGTGCCGTCTCGTCGAGCCGCTCGGCGAACGCGAAGCCGACCTTTCCCGGCTGGCCGTGGGCAGCGCGGTCCTCGCGCCCGGGACGTCCGCCGCCGACGTTGCGCACGGTCAGCTGGAGCGCCCGGCCGATCGTCGAATTGGCCCGGTTGCCCTGGCCGAGTGCGTTGACGGCCGCGTTCATCCCCGCGCGGCGAGCGTAGGGGCCGCTCACGACGACCACCGGGCCGGCCGGGGCGGTCGTGGCGATCAACCCGTGGAGCGCGAACTCCTCGCGGCAGGCGGCCTCAACGGCGGCCAGCACGATCGGGAGCTCGGGACCCGCGCAGCCGGCCATCACCGCGTTGATCGCGACCTTCTCGACTGTCGCCCGGCCGCCGTAGGGCGGGACCACGCCCACCAGCTCCTGCGGATCGCGGGAGGTGTAATCGAGCATCGCTACCACCCGCTCGGCGGTCGGCGGTACGACGGGCAGCCCATCGGTCAGTCCCCGTTCGTACATCGCCTCAAAGGGATCCTCGAGCACGCCGAGCTCGAGCTCGCGCGCCGCGATCCGCCCCGCGGCCCGCGCGCGCCGCGCCGCCAGTAGCGCCGCGACCTCCGGGTCGCGCGTGCGCGAAGCGCAGCCGGGACGCATTGCGGGCAGTCCATCGATCGCGAGCGTGGCCCCGGTCTGCGCCACGAGCTCCACCAGCCGATCGCGCGCGAGTCCGATCACCCGCTCGCGCTCGGCGCCGTCCTCGAGCAGGAACACGGCCGGGACCGCATCGGGGTCAAAGCGCTCTGAGACCGCCAGCCCGGCGTCGACCTCGGGCACCCGCGAGAGTGACAGGCGCTGGGCCTGCCGCGCCGTCTGCTCCTCGCTCGATTGCGACACCAGCCGGGCGCCGGCGGCGTCGAGCGCGGGCAGAAGCTGGTCGCACACCGGGCAGTCGTGCTTGACGATCGCGAGCACCTCGAGCGCCATCGGCCGATCCTACTCGTGCTCCACCCCTAAACTCGGGTCCATGACCGTGCTCGACAATGTCCCGGTCAGCTACGGGGAGTGGCGCCGGGCGTATGGGCTGGCGCCGGAGCGCGACGCGTCGTTCACGACCTTGTCGGGTGAGGACGTCGCGCCGTTGTACACGGAGCGTGATCTGCCTGTGGATGCCGAGGCGAGCATCGGGCTGCCGGGTCAGTATCCGTTCACGCGCGGCGTGTACGCGTCGATGTATCGCGGGCGGTTGTGGACGATGCGCCAGTTCGCCGGGTTCGGGACCGCGGCGGAGACCAATGAGCGCTTCCGCTACCTGCTCGAGCATGGTCAGACTGGCCTGAGCACGGCGTTTGACATGCCGTCGCTGATGGGGCATGACTCCGATCATCCGCGGTCGCTGGGGGAGGTGGGCCGCGAGGGGGTCGCGGTCGACACGGTGTCGGACATGGAGACGCTTTTTTCGGGGATCCCGCTTGATCGAGTGACGGTGTCGATGACGATCAATGCGCCGGCGGCGATCATGCTGGCGTTCTACGTGGTCGCGGCCGAGCGGCAGGGGATCGGGCCCGATCGGCTGGGCGGCACGATCCAGACCGACATCCTGAAGGAGTACATCGCGCAGAAGGAGTGGTGCTTCCCGGTCGACCCGGCGATGCGGCTGGTGACCGACATGGTGGCGTGGTGCGCCGGGCAGATGCCGCGTTGGCATCCGATCAGCATCTCGGGCTACCACATCCGCGAGGCCGGGTCGACGGCGGCGCAGGAGCTGGCGTTCACGCTCAAGGATGGGCTCACGTACGTCGAGCATGCGGTCGCGCGTGGCCTGGACGTGGATGATTTCGCGCCGCGGCTGAGCTTCTTCTTTAACGCCCAGATCGACTTCTTTGAGGAGATCGCCAAGTACCGCGCGGCGCGGCGGATCTGGGCGCGCGAGCTCAAGAACACGTTCGGGGCGCGCAAGCCGGAGTCGTGGCGGATGCGGTTTCACACGCAGACCGCGGGCGTTTCGCTGACCGCCCAGCAGCCGCTGAACAACATCGTCCGCACGGCGATCGAGGCGCTCGCGGGGGTGCTCGGCGGCACGCAGTCGCTGCACACCAACTCCTATGACGAGGCGCTGGCGCTGCCGACCGAGGCGGCGGTCCGGATCGCGCTGCGCACGCAGCAGATCATCGCCGAGGAGACCGGGGTCGCGAACACGATCGATCCACTCGGCGGCGCCTACTTCGTCGAGGCGCTGACCGATCAGCTCGAGCAGCGCGCGTATGACTACTTCCGCAAGATCGACGAGCTCGGTGGGATGGTCGAGGCCGTCAAGCGCGGCTTCCCGCAGCGCGAGATCGCCGACGCCGCGTTCGAGCTGCAGCAGGAGATCGACGCCGGCCGGCGCACGGTCGTCGGCGTCAACCGCTTCACCGAGGGCGACGAGGGCGAGCTTCAGATCCTGCGGATCGACCCCGCACTCGAGCAACAGCAGATCGCGCGCGTCCAGGCCGCCCGCGAGGACCGCGACGCCGACGCGGTCAAAACCGCGCTGGGCGCGATCACCGACGCGGCCACCAAAGACACCAACCTGATGCCACTCCTGCTCGACGCCGCCCGCGCCGGCGTCTCCGAAGGCGAGATCGTGCACGCCCTACAGCAGGTCTGGGGCGACTACCGCGAACAGCCCGCGTTCTAGGCGGGCGCAGCGGCGGCAGCGCGTCAGATCTTGCGGTAGCGCGCCTCCACCAGCGAGAACAGGGCGAAGCCGGCCAGCCCTGCGGCGACGACCCCGAGTAGGGCCGGCCCGTAAGAGCTGTGCGCGAGCTTGGCGAGCGCGCCGTCGAGCCCGATCGCGCTGTGTGGCGTGTAGTCGACAGCGGCCTTGATGACGCCGTAAGCGATCAGTGCGAACACGACCGCGCGCGCGAGATAGCCGAACACGCCGAGCGCCGTGAAGCCGTGCTCGACAGGCTCGCTCATGCGCGAGGTGTCGGAGTCCTTCACGAAGGTGCGCGAGACACCGATGTAGGCCTGCGCGATCGCGACGCCGGCGAGGATCCCGCCGGCGATCGCGACGATCTCCGGGCCACCCGGCCAGCCCAGCACGCCGGCCGTCTCGTGCTTGGGGCTTCCGCTGGCGCCGCTCGATCTGGCGCCGATCAGGATCATGATCGCCGTGTAGCAGAGGCCGGCGTAGACGACTCCGCCCGCCAACGCTGCGATCCGGCGGCTCGGCTTGCGCTCGTCGGGATTGCCGGAGCCCACCAGCGCGGTACCGAGCCGCCAGATCGCATAGCCCGCTAGGCCGACGGCGACGATGATCAGCAGCACCTTGCCGAGCGGCTCGCGGCCGATTGACTCAAGCGCCCCGCGCTGACTAGCGGTCTTGCCGCCGGCCCCGATCGCGACCTCGAACGCGAGGACGCCAACCACACCGTAGACAACGCCGCGGGCGGCGAGCCCCGAGCGCGCGAGCCAGCCGAAGGCGGGCTCGTTGGTGGCGGTGCGGGCGCGGTTACGCTCGCGCTGGAATGTGGAGCCAGTCGTCATGATCACAACTCGCCGACCCGGGCGCGCATGCCCAGGCCAGCAGTCAACTCATGGCGGCCGCGTCAGTCCCCGCGGCCGCGTTGCGTCGTTGCCGCCGCGGACGGGGTCCGGGACAGTAGTTCCTTGCGCTCGCGCATGAACAACGCCGCGTGGCGTGGGACCGACCCGGACCCCTGTCCCCGCACTCGACGGCGAGGGGTAGGGGGCATCGAGGACGGCCGACGGGCCTGGTCTGTCCTCATCGCCGCTGCGGCTCCGTCCCGCGCGTGCGCGCGGTCTCGCGCTCGGGATCGTCCTCGGGAACAGCCGAGGTGTCCTCCGAGAGGTCGGCCGACGTGCCGTCCGCGCGGTCGTCCTCGGGGACGGCCGAGGTGCCCCGGAACCGGTCACGCTCGTCGTCGGAGATCAGGTCTTCGTCGGCGAGGCCCTTCTCGTGGATTTCGGCCTGCTGCTCGCGCAGCTCCGCCTCCGCCCGCTGCTTGTTGGCCTCATGCTCGGCGATCCGGGCCCGGTGCTCGGCTAGATCCGCTTGTTGGGACAACCTGCCGGCCGCCTCCCGCTGCTCGGTCGCCTCCTCGTCGCGCCGCTCCTGGAGCTCACGCTCACGGGCGCGCAGCCGGGAGCGCTCACGCATGCGCGGGACGATGAAAACCAGCGCCGCGACTAGTACGACGACTACGACGATTACGACAATCAAACCTGTGGACATCGGTACCTCCGTTTGGTGCCGGGCCCTCGGTCTCCGCGGCGCGGTGCGCCGCGCTCGCGTGCCCTGGACAAACTGATACCTACGCTCTACCCGGTCGTCCCCAGATTCACGCACCGGTTGCGCGTGTGACCAGCGCCGCCCAGGGCGGCCCGGGCCCTCAGCCGAGCTCGAGCGCGCGCCGGGGTTTCGGGCCCCACGGAAAGTCGCCCAACGAATCGAGAAACGACTCCGCGAGCGGCGTCCAGTCGCCGCGCGTGAATGCGCACACGGCTCGGGTCGGGCGCGGCGAGGCCGATCGCGCGAGACCGATAAGCGCCGCCGGGACGATATGGCTCGGGACCAGCGTGGGCCCGATTCCGGCGGCGGCGAACAGCGGCGCCGCCGTCACCTGACTGGTGCGGACCGCCACTCGAGGCGTGAATCCGGCCGTGCCACAACAGAAGTCCAGGACCTCGGCCAGTCCGTGCGCATGCGTGAAATGAACCCACGGTCGCTCGGCAAGCTCGCCCAGGTGAACCGCGTCCTCGCCGAGCAGCGGGTCCCCATCCGGGAGCACGACCACGAACTCCTCCCAGCCGAGATGCTTCACCGAGCCCTGCCAGTTAGCGGGGTTCGATCCGACGGCGATGTCGCCGGCTCCGTCGCGGACGGCCTCGTCCAGACCGCGCCGGTGGGGGTACTCGAGCAGGCTGACCTCGATCGCGGGGTGCTGTTGCAGCCAGGTGTGCAGCACCACGGGCAGGATCCCGGCGGCGACGGAGGTCGCGGCCGCTACCTCCAGCCGGCCGGCATCGAGCGCCAGTGCCATCCGCGCCGCTCGGCGCGCGCGCTCGGCGTGGCGGAGCGTGGCGCGCGCTTCGCCAAGGAGCCCGTCACCCGCCGCGGTGAGGCGGACGCCGCGGGGCAGACGCTCGAGCAGCGGCCCTCCGAGCTCGCGCTCGAGCGCGGCGATCTGCTGTGACAGCGAGGGCTGGGATACGAACAGGCGCTCTGCCGCGGCGGTGAACGAGCCCTGCTCGACGACGGCGACGAAGTATTCGAGCTGGCGGAGGTTCACAGGCATAAGTATTGCCTATAGCGCTAGCTGAAAACCCGTATCGCTCCTATGCGGATTCCGTCCTACCGTAGATAAGGCCTGGAGGGACCCGAGAGGGTCTGTAGACCAACGAATACGGATGTGCTCATGAACCAGAACCCTCGCCAGACCAACATCGATAAGAGTGGCCTGCTCGCGCGCGCATTGGAGCTGGCCAACGAGCTTTCGCGCTCGCGTCCAGCCGATCACGAGTCCGAGGCATGGTCGACCCGCGCCTACCACGTGGGCGACATGGCCGTCCTGGCGCTCGCACTCGACGACTAGCGAAGAGTCAGCGCTCGGGCGGGCTGGCCGCCGAGCATTGGCGAGCCGTCAGCGCTCGGGATGCTCGCCGCCGAGCTTTGACTCGAGCTCGTCGATCAGATCGGAGATGCGCTTGGGCACGTGGTGCTCGGGCTCGGACAGCCGATCCGAAACCTCGGACACGGCGTCGGCGAAGATCTTCGAGAAGCTGTCGTCGGTCTTGACGTAGCCGAGTTCCTCGTCCGAAGGCCGCTCCTGGTCCGGTGCGTCGTCGGCTGCGCGTCGGGCCTGCTCGCGGATCCGCTGGCGTTCCTGCGCCGCCCGGCGCTCGCGCTCGCGTGCCCGCTTGGCCTCGGCCTCGCGGGCGCGCCGCTCCGCTGCGAGCTCGCGCTCCATCTCCGCGAGCCGCGCTTGGACGCCCGGGTCGGGCTCCGCGCTCTGGACTCGCGGCCGCTCGCGCAGGCGCCTGATCCGGGCGTAGGCTTCCTGTACCTCCTCGAAGCGCCGCGTCGACTCGGCCGAGCCGCCGTTGTGGTCGGGGTGAAAGCGCAGCACCGCCCGCCGGTACGCCGCCCGGAGCTCGTCATCGGAGACACCGGCGCTGACGCCGAGCGTTCGATAGGGATCGGGCGCAGCCGTCATGCTGAAAAGGGTAGTGCGCCCGACGCGCCGTCATGCGGCCAAGCCGCCGTAGCCGGGCGCGCTGTCACGCGACCGGGCCGCTGCCGCTGGAGCCCTGTGCCGGCGGGCTGCCGTTGTCGCCGGGGTCGTCGGGCGCCCTGATCCAGTCCACGATCCGGCCGTCCTCGATCAGGAAGTTCGTGCGCGCCGTTTCACCCACGCCACCGGTGCACTTGCTGCCTCCCGGGCCGACCCGGCCGGTGAGCTGGAAGAGGGCGTTGACGAACCGGCCCCGCTGATCGGCGGAAATGAACCGCGCGCCGCACGGCAGCGTCCTTTGAGCGGCCTCGGCCTGGGCGAGGTTATGGATCACGATCACCGACAGCCCGCCGTTGGCAGCCAGTCCGTTGATCATTGCGCTGGGGAGCTTGAACAGGGCGGCCGCCGCGGCGACGTTCCCGTTGCGAAGCGCGTTGGCCCAGCTGATGATCACCCGCATGTCGGCCGTGCTGGCCGGCAGCCCGGTCGGAGCCGGGGCCGGGATTGACGTCAGCCCGCCTGGAAGTTCGCCCCGCGACCCCTGTGCAGGCCCGTGCCTGGCGGCTGGATGGGCGCGCGCGCCCCGCCTGGCCACGCTGCCCCCCGACGCCGAATGCGTGCTGGTCGCACCGCTGCTCGCCCCCCCGCAGGCCGACGCGAGCATCGCCACGGCCGCCCCGACCGCAGCCACCCCGAGGCGAGCTCGTGCCATACGGACAGGATCGCAGGTGGCGGTCCCCGCTCCGCCGGTTCCGATGGCGAGAATACGTTCTTGATGGAGCGCCCAACCGCAACCTCGCCCGAGCAGATCACGGCCGCCGTGCTCGCGAGCTACGAGGGTTGCGGCGACCCGCGGCTGCGCGAGCTTCTGCAGGCGCTCGTCCGCCACGCGCACGCGCTCGTGCGCGAGGTGGAGCTGACGCCGGACGAGTGGCAGCGCGCGATCGACGCACTTACGGCGACCGGCGACGTCACCGACGAGCGCCGCCAGGAATGGGTGCTGTGGTCCGATGCGCTCGGGCTGTCGATGCTCGTCGACGCGATCGAGCACCGGCTTCCCGACGGCGCCACCGAATCGACCGTGCTGGGACCGTTCTACGTCCCGGGCTCGCCGCTGCGTGAGTACGGCGCCAGCATCGCGGCGCAGGCCGCCGGCGTCCCGACACTCGTCCACGGACGAGTGCTCAACCTGGAAGGTGACCCGATCGCCGGCGCCGAGCTCGACGTATGGCAGAACGGCGACGATCGTCTGTACGCGGTCCAGCGCCCAGAGGCGCCCGAGGACCATCTGCGCGGACGGTTCATCGCGCGTTCCGATGGGGCGTACGCGTTCGTCGCCGTGCGACCGGTTCCGTATCCGATCCCCGACGACGGGCCGGTCGGAGCGATGCTCGAGGCGAGCGGCCGTCATCCATGGCGTCCCGCCCACATCCACATGATCGTCCGCGCTGACGGTTACCGCACGCTGACCACGCACGTCTTCGATCGCGCGAGCGAGTATCTCGACTCCGATGCCGTGTTCGCGGTCAAGCCGTCACTCCTGCGCGACTTCATTCGCCGGGATGCGGATGACCCGGAGCGACCGGCCGAAATCGACGGTGAGTGGTTCTCGGTGCGCAACGACCTCGTGCTCGCGCCAGAGATCCGCTAACGCCACTCAAACGCGTCCGGCAGGTCGGCGCCTGGGACCGTGCAAGCGGCCCGCGCCACCCGGATCGCGGACAGCGTCGCCTTGGTGAGCAGCTCGACATCCGCGGCGCGCTCGCGGGCAAGCTCGCGCTCGGTCCACCACCTCAACAGGCCCGCGAGGAACGCGTCACCTGCTCCGACGGTGTCGACCACCTCGACCGGCTCCACCACGACCGCGCGTTCGTCCGCTCCCGTGTAAATGCGGATCGGCGCCGGCCCGTCGGTCACCACCACCGCCGCGGGGCCCAACGCGAGCAGCCGGCTCGCCGCCGTGCGCACATCGGCGGCAGGCTGGAGCACGCCCAGATCCTCGACGCTGCACTTGACGATCTGGGCGTGGGGTACGAAGCGGAGCACGGCCTCTGGATAACGGGGCGGGTCGGCGATCGCGTTCGGGCGGCAGTTGGGGTCGAGTACCACCGTCGCCGCATCGGGCGCGCTCGCCAGCAGTTCCAGGAGCGTCGACGCGGTCGGCTCCGCGACCAGCGCCAATCCACCGGTCACGAACGCGCCAGCATCGCGGAGCGCTCCCGGCGACACGTCGTCGCGCAAGAGCTGCGCCGCCGAGGTCCCGTCGAGATGGAACCGGTAGCGCGCGCGCCCGCGCTGGTCGAGCTCGGCGATCGCGAGCGTGGTTGGCGCCCGGCTGAGCTCGCCGATCACGAGGCCGACGCCGAGCCGCTCGAGCTCGGCATGCAGCCGGCGCCCGAACGCGTCGTCGGCGAGCCGGCCGACGAAGCGGACGGAACCCCCGAGCATCCCGCAGATCCGAGCGACGTTGAACGGTCCGCCACCAAGGTGCGCGGTCACGGCGCCGTCCCGATCGATCACAAGATCGATCAGCGCCTCCCCCGCGACCGTGATCACCTGCGGGCGAGCGGCGTCGGGCGCGCTAACCGCCGGTCCACTCGGGCGGGCGCTTGTCGAGGAACGCGCAGATGCCCTCCTGGGCGTCCGCCGCCATCGCGTTCATCGACATGACCGACTTGGTCAGGTCATATGCCCGGTGCTCATCGAGCTCGATCTGCTCGTAGAACGCCTCCTTGCCGATCGCGACCGTCAGCGGGCTCGAGTCGCCGATCGCAGCGACGAGCGCGTCGACGGCCTCGTCGAGCTCGGCCTCGGGGACGACCCGGTTCAGCAGCCCCCAATCCATCGCCGTCGTGGCGCTGATCGGCGCGCCGGTCAACAGCATCTCGAGTGCCCGCTTGCGCCCGATCGCGCGCGACAGGGGGACCATCGGCGTCGAGCAGAACAACCCGATCTTGACGCCGGGCGTCGCGAAGCGGGCGCCGTCGGCCGCCACGGCGAGGTCACATGCGGCGACCAGCTGGCATCCGGCCGCGGTGGCGATCCCACGCACCTTCGCGATCACCGGCTGCGGGATCTTGTGAATCGTCTCCATCAGCTCGGTGCAGGTGTCGAACACGCGCTGGTAATAGGGGAGGTCGCGCCCGACGAGCTCGCTGAGGTCATGGCCCGCCGAGAAGGCGACGCCGGCTCCTTCGAGCACGACCGCGCGGACCGCCGGCCGCTCGCCGATCGCCTGCAGGACGCCACGCAGCTCCTGCATCATTTCGAGCGACATCGCGTTGCGCTTCTCGGGACGGTTGAGCGTTACACGGACCGCCGGGCCGGTCTCATTGACCGCAACGAACTGCAGCTCGGCCCCGGACGCAACGCTAGCCATCGGACATCAAGCGTAACGCAGCCCGACGGCCGCCGAGCGTCCGGCGCTATTCGTGGTCGTGGACGACCGTCCCGACATCGACCGGAGCGGTGATGCCGGTAGCGGACTCCGCCACCGCGAGCTCGGAGCTGATCGGCTCGGGCTCGGTGGAGGTCTCGGTGTAGTAGTACTTCCCGCCCCGCAGCCAAGAGGCGACGGCGGCGACCAGGCAGCACGCGGCGGCGAAGTAGAACGCGTCATGGATTCCGGTCGCGAACGGGTGCGAGACCAGACCGGGGAAGAACTGGTGGCCGGTCAGGTAAGTGACGGTGTGGTGCGGCAGATGCGCCAGCTCCGGACCGAGCGTCGTCTTCATCGGGTTGTAGCCGAGGAAGGCGGAGAACAGAGTGCCGACCGCGGGAAGGTGAGAGACCTTTACCGCGTAGGAATGTGGCACGCCGTTGTTCGACAGCCCGTGCAACAGTGCCAGCGGCAGCCTCGAGGAGAGCCCGATGATGATCAGGCTGAAGAAGATTCCGATCGACAGCACCGACGCCGAGCCCATGAAGGTTGCGGTCATCCCCGCGCCGGCGCCACGCTGGTCGGGCGGGAGGCTGTTCATGATCCCGGTCTGGTTCGGCGCCGCGAACAGCCCCATCGCGAAGCCGATCACGAAGATGATCAGGCCGAACACCCAGTAGGTGAAGTCGATCGGCAGGATCGTCAGCAGCAGCAGCCCGATTGCCGACAGGATCATGCCGCCCAAGGTGAACGGGCGCGCTCCGTAGTGGTCGGCGAGTCGCCCGGAGATCGGCCCCGCGAGCAGGAACCCGGCCGACAGCGGCAGCATGAAGATTCCCGCCCAGAGCGGCGTGTGGGAGAAGCTGTAGCCATGGATCGGCAGCCAGATCCCCTGCAGCCACAGGATCAGCATGAACATCAGGCCGCCTCGTGATAGGGCGGAGAGGAACGTCGCGACGCTGCCGCCGGAGAACGCCCGAATTCTGAACAGGGGCAGGCGGAACATCGGCGCTTGCACGCGCGATTCGATCACGACGAACGCCAGCAGCACCACGAGTCCGCCGGCGATCGCGGCGATCACCCCGGGCGCCGTCCAGCCCATCGTATGGCCGCCGTAGGGAAGGATCCCGTAGGTGATGCCGACCAGTAGCGCGATCAGGCCGACCGCGAACGTGACATTGCCGAACCAGTCGATCTTCGCCTTGACACGGACACCCCGCTCCTCGAGCTTGAGGTAAGCCCAAACGGTCCCGAAGATCCCGAACGGGACCGACACGAGGAACACCAACCGCCAGGCGACCGGCGCCAGCACACCGCCGAGCACCAGCCCGATGAACGAGCCCGCGATCGCGGCGACCATGTTGATCCCGAGCGCGAGGCCGCGCTGGTCGGCCGGGAACGCGTCGGTCAGGATCGCCGACGAGTTCGCGAACAGACAGGCCGCGCCGATTCCCTGGACGATCCGCATCACGATCAGCCACAGCGCGGCCGAGGTGCCGTCGAGCCAGGTCACCGACAGCAGGATCGAGCCGATCGTGAAGATCGCGAAGCCGAGGTTGTACATCCGCACGCGACCGAACATGTCCCCGACCCGGCCGAGGCTCACGACCAGCACCGCCATCACGACCATGAACCCGAGCAGCATCCATAGCAGATAGCTCGTGTTGGACGGGACCAGCGGATTCAGGTGAATGCCACGGAAGATCGCGGGCAGCGCGATAATCACGATCGACTGGTTGATCGTCGCCATGAGGATGCCCAGGGTCGTGTTCGAGAGCGCGATCCACTTGTACTTGTCAGGGTGCGTCGAGGCGCGCCCGTTGCTGAGCGACCCGGCCGCGCCGTTACTCGGCGGCGCCGAGGCGCCGTTTCCGTTGCCGGCGTGGCCGGCGCTCACGCTTCGTGCTCCGTCAAGCGCTCGATCAGCTCGTCAAGGATCTCGACCGACCTGGCAAGAGTGTCAACATCTTCGTCGCACAGCATCGCCATCTCGGCGTGGAGCATCTGGCGGTACTCCTGGCGCAGCTGCGCGAACGCGTCCGCACCGGAACTCGTGAGGCTCACCAGGACGGCGCGACCATCGGTCGGGTCCGACACGCGCTCGACCCAGCCCCGCTCGGCGAGGCGGTTGACGAGCAGCGTGATCGCGGGCTGCGTCACGCGCTCGATGCAGGCGAGCTCGGTGATCCGCCGCGGGCCGGCCGAAAGGATTCGCAGCACGCCGACCTCGGTGCGAGACACGCAGATGCTCGTCCGCGTCAGGAAGATCCGTGACAGGGCCGACGCCCGTTGCGGCAGCGCCTCTGCAATCTCGTCGAGCTGGCGGCCACGTGTGCCGCCGTTGATCACCCCCGTGCCGAACTCGCCAGCCTCCATTGGTCCTTTATATTAGTAGCTAATGGATGCCGGTGCAGGCCGCTCCGAGCTCCGTCTCGAAGCTAGGGTTCTGGC
>CAWBFH010000017.1:0-38905 GCA_963788005.1 uncultured Solirubrobacterales bacterium | reverse complement strand
ATCAGGCGTTCGGGAAACGCGTCCAGACGCACGACGACCCTGCCGTCATATCCTCACGACTCGTGGCCTCCCAGCACGCGGGCCGCTGGCATTCGCATCAGCCCAATGTCCCGGGCCGCGGCATCGTGGCCGGCTACAGCGCACGCTTCTGGGCCCTGGTCGTGTTGCTCGGGGTCACGACCGGGATCGCCGCCTCGATCCTGTACGCGCTGCTGCGGCTGACCGAACACCTCGCCTACGGCTACGCGGCGGGGCCGTTTCTCGATGGGGTCACGGCTGCCAGCGGGGCGCGGCGCGTGATCGTGCTGCTGCTCGCCGCCGGCGTCGTCGCGCTCGGGGTGGCGGTGCTGCATCGGCTGCCGACTCGGGTGGGACCGAGGTCGCCGAATCGCTCTGGCTCCGCGGCAGCCGGCTCGCGCTCGTCCCGAGCCTGGCGCGGGCGGTGCTCTCGATCGTGACGGTGGGGATGGGTGTCTCGCTCGGCCGCGAGGCCGCGCCGCAGCTGGCGGGCGGCGCCTTCGAGCAGGATCTCGGACTGGGCGCAGCTGCCGATCTGGCAGCGCCGGCTGCTGGTCGCGTCGGGGGCGGGGGCCGGCCTCGCCGCGGTCTACAACGTGCCTCTCGGTGGGGCGCTGTTCGCGCTCGAGGTGCTGCTCGGGACGCTGGCACTGTCGCTCGTGCTGCCGGCGCTGGCGGTATCCGTGATCGCGACCGCGATCGCATGGGTGACGCTCGGCACCGCGCGCACGTACCACATGCCGGTCTACAACCTGCACCCGGCACAGATGGTCTGGGCGCTGGTCGCAGGTCCGGTGATCGGGGTCGCCGCGGTCGGCTGGGTACGCCTGATCCAACGCGCGAACGCGCTGCGGCCGAGGCGCCGCGGGCGCTACATCGCACCGGTGTTCGTCTTCGGGCTGCTCGGCGTGGTTTCGATTCGCTATCCGCAGCTGCTCGGCAACGGCAAGGGGATCATCCAGGTCGCGATCCTCGGCGGGCTCTCGCTCGGCCTGTCCGCGGTGCTGCTGGTGCTCAAGCCGCTGGCGACCGCGGCCTGTCTCGGGGCCGGCTCGCCGGGTGGCCTGTTCACGCCGACGCTGACGATCGGAGTGCTACTCGCATCGGTCCTGTCGGCGATCTGGTCTCACATCTGGCCGCACACGATTCCAGCCAGCTATGCGCTGATCGGCGGCGGCGCGTTCCTGGCGGCGTCGATGCAGGCGCCGCTGTGCAGCGTCGTCCTGGTGCTCGAGTTGACCCGCCACTTCGATCTGCTGATGGCGCCGACGTTGCTCGCGGTGATCCTCGCGACGGTGATCGCCCGCAAGCTCGGCGCGCCCTCGATCTACTCCGCGCGTCTGCTTCCCGAACCTCACGGCTCCGGCCTCAACCTCGACGTCGCGACCGTCGAGGCGCTCGATGCCACCGACGCCGCGCTCCCGCCTCGCGACGAGGATGAGGTCTTCTGGCCGGGCGATGAGCCGCCCGCCCCGCCGCCGGACAAATGAAAACGCCGGCCGGGTCCGGGCGCAAGCCCGATCCCGACCGGCGTCTTGAAGCTGCCCGTCGCCTTAGGCGGCGCGGCGAAGCTCTTCGAGCCGCGAGCTGCTGGCGAGCCTTCTCAGGCCCTGCTGCTCGAGCTCGCGTGCCTTGCCGAGCGTGATGCCCAGTTCGGCACCGGTCTGGCGGAGGTTGAGCGGGTCACCGCCGGTGAGACCAAAGCGCAGGCGGATCACGTCGCGCTCGGCCTGCGGCAGCAGGTCGACGGCTCCGTTGATCAGCTGCTGGCGCTCGGCCGTCTCGACCTCCTCGGCCGGCTGCGGCCGGTCGCTGGCGAGCAGATCGCCAAACGCCGTCTCGCCGTCCTCGCCCACCGGTTGATCGAGGCTCGTCAGCCCGCGGGTCAGCTCGCGCAACTCGGCTACCTCTTCGACGGGCAGTTTCGCCTCGGCGGCGATCTCCTCGTCGGTGGCCTCGCGCCCGAGCTTGGTGCTCAGCTCGCTCTCGATCTTGCGCACCTTCGTCTGCCGCTGGGCCACGTGTACCGGAAGCCGGATCGTGCGCCCGTGGTTCTGAAGGCCGCGCTGCAACGCCTGGCGGATCCACAGCGTGCCGTAGGTGGAGAACTTGAAGCCGCGCCGCCAGTCGAACTTCTCGACCGCACGGATCAGCCCCAGCATCCCCTCCTGTACGAGGTCCTCCATCGGCAGGCCATGGCCCTGGTAGCGTCGCGCCTGCGACACGACCAGCCGAAGGTTGGCGTTGATCATTCGCTCCTTGGCCTCGAGGTCACCGCGCTCGATGCGCTTCGCGAGCTCGATTTCCTCCTCGGCCGTCAGCAGCGAATGGGCGCGGGCGGCACGCAGAAACAGGTCGAGCGAGTTCTCGCTCAGATAGCCGGTGTCGACGTTTGTGCGATGCGCTTCCGCGGTCTGGCGATGGGCCGCCCTGCGGCGGCTCTGACGCCTCGGTGTGCTGGTTGAAGCGCTCGCAGCATGCTCGCCGCGCTTACGCGCGCGCTGAGACGAGTCAGTGTGCTCGCGCCCCGTCTCCGGGACTTCGCGAGCCTGGGTTTCGGTGCTGTTCAGGTCTGTCTCCATTGATTTCATGAGTTGTCTCCGCAACTAATCATAGCAAAAGTTCGATGATCATCGAACTATGCTTACGGATCTCTTAAGTTCGGTCAAAGCGCCTTTTCATCCGTCACTTTAAGTTCGGTCATAGAACCCTTTGGTTACACCCAGAGAACCCGTGTACCCGGGATCCACGGGCGCAATCACGGCGTCTAGGTGGTTGGCGCCGTCGTCCGAGCCGCTTTGGGCCCGAACGTCTCTCGCGCGAGCTCGAGGAAGGCGGCCGCGGCGGGCGCATGGCGCCGGCCCTCGCGCCAGGCGAGTGTGATGTCGCGCGTCAGCTTCGGCTCGATCAGCTTCAGGACCACGATCTCCGCTCCGGGCGCCTCGGCGTCCGACCGCGGAAGGATCGCTACCCCGAGACCTCTCGAGACGAGCCGCCGGACCCGGTGACTCTCATTGGACTCGAGCGTGACGCGGGGCTCGAAGCCGTATTCATGTCCCGCCCAGACCAACAGCTCGCGCAGCCGTGCGCCTTCGCGGAAGCTGATGAACGGCTCATCGGCGAGGTCGGCCATCCGCACCTGGCGGCGCTTGGCGAGGCGGTGCTCGGGCCCCACCAGCACCACCAGCTCCTCGGCGACCAGCTGGTAGAGCCCGAGTCCGTGGCTTTCCACGCGCTCGGTCACCGACAGGAATGCGAGGTCGAGCTCATCGACGCGCAGCATCTCGGCCATCTCCTCGCTGGACTGTTCGCGGACCGTGAACTGAACGCCCGGGTGTTGCTCACTGAACAGCGCCAGCGCCAGCGTCGGGTCAATCGGCCCCATCGTGTGCATGGCGCCGATCGTCACGTGCCCCGCCTGCATCCCACGGAGGGCCTGGAGCTCGATCTCGGCCGCCTCGAGCTCGGACATGATCCGCCGCGCGCGGACCACGAGTAGCTCGCCGGCGTCGGTCAGCGTTACGCGCCGCGTGCTGCGCTCGACCAGCGCCAGGCCGAGCTCATCCTCGAGCCGGCGGATCTGCTGCGAGACAGCGGGCTGGGCGATGTGCTCGCTCGCCGCGGCACGGGTGAAGCTGCCCTCTTCGGCGAGCGCGACGAGATAGCGGAGCTGGCGCAGGTCCATAAGCATCAATTATGAATGAACTCGAATACTCGTCTTTGACTTCTACATGCGATGCGCGCATCATGTTCGTGCAGTACCTCTCCTCCCTCGAGCGCGCCCCGCAGATCCGGCCTCATATCCTCGCCGGTTCCGGGGCGCTCTCACTTTAAGCGCCGTCGCCGTCGAGGCGCAGCAGGCGGGCGGCGTTCTTCTTCAATACCAGTGGCCGCACCTCGTCCTTGATGGGCAGTTGCTCGAAGTCAGAGAGCCAGCGGTCGGGGGTGATCAGCGGGAAGTCTGAGCCGAACAGCATCTTGTGCTTGAGCAGGGTGTTGGTGTAGCGGATCAGGTTCTCGGGGAAGTACTTCGGAGACCAGCCGCTGAGATCGATGTACACGTTGGGTTTGTGAACCGCGATCGCCAGCGCCTCGTCCTGCCACGGAAACGACGGGTGCGCCAGGATGATGTCGAGGCCGGGGAAGTCGGCGGCGACGTCATCGACGCACATCGGGTTTGAGTACTTGAGCCGCACGCCGCCCCCACCCGGCATCCCGGCGCCGATCCCGGTCGTCCCGGAGTGAAACAACGCGATCAAGCCCGCCTCCGCGATCACCTCATAGAGCGGATAGTGCGCGCGATCATTGGGCCAGAACGCCTGCGTGTTGGGGTGAAACTTAAACCCCCGCACGCCCGCCTCGATGAGCTCGCGCGCCTCGCGGACCGCCAGCTTGCCCTTATGCGGATCGACGCTCCCAAACGCCACCAGCACATCCGGGTTCGCGCGCGCGGCCGCCAACACCTGATCGTTACCGATCCGCCGGCGCCCCATCCCCGCCTCATCATCGACCGTGAACACCACCGCGAGCATCTGACGCTCGCGGTAGTACGCGGCCACCTCGTTCGCGCTCGGCTGCGGCGGGCTGCCGCCGAAGTAGTTCGCCGCCGCTCGCAGCAGATCGGTCGTGACCGGGTCCGGGTCTTCTCCCTCGTTGCGTTCGGCGTGGGTGTGGACATCGATCGCGACGATGCGCTCGAGGTCGATCGAGTGCGATGCCATCGCTCAGCCGTACATGCGGACGAGGCACTCGGCGACCATCGCCGGCTTCTCGGACCCCTTGACCTCGACGGTCGTCCGGGTCTTGACCTGCAGGCCGCCGCCGGCTTCGTCGACCGACAGGATCTCGACGCCACCGCGCCACTCGGCGCCGACGGGCAGCGGCGCCGGGAAGCGGACCTTGTCCAGGCCGTAGTTGATCCCGACGGTCGCGTCGGTGACCTTGAGCAGCTGCATCCCGATCGGCGCCGCCAGTGACAGGGTCAGGTAGCCGTGGGCGATCGTGCCGCCGAACGGCGACTGCTTGGCGCGCTCGACGTCGACGTGGATGTAGTTGTGGTCCTCGGTCACGTCGGCGAACTGATCCACCCGCCCCTGCTCCATCACACGCCACTCCGTGTAGCCGATGTGGGTGCCGACGTGGTCCGGAAGGCCGGCCATATCGGTGACGAGCCCAGCCTGCTCTGAAGTGCTCACGTTCATCCTCCAAGGGTCATGGTTGCCCGCACAGCATCGCCCAAGCGGGCGCCGACGGCAAACCGACCATGACTAGGTTCCGAGCTCCACGACTCGCTCGGCGTAGCGGATCAGATCGGGATCGTGCGTGGCGCAGACGACGGTCTGCCCCTCGGCGGCCGCCTCGCAGAGCGCGATCGCGACGGTCGTCGCGTTGTCCTCGTCGAGTCGCGAGGTCGGCTCGTCGGCGATCAGCAGACCGCGCGCGCACGCGAGCGCCCCTGCCAGCGCGACCCGCTGGGACTCGCCGGCCGACAGGCGCGAGACGCGCTGGCGTGCGCGGTCCGCAAGGCCGACCAGCGCGAGCGCCGCGTCGGCTCGCTCGCTCGCTTCCGAGGTCGGGCAGTCGCGCAGTGAAAGCGCGAGGGTCACGTTCTCGAGCGCGGTCAAGAAGCCGATCGGGGCCGGCTCCTGGGGCAGGTAGCCGATACGCTCGCGCCGCAGTTCGGCCAGCTGCTCGGAGCCGAGACGGCCGAGCGATCGATCGTCGAGAACGATCTGGCCCGAGTCGGGTTTGCGCAGACAGGCGATCAGCTCGAGCAGCGTCGTCTTGCCCACGCCGGAGCGGCCGGTGACGGCCGTCAACACGCCCGGCTCGAAGCTCAGCGACAGCCGCTGCAGGACGGCCGCGCGCGCCGCCCCCCGGCCGCGGCTGCACGACACGTCGCGCACGTGCACTATCGCCGCCTGCGCCGGGTCGCGCCGAGTGCGGGTGGGCGGCGCCGCGGCGGGCGGTACAGGAGCTGCGGCCGAGGTTGGAGGCCGGGCCGGGGTCAGCAGCAGGCCACCGTCGACCGCCTGCGCCTCCGCGCTCCCATCGATCCCGGCTTCGCCGAGCAGTGCCGCCGGGAGCCGGACCCAGCCGCCGCGACCGACCACCAGCGAGCCGCGGGTGCCGTTCAGGTTCTCGACCACGCGGCCATCACGGATCCGCAGAGCGTGCTGTGCGTGCGCGGCGAGCGCGTCGTCATGGGAGACGACGATCACGGTCGCGCCGTCGATCGTCGCGAGCTCGTCGATCAGCGCCGAGACTGTCGCCGCCGAGGTGGCGTCGAGCTCCGCGGTTGGCTCGTCGGCGAGCAGCAGTCGCGGCCGATGGGCCAGCGCCGCACACAGCGCGGCGGACTGTCGCTGGCCTCCGGAAAGCTCGGTCGGCAGCGCATCGCGTCGATCGGCAAGTCCGGCGGCCTCCAGAAGCGCGCCCACCCGCAGGCGTCGGCTCGCGACCGGAACACCGCGCAGCGCCAGCGGGAGCGCGACCGCGTTGCCGATCGATAGGTCGGGTGGCAGGGTCGCTTCGGCGCGCTGGTAGAGAAAGCCGATCCAGTCATGGCGCAGCTGCGCACGATCGCGCGGACCGATTCGCCCCGGGTCGCGGCCGAACACGAGCACCGAGCCCGCGGACGGCTCCTGCAGGCCCGCGATCACGCGCAACAGGGTTGACTTGCCCGCGCCGCTGGGACCGAGCACGCACAGGTGCTCGCCCTCGTCGAGCTCGAGCGTCAGGCCCTGCAGCGCCGCGGCGTCGCCATCGGGCGTGCGGTGCACGCAGAACACGTCGCGCAGCTGGACGGCCGGGTTCACGCCTCTCGCCTCCTTGCGACCAGCGACGCTGTGACCGCCCAGCTCGCTGCCCAGAACACCACCAGCGCCGCCAGCGCGAGCGCCACGAGCGTGCCCCACGGCGCCACGGTGACCAGCGGTGGCCGCGCAGGCGCGAGCGTCGCGGCCGAGCTGACGGCCGCCACCGCGAGCCGCGTCAGGACCGCGGCGAGCGCGAACCCGGCCATCAGACCGAGGGCCGCCGCGAGCACGATCCGCATTCGCAGCTCGCGGGCGAGCGCCCGCGGTCCGAGGCCGTGGATGCGCAGCTCCCGTTCGGCGTGTCGGTCTCGCATCGCGCCGAGCAGCGCGACGAGCAGTCCGATCAGCGCCAGCACGACCGCGATCGCGGCCGCCGCCAGTAGCGTCCCGAGCACACCACGCGCGATCGGGTCCGACCGCAGGCCTTGTTCGACGTCAGCCCGGAAGGTGGCGTCGAGCGTCCGCAGCGGCGGCCTGTTCAGGGCCGCCGTCAGCGTCCCCGGCCTGGGAGTGTCGATCCACAGCTCGTCGGGCCGGCCCTGGCCGGGAAGCGAAGCATCGAGTGCGGCTGCGAGCGTCGCCTCGTCGGCGACGATGAAGCCTGCGCCGCCGGACGCGATCGTCGGAAAGCGCCGCAGCACGCCGACGACGTGCGCGTCGACCGGAAGGCCGTCGACGGTCAGTGCGATCTGGCCCCCCGCGGTCGCGGCCGCCGCCGCGCGCGGATCGGCGAGTACCGGGATCGGGTGCGAGTCACTGGGCTGGGGCGGGCGCACCACGCCGGGCATCCCGCTGTCTGAGAAGCGCAGCTGTACGGCCCCGCCCGGGGTGCCGGCCGAGCCGCTGGCGGCGCCGACCCCGCGCCAGCCACCGATCGCGACCGTGCGCAGCCGCCGCCCACCGGCGCCGAGCAGCTCGACCGGTCCGAGCGACACGCCGGTCGAGAACTGGGTCGTTGGCGCGGGGTTCTCCGCGTTCTGATGGCCGTTGGTCGCGCGCAGGCCGGTCGGCTCACCGAGCTCGAGCGCCTCGAGCTCGAAGCGGCCACGGGGCAGGCGCGCGCGGACCGTGCTGGGCGTCGCGCTCGCGTCACCGAGCGCCACGCGTGTGACCTCACCTGACGGCGAGCGCAGATCGGCCGTCACCTGCACTCCGCCTGCGGTCGCCGAGATCGGCAACGCCAGTGACCGGACGCCCGCGAGCATCGGCCCGGGATTGCGGACTGGGCCGGGCGGGCGCAGTCTGCGCGCGAGTGTCGCGAGCGGCGCCGAGCCATCACTCTGGCGCCATCCGGCGATCAGCTTGAGGCCGGCGGCGGGGACGCCGAGAGCCGCGATCGTGACCGAGCCGCCGCCGCTGAGGTAGTTGGCGTACGTGCGCCGGACGGGCAGGACCGGACCGTCGGCGATCTGATGCCAGCGGGCCGCGGACCCGAGCTCGAGCGGCGTTCGAAAGCTCGGCCCCGCGGCAACCAGCGCATCGAGCGGAACCTGGTTGGCGGCTTGATCGGCCGTGCCGCGCAGCAGCGTCGACCGATACGCGAGGGCGAAGCCGGCCAGGCCCGTGCTGACCGCGATGAACGCGATCGCGAGCGCGGGCGCGACTGGCGCCCGCGCAAGGCTGATCAGCGCCAGGCGCGAGAGAGGGGGACCGCGCCGGGCGATCCGCTCGCCACCGCGCAGCGCGACCGCCGCGACGCGGTAGATCAGGACCCCGGCGGCGACGCACGCGAGTGGGGCCAGCAGCGCCGTGACCGCGCCGCCGTCGCTCGCGCCGCGGGTGAGCGCCAGCGCGAGCGCCGCCACGGCCGCGACCGCGAGCACGTCGGCTACGTGCGCCCCGGGCGCCAGCAGCACGAACGCGATCACGGCCGTCGCCGTTAGCCAGCCTACGATCAGCACGGCCAGCGCGGTGGTCGTCAGCAGGCTGTGCGCCAGCACCCCGCCAACCGGGAGGCCGGCGTGCGCCGCCAGCAGCGCGGCGACCCCGATCCCCAGCGCCGCGCCGAGCACGAGCGCGACCGCCGACAGCGCCGCTGACTCGGCCGCCGCGAACACCAGGCACTGGCTCGTGCGTGCGCCCGCCGCGAGCAGGCGATTGACGTCCGCGGCGCGCTCGTGGCGCAATCCGTAGGCGGCGAGGATCAGAAACACCGACAGCGCCGCGACCGCGCCGCCGCCCGCGGCCAGGAGCCGGTTGGGTGCGGCATCCGCCTGCGCCCGCGCCTCGTCGAGCGCGTTGAATGGCCCGCTGAACGTGAACCCGGATCCGGTCTGCTGCAGATCCACCTGGCTGCGCTGCGTGCGTGACTCGAGTGATGCGAGCTGCCAGCTCTGCAGATTCGCCAGAGGCAGCGTCGCGAGCCAGCTCTGGGTCCTGAAGACGCCGCTGAGACCCGGGAGCCGGTCGAGTCCGCGCGGGTCGCCGGTGGCGAGGACCGCCGGAGTCGCGGCCGCCGTCGGATCGAACCCGAGTGGCATGCTCGAACGCAGCGGCGCAGTTCCCAGGACCCGGAGATGGACGCCGAATGCGTCCAGCGCGCGCGGGGCCGTCGCGCCGCCGACGAGCAGCATCGGGCAGGAGCGCTCGGTGCACGGTCCGAGCTTCGAGGCTTGGCGTGGACCGAGCCAGCGTCCGAGCGGCGCGATCGCGACCGGCCGCACAACCACGCCGCTCAGCCGCACCTCGCTCATCAGTACGACCCTGGTTTGCAGCGCGAGCCCGAGCCTCGCCAGTAGCGCTCCTGCGCGGCGCTCCTCACTGGGCGATGCCCGCCCGTCGGCACTCACCTGCACGGTGTTGCCGTTCGGGCTCGCGCGCTTGAGCACCGCGCGCGCGGCCTGGTCTCCGGCGACGGTCGCCTCGGCTACGACGGCACACGCGAACGCGGTCGCGACGACCAGTCCCAGCACTCCCGGCAGCCACTGCCAGGGACGGCGCCGGGCGCGCGCGGCGACGAGCGGCAGCGGTGCCGCCAGTGACCGTCCCGCGGTCATCGCGCGCCGGCGCAGGTCGCGTGCGTTCACGTCATGGCCCCTGTGCGCGCTGGCGGCGGTAGTGGGCGCGCGCCTTCTCGCGGCCGCCGCATACCGCCATCGAGCACCAGCGGCTCGCTCGGTTGCGCGAGTGGTCATAGAACGCCCAGCCGCAGTCGTGTCCCGGGCAGATCTTCAGGCGTGACCAACTGCCGTCCGAGATCGCCTGCGCGACGATCGCCAGCAGGGCGCCGAAGGCGCCGTCGACGCCCGCCTCGGGCGCGCCCACGAACACCGGGCCGCTGGGCGCAAACCGGACCTCGAGTCGCGCTCCGGCGGCGGCGGCGTCGACCTGTTCGCGCGCGCTCCGCGCCGCACGAGGGTCGCCGTTCTGAGAGCCCGCGAGCGCCCGCAGGCTCTCGCGCAAGGCGAGCGCTCGGAGCAGGTCACGATCGCGAACCCGGGCGTCGTCGGTGAGCAACCCCCATGCCCGCAGCCAGTCCCCGAGCGCCGCGCTCGAAGCGAGCACCTCGGCCCCGTGGTCATGCTCGAGGTCGAAGTGCGTGTTGATGAACGCCTGCACCAGCGCCAGCGACCCGGGCGCGGGCGGGCGCCCGCCGGGCTGCGGCAGAGCCCGTTCGAGGGGCTGGTGTGTCTCACCGGCCATGGCCTGTTCGACGGTTAGCATAGGGGTCGGCGCCGGGCGCGTCGAGGCGCCGTCGCTTCTGGCCCGACCGCCCGTGAAGCGGCGAGCGTGGCCGCGAACCCGTGCGGGCCGTGAGCACGGGGCCCCTATACTTGCCCCACCGTCGAGAGGAGCGAACCCGTGCAGGAAATGGTTATCTACGGCGTGAGCTTCGACATGGTCGGCAAACAGCCGATCGTGCTGCTGAAAACCGTCGAGAGCAACAAATTCCTGCCGATCTGGATCGGTCACCCGGAAGCGGCCGCGATCCTGATGAAGCTCCAGGGCGCCTCAACTCCGCGTCCGATGACCCACGATCTGCTGTCCGAGATGCTCGGCGAGCTCGAGGTCGAGTGCACCCGAGTTGCCGTCACCGAATTGCGCGAGAACACCTTCTACGCGTCGATCAGCCTCCGCGCCAACGGCCGCGAGCTCGAGATCGACTCACGCCCCAGCGACGCACTCGCGCTCGCAGTCCGCTCCGGCGCCCCGATCTTCGCCGCCGACGAGGTGATCACGGAGTCCGCGATCGAGTTCGAGCACGAGGTCGAGGACACCGAAGAGGTGGTCGAGAAGTTCAAGGACTTCCTCGACCGCGTGACTCCCGAGGATTTCGCCTCTGATGAGTAGGGCCTAGCCGGGCGCGCGTGATCGCAGCGCTCCGCTCGCGCCGGGAGTGCTCATTTATGGGCGCGGGGCGTTTGGTTGAGCGCTGACGACGCGACCGGCGCGGGCGGAGGCTGCGACACCGCGCCCGGCCTTGGGCTCGCTCTTGGCGGATCCTTGGGGCCACCGCGGTCTCGGGCGGCGCCGGCGGGTGGGGCTGGCACGTTTTGCGTTCCGCCTGGGTGCTTGGCACGTCGTGATCTGGGTGGAACAATTGGGGTGTGAGCCCCGCTGGGTCAGGTGGAGCCCGGTTTGACGGTGGGTTGCCGGCGCGCGCCGGCCGCGTTGTCGGCTGGTGCAGATCGCAGCGGCTCGTGCTTGCCTGGCTGGGTGGTCTTGGCCTGATCGCGGTCTCCGGGATGCTCTCGCCCACGCTCGGCTTCCTGGTCATCCTGTGCGCATGCGTGCTGATGGGATCGGTGCTCGGCACGTACGGTGGGGACTCCACCGGCCTGAGAAACCACCGCCAATAGCCACCGATCGCGCCGCTCCCGCCCCGGGGCAAATCAGCGTGGAAAATTCGACGCTGGCGCCTGGATTTTCCACCGGTTGCAGCGTGCGCGGGACAACGGTGGAAAACCCAACCGCGCCCCGCGGATTTTCCACAACACGCACGCTCGCGCCCAGCAAGGGGAAAACCCAAGCTCGGCGGCGCGAGAGTCCGGCGCCAGGCGACTGCCAACCGGGGCATCAGGAAGTCGGGAGGGCAGGGTCGCTCTCGCACCAGTCGCGTCGTTAGCGCCCAACAGGACGTCACGCACTACCGATCAGCGCCCGGGTGCGAGAGCAAGCCCGCCCCTCCCGACCCCCGCCCTAAACCGGCCGAACAGCAGCAAGCACCCGCTGGACGAACTCGTCGAACGAGATCCCCGCCGCTTCGGCCGCCTGCGGCAACAGACTCGTCTCGGTCAACCCCGGGATCGGGTTGACCTCGAGCACGTACAGCTCGCCGCCGTCATGGGAGAGCATCAGGTCCACGCGCGCGAACCCCGCGCACCCCAGCAGCGCGTAGGTGTTCAGCGCGATCTCGCTTGCGCGCGCGGCCACGTCCGTCGACAGCTCGGCCGGGCAAACGAACCGCGTTCGTCCGATCTCGTAGCGCGACTCGAAGTCGTAGAAGCTCTCCTCCTCGGGGATCGCTTCGACGATCGGCAGCGCCACCGGCCCGCCGTCGCCGTCGAGGATCGAGACCGCGAGCTCGCGGCCGTGGACGTAGCGCTCGAGCAGCACCTTGCGGTCATACGAGAAGGCCGCGACGAGCGCCGCTGGGACGTCGGCCGGGGTGCGCGCGAACTTGATCCCGAGCGCCGAGCCCTGCCGGGCCGGCTTGACGACGATCGGGAACGTGAGCCGTTCCTCGATCTCGGGCAGCGCCTGGGCGGCGCCGAGCGCCTCGAACGCCGTCTCGTTGAAGGCATAGAAGTCCGGCGTCGGGACGCCGCCGTCGCGCATCGCGTGCTTGGCCAGGACCTTGTCGGCGGCGCGGATGCACGCTGAAACGCCCGAACCGGTGTACGGGATGCCGAGGATCTCGAGCAGCTCCTGGACGGTCCCATCCTCGCCGTCGCGGCCGTGCAGCGCGACGAACGCCACCTCGGGACGGTCACCGCTCAGCTCCTCGACGAGGCCGGGGCCGACGTCGACCGGACGCACCTCGTGGCCGAGCCGCTGCAGCGCGTCCTGGACGCGCGCGCCGGAGCGCAGCGACACCTGGCGCTCCAGCGACCGTCCGCCCTTGAGGACCGCGACCCGACTCACGGATGCAGCCGGCTCTGAGGGCCCGTCAATAAACAACTTGCGGTCTGAGGCGCCCGATGACCGTCGCGGATGCTTCGTCCCGCCACTGGCTGCGCCAGCGGCGCCGGGCTCGCGCAGCGCTGCTGCGCCACGCCTCCTGCGTCCTCGCCCCGCTCGGTCCTCGCCCCCCTCATTCCCGCAACCTATTTATCGACGAACCCTTATCCAGCGCGGGTGCGCTTGGCGGGCAACCGCAGGACCTTCGCGAGCTCCTCCTCGACCACGCGGTCATGGTGGTCGGGCTCGCGCGGCGCCGCGGGCGGGCGTCCCGGCCGCGTGGCGGCGTGGACCTCACCGCCGGGATGAGGCGTTTGGACCGGCGGTCGCGCGCCGGTCAGCGTGCTGTACATCGCCACCTGTTCGCGGACGACCTCGCCGATCCGCCTGATCCCCTCGCGGATCCCGTCCTCGCCGATGCCCGAGAAGTTCAGCCGCATCGCCGAACCACCGCGTCCGTCGACGTAGGCGGCGCGGCCGGGGACGAACGCGACCTGCTCCTGCAGCGCGCGCGCGAGCAGGTCGGTCGTGTCGATGTAGTCGGGCATCCGCGCCCAGATGAACAGGCCGCCCTGGGGGCGGGTCCAGTCGGCCTCGCGCGGGAAGTGCTCGGCGAGCGCGTCGAGCATCACGTCGCGCCGGCGGCGGTAGATCTCGAGCAGCGAGCGGACGTAGTCATCCCAGGGGCCGGCCTCGAAGTAGGCGCTCACGAAGTACTGCGAGATCGACGACGAGCAGAGGTCAGATGCCTGCTTGCCGATCCGCATCTTGGCCAGGATCGGCGACGGCGCGACGGTCCAACCGAGCCTGACGCCGGGGGAGAGGATCTTCGAGAACGTGCTGGCGTAGATCACGAACTCGTCGTCGATCGAATACAGGGTCGGCAGCGGCTCGCCCTCGTAGCGCAGCAGCCCATACGGGTTGTCCTCGAGCACCAGCAGCTCCCGCTCGCCGGCGATCCGCACCAGCTCGCGACGGCGCTCCAGCGACAGCGTGACGCCCGCCGGGTTGTGGAAGTTCGGGACGGTGTAGATGAACTTCGGCCGCCGGCCGGCGCGCTCGAGCTCGTCGAGCTTGGCTTCGAGCTCATGCACGCGCATCCCGTCGCGGTCCATCGTGATCTGCACGACGTCGGCCTGGTAGGCGCTGAACGTCGGAATCGCTCCCGGATACGTGGGTGCTTCCGCGATCACCACGTCGCCCGGATCGAGCAGTGTCTTGCAGACGAGGTCGATCACCTGCTGGCCCCCGGTCGTGACCAGCACCTCGTCGGGATCGATCACCATCCCCTCGGCGCGCATCACGCTCGCGATGCAGTCCTTGACCAGAGCCAGCCCCTCGGTCGGCCCGTACTGGAGCGCGCGCGCGCATGACTCGCCCGCCACGGTGCCCATCAGCGCCGCGTAGGAGTCGGCCGGAAAGGTGCTGGTGTCGGGCATGCCACCGGCGAGCGAGATCACGTCGTCGCGCTCGGTCAGCGCCATCAGATCGCGCATCGCCGACGAACGCATCACCTTCGTGCGCTCGGCGAACAGCCCCGCATAGCGCTCGATGTCTCGTGCCGTCGACCGCGGGCGTCTGAAGCTGCCGCCACTGCCGGGGCCGGCGCCGCCCGCGTCGGGGCTCACGCTGCCCACTCGTCTATCGTCACGCTTCGTCACGGTACAGCACGGTGCATCTGGTCTTCGACATCTTCCAGGGAATGGGTGTGGCTGCCGCGGTCGGGATCCGGCCGTTTCTGCCGGCGCTCGCCGTCGGCGCACTCGGTGTCGGGGACGTTCAGATCGACTTCTCGCACTGCAGTTTCTCGTTCTTGCAGAGCACTCCTTTCCTGATCGGCATGGCGGTCGGGGCGATCGTCCTGGCGTTGGTCGAGCGGCGCCTTGGCAGCGAGCGGCTCGAGCAGGGACCGCTGGCGCTGCTGATCGCGGCGATCTCGGTCGCGCTCGGCGCGCTGCTGTTCGCCGGGTCGCTGTGCCGCGGCGGCTACGCGATCTGGCCCGGGTTGATCGGCGGCGTGATCTGCGCCGGGATCGGGATCCTCGCCACGCGACCGCTGCTGGCCCGGGTCCGGGCCCGCTTGGACAGCGAGTCGACCGGCGCGCTCTCCTTGATCGCCGAGGCGGCGGCGCTGCTCGCAGCGGTCCTGTCGGTGGTGGCGCCCCCGGTCGGCGTGATCGTCGTGGGCCTGCTGCTGTGGCTGCTCGTCGCGGGCCGCAGCCGCGGCGAGCAGAAGTTCGCGGGCCTGCGGATCCTGCGCTGATCAAAACGTGTTGAGGCGGGCGTGAGCGGGCATCCGAAGAAGCTCGTGCTGGTCGTCGTCGACGCGCTCAAGCCGTCGATGCTCGAGCGGGCGATCAGTGCCGGCCGGGCCCCGGCGATGGAGATGATCCAGGAGCGGGGCGTGTACGTCGGCGACTGCGTGGCCGCCTTCCCGTCGGTGACCCCGGTGTGCGCGGCGACGATCACGACCGGCGTCGGACCCGACGAGCACCTGATCCCGAGCATGAACTGGTACCACCGCGAGGAGGAGCGCTACGTCGAATACGGCTCGAGCTTCTCCGCCTCGCGTCAGTTCGGCGTGGTGCGCTCGCTGACCGACACGGTCTACCGGATGAACGACGAACACCTGTCCAAGGAGATCGAGACCGTGTTCGAGTCACTCGATGACGCCGACCTGCGCACCGCCGGCACCACCTATCTGATCTACCGCGGCCGGCACCCGCACGAGGTGGCCAACGAGTCGGCGCTCGCGAGACTTGTGACCTCGACGCTGTTCAGGCGGACGATCTACGGCCCCCAGGAGCTGTTCTATGCCGACCTGTATGCATCGCGCCGCACCGGTTGTCGTGGGCAATTGGGGCTGCCGGGCGCGCGCGATCAGCACACCGGCTGCGTGGGCGCATACCTCGCCGAGCACGACCTGTTCGATTTTCTGCTCTTCTCGCTGCCCGACAACGACGCCTACTCACACCGCAACGGCCCCCATTCGCAGGTCACGTCGATCGCGGCCGCCGACCGCCAGATCGAGCGCCTGATGCACGCCGCCGGCGGCCCCGAGGAATTCCTCGACGAGCATGCGGTGATCGTTCTCTCCGATCATTCGCAGGCGCCAGTCGAGGAGCGGATCAGGCTCGACCTCGGTTTCGAGGACTTCGACGTCGCGACGCCGAGCGCGGCGCGGTCGATCGGCGCCGAGGTCGCGCTGAGCCCGGCGCAGCGCTCGGCGATGATCTACGCGCTCGACCGCGACCACGCCGACAAGCTCGTCAGACGCTCGATCGAGGCCGCCGCGCAGTTCGAAGGCGTTGACTTGATCATGAGCCTCGAGCGCACCGACGAGGCCGTCGTTCGCAGTCGCCGGGGCGAGCTTCGCTTCACCGCCGGGGGCGAGCTGCTTGACCTCCGGGGTCGGGATTGGAGCGTCGACGGCGATCTCGCGGTCCTGCGAGCGGAATTGCAGGATGGGCGCTTTTTGACGACCGAGTACCCGGACGCGCTCGGACGGATCTGGTCAGCGCTCCATTGCCCGAACGCCGGGGACGTCCTTTTGTCGGCGGCGCCCGGCTATGAATTCGTCGACTGGGGCGGGTCAGATCACGTCGGCGGGGGGTCGCACGGCTCGCTGCACCGGTCGGACTCGCTCGGCGCACTGTTGTGGTGCGGGACCGGTCCGGATTCGCGCGCTGCGCACGAGCAATGGTCACTGCGGGACGTGACCCCCATGGTCCTTGACCATTTCGGACTAGGATCCGGAGATCCAGCCGATTAGAACCCCGTTAACGGAAGACGAGGCTCAGGTCGATCTCAGCCTCGGCCGATACATTTGACGACGTGTCCGACGAACTGACTACCAGCGTTGCGCTGCCGTTTCACCACCGTGTTCGGCACGGCGTCCGCAAGCCGCACAACTGGTTTCAGTTGGGCCGCTTCGTCGCCGTCGGCGCGAGCGGGTACGTCGTCAATCTGGCCGTGTTCGCCGCGTGCGTGCACCTGTTCGCGATCAACTACAAGGTCGCGGCGGTGATCGCCTTCGTCGTCTCGGTGCTGAACAACTTCTGGTGGAATCGCCACTGGACGTTCGGCGCCAAGGAGGCCCACCCGGTGCATCAGGGCGTCCGCTTCTTCGCCGTCTCGGTGATCGCGTTCGCGTTCAGCTACGTGGTGCTCGTGTCCCTTGTCGACGGCGCTGGGTTGGAGAAGGTCGTCGCGCAGGCGATCTCGATCGCGGCGGCGACGCCTCTGTCATTCGTCGGCCAGAAGTTGTGGAGCTTCCGCGCCTAGCGGCCCCAGGCCACACGCGCCGCTCGCAGTCGATCCCCTCTCGCTGGCTGCTCGCCTGGCTGGCTGCGCTTGCGCTCGCCTTACTGGCGCTCGGCGCCTTTGCAGTCTCCGCGCGCGCTGACGACGGGATCGGGTCGACGGCCGCGCCGGCCGCCACTCCAGTCCTCGTCACCGACATGAACAAGCCGCCGTCGGGCTACCACCTGACGGCGTCCCGCGTGCTGAAGGTCGCGTCCGCGGATCCACGCGTCAAGGCCGAGCTCCGCAAGCACCCCAGCGCGCGCCCATATGAGTACAAGAAGGGACCGGGGATCTGGCAGGTCAGCTGGTTTGCCGCGCAGCGCACGCCCAAGGAGCTGATGCAGGTCTACGTCGATGACCAGACCGCGAAGGTGATGCAGGTCTGGACCGGCTTCCAGGTCGCCTGGACGATGGCCCGTGGCTACCCGGGCGCCTTCGGGCGGCGCTCGAACGCGCTCTACGTGTGGCTGCCGCTGTGCGTGTTCTTCCTGGTGCCGTTCCTCCCCTGGCGACGTAAGCCCTCGCTGCTGCACCTTGACCTCGTGATGCTGCTCGGGTTCTCGATCTCGCTGGCCCTGTTCAACAACGCCGATATCGGCCTGTCGGTGCCGCTCGTGTACCCGTTCCTCGCCTACCTGCTGGTGCGCATGTTGCTGCTCGCGTTCGGCAAGGGGATTCCCCGCGAGCCGCTGCGGACGATCGTGTCGACGAACTGGCTGCTGCTCGGCATCGTGTTCCTGGTCGGGCTGCGGATCGGGCTCGACGTGCTCAACTCGAACGTGATCGACGTCGGCTTCGCCGGCGTGATCGGCGCCAACAAGCTCATCCACGGCCAGATGCTCTACGGCCACTGGCCGAGCAACAACGCCTACGGTGACACCTACGGGCCGTTCAACTACCTCGCGTACGTGCCGTTCCGGCTGATCTTCGGCTGGAGCGGCCTCTGGGACTCGCTCCCGGCCGCGCACGCGGCGGCGATCGTCTTCGACTTGATCACGATCGCGGGCCTGTACGTGCTCGGGCTGCGGATCCGCGGCCATGCACTCGGCGTGATCCTCGTGTACGCCTGGGTCGCGTATCCGTTCACGCTCTTCACGCTGTCGACGAACTCCAACGACGAGCTCGTCTCGGCGCTGATCGTGCTCGCGCTGATCGCGATCACGTCGCCGACGGGGAGAGGGATCTTCGCGGCCTTGGCGGGGTTGACGAAGTTCGCCCCGTTCGCGCTCGCGCCGCTGCTGTGGCGCGGCACGGGTGACCGGCTGCCGGGGCGGCGGCCGACGATCGTCTACGCGCTCGCGTTCGGGGCGACGGTGCTCGTCGCGATGCTCCCGGTGCTGCTGAACAACAACCTGCACTTCTTCTGGCATGACTCGATCGCCTACCAGTCCTCGCGCGTGACGCCGTTCTCGATCTGGGGGCTGTGGGGCGGGCTGGCCGCCGTCCAGCACCTCCTCCAGGGCGCCGCGGTCGGCCTGGCGATCGTCGTCGCGTTCGTCCCCCAGCGACGCGGCATCGTCGAGGTGGCGGCGCTCGGCGCGGCGGTCGTGATCGCGCTCCAGCTGACCGCCAACTACTGGCTCTATCCGTACATCGTGTGGTTTTTGCCGCTCGTCTTGGTGGCGCTGTTCGCCGGTCACCCGGAGCGGCGGCGGCGGCTCGTCTCCGAGCCGATGCCGTGGCTCGGGGTCGAGTTGCCTGCGCGCCGGCCGGTCACGGTCGCCTGACGGCGCTCGCCGCCCGCCTGAGCAAGCAGGCCGGGGTGCGCGCTCGTCGTCCGAGTTGCGGTTGCTTGGGCGCGGGGCGGGAGAGAGTCAGGAGGGTTGGTCGCCGCCAGCCGGGGTGCGTCTTCCACTAGCCGTGGGGTTATTTCTGGCCTGGGCGCGGGTTTCTCGCCCACACCCACGGAGGCGAACCAGAGAGCGCGCAGCTACCCGCCACACCATCCCGCTAGACGATTCCGGGCGCCGGCTCGAGGATCTGCTCGATCGCGGTCGCCCGCAGCGGCTGGTCAGACGCGGTGATCAGAACCCCCTGCAGCCAAGGATCCTCGGTCGATACCTCGAACCGGATAGGCATCTTGGTCGTCATCGCCTCGATCGCAAGCTCGCGCTTTACGCCGATCACGCCGCCCCGGGGTCCGGTCATGCCGACGTCGGTGATGTATGCGGTGCCGCCAGGGAGGATTCGCGCGTCGGCGGTCGGGACGTGCGTGTGAGTGCCGACCACCGCGGTCGCGCGGCCGTCGAGATACCAGCCCATGCCGACCTTCTCGCTCGTCGCCTCGGCGTGCATGTCGACCAGCAGGTGATCGATCCGGTTGCGCAGGTCACCCAACGCAGCGTCGGCCTCCGCAAACGCCGGGCGGCCCGGGTCCATGAACAGGTTGCCCGACAGCGACACGACTCCGAGCCGGACCTCGCCGCTCGTGACTACGCACGAGCCGTGGCCGGGCTGTCTGCGCAGGAAGTTCGCCGGCCTCAAGATCCTTGCCTCGCGGTCGAGATACGGGTAGATCTCGCGCTGGCGGTAGGTGTGGTTGCCGAGCGTGATCACGTCGACGCCGGCGGCGAACATCTGGTCGGCGAGCTTCGGCGTGATTCCGACGCCCCCGGCGACGTTCTCGCCGTTGACGATCACGAAATCAGGTTGGTGGCGATCGCGCAGCGCGGGTAGCAAGGCGAACAGGGTGCGTTTGCCCAAACCCCCGACGACATCTCCGATGAACAGAATCTTGGCTGACTTACTCATTTTTGATCGGGCCTCAGAGGCTCATACTTCCAGGTAGATGCGTTTCAGGGTCAGACAGCGCACCTCGACCCAGCCCGCGCGAGACGACGAATCGTCCGCCGCCGATCGTCCGACCCAGCAGCCGGACGAGGCCCCCGCCCAGGACTCGGCCGCCGGTCGTCCGGCGCTCGATCTACCGCCCGTTGCCAACCCCGTGACGCCGGTCGTCGTGCCCCGCTGGATCCAGCTGGTGGCCTTGCCGCTGGCCGTACTCGGTCTGTGGGCGGTGGCGCGCGCCGCCGGGTCGGTGCTGCTGGTCCTGGTTGCAGCGGCCACGGTCGCGCTGATCTTGGCGCCGCTCGTGCGGGTGCTGGAGCGGCCGCTCCCTCGCGGAATCGCGATCCTGGCCGTCTACCTCGGCGGGCTGGCCGTATTGGTCGGGATCGGCTTCTTGCTCGTCAACCCGGTCAGCCACCAGGTCGCGGTCTTTGAGCACAACCTGCCGAGCATCGTCCGCAACGCGAATCGCGATTTGGCCAACGTCCAGGCGTGGCTCAACGACCGCGGCATCCACATCCACATTCAGCAGCAGGGCCACACCGCGCTGGACACGCTGCAGAAGGACATCCTCAAGCGGTCGGGCGACATCGTCTCGTTCTCGCGCGACCTGCTGTCCTCGATCGTCACGGTCGGTTTCGACCTCGTGCTGGTGCTCGTGCTGTCGGTCTACCTGCTGATCTACGGCCACCAGATCGGAAATCTCCTGCGCTCGGTGATGCCGCCGGGTGACGGCACGCCCGAGGATGACTACCCGGTCCTCGTCCAGCAGGCGGTCTCGGGCTACGTTCGCGGCCAGCTGCTGTTCAGCCTCGTGATGGGGACGAGCGCGGCGATCGCGCTGACCGTCTTCGGGATGCTCGGGATCTTCCCCGACGGCGAGCACTACGCGGTCTTCTTCGGCGCCTTCTACGGGCTGATGGAGTTCATCCCCTACATCGGCCCGATCATCGGTCCCGTGCCGGCGGTGCTGGTCGCCCTGTTCACGAACCCGATCAGCGCGCTCTGGGTCGTGCTCCTGTTCGTCGCCCTGCAGCAGCTCGAGGGCCACGTGGTCGCGCCCCAGGTCTTCCGCGTCTCGCTGCGGATCAACCCGATCCTGATCATCCTCGCGCTGCTGATCGGTTACCAGGTCTACGGGATCGCCGGGGCTCTGCTGGCGCTGCCGGTGATCTCGGTCATCCGTCCGTCGGTCATCTACCTGCGCCGCCACCTGGTGCTCGAGCCCTGGGGCCCGCGCGGCGTGGGCCTCGGGCTGCTCTCGACCGAGCCCGACCGATGTCCGGACTGCGGTGCGCGCGCCAGCGACGGCGACTCGTACTGCGCCGCCTGCGGCGCCTCGCTGGAGCCGAGCGTGCGCAGCTCCGGCTGATGCGCTCCGAAGCATGAGCGACAGCGGGGCTCCCACGGCCGCTTGAACCACTAGCCTGCGCCGCGGTGTCATCCGGCGTCTCCACAGGCGATCAGTCGACGACGCTCACGGCACGCTCGCTCACCAAGCGTTACGGGGAGCGCCCGGCGCTGAATGCCGTCAGCTTCGACCTGCGCCCGAGCGAGCTGGTGGGCATTATCGGGCCCAACGGCGCCGGCAAGACGACGCTGCTATCGATCCTCGCGGGCGTGCTCGAGCCGGACGAAGGGCAGCTCAGCCGGCCCGGGAGCGAGTTCGGCTGGGTGCCGCAGCAACCGGCTCTGTACTCGAAGCTGTCGGTGGCCGAGAACCTGCGCCTGTTCGCGCGGTTGGAGCATGCGCCCGACCCCGAGGCGGTCGTCGCCCGGTTGCTCGAGCTGACCGGACTGAGCGAGCGCCGCGACGAGGAGGTCGCCAAGCTCTCGGGCGGCAACCGGCAACGCGTCAACATCGCCGTCGGGTTGATCTCGGAGCCCGCCGTGCTGTTGCTCGACGAACCCTCCGCTTCGCTTGACCCCCGCCAGCGCGAGCGCCTGTGGGAGTTCATCTCGGCGCTCGCCCGGCGCGGGGCGACGGTCCTGTTCTCGACCCACAATGTCGCCGAGGTCGAGCGCTACGCGACCCGGGTGCTGCTCCTGGCCGACGGGGAGCTCCTGTTCACCGGCACGCCGGCCGAGTTCGAGCGGGCGGTCGGCGGCGATCCCCGTGACTTCGAGGCGGCGCTCGTGCACTTCCTCCACGTGCACGGCCATTGACCGATGCGCTGGCTGCTGGTCAAGGACCTTCAGATCCTCCGGCGCTCGCCGCTGCTGGTGGGGCTGCTGATCGTCTACCCGATCGCGATCGCGGTGATGATCGGCCTAGCCCTCTCGAGTCCGCCGGGTAAGCCGAAGGTCGCCTTCTACGACCAGGTGCCGCCTGGCCAGGGGAACATCAACTTCGGCACCCAACGGATCGACATCGGTCGCTACGCGAGCCAGCTGTTTCGGTCCGTCGAGCCGATCAAGGTCGACTCGAGCGCCGCGGCGGTCGCCAAGGTGCGCAGCGGCGAGGCACTGGCGGCGGTGATCATTCCGGCCGATCTGCCCCGGGAGGTGCAGAGCCTGGTCACCAACGGGGTTGGCAACCCGACCGTGCACGTGATCCTCAACTCGAAGGACCCGATCGAGCGTCAGTTCGCCGACCAGGCGATCTCCTCGCGACTGGCCGTGGTCGAGCAGTCGGTCTCAAAGCAGATCCTGCGCGTCGCGATCGGTGATCTGCGGGAGGTGCTCGACGGCGGCACGATCCAGTTCCTGGGCCAGAACGTCCACCTGCTCGGGATGCGCAACGCGCGGGCGGTCATCCAGGGGACGATCGCCTCGCTGCCGAAGCACTCACCGCTGCGGGTTGCGCTCGCCCAGGTCCAAACGTTCGCCAACCTCGCGATCGCCGGGCTGGGCTTCGCGAGCCCGGTGCTCGGCCGGATCGGCACGCCGCTGACGGTGAACGTGACCCAGCTCGCGGGCCGCACCACGCCCACAGATGTCTACGCCGCTTCGATCGCGGTGATCGTCTCGCTGATGTTCGTGACGCTGCTGCTCGCCGCCGGCATGCTCGCGCTCGAGCGCAGCGAGAATGCGTACACGCGCCTGATCCGGGGGCTGGTCTCGCCCGGCCGGCTGCTGATCGAGAAGATCGCGCTCGCCGGGGGCTGCGCGACGCTCGTGACGCTCGTGATGGCCGCCTTCGTGTCGCTGTTCGTCCATCTCGACTGGCCTCGCTTTGAGCTCTGGGTGTTGACGCTGGCGATCGCGTCGTGTGCGTTCGGGGCACTCGGCGTGGCGATCGGGGGCGTCGCCCGCGAGGTGAGTGCCGCGTCGCTGATGGCGTTCCTGGTCTCGCTGCCGGTCGCGTTTGTCGCGCTCGTCCCCGCCAATGCGGTCTCGGGGACGATCAAGGCGGTGCTCGACGCGATCTCGTTCGTGTTCCCGTTCAAGGCGGCGCTGCAGGCCGTTTCGAACGCGTTTGCCGGCACGGCGCCGGGCCCCGCGCTGCCGCTCCTGCACCTGCTCGTGCTCGCCGTCGCGTTCGGCCTGATCGCCCGGCTCGCGCTCGTCCGCTTCGCGCGTTAGCCGCGCTGCCGCGCGAACCGCGCTACGGCTTGCCGTTGACGGGCGAGTACCAGATGAACGTCCCAGTCTCGCCCGGCTGGAGCTTGTAGGTGAAGAAGTAGTTCTGATCCTCGACCGCGAACTTGATCGGCACGGCGGAGTTGTCGTAGGCGAGCAGGACGCGGCTGTGGTTGGGGTTCTCGAACGCGACGTCGTCGAGGCCGCTGGACGCGATGTTGCCGGTCGGCGAGGTTGTGTAGGTGACGAAGTTGTTGGACGCGATCCGAACGGCGCCGGGCTGCACGTACTTGGAGAACTGGCCCAGCTGGTAGAAGTCGCGGGTGTAGCTGACGGTGTGAGGCCCGGAGATCGTCACCAACCCGGTGCATGACCGGCAGCCGTCGTTGGGTGGCTGCACCGGCCCTCCCTGCGGGTTCAGCGCGATGTTCCACAGGTTGAGCGCCGAGGCCCAGTTGCGAAATGAGCTGATCTCGACCTCCGAGGTGGTGAAACCGAGGCGGTGGATTCCCATCGCGCACTCGGACACGATCTCGTCGAGGTTCGGGTTCTTGTCGTGCAGCAGCGACATGAACGTCGGCTCGCCGGAGTAGCAGTGGGTCGACATTCCGGTCAGGTCAGGCGTCGCGGGGCCATTGGCGACGCTGATGGCGAAGTGCTGAGAGACCGTCGCCCAGTTGCTGTCATAGCCGTAGATCTCGGTCTTCAGGTTCGCGGCCCGCAGCGCGGGGGCCAGGTCATCGGCCACGAACTGCCCCTCTTGTCCCGGGCCCATCATCATGCCGGGGTAAGTCGTGTGAATGCCCGGCTCGTTCTGCGGAGTGATCGCGGACACGTGCACCCCGGCGTGCGCGTACGCCTGCAGAAACTTGACCAGATACTGCGCCATCGCCGCGTAGTCGATCTCCCGTAGGAATCCCGGGTCATTGCGAGGGTTCCCGAGCTGGTCGTTGGTCTTCATCCATGCCGGCGGGCTCCATGGCGTCGCGACCACCCACGCGTGCGGATTAACCGAAAGCGCCTGCTTGAGCGCCGGCAGCACGTAAGCCGAGTCGTGCGCAATCGAGAAGTCGGCCAGCGTCGGGTCGGTGTCACCCAGCGGAACGTCGTCGTAGGTGTAGGGCACGCCCGTCGCGGTGAAATCCGAGGCTCCGATCGGGATCCGGAGGAAGCGCAGCCGCAGGCCGTCGGGACCGAATAGGCGCCGCATCAGGAACGCGCGCAGGCCTGGCGCGAGCTCGTCATCCATCAGCCACGCCGACGTGTCGGTCATCGCCCCACCGACGCCCTTCATCCGCTGATACTGCGTCGCCTCGCTGACCTGCACCACCGGTATCTGCGGCGGCGTCGAGGAGAACGGGAGCTGGGCTTGCGGCGCAAGCGCCTGGTGCAGGTTGGCGGTCGTGACGATCACCCTCACGCGAGTCTTCGCGGGCGGCAGTGCGGGCTCGACCGGCTTCTTCGTGTGCGTCGCGGTCGGCTTTCCGGGGGTCAGCGGTGTCCCGTGCGTCGCCGGCTTGCGGTGCGTCGGCGGCCTGCCCTGCGCGCCGGCTGCAGCCACCTCTCCCCCGGGTGCCAGTGCGAGCACGGCCGCCGCGACGGCCACGACACCGGTAACTCTCGTTCCGCGGCGGACGCCGCTCACTTCATTGCTCACGTCGACGAGGCCCCATGGCGCGCGCGCAGTCTCACATAGACCGCTGATGCCCGCGCCGTTTCCGGACGGTCGTTAAACGGTCAGCGCTTGGCCGTCGCGCGCTGGAACATGAAGAAGCAGATCACCGTGACGATCAGTGCAATCACGGGCAGCGTGTAGCCGATCACGCCGACGATCGCGAACACGAGGCCGATGACCCCAACCGCGCCCGCCGCCCCGCCCACCTGCACGAGACGGTAGGCGCGCTGCTCGCGCACCCTACGCGGTGTATATCCGCCACGCCGATCAAGGTTGCTCATTGCGATCAAGCGTAGCGCCGCGGACGGCGCGCCGCGCTACGGTTGCGCTCACCGATGGCCGCCGACGACTTCCTGCTGTTGCTTTATGAGTATGTGCCCGACATGGCCGAGCGCCGCGAGCCCCATCGCGCCCCCCACCGCGCGAAGATCACGGCCGAACGCGAAGCCGGCCGAGTGGTGGGCGCCGGCCCGTTTGATCCTCCCACCGGCGGCCTGATCATCTTCCGCGGTGTCGACCGCGAGCACGTCGAGGCCTTTGTCGCCTCCGACCCGTACAACGAGGCCGGCCTGATCGCCTCCCACCGCGTGCAGCCGTGGCTGCCGCTCTGGGAGACGTTCGCTTCATAGATCGGCGAGCACGCGGCGAACGTCGAACGGGTCGCTGGGCGCCGGCGGGGGTCCCGGTATACCGCCGGTCTGCGCCACGGAGGTGTCCATCCTCAACGTGAAGCTGATCTCTTGCGAGGCGGGAGTGAGCTCGGGGGCGAGCACCGCGATCGAATCCAGCGCGCGGAGCACCAGATCCAAGGTCACCGCGTCAAACGACTGCGCGCCGCGCCTGTTGCGCCGCTGATCGACGTCGTCCTGAAAGCTTTTCAGCACGGGGATCTGGCTCGGCACGAGGTTGGCGTGGTCTGAACCGACCCCGAGTTCGTCGCGCAGGCGCACGCCATAGGCGGACATCAACCGGCACATCGAGAGCCACTCGGTAAAGCGCTCCAACGCGGCGAGATCGTCCAGTGCCGGCGCCCGGGCCGGCACCAACTCGACCCACGTGATCGAGAGGTCGGGTAGCGGCGGCTGCGGTCTGAGCACGCTCCAGACTCCCATCCATGGATCGAGAGCGAGCAAGGGGACCGGCGAGTGAGCGTCGTCCCACACCTTGGCGGTGCGCGACAGAACGGCTCGCGCGAGCGCTCGGGCTTCGGCGACCTCCTCTGCGTCGCCAAGGTCATCGATCGTTTCATACACCGCGGCGAGGACCGTGACGAGCTCGGCCGGCTCGAGCTCGGGGATCAACGCGTACAGGCGGTCGGTCAGCGCGTCCCAGTCGTCGTCTGACCCGATCAGCGGCAGACGTCGCTCGCCGGCGGCGCCGCCCGCCGTCGAAAGCGCAAGAACCGCCCCATGTACGCCGCTGCGGCCGATGAACTCGCGCCGCGCCTCAGGATCGTTTTTGAGCCGACCGATCACCAGGTCACGCCAACTCGGGTGGACCCACTCGACCCGCATGTCAGGTCACCCGGAGGAAGTGATCGGTGAGCCGGTCGACCAGTTCGGCCGGTTGGTGTGAGAGCGACCCGTCGTGGTGGCGGCGCAACGCCGCGACCAGCTCGCGCTCCGGGACCGGACCGGGTGGTGTGTCGAGCAGCGCGACGAGCAGGTCACGGTGCTCGCGCCCAAGGGCCGAGAACGACGACGCCATCGCGTCGGTAGCCGTGGTCAGCTCGCGCTCGGTCGCCCGGGCTACGTCGTCATCGCCGTCGCGCAGGCGGGCGATCAGCCGTCGGATCCGCTCCGGGGTGAAGTGGCGATTGGCGACGATCTCGGGGCCGCGCGTCTGGATCGCGTAGCGGACGCGACGTGGGAGTGCCGCGGCCTTGGCATGGCGGAACAGGATCAACGTCTTCTCGGCGATGTCGAGATCGCTCGCGTCGACCTGCACCTTGGCGGGCGCCGGGAAACGCTCGGCGCCGCGTTCGCGGTGCAGACGTCTCAACGCGGCGCGCAGCGGGGCCGGCCGCGAGGTCCAGATCAGCCAGTGTCGCGCGTCGAGCGATCGCAGCAGGCGCTCGATCGCGCGCGCCCACTGCTCGGCCGCGTCGGCACGGTACTCGGTCGATCCGAAGGCGTCGTCGGCAATGAAGACCTGAGCTCGGCGAGGATCGAACGCGCGGAACACCGCTTCGGGGGAGGTGCACTCGTGTGCCTCCCATCCGCATGTCTGCTGCGCCAGCGCGATCATCCGCGCGATCGCCGTCTTGCCCATCTCGGGCGGTCCGGTGAGTACGACGAAGCGATGCTCGGCGAGCACGTCCAGCGCTCGACCGTGAGCGCGGGTCGGTACGAACACCGTCGCCAGCTCGCGCGCCGCATCGCGAGCGAGGGATGACCTGCGCTCCACGGCCGGTTCGATCAACTCCTCGAGTGGGCGCAGCCCCAGCAGCGATGGCATCGCTTGACGCAACTCGGGATGCGCGTCGATCCGCGCCCCGAGCTCATCAGTCCCGAGAACGCCGACGCGGACGCGTTCCGTCCCGGCGGGCAAGGACAGCGGCCGGTCGAGCTCGGCATTGCTGAGCAGCAGATACGACCTCGCCGCCCTCAGGTCCTCTGACCGCTCCATGGCCAGCTGGTGCACCATCGCGTCGGCGGTCACGCATCCTCCGGGTGCGAGCCAGGCGCAGTGGACCAAAACCGGTCCGGGCATTGCGTACGCGAGCAGCGGGGGCCCCAGTGGCGCGTCGATCAGAGCGGCTCGACAGCGATCACTGGCTCCGGCCCAGGCCGTACCCGGCACGCTCCCTTCGAGCTCCAGCAGCCGCGTGCAGAGCTGCTCGAACTGCAGCCACCCGAGTCGATCCAGCGAGTAGCCCACGCCGACAGTGTGACGCCGTGTGCGTCGGGCGGCCAACCCACTGCCGAGCGCCGCGATCGCGCGGCGGTATTCTCGACCGAAGACATGGCTTTCCCGCAGACCCGCCTTCGCCGGCTCCGGTCCACTCGCGAACTTCGGGGTCTCGTGCGCGAGACGCGCGTCTCGCCTGCCGACCTGGTCTATCCGATGTTCGTGGCCCATGGCCTGGACCGGCGCGAGGCGATCCCGACGATGCCCGGCATCGACCGGCTCACGATCGCCAACGCCGTCGCCGAGGCGGGCGAGGCGCACGCGCTCGGGATCCCAGCCGTGCTGCTGTTCGGGCTGCCGGCGTCCAAAGACGAGGAAGGCTCGGGCGCGTGGGACGACGAAGGAGTAGTGCAACTCGCCACGCGTGCGATCAAGGAGGCCCACCCGGACCTGCTCGTGGTCTGCGACTTGTGTCTGTGCGAGTACACGAGCCACGGGCACTGTGGGGTCCTCCGTCCCGATGGCTCGGTCGACAACGACGCGACGCTCGAGCTCCTGGCGCGGGCGGCGGTCTCCCAGGCCCGCGCCGGTGCGGACGTGATCGCCCCCAGCGACATGATGGACGGGCGCGTCGGCGCCGTCCGTGCGGCGCTCGACGACGACGGTCTGATCGACACGCCGATCATGGCCTACTCCGCCAAGTTCGCCTCGGCGTTCTTCGGGCCGTTCCGCGATGCGGCGGACTCGACGCCGGCGTTCGGCGACCGCCGTGGCTACCAGATGGACCCGGCGAACGCCAACGAGGCCGTCCGCGAGACGTTGCTCGATGTCGAGGAGGGCGCCGACATCGTGATGGTCAAACCGGCGCTCCCGTACCTTGACGTGATCCGACGCGTCAAGGATGCGACGACGATGCCACTCGCCGCCTACAACGTCAGCGGCGAGTACGCGATGGTCAAGGGCGCGGCGGCTGCAGGTCAGCTCGACGAACGCGCGGCCGTCCTCGAGGTCCTGACGGCGATACGCCGCGCCGGCGCCGACATCGTGATCACCTACCACGCCAAGGAGGCGGCCGAGTGGCTTCAGTAGAGCAAAGCACCGGGAATCGCCACGGGCCGAAGCTGCGCAGCCGCAAACAGGGCGCGGCGATCGCGCTCGACGAGCTCGACAAGCGGCTACTGAACCTGATGCAGGGCAGCTTCCCGATCGCGCGCCGTCCTTATGCGAGCGTCGCCTCCGCTGCCGAGATCACCGAGGTCGAGGCGATGGCCCGCGTTCAGCGGCTGCTCGACGAGCGGATCATCCGCCAGGTGACGCCGATCTTCGACACCCGCGCGCTCGGCTATTCGTCGATGCTCGTCGCCGCCAAGGTCGACCCCGAGAACCCGTGGCGGGCGGCCACGATCATCAACGAGCATCCCGGGGTTTCGCACAACTACCTGCGAAACCACGAGTTCAACATCTGGTTCACGATCGCCACCGAGCCCGACTCGCCGCTCGGCCTCGATGGGACGCTCGAGGTCCTCGCCGGGCTGGCGGGCGCTGAGTCGGTTCGCCAGCTGCCGACGCTGAAGCTGTTCAAGATCCGGATGGATCTCGAGATGGAGGCCGGGACCGAGGCGCTGGCGCGCGCGGCCGACGCGGTGGCGCCGGCCGAGACCGAGCCGCAGCCCTACGATGAATTCGACCGCTCCGTGATCCGCGCGCTCCAGGGTGACATGCCCGTGATCGCGGAGCCGTATGCCCCCGCGGCAGCCGAGCTGCAGATCACCGAGGACCGGCTCCTCGAGCACTTGCAAGGCATGCAGGAGCGCCGTCTGCTGCGGCGCGTCGCGGCGATCCTGTTTCACCGTCGCGCAGGCTTCAGCGCCAATGGGATGGGCGTCTGGAAGATCCCTGACGAGCGGATCATGGAGCTCGGGATGCGGATGGCGTCATTCCGAGGGATCTCGCACTGCTACCAGCGGCCAACCTACGCCGACTGGCCGTATTCGGTCTTCACGATGGCCCACGGACGCTCCAAGGAGGAGTGCGACGCGATCCTCGACTCGATCGCCGCCGACACCGGGATCGAGGAGCGCTCGACGCTCTACTCCTCGACGGAGTTCAAGAAGATCCGGCTGCTCTACTTCACTGACGACTACCGCAACTGGGAACGCGAGCACGCCGGCGTGTGACCGAGCTCGTCGACCACAGGACGGCTCGCTCCTCGCAGCTTTATGAGCAGGCGCTCCGGGTGATGCCCGGCGGTGTCAACTCCCCGGTCCGCGCGATGGGGTCGATCGGCCGTGACCCGATCTTCATCGCCGCGGGCGCCGGGGCGACGGTCACCGACGTCGACGGCAACGAGTACATCGACTGGGTTAGCTCGTGGGGGCCGTTGATCCTCGGGCATGCCAACCCCGAGGTCGTCGCCGCGGTCACCGCGGCGGCGCAGCGCGGCACCACGTTCGGCGCGCCAACGGCCGGCGAGGTCGAGCTGGCCGCCGAGGTGTGCACCCGGATGCCGTCGGTGGAGATGCTGCGCATGACCTCATCCGGCACCGAAGCGACGATGAGCGCTCTGCGGCTCGCGCGCGCGGTGACCGGCCGCGAGAAGATCGTCAAGTTCGCGGGCGCCTATCACGGCCACGTCGACGGCCTGCTCGCCGAGGCCGGCTCAGGGCTCGCGACCCAGGGGATCCCGTCGAGCCCCGGTGTGCCCGCGGGTGCGGCCGCCGCTACGGTCGTCGCGGAATGGAACGCCGACGGCGAGCTGCCGCTATCGGAGGAGGTGGCGGCGATCGTGCTCGAGCCGATCCCGGCCAACATGGGCGTCGTTGCACCGCGCGAGGGGTTCCTCGAGCAACTGCGCCGCCAGGCCGATGAGCACGGCGCGCTGCTGATCTTCGATGAGGTGATCACTGGCCTCCGCGTCGCGCGCGGGGGAGCACAGGAGCTCTACGGCGTCTTGCCCGACCTGACGATCATGGGCAAGGTGGTCGGCGGCGGGCTGCCGGCGGCCGCGTACGGCGGGCTCGCGCGAGCTGATGGAGCGGATCGCTCCGGCCGGTGACGTCTACCAGGCGGGAACTCTGTCGGGCAATCCGCTCGCCGTCGCCGCCGCGCTGGCGACGCTGCGCCAGCTCGATGGGGCGGCCTACCGGCGACTGGCGGCCACCACCGAGGCGCTCGCCGCTGGTCTCGGCGAGGCGGCCGCGCAGGCTGGGTGCGCGGTTCAGGTCCAGAGCGTTCCCGGCCTGTTGACGGTCTTCTTCTCCGGCTCGCCGGTGCGGTCCTACGCGGGCGCAAAGCTGTGCGACACCGACGCGTACGCCGTCTTCTGCCGCGCCCTTCTGGCACGCGGCGTATATCCGCCGCCGTCTCAGTTCGAGGCATGGTTCCCATCGCTGGCGCACGGCTCCGAGGAGGTTGCGCTGACGGTCGCGGCCGCGCAGGAGGCGTTCGCGGAGGTCGCCGAGCGGTGAGGAGCGCTCGGGATGGCAAGCTGGCGCTGGCGCAGGAGTTGCGGACGAGCGGTGTGAGCGCGGCGGCAGCCCTGCGGACCGACGGGGTCGCGAACGCGGCCGGCGATGAGCGGCCGGGACCGGCACAGCTCGCGGCCGGTGGTCCGCGCGCGGCGGGTAACGAAGGCGAGTACGAGCTGCTGCTCGAGATGATTCGCGAGGGTTCGTTGCTGCACTACGGGAGTTCCGGGGTGCTCGATGATCAGGACCCCGATCTCGCGCTGCTGCTCGGAGATCAGCTCTACGCGATGGGGCTCTCCCGGCTGGCCGAGCTCGGCGATCTCGAGGCAGTGGCCGAGCTGGCCGATCTGATCTCGTTGTTGGCCCAGGCGCGCGCCGATCCCGCGGCGGAGTCCGCGGACCAGCTCGTCGCGGCGATCTGGGACGCGGGCGCGGCCGCGATCGGGTGGGGGACGAGCAGCGCACACGAGGCGGCAAAGGAGCTCGCCCGGCGGCGTGAGCGGGGAGCCTCGCGGGCGCTCGGCGAGGCTGCCTCCCGCGGGGGATCGTGACGCCCGCCTCTTTGTTGACGGTAGGCTTCGGTCGTCGTTCAATACGCCTTACCTGCCGTTGATTTAGAGCGCACGTGGAAGACAAACACAAAGCCGCGAAATCGAAATACACCGCGGATCGACAGATCCCGGGAGCGTTCGAGGGTGAGACCGTCTCGCGGCGCCGTTTCATGGTCCTTTCCGCCAACGGAGCCGGGGTCGTCGCCGCGATGGCGTTCACGCTGCCGGCGCTCGGGTTCGCGCTCGGCCCGGTGTTCAGCCGAGAGCCGTTCAGTTGGCAGGACGTCGGACCACCAAGCGACTTCGTCGACACCACCTACGCCACCCGCGTGATCCAGATCGTCCAGGGGATCGGCGAGGCCGGCAACACGATTGCGTACGTTCGCAAGCGCAACCCGGCGATCGATACCGAGCCCGAGGATCAGTACAACCACTTCGTCGCGCTCTCTGACCGCTGCATGCACCTCGGCTGTCCGGTGCGGTACGTGGCGGCCGCCGAGCGCTTCATCTGCCCCTGCCACGGCGGCGTCTACGACTTCCGCGGCATGGTCGCCGGTGGGCCTCCGGTGCGGCCGCTCGACCGCTTCTACACGCGCCTGAACCCGAACACGGGTCTCGTCGAGCTGGGGCCGCGCTATTCGGTCAACTCCGAGCTGCACCGCTTCGCGCCGCGCGACCCGGGCGAGCCGCTCGACGGCATCGGCCAGTTTCTGTACCCGTCGCGCTTCGACACCTCGCAGCTGCCGGCGCTACCTGCCGCCACCCCCTGATGCCCAAGCTTCCTTCGCCACCCAAGATTCTGACCCCCGTCCGGCGCCCGGGCGAGAACGGCAACGGGAACGGCAACGGCAACGGCACTGCCACGCTGACGCCCGGCGAGGCCACCGTCGAAGCCGGCCTGACCGTCGTCGACTGGATCGACGAGCGCACCTCGCTGTCGGGCGGCGTGCGCTGGATGCTGTTCCGCAAGGTCCCGCGCGGGATCAACTGGGCCTACACGCTCGGCTCGGCGACCATGTTCGCGTTCCTCAACCAGGCCGTGACCGGCGTCTTCTTGGCGATGTTCTACCGCCCTGACGCCTACGGCGGCGCCTACGAGTCGATCCGCTACATCACCGATGACGCGTTCCTCGGCCAGCTGGTCCGGGCAATGCACAAGTGGGGCGCGTCGGTGATGATCATCCTGATCTTCCTGCACATGGGGCGCGTGTTCTTCTTCGGCGCCTACAAGTATCCGCGCGAGCTCACCTGGATCATCGGCGTAGTGCTGCTGATCCTGACGCTGATGATGGGCTTCACCGGCTACCTGCTGCCGTTCGACCAGCGGTCGTACTGGGCGTCGGTCGTCGGGGTCAACATCAACTCGGGCGGGCCTTTCATCGGTCCGTACCTGTCTGACTTCCTACGCGGCGGCCCCGAGTTCGGGGCGACGACGCTGTCGCGCTTCTACGCGATCCATATGTTGCTGATCCCCGGGCTGATCGCTGCCCTGATCGGGGCGCACCTGTACCTGATCACCAAGCTGGGTATCTCGGCCCCACCGTGGATCAAGGCCGAGGAGGAGCCCGAGTTGCGGGAGTCCCGCGTATGACCGGCGTGGCGAGCGGGGTGAACCCCGCGTGAACCAAGCCGAGAAGGAGGAATACCTCCGCGAATACTCGATCCTGAAGAACGAGGGCAAGCCGTTCTTCCCGTACGCGGTCACCAAGGACGCGGTGATGGCGTGCATCGTGATGCTCGTGATCATCTTCCTGGCGGCGATGTTCGGTGCCGAGATGGGTCCGAAGGTCAACCCGACCACGACGACCTACGTGCCGCGCCCCGACTGGTACTTCTTCTTCCTGTTCGAAGTCCTCCGGGTGATGAAGAACGTCCCCAAGTTCACCCCGATGGCGACGATCGGCGTGCCGACGATCTGCATGATCCTGCTGTTCCTGCTGCCGTTCTATGACCGCAGTCCGGAGCGGCGGATCGAGCGCCGCCCAGTGGCGCTGGTGGCGGGATTGGCGACGATCTTCGCGATGGCCTACCTGACTTACTCGGGCGCCAACACCGGCTCGCCGAACTCGGTCGACATGGCGCCTCCTGCAAACCTGACCGTCGCTCAGAAGGCGACCTTCAGGGCCGGCGCCGAGGTCGTTGGGCAGTCCGGCTGTCTTGCTTGTCATGTGCTCGGATCAAATGGCAACAACGGACCCGGGCCGCCGCTGACCCATATCGGCTCGATCCTGCGCCCGCAGGCGATCGCGTCGACGCTCCGCAACCCGACGGCGCCGATGCCGTCGTTCGCGAGCCTCGCCAAGCAGTATCCGCAGAAGTTCAACAACCTCGTCAACTTCCTGGCCGAGCTGCAATAGGGGCCGGCGCACACTGGCGATGACGGCGAGCGCACCTTCGCCAGGCAGTGTCATGCAACCCGTGTCCGGGACGCTGGCCGAGCCCCAGGTCCGTGACATGTTCGACCGGATCGCGGGCGTCTACGACCTGATGAACGGGGTCATGACGGCCGGCCTTGACCGTCATTGGCGCCGACGGGCGGCCGACCTCGCGCAGGTGAAGCCCGGGAACCGCGTGCTCGACGTAGCGACCGGTACCGGTGACCTCGCGCTCGAGCTCGCGCAGCGAGTCGCGCCTGGGGGGACGGTCGTCGGTGCGGACTTCTCCGACGGGATGCTCGCGCTGGCCCGCGATAAGTCCGTCGATGCCGCGCCGCGCGAGGTGGAGCTGCTCTTCGAGCAGGCCAACGCGCTCTCGCTCCCCTACGAAGATGACGAGTTCGATGCGGCGACGGTAGGCTTCGGAGCGCGCAACTTCTCGGATCTGAGGCGAGGATTGAGCGAAATGGGGAGGGTCGTACGGCCTGGAGGACTGGTAGTGGTGCTCGAGATCACCACCCCGACGCGGGCGCCCCTGTCGACCTTCCTGGAGCTGTGGTTTGACCGGATCGTGCCGTCGCTCGGCCGCCTGGCCGGTGACCGGGAGGCCTACAGCTACCTGCCCAGCTCGGTCAGACGGTTCCCGGCGCCGCAAGAGTTGGCAGCGGTGATGTGGGAGTGCGGCCTGCGGTCGATCCATTACGTGCTCACCGCCGGCGGGATCATCGCGCTGCATGTCGGCGAGGTCACGGGGTGAGCGCGGTCAGCGCGGTACAGGCCGTTGTGGAGGCCGGCGGTGCGCCGGCCTCGCGTTTGATGGACCAGCTCGAGCTCCGTCTGGCGCAGGCGGCCGCCAGCCACGGTCCCGTGTTGCAGGGCCACGCCGGTGACATGATCGCCGCCGGGGGCAAGCGCCTGCGCCCGCTGCTCGTGTTCCTCGCGGCCGGCGCGCCGCCCCCGGAGACCGACGGGCTGCTGCGCGCGGCGGTCGCGGTCGAGCTCGTCCACACCGCGACGCTCGTTCACGATGACGTGCTCGATGGCTCGAATCTCCGGCGTGGGCGGCCGACCGTGTTCGCATCCGGCGGCCGTCGCCTTGCCACGGCGACGGGCGACCTGCTGTTCTCACGGGCATTCGCCGAGCTCGTCGCGACCAGGTCACTGGCTTCGGTGCGGGCGCTGTCACGCGCCAGCTCGGAGCTCGCCGCGGGCGAGCTGATGCAGCGGGCGGACGCCTGGCGCGCCGTCTCGATCGACCGTTACCTGGAGCGCTGCCGGCTGAAGACCGCGGTCCTGTTTCGCGCCGCATGCGAGTTGGGTGCGATCGAAGGCGACGGTCCGGTCGCGGCCCTGGGCAGCTTTGGGGAACGGATCGGGACCGCGTTCCAGCTGCTCGATGACGTGCTCGACGTCTCGGGGCCGCCCGAGCGGACGGGCAAGCCTCGTGGTGCCGACCTGCTCGATGGCACGATCACGCTCCCGCTGTTGATCGCCCGTGGGCGCGATGGACAGCTCGCGGCGCTTGACCTGACCGAGATCCGGACCGCCGAGGCGGCCGCTTCGGTCTGTGACCGGATCGCGTCGACCGGAGCCGTTCAGACGGCCCGCGAGCGCGCGATGGCACTGGTCACGAGCGCCAAGGCCGCGTTGCCGGCCGTCTCGGCGCGCCAGCGCGCGGCGCTCGAGCTGGTAGCCGACGGCGTGGTCGAGCGGTACGCGTGATCGCGTGGCGGCGCCGGCGGCCCTGCGCCGGCCGAGTGCGCCGGCCGAGTGCGCCGGCCTAGAAATCCTCGGGGAGGATCAGGCCGACCCGCAGGGCGGCCGCGAAGCGCTCGATCTCTTCGCTCATGTTCGCCTGCGTCAAACGCCGTAGGTCGGAGAGCATGTCGGCGAGACCCGCGTCGAGCCGCTCCTCGAAGTGGTCGACTTCCCTGCGGCTGAACACCGCCTCGGTTGTCCAATAGCAGTTCGGGCACTCGAGCGTCATCTCCCACGCGCCCTCGTTGCCTTCGCCCCAATGGACGGGCTGGACGAGGTGCGAGGCGCAGCTCGGGCACACGTGCAGCCCCTCGTCCGGCGGCGCGGGCGCCGGCATCGAGCGGACGACCTCGATGCTGCGTCCGCTCGGGAGAACGATCTTTCGTATCGACCTGCTGTTGGATTCGTGGCTCATGTTGATCCCGGCGGCTGGTTGCTCCTGCCGTGTGTATCGGCCGCCCCCGAATGAGCCTTGAGGCGTGTTCTCTCCCCACTGGACGCATAGGCCCGCTACCCTTGGTGAACCAAATCGGAGGCCCGGCAAATGTTCCGAAACCCAACTACAGATTTGATCGTGGTGCTGGTCATCGTGCTGCTGATCCTCGGGCCGAAGCGGCTCCCTGGACTGGGCAAGAGTCTCGGCACCGGAATGCGCGAGTTCAAGGACTCGATCACCGGTGAATCAAAGGACGATGAGGAGCAGCACCCGGCGATCTCAGCCTCGTCCGCAAGCTCCGAGCCCGCGCCCGGCGCGCCGGCGCAGCACCCGCAAGCGTGGAGAAGGACCCCGCTGAGGTCGCGTCCAAGCGCGCCCAGTAGCCGTGCGTCGGCTGGGCGCGTCTGGGGGAATGGGGCGGAGTTGACGAGATGCCAAGGCTGCTGCGACCCGTCAGTCACGAAGACCGCCTCAGTGTCGTCGATCATCTCGACGAGCTCAGATCACGGCTGATCGTCTGCGCGGCGGCCCTGATCGTCGCGTTCGGGCTGTGCTTCTGGCAGAACCAGTCGCTGCTCAATGTGCTCAACAAGCCGCTGCCGAAGGGGGTCACCAACGAGGCCAACCACCTCTCGGGGCTGACCAGCGACTCGGTCAAGGCCTCGCACGACGTCGCCAAGGTCGCCCAGAATTTCGGCAGCCTCGCCCAGCAGCCGAATTTCACGCCGCAGGAGCGAGCTCTGTTCGGCGCCGCGGCAGCCAACCTGAATGACGCCGCCAAGGCGCTGCCGCAGACCCTGCCGCGCAACGTGCCGATCACGATCGGCGTCGGCGAACCGTTCACGACGACGCTGACCGTCTGCTTCTACTTTGCGATCCTGTTCACGTTACCCGTGCTCCTCTACGAGGCGTATGCGTTCGTGATTCCGGCGCTCAGCCCGACCGAGCGGCGGGTGGCGATCCCGATCATGATCTCGGCGCCGATCCTGTTCGTGATCGGAGTCGTGTTCACCTACCTGGTGGTCCTGCCGGCCGCGATCCGATTCTTGCAGGGGTACAACAGCAACTACTTCAACGCGCTCGTCCAGGCCAAGCCGCTGTACACCTTTGAGGTCCTGACGATGGGAGCGGTCGGGCTCGCCTTTCAGATGCCGCTGGCGCTGCTCGCACTGCAGAAGGTCGGGGTCATCAACGGCAGCACCCTGACTAGGCACTGGCGCTACGCTACGGTCATCATCGCTGTAATAGCTGCGGCGATGCCGGGAGCAGATCCCGTCACGACCGGCCTGGAGACGCTGCCGCTCGTGATTCTGTTCTTGGCGAGCATCGTGATGCTCAAGATCGCTGATCGTCACGACGCCGCCAAGGCGATGTCGAACCTGACCACGGTCGACGACCCGTAATTCTTCTGATGCTCTTCGGTCCGCGGGCGATAAACACCTCAGATGCTTTTTGATCTTCGCAGTCGTGGACGGCGCCGCACGGTGCAGGTCGTGTACCTCGGCCTCGCCGCTGATAGGCGGCGGCCTGATCCTGTTCGGTGTCGGCGCCGGCAACGGCGTCGGCGGATTGCTCAACGCCTTCACCGGCAACGGCTCGGGCAACGCCCAGACCCAGGTGATCAGCCAGCAGGAGAAGAACGCGCTCAAGCAGACCAAGCTCAACCCCAATGACGCGGCCGCCTGGGCCCAACTGGTGGACGCTCGCTGGGCGGACGCCGCCACCGGAAGCAACTACGACAGCACCACGGGTGCCTTCAGTTTTGAGGGGAAGCGGGAGCTGAGCGGGACGACCGACGCCTGGACGCACTACGTGTCGCTGGTCAAGAAGCCCAATCCCAACCTCGCCATCCTCGCGGCCCGCGCCTACGGCAACCTCGGCAATTACGCTTCCGAGGCCAACGCCTGGGAGATCAACGCCGCCGCCGACCCGAGCTCGGCTCACGGCTTCGAGTGCCTCGCCGCGGCCGCCTACGCCGCCAAGCAGACCCGCAAGGGCGACCTGGCACTCGACAAGGCGCTGACGCTGACGCCCAAGCTGAGCCGCGCGACGCTCAAGTCCCAGGTCCAGGCCGCCAAGACGTCGCCGACGATCGCGGCGAGCTGCTGACCGTCCGCCAGCGCCTGGCGCTGGGTAACATCGCCTCGTCCCGGGCCGTTAGCTCAACTGGTAGAGCAGGGGACTCTTAATCCCAAGGTTGGAGGTTCGAGTCCTCCACGGCCC
>CAWBFH010000016.1:0-150395 GCA_963788005.1 uncultured Solirubrobacterales bacterium | reverse complement strand
CCAGCCGCCCGCCGGCGCGGGTTAGGCCGCTTTGGCTCGATAAGAATCCCACCGCCGGTATCAGGCTCCTGGATCTTGCTGGGTAGCGGCAGTTCCGGGTAGGAACTGGTCATTGGCGACGGGGTGAGAAGACGGCGGCTGCGAAGGTCCGACTGCTCGGGGAAGGGGCTGCGCCGAGTCAGGCGCGGGCGCGGCTTCACTTACCTCGATGTGGAGGGCGGGCGGGTGACGGATCCGAAGAGGCTGGCTCGCATTCGCGCCCTGGCAATCCCGCCGGCCTGGGAGGAGGTGTGGATCTGCCCTGATCCGCTCGGGCACCTGCAGGCAACGGGAAACGATGCCGCCGGGCGCAAGCAATACCTGTATCACGACCAGTGGCGCGAGCAACGCGATCGGGACAAGTTCCGCCGCATGCTCCGCTTCGCCCAGCGGCTGCCACGTCTGAGACGCCGTGTCGCGGCTGACCTGAGTGCCGCCGGTCTCGAGCGCGAACGGATCCTGGCCGGCGCGGTCCGGCTGCTCGACGTCGGCCTGTTCCGAATCGGCGGCGAGGAGTACGCCGACAGCGGCGGCGGTCTCGGCCTGGCGACGCTCCAGCGGCGGCACGTCGAGCTGAGCGGCGGAGCGATCGTGTTCGACTATCCGGCCAAGGGTGGGACGCGTCGGATCCACGCCACCGACGATCCGCTCAGCGTCGAGCTGGTCCGGGCCCTCAAGCGCCGCCGTGACCGGTGTCCCGAGCTGCTCGCCTACCGCGAGGGCCGCCGCTGGGTGGGCGTGCGCTCGGAGGAGATCAACGAGTACCTGAAAGACCACACGGGCGAGGAATTCAGCGCCAAGGACTTCCGCACCTGGAACGCAACCGTGCTCGCCGCCGTCGCCCTCGCCGCCACGGGAGGCGACGCCGCGACGAAAGCCTCGCGAAAGCGCGCGATCGACGGCGCCGTCCGCGGCGTCGCCGAGGTCCTCGGAAACACGCCCGCGGTGGCGCGGCGCGCATACATCGACCCGCAAGTGTTCGACCGCTTTCTCGCGGGCCAGACAGTCACGCTCTCGGGTGTCGGAGATCTCGACGGTGCCGATGACCGGACCCGTGCACGAGTGAATCGGGCCGTTCTCGAGTTTCTCGGCCCGGCGGGGAAGTAGCTCGCGGCAGAGCCTCGAGACCGACCGGCGCCGCGCGCTCGTTCGTCTCGCACGCGACCCGTGTTCGAACTCGATTTGCCCGGGTAGGTTTGAGACGTCGATAGTTGATCTGCAGGAGGTTGAGAATGCCCCCACGTGGCGTCAAGAAGGGGACCAAGCGAGCTCGTCAGTACGAGCACATCAAGCAGAGTGAGCGCCAGCAGGGCACCAGCGAGGCCAGAGCGCAGGAGATCGCGGCCCGCACCGTCAACAAGGAGCGCGCCCAATCGGGCGAGTCAGAAACGCGATCCCGGCTGTCGATGCGTGACATGCCGTCTTCGCGCCGCGGCGGTCAGCGCTCGGGGACCAGGCGCCCCAAGGGGCGTACCCGCGATCAGCTCTACGACGAGGCGCGCCAGCTCGGTATCGACGGCCGCTCAAACATGAACAAGGCCCAGCTTCAGCGCGCCGTCGACGCTCGCAAGTGACGGCTGCGAGCGGTCTCACCATGAGCCGCTACGACGGCGACGGCATAACCCGCAAACGTCATGCCTAAGCCGGAGCGGCCGCGGGTAGTCCTAACGCATGGGCGTCACCTTGAACTGGGCAACAGCCGAGGTCCAGGACGGCAAACTCACCGTCGATCTCGAGGGTGAGGTGCCCTCCGGTTGGAGGAAGCGCTTTCAGACGACGGTCAGACTGTTGGGCGGCGGCGGCTGGGGTGAGATCGCTTGCAAGAAGCAGGCCGTGCGGGTGACCCAGGTAGAGCCGGGTGACGAGGAGAAGCTACGTCACTTTCTCGAGAGTGCGGTCACGCAGGCAAACGCGGGCTTCCAAGCAACTGAATCAGACTCAGATGACGTCGCGCAGGAGGATGCGCCGCGTGAGGACGACAGCCCGGACACGGTGATGACCGAGCAGTTTCGTTCGTTCTCTGACCGCTGAGACGGGCCCGCTGGGCTTGATCGCCGCAGCGGGCCGCGAGCTACAGTCGCGTATGTCGACCATGGCCGTCGCCTCCTCAACTTTCCGGCGCGATGAGCTGCGCGCATTCCTGCGCTCGCGGCGGGCGCGGCTGTCGCCGGCGGACGTCGGACTCCCCGACGACGGCGGGCGCCGTCGAACGCCGGGCCTGCGCCGCGAGGAGCTCGCCGCGCTGGCAGGCGTCGGCGTGTCGTGGTACACGTGGCTCGAGCAGGGCCGTGACATCAATCCCTCGCCGGAGGTGCTCGACGCGCTCGCCCATGCGCTTCGGCTTGACCCCGCCGAGCGTCGGACGCTGTTCGCGCTCGCGCGAACGGAGCTTCCGCTAGCCGATGATGTGCCCGGCACCGATCCCGAGCAGCTCGACGGGGAGATCAGCCAGCTGGTCGCCCTGGTCGACTCGCTGCATCCGAACCCGGCCTACCTGCTGGGGCCGATGACCAGGATCCTCGCGTGGAACCGGGCAGCCTCGGTCGTGCTCGGCTCGCCGGACCATCTGCCCGGCGACCGGCGGTATCTGCTGTGGTGGCTGATGGTCGATCCGGGCGAGGGCGGGATGACGGCCCAGCGCGAGGCGACGGCGCGCAACACGCTGGCGCGGTTCCGCGCCGAGTACGCTCGGCACGCGGGCGAGCCGGAATACGAGGACTTCGTCGCGCGACTGCGCGAGCGCAGTGAGCGGTTCAGCACGTGGTGGGACGAGCACGAGGTGATTGAGGTCCAGCGCGGCACCAAGGTGCTCGAGCATCCGCAACTCGGAACCCTGCGCCTGCACCACGCCCAGACCGTGCCGACGGGTCAGCCGGAGCTGCGGATGGCCGTCTACGCTCCCGCCGACGAGGTCACTCGCGCGGCGCTCGCGACCCTCTGAGACGGCCGCCGGCGACCGCGTACCGGCTATCCGTCTTACTCATGGGCCGCGGTCACCGGGTCACCCACCTCGACGGCGCCATCGAGCTCGAGAACGTCTTGCTCGTCGAGTTCGACGTCCGCCGCTGCCATGTTCTCCTCGAGGTGCTGCACGGAGCTGGTGCCAGGGATCAGCAGCATCCGCTCGTAGCGGGCGAGCAGCCAGGCGAGCGCTACCTGGGTGGCGGTGGCTCCACGGCGCCTGGCAACGCCGGCGATCGCCGGGTCCTGCGCCAGCTGTTTGGGGCCCCCGCCGAACGCCGAACCGAGCGGGAAATAAGGAACGAACGCGATCTCCCGCTCCATGCACAGCTCGAGCACGTCCTCTCCCGACCGGTTGACGACGCTGTATGAGTTCTGCACCTCGGCGATGTCCACCAGCTCGAGCGCACTGCGAACCTGATCGGCACCCGCCTCGCTGATCCCGATCAGGTCGAGCTTGCCCTCCCCGCGCAGATCCTCGAGCGCGCCGAGCTGTTCGGCCAGGAGATCGGCGAAAGCGCCCGGCATCAGCCGGAGGTTGACGAGGTCCATCCGATCGACTCGCAAGGTGCGGAGGTTGTCCTCCACCCCGGCGCGCAGCTCGTCGGGGCTCTGCGCGGGCAGCCACCCGCCCTGATCGTCGCGCCGGCCACCGACCTTGGTGACGAGCTTGAGGTCTTCCGGGTAGGGGTACAGGGCGTCTCGGATCAGGTCGTTGACGACGTCCGGACCGTAGTACTGAGCGGTGTCGATGTGGTCGACGCCGAGCTCGATCGCGCGGCGCAGTACGGCGAGAGCGGCGTCCGGATCACGCGGCGGGCCGAACACGCCGGGACCGGCGAGCTGCATCGCGCCGAAGCCGATGCGGTTGACGGGCTTATCGCCCATGAGGGATGTCTTGGTCATAACGCACAGCTTGCGCTTCAGGCCGCCGCGCGACAAGAAGTCTGGTGATCCTGGGTGCGGCGCCACCAGCCTGAGCGCAAGCGCGCAGGCCGGCGCTCGTCTATGGCTGCGCTGCGGCGGATCCGACGCGGATCTGCCCGCCGGCGCCGAGATAGTCCGCGAGATGGTCGGTGACGTCGCGCGCATCGTCCTCGATGCCGCAGATGAACGTCGACCGGCGGCGCCTCAGCACGGGCAGTCCGAGGGCGTAGAGGCCGGGGCTGTCGACGACACCTCCGTCGTGGCGAAGCCGGCCCTTGTCGTCGACAACGGGCACGTCGAGCCATCGGTAGTCGGGCGCGAACCCCGTCGCCCACACGATCGACCGGATCTCACCGGCCCGGAGGTTGAGTTGCAGACGCGCCGATTTAGGCACCTGGGTCGGCGCGTAGCGCTCGGGCGCGTCGACCTCACCGTCGATCCCCTCCGTCTCGGCCCATTCGTCGAACAACCCGAGCAGGCGATCCATCTTCAGATCCGCGAGCGAGCAGACGTTGCGCAGGCCGCCCGAAAACAGCGCCGTCCCGTCGCGGACCATCGCCCAGCGGCCAACGAACTCGACTCCGATCGCCGCCAGCGCGTTGAGATCGAGCGTCGTTCGCTCGGGCGTCCCGACGAGCTGCGGTGACGGAAGGCGCCGCGCGCGAACGAGATCCTCGAGCTCGTCATACCGCTGATCCCACACGCCGGCCGCGTCCATCCACCAGAGCACATCGCGGCCGCGATACGTGCGGGGCAAGCGCACGTGCTCGCCGACCGACAGGATGACCGGCCGGCCCGACCGCCGCAGCTCCGCCGCCAGTTGGACGCCGGTGGCCGACGCCCCGACGACGAGCACTCCCCCTTCCGGGAGCTGGCTCGGATCGCGGTAGCCGAACGTCGTCACCTGCTCGACGTCTGGCGGAACCGTGTGCGCGAGGCTCGGCACCGTCGGCCGGTTGCAGGCTCCGCTGGCGATCACGACCGTCCGGCAGCTGATCGCGCCGCGGGTGGTGAACACGTCGTAGCCGTCGTCGGTGCGCCGGAGCGCGGTGACGTTCGTCCCGGTTCGAACCACAGCGCGAGCGGGCGCGGCAAACCGCTCGATCATCTCGACGACCTCACCCATCGTCATGTAGCCGTCCGGATCCGGCCCCTGATAACGAACCCCCGGCAGGCGGCACTGCGAGTTCGGGGTGAGCAGCCGCAGCGAGTCCCAGCGCTCGTGGCGCCAGGAGTTCGCCACCTCTCCGCGTTCGAGGATCACGTGATCGATCGACCGCTCGCGGAGGAAATGGCTGGCGGCCAAGCCGGCATGCCCGGCGCCGATGACGACGGTGGTGACGCGCTCGATGGCGAGGTCCTCAGCGGTGGACGGCGAGCCCTGTCAGGCGAGCGTGACGGTGACCTCCGTGGGGTTCGCGAGAGCGTCGAACACCGCCGAGCGCTTCTGCGACTGGGCGACCAGAGCCTCGATCTCCTCTCGGCTCGCGTCGGCATCGATGTTGAACGTCACCGTGATGTCGTTGAAGCCGTTGCGGACGTCGCTGTCGACGCCCAGGAATCCGCGGATGTCGTGGCGGCCCTCGACGGTCGCCTCGACCGAGCGGAGCTGAATGTCGCGGTTCTGCGCGACCGCCGCGACGCCTGCGCTGAGGCAGCCGGCGAGCCCCACGAGGAGGTACTCGATCGGGGTGATGCCGTTATCCTCAGCGGCGAAGATCTCCGGATGGTCGCTGTCAAACTCGAATTCGGTGCGGTGTCCCTGCTCCTCTCCCAGTCCGTAGAAGTCCTGGATCGTCGTGGTGCTGTGGACGCCGTTCTGCCACTTCGAGGAAGCGCGCCACGTGAACTGGGCGGCCTCCGGCGCGTCCGCGAGCACTCCACGTGCGTCGAGCAGTGCCTGAACGTTGACTCCATTGTCGATCGTTGTCATCCCGCGCTTCCGTCCCTTCCCTATATACTGTAGTTTCTCGATAAGGTCGCTGGACAATATCAGGACCCCGGTGAACAACGGATGACCGCGCGCACGGTGCCAGCGTCGTTGCTCGCGGCCGGCTCGGTCGGAACTGTGGAGACGCATTATCTCGACCTGCCGTTTCCGGTGCGGCTTGACTGCGGGCGGGATCTGCACTCGGTCCGCGTGGCGTACGAGACTTACGGGACGCTCTCACCGGACCGCGACAACGCGATCATGGTTTGTCATGCGCTCAGCGGGGACGCGCACGCGGCCGGCTTCTCGAAGGCGGCCGCCGACCAGAGCACCCGTGACGGGTTCGGGGCCGACGACCGTGACGGCACCGCGGGCAAGGGCCTCGGCTGGTGGGACGGGATGATCGGCCCCGGCAAGGCCTTCGACACCGACCAGTACTTCGTCATCTCCACCAACCTGCTCGGCGGCTGCCGGGGCACCACCGGGCCCTCGTCACTCAACCCGGCCACCGGTAGGCCATATGGGTCGGACTTTCCGGTGATCACGGTCGCCGACATGGTCAGGACAGAACGCGCGTTCCTAGCCGAACTTGGGATCGAGCGACTGGCAGCGATTGCGGGTGGTTCGCTCGGGGGGATGCAGGCCTTCGAGTGGGCGATCCGCTATCCGGACCAGATCGACGCGATCGTCGCGATCGCCAGCACGCACGCGCTCCACCCGCAGGGGGTGGCATGGAACGCGATCGCCCGGGACGCGATCATGCGCGATCCTGCTTGGCAGGGTGGTCACTACCACGGAACCGGCGATACCCCGACCGCCGGGATGGGGGTTGCCCGAATGATCGGCCACATCACCTACCTCTCGGCGCAGGCGCTGGAGGAGAAGTTCGGGCGGCGCCTTCAGTTCGCCGACGACATACGGTTCACGATCACCGACCCGGAATTCGAGGTCGAGAACTACCTGCGCCATCAGGCCGACACGTTCGTCAGGCGCTTCGACGCGAACACCTACATCTACACGTCGCGGGCGCTGACCTATTTCGATCTCGCCCGCCAGTACGGCGATGGATCGCTCGTGCGCGCACTCGAGCACGTCTCGGCGCGGACGCTCCTGATCGCCTTCAGCTCGGACTGGTTGTATCCGCCGCAGGCATCGCAGGAGATCGAAGCCGCGCTGCGCCAACTCGACAAGCCGGTGCAGCTGCAGGTGATCGATGCGCCCTATGGCCACGATTGCTTTCTGCTCGAGGAGGGGCGTCAGACGCCGATCATCCGTGACTTCCTGGGGACGGCTCGGTGACCGAGGACAGCGACCAGACGGAGGAGGCCCGCGAGTTCGGGTTCGAGACCCGCCAGCTCCACGCCGGGCAGCGGCCCGATCCGAACACGGGAGCCCGCGCGGTGCCGATCTTCCAGACGACCAGCTACGTGTTCGAGGACCCCGAATCGGCGGCCGCGTACTTCAACCTGCAGGAGTACGGCAACACGTACTCGCGGATCATGAACCCGACCGTCGCCGTCTTCGAGGAGCGGATCGCGAACCTCGAGGGCGGGTCGGGCGCGGTCGCGTTTGCCAGCGGGATCGCCGCGCAGGCGGCCGCGCTGTTCACGTTGCTGTCACCGGGCGACCACGTGGTCTCGTCGTCGGCGCTGTACGGCGGCTCGGTGAACCAGTTCAAGCACATGCTGCGCAAGATGAGCGTCGAGCTGGCGTGGGTCGACCCCGACGATCTCAATGCGTGGCGCAACGCGATCCGTCCGAACACGAAGGCCTTCTTCGGCGAGACGATCGGCAACCCGGCGGGCAACGTACTCGACATCGAGACGGTCGCGTCGATCGCGCACGATCATGAGCTGCCGCTGATCGTGGACAACACGTTCGCGACGCCGTACCTGTGCCGGCCGATCGAGTGGGGCGCCGATATCGTGATCCACTCGGCGACCAAGTTCCTCGGCGGCCACGGGACGAGCATCGGCGGCGTCGTCGCGGAGGCCGGCACGTTCAACTGGTCCAACGGACGGTTCCCGGTTGTCGCGGATCCGTCCCCCGCCTACCACGGTCTCGAGTTCCACGAGACGTTCGGGACCTACGGCTACGTGATGAAGCTGCGGGCCGAGACGCTGCGCGATCTCGGCGCCGCGATGTCGCCCTTCAACGCGTTCCTGTTCCTGCAGGGGCTGGAGACGTTGTCGCTGCGCATGGAGCGCCACGTGGCGAACGCACAGACCGTCGCCGCCTTCCTGAATTCGCACGAGCGTGCCTCGAACGTCACTTACCCCGGCCTGCCGGAGAGCGGGTATCGGCCGCTGGTCGAGAAGTACCTGCCCGGCGGCGCGGGCGCGGTGTTCTCGTTTGACTGCGCGGGCGGGCGAAGCGGCGGACAGGAGCTGATCCGCAACCTGACGCTGTGGTCACACCTGGCCAACGTCGGCGATGCCAAGAGCCTGATCATCCATCCGGCCAGTACGACCCACCGTCAGCTGAGCGACGCCGAGCTGGCGGCGGCCGGTGTCGGGCCCGGCACGGTCAGGCTGTCGGTCGGCACCGAGTCGGTCGACGATCTGATCTGGGACCTGGAACGGGGATTGGCCCGGGTGTGATGGTCGAGCTCGAGCGCTACCAGGATCCATCGACGATCCAGCGCGTGCTCCACAGCGCGCGGACGATCGCGATCGTCGGTCTGTCGGGTAACGAGCTGCGCGCCAGCAACTTCGTCGGCTTTTACCTCAAGCGCCACGGCTACGAGGTGATTCCGGTCAACCCGCGCGAGACCGAGGTCCGTGGCGACCGGAGCTACGCGAGCCTGCTCGACGTGCCCGTGCCGGTCGACATCGTCAACGTCTTCCGCGCCCCGGATGCGCTCCCGGCTATCGCCCGCGATGCGGTGGCGATCGGCGCCGGCGCGCTCTGGTGCCAGTTCGGCGTGATCAACGAGGAGGGCGCGCGGATCGCCCAGGCGGGCGGCGTGCCGGTCATCATGGACCGCTGCCTCAAGGTCGAGCACGCACGCTACGTGGGCCGCATGCACTGGTTCGGCCTCAACACGGGGCGGATCACCTCGGTGCGCACCGGCCTTCAATAGCCGGCGATCGCGCTTCGGCGGCGAGGCGCGGCTAGTTGAGGTGATCCTGCCAGTCCGCCGGCACCGCGCCGGCCGGCCCGGGGACCGGCTGATCGACCGGATGACTGTCCGGCTCAGCGAGCGAGGGGCCTCGCAGGAAGCCACCGGTGCGGTAGTCGTAGAACCACTCCTCCCCCGGCTCGAAGCTCGCCAAGACCGGATGACCGGTCGCCTCGTAGTGGGCAGTGGCGTGCTGGCTGGGGGAGTTGTCACAGCAGCCGATGTGACCGCATGCCGCGCAACGGCGTAGGTGAAGCCACCAGCCGGGACCCTCCCCGGCCAGGCATTCGGCGCAGCCCGTCCCGCTGGGCGGTACCGATGGATCGATTTCGCTTGTGTCGTTGGCCATGGGCTGGCAATCGGAAGTGTATGGCAGGACGCGGCTCGAGCCGACTACCCCGGTCGGCACGCGACCGGGCGCCGGTGCTTGGGTGTGCGCGGCCATGACGCACGCGCACACCCGCACACGACCCGACTACTTGATGGGCCTGACGGTCAGTGAGGTCGACGCCTTGCTCGAGCAGGTCGAGAACCGCTTCTTCAGCGTTACCGCCTTGCTCTGATTCGGCGGGACCACCTTCAGCCCGGCGGCCGTCACCGGCTTGCACCGCGAGGCCGAGAAGTTACCGGTCTCGACGATGCCGATTGACGCGCTCTGCTGCTTGCCCGGGGCCACGGTCACGGTCCGGAACTTGGAGTTGATGCGCTTGGCCGCATTCCCGATCTGCTTGCCGCTGCTGTTCACGGCCGAGACGCCCGGATAGCCGGTCAGGGTGCAGCTCTTGCTGCTCTTGTTGACGAATTTGAGCGGATAGAAGATCGTCCCCGCGGTGGCGTTGGCCCTGCCAAGCGAAATCTTCAACGCCGAGGTCGCGCAGCCACCTGATTGCGACGAGCCCTTTGCCTTACTCCACTTCACTGTAAACTGCGTGTTGCTGTTGTTCTTGGTGTAGGTGCCCCAACCCTTGGCGATCGCTTTGCCCTTCCAGCCGGGGATCGCGTGGTTGTACTTGTTCAAGAACGTCGTGAAGAACTTCGAAGCGGTCGTGCAACCGAGGTTCGGGCTGGAGATCGAGTATTTGCCGGCGGGCAGGATTACGCCGCCCGACTGGTCGTTGTGCAACACCGAGAAGGTGAAGCCGGTCCCCTTGCATGACGTCGCCGTGGCCGCCGAGGCGGACGTCGTAACGGCAACCGCAATCGCCAGCGCCGCGGCAGCGACGCCACCGGCAATCAGCGCGAGCATACGGGCGTGACTCAAACGAATAGTCATTGACTAAACCCCCTGAAGACAGGCGTGGCGCCAACACGCCGTTGGTAAGGATCGGATGCCCGGCCACCATCCCTAGACGCGCGACGGGATCGCGCCGCGGTCGCAATGATAATCGGATTCGGAGCGGCCGGCCCCTCCTCGCGAATCCTCGCCGCTATGCCGTGAGCCCCGGGCTTACGTCGGTTCGGTCGTCAGCGGTGAGCGGTCGGGTCTCCCAACCAAACTCCCCAGCTGAAGATCGATACCTGGTATGCCGCTGTTCCGTCCCTGTCGGAGTGGCTCACGCTGCAGCTCAGCTGCGCCGAATGGCACCCACCAGCCGCGCTCACCAACCACGCGGAATCTGCGACCGGACACTCGACCGAACCGCCGCGGCGCAGCTGCGAACCACGGATCCCGTGGCCGCCGATCGCCTCTAGGCAAAGGCCGACCGCGAAGCCACCGACCAAGCGCCGTGGCTCATGATGGTCTCCTTCCGCGGCGTCGATACGGCCTCGCCGCGCGTCGGCGATTACCAATACATACCAACGATCGGCGCACATTCACGAACGACGAGCCACGTCGGCGACCGATCGACCGCGAGGCGAAGCTTCTCCTTGGCGCTCGAGCGCCGTCGAAGCAGCAGTGCTCGGGAGATGGGCTGGTCGGGCGACGAAGCAGACCGATCTCGAGACGAACCGGTCTGTGCGGGACGCTGACACTCGTCGTTCAGTGAGGGCGGCTGAACACGGGCATGATCTCATCCGAGAGCCGCTGGATGCTCTGTGTGGTTGACTCGCCGCCGTGAAGGAGGACGTGTCGGACGCCGACCGCGTGCAGGGCTTGCAGTGCGGCCGCGATCCGGTCAGACGTGCCGTGCAGCGCGCTCGCCTCGGTCGCGCCGGGTGTCTCGGCGTAGGCCGTGATGTGTGATTGATTGCGCCCGTCCGGATGCTGTGAAAGAGCGACCATGCGAGCGTGCGCCTGAGCGAGCCGCGCCAGCGCTGCCCGTGCGTCGGCAGCGTCACGCGCGACGTAGAAGTTACGCGCGACCGCGACGTCCATCGGGTCGAATGCGCGACCGCGCGCCTCGCACTCGGCTCTGAACAGCGCGAGCCGCTCGCCAACGGTGTCGATAGACGCAAACTGATCAAGCAGGAGCTTGCAGCCGCGTCCGGCGACGCTGCGGATCGAATCTGGTTTGCTCGCGGCGATCCAGATTGGCGGATGCGGCCGTTGCGAAGGAGGAGGATCGACGATGACGTCCTCGTAGTGCCAGAATTTCCCGCGGTGCGAGAAGCGCGCGTCTGATGTCCACGCCCTGATGACGACCTGCAGTGCCTCCTCGAAGCGCTCCTCCGCTTCCTCGTAGGGCATGCCGAAGCCGGCAAACTCGGAGTGGCGATACCCCTTGCCGACGCCGAAATCCAACCGGCCGCCGGACAGCAGATCGAGTGTCGCCGCCCGCTCGGCGAGCAGCACCGGGTCGTGCCAAGGCAGCACTATGACCGCAGTGCCGAGCCGCATCGTTGTCGTGCGCGCGGCGACCCATGCCAGCAGGTCCAGTGATGCCGACGCCTGTCCGGTGCCGCTGAAGTGGTGCTCGACTAGGAAGGTTGACTCGAACCCGAGCGCTTCGGCCTCGACACACGTGTCGATGTAGTCGCGAAAGCCGCGCGCCGGATCGCCCTCCCCACGGCGCGCCCGGGCGCCACCGAACAGGCCGAACCTCATCGCGTCCTCCATCGGAGAGCTCGCGCGCCCGACGGCGATCGCGCTCGGATCGCGGATGGGGTCAGGCAAAGCAGATGAGCTCACGGTGGGCGGTCTCCTCGATACGCCGCGGCGACAGCCGCCGCGGATCGACGCATATCGTCGGCCGCTGAGAGCCGACAAGGGGCGATCTGACGCCGGGTGCGTCAGATCCGAGGTACTCGCCAGCCCAAGCCGAACAGCAGAGCCGGGACAACACCGAGGCGGTACATGGACTCCATTGTACGTTGCACTGATGTCATGTCATCCGCGACTTGCTGGATAACCGCTCAGTGACCGACCCGCGTCGGGGACACGCCAGGACCGCACAACAACGCCAAAGCAAAGCCCCCAACCCTTCACGCGACCGGACGGGAAAGGTCCCACCCGCGAGAGTGCTCCCTGCACGAGAGGCTGTCGGGTAAAGCTGTTGCAGGGGTGTGACCGCTGCGCGGTCGCACCTCGGCGGTGTCAGATCGCGCCGCTGGCTATCAGTTGGCGGGTGCGATCCAGTGGTTGTGCAGCTTGAGCACGTTGTGGGAGGCGGCGATCAGTCGCCACTCTGACCTGACGGCGGCTCTGCCTTTTCGCTGGAAGGGCTCGATTCGTCGGTTGGTTGTGGCAAGAGCAGCCAGCCTCTCGCGTTCGGCCAATTGACGCGTCACGCCTAAAGCAGTCGCGTCCGCGTCGGGGCTGCTTCGACGGACCAGCAGCAGCGTCGCGTTGCGCGACAAGTGGCTATGGGCCGTTCTCCCGAGGCCCCGCCACGATCAGCTTGGATTCGGAGACTGGAAAATCGGAAATGTGCCGCGGCATCATCTCACTTCAAACTTCGCCGGATATTCGACGCGACCGCGTCGTGCGCGGGGTCGGCGTCGCGCGTGGGTCGTGCCGTCAACGTAGCGGCGGCATTGCGGATCATACGATCGCTATCGCCGTCAGCCAGGGCCAGCTCGGTAAAGGTGCGCATGCGCTGCTTGGTGCTGCACAGAAAGGCTTGGCGCTCGCGGCCGCGCAGCAGATGGAACCCGAGCCGGATGATCGGGTTGGGAATCCGTGCGGCGCGGGAGACGGCGTGGACGCGGAACTCCACCCGGCCGTCGTCCAGCCACTTCCACACCTCCCAGTCCATCTGACCCATCTCGACGTGCCCCTCGAGCGTCCGGTAGTTCCACCCCCAGACTCGGGCGCGACTCCCGCCGATCTCTCGCGTCCGCTCGAAGACCTCGCCGACCCGGACCCCTACGAACACATGCGCGAGGCCAAAAGCCTGGAGCTTGAGCAGCATGTCGCGCTGCTCGAGTGGGACGGCGGGATCGTAGTAGGCGCGTACGATCGAGGGATCGGCGAACTCATAGCCGCTCATCAGTCGCCGGGCGATCTGCCAGCTGCCGTCCTCGACCGGCATCCCGGGCGGCTCGGAGGGCAGCGGCTGGCACAGGTCGGTGATCGTCCAGCCGCTGCGAGGCGAGGCCTCCGCGAGCGAGGCGAGATCGAAGTTGAGCGGCTTTCGCGCGAGCTCGGTCAGCCGGCGTTGAATCCGGGGCGAGGGAGGCACAGACGAGCCGTTCACGATCGCGCGTCGGCATATCGATTCGCTCGGTATCAAGCTCAATCCCGCCCGTCATGCGGCCACCGGCAAGCTGCACCACGCGCTCCAGGAACGAGATCCACATGTGCGCCTGGACCTCCTTGGCCATTCGCAGACGGTGGTAGAGCACGTTAACCAGTGCGCTGCTGCTGCGGGCCCAAGACTCGATCTCGAACACGACCCCCGAATCCTCGTCTCGACTTGCCCTGAACTCGATCTGGCCCGCCTCTAGATGCCCAGCCAAGGTCGCGAGCCGAAACGAACACGACCCCACGTCAACCACCCGGACCGGCCCATCCCAAGGGCCGGGCATCCGGACGACATACTCGTCTCCGACCCGCAGACGGCCCCGCTCGCCACGCAAGAGCTGAAAGCGCGCGAACTTCGTCGGCGAAGCGCGGTTGAGGTCCGCCTGGAGCTTGTCCATCAGCTCCTCTGCACCGAGGCTGGTTTCGCGGATCCGCGTCCTGTAGCGGCGGTGAAACAGCGGCCCGTAGCCGTCGTCCTGGCCCTGCACCTCGTCGGTGCTGACGCCCGGCGGGTAGCTCAGTAGTCGCGGTAGCGGAGACGCCAGCGACCCCGGCGCCTCCCGGCGCCGCATCGGAGTCGTCCGCCACATGTAATCCCACGAGGTGAGCGCCACCCCGAGGGGCCAGCTCGCCGCGGTGAGCCAGCGGCGGGTCGGCTTTGGGCGCTTGGGCATGATCACCACATACCCCCTCAGAAGTGTTCAACAACGTGTTCAGGTTTCCACAACAAGGGGTAGGGTCAACCAGACACCACCCGCCGTCGAGTCCAACCATGTTGACAAAACACCTTCATGACGCCGGGCTGCGAGCCTGGCACATGCAGTGCCTCTCGCTCGGCTCCGTGGGACTCTGCATCGCACTTTGGATCCGCGCCAAGACCGTCGATCAGGACGAGCGCGGAAACGCCGAGCGCCGCGCCCTGTTCGTCGGCTTATGGCCGCCCACGATCTGGCTGATCGGCGACTCCCTCGAACGCCAGCAATAGCGCGACCTACCCCGCCACGGCGCCCGCGCTCTCCTCCACTCAGGCGGGACGACCGTCCACAAAACAACGAAGTCGGACTCGCCTCTGCACGAACGGGCGACAGACCCAGCCGGACGGGCTCGGGCCAGCCGGGCCTAGTTGCGGCGATCGAATCTCTTACAGCACGCCGCTAGCCGCCGACCGTGGCTTGCAGCGTGCTGGTGTTGAGGTGATCGCGCAGGTGCTCCACGGAGTCAAAGACGACGGTCACGCCGGCGCGTCGGAGTGGTATGGTCGAGAGTACGTCAGCGTCCACTGTTAGTGGACTGCTTGTTTGCCAGCACCGAGCGTGTAGTCGAGTTCTCGGTGTGCGCGACATAGCGACGTTCGGTTGTACCTCATGACTCACGTCAAGCGCTTTCGGTCCGCGTGACCAGGCGCGGAGTTGTGGGCGCTGAGGACCCTGTAGGCAGCACCAATGACGGGAGCACACGTGTTTGAACATTTGAATACACCGACGGAGATCTTTAGCTTCAAGCTCGGATCCGCGCTGACGATGGAGCGGACGCTGGTGGATGTCCTGGAGGAGCTTGAGGAAAATGCGCAGCGTGACGAGATCAAGCACGCCCTGCGTGCTCATCGCGACGAGACCCGCCAGCACGTCGCCAATGTCGAACGGTGCTTTGAGCTGCTCGGCGAGGAAGTCGATGATTCGCCCTGCCCGGTCATAGACGCGATGGCCAAGGAGGGCAAGGCGACGATCAAGAAGACCGATGACTCGCTCGTAGATGCCGTCGTCCTCGCGGCTGCTGCCGAGTCAGAGCACTATGAGATCGCGGTGTATGAGACGCTGGTCACCAACGCCGACGCACGCGCGCCACCGAGGTCGCGGCGCTGCTGCGCGAGAACCTCGAGCAGGACAAGCACGCTCTCGATATCGCCCACTCGATGATGAACACGATCGCCGAGCAGGGCATCGCGGTCCCCGCCGCAGCCTGAAACAGCCGCCCGCACTGGGCTCCGCTTCCAGTAGCGGGGCCCACTCGGGTGAGCAGACCCTCGCCCGGTCAGCTTCACCGCCGCTGTGAACGGTCGGAAGTTGACCGCCCACCGTTCTCAGGAGACCTCATGCCGCAATCCCCACTCAGGCAGCTGTCAGCGCTCGGTCAGAGCGTATGGGTCGATTTCCTTCCCGTCAAGCGCTAAAAGACGGAACGATCGAGCGCATGATGCGCGAGGACCAAGTGGTGGGCATGACGTCAAACCCGACGATCTTCCAGAAGGCGATGGCAGACGGCAGCGCCTACGACGAGCAGCTCAGCGAGGTCCTCAAGCACGCGACCGACGGCGAAGAGGTGTTCCTGGCGCTCGCCAAGCGCGACGTCCGCGACGCCTGTGACCTTCTGCGGCCGACATGGGAGCGCACCGCCCATCTCGACGGTCAGGTGTCCTTGGAGGTCGACCCCGGCCTGGCTTATCACCGGGATGCCACGATCGCAGAGGCCCGCTGCCTGCACGAGCTCGTTGACCGACAGAATCTCTACGTGAAGATTCCCGCGACCGAACCAGGGCTGGGTGCGATCGAGGCAACGATTGCATCGGGCATCGCGGTCAACGTCACGCTCGTCTTCTCGCTGGAGCGCCACCGGCGGTCATCGAGGCCTATCTCCGGGGTCTGGAGCGCCTCAGTGTCGCTGGCGGACGGCCCTCAGATGTGCCGAGCGTTGCGAGCTTCTTCATCTCACGCGTCGATACCGAAACCGACGAGCGGCTGGACGCGATTGGTGGTCACGACGAGCTTCGTGGCCGGCTGGCGATCGCGAACGCCAAGCTGGCCTACCAGCAGTACCGCGAAGCGTTCTCCGGCGAGCGATGGAAGGCGCTGGCCGCGCAGGGAGCGAAACCGCAGAGATGCCTGTGGGCGTCGACGTCGGTCAAGGATCCTCGCTATCGCGACACGATGTACGTCGAAGAACTCGCGGGACCAGAGACTGTGAACACCATGCCTCCCGAGACACTGACTGCTGTCCAGGATCACGGCCAGATCGCGCAGACTTTAGATCGCGACCTCGAGGACGCGCGCCAGGTGTTCGACGATCTCGCCGCGGCCGGGATTGACTACGCCGACGTCACGGAGAAGCTCGAGCGCGACGGCGTCAAGAAATTCGCCGACTCGTTTCGCCAGCTCTTCGACAACGTCGAAACCAAGCGCGACGAGCTCGCGGCGGCCACGTCATGAACCACGGCCAAATCCTCCAAGCCGAACCCAGAACGAGGTACGCCGGATCGGGAGTTGTGATGCTTCTCGATCCAACACGCACTCGGCATCGCGAGGCTCATACCGAGCGCAAATGACACAGGCGCAGTAGATGCTCGACCCGCGGTCGGGGTTGGCAGCGTCGACGGCGACGGCCGCGTCGGCGACCAATCTCTACCGGTCACACTCGTAAGATAAACCGCCGGCCGATCACCGGATACCACCGCTAAGCGAACCCGCCTGGCAGATCTGCTCTCGCTTGTCGTCGACTCCGCAGTGAGCGACGGTTGCGCTGCCGCTCGGCGCCAGAGGCGATCGAGCGTTAGATCCGCTTGTCGGGCGTTCTGTTGGACTCAGATGATTCGCAGCGTGATTACGGCGGCGTCGTCTTGGGGGCCGTCGGGTGATGCACGGGCGATCATGTCGAGGATCTGGCGTACGGTCGCGGCCGCCGATGCTTGTCGGGTCGTCATGATCGTCTGGTTGATGTCGCTGAGTGACCCAGCGGCGTCATGCTGCGAGCTCGGAGTGATCGAGGCGCCGTCAGACCACAGAATCAGCCGTTGCCCGGGGTGCAGGCGTCGCTCGTGGCGTTGGCGTTCTGCTGTGGGCTCGATGGATCCCAGCGCGCCCTGCGTTTGGCTCTCGAGCTGCTCGATGGTTCCGTCAGCCGACGCGATGATCAGTGGCGGTCCGTCGCAGCTGATCCAGGCCAGACGCGAGGTCGGCGCGTTCCAGCGGGCAATGAGCGCGTTGATCGTGAAATCTGGGCCACCGACTTCACGCACGATCTGGTCCATGCGTAGCACTGCCTGCTCGAGGGTCGCGTCGCTGCGCCGAGCGCCGCGCAGCGCTGAAAGCGCGAGCGCCCCGAGCGCCGTTGCTGCAGGACCGGTTCCCTTGGGGTCCGCGATCGCGAGCCACGCGCCGTCGTGGTTGTCGGCGAAGTCAAACCAGTCCCCGCCGCTCTGATAGGCGGGGACTAGGCTTCCTGCGAGCTCGGCGCCGGTCACGTTCATGATTCGTGGGGGCAGCAATCCAAGTTGCAGCTCGGCGGCCGGGGACGGCTGTCGGGTACGCCGGCCGCCCTCGAAAACGTCGGTGTAGGCGCTGGTCAGCTCGATCGCTGCAGCGCCTTGGCGGGCGAGTTCTCGCAGTGACGCCCCGGGTTGGCGGACGGCGACGAGCACGCCGATCGCCCGGCCGCGGACCATCATCGGGTAGGGCGCCGAGCCGGGGAACTGCTCCGCCAGTCGGCGTTCGAGCGCGACAAAACCATCGACGGGGATCTCGCCGCCGAGTGCGACGACGTGGTCGAAATGCGTTGGGAACTCTCGCGAGCCGGCGAGGCGAACCAGACGAGAGCCGTCGATGTCGACCAGGTAGAGCGCAACCGGCACCCCGGCGATCCGTTGGGCTTCAGCCACCAGCTGCTCGGCGACCAGATGCGGCGGTACCGAGTCGAGCACCTGGATCGCATCTAGGGAAAGTGGTGCCGCACGGCCTAGCTGTCCGGCAGGCCGCACGCCGTCAAACTGGGCGGTGTCGGCGCCCGCCGCGCCACCAACCGGCGTCGCCGCGAAGCGCCCGTCGACTACTTGCCCCGCCGGAGTCCCTGGAGTGTCTGTGACCGCGCTCGCCGTTACTTGTTGGGAGCGCTCGGATAGGGCCCGCTGAAGGTCGCTGCTAGTAGGGAAATAACGGTAAATCGTGGAGCGCCCCACTCCGGCCGCGTCCGCGATCTCCTGCATCGTGGTCCGCTGATTACGCAACAGCGCCGCGTGGGCCGCGTCAAGGATCGCTCCTCGGGTGCGCCGGCCGTCGCTTCTCAGCCGCTTGACCGAATCAGCGGCGGCGTCAGAACTCACGGCCGGTCCGCGGGTGAGGTGTGACCAGAGCGCTCAGCTCTCCGCACCGGAGGCGTCTCGCTAGTCGAACAACCGATGCCGCGGAACACACGTGTGCAATCTAGCATGCCAACTCGGACATCACTACTGGGCCACGTGCGCAAAACGCCTCCACTTGAGAGGGGCCATTGGGCATCTCCACGCGTCCGATTGAATAGGGCGCCGCTCATGCCTCGCGCTTAGTCCCCAGAGATGAAACGACCTGGGACAGTAGTAGTCTCGTGCATTTCTGCTGCTATTCCAAGTGTGCGCTAGGGTTGTCTTGCAACTGAGCGTCTCGAGTAGATCCACATCAGATGTCTCCTCGGGGCCTAGATGGACACAAAATGTCCAATCTGGTACGATATTTAGGACAGTAGCGAGTCCCAGCGATACAAACCTGACGCAGCGGTGCCCCCGCGATCGTCGCGCCCACGTCAACCGGAAGTAGGGAACACCAATGACAACCAGACATGTGAGCAAGGGAACCTCCCTGGCCAAAGGGCCGATCGGGTTGATCGGGCTGATGCTGCTGGCCTACGGCATCACGGCATTGATCTTCGGCGGCCACGGCTTTACACAGCATGCGCCCACCGGGGCCGTTGACGGCAAGACGTGGCTCGGCTTGGAGGTCAACGGCTGGAGCGGCCTGCTGTTCGTCGCCGCGGGACTGCTGCTACTGCTGAGCGCTCCGATGCATTGGGGTGCCAAGAGCATGTCGCTGATCGTCGGAATCTCGCTCGCGGCCCTGTGCCTGATCGCGCTTGCCAATGGCCAGGGGGCGCTCGGCATCTTCGCTGCCAACGGCCTGACCGAACTCGTCTGGGGCGCCGCCGGTGCCCTGCTCATCCTCCTCTCCCTACTGCCGCGCGTCGGCGGCAAAACCAAACGCGCTTACGAGCCCTCCGCACACACCGGCACCGCATCGAGCGTCGGGCCAAAGCACAGAACGATCCAACGCCGCCCGGCGCGCGAGCGGACAGCGCGAGTCGAGCAACCGAGCCAGACCACTAACGGCCCGCGCGAGGGCAGTCCCGTCGCCGCCGCATCGGACACGAGTGACGACAACTACGACACCACCGTCCACTCGCGCTGATCGACTGGGTGGCCGTCACGGTCGGTCAGTGCCAGCGCTGATTTCAACCGACTCAAACATCGATTCAAACCAAGGAGCAATCGCATGACAGACAAACACGTAGACGAAGGCAAGGGCCGCGTCAAGGAAGCCGCCGGAAGCCTCACCGGCGATCGCAGCCTCGAGAACGACGGCAAGGTCGACCAGGCCAAGGCGACAGTCAAGGACAAGGTCGACAAGGTCGCCGACGTGCTCAGCGGACGCGCCAAGAAATAGCAGGCAGCCGGTGTCCAGGCCAACGCAACGAAGGCGTGGGAGGTGACATGCTCACAATCCTCATCATCATTCTCCTAGTCCTACTGCTTACGAGCGGATACGGCTTCAGCCGCCGCGGCCGGCATCGGACCTAGCGCAGCATTTACCGTCGTTCGCCGCGCGTCTGCACACCTAATCGGCGCGGCGAGCGACGGCGCGAACAGCAACCATTGCGCGCGGGAAACGCCCAGCCGTGGCCGGTAGCCATCGCGACGAGGAACAGTCTGGCCACGACCCTCGGTCGCTCCCGTCACAAACACATCCACCGGAACGGAGGACACCCACATGGCGGACAACGCGATCGATGTGTACTTGAACGACCATTTAGCAGGCGCGATGCTAGGTAGCGATCTCGTCGAGCAGATCGAAGCGCAGAACCACGGAACGGCGCTCGGCGAGCTGATGGAATCACTCGCGCCGCAGATCGAGCAGGATCGCCAGGCGCTGATCGACCTTATGCAGCGGCTGGATAGCTCCAAGAATCCCGTCAAGCAGGCGACCGCGTGGATCGCCGAGAAGGCCAGCCGAGCAAAGTTCAGCGGCATGACTTCAGGCGAGCCCGAGCTCGGCACCTTCATGGCGCTGGAGGCCCTCGCGCTCGGAGTGCGAGGCAAAGCATGCATGTGGAAGGCGCTCAAGCAAGTAGCGGACCAGCACCCGCCAATCGCGTCGATGAATCTCGACGAGCTCATCGACCGTGCCCGCACTCAGCAAGATGCGCTCGAACGTGAGCGCCTGGCAGCAGGCACTCGGGCGCTAGCAAACCAAGTCCGCGCGAGCGTGTAGTCGAGCACCACTGACGGGCCAACGACAAGGCCCGCTAGTCCCGCGAAACGGCCAGCCGCACAAAGGCCAAATGTAAGAACAGGCAAGACCGGTCTCGCGACGGTCCGCAGCGGCGCCCCACAGAGTGGCCGGCGCGGACCCGTGACGGGTACCCATAGCGGTGTGGAGATATTTGATCCCGGGAGCCAAGATTCCGGCCCCGCGGGTTGCACCTGTAATCCCAACTGAACTGAAAAGGACAGCGATGAGTCAGTCAGAGCAGAAGGTTGTGCAGTACCTAAACGAGGCGCACGCGTCTGAGCTCGGCCTGGCGCAGGTGCTTCAGGCGCAGATCGCGATGACCCCGCGGGGCAGCTACCGGAGTGCGTTGGAGAAGCATCTCGGCGAGACCCGCGAACACGCGCGTCTGATCGAGCGTCGGCTGGGCGATCTCGGCCAGAGCGGCAACCCGTTGCAGGCCGCGATGGGCTGGGCCGAAGACGCGCTCGCGCAAGCGTTCGCGTTCGCCAAAACACCGTTTGACGTGTTTCGAGGCACCGGCGGCGAAGAGAAGGTGCTCAAGAACGCCAAGGATGCATGCGCGACCGAGGCACTCGAGATCGCGACCTATGCCGCGCTCGAACACCTAGCTCGCGCGGTGAGCGATGAGACGACCGCGAAGCTAGCGGCCTCGATCCGCTCCGATGAGGAGAAGATGCTGGCCCGCGTGATGCGCGAGATCCCGAAGCTGACCGCCGCGGTCGTACACGCCGAGGTGCAGGGTGACCCCTCCTATAACCTCGGCGAGACCGGCGCCGCGGACGCTATGCGCGACGCCGGCCAGCAGGTCAAGAAGACCGCCCGTAAGGCCAACACAGGCGCGCGAAGCACCGCCCGGCAGGCGCGCAAGGTTCCCGGTATCGCCCAAGCCGAGGGCCAGATCAAGGGTGCGGTGGCCTCCGAGCAGGACCTCGCGATCGCGCGCTATGACAGCCTCACGGCCGCCGACATCCTGGACAGGCTGAGGGGGCTCTCTCAGGTCGAGCTGGCAAAAGTCGACGCCTACGAACGAAAAAACCAAAACCGCTCAACGGTGCTCGGACGGACCAGCACGCTCCGCGGCGAGGAGCCATGGCCCGGCTATGACGAGCTGAACGCGAGCGAAGTCAACGCCGTGCTAGGCGAGGGAGACGAGGACCGCGCCAAGCGAGTCCACGCCTACGAGCGCTCGCACAAAAACCGCGCCGCCGTCATCCACACGACCGAGCGCGAAACATCAAACGCCTAACCATCCGGCCGGCCGCGGCGCCCCATTCTCCGGCGTTCTCGCCGGAGCAATTACGCAAATCGAACAGGAGACGTTCATGAACGGCGCCGTCACGGGCGCCGTGGCGACCCGGCAAGACCTGCCGACCCAGGACCACGACAGGCAGAGCGCAGAGGACATGGCCCGCAAGCTGAAGGGCGCCGCGCAAACCGCGGACGATCGACACCTACGAGCACAAGCACGAGAGCCGCGCGACGATCACCGACAAGATCGCCAAGCTCACCGGCGACGAGCCCGGGTCAGGCTATGACGAGCTCAGCGCCGAAGCGGTCGCCAAGGGGGGGACACCGAAGGTGGTGGGAGAGATGGAAAATGAAGGGCACGCACGGGCTGGCGATCGACTGCGGGCCTGCGGTGACATCGTGGGCGTGTCGGGGCGTCCGGGTTGGGCTATGAAGCCTGCGGGTGGTCCGAGAACGCTTGGATGTGCTGGACCTGGTTGAAGCGGTCAAATGATTGCGGCATCGTGTGGCCAGGCCAGCGGTACTCGACGCGGCGTGCGGTCGGGAAATATGCCGCGGTGTAGAGGGTGCCCATTCCACTTTGGTAGCCGTTGTTGTAGAGCGGAGGGTCGAGGAAGGCGTCGGCGAACCGTGCCGGTGTGATCTGGGCATCGGCGAGCAGCGCGAGGAGGTGCTGTTCGCGTTCGACGGTGCGAACGGCACGCGCGTACTCGGGCCAGTCGATACTGCCCTGATGATTCGTTGTCGCTGGTGTGCTCGCGAAACGAGCCGTACGATCGGGCGCTAGGTAGGCCGTTAGATGCTCTCCAGTGTTGTCGAGCAGGGAGAGGTTCTGGGCGGCGTGGATCGGAAGCCGTTGAAGCTTCTCGCGGGCCTGTTGCACGGTCTGGCACGTTTCGAGGAGGTAGCGCACGACCAGCGGGATCGCGAACCCGTCGCCCACCGCGCGCCGGCCACCGAACGTCAGGGAAACCACGAGCCCCTGATCGTTCATGCCGTCCAGCAATCCCCACAGGCAATCGCTCATCCCGATGATCTGCGAGCCGGCCCAGTCCGTTTTGATGACGATGCCCTCGAGCCGCGCGACCGGATAGTCGTAATTACGCACCAGCATCGGCTGCCCGCGAGTCCACACGGCCTGTGAGCAACCGACGATGAACGCCGGGGGTCGGTACAGCGATAGACAGCGCGCGGCGACCTCGTCGCCTCCAGCCAGCTCGACCAGCCGCTCGTAGGTCGCGACGAGCTCGGGCATGTGCTGATGCAATCGCTCGCGGCACGTCGCCAGGTCCGGGCGGGCGTCGTCCCCATCGCGTAGATACCACGCCCGGTATGCCGGCCACATTTCCTGAAAGCTGGCCTGCCAGCGCTCGCCTGGCGTGCGCTCCTCGAAGGACTCAAAGCAGATTCTCTCGGCCGACGCGCCCTCCCCTGCGGCGGTGTCGATTGTGAGTCGGCCGGCGTGAATCGGCAGCAGCGGAAGCGTGTCCTTGATCGCGTCCCAGGCTGGCTTCCAGTAGCGATCGATCGCGTCGGTGGCGGCAGGCGGCAACCCCAGCGACTTCACCCACTCAGGTAGATCACGCTGAGTAAACGCCGACTGCTCGATCGACTCCTCGTCTTCAGGCATAAGCCTCCAGTCTGCTCTAGCGGTGGTGCGAACAGCCGGAAGCACGGCAATTGGATCGGTCGCCGAAGCCGCTCGCCGTTCGCCGCTAACCACCCACGCGACTGCCGAGTCAGCGTAAAGCGGCTTGTCCGTTATTGGCCGGGCGTGTCGTCGATGGTGATGCCTTCGGATCCGATCTGAAATTCTCGGACTCGAGGATCGTTGCTGCTGGCGCGTGTCTTGAGCGCGGTGATGGCGCGGCGGATGGTTGACTCATCACGGATGTATTGGAGGATGAGCACGTTGTCGGAGAGGTGGGAGACGCCGTATTCGGAGAGGCGATTGACGGCAAAGAGGTCTGGGAGTTCGGTGGTCATGAACAGGCTGACGCCTGTCCGGGAGCAGCGTTGGATCAGTGAGTACATGTATTCGCGAAAGCCGATCTCGTCGCCGCTGGCGAACAGCACGTCGGTGAGGCTGTCGATCAGAACGCGCTTGGCTCCGAGCCGGTCGATCGCATCGAGGAGCTCGTAGATCCACTCATCGACGTAGAGGTCGACCGGTGAGCGGTACATCATCGTCACGGAGTCGTCGAGCGTCCAGCCGAACGCTCGTGCAACGCGCGTGAGCTGGGTCGGATTTTCCTGGAGGCTCGCGATGATCCCAGGCTCACCTGCGCCAGCGCCGGCGACGATGAAGTGCAGTCCCATGAGAGTCTTTCCGATGCCCGATGGACCTGCGCATAGCGTTGACGAGCCCGGCCAGTAGCCATCGGTGAGCATGTAATCGAGGGCGTCGATGCCCGTTGACGCTCGCTCGGCACCGAGGTCGTAGTTCGAGGCGTCGACGCGTATCGGCCAGCCGAGGGAAGACGCTCAAGCCGGCGGCGCTGATGCGATATGCGTGCCGGCCGGAGAGGTAGTTGCTGCCGCGGAGCTTGATCACCTCGAGAAGCGCGACTGGAGCGCTCACCCGATTGGCGGTACCCCAGGCCAATGATGCTGTCGGCGACCGCGGCCTCGGGCTCGCCGGAAATCGTGTCGAGGTCGTATTCGCCCAGCCAAAAGCTCGAGCCGGCCACAGCGCTGGTGTCCGCCGCGAGCTCGAACAGGAAGCTTCGAAAGTCGCGGTGCGTCGGCGCGTATGCCGCGAGTGCCTTGAAGCTATCGATGATCAGGATGCCCGGATGGCGCTCACGCAGGACCGCGCGGAGCCGCTCGAGTGTTCGCGGCAAGCCTCCTTCCTCGAGATCTTCGCCGAGACTTTCATAGAACACGCGCTCGCCGACGCCGGCGACATCGAAGAACTCGAGGGTCTGGCCAAAGCGGACCAGCTTGTCAAGCGGCTCCGAAACCGTCGAGAGATATACGGCAGGCCGCTCCACGGTCGCGTTGGCGAACGCGTATTGCTCGGCGAGAATCGTCTTGCCGCTACCTGGCGCTCCCGCGATCAGGTGGATCGCGTTCCCGGGCAGCCCGCCGCCAAGGATCGCGTCAAGTCGGCCGCTTCCGCTTAGGAGACGGTCGTCCACTGTCGAATCGACCGTCGCCGGCTGATCGCGCTCGTCCCGAGCAGGTCACGAACGGTCGACGCGAAAACCAGCGGGTCGATCGGTTTCTGCAGAAATGCGGAAGCACCGAACTCGGCAGCCACCTCGCGCGCCGCGAGCGGCGAAACCGCGATCACCGTCGCTCCGGCTTCCGTGAGCCGTTGGATCAGCCGGCCGCCGACGCCTCCCGAGAGCAGCAACTCGACGACCACGATCTGTGGCATGAGCTCGTCAAACTTTCGCTCCGCCTCCTCGGCGGAGGAGGCAATCTCGACCCGAAATCCTTCCGTGCGAAGCAGATAATCCTCAAGACTCGCCGAGAAACGGTCGCGCTCGGCGATCAGGATCAGAATCCCCGTCTGCTCCTCAGCCGTGCCCGCGGCAACCATCTCACCGCCTCGATCGATTTGCTCAGCGAGCAGACGGTGAGCATCGCCCGGCGAAAACCCCTGGTCGATCTGCTCGACGACGAACGACAGTTGTGCGAGCTGGATGCGCGTATACCGCCGCTGCCCACCCGAGCTGCGGACCGCGATCACAAGCCCATAGCGCTCTTCCCAGGTGCGCAGCGTCGAGACGGGCACGCCGACCATCCGCGAAACGACGCCGATGCTGTACAGCGCTGGCTCCACGGGTCAAGGGTACGGTTTAGCAGCGGGCGGAGTCGAGCCGGTCTGAGAGCGTTCTGGGACTCACGGGCGGCGACAGGGTGGATGCGTCATCGAGGGCAGCGGTGCGAGCGGGTCGCGGTCGCGCGAGATGATCGGAAGATGAGCGCGAACGCCCGTTAGGTCAAGGATTCGCTCTACTGCGCGTGAGCCGTTGATCACTCGCAACCGATCAACGTCCGCACAAGCGCCGCGCATCCGCATCAGCAGATGGATCCCGGTCGAGTCCATGAAAGTCAACTCGGTGAGGTCCACGACGATCATTTCGGCATCGTCATCCCTGACTACGGCGTCGAACGCGCTCTCAAGCAGCGGCGCCGTCGCGAGATCGAGCTCACCGATCGGCGTCAAGCGGTGAACCCCACCCTCGCTCGTCTCGCGTACCGACAACAGGTCCGGCGTGATCATGCTCACCTCCCACACACGAGAAAACTTCAGAAATGGTCACGGTCAGGTCGGCCGCACATCGTCGACGGCGACGCGTCTCGTGGTTCGCCGATCATATACCTACTCAATAGCTTAGTCAATACTCGGCAATAGCTTCTACAAACCCACCCGAAACCTGCGCGGACGGGCGCCGAGGCCGCGCACCGCTGCTCCGGTACTGCACCGCGCCCAGCGCCCGGCAAAGCCCTTCGTGCCGCCACATTCACGTCCAGCCCTAAGCCGACGAGACGCGCTCCATCGGGCGAAACTATGAGCGCCCAAGCCGGGACTCACGACCACCCGTTCGACCCAGAACCCTACGATTGCTTCTGGGGCGTGTTCGCACCGCCCCGAGATCCCGGCTGCTGCTCTGAGCGCCGGCCGGTCGCGCCTGAGCAGAAGTTCCGGACGGTCGCGGATCGGGAGACGACGCGACTGCTGATTCGAACGACGGGGCGTGACCGTCCGCGCCGAGGTCGGTCGTCTGGCTACTCCTCAGGCCGACGTTTCTGGCGAAGCGGAACCCAGACCAGTGCTGCTCGGCCAGTGACGATGCAGCAGCCCGGGCCACGACCCGGTGCTGGATCCGCGAGGATTGCGACGACCGCGTGACGGTAGGCTGGATGTAATGGTGGACGATCCGGGGACGGGACACCACACGCGGGTTTGGCTGGAGTTCCGACCTGGAGCGCGGACCCGGGCTCCGGAGCGTGTGCCGGTGCCCGATTGGCTCATGCGCGAGGTGCTGGAGCCGGTGCTCGGCGATCTGCAGGGTCCTCGCCCGATTGAGCTGGTGGTTGAGCTGGAGCCGCGCGATCAGGGCGGGCTTGTCTGGTTTAGCGAGCGGGAGCAGCAGGGCAGTTTCGGGCTGGGCGTCCCGGACCCGACAACCCCGCGTGCCGCACTGTTGGCCGAATGGGCGGACCAGCTTCAAGAGCAGTTCTTCCCGGAGACGCACGGGGCTTGGGGGGAGGCTCGGCCCGAATGCCCCGGCCATCCGCACCCGGTTCAAGCGACTGAACGTGACGATGAGGCCTGGTGGGTGTGCCCGACTGACGGCCGGCCGATCGCGCGGGTCGGACACCTGCACTAGCACCCGCGAACTCCGGAGCGCAAGCCACATGCCAGCGGCCCCTGCGGGGACTATGCGGCAGTGTTACTTTTGGGGTGACCCACAAAGCCGGCGAATAGGATCGACACATGGGCATCCGCCTCCGACCGGTGCAGGATGCCGATCTTGATCAGCTATTCGTCTTCGAGCGCGACCCGGCGGCGGTTGCGATGGCCGCCTTTACTCGCGCAGACCCATCGGATCGTGAGGCGTTTGACGCTCACTACCGTCGAGTCCGAGCCGATCCGAACAACATGCTGTACGCGATCGAGCAAGACGGCGTTCTGGTCGGTCAGGTCGCGAGCTTCTTTATGGACGGCTCGCGCGAGATCTCCTATTGGATCGACCCCGCACGCTGGGGCCAGGGCTTTGCCGGCGCGGCGCTCGAAGCCTTCCTGGAGGTCGAGCCAACCCGTCCACTGTTCGCGCGTGTCGCCGAGCACAACACAGCCTCGCGCAAGGTGCTGACGCGATCGGGCTTCGTCGAGATCGGCCGAGAGACCTCCTACGCAGCCGGTGTCGCTCGCGAGGTTGTGGAGCGGATCTACCGACGAGAGCGATAACGGACCACAACCGCTGACCTGGCTGCTCAGTTGCTCGGCTTTGTGCGTGGCATTGGGTGCGCGAAGGTGACGAGGTGGACCGGTAGCGCGTCGGCCGGTCGGTGTGCCGGGTCTGAGCGCTCGTCGTATCGGCGCAGCAGCTGATCGATCTGTTCGCGGATCTCAGCGAGCTCCGCGGATGTCAGGAAGCTCGTCTTCTCGTTGATGAACGAGGCGTTGAACCATGCGTCCCCGAAGTCGTTGTGCTGTCGCCACCACTCTTGTAGCTGCTCGAAGCTGCGATCGAGGACCGTGATCGCAAGATGCTCGAGGGCGTCAAACGATCCAGGTATTGCCTCGCTCGGGTTGAAGTGGTTGGTGCCGGGCGCGATCTTCCAGGGCCGCCTGCGTCCTTTGGCGCCGTCGACTTGGACGATGAAGCCGTATTTGGCGAGCGTCTGCAGATGCCAGGACATGTTGCCCGGGCTCTGGTGCAGCAGATCCGCCGCGCGGGTGGCGGTGAGCTCCCCCTCGTTGCGCATCGCGTCGAGGATCGCGAGGCGGAGCGGGTGGGCGAGCGCACGCATCGCCTTGGGGTCTGTGATCTCCCGCGACGGCCGTGTCGCGCGGGCCGCGCTGGTCTCGGTCTCCGCTGGCTCGGTATCTGACATTCGGCGCGGCTCGTTGTTGCCGTTGGCGTCCCGCGCGAGCCTCAGCGCCCGGCAGGTTGCGTCACGCGATTGGTAGCACGCGCCTCGGTGGGGGCGAGGCGCGTGCCGAGCGTGATCAGCATCCGACTCGCGTATACGCGCGTTCGCGGCAGACGTGCGGTGTCGTCGAGCGAGATGGTCCCGGCACGCCGCGGCGTGGAGCCCCGCAATGCGCTGCTGGGCAAGCTGGTCCGTCAGAGACGGGCTGGCCATTTCGGTTTCCTCCTGTCGTCGACGCGGTTACAAGGTGTCTTGTCAATACAATAGCCTTGACAAGACTTCTTGTCAAAGGAAATCTTGTCATTGCCCGCGCGCCGCGGCTTCTGGCCTGCGTCTTCCTTCCCCAGCCGCGGGGAGCCAGGACCTAGCTGGCCTGCCGGAGCGCCTCGCGGCGATGCTGATCGCGCTCAACCAGCTTGCTGATGCGCTTGGGAAACAGCCCGAGCTCGTTGATCATGTCGCGGCCGGCAACCCCGATCGTGAGCATCCCGGCGAACACCGCCACCGCGTCGATCGATTTGCGCCCCTGCTTGTCCCAATAGTCGTCATGCAGATCGAGCCACAACGCGAATTCATCCAGGGTCAGCGCGGCCGCGACCCCGTAGGCGCTCGCCGTCAGGCGGGACTCCCACTCAGGCATCTTGTCCCCGATCCCGATCCGGTAGGTCCAGAGGTAGCCGATACCGAGTAGGCCGAAGATGCCGAAGGTGCTGTGGTGGATGTGGCGACCGCCCGCCGAGATGTTGCGAAACGGGCCGATCCCGGCACGAATCGAATGAGTGATCAACCGCGCGGCGGTAAATGTTGACGTGAATCCGATCGCACTGAGCAGTGCCCGCTCCTGCTCGGCGGTGTGGCAATGGCGGTTATAGACCTCGCGCAGGGACATCGCGTGAGCCTAGCTGCCCGCGATCGCGTCGGAGCCGGGGCTGGGTGGCTTGCCCGCCCGAAAGCGCAGCCGAACGCATCGGCAGAGTCAGCGGACCGAGCGTGGCGCTGGCGCGCGACAATTTCTCGATGTCGACCGTTCTGATCAAGCTCCCAGGTGGCGGGGGCGTCGTTCGGCGAGACGACGGCCAGATCGTCATCACCCACGACGTCACCAACGATCAAGGCCAGCCGGTGCGTGGCGGCGATGACTATCGACCGGTGCAGACCTGGCTGGATGAGGCTCGCTCGGGTTGCCTGCAGGAGCCCAGCTCAGAGGATGAGCGCGAAGGTGACCTCGATCGCCGCGGTGATGTCCTGCTCGCCCGGCTCGACGAGCAATTCGCCCGACGCGGCGGATGCAGCGATGAACTTGCCCGTGCGGCGGGGGAACGTAGCGGACTCGGGCTCTACGAGCCTGATCAACGCACCGAGGCGCGCGCCGACGCCTTCTGCGTAGGCCTGAGCCTTGCGTTGGCCGTCGGCGGCGGCTTGGCGCGCCGCCTCCAGGCGGATCGGGTTATCAGCTGCGACCTGCGAACGGGGTCCGTCAACGCGTGCGTCGAGCTCTGTCGTGGCCCGTGTGACCAGGCGGCCGATGAGTTCAAGGTCGGTGAGACGCACCGCGATCGCCGAAGCCGCGCGGTGCCCCAATGATCGCCGACCCTCCGCAGTGTGGTCAAAGTCCTCATGGACGCTGACTCCCGTCGTCGAGCGATCAGACGACGCGATACCAAACTCATCCAACAAGCCGACAAGCCCCTCGCTGCGGCGTGCGACATCCTCAAGCGCCGGCCCGGGACCGTCCTTGAGCGCGCTCAACGTCACAACCACGATCGCCTCGTCAGGCTCGGCGCGCACGACGGCGGTGCCAACCACCGAGACCATCGGCGTCGTGCTGAAAGTCCGATCACACTCGGTACCTGGCATCGGCGACATCCTGCCAGGTCCGCCCGCGCTGCCATAGCGGGAGCGACCAGCATCCCCGCGCGGATGTTGCGCTCACGCGTGCGGGTCGCGCAGCCCGACAAGGTCAAGACGCCAGAACGTCTGCTCCTAGACCAGCGTCCCGGTCATCCACGGCTCATGCGCCGCAAGCCGGATCGCCTGAAAGCCAGCATCCTGGGATGCGCAACGACGGCCTCGAAAACCCCGCGGGCGCCCCGCCTCAAAGCCAAACCGCGAGTAGTAACCGGGGTCAGTATCGAGAAATACGACGGACACGTCACGGTCGATCATCGTCTGTAGACCCGCGCGGATCAGCGCCGAGCCGCGCCTCGTCGCTGATGTTCGGGAAGGACTCCGACAGGGCTGAGCCCCTGGACGTCGACGAGCCGGCGAGGCGCGCCTAACAGACTGCGGGTGAACGTCACATTCCCCGACGCCTTCTCGATCCGGTGTAGATGGTTGGTTGCTTGGTCTGTGGATGTCAGCGTGCTTGTCATGCCGTGGTTCCGGAGCGGTCCGCGATCGATGTCAGGTCGTTGACGACTTGCGTTGCCGTTGGCATGCACGCGATCTCGGCAGCCAGGGTTCGGGCGGCGGCGCGCTCGGACGAATCGTCGCGGAGCACGGCCTGTATGGCGTCGCGCACGCCGGCTGGGGTGACCTGGTCGGGCATCAGGACTCGTGCCGCGCCGGCCCGTTCGCACGCGCGGGCATTGTCGAACTGGTCTGCGCCCTGGGGGACCAGCACGAGCGGCAACCCGGCGGCGAGCGCGGCGAGAGTCGTGCCCGAGCCGGCGTGGCAGAGCACGGCATCGCAGCGCGGCAACAGCGGGGACAGCGCCAGCCATTTCTCGACGTGCACCGTCGGCGGCAACTCGCCAAATGCCGCCGGGTCGTTCAGGTCACCCACGGTCATGACTACCTCGACCGCCTCGCTGTTGAGACCTGCCAGGAGCGGGGCGAACTTCTCTGGCTGGTTGAACAATGGTGCGGTCCCCAGCGATACGTAAATGACCGGTTGGTGGCCAAGCTCGTCCGCCCACGCCGGTAATGCCGCCGCCGGATCCCCGGGGATCTCCGGGCGGATCGGGTGTGTGCCGTGCGCCGCCTGTGTCGTCTCTGGGCCGCAGAGCCCGGGTGGGCGAGGGTCGAGGTAGACCCCTCGGTAGATGCCGGCGTATGGATCGGGCTGCAGTCCGGCTGCCTCCCACAATGGCCGCGACCGCTCGGCCATTGCGGCCACCACGACGGGATCGAACGGCTGCCCGAACCCGTAGCAGACCGATGGCAGGTCGAGCTCGGCGGCCAGTAGCGGTCCTGAGACGTCAACCGGTGGATGGACGATCAGATCGGGCCGACAAGCTTCAGATAGGTCGCGTAGCGCCGCCAGCTTGGCGCGTGGATGCACGGCACCGAACATTGCGGCCGGGAACCTGATCCTGTCACCTGCCGGTGCCGCCTTGACCTCGGGGTCCGCGATCGCGGCGATCACGCCATCCATGGCGGGCAGGCCCGCCTGGGCAAACGTCAGGCCGTTCTCTTCCACGCGTGATCGTAGGTTCGTGCCGGTGGCGACGACGACGTCGTGTCCGGCCTCGACGAGCGCGCGGCCCAGCGGGATGGACGGGCCAAACACTCCGTCCATCGGCGTCGTACTACACAAGACTCGCATCGGGTTCCTCTCATTCGCGCTGATATAGTGTTACTATATAGTGACGCTCTAGTCAATGTCAAACCAGCGAACCCACACGACCGCAGGACACCCCTCAGAAGCGACTGGACCCGCGCACGCCGCGACGACACCGACGCAGACGCGGCGCCGACACGCGCCGGCGGATCGAGCGGGCAGCCGCCCTGCTGTTCACGCGCGACGGCTACACCGCAACAACGATGCAGGCCGTCGCCGCCGAGGCCAAAGTCCACGTGCAGACGATCTACCTCGCCTACGGGACCAAACCTGCGCTGCTTGCTGCGTGTGCGGCACGGCTCGTGGCCGGCGAGGAAGATCCCGGCACCGACCCCGCCGAGCGACGCTGGGCGCGGGAGGTTGCGGCCGCGGCCGACCCGCACGCCAAACTCGCCCGCTACGTCAAGCAGATCGCTGACGTGACCCCGCGGATCGCCCCTCTGATTGACGTGCTCCGCACCACCGCTCCCGCCGAGCCAGACGTCGCCGTGTTCCTCGAGCAGATCGAGCACGGACGCCGCGAAGGCCCTCTCCAGCTGCTCGGCCACGGCGTGCCCAGCGGGACATGGCGCCCGGGACTGACGCCAGACCATGTCGCCGACATCGTCTTCGCGATCGCGTCCCCTGACACAGTCAGAGCCCTCACCAAGCGCCGCGGATGGACCCGCCGTGCCGCCGAAAAACTCATCGTCCGCATGCTCGAACGCGAACTGCTCCCCTCATAACCAGCGAACCGATCCCGGCTCAACCGATCCAACCAACGACCAGCCGACCCCGCGGGACGGTCAAGCCGACGCTCACCGTCCTCGACCCCGAAGCAGATCGGCCGAGTTGACCAGCCACGTCGCTCCTTCTGTGTGTCGTTACGCGGGCGTTGGGCAGACGCTCGCCGCGAATCGGCCGTGGAAGGAGAACGGGATGTGGTGCGGGACCTCGGCGCGGGCGAGCTCGGTGAGGTTGGCGGCATCGAGCACGAGCAGGAAGGACGTGTCGCGCCTTCCGTCGAGCACGACGGAGAGCAGCACGCCGTCGTCCTCCTCGGTGCCGTCCGGACGAGCGACGAACACGGGCTCGCCGGGCCAGCAGTCGGGCTCGTGCCACTCGGTCGAGGTTCGCTTCACGACGTCCGCGTGGACGATCCGGTCGATCCAATCGCCGGCTTCGCCTACGCCCCAGGCGTGGCGGTAGGGGCGCTCGTTGTAGCGCGCGTAGTTGATCTGGGCTAGCTCGATCGGGGCCTCGATCAGCCGTTCGTGCGTGACGGTGCCTTTGTCGGGGTGCAGGTGGAAGCGACGTAGCTCGGAGTGCTGGCGCGGCGGCTCGGAGCGCAGCCGGTCGAGGTAGAGCGCGTCGATCACCGAGGCGTCGTCGTACACGCTGACGTCGACGATCACGTCGCCGTCGTCCTCGTAGGCGCCGATGTGGTGAAAGGCAAAAAACGGGTCCGTAGTGAGTGGCTCGTGGACGTGGCCAGTGGCGCGGTCGACGAGGATCAGGCGGGTGCCGCGCTCGGGCTTCCAGCGGTAGTTCTCGGCGTATGGCCGTCCGGAGAGCGCGAGCCGCAGCGGGTTGACGACCCAGGGGAACTCGGCGAGCACGTAAAAGTGCTCGGTCAGACCGAAGGAGTGGACGTAGCCGGGCTCCCTGACCGGGATCCGGGCGACGACCTCTGGGGTCATTGTCTCGGGCGGTACGCGGTAGAAGCGGTACTCGCTGCGCGCCCCGAGCTTGACCGCGAAATTGAGCATCGCGCCGTCGCGGCGGTCCGCGTGCGGGTGGGCGGTGGTGAGGTTGCCGGGGGGCATGTACGGCACGCCGGCGGCACTGAGCGTCCGCGGGTCGAACTGCACCGAGATCGGCGCTTCCGTCATCGACAGGAACCGCTCGCCGAGCTTGACCACGTTGATGTTGGCGGAGTCGCCGAACTCAGGGCCGCCCTTGAACAGCGTCTGCACGCGCCCGAACAAGGTGCGGCACGGATCCGAGGCGAACTCCGGGTAGGCGATCCGGCCCTCGGTACGCACGGCGCGCTCGGTACGACCCTCGAGGAAGCGGTTGCCGTAGGACACACGTCCGTCGCCGAAGGTGAAGCGGTGCAGCATCGCGAGCCCATCGAACCAGTGGTTGAACGGGCGACTGCCAGCCTCGAACTTCGCCGGGCCGGTGCGGAGCAGCGAGCCGCTGAGCCACGCGGGCAGCTCGCCGGACACCGGGAGCGCATCGATCACCGTCTCCTCGTCGAGCGTCTCGAAGCCCTTCGCGTACGTCGCCGGTCTGGTCGCGGTTATCATACTTCCTCCCGAACGGTACGGATTGTATGATTCTGACCGTAGTATATGCTCGCGTCAATGTCAAGCGTCCGTCTAACCACGACCAGCTACGTGGTTCTCGGCCTGGTCGAGATGTGCCAGCCGGCAACGCCGTATGAGATCAAGCGCGCCGCTGAAGCCACCACCTCGAACTTCTGGACGGTGGCTCACACCCAGCTCTACAGCGAGTGCTCGCGCCTCGCCCGCGAGGGGCTGCTCGACGAGCGCCAGGAGCAAGCCGGCCGCCGACGCAAGCTCTACCGGCTGACCGGCCCGGGCCGAGCCGCGCTTGATGCCTGGCGGGCTGAGCCGACGGGCGACGGCTTCGAGCTCCGCGACCCAGGCGCAGTGAAGCTGTTCTTCGGCGCCGACCCCAAGCCGCTCGCGGAGGCGCAGCTCGCGATCCACCAAAGGCAGCTGGACCGATACCGCCAGACGGCAAAGGCGGATATGACCGACGGCGCGCGCCTGGCGCTCGAGTGCGGCATCGGCCACGAGCGCGAGTACGTCCGCTACTGGACGAAGCTCGCCGACGGCAAATAAGCAGCTGAGGCGTGGCGCCGCCTTTCGGCGGCGACTGTACCCGCGGACAGTCTTGATCTCGTCGGATGGCAAGCCGCGTCAGTCAACACCCTCGCGCCCCAAGTACCGTGTGACATAGTATTTGCCGCCCGCCGCCGACGGTCCCCAACTGAAAGCCGACATGCGAGAGGTCGAGCAGCCCGAACGGATCGCCGTGTCCCCCGACGGGGACACGGCCGCGTTCGTGGTGCCACTGCGCGCCGATGGTTCGTCCGAGGCCACGGGCCTGTGGTGCGGGCGGCTTGACGGGGTGCCGCGTCGCGTCAGTGAGTTAGTCCCGGATACGTTCCCGGTCTTCTCCCCGGACGGGACCCGTCTCGCCTTTGGTGTCCAGGAAGACGAGGGAAGTCGGATCGAGATCCTCACGGCCAATGGTGAGCCCGTGGACGGTGGCCCCCAGCTTTCGCTGCCCGGGTACGTCGAGGCGCTGTCGTGGTCCGCGAGCGGGCTGCTTGCGCTCGCCGCGGAGCCCGGAGCGGACTCTGCCGCGGTGTCGTCTGGCAGACCGCTGCCCAGCGCCGACGCCGACCCACGCGTTGTCGAGGTCAGCGGATGGCGCCGCGTATGGCGGATCGACCCCGCCGGCGGACCGCCGGATCCGGTGACCCCGCCAGGGCTGACCGTCTGGGAGTTCGCCCCGGTGCCGGGCGGCGGACAGGTAGTGATCGGCAGCGAGGACCCTCGCGAAGATGGTTGGTACCGCGCCGTTCTAGCTCACGTGAGCGATGACCCTGCGGCGTCGCCACGAATCCTGTATCGCTCGGCTTGGCAGCTCTCCACGCCGACCGTGGACCCAGACGGCGAGCAGGTCGCATTCGTGGAGGGCTGGGCCAGCGACCGCGGACTGCTCGCCGGCGAGATCCGCATTCTCTCGCTCGGCCAGCCCGAGGAGACGCCGCAAACGATCGACGCCGGCGTGGACGTCACCTGGTTGTCGTGGGACGCTGCCGGACGGCTGTGGCTCGCCGGCTGGGACCACCTGGACACCGCGTGGGGATGGTGGGATTCCGCGCGAGCCGACGGGGGCGCCGTTGTACATCGGCGGCAGGCGGAATGCGTCAACTCCCGCTGGCATCCCGCCGTCGCTCCCTTGTCAGACGACCGCGCGCTCACCGCACGCTCGAGCCCGCGCGATGCCCCGGAGGTCGTCCACCTGCGGGCCGGTGGCGAAGCTCGCCGATGGAGCACGCTCAACGACGCCGCCGGCGAGCGGCCGATGACGGTCCGCGATCTGCGTTGGCGCGGCGACGGCGATCTCGAGATCGAGGGGTTGCTGGCGCTGCCGGCGTCCCCGGCATCGGCGCCGCCGCCGCTCGTCGTTGACATCCACGGAGGGCCGAGCCTCCTGTGGAGCTTTGCCTGGAGCATGACGTGGGCCGAGGTTCTGACCGAGGCGGGCTTCGCTGTGCTCATGCCCAACTACCGAGGGAGCGCCGGCCGCGGACAAGCATTCGCACGGCGTAACCACCGAGACCCTGGCGGCACCGAGCTCGACGACGTGATTGCCGGGGTCCGGCATTGCGCCGCCGAGGGGCTGATCGACGAGCGCCGTGTCGGCGCGATCGGAGCAAGCTATGGCGGATACCTGACGGCCTGGGCCATGTGCCGGCCGGAGGTGTTCGCGGCCGGAGTGGTGATCGCAGGGGTGACCGACCTGCTCAGCTGTCGAGGCACCGCCAACAACAGCGCCTTCTACGACTTTCTGCTCGGCGGACCACCCGCGACGACCGACGGCTTGTACCTGAGCCGATCCCCGGTCGTGGCAGTCGACCGCACCAGCTCGCCCACCCTGATTCTCCACGGCGAACAGGACACTTGCGTGCCGGTCGGACAGGCCTACGAACTGCACCACTCCCTGCGAGCGTCCGACGTGGAGACCGAGCTTGTCATCTATCCGCGCGAAGGTCACCAGATGAAGGAGCCGGCGCACGTCGACGATGCGCGCCGGCGAGCGGTGAGCTGGTTCACCGGCCATTTGCTCGGGTGAAGTTGGTTTCTCGCCTCGCCGGCTACCGGCTGTCCGGCGACGCTTGTCTGTTAGCTCGGACCGCCCGCGCGGGTCACGAACTCCAGGATCGCCTGGGCGAACGGCTCCGGCTGCTCCCAGACACAGCAGTGACCGCCGGGCACCAGCGTGAACGTGCTGTTGGGCAAGGCATCGTGTAGGCGGCGCGACAGCGCGACCGGGATCAGGATGTCCCGCTCGGCTGCGAGCACGAGCGTCGGGGTCGTGAGTCGATCCAGCCGCGCAGTCGTGTCGTGGGTGCGGATCGACTCGAGCTGGGCGAGGTAGGCCGGAACCGGCTGGTCGAGGAAACGCATCGCGGTCTCCACCTCTTCGAGCGCTGCGCCGCCCGTCTCGAAGAACTCCGGCGTGAACCCCCACAGGGCGACGTCGCGCATGATCGTCGCCACCCCCATCACCGGCGCCATCTCGGCCCACAGCGCATACATTCGGCCGCAGAACGGGCCCGGCGCTGCATAGGTGCACGCGAGCGTCACCGAGGCCAGATCATCGCCGTGGGCAAGGGCGTACTCCTGGGCGATCATGCCGCCCATCGAGATACCGGCGAGGTGAAAGGCCTCCAGGCCGAGGTGGTCGACGAGCGCCTTCAGATCGGCAGCGAACTGAGCGGTCGTGTACGGGCCGGCGGGCTTCGACGTCGCACCGATGCCGCGATTGTCATAGCGAACGACCCGCAGCCCCGCGCGTAGAAACGCGGGCATCTGCAGATCAAAGAGATGGAAGTCGTCGGCGAGACCGCTGATCAGCACCAACGTGGTCGGTCCCTCTCCCTCGACCTCGTAGCGGACGTCGATGTCTCCGAGGCGGGCACTGGTCATGGGCGCTCCGTTCCGATCGCCTGCGGCGCGCTTCCCTGGCCTGAGTGGGGCTCTGCCACGGGGCGTGGCACCGACGCCAGCAACCGCTGCGTATAGGGATGGCTGGGATGGTCGAGCACGTCATTTGTGGCCCCCTGCTCGACGAGGTGCCCGTCAGCGAGTACGTAGATGCGGTCGGTCACCTGGCGCACCACGCCGAGGTCATGCGTGATGAACAACAATGCGACCCCGAGCTCGCGCTGGAGCTCGGCGAACAGGGTGAGGATCTGGGCCTGCACCGATACGTCGAGCGCCGACACCGACTCGTCGCAGACGATCAGCCGCGGGCGGACGGCGAGCGCCCGGGCAATCGCGACGCGCTGACGCTCTCCGCCCGAGAGGCCTGCAGGGCGGCGAGGCATGTAGGTGATCGGCAGCCCGACGCGCTTCAGCAGTCCCTCGACGGTAGCTTGGTCTCGGTCACCGTCATCCGCCATCTCCGCCGCCTCGGCGAGGATCGAGCCGATCCGACGGGCGGGGTTCAGCGAGGCGTACGGGTTCTGAAAGACGATTTGGATGCCGCGGCGGACGCGCGCCCGCTCCTCCGTGCGCAGCTTTCGCAGGTCGGTGATGTCGACGCCGTCGAACACGATGCTGCCGCCCGTAGCCGACTCGAGGCCGAGCACGCAGCGGGCCAGCGTCGTCTTGCCCGAGCCCGACTCACCGACCAGCCCTACGCTCTCGCCCGGAGTGATCTCGAGGTCGACGCCGTCGAGCACCTGCACGGCGTCGCTCCCCTCACCGAAGCTCTTGCGCAGGTCCTGCACGCGCAGCAGGGCGGTGCCGCGCTCGGCGGCGGTCGCCTCGACGAGCGCCGGCTGGTCGTCCTGATCGAGGTCGACGGTCAGCTCGGCCGTGAGCTCCTCGCTTCGCACGCAAGCGGTGATCCGGCCGTCGGGGAGCGTACGCAACGGGGGCCGGCCGGCCAAGCAGGCCTCGGTGACGAAGGCGCATCGAGGCGCGAAAGCGCACCGGTCGGCAACGTCATCAGGCGACGGAACGGATCCTTGGAGGGGAACGAGAGCTCGGCGCCGCCGACCGACATCGGGCTCGGCCCGCAGCAGGCCGTGCGTGTAGGGATGGCGCGGCGCACGGGAGATCTCCACCGCGCTCCCGACCTCGAGGAGCGACCCGGCGTAGAGCACGTACACCCTGTCGCAGACTGAGAACGCGACGCGCAGATCGTGGGTGATCAGGATCAACCCCATCTGGCGCCGCTGCTGGAGGCGCTGCAGCAGCTCGAGCACCGCCTGCTGGGTCGTCATGTCCAGGGCGGTCGACGGCTCGTCGGCGATCAGGAGTCGGGGGTCGCCGGCCAGCGCCGCGGCGAGCCCGATCCGCTGCGCCATGCCACCCGAGACCTCGAACGGGTACTTCTCGCCGTCGGCGGCCGTCAGACCGACCTCCGCGAGGCGCTCAGCGGAAAGGCGTCGCCGCTCCGGGCGCGACAGGCGTCGATCAGCGGCCAGTGCAAGCGTCTCCTCGATGTTGCGGCTGCAGCGCCGTACCGGACTGAGCATCGTGAACGGGTCCTGAAGGACCATTGACACGCCCGTCCCACGCAGCGCGCGCATTCGTCGCCCAGAGGCGACCAGCGGGTCGACGCCGAGGACATTGATCTCACCCTCGGCCTCCAGCCCGGGCGGCAGGAGCCCGACGATCGCACGGGCGGTCAGCGACTTGCCGCTGCCGGACTCGCCGACGATCCCGATCGTCTCGTCGTGGCGGACCGTGAGGCTGACGTCGCGGACGAGCGTCCGGCGACCGTCTCGCACCGGTGCGGTAACCGATAGGTGGTCGACCTCCAGGAGCGGCCGATCCGCCGGCGCCGTCGCCGCCAGCGCGCCGCCGATCCGCGCGCCGTTCACGCCCGGACCCCGCGGGCGGCGAACCGCTCGGCGACCCAGTCACCGATCAGTGACACCGAGGCTGCAGCGAGCACGATCATGATCCCGGGTGCAAGCGCGCCGAGCGCATTGGTGAACACGAGCGCCTGGTTGTCGGACAGCATTCGTCCCCACTCCGAGGAGCCGGGAGGCGCACCGAGACCGAGAAATGACAAGCCCGACAGGGTCACGAGCGCGAACGCGAAGTCCAGGCAGAAGTTCACGATGATGAACGGCACCAGGTTGGGGAGGATGTGCCGAGCCATGATCCGCCGGCGGCTGAGCCCGAGCACACGCGCCGCCTCGATGTAGGGCAGTTGCCGCTGCTCGAGCGTGACGGCACGGATGATGCGCACGTCGTATGGACTGGAGACGACGACGAGCACCGCGACCGCCACCCAGTAGCCACCGCTGACGACGCCGGCGATGACTATCGCCACCAGCAGCGGAGGCAGCGCGTAGCCGATGTCGACGGCACGCATGACGGTCGTGTCCGCCAGCCCTCCCTGGTAGCCAGAGAGGAGCCCGAAGGTGACGCTGATGAACATCGTGCCGAATGCGATCACCAACGGTCCGGCGAGCGCCAGCCGCGTCCCAGCCAGGACCCGGCTGAAGATGTCTCGGCCGAGACTGTCGGTCCCGAGCAGGTACCCGTGGCCGGGCGAGGCGGAGGCGGCGGTGAGGCTCTGGACGGAGGGATTGTGGGGGGCGATCGCGCTGCCCGCGACGGCGAGCACGAGCATCACCAGCAATATCCCGGCCGCGATCGCGACGAGGATGTTCGATCCGGTCGGCAGTAGCCGGCGAGCATGGGCGCCGCGGCCTGAGACCGTGGTGGCCGTGGTCGCCATCAGACCCCCGCTCGCCCCATATGGACGCGCGGGTCGATGAACAGGTAGAGGACGTCGACCAGGAGATTGACGAGGATCACCACCGCCCCGATCGCGAGCACCGCGGCCTGTACGACCGGAATGTCATGCGTCGTGACCCCGGACACGAGCATCGATCCGACGCCGGGGATGTTGAATACCACCTCGACGAGCACCGCGCTGGCGATCAGGTAGGAGAACACCAGGCCGCTGCTGGTGACAATCGGAATCAGCGCGTTGCGCAGCGCGTAGGTGGTGAGCACTCGAGAGGTCGACGCGCCGCGCGCCCGTGCGAACGTCACGTAGTCCGAGGAGAGCTCGCGGATCATGCTCGACCGCGTGACCTTGAGTACGAGCGCCATCGCGCCGAGGCCGAGCGCGATGCCGGGCAGCAGCAGATGCTTGAGCCTGTCGAGGCCACCGCCGCCCTGGCCGTACGCGGGCAGCCAGTTGAGGTCGACCGAGAACACGATCAGCAGCACGAGCCCGGCGACGAACGCCGGCGCGCTAACGCCGACGATGCTCAGGGCGACGATCGTGCGGTCCGCGAACCGCTCCTGCCAGACCGCGGCGACGATCCCCAGCACGACCCCGCCTCCGATCGCGAGCACGGCCCCGACTGCCGCGAGCTCAAAGCTCAACAGCAAGTGCGAGGCGAGGGTCGGGCCGACCGGGGCGAGCGTGGCGATAGATCGACCGAACTGGAGCTGTACCACCCCTTGCAGCCAAATCCAGTACTGGCCCAAGAACGAGGCGTTGAGGTGAAACTCCGCGCGAATCGCCGCCAGGTTGGCCGGCGTCGTCGGACGCGTCCCCAGCAGCAGCCTTGCCGGATCACCGGGCGACAGGGCCAGCAGCGAGAAGCTGATGAAGCTCAGTACGACCAGCAGCACGATCGAGACGAGCAGACGCCGCACCAGCATCGGGCCGTAGCCCCGACGTCGTGTTCGCCGCGGTGTCGCGGAGCCCGTCTGCGGGTCGCCGAACGCCGGGCCCGGTGACCGCGCACCCAGGATTGCGGGATCGACGCTCACGCCTTGGTGACCTGCGTCGCCCAGGGCTGCAGGTACCAGACGGGCGAGATCGTGTAGTGGTAGGAGCTGTCAAGGGCTACGACTGCGTCCTCAACCCACACGGGAAGGACCGGCAGGTCCTGCTGGGTGATCGCCAGAATCTCACGCAGAAGCTTGACGCGAGTCGGCGTGCTCAGAGAGGCTGCCTGCTCGTTCCACAACTTGTCCACGTGCGGGTTGCTGTAGTTCGACAGGTTCCAGCCGCTCTTGATCTGCACGGTGGTCACAAACCCCGAGTAGTCGGCGGGGTCGGGATAGTCGGGGTAGTACACCACTACGCTCATGCCGAGCTTGGAGCGGTCGCCGTTGAGAATCGCGAGCCACCCATCCTCGGTCAGCTCCTTGAGCTGAATGTTGACTCCCATCGGCTTCATGTTCTGCTGGAGGTTCTGCAGAGCGGCGCCGATGCGCGGGTAGTCGCTCGGGTAGGGCACCGTCGTCGTGAAGCCGTTGGGGTGTGCAGATTGCTTGAGTTCGGACTTAGCGGTGTCGAGGTCAAACGGGTACTGGGGATTCTGGGCGTACCAACCCTCAACCGTCGACGGCGAGACGCCCAGGGGCTGGAAGAACAGCGGCGGCACGAACCCCGTCGCCACCTCGCCGGCGCCGCTGAGCTGTGACGCGATCAGACCCTTGGTGTCGATCGAGTGAGCGATCGCACGACGTACGTGGATGTCGTTGAAGGGGGCGGCTTGGACGTTGAACGCGATGTAGAACAGGTCAAGGCCGCTGCCGAGGCCGACCTTCGCGTTGGGGATCTGCTTCCAGGTGTTGAGCTCGTTGTACGGCACGTCAAAGGTTCCGTTGATGCTCGCGTTCCGCATCGCCAGCTGGCGCGAGGAGTCGTCGGCGATGCCCTGGAGTGAGAGGTTGGCGAGCTTGGGCTTGGTGCCGTGGTACTGGTCGAAGCGGACGAGCTTGACGGACGAACTCGGCGTGAACTGGGTGATCTTGTACGGCCCGGTTCCGACCGGAAGGTGGGCGGAGGTTCCCGCGTTGGCCCCTGCGGTCTGAAGGTATTTCTTGCTCTGCACAAGCCCCGCGGTATGGGCGGGCGTGTACGGCCACAGGCCATCGGGAGCCTTGAGTTCGACGGTCAACTCGAGCTTGCCGGTCGCCTCGGCCGACTTGACCGAGTTGAAGAAGAGCCCGAGCTGAGTGCCGTTCTTGGGCAGCATTTGCCACTGGAACGAGAAGGCCACGTCCTCAGCGGTGAGCGTCGAGCCGTCGTGGAAGCGGACGTCCGGCTTGATCTTGTAGACGTAGACGGTCGGATCGGTCTGGTGGATCGACTGCGCCAGCAGCGGCTGCAGCTTCATCTGGTCGTTGAACGTCGTCAGCCCTTCGAGGGCAAGCGACAGGACAGTCGGGGAGGGGATGTTGAACGCGCGCAGGATGTTGAGGTCCTGAGGCAACGAGGCCATGCCGAAGGTCAGGTTTTGGACATCGCCGCCGGCGCCCGCGGCGGTCGTGCCGGTCGGGGTCGGCCCCGAGGACGAGCTGCCGCACGCGGCCAGCAACGTCGAGCCAACTGCGCCGGTCGCCGCGAGCGCGGATGCGCGCTGCAGCAGGATCCGGCGCGTGATGACCGAGCCGTTGTTCCCGGCGTCCGCCGGCGGGTTGGTCAGATCAACATCAGCAGGAGAGGCACCGGACATCGCAAAGCTCCTTCGAGGAATGACCGCCGAATAGTGAAACGTCACGTTCGACGGTACGTGTGAATTGACACAGACTTCGTCGAGATGAGGCTGGTTGGTGCATTCAGTCGACCCCCAGCGCTCGCTCGAGCGCTCTCGCGAGCGGCTCGATCTCCGCTTCGGAGAAGGCGAGCGGCGGCCGGATCTTCACCACTCGCGCGCCTGGGCCGGTGACTCCGGCAAGAACCCGCTGCTCGCGCATCCGGTCGACCACAGTCGCTGCGGTCGGCTCGTGGGAGCTGCTGGGCTGCGACGTCGAGGTGTCGGCGTCGGCGGTGGTCTCGACAGCGACGAACAGTCCAATGCCCCGCACGTCGCGAATGGCGGTGAGCGCCGCGAGCGGTCGCAGCCGGGCGAGCAGTTGCGCGCCCACGACTCCTGCCCGTTCGACCAATCGCTCATCCGCGAGCACATCGAGTACCGCCAAACCCGCGGCGCAGGCGACCGGAGTGCCGGCGAACGTGTTGAAGTAGCGACGCTCCCGGCCGAAGGCATCGACGATGTCCGCGCGCGCGGCCAAGCCGGCGAGCGGATAGCCGTTGCCCATCGGCTTGCCCATCGTGACGATGTCGGGCACCACCCGATGACGTTCGAACCCCCACATTTGGCCCGTGCGGCCGAAGCCCGCCTGAACCTCGTCTGAGATGTACAGGCCGCCTGCGGCGCGGACCGCGGCGGCCCCGGCAGCCAGGAACCCGGCCGGTGCCGGCACGAGCCCGTCGCTGGAGAGGATGGAGTCCGCGAGCAGCGCAGCGGGGCGCGCGCCACGCGCGGCCAGCGCGTCGACGGCGGCAGCGACGCGGCGCCCGAATGCCTCCACATCCTCGCTCGAGCCGGTGGCGCTCGGCGGCGGCTCCACGAGCTCGACCTGATCGACCGCGACCATCGTGGGGTCAAGTGACGGCGAGAGTGCGGCGGTGGCGGTGGTCGTGCCGTGGTAGGCATGACTGGTGACGATCACGCCGGCGTTGCCCGTCCAGCGCCGGGCGAGCTGCAGGGCGAGATCGTTGGCCTCGCTGCCCGAGCAGGTGAACATCACGTGGCCGAGCTCCGCCGGCAGCGTGTCGAGCAGGCGCTCCGCGTACTCCAGCGTGACCTTGCTCAGATAGCGAGTGTGGGTATTGAGCAAACTCGCCTGCCTGCTGAGCGCCTCGACCACTCGCGGGTGTGAATGCCCTACACACGGGACGTTGTTATAGGCGTCGAGGTAACGCTCGCCGTCAGCGTCGAAGACCCACGTCCCGTCGCCGCGAACGAGCTCGACCGGCTCGGAGTAGAACAGGCGGTACGGGGTTCCGAGGAGCTCGCGGCGTCGTGCGAGCGTGTCAACCGGATCGCTGACCATGTTCATCTCACCCGAGATCCTGAGGTCGGGCGCCGAGCACCGCGTCGGCGAACTGCTGCCGTCCGGTCCCGCTGTAGAGAGCCGAGACCGCGGCGAGATTGCCCCCGATGACCGCGTCGTTTCGCATGATGTAGGTGACGTTGTCCGCGTGCAGAGTGGACCGCCACGCCGTGATCACCGTCGTCACTGCCAGTCGCGTCGCGACGAGCGCGGGAATGAGCGCGAGCTCGTCCTCGTCGAGAGGCATGACCTCGTGGAAGCCGCGCGTGATCTCGACCGCGGCGCTGAACGGCCGCGAGCCGTCGAGCGACTGGTAAGAGATCGCGACGGCGACCTCCTGCGCGACGGGCGCGTGGACGGTGTCGCCGTAGTCGATCACGCCGCTGATCCGATCTGGCGCATTGGTCTCGACGAGGACGTTCTGCGGGTTGGCGTCGTTCTGGATGACCTGACTGCGCACCGCCTGCAGACGCGGGCGCACGTCGTCGGCGAACATGTCGAGGATCGACGCGACCCGCTCTCGTCGGATCGGATCTCGAACGTGCTCGACAAGCGGACGCAGCTGATCGGCGCGCTTGACGTCCCATAGGAACGGACGATCGGCCCGGGGCTCGACGAAGTCCGAGAGCGCGAGGTCCAGACGAGCCAGGAACCGACCGAGTGCACGCAGGCGAGTCGCGGTCGCCTCGACGTCGGCCAGTCGCTCGCCTGCCAGGTAGGTCACACAGCGCACCATGCAGGACGTGGTCGATGATCGCCCGAGACGCAGGATCGGGTCACGCCCCTCGAGCGGCGACACCACCGTCTGTGCCGGGATGTCTCGCTCGCGCAGATGTCTGAGCAGGCGCGCCTGCATCTCTGAGATCGCGGGATCCTCGGCCGGATGCACCACCTTCAGCACGAACTGGGCACCATCAGGGCCGAACAGACGGAAGTTGCGGTCCCGCTCCCCCGGCAGCGGCTGCACCTTCACCACGGTCAGCCCAAATAGCTCGCGGGCCGCCTGGACGACCGCGTCCGTCGGGACCACGGGCGGAGGCTCCTCGAGATTGGACATCGCCGAGGTGCTTCGTCCGGCCGCCGCGCGAGACGCCGCCACCGCCTGTAGCTGTGCTCCTGCGCCGTGCGCCGGTTCGTCCAACGTCCTCTCGCTCCGGTTCCGCTGCTCGTGTTTCGCGCCTGCGGAGGAAGATTGAACCACAAAATTGGGTTCCATGTTTCAGTTGTGAGTCAACAATTCTGTGTGCTGGAACCCACCATGTCACGCTTGTAGGCGTACCAAGGCACGGCGGCGCGAGTCGATTGTCAAACAGTTTGCGAATACCTCGATTCATGATTGTTCAACAAACCGCTTCGGCCGAAGTCGGCGACGAGCGTTGCGCGATGATCCGGCCGGCGACCCGCGGTGCGCGCATGCCGGCTCGTCACTCAGGGTGGTCATCCAGCAGGCGACTCGCGCGTTCCTCGTAGTAGGCGAGATGACCTGCGATCGCCGCGCGTGCGGCGCGCGGCGCACGATCGGTGATTGCCTGCTGCACCGCGCGATGCTCAGCGAGGATGTGCTCAGGGCGCTCCTCCTCCTGCTCGCGCAGGCGGATCAGCGACATGAAGTAGGCGAGCTCGGACTCCATCGTCTTGAACATCCGCAGCAGACGCGGGCTGCCGTGCAGCCCGACGATCGAGCGGTGAAACGCGACGTCGGCGATGACGACCTTGGTCCACTGCCCGCTCGCGACGGCCTCGGCGAGATCGTCGTAGGCGGCGCCGACCGCCGCGATCTGACTCTCGAGTGCGACCGGCAACCGATCGGCCGCTGATACCTCGAGCAGGCGTCGCGCGGCATAGAGATCGTGAGCGTCCTCCTCGACGAGCCGCACGACGAGCGCCCCGCGGTTGCGTTCGTGACGGGCCAGCCCCTCATGGACGAGGCCGTGGATCGCGGCACGCACCGTGTTGCGCGAGACACCGAAGGACTCCGCCAACGCCACCTCGCGCAGCGGGGCGTCAGGTGGAATGCGGCCTTCCAGGATCTGGCGGCGCAGAACACCGGTGACCTGATCAGCCGCGCTCCCGGTGCCGACCACGTCCCCGCCCGAGGCGCCGCCAGCCGCACTGGTATCCGTCACGCGTCGTCCCCGCGCGAATGGACATTGCGCCACAATCGAGCCTCAGCGCACGCGCGGGCGACAACCGAAAATGCCACGCTTGGCAAGGTCATTCGCACTGCACGGCCTGCGTGTCGAGCCACCCCACGGATCAGATTGTTCCACAATGCGCTCTTCGGCTGCAGTGACAGCCGGATGGTCCGTTATCGCCGCGGTCGGGGGCCGCCCCCAAGCCGAGTCCCGAATTGCGCGACGGCCGACGGGCGATGCCCACATGGCATCAACACGGCACTTGACATGATGCCATTCTGGTGTCAAAATGGCACCATGGAACTTGAACCGTATGTAGACAAGCTCAGCGAGCAACTGGCGGTCGCGGCCTCGGCCGGCGGTGAGGAAGCGCTGACGCTCGCGCAGCGACTGACGGCCGCACTGGAATCCGCCGTGCGACTGACCCTGCTGGATGCGCTCTCGGCGGCGACGGCTGAGATCACGAGCGAACTGGTGCCGGGCTCGGTCGAGCTGCGCCTTCGCGGGGGCGAGCCGGAGTTCGTGGTCACTGTGCCGCCCGCCGAGACAGCGGGCGAGCCGACCGACAGCAGGGAGCTGACTGGGGCGTGGGCCACGGGCGCGGTGGCCGCAGAAGGCGCGACCGCCCGGATCAACCTGCGGCTGCCCGACCAGCTCAAGAGTCAGGTCGAACAGAGCGCCGACCGCGAGGGCTTGTCGACCAACGCGTGGCTGGTCCGCGCCGTCGCGGCGGCGGTCGACCGTCGCCAGTCGGGGGCCCAGCCCGAGCGACGGAGCGCTCGCTCGGGTCAGCGCTACACGGGCTGGGGGCGCTGACCGCCGCAAGCGTCAGCGGCCGCCGAGAACGAACTTCCCGAAACCAACGACTCAAAGGAACCACGACATGTCTCATTTCGAAACACCACAGCCAATCTCGGTCGGGCTCGAGTTGCGCGTGGCGGACGTCCGCGTCACCGCCGGCGACCGCGCGGACACGGTCGTCGAGGTACGGCCGAGTGACCCGGCCAATCGCGACGACGTGACTGCGGCCGAGCAGACACGCGTCGAGTACGCCGATGGCAGGCTGCTGGTCAAGGGACCGCGCCGGCTGCGCGAGTGGAGCCCGTTCAGCGATGGTGGCTCGATCGATGTTGAGATCGGGCTTCCCGCCGGCTCGGACCTGAGCGGTCGCACGGCGGCCGGCGGGTTTCGCTCCAGCGGTTCGCTCGGGCGCTGCGAGCTCAAGAGCAGCGCCGGCGAGATCAGCCTTGATCGGGCCGCGAGCGCGAAGCTGGCAACGGCCGGCGACATCACTCTCGAGCGGGTGACCGGGGATGCCGAGCTGGCGACTGCCAATGGCGATGTGCGCGCCGGCGAGATCGACGGCTCGGCGGTGATCAAGAACTCCAACGGCGATACCTGGATCGGAGAGGTCGGCGGCGATCTCCGGGCGAACGCGGCCAACGGCGACATCGACGTCGAGCGCTCGCACGGCTCGGTCAGCGCCAAGACCGCGAACGGCCACATCCGCATCGGGAGCATCCACCGTGGCTCGCTCGTCGCGGAGACCGCGAACGGGCGTATCGAGGTCGGGATCGCGGGCGGCGTTGCCGCCTGGCTTGACCTCGACACGCACTACGGCAACGTCCACAACGCGCTCGACGCGACCGAGGCTCCCGGGTCAGCCGACGAGCTCGTTGAAGTACGGGCGAGGACGGGGTTCGGGGACATCACCATCCGCCGCGCGGCCGAGCGCCCCGCCGAGCTGGTACCGGGAGTGACGGACCTGAGTGATGCGATCGAGGTCCGTTGCTCGCGCCGAGCAGCGGCCGGGCGGCGGTGCTCGGCCACGACGTCGTGCGCGAGCCGCTTGCCGTCCGGCGACGGATCGGGCTGGCGGGTCAGTTCGCCGCGGTCGACGAGGAGCTCACCGGGCGGGAGAACGTCGACATGATCGCGCAGCTGTACCGGCTGCCGAGGGACGAGGCCCGCCGGCGCACGGCTGAGGTGCTCGAACGGTTCGAGCTTGTCGAGGCCGCCGACCGGCGCGTCTCGACGTACTCCGGCGGGATGCGCCGTCGGCTCGACCTCGCCGCCGGATTGATCGGACGACCGCCGGTCGTGCTGCTCGACGAGCCGACCACCGGACTGGACCCCAGGTCGCGCAAGGAGCTGCTCGTCGACGAGCTCCGGCGCGAGGGGACGACGGTGCTGCTGACGACTCAGTACCTGGAGGAGGCCGATCGCCTCGCACAACGGATCGCGGTCGTGGACCGGGGCCGGATCGCGGCGCAGGGCACCGCGGCCGAACTGAAGGCGGCGGTCGGAGCGACGATCCTGAGCGTTCGCCTCGCCGACCGCGAGGCTGCGGATGATGCCTGTGCGGCGCTTGCCGGTCTCGGCGCCGCCGAACAGCCGTACATGGACTCCGAGCGCGACCTTGCCAGCGGCGAGATCCGCCTGGCTGTCGAGCATCCCGGCGCATCGGCGGAGGCGGTGCGGAGGCTCGACGCGCGGCACCTCGAGATCGCTGCCGTCGAGCTGCATCAGCCGACGCTCGACGACGTTTTCCTGACCCTGACCGGTCACCCCGCCGAGGCCCGACCAACCGAACAGACACTCGAACAGGAGGCCGCGTGATGAGCGCCACCGCCCAAGCAATCCCGTCCCGCGGCCACGTGACGCTGGCCGAGGCAGCGGCCGACAGCCGCGTAATGGCGACGCGCCAGCTGCGCAAGGTGCTGCGCCGGCCGATGTACGTCGTCTACCTGTTCGTGCAGCCGGTGATCTTTGTGCTCCTGTTCCGCTACGTGTTCGGAGGAGCGATCAAGGCGCCTCACCTCAGCTATGTCAACTACCTGCTGCCCGGGATCATCGTGATGACGGCGATCTTCGGGGCGCTGACGACCGGGCTCGGGCTCACCGAGGACCTCAAGGCCGGCGTCGTCGACCGCTTTCGGTCGCTGCCGATCGCGCGATCGGCGGTGTTGATCGGACGCACCGCGGCCGACCTGACCGTGAACGTGGTCAGCCTGCTGTGATGCTGCTGATCGGGGTCGCGGTCGGCTTCCGGCCGACCCAGCCGGCCTACGAAGTGGCGCTCGCATTTGTGCTCGTGCTGGCGTTTGCGTACGTGTTCTCATGGATCAGCGCGTACGTCGGTCTGGCGGTGCGTGATCCGGAGACGGCGCAGTCGGTCGGGTTCATCTGGGTCTTTCCGCTGTGTTCGCCTCCTCGGCGTTCGTCCCGACGAGCTCGATGCCCGGCGCCTTGCGCGCGTTTGCCGACGTCAACCCGGTGAGCCTCACCGTCAACGCCGCGCGGGCTCTGACCGTCGGCCACGGGCATGCACTCGGTCCTGCGCTCGGGGCACTCGCCTGGCTCGGTGCCCTGTTGGTGGTGTTCGTCCCGCTCGCGGTGAGAAAGTTCCGCCGCGCGTAAGCAGCCACTCGGCCATCGCGTCGAAGCGGTGATCAGGATCGTCGCCTGACCTTGTAGCGGCGTTGGGTAACACCCCGGGGACCACCCCGGCACCACATAACCGCGGCGTAACAGAGTTACGAGGCTGTTATTTGCCGGCTCGTATAACCAGGTGCCTGTCACCGCTTGAGGGGTGCCGGCAGGATGCGCAACGCAACTGGGAGTCCGAGTCCAAACCGTCATCGCGGCCGCCTGTCGCTCGTGCTCGCGGGCGTGGGCTGCGTCTTGGCGATCAGCGCCTGCGGATCCTCGGGCAGTCCGAGCAGCGCGGCCGGCACCGGGAGTGGTGACGCACTCGCGCTCAAGTTCGCGAACTGCATGCGATCGCACGGCGTGCCCAACTTCCCGGACCCGGGCAAGCCGGTCGGTGGTCCGGGCTCGGGGATCAACACGCAGGCGCCCGCGGTCCAGTCCGCCGAGCAGAAATGCGACAAGCTGACCCACAATCCCGAGCCCAAGGGGTCGCCCGCTTCCGCGAGCCAGAGGCGCGCAGCGCTCGCCAACGCGCAGTGCATGCGAACGCACGGTGTGCCGAACTTCCCCGACCCGACGTTCCCCAGCACCGGCGGGATGTCCGTCAATCTCGCCGGGCTCAACCCTCAGTCGCCGGCGTTCGAGCACGCCCAGGCCGCCTGCCCCTTCCCGCCGCGTCGGGGATGAGGGACGGCGCGTTCCCGATGCGTCAGAGCTCGGGCACCAGGTCGACCGGCGTCCTGCCGCTGAGGACGTCGACCACGGCGGCGATACCCCGCGCGCGAAGCTCGACCTCGGCGGAGTCCGAGTAGTACGCGACATGGGGTGTGACGAGCGTGCGTGGGTGGCGCAGCAGCCGGTTTGATGGGTCCGGGGGCTCGTCAACGAAAACGTCGAGCGCCGCGCCCGCGAGCGCGCCCGCATCGAGCGCATCTGCCAGGGCGACCTCGTCGGCGAATGCTCCCCGTGCGACGTTGATCAGATACGCCGTCGGCTTGAGCAGCGATAGACGCCGCCGGTCGAGCATTTGGTCAGCCTCTCCGGTTCGGGCCGCGTGGATGCTCACGACATCCGCTTGGCTGAGCAGTCGTTCAAGTGGGGCGGGCCGTGCGCCGCGGTCGCTGATGGCCCGATCAGAGAGACACGCGTCATATGCGCAGACCGAGAAACCGAACCCCCGCGCCCGACGGGCGACCGCTTGGCCGATGCGCCCGAATCCGATCACCCCCCAGCAAGAGTCCGCGCAGCGGCGGACCGAGCCCGTATCCACCTGCGCCCAGCTGCCACCCTCGGCCTGGCGACTTAGCGACCCGAGCCGCCGCACCATGCTTAGCGCGAGCGCGAGCGTATGGTCGGCGACCTCCTCTGTGCAGTAGCCCGCCACATTGGTGACGGCCACCCCGCCCCGGCGCGCGGCCTCCACGTCGATGCCGTCGTATCCGGTTCCGAACTCCGAGACGATCTTCAGCCGCGGGTAGCGATGGAGATCGCCGGCAGTTACGGTCGCACCCTCGGAGAGCAGCGCGACGACGCTTGCCAGCTGCTCCTCCTGAAGCTGATCGAGCGTGACGACTTCGGCCCCCACAGCGGCGAGCGCCTCCCTTTCGGGTCCGAGGTCGTCCCACTCGAGGTTCAGCGCAACTACGAGGCGTGTGCCCATTGGCGCACAACCCTACGGACCAACGGTCCGCTTTGACCACAGGATCGTTGGATCTCCTTTTGCCGGGCGCCTGTAACGTTCCGCAAGCCCGGGCCGTCGCCCTGCCGACGCGTTGCCCGCCGCCTCGACCGTGATCGCCGCCCGCGTATCTCTCCCCGCTCTTTGCGCGCTGGCTTGCGCTGGAAGTTGCCTGGGGGTCCCGGTCAGCGCCCAAGCGAACTTGCTGCGCAACCCCGGTGCTGAGACCGGCGCCGCCTCGGCCCATGGCTGGGACAGCGTCACGATTCCCGGCTGGAGAGTCCTGTCAGGCTTGCCGACCGTCGTCCGCTATGGCACCAAGGGGTTTCCGCGTGCGGGCCGGCGGGGGCGGTTGTTCGCCGGGGGCCCGGGCGGGACCGCGCGTCTCACGCAGCGAGTCGGTTTGCATGGACGGAACGGTGCGCCGACGGCTGCGGGCGCCCGGTACGAGTTCTCCGCTCGACTCGGCGGGAGCTCCAGCAGTCGCGCGTCCGCGAGCGTCACGTTTCTCTCCGTACGCGGGCGACGGCTGGGCCGCCGCGCTCTACCTGGTGTCGGCGGCCCTATTCGGTCGTCGGCGAAGGGTCTTTCCCTGCGGTCGCTTCGCGGGCGGGTGCCTGCCGGCGCGGTCAGCGCTGAGGTGACGTTACGACTGGCCACGTCACTGAAGGACATCGATGGGCCGGACTCGCCGAAGGTGGGCTACAACCGGGCGGTCGCCGACGATCTGACGTTCGATGTGCGGGCTGCGCTGCCCGCTCGCGGACCTCTGCGGCCGCCGGTCGCGCACGTGCCTCGGTATGACCACGTGTTTCTCTTCTATTTCGAGAACCAGAACGTGCGGGCGATCGTCGGCGATCGCCGCCAAGCGCCGTACTACAACCGCCTGCTCTCCCAGGGCAGCGAGCTTGGGCAGATGTACGCCGAGGAGCACCCGAGCGACGGCAACTACCTGGCGCTTGCCGGTGGCAGCACCTTCGGGATCCCGCTGACCGACCCGCTTGAGATCAACTCGCAGTACACGATCCACGCGGCGAACATCGGCGATCGGATCGACGCCGCCGGCGAGACGTGGAAGGAATATGACCAGAGCTCGGCAGGTCCGTGTGACGACACGGTCCACAGCTTCTATTGGGACGACGATCTTCCGATGTTGTACTTCGCCGACATGCGCGATCGGCCCGCGTACTGCGCTGCTCATGCCGTTCCGTTGGCGTCGATGGCCTCGGATCTCTCCCGAACCGCGACCACGCCGAACTTCACCTGGGTGGGGATCAACGACTGCGACGACATGGAGGGCTGCGGCATCCGCGCCGGCGATCGATTCCTTGCCGAGCAGCTCGGGACGATCATGCATTCGCCGGCGTGGCTGACCCAGCGGTCGCTCGCGATCATCACGTTCGACGAGGACGACTACGGCCATGAGCACCCGCCGCAGCGCATCCCGACGCTGATGCTGGGCTCCACTGGCGTACGCCATGGCTACGTGTCCAAGGCTCGATACACGCACTACAGCGTGCTGCGCACGATCGAGGCCGCGCTCGGTCTGAAGACGCTGACGCGCAACGACCGATTCGCCCAACCGATCAATGACGTGTTCCGTCCGGGGGCGCCGGGGGCAAAGGCGCCGCTGTCCCCCTACCACGCCTCCGCTGCCGCGTCGAAGCCGACCCCGTCCTGGTCGCCGACGCGGGACGCCCGGCGTCCTCCATCGCCCGGGCCGGCGACGGCATTCGTCGTCAGCTCGCGGGCGGGGACCGTGACACCGGTCGGGCTCGCGGACCGCAGGGCCGGACGCCCAATCGCGGTGGGCCGCGAGCCGCAGGCGATCGCGCTGTCCCCGGACCAGCGAATGGCTTACGTCGTGAACTCTGGCTCTGACAACGTCACGCCGATCCAGACCGGTCCGCGACGCCGCGAACACGCCATCCCGGTCGGGCGCGATCCCCAGGCGATCGCGATCACCCCCGACGGTCGGACCGCATTCGTATCCAATACGGGCTCGGACACGGTCACGCCGATCGATCTGCACAGCGGCGCTCCCGGAGTGCCGATCCCTGTCGGCCCCGATCCCCACCAGCTGGCGATGACCCCCAACGGGCGGACGCTGTACGTGCTGGATTGGGGTGGCCGCACGGTCACGCCGATCGATGTCCGTACCGAACGCGCGCTGACCCCGATCGGCGTCGGGTCATATCCGTCGTCGATCGTGATCAGTCGTGACGGCCGTCGCGCCTTTGTCGCGAATTACGGCTCGAACACCGTGACGCCGATCACGATCTCCGATCAACGCGCAGGCGCGCCGATCGCAGTCGGACAGGCACCGAACGCCCTCGCGCTCTCGCCCGGCGGCGCACGTCTCCTGGTGGTCGACGGCGACACCGATCACGTGACCACCATCGCGACAGACAACCGCCGGCGCATCCACTACACCCGCGTCGGCGTCTCGCCCGAGGCCGTCGTGCTCTCCCACTCGGGAGCGACCGCCTACATCGTCAACACGATCTCGGGGACGATCACCCCGGTCAACGTCGCCCACGGGCACGCCGGCAAAGCAATCCCGGTGGGAACCTACGCCTATCCCACACAGATCATCCCCGCGTCTCACGGTCGCACCGCCGTCGTGCTGGGCACGTATGCCGGCACCGTGCGACTCGTGGACACCCGCGCGCACTCGGCGTCTGCGCCGATCAAGGTCGGAGCCTTTCCCGTGGCGGCGGCCATCACGCGCTGAGCGAGCTGGAGCGCGGGTTTCAGACCAACTGCAGGTCGGGCGGCTGCCAGGTGCCGTTGAGGATCGGCGTTTCCGGCACGTAGGTGCGCAGGACGATCCTGAACGGTCCGTCCGGCGCCGGCAGCCAGTTATCCGTGCCCGCAGCCGGTTGGGCGTTTGAGATCGTGATCGTCAATGACCCATCCGAGGCGTAATTAAGGTCGGTCGGGTTGTGGCTGGCGAGCTCATAGCGGTTGATCGCGTTGGCGACCAGCTCGTTGTTGGGTCCGTACATGATCAGCGACCAGAACGCCTCGACCGGCGGCAGCTGGTCCGCCGTGAACCTCAGCTGATACGTGTTTGCGCCGCTCAACGGGGTTCCGCCGACGGGCAGCGCCGAGTAGTAGAGCGCCTCCTTCTCGATGTGCGTTCCGGGTCCGTAGATCGTCAGGCCGAGGCGGCGCAGCGGATCGTGCGTGATGTCGGTCACCCCGAGCACTACTGACCAGGTTCCCTCGACGGTCGCGGCCTCAGGGAGGTAGCCCTGGGCGGCCTGCCACGCGGGCGTTATCGCCGCCGCGAGAATCGACGCGAGCGACGCATCCGGCTGGCGGTATCGCTCGACGTCCACGCCGACACGACGCAGGGTCCGCGCGTAGCGAGCGTCGGCTCGGAGCGGCGGATACTCGAGGATTCCCCGGTTGATCTCCTCGAACAGATCGATCCCGTCGCCGGTGAGGTCGATCGGCACAAAGATGTTGAACGCGTTCGAATTGGGCGCGGACACCGCGGCCACGCGACCAGACGGATAGCGGCCCAGCCGTCCAGTGGTGTAGCTCGTCTGGATCGCCTGGGCGGCAGGTAGATCGGCCGGGTCATTCACAAGCGTGCGGACGAGGCCCAGCACTCGCTTGGTGGTCGCGGGAACCTCCCTAACACCCCTGGGCAACCGGCCCCGCCATCCGGGAGGCGTGATCGCGAACGCGCCCGCGCCGGTGCCGGTCGTGCGAAAACCGATGTACGTGAACGGGTTGGTCCAGAAGTCGATCAGCTGGATCGAGTAGTAGCGCCCGTGGGTGTCCGGCACCCCGATCACCTGTGGACCCCTCGTCAAGTCGAGCCAGACGAGGCCGTACAGAGTGTCGTCATTGGGACCAACCGCCAGCGTCGCCGGTGAGGAGAGCTCGGTGTTTACGAAGAACTGATTCACCGGCATACCGGCCTGCAGGCCCGCCTCGAAGTAGCGCTGCATCAGCACAACCGGGGAGCCGAAGATGACCGCGTCCTCAGCGGTCTGCTGAAGCGACTCCGGCGCAGCCGGCTCGTGCCGGTTCCGCGTGCGATGTCTAGCTGCGGCAGCGGTGCCCGGCAGCGCGCCGGCGGCCACGCCGGTGCCAAGGCCCGCGGCGGCGACTGCGCCGGACTGCTTGAGGAAGTGGCGACGCGTCGCTAGAGCGTCGTCGCTCCGGTCGCCAGCCACCGTGGGGCTCTGCTTGTCATTACTTAACGTCATGGATGGCCTCCCGCTCTTCGTCTGGTTTGCCGGCCGCCCGCGCCCGCTCGCTGGTGGGGCGCGGATGACTGAGTCGGCAGGATACTCTAGTTACTCGATAGACTTTATCAAGTATGCATGGCTCTTCGGTATCCCGCGCAACCTCGTACGCCGGTTTCATCGACCAGGCCAACATCCCCGCCGGCTCCCGGGGCCTGATCGCGGTCTATCGATCCCCCTCCGGAGGGATCGATCTCACGATCGCCACACGGCTGGGAGCATCCCGTCCTGCCTGAACGCGAACGACGCCGGCCACGTCGTCACGACCAACCCGTAGAGCCCACGGCCTCAAGCCGGAAGTAAAGGCTCGGATACGGTCTGCTGGTGCCGCCGCGGTCGGGCGCTCGAATCCTCAAGGCCCGGGCTCGCGACATTGGACGAGGGAGGGCGTGATGGTTCCCCGTCACCTGCTGTCGCGGGTATGCTCCGCGACGACTGCACCCTGAGCGGGGGCGATGGCTCCTTGACCGGACCCCGTCGAGAGGCCGCCACAAGGCTCAGGGGACGGCAACATCGACCACATTCTCTTTCGCTGTACTGGAGTACTAATGACCCCTGGATCGAGCCACGCGCCTTGGCGTGAGGCGCTTGCGCCCTTCGCAGTGCCGTGTATGAGACGCGGCCTGCTCGCGGTCACGACATCGGCTCTGCCCTACGTCGCGATTTGCGCGGTGATGTATCTGACGCTCGGAGTTTCGCCTGCGTTGACGGCCGTGCTGGCGATCGCGGCCGGCGGCTTCTTGCTGCGGGTGTTCGTGATGTTTCACGACTGCGCGCATGGTTCTCTGCTGCCCTCCAGGCGCGCGAATGCGGTGCTGGGCACGGTCCTCGGCCTGCTGGTGCTGTCTCCGTTTCGTCGTTGGCGTCATGACCATGCCGTGCATCATGCGACGTCGGGCGATCTCGACAGGCGCGGGGTCGGTGACATCGTGACGTTGACGGTCACCGAGTATCGGGAACGTCGGTGGCGGGGGCGCGTTGCCTATCGGCTAATTCGAAATCCGGTGGTGATGTTCGGTCTTGGGCCTGTGTTCGCGATGATCGTCGGGCCGCGGATCGTCGCGCGCGGTGCGCGGCCGAGGATGCGTAATAGCGTGCTGGGGACCGACGCCGCGTTAGCCGTCGTAATTGGCGGGCTGTGCTGGCTGATCGGGTGGCGCGACTTCCTGGTCGTGTGGGCACCTGCCGCGCTGTTGGCGGGATCTGTCGGCATCTGGCTGTTCTACGTCCAACATCAGTTCGAGGATGCTTACTGGCAGAGCGGGGACGTCTGGAGTTACGCCGATGCCGCTTTGCGGGGAAGCTCGCATCTCAAGCTCCCGAGAGTGCTGCAGTTCTTCACCGGCAACATTGGACTGCACCATGTGCATCATCTCAACGCCCGGATACCGAACTACAACCTCCGGCGCGCCCATGATGCGAGCCCGATGTTTGCCTCGGTGCCGACGCTCTCCCTGTGGAGTGGCCTTCGGAGCGTGCGGTTCAAGTTGTGGGATGAGCAGGCCGGCCGACTAGTCACATTCGCACAGGCGCGACGCCGCTTTCTGGCAGCGACGGCCTGAGCCCGGGAGGGGTCGGCCTGGCCGGGCTGGAGAAGAGGTGACAAGGGTTCGCACCACCGCGCTCGTGGTCGGGGCGACCGACCCGATCGACAATAAGCTGCGCCTGGGCAACCGCAACCGTGGCTGGGTACGCGTTATTGCCGACGTCGGCGGGAGGCAGGTCAATGCCGTCAACAGGTTCGATCTGACTGAGAATCGATGGCTCGTGGTCGGCATGGAGATTCCTGTGAGGGTCGATCCTGAGCAGCCGGCCAGCTTCGAGATCGATTGGGATGCGATCCCGAGCATGGAGCAGCGCGTGGCGGCCAACGATCCGACCCTCGTCGATCCGATCAATGCGCGTCAGAGGGCGCAGGAGGCGTTGCTGGCGGCGATCGGCGCGCCCGAGACCGGGGCGGACGCGGCCCCCGAGCGCTTCAAGAAGGCGATGAGGTACGTCAGCGAGCGGCCGGCCCCCGCTGGCAAGAAGTGGGCGATCGTCCACGTCGCGGCGATCACCTCGACTGTCAGATCTGACGAGAGCTCCAGTGAGCACAACATCACCAAGAAACTGGTCTCCACCGGCAGGCGCAAAGCCGTGCTCTCGGTGAACGTCCCGGGCCAAGCGCCCTACGCGCTCTTGCACCGTAGGTTCAAGCGGCCCCGCGGGATGGCCGGGTTGATAGTCCCGGCCCTCGTCTCGTCGAGCGATCCGACCGACGTCGAGATGCGCTGGGACGAGTTTTCTTCAATGACCCAGCAACTGGCCTAGCCAATCGGCGATCCATGCCGCCGCGAGAGCGCCTCCGGCTGCCAGGCAGGCTCGGAAGTGAACATCTCTACGGCGATACCACGTCGGGCCACACAGCGCGGGCAGTGGCGCAGTGTCAAGAACGATGCTCGCAGCCGGACCGCGAGGCCGCAATGGGGGCAGTTTGCATATGAGACCGCATCTCCAGGCGATCCAGGCGCCACCGAAGCGCTCGTCCGCGAATCACCGGCCCGAGTTGCTAGAGCACTCATCGGCGATGCGCGGTTGCCGTTTGCCCAATCCCGAACGCTGCCTCCATATCCGGTTCTCCCGATCTCGTTGGTGTCTGCATCCGGTCACCATGGCTTCGGTGGATTAGGCGGCGCCTTTCCGGTCCCGCGCGACCCCCTGATGTGAGCCGCACGCTAATCCCCCGCGGCGAGCCGTTGTGTGACAAGCGTCTCGGATGGCGGTCGATCGTGGGCGCTGATTTGGCGAGGCGGGCGCAGCGTTCGCCGGCGTCACGTTTCGCCGCAGCGGGCTACGACCGACGCTGAAGTCATCCGCCCCCGCATGCGGTTGCCGCCGCTGGAACACGGGTGAGTCGGTGTTGATGCCGGGCGGAGGTCCGCTCTCGATCGGGCCGTGGCTGGGGATCGTCGGGTCCGGGTAATTGGAGACCCCATGCGCGCGCATGCATTGCGCGTGCGTGAGGAGCCTGAGCTTCGTGCTCTCGGATATTCCGCCGCGCCCGCCCGCGCCGCCGGGCAAGGTCTTGCGGCAGCCCTTGAGCGCTGATCGGGCGGCAGGGGCCTGGAGGTTGAGGCCTGGGGGGAGACAAAGGCGCCGAACGTGTTCCCGGTCAGGCTGGCGCCGGGCGGGCTTGGGTCGGGGAAGTTCGGCACCCCGTGGGAGCGCATGCAGCGTGCGAACCTGATCTGGCTCGAGTAACTGCTCGAGGCGCTCCGGCGGGGGGCTTGGTCGATGAGCCGCAGGCGGCGATTGCGAGGACGCAGGTCACCGCTGCCACCGCGAACGCGGGCCACGCGATCCGCTCCGCGACGCCGTCGTTGCACCTCCGAAGCTGCACCATCGATCAGCCAGGGCTACGAGGAGTACCTGTGTCCGGTATTTGCGAACGGGCTGCCCCCTCGGACCGGATACCAGGCGTCGGGCGGAAACGCGCACGCGGCTGCCGCGTGCTTGGACGTCGGCGATCGCAGGTCGATCGAAGACGCGACCGCGAGGATCATGCCACTGTGAGCGACCGCTCGGGCCGCGTTGGAGTCAGACGGGACCGAGAGCGTGGGATTGGGGAATCCGGCGACGCCGTGCCGGCCCATGCACTTCGAGACCTCGAGCATCTGGGCCTTGGCCTTTGCAAACCCCGGTAGCAGATGATTGTCTTCATGGCGTCTTTCCTCTCGTTCGATTCGGTCATCTGCCGGACGGTTCTACCGAGGCGCGTATAACAGGACCGCGACGGAGGCCGTTACACCGCTGTTAGCCGCCGAGCGGCATTCTCAGACGGAGATGCGACTGACCCGCAAGCTCGTTGAGAGGTTTGAGCGCGGTGGGCTGCCGGCACGTAGCGTGCGTCTTCGTCTGAGCGCGCTCTACGGCGGCCTGTTTGTCGCCTGCGGAGCCGGCTTGCTGGTGATCACCTACCTGCTCGTCAGCCAGAGCACCCGTCACCGGCCTCCAGGGGGGGTCGTCTCGGGTCATCCATTCACTGGGCTGCGGCAAGCCGAGCGCACCGTCGAGATCGGCCGGATCGCGGCCGCATTGGGCTACCAGAACCGCGTCGATCTGCACCAGCTGCTGATCGAGTCGGCGATCGCGCTGGCCGCGATGGCCGCGCTCTCGGTCGCGCTGGGTTGGGTGGTCGCCGGCCATGTGCTCTCGCCTCTGCGGACGATCACTGCCAGGACCAGGCGGATCTCCGAGCAGAGCCTGCACGAGCGCCTCGCTCTGTCCGGCCCGCACGATGAGCTCAGGCAATTGGCGGACACGATCGACGAACTGCTCGCCGCCTGGAGGCCGCATTTGATGCACAGCGGCGGTTCGTCGCCAACGCCTCGCACGAGCTGCGCACCCCGTTGGCGATGATGCGCACCAGGCTCGACGTCGCGATCGCCAAACCCGACGGCGTGCCGCCACAGACCCAAACGCTCAGCGCGGGCCTGCGCCATGATCTCGACCGTGCCGACGCGCTGCTCGAGAGTTTCTTGGCTCTGGCACGCGCTCAACACGGCACGCTCATCGACCCAACCCTCGTGTCGCTCGATCAGATCGTGGCGCGCGCGCTCGCGGCCCGTCAGGACCAGATCGCCGAGCTGGAGCTCGAGGTGCGAACGTCCCTGGGCCATGTGAGCGTCGCCGGGAGCGAGACGCTGCTGGCGCGAATGGTCGAGAACGTGATCGAGAACAGCGTGCGCCACAACGAGCCCCACGGCTCCATCGACATCGCCTGCGAGACCGTCGGCGAAGCCGCGCGCGTGGTCGTCACCAGCGGCGGACCGGTACTTGACGAAGCGAGCGTGGCGAAGCTCGCCCTGCCCTTCCGGCGGCTCGCCGGCGAGCGCACACGAGCGCAGAACGGCCATGGGCTCGGTCTGTCGATCGTTGCCGCGGTCACAGATGCCCACGGCGGCTCGCTGGAGCTCCACGCCCGCCCCGGAGGAGGCCTGTGCGTGGAGATCGGTCTGCCATCCGCGACACCCGCGCCGGCCGCGCTCCTACCGGCATGAGGATCCTGGTCATCGAGGACGAACCGGAGTTCGCGAACCTGATCGCCGAGGGCCTGCGCGACCAAGGCATGGCAGTCGATGTCGCGTACGACGGACTCTCCGGCGCGTCCAAGATCAATCTCAACCCATACGACGTGGTTGTGCTCGATCGCGACCTCCCGGGCATGCACGGCGACACGCTCTGCCGCGCGATCACCGACTCAGATGACCCCGCGATGATCCTCATGGTGACCGCTGCCGGCACACCCGCCGAGCGCGTCGCCGGGCTCGCGCTAGGCGCCGACGACTATCTCCCCAAGCCCTTCCACTTCCCCGAGCTCGTCCTCCGGATACGCGCACTCGCGCGCCGCAAACCCGCGGCCCAAGAGCGCACCCTAGCGGTCGCCGGCATCGAGCTCGATCCACTCGCCCACATCGCCAGTCGCGATGGCCGACGACTGGAGCTGTCCGCGAAAGAGTTCGGGGTGCTCGAAGCGCTTCTCAGGGCCAGCCCGGGAGCGCTGAGCGCCGAGCGCCTTCTCGAGCAGGCCTGGGACGAGAACGTCGACCCGTTCACCAACACCGTTCGCGTGACGATCGGTCGCTTGAAACGCAAGCTCGGTGCGCCCAGCGTCATCCAGAACACGCCGGGGATCGGATATCGGGTCACCGCGAGCGACGGCCACTCCTCACCGTAACGCCACGCGTGCTCAAGCCGCGAAGGCCCTCTCGACGCCCGTCCGACACACTGTGTCGATGTCGACGCAGACCGATGGCCTGTTGGTGGAGGCATTGCGCAGTCATGGCCGGCCGGTGTGTTTTCGAAGAGGGCAGGCGTTGTTTTCCGAGGGTGACCTCGCCGAGCGGGTGTTCATCATTGAACGCGGCCAGGTGATCGTCAGCAGCGTCGCTGCCGGAGGGCGTGAGATTGTGCTCAGCCTGCGCGGCCCGGGCGACGTGATGGGGGATCTGGCGGTGCTGGACGGCGGACCCAGGTCCGCGACCGCGCTCGCTGCCGACGAGGTCGAGGCGACCGTCGCGCCCGCATCCGTCCTCCTGCGCGCGCTCAGGGATGCCGACGCCTCGATGGAGCTGCTCCGGGTGCTCGCCAGCCGGCTGCGAGAGGCCGATCGCAGGCGGCTGGAGTTCGCGGCACTGGGCACCTTGGGGCGAGTCGCGTGGAGGCTCGTGGAGCTCGGCGAGAGCTTCGGCCATGACACAGCGGACGGCATCGCGGTTGATCTTCCGCTCTCTCAAGAGCAGCTTGCAAGCTGGTGTGGCGCCTCGCGGGAGGCAACAGTCAAGGCGCTCGCCACGCTACGGACGCTCGGGTGTATCCGCACCGGTCGACGCAGCGTCTTGATTTGCGACATGCACGCGCTGCGCGCTCACGCTGACGGCGCGGCGTAGCCAGCGTTCCTAGGCCGGGACGTCCACAGCGGAGGGTTGGGTCGCCCCGCGGCGGCCTGAATGCCCTGAATCTGACTGCGTCAAAAGACGCAGAGCTTGTGGGTCGATGGGCGTGGGCGCGAGGATCGAATCGCGAGACAGTGTCGACATGGCGAAGGACCCGACTCGACCAACAGCCGGGAATACGGCCGCCAAGCGGCCTTTCCAAAGGAGCGACGTCATGTCATCCACGCTGCACGCAGAGATCATCAATTGCCGTCAGCAGGAGGTCGCGAGCCGGGCGATCCACGTCGCACACGCCGCCGAGGCGAGCGCTGTAGCCCGCCGCGGACACAGAGCGATCCGGCGTCGCGTCGTCGGCGCGCTGGCTGCGCTCGCCGCGGCCGGACTCTGCATCGCCGTCGCCACCGCCACGCCGGTGAGCGCACAAACGAGTCAACCCCTTTTCCGTGTCGGCCACGCGGCGACTACCAGTGGGCAGGCGCGCCCGTTCGCCGTCGCCTCTGGTGCAACCGCTGTGGATCCAGCGAGATTCGCCGCGGAGGTCCGCGGGCTGGAGCGCAACGGCTACGTGCAGTGGCTGTGCACGAAGACCGGCATGCTGATGCACAACACGCGCACGGGTCGGTTTGCCACGGTCCGGTGGTAGCGAGCGGCAGGCGCGCGAGCTCTCGCGCAGAACCAGCATCGCCACGGGTCAACCAGGGCGGAGACCAGGGTCTTCCCGGGCGCGACACCCCGATCATGCGTGCACGCTTGGAGGCGTCACTAACCCGAGGAGATCCGCATGTCGGTTACGACTGAAGACTCAAGCACCGCCGTTCGGCCGTTTCAGGTTGGTTTTTCGGACGCGGAGATCGCTGACCTCCGCAGGCGCATCACCACGACCCGATGGCCAGAGCGCGAGACCGTCACCGATGATTCCCAGGGCGTTCGGCTCGACATGATGCGAGAGCTCGCGGACTACTGGGCAACGGACTACGACTGGCGGGCGTGCGAGGCGAAACTGAACGCCTTGCCGAACTTCATCACCGAGATCGACGGGCTCGACATTCACTTCATTCACGTCCGCTCCCAGCACCAGGACGCGCTGCCGCTGATCGTCACGCACGGGTGGCCCGGGTCGATCATCGAGCAGCTGAAGATCATCGATCCGCTCACCAACCCCACCGCCCACGGCGCCAGCGCAGCGGACGCGTTTGATCTGGTGATCCCGTCGCTGCCCGGGCACGGGTTCTCCGCCAAGCCGACCAGCACCGGATGGGACCCCGCCCGCATCGCACGCGCCTGGACGCAGCTGATGAACCGCCTCGGATACACCCGGTTCGTCGCACAAGGCGGCGACTGGGGCGCCGCGGTCACGCAAACGATGGGCATCCAAGCCGCCCCGGGATTGCTCGCCATCCACTCCAACATGCCCGGCACCGCGCCAGCCGATCTCGTCAAAGGATTCGAGCAGGGCGAGCCGGCGCCATCTGATCTCTCAGGCGATGAGCTACGCGCATACGAGCAGCTCAGCAGCTTCTACGCCACGCACGTCGCCTACGCCCTGATCATGTCCACCCGCCCGCAAACGCTCTACGGCCTCGCCGACTCCCCCATCGACCTAGCAGCGTTCGCGCTCGACCACGGCGACGGCACCGGCCAGCCCGGCCTCGTGCAAAAAGCCCTCCAAGGCACCTACCACAGCGACCTCACACGCGACGACCTCCTCGACAACATCACCCTCTACTGGCTCACGAACACCGGCGTCTCCGCCGCCCGCCTCTACTGGGAAAACAAAGCCGACTTCTTCGACGCCAAACCCATCACCATCCCCTACGCCATCAGCGTCTTCCCCGACGAGCTCTACCAAGCCCCACGAAGCTGGGCAGAACGCGCCTACCCCCACAACCTCCTCCACTACAACAAACTCGACCGAGGCGGCCACTTCGCCGCCTGGGAACAACCCCAACTCTTCTCAGAAGAAATGCGCGACTCGTTCACATCGCTGCGGACATAGGCGCTGGCGCCGGCGCGCGGACCGCATCCAGGAACGCGGCGATCAAGGGATGAAGAACCTGCGACTCGCCGGTCCCGACCTGAGGCTGGAAAGCAGTCGCCAGGAAGAACGGGTGGTCCGGCAGCTCGATCGCCTCGGCGCCCGCATCCTGCGCATAGGCGGAGATCACGACACCGGCAGCTTGTAGAACCGCCTCAAACCGTCGACTCAGTCCGTACCCGCACCAGTGAAACCCCATGAACGGCTCGTCTCCGCAGATCGACGCCAGCCGCGTGCCAGACACCGGCACGACCACACGCCGCTCCCCGTAGAGCGAGCACTCCAGCGGCTCGATAACTCTGTTACCAGCGTCAGGGTCGCCTTCGGCATGCGCGGCGCCCTTGACGCCGGCGATGGTGCCCGCCAGTCCAACGCACGCATACTGAAAGCCACCGCATGTCCCCAAGAACGGCTTGCCCGAGGCGCGGCAGTATTCGATCGCCGCGTACGCCACGCCGTCATCGCGATACGGCGTTCCGGGTAGCAGCCAGACGCCATCGGCAGCGTCAAGCTCACGTGCCTCTGTGCTGTCGCTTGCCGTCCAGGCACACTCGACGCCATCGGGCATCAGCTCAAACGCTGCGTCAAACTCACGATGGGTCAGGTACGACGGATCGCGGTCACCAAGGGCAACGATCTTCACGGCATCCATCGTAAGCCCCAGGATCAAGGCTCACCGCGCTGACCCCGTGGCGCGAACCGAAATCTTGAGCGTCAATCGTTGTAAACCGGGTGCAGGCGCGCCGCGACCCGGTCAAACGCTGTTAGAGCACGGGTCAGCTCGGCGTCTCCCATCGCAGTCGAGATACACATGAGGCCGTTATTCGCGATCAGGACTCCCTCGCGATACAGAGCCCACCAGAGACGCTTTTGATCCGGCACCCGAACCTGCAGAAGAGAGCCCTGCCCACTGACCTCCCAGCCACGCTCGGCGAGCGCGCGCCGAAGCCGGTCTCCCAGGGCGTTGATTTGCCGGATCCGTTCATCGGTCAGGAGATCGAGCGACACCGCCCCCGCTCTCATCGAGACCGGATTCGCGCTGAACGTGCCCGAATGAACGACAGGATCGGCCCGGCGCGGATCAAATAGCGCCATCAGCTCCTCTCGACCCCCGAGACCACCGATCGGGAAGCCCCCGCCGATGACCTTCCCGACCGTGATGATGTCGGGTTCGATCCCATAGGTCGAATGGATCCCGCCGCGGGCTAGCCGAAGCGTGATGACCTCGTCCTGAACGAGCAGCACATCGTGGCGTCGAGTCTCCTCGCGCAATCGGGCAACGAATTCCGGGCTCGCAGGCCGAAGACCGGCGCGGTTGGGCATCGCATCGAACAGAACACACGCGAGCCGGTCGGCATGGCGCTCGAGCACGCGAGTGAGCGCCTCGCTGTCCTCGGTTGGCAGAGTGATGATCTCGCCAGCAACGCTCGGAGGAACTCCGCGCATCGGAGGCTGCACCGCCGCGTCGTAGCTCCCGTGATACGCGCCTTGGAAACGGACAACGCCCGAACGTCCGGTGGCGCCGCGCGCAAGCCGGATCGCCATCATCACAGCCTCGCTCCCGGAGTTCGCAAATCGCCACTTAGCCGCCGCCGGGACGCGATCGTGCAGGCGCTCGCCCAGCGCAATCTCGTGCTCGGTCGGCAGTCCAAAGCAAGACCCGTCCTGGACAGCGACGACCGCCGCTTGCACGACCTCGGGACGCGCGTGCCCGTGGACGAGCGCCGTGTAGTTGTTCAGAAAGTCGAGCACCCGCGCCCCGTCGGCATCGACGATCTCACACCCCTCGCCACGAACGGCGTATGGCGGGTGCGGAGGGACGAAGACCGTGGTACGGGTGTTTCCCCCCGGGAGCACGGCTAGCGCGCGCCGGCTCAGAATGTCATTGGTGAGCAGAGGAAAAGGTCCGCGGTTCATAGGAACAAGGATGCCGCCGAACGCCTGCGGGCACCAGGCTGAGGCAAGTCTGCCTGCGAATTGCGGGAGGCTTCGCCCGTTTCTGGCCTAATCTGATCGGTCGATTGGGGTTCCGCGAGGCGAACCGGAGACGAGGCTTGCAACTGATGGCAGTCAACTGGGCCGAGGTCACCGCGATCGCGACGGCGATCTTGGCGATCAGTCTTGTGGGCGCGTTCGCCGCTGCGATCTTCGCTGCACAGCAGGTACGCGAGGCTCGCAGAAACCGCGAGGCGCTGATGGCGGCTGAGTTCTTTCGTCGGTGGAACGAAGACGCGCTGGTCGAGGCGCGGCGGATGGTAGATCGGTTTAAATCAGCCGACGAACTGCGCGAGGCGTTTGTCGCATACGCAGCTGCCGATGCCCCGGAGGCGTACGTGCTCTATCGGGAGCTGGACTACTTCGAGCAGCTGGCAGCGCTCGAAAGTATGGGCGCGTTCGATCTCGAGCTGATCAAGTTGCTGCTCGGGCGCACGCTGGTCGACCGCTGGGACATGTGGAAGCCCGCGCTCGAGGAGGCGCACGGACCCGGCGTATATCCGCTCTTCGAGGGGCTCGCGCAGAAGCTGCGGCGCGGACTGCCGGAGGAGCCACGCCGCGGGTGACCTCCGAGCGTGAGGCCGGCGGCGCGTGTTATCTCACTCTTTGTCCGGGGCCAGATCGGCCACCGGGTCCCCTCCAGGCAGGGAATCATCGAGCTGGGAATCATCCAGCTGGGAATCATCCAGCTGGGAATCATCGAGCTGAGGTTGGGGATGCGCAGCGGCTTCCTTCCTCGCTCGCTTTCGGGCCTGCTTCTCGAGCCGACGCTCTCGGAGTCTGCTCTCGCGGGCGAGCTTTGCCATTGTCGTTTTCTTCTTGCCGGTTGACGCCATACCGTCCGTTCTGTTGTGGTCTGGAGCGCGTCGCTGACGAGCGATCGCACACCGAGGATCGTGCTGCGAGTAACCGATCGTATGGGCGCGGTCGGCGATTGCCTGCCGCCGCTACACGGCGACCGAATGCGTGGCCTCGGAGCGGCTCTTCGAGTGTGGGTGAGGGCAACGGGAGGGCGAAGGCCGCCCTCCCGTGCTCGTCAGTGGACTCTAGAGCGCTTGGACGTTCGCGGCCGCTGGACCCTTGGGGCCCTGCTCGGCGTCGTAGCTGACCTTCGCGCCCTCCGCCAGCGACCTAAATCCGTCGCCTTGGATTGCACTGTGGTGCACGAACAGGTCCTTGCCGGAGTCATCGGGCGTGATGAATCCAAAGCCCTTGTCGTCACTGAACCACTTCACGGTTCCTGTTGCCATCGTTCCCTCCAGGGGTATGTGCGCTGCGAGACGCGGAGGGTGCAAAAAGGCAACAACTGCGAAAACGCGGGGCACTGCTTTGGTCGAGCACATGCTCGACCCCTACGGCCACTCTAGCTCATCAGCTGCAGAGCCTGCCTTGAGCGGCTCGTTCTACCGAGGCTCCTCCTGGCGACGTCTCCGCAGCTGCTCCTGCTCGCGCGCGGTGCGAAGCCTGCGCGCCTCCTTCTGCGCGTGCTCGTTTCGCTGCGCAATTTCCTTCTTGAGCGCGATGAACGCTGCGTCTGACGTCGATCGCCCGGGGCCGGGCTCATGGGTCTGCTTCGTCACGTAATACGCACTCCTCATCGCCCCCTAAGAAACTTTGACCACAGAACGAATGCGGGAGCGCGACACCGAGCGGTGGAACCAGCCTCTTCACTGTAGCGGTGCGCCAGCCGCGGAGGGGAGCCCCTGCCAACCGCCCCTTACCGCCCCTTACCGCCGCGCCACGAAGCGGTCGAGCACTGTATCCCCCAGGCGCTAGCGCGAGCAAAGGCGGCCGACTCCAGCGCGCCCGGAGGCATTTCGTCGGCAGTGCAGGAGCTCCACACCGAGCTCTCGCTCGAGCAATCTCACTTGGCGGCTGAGCGCCGGCTGTGCGACGTGCAAACGCTCGGCAGCGCGCGTGAAATTGCGCCCCCGAGCAACCGCGATGAAGTACTGCAACCGACGCAGATCGGTCACCGGACAAAGCGTAGCGTCGGGCACATCGCCGTGATGCCACGCCGCACTGAAGAGAGCTCAAAGCGGTCTTTCACATCCTGGACACCGGGACTTAGCGTGGACGGCAATCGATCCGCCGACAACCCACGACACCCCCCAACGTCATGAATCACGACCTCCACATTCAACTCGCAAGAGCTCGGACGGATGAGCTGACGCGCGAGGCCGCACGGCATCGTCTGATCGCTGACGCCCACGAACGGCACGCCAAGCCTCCGGCCATGACGATGCGAGCCGCCCACCAGCTGCGTCACCTTCGGGTCTGGCCCGCGTTCGCGCGCCTTAGCCACCGATCGTGATGTCGCGGCCTGCGCCGGCACCGCACGCGCGCGCAGCGGACCGCAAGCCCGGCCCCGAGAAGGTCTTGCCCTCGGCGGTCAAGGAGCCGTCGTCGTTTACGAACAGGGGCAAGCCGACGCTGGCTGCCGGATCTGATGTGTACGCCACGACGCCTAACACCCCCGTAACATCGGTCTGGCGAAAACCGGAGGAGGGTTCATGAAGGTGATCGGGGCCGGACTTCCCCGCACTGCGACAACGACGCAGATGGTGGCGTTCGAGATGCTCGGGTTCGGCCCGTGCTACCACATGCGCAACGTCCTGGGAGACCTGCAGAATGAGTTGCCGCGCTGGGAGGACGCCGACGCTGGCCATCCTGACTGGGACGCCGTGTTCGGCGACGCCCAGTCGACGTGCGATTGGCCGTCGGCTCGTTTCTATGCGGACCTAATCGAGCATTATCCGGACGCCAAGGTTGTCCTTACCGTCCGGGATGGCGAGTCTTGGGCGCGCAGCATGCGAGAGACCGTCTGGGGATTGTTCTTCAGCGATTCGGTGCTGCGCCACATCTCCGATGCGCGGGCGTGCGTCGACTCTCTCTGGCGCCGGTACCTCGAGCTCATGACCCGGATGAACTGGGAGCCGGAGCGCGGCGTGATGGCCGCTGATCATCGAAGCGACCAAGGTCTGGTCAAGATCATGGAGCGGTGGAACGCGCAGGTCATCGCGACGGTCGCCCCCGATCGGCTGCTTGTATGGAATCCGGCCGAGGGATGGGATCCCCTTTGCCATTTCCTGGAGGTCGACGTGCCACCTGAGCCGCTCCCCAACCTCAACGACACTGCCGCGTTCAAGGAGGGGATCGTTGGTGGGTCCCTGTCGACTCTGAACGCGTGGTGGGATCAACGCGAACGCCCGACGAGCGGATTGCACGGCGCGTCTCTCGAAGAGAAGGCCGCCAGCACGTAGCGCCGCTCCCGGTCCCAGCCAGCCACGAGGGGCGGTTCTCTGAGCTCCCCGTCCGGGCTAGGCTGGTGTATGGCCGCGAACGCACCTGAGGCCGTCCCAGGCCCGGCGGCGATGCCCGACGAGCTGGACTCCAGGCACCTGGTGCGCCGGCTACGTGGCACTCGTGGTCTTCGTCGTACTCGTTGGCGTGGCGGTGCACTCACTTCCGGGCCTGGGAACAGTTCGCGATCGTTTTGCGCACGCAGACCTCGCCCTGCTCGGGTTGATCGGTCTTCTGAAGCTGGCCTCATGCCTGTCCAACGTGGTCGCCTTTCGTTACGTGTTCTGTCCCCGTATGAGCTGGCGGTTCAGCGCTCAACTGTCCCTGGCCGAGCAAGCCACGAACGTGCTGGTGCCAACGGGAGGGGCGGGCGGGCTTGCCCTCGGAGCCTGGGCTTTGCATCAGGGCGGCATGTCAAGTGAGCACATCGGCCGCCGGAGCGTCTCGTTCTTCGTGCTCACCAGCGTCCCGAACTTCGCCGTGGCGGCCGTGCTCGGGCCGCTGCTGCTGACGGGCTTGTTCGCGGGTCACATCCCGGTCGTGCTGACCGTGGTCTTTTCAGCCGCGGCGTGGAGTGTGGCTCTGGTGATCGCGCTGCTGCCGCGGTTGCTCGCTCGTATCAATCCATCCAAGACCGATGGCAGCGTACGCGGCCGGCTGCGCTCGGCTGCAGTCACGTTGGACAAGGGGATTCGTGACACGGGACAGTTGCTGCGCTCCGGTCAATGGCAGGCGATCGCCGGTGCGATCGGATACCTGGGCTTCGATATCGCCGCGTTGATCACCGCCTTTGCCGCCGTCGGCGGAGGGCTGCCGCTCGCGCCGCTGATCTTCGCCTACGTGATCGGTCAGCTCGGCGGTCTGATTCCGCTCCCCGCCGGCGTCGGCGGCACCGACGGTGGCCTGATCGGAGCAATGATCCTCTACGGCAGCTCGCTCTCGCAAGCAGCCGCAGCCGTGCTCGCATACCGCCTATTCCAGCTCGGTGTCCCCGCCGTCATCGGGGCGATCGCGTTCATCCGGCTACGTCACACGCTCAGGCACTCGTCATCTCCCGCCGCCGCCTGCGCACCGCTCGCAGAGCCGCTGCCGATCGAAGCTATGCAGGGCACGGCATGACGCTGGCTCGCCGCCACCGGTCGCGTCGAGCTTCGCGCGCCGCGGTGAGGCTGCACCGATCCCTCTCGTGCGAGTCGTTACGTCGGTGACCGAACGGCGGAGGCGTTGAGGCGCACGTAGTCCAGCGGCAGGCTAACCCCTGCCACCACGGCATCGGCGAACCGCTCGCGTCGCTCCTCGGGGATCCGCGCAAGGTGCGCGGCAAGGATCGACGTTGGTACGAACGCGGCGACGTCCTCCGGATAGGTCGGACGGTCCTCTAGCCAGCACCGGATCGCGATAAACCCAGCCTCACGCAGACGCTGTTCGGTCTCCTCCGGGCCGGCAAAGACCCACGGCGACCAGCCGACGAGCTCCGGAGCGTTGTCGCGCGCGGCCACCTCGATGACTTTGCGGACGCGATCGATGTTGCCCTTCCCCCCGCACTGGATCTCGAGCACGCCGCCCGGCCCCAATGCCCGGGCGAGGCGCCGCCACAGACGATCGTGATCGGTGACCCAATGCAATGTCGCCGTCGAGATGATCGCGTCAACCGGCTCGTCCAGCTCGAGATCGAGCACGTCCTGGCACCACACCTGTGCCCGATCACCCAGGCGCGCCCGCGCGAGCGCGACCATCGCCTCGGATGCGTCCACGGCCAGTACGCGCCCGCGCGGCACGATCGCCAGCAGAGCCTCGGTAACGCGACCGGTGCCACATCCGACGTCGATCACGGTCGCGTCGGGAGCGATCCCTTCGAGCCGTGCCAGAACCTCCGACGCCCACGCCTGCTGCGGCTGACTCGACACGTCATACGTGCGGGCATCCCACGGAGTCCCCACTACCCCGACACGTTAGCGCCGGTCGCAAGCAGCCTTCGCCTCCGTCAGCGAGCCACCGCGATCACACTGATCGCATCGCCGTTGAACTTGTTCTGATCGGTGCCACCCGTCGAAAATGTGCGGTGACAGACGATACGAGCGTCGTAGCTTCCGGCAGGCACGTTCAGCTCGCCGACGACGGCGATCGTCGCCTCGTCGTTGAACGTGTTAAAGCCGTTGGTCAGCCCAAGCATCTCGGGTCCGACATCAGAGAAACTGCCGCCGGCCGGAGCGATCTGTGGGCGACAGCCGCTCTGGTCGGTGTTGCCGTCACCGGTGTTGTTGCGAAGACGGACAACCCCGGAGACGTGCAGCGCGGCCGGGAACGGCACGCTGAGCATCGCCCCTCCGTTAGCCGTCAACTGCACCGCCGTGGTATCGGTCGCCGAGTCGACGAACACAAAGCCGTTCTGATTTTGTGCGTACGCCGCCGCGGTCGGCCCGGGCGCCCCCGGAGAGCCAGCTGCTCCCGTCTTCCCGGGCGCTCCCGCAGCCCCGGGCCTACCGAGAGCGTTGAAACGCAGCGCCACCGTGTGCCTCGGGCACCGCTTCCCAGGCTTTACCACCCTCAGGACACCGCCCTTCGACGCCACACACCCGTTGACCGTCCCCGTGCGGCCGACAAACCCGCCGCCGGTCGCCGCGAACGCCCCACCCCCCAACGCGACGAACAGCGCCACCAAGGCAACCGCGTTCCGACGCACAAAACCACCCACGACGTGACCAAGTCCGGGCATACGCCCACCTCCCCAGTTAGCCGTCGAACTCCCTCTCCCAGCAGCTCCACGCGGAGCCTATTCAGTGTGCCCGCCGCTGTCCAGCAAGTCACCAGCCCCCGCCGCCCCGCGCTCCAAGACGGGAATCATTCACAGCGGTCACCCGAAGGAGCGCTCGCCGTTCACTTCGCCTCGCGCTAGTCAGCCCACCAGTCGCGCTGACCATCGACGTCGTCGCGCGGAGCCTCGCCCAGATTGGGCGCGCCGATGACGAGGATCTCGAGGCCCTCCGGCCCGGCCTCGTAGCCTCGCCAGGCACCGGGCGCAACACGCACCGCGTCCCATTCCTTGAGTTCGACGATCTCGTCGTCGACCTTCATCCGCCCGCCCCCGCGCACCACCACATACACCTCCTCCTGCTTCTTGTGCGTGTGGCCGTACGGAAAGCGATAGCCGGGCGGGACGCGCTGGTAGCTCAGGCCGGATTGCTCGAGCTCGAGCGCGTGGGTCGCCACGCGGAACTCCAGATCCGGCGCCCCGTCAAACCTAGGCCCGACGTCCTCCAGGTCCTCTCTGAGGTTGCTGTGCGTGAACGACACGGCCCAATCCTATGGCACCCCCCTGGCTGAGCTCGTCGATCCCGATCCGTCAACGGCCGCGACCGGGCTGCAGTCCGGCTCGGCGCGCGCGGCACTTGCTCAGATGTCCGTCTACTCGCCTGAGAACTCTTTGTAGGCCAGCAGCCGGTCAAGCGGCTGCTGGAACACGTACCGCAGGATCAGCAAGCACACGACGATCGTCGGAATGAAGATCAGAAGCCGTGACCAGGGCGCATGCCCGAACACGGAAGCGAGGATCAACGCGAGCGCCAAGGATCCAACATGCACCACACATCGTCCGTGCGCAGTGCGGCTGCGCTAGAGGACGAATGGGATCAGCATCTTCGTCTGCGCTTGGTACGCCGGGTAGTCCGTGGGGAACGTCGCGACGAGGTTCTTCTCCTCGACCGAAGCGCTGTAGTAGAAGTATCCACCCAGGACCACGGCGATGACCAGACCGAGCAGGTTCGTGGCCAACGCCGTGCCGACCAGCGCGAGCAGGAGTCCCGAGTAGATCGGGTGACGGACAAATCGGTAGGGCCCGGTTGTAACGAGCTCCGGCTCGGCTTTCTGGGTCATCGGCATCCCCCAGTTGCGTCCGAGGTGGACCCGCGCCCAGACTGCCACCGCGATCCCGGAGGCAAACGCAAGCGCACCTACTGCTCCGAGGATCGGGCTGTGGACGGCCAAGCCCCCGCCGGGGAGGACGCGAACGAGCAGGAGGACCGCGATGGCGGTCGCCCCGGTCATAGGGATCCTGCGCCTGCTGCCAGCACCCTCCTTGACGCCGAAGGCGGATATCAGCCAGTAGAGCCCAAACAGGATCCAGGCGTACGCGATCGCGGTCGTGAGGGTATGCATGTTGTTCGAGGCTCCCCGGGCGTGCGGTGGGGGCCTCCTTCAGACTACGCCCGCGCGCGAGGCGGCCCATGACGCGCGATCATCTCAGCACCGACTCTCAAGACCGGAAGGACCGAGCCATAACTCAGCGCGCCAGCGATCACGCGACCAGGTCGTTCGAGCAGGCCCAGCGCCGGCTGTTTGCCGCCTGTGGTGTGCAGGCCGTGAGCCGGCGCGTGCGTCTGGCTGATCCGCCCGTTGCCGTCCGCGTCCTGGAGGCGGGCGACGGCCATCCCCTCATCCTCGTGCACGGCAGCGGCATGAGCGCTTCGACGTGGGCGCCGCTGATGCCGTATCTGGGGGCGTACCGTCTGATCGCCTTCGACCTCCCCGGGTTCGGCCTCAGTGATGCTTTCGACTACAGCGGACGATCACTCCGCGCGCATGCGGTCGCGCAGCTCACCTCGCTGCTGGATGCGCTCGGCCTCGAGCGGGCGCCGATCGTCGGCACGTCGCTGGGCGGGATGTGGGCGCTCTGCCTGGCCCTCGACGCGCCGGATCGCGTTGCCGCCCTCGCGTCGCTCGGAGTCCCTGCCGTCGCGTTGCCCGGCATGCACGGCGACCCGTTCTTCACCGCGCTCTCCACACCCGGCGTGCGCCAGCTCGCCGTTCGGATGCGCTCGCCGAATGTCGCCACAACACGCCGGACGCTGGCCCGCGGCGTCGTCGGCCCTCGTGCGGCCGAACGAGCGCCGGACGGGTTCTTCGAGGTCGTGCACGAGGGTCTGCGCCAGCCCAGCTACCGGACCGCGATGCTCACCCACATGCAGCTCGCCATGCGGCGTGGCCGACCCCGCCCGGAGAACCTTCTCTCAGAGGTCCAACTGCGGCAGCTCATCGCGCCCGTGCTCATGATCTGGGGCGACGAGGACCCCTACGGCGGCCCAGAGATCGGCCGGCGCGCCTGCGCCCTCCTGCCCGACGCGCGCCTCGAGGTCATCCCAGGACGCCACGCCCCCTTCCTCGACGACCCCGAGCGCTGCGGCGCACTGATCGACGAGTTCCTCCGTCGCCCGACCACGACACATGCCTGAGCTTCCCGAGGCCGAGCGGGCGCGCAAAGTCCTGGAAACCGTCCTTGGACGGATGATCACGTCTGCCGACGACGGGGACACCTATGTCTGCCGACCCCACCCTCCGGGCGAGATCGCGAGCGCCCTCACGGGACACCGGCTCGCCTCAGCCCATCGACGAGGCAAGTTCCTGTGGGTCGAGACCGATAATGGTCCGACGCTTGGCCTGCACCTCGGAATGGCCGGTCGGCTCATCGCCGACGGAGATGCGGCCCAACCCTCGAACTGGGACCGGTTTGCTCTGCAGTTCTCCGACGGGTCGCGCCTGGCGCTGCGAGACAAGCGCCGACTCAGCCGCGCCGTTCTGAACCCAGACTTCAGCCACATCGGACCCGACGCCGCCGACGTCGGCCGCGAAGACTTCCGTCGCCTCATCGGGTCCGGCAAGACAGCGCTGAAAGCCCGCCTGCTCAACCAGAAAGCCATTTCCGGGGTCGGCAACCTACTCGCTGACCAAGTGCTGTGGCAGGCCAGACTCTCGCCTCAGCGGCTGACCTCAGAGCTCTCCACCCAAGAGCTCGACCGATTGCGTCGAGAGATACGTGCCGGGATCCGATCGGCGATCCGTCTCGGTGGGGCGCACACCGGCAACTTCGTCAACGCCCGAGGTCGCGACGGGTCCTGTCCTCGGTGCGGCGGCAGCCTGAGCACAGGACAGGTCGGCGGTCGCACGACGTATTGGTGTCCGAAATGCCAGCAGTGATCTGATCAGGAGACGCTGGCCTGTCGCGCCCGACAGGTCGTCTGTCCCCTAAAAATCAGGTGGCCTTCCCGATGCGGGAGACGGAGTGTGCCGCCATGTTTGGTTCTGCACGGAATCGACCGATCGTGGTGGCTGTCCGAGCGTGAGGGATTGAGGTCTCTTGGCTCACGCGTTCTCAGCGGCACCGACCGGTGTTCAAAGAGGAGGGACCGATGCGGTGCAGCTCAATCATTAGATCCTGCGGCAGTTGGGTACGGCTCCGCGTGGCGCAGGTCGGCGTTGGCCTCGCCGCCGCAGCTTTTGTAGTCGGCGTCGCGCTCGGGGGTGGCTGGAGCTTGGTGGCCTCGTCGACGGCCAGCGCCTCCCCTGCCGGTTCAATCGCTCAGAAGCTCACACGCGTGACCGCGTGCGAGGTATTCACGCCAGCCGAGGCCAAGACGTTGATCGGCCCGGGTGCGACGGCCGATCCTTCCGATAGCCACGCCGTCGACTTCGGCGGGCAGCGCAACACGCAGTGCGCGTACACATCGGGGGGGAGCGGGCTGGCCGTGCTTCAGGCTTTGATACCGCTGCGCCGCCAAGGGGCCCGCGCGATTCGGACTGCCTTTGCCAACGACAAGGTGACCTTTCGCGGGACGAGCGTGCATGGAATCGGCTCGGCCGCATTCTGGAAGAGCAAGGTCGGCGCGCCGGCACTCTACGTACTGACCAAGAGGGATGTCATGTTCAACCTGGGCGCGACGACGAACGGAACGAACTCGCCCACAGAGCGCCGGCTCGCTCAGGTCGCCCGCGGGATCGTCAAAGCACTTGGCGCGTCGAACCCTGTGGGCGGCTCACCGGGCAACGGCCCGCGAACTCGACCGCCGGAGCTGCCGGCACCACCGCGCCAGATAGGCTGTTACCGCTATGCGCCGGCTAGTGGCTGGCAGCGCGAGAACTGCCTGGCGGGGGCGTACGTGAAGAAGCACTTCGGGATTCCGCTCGCCGGAACCCCGGGGATACAGCAAGGCAAGAAGCTGGCTGCTGGCGGGTCCTCCCAGGCAGGGCCACCCATCGCGCTCAGCCAACTGGACGCGCTCTCCCCGCACGGCCCGGCGGTGGAGTCCGACACGAACAAGGGCCCGGGTGGATACAGCCTTCAGGACAACACCAACACCTTCGTCGGCACCAACGGTCATAACGATTGGGTGCAGTTCGTCTATCAAACCACCAACGGAGGAACATCTGGCGTCGCGTGCATTTGGCAGATCGATCTGACGCTCCCGAACAATCAGGGCTATGACCCCACCGGGTGCGCGTCGGGTGGCGACCTGGGAAGCTCGGACGTCAACTCAGGATCCCCAATGTGCTGCGTTGAAGGATTCGAACTTCCCGGCATATTGGCGATGGCCGTCTCGGATGTGGCAGGAAGCGCGTTGGCCGCGGTCTGGCCTGACCTCAACGGACTGCAGGTTGGCGACAACTGGAACCAGGCGAGCGGCTCGATGCTCGGCGTTGGCGGCGGCTCTCGAGCGGTGTTCGCGAGCGGAACCGAGGAGCAGATCACCTTAAACGCATCGAGCTGTGTCAGCTACGGGGGATTCTTGACCTTCCCGGTCGCATGCCAGGTTCAGGGCTTTCCCGGCGCTGGCCCGCCGCTCAAGCCCGATGCATTCTCCACTTGGCCGAACGTCACTGCCGAGACCAACAATCTCCTGCCGGTGATCGGCAATCCGCCAAAGCACGTACCAAAGCTAACTTGGCGGGATGGCGGTCACGTGGCAAGGGTTAGCGTGACTGAGACGAGATCGGGACACTGCCTGTCTGGCTCCCCGCCGCTGTGCAGCTGATCGCTGAATCCTCCGGGCGCGGGTCTCGCGCGAATCCAGGAGTTGCACGGTCGCGCCAGCATCCAGCGGCGCAGCTAGATTGACCACCGTGGCGATCACGCTCGCGTGGATAGGAGATGATGCGCATCGAATGGAGGTAGCGCACGTCGACCGGCGCGGTAGGGAGCTGTTCGCAGTCGGTACGCAACTTGGAGCGGTCTACGAGCTGCGCTACCGACTCGAGCCCGACCTGCTCGACTTAGAGCTGGTCGGGCACCGCTCGCTTGAGGTTTCGCTCGACGACGCCGACTTCTTCGACCTCGGCTGGTCACCGTTGTTCAATTCGCTGCCGGTCATCCGAGACGGCCTGCTGGAGTCCGGTCCGGCACGCGACTACGTCATGCAGTGGGTGGACGTCCCCTCACTCGAGGTGACGACATCCGAGCAGCGATACGAGCCGTTAGGCAACGGGCTGATCCGCTTCCGCTCTGGGAGCTTCACCGCCGACATCCAGTTCGACGAAAACGAGTTCGTGGTTGATTACCCAGGCATCGCGCGCCGAGCGGGCGACGAATAGCACCACGGGTGAGGTTCTCGGCGATCGTCGTGGGACGTCACCTGAGGGCCAACCCAAACCCCCCGTCGACGCGCAGCACTGCTCCAGTGATGTAGGCGGCGGCGGGCGAGAGCAGGAAGCTGACGGCGCCGGCGAGCTCCTCGGTCGCGCCGAAGCGCTGGAGCGGAATCCTGGCGATGACCGTCTCGCGTACCTCGCTCGGCATTGCCCGCACCTTCGGCGTCGCGATGAACCCGGGCATCACAACGTTGCACCGGATGCCCCGCACGGCCCACTCCGCCGCGAGCGTCCTGGCCATGCCGACGAGGCCCGCCTTGGACGCGCCGTACGCGACTTGGCCCGGGATTCCGGTCTCCGCGCCGGCCGAGGAGATCAGGACGACGCGTCCGTCACCCGACGCGGCCAGAGCTTCGAAGGCGGCCTGCGCCAGGTAGAACGCGCCGTGGAGGTTCGTCTCGAGGTCCTTGCGCCAATCCTCGTCTGAGAACCGCTCGGCGCGGTGGATTGTGTCGACCACACCGGCGTTGGCGATAACCGCGTCGCAGCCGCCAAGGCCTGCGATCGCGTCGGTGACTCCCGCTCTAAGCGCCACTTGATCGCGGACGTCGAACGTCGTGGCGACCTCCGCCCCTTTGATGTCGGTCACCGCCGTGCCAGGAAGGTCGCACGCGGCAACTCGACAGTCGTTCTCAGCGAGCGCTTCAACGATCGCCCGGCCGACGCCACCGGCGGCGCCCGTGACAATGACCCGACGGCCACCGGGCGCGGTGCTAGTTGCCATCGGTTTCACCGCTATCGCGGGCGAGGCCATGGCGCCGCCAGTGACGCTCGGGAATGTCGGCCGGATCCTTATACCAGTACCAGGTGCACGGATCGCGGTCAAAATCATCCGGCGGGTCGCTTGGATAGAGCGGATAGCCGATCCACCGAATCGGCAGCGACTCGTTCATGAAGGAGCAGTGCGTGCAGTACAGAGGAAACCCCTCCCGCCCGTAGCTCCAGTCGTGGCGGGACCGAGTGACACCAAGCGCGCCGGGTCCCTCGTAGCGCCCCATCCGCACCAGCCGTTGACCGGACCCGCAAGGGTTCATCTCGAATGTGAACTTCTCGTGGTCCTCGGTTATCGAAAAAGCGCCCGGATGCGGGCCGGTGCCACTACACGAGTGCGCGCGCCACGTCGCCGCCAGCGCGTGCACGATCTGCTTGCGATCGCGGCTCGCGATCGTCTCGACGTCGCGTCGCCAGCCTCGCCCCTGGCCGTACACCCATGCGTCGGCCACGCCATCGTCGCCAAGCCGGTCCTGCACGAACGAGATCAGCCCACCGATCCCCTCGACCATTAGATCGTGCAGATAGCGCCACTCATGCTTCATCTCCTCACACAGCTCACGCGCCTGCGCCACGTCCCCGCGATCCAGCGCCTCGATCGCGCGATCCATCGTCGGCCGCGACATCTGCTCCAACTCGTCCTCCGAGAACCACCGCTCGTCCATCGCTCCTCCAGTCATCAAGCCGTCTCGCCCAGGATCCTATGGCTCCCGTACCCGCCCCACGCCGGGGATCTCACGCCCCTTTGCACGAGCTGCCGGTCAGGTTTCGCGCTGATCGAGGCCGGTTCCGGCAGGGGCAATCCGCCGGTGCAGCGGGGTGCGGCCGCGCTTGCCGCTTACTTCGATGATGTTGATCGCCCGCAGGCAATAGGCGGTCCGCTGCGCGAGCTGCATGCTGCATCCGAGCAGCGAAGCCAGCTCGCGCGTGCTGAATGCCTGCATCGGAAGCGGCGGAAGCGCACGCACGACATCGTCGGCGCCGCGTAGCTCGATCCGCGCCAGCACTTCACGAAGGTGTCGCACTCCCGGGTCACGCGTCCGCCGGCGCACGGTCACCGGCCGCGCCGCACGAATGTGGTCCTCGCCTAACAACAGCACCTCGACCGTCAAATTGGGATGCGTCAGCAACGACGGGAACGCCGTCAGCTTGTCAAACACCTCGACCACTGACCCAGATTTCGGGGATCGGCGGACCGAGAGCACCTCGCCGTGCTCGTCCACGCGCACGATTCGCCGCTCGGCCGCGACCGGATGCACGATCCGGAAGCGATGGCGGTCGAGCAATGCGTCTAGCTTGGCGCCCAATCGGCCAAAACCGCCGGTCTGGACCTCCACGAGCTCGCCGTCAGCACGAATCAGATCAATCACAAACCGGCCGACCGGAACCTCCAGCCGATCACCCGGCGCCGCCAGCAACGCCTTGACCGAAGCGTGCAGCGGCCCCTCACGCAGCACGCCGATGCTCGACACGCCCCACAGGCTAGAGACGGCACCGGCGCGCGGGGATGACGCCGCTCCTGCCCGGCTGACCGCAACCGGCGCCCTCGCCTGAAGCCAGCCACGCGGTGGCATGCCGTTGTCAGTGGTGCAGCGCGGCGGCGAGGTGGGTTAGCGTCGAGATCAGGTATGCCAGCCCGAGAAGGTGCCGAAACCAGTTGACCCCGTCGGTCAGCTCTTCATAGGCCCAGAGCGCGAGTGCCAGATATGAGACCGCTGCCGCATCGGCATGAACTGCACCGTGAGCCATTCCGGCGACCTCGCCCGCAACGAAGGCGACAATCAACGGGGCGTTGGGGAACTGCACGAGCGGAAAGCCTCTCGGCCACCCGAGCGTCGTCAGGCGCTTGAACCTGGCCCGTACGGCCAGCCCCTCGAGCGCTGGCGTCGGTTCACGCGTCGCTGAATCTGAGGGCTTGAGCTTGTGCATTCGCGGTCACGGAGGGTTTTTAAGCTTCCAACTGCGGACGCCGGTAGGTCAGATTCCTTCCGCCCATGCGTTTGCACCTGTCCAGCACGATCGCGGGCATGGTCGCCGTATGCTGGGTATGTGTCCCAGCATCGTGTGATGAAAAAAGCTGAGCCCGGACGACCTGCCTGGTGGGCTGCGAGCGCGGTCCCGTATCGGTATTTCTGGCTGCTGCCGTCCGTCGGAGTCGTGATCGGGCTGGGTGCTGCGAGCGCTTTGCGAGTTCCCCTGTGGCTGGGCTTCATCTGCGCCGAGGCGCCCGCTCTCGCGGTGGAGGCGTGGTGGCGTCGCGCACAAGCCCGGTCGGGCGACTAGCGGACTACGAGCCTGACGGGCAGCGGTTCTCTGCGCAGTATCGAGGCCAGACGGCGGGCTGATTTTGCGGTCAGTCCGGCGGTGATGTCGGCGCCGTTGCCGCCCGTGATCCCGTCCGGGTACACCTTGTAGTCGATCGACGGCACCGTCAAGAGCTGCTGGTCGAGCGCGATCGCGAAGTGCTGCTCGAGCGTCTGGCCGAGCGTGCTCACGTCCTGCCCGCGGTGCGCGATCTGGCGGGTGACGTTCTCGAACGCGGCGTCTCCGGCCGAGTCGAAGCCGAACTGGACGTTGGGGTTGCCCGACTGGTCAGTCGATGCCTGCGGGTTGGTGATGTCCGAGCCGGACAGCGCGGCGTTGTCCTTGAGAACGTAGTACTGCGCCTGCGGGCTGAAAGGTTTGACCTGATTGGCGGCGCTCGGGTTTGCCGCCTGCAACACGACCGTGCCCTGTGGGACTACGAACACCTGGCCGTTGGACGCGTGCACACCCCGAGGCAGGCGCGAGGCGAGGTTTCTGACGGCCTGCTCGCGCGGGGTCGTGTAGGGCTCGTCGTCGGGGCCGGCGAGCAGACAATGCTGACCGACGGTGGGCGTCGTGCCGTCCTGCTTGGCCTTCGCAGCGCAGGCAGCACTCCCTGGCGCGCCGAACATGTAGTACTCCGGTCCCGTCCGTGCGTTGTGCAGGCTGATCCACTTCGGCTGCTTGGAGGCCAGCTCGACGGCCCGATACAGCGGCACGCCGCCCGCGCCGGGCTGCCCAGGCGCCGCGGAGCTCGTGCCTTGGCTGATGATCAGCGCCGCCGGCGCCGGCGCCTGCAGCTGACTCGCGACCGCCCTGCCGTTCGGGGTAAGCACGTTGGCTTCCCAGTCGTAGAAGTCAAGTCGTGCCGGGGACCCGAGTGCCAGCGCCTCGATCCGGGCACGGTCACTCTTTACCGCGTCCGGGGCCACGACAATGATCCGGTTCCCCGCTCGCGAGACCCGGACGTCTCCAAACACCGCGCTCAGACGATCTCGCAGGATCGTGATCGAGCGCTCAATCGCCGGGCCAAGCGGAGTGTGTGGATCCACTGGCGTGGCGCCAAAGACGATCCTGACTCCGGGGCTGGCCGACGGACCCGACCCAGAGCGCGCGTGCACCCCGAGAGTCACCGCGACCACGAGTACCACCGCCAGCACCGAGATCCCCAATCCGACGGCCGCGGCCGCAGACCGCGGAACCCGCGCCGGATGCCACCGGCCACGACGCGATCGCTGAGCGCTCTCGCGCGTCTCGCCGAGCCGCTCAAACTCCGCCCCAAGCTCCCTGAGAAACCGCAAATCGCTCATCGCGAAAGCTCCTCGGATCGGTATGACTCAAGCGCTCCAGCCAATGAGCGCAAACCACGCGACACACGCGCTCTCACCGCCTGCTCCGATACCCCAAGCAAGCTTGCCGCCTCCGCGTAGGAGCGTTCTTCCACCACCCGCAGACGAAGCGCCTCGCGCTGCTCGACGCTCAAACGCGCCAGCTCAACCCCGAGCGCCGCCCGCAGCTCACCGAGCCCGGCGCGCTCATCGATCGCTGCAACGTCGTCCTCATGCAGCGCCGGCACGCGAATCCCGAGCCGCTGCAGCGCTCGATGCTCGACCCGTCCCCGGCGCAAATACCTCGAGAGCTGCCGCCGCGCGACCGTGAACAGCCACGCGCGCACCTCCGGCTGAGAACGTCCCCGTAGACGAGGCCACGAACGAAACGCCTGGGCGAACGTCTCGGCGGTCAGATCCGCTGCGACCGCAGCATCCAGCGTCCGCCGCGCGACGAATACCAACACCACCTCGCCTTCACGCGCATACATCGCAGCGAACTCATCATCGGCCATCACACCAAGAATGCCCCGAGCGCCCAAAGCTGTGACGCAAACCGACCCGACACCCCCAGCTCACCACGCCCGACGACCGGGCTCAGACGAGCCCGAGACCCCTCAAAGGACGCCACGCACGACGAGCATCCCCCGGCTCGAGACGAGATGCGCCAAGTCATCCGTCAACCGTTGGACGTGTTCGCTCGCCTGTTGCTCCCAGCGCTCCACTTCGACGATCTCCGCTATCAGCACGTAATCGGCTTGCCCGATCGCCTGTCCGGGCACGTCCGCCGGCCGTGTGAGACGCCAATCGGAAACCGTGTCGAGCGACTCGCGGACCATGTCTCGATCGTCCGTCATCAGGCGCTCGAAGTCCTCGGCCAGCTCCGGCGAGCGCAGTTGAAACCACATGAGAAGGGTCGCGGGAGAACTCACCCGCGGAGCGTAATGCACATCGCATCTCGATCACCCGCCGGGCCTGGCTTCCTGGCGACCGGCCGAGAGGTCCGTCGCGAGACGTACGGCATCCCTGGCACGGATCCACCTTGGGGACGACGACACCCCGTCTGTGGCGATCGAGACTAACGCCCGTCAATCGCTACCGGGGCGACCGCTGGCCGATCAGCTTGACCCAGACAACGGGCAGGCCGGGACGCAGCGGCGGGGTCTGGTGCGGGTTGGGGCTGGTGCTGATCGTGCGTTTTGACGGGTCAAATTAATCGGGTTGCCGCGGTGTTATTGGAGCCGCGACGCCGGTTTGAGGACGAGAGGGTTCACATGCGTTTCGTGCTTCGCGTAATTGCCGGAAGCGTCTCAGGGCTGGCCGGCGTGCTGGTCGTCGGGGTCACGGCGGCGTGGGCGGTGTCGCCGGGTTGGGAGTGTGTTCCGACGGCGGCGGGGCAGGCGGTCGTCTCTGGTGGGACGGGGTCTGCGCCGTCGTGCGGCTCGGGGTCGACGGCGGTGCTGGCGCCGACCTACGTCTCCTCGGGGGTTGGTGGCAAGCCGACGGTCGAGTTCTCGACGGTCAACGTGCAGGTCGTCTCAGGGTCGGGATCGACGAGTAAGACGCCGACCAACGGCGTGGGGAATCTGATCGTGGGGTATGGGGAGGATCCGGGCAAGCTGGCGCAGTCGGGTTCTAACGATCTGGTCGTGGGTTCGGGGAATGGTTGGAGCTCCTACGGCGAGATCGTCGGCGGGACCGGCAACACGGCGTCGGGCGCGTTCGCGACAGCGTTTGGGCTGGACAACACCGCCTCAGGCGCGGACTCGTCGGCATTGGGGGGTAATGAGAACAAGGCGTCGGGGGCAAATGGGGCGTCGGTCAGCGGCGGGTTTGATAACAGCGCGAGCGCCAACGCGAGCAGCGTCTCGGGGGGTGTCAGCAACTCGGCGAAGGCGTCTAATACGTCCGTGTCGGGCGGGGAGAGCAATACGGCGTCGGCCGCGGACGCGTCGGTCACCGGCGGGCAGTTCAACGTCGCAGATGACCTGTTCGCGAGCGTCGGTGGTGGTTGTGACAACCTCGCCGGGCCGGGCAGCCCCCCAAGCAAAAGCTGCAACGCGACTGGTGACGAGGCGGTCGGGGGTGGTTATCAGGATCTCGCGAGCGGGCTGCGCGCGTGGGCGGCCGGCGGCAATGACAACGCCGCCTCCGGCTTTCAGGCCTCGGCGCTGGGTGGCTTTGGAAACCGGGCCACTTTCCCCGTCGGCGGGGACGGCACCAGCGGCAATGCGAACATGACCACCGTCGGCGGCAACGCCAACAACGCCAATGGCGACACGAGCTCGGTCACCGGCGGCTTCGACAACACCGCCGCCGGCAGGGAGTCCAGCATCACCGGCGGCGAAGTCAACATCGCCGACGACCCGCTCTCGATCGTCGCCGGCGGCTGCGGGAACCTCACGGGCGGTGCGGGGCTGCAGGAACCGTCGTGTGCCGACAGCGGCGGCGAGGCAGTCTTCGCTGGTCAGTACAACAACGCCAGCGGCCCGCTGTCATCGGTGTCCGGCGGCGTCTTCAACACCTCATCGGGGGCTGAAGCAGCGACCGCCGGTGGCGAGGACAACGTCGCCGCGGGGTTCGCTTCGTCCGTCTCCGGCGGCCTGCAAAACCTGGCCTCCGACGACCTGGGCTCGATCCTGGGCGGCTGTGACAACCTCACCGGCGCGGGCACTCCGCCGACCGCGGGATGCGCGACCGGTCAGATCGGCACGGACACCGTCGTCGGGGGCCTGGGCAACGCCTCGAGCGGCATCATGGACTCGATCCTCGGCGGCACCGGCATCACTGTGACCGGAAACGAGACGCACTCGCCGTAGCTCGCGACCCGCGGACGCGAACCGGCGGCCGGCCCCGACGGGTCGGTCGCCGGACCGCCACGCGACCGTTGCCCAACGGCCCGCAGCTACGCGAGGAGGATCGGCGTCGGGTGACAAGAAGGTACCGTCGTGGCGGTGTCATGCGTCACGCGGGGTTCGTGCAGGGCAGCATGAGGCTGGACTCTGCCCGTGGTCGCTGGTTGCTTGCCGTGGCGGTGCTCGGTTCCGGGATCGCCTTTTTGGACGCGACCGTCGTGAATGTCGCGTTGCCGGATATCGGCCGCGACCTGCACGCGTCGACGAGCACGCTGCAGTGGATCCTCAACGGCTACACGCTGACGCTCGCCTCGCTGATTCTGCTCGGTGGATCGCTTGGCGACCGCTATGGACGGCGTCGCATCTTCGTCTATGGCACCGGCCTGTTCACGATCGCCTCGCTGCTGTGTGCGGTCGCGCCGAATGCGGAGCTGTTGGTGGTGGCGAGGCTTGTGCAGGGGGTCGGCGGGGCGCTTTTGACCCCGGGCAGCCTGGCGATGGTCGAATCGGGCTTTCGTCGCGCTGACCGGGCGCGCGCGATCGGCGCCTGGTCGGGGCTCAGCGCGGTCGCGGGCGCTCTGGGCCCATTGGTTGGCGGCGTGCTGGTGGGGGCGATCTCGTGGCGTGCGGTGTTTGTGATCAACCTTCCGATCGGCATCTTCATCGTCGTGATGGCCGGGCGTCACGTGCCCGAGACGCGTGATGCTGCGGCAAGCGGACGGCTTGACTTTCGCGGCGTGATCCTGGCGGCGGTTGGCCTGGCCGGCACGACCTACGCGCTGATCGAGGCGCCGTCAAGCGGCGCCTCGCTCCTGCTGCTGGTGATCGCGATCGGTGGCGGGCTTGCGCTGATCGCGTTTCTGGTTGCCGAGCGGCGTTCTGCCAACCCGATGATGCCGCTCTCGATCTTCTCCTCGCGCCAGTTCAGCGCCGCGAACGGGGTGACGTTCGTCGTCTTCGGAGCGCTCAGCGGAGTGTTCTTCCTGCTCGTGGCTTTCTTGCAGATCTCGCTCGGCTACTCGCCGCTCGCGGCAGGTGCCGCCTCGCTGCCGATCACGGCTCTGATGCTGCTGCTCTCAGCTCGCGCGGGGGCCGTTGCACAACGGATCGGGCCAAGGATTCCGTTGACCGTGGGGCCGCTCGTCGTCGCCGCGGGCCTGCTGTTGATGACGCAGATCAACCCGGGCGACAGCTACGTGTCCAGCGTCCTGCCCGCGGTGATCGTCTTTGGTCTGGGGTTGACGCTGGTCGTAGCGCCGGTCACGGCAACGGTCATGGCGACCGCGGATGAACGCTACTCGGGCATCGCCTCGGGAATCAATACCGCGGTCTCCCGTCTCGCCGGCCTGATCGTCGTCGCCGTTCTGCCCTTGGTCGCCGGGCTGACCGGCAACAAGTTCTATGACCCGTCGGCGATGGTCCACGGCTTCCACGTAGCGATGCTGGCCTGTGCCAGCCTCGCGATCGCGGGAGCGATCCTCGCCTGGTTGACGATCAGCTCCGAAGTCCTCGAGGCCGAGCCAGAACCGGGCGGAGATCTGCCGACCGGGGTCCTGCACGACTACTCGTGCGCCGTCGCGGGCCCCCCTCTAAGGCCCGGACGCGAAGCGGACTGCCACCCCATCGCCGCCCGCCCACCGACGGAGTGAAGCGAGCGTCCTGACCCTCGGTCGAGATGCGGTGCAACGGAGTCGCCGGCCATGGCTCAGTCGTTGTGGTTGACGAGCTCGACGTTGTGGCCGTCGGGGTCGAGCACGAACGCGCCGTAGTAGCCGGGGTGATAGATGGCGCGCTCGCCGGGGGCGCCGTGGTCCTCGTAGCCGGCGGCGAGCGCGGCGGCGTGGAAGGCCCGCACCGTGGCATCCGTGTCCGCGGAGAACGCGAGGTGCACATGTTCGGTGGGCGGGCGCTCGTCGTGCACGAGCGAGAACGAGAAGTCCGGGCCGGAGAACTGCACGCGATCCGGGGCGTCGTGCGCCAGGCGCAGGCCGGCGTGCGGCGCGACGACCCTCGTGTAGAAGCGACGCGACGCCGGCAAGTCGCGGACGCGGAGCCACAGGTGGTCGATGCGGCCGTCGGGCGCCGGGCGCTCGCGGGCGCCATGGACCGCCTCGACGCTGTTGCCGTCCGGGTCAAGCAGGAAGCCGCCGTAGTAGTCGGGGCCGTAGACCTGGCGCGGCCCGGGCGCGCCATCGTCCCGGTAACCGGCGTCGATCCCCGCCTGCCAGAAGGCGTCGACGGCCGCGCGGTCCCGCGCTCGGAAGCCGACGTGCAGGCCGCGGGTCACAGGGTGCTCGCGGTCCGTCGAGCCGATCCACCAGTCGTCCCACCCGACCAGCGAGCGTGCCTCGCTGCTACGGACCTGGTCGGCGTCCGCGTGGCTAGGCTCGACGCCGAGCACGGAGAGCACGGTGCGGTAGAAGTGCTCGGACACGCCGAGGTCGGATACGGCGATTCCGACGTGGTCGAACATCACCCCGAGGCTACGTCAGATCCCAGTGCGAACAGCTACAGATCAACCTTCGCGATTCGCGACAGGCCGGTTACCTGACGGGGTCCAGGCTTCGGCTGGCGAGCCTGCGCGAACGAGACCAGCCTCCCTCGATCCTCGTCCCACAGCTTGAGGTGGACTGCGCGAAGCCCGTCCAGCAGCGACAGCGTCGGCACCTGATGGAAGATCGAGTTCTCGCGGTGAGCGCGCCGAAGGTTGTAGTTCGGGATCCGCGCGTTGAGATGATGCACGTGATGAAACCCGATATGGCCTGTGAAGAACTCAAGCAGCCTGGGCAGCTTCAGGTAGGAGCTGCCGAGGAGCGCCGCCTCGGTGTAGTCCCAGTCGGCGGCGCTCTGCCAGTAGGCGCCCTCGAACTGGTGTTGAACATAAAAGAGCCAGATCCCAACCGATCCGGCGAGCAGCGCGGCGGGTGCCCACACGAGAAGGAGCCGCTCCCACCCGATCAGCCAGCACATCCCAGCAGCGAGCAGGAAGACAACAGCATCCGTGGCTAGCACGCTGTGGCGCAAGCGCGGACGCTGCGCGCGAGTGGCAATCCGCGGGCCAATGACCATCGCCACGATTGGACCGAGCCCAAACATGACCAACGGATTCCGTGTGGCCCGGTATGCCAGCCGACCACGCCATGACCGGGCGCGGTACTCGCGGACCGTCAGCGTGACGATATCTCCGACGCCACGACGCTCGAGATCGCCTGAGGTGCCGTGATGCACGGCATGGTCGTGGCGCCACCGTTCAAACGGTGAGAGCACCAGCAGCCCCGCCAACCGTCCGACCCACCGATTGGCACGCTTGGATCCGAACAGCGATCCGTGGGCGCAGTCGTGGAAGACGACGAACGTCCGTACTAGGAATCCGGCGGCGAGGACGACCAGCGAGACCGTCAGTAGGACCGAGACTCCCAGCGTGAGGTCCAGTAGAGCCGACAGCGCCAGGTACGGCACAATCGACGTGGCGACGTCGAGCACGCTTCTGGACAGACGTGGCTGGTAGCAGCGTGTGGGGATCTGGCGGCCTGGCGTGGCCTTAGGTTGTTCAGGCATGAACGCAGCTCCGACATCGGGATGAACGTTGCGAACTGCAATCCCTCCCGCGTGCCGTCCCCAGACCGCCGCGAGCGCGAAAGCTGCTCCTAGGCCGAAGTGCTCCAGCACTACCAAAATGGTCCCGCTGGCAAGACCTCGATCCAGTCGATCTTACTCGACGCGACCACCTTGCGGATACCGACTGCTGGACCCGCGGCGCTCGTCCGCGCGACCTGGGCGGGGTCAGACGTCGCTGCTGTCGGCGTCGCTCGGTGGTGGGTCGACGAGCTCGAGTGCGCCGAAGCCGGCCAGCGGTCCGTCCATCAGGAAGATCTCGATCGTCAAGTCGGGCTCGACGTGCGTCTGGCTCAGGAACGCGAGCACCTTGCGGCCCGTGAGCTGTTCGACCATATCGCTGTAGCGCTCTTTCATCATCCGCTGAAAATCGCGGCGCATGTCAAGCACCCGCTCGGGCTCTCCGCCCGTCATCATCGTGCGCTCGATCGCGGTAAATCCGTCCGTCAGAACGCACACGATCAGGTTGTCCAGCACATAAGTCTTGGCCTTGATCGGACCACGTCCGTAGTGCTCACGCACGAACGCCACGATCCGATTCGTGATCTCGGCAAGCAGCCTCCCGCCCACCAGCGGCCGCGCCGCGCGATCCTCGGGGCCAGGGTCGCTCATCACTGAGCGCGTGAGACTCTACGAACTGTGCCGCTCACTGGTGGCGTGACTCCGTCGCGTGAGCCCCCGCCTGACGCCGGTGCAAGGCTCGAGGTCGACGCATCCGGAGCCTACCCAGAAGGTCGATCCCGTTGGACGCGCGCCGAGGAGCCACCATCCCGCGACCGTGGAGAAGCCGGGCATCCCACGGCGTTCCGGGGTCAGTTCACATCCGCGGCAGCATCACGTTTTGCCTGCGCCTTGGCGAAGCGGAGATTGGCTTCGGTCCGCGACGCCTCGCGCTCCAGCTCGCGCAGGCGAGCAGGACTTGTGAGCCGCGGGCCGTAAGCCTTGGCCTTGTAGAGGTCATACCGCTGGCGTGCGTACTGGGCCTGGGCCTGAAGCTCGTCCAGGCGAGCAGCGGAAGTTCCGAGGCGTAGCGGTCCGTGTGAAGACGAAGCGGTCATCAGGGACGCGGACCCGCGGCTGGTGTCCTGGTTGCCGTCGCCATGGCCAACTGCCTCTCCACCCCTCGGACCGAAGAAGTCGCCCGGAAAGCACGAGGGGCCTAGGGCTCGCTGAGCGCGTGAACGACACTACCACCGCCGACGGGAAGGCTCGAGTAGCTCTACGCCGCGAACCCTCAGCTCACACGAGCTGTGCGCGTCTCCGGTCAGATCACGCGGGCTCAGTCGTTAATGTCGATGACCGGGGTGATATCCGGCAACCGCTGACCTTCATCGGCATGCTCGTTGGGAACCACCGCGGTGCCTACGGCAAAGAACTCGATGACGTGGCTCCCCCACCCGTGGTTGTTCTCGTTTAGCTTGACCTCCACGATCCCGAGCACGCCGTCGCCGATCTCCTCGGCCTCTTTCTGCATACGCTCCATCGCGAGTTCGCGCGCGTCGTACAGAGCTTGGGTGTACTGCTCGAGCTCGACGTTCTGACCGGTTTGGCGCATCGACTGGAGCATGCCGCGATGGGCGACGTGATAGACGCAGTTCCCCATGACCAGGCCAACAGGTCGCTTGCCCGTCTGCATCAGCGTCCAGAACGCCTGGCCGGACAGGTCACTGGTGAAGGGACGTCCGTTGGGTGCGCGGTGCACCTTGCCGCCCTTGTGCTTAATCGCGGTGCCGATGGCGATGAACTCCGCCATGTCCGCACCCCACTCGTAGCGCCCGATGTCGAGGCGGACTCCGACGATGCCGTCGGCGCCGAGCTGATCGGCCTCCTCCTCCATCCGCGTCATCGCCAGCTCTCGTGCCGAGTACATCGCCTGCGTGAGGACGCCCATCTCCTGACTGGCCTTCCAGCTCGATTGCTGAAAGCCGATGTGGTAAATGCTCGAGCCGACCACCAGACCGACCGGCTCGAAACCAGCCCTCTCGACACATAGATACTCGTTGACCGAGAGGTCGGACGTGAACAGTCCGCGCGCGTTCATCTGGAGTCGCTCGCTGGCGTGCTCGGCAAGGCCTTCGGTACTAGTGGGGTCGTAGGTCGACATGGGTGTTCTCCTAAAGTTAGGCGCCGAGGTTGATCGACATGACCGGCTCGCCCAGAGGCGCGGGATGGGGCTCATGCGCGCCAAGGGCGATCGCGGTGCCAAGCACGTGCATGGAGACAATGAAGAGATGCTGGGTGTAACCAGCGTTGTCGTACTCGTGGTGATCGATCTGGTGGGTCAGGGTCGAGATGACCATTTCGTTCGCGCCGGCGGCGATAGCCTGACGCCGCACCTCGTCCATCGCCAGCTGACGGGCGGCGTAGACGCCTTGGGTGACCTCAACTAGCTCTTGGTTGCCCCACCATGAGCGCATCATCCGATTTGCCGCGCCGCTGAGCGCCGCGCTCACCACAGAGGTATGGCCGATGACGCCGACCGGTGCGGCGCCGATGCGGCGCAGCTTGACAACGTCCTGGCCCGACAGCGCGCACATCCGCGGTCCCGAGGCTGTCCGCGGCGCCGGCGTGTTCTCCCGGACCGCCGTGCCGAAGACGGCATATTCGACATTGCTCGAATCCCCGAGGAAGGGCTTCATGGTCATCTCGATGCCGATCACCGCGTCGGCCCCTGCCAACTGCGCCTCTTGGCGCAGACGGTCGAAGGAGCGCTGGCGCGAGAGGTTCCACGGCTCAGCGAATGCCGGCATCTCAGCGATCCCACCTACGTACCCGGGCCAACCGTAGTTCTGCCATCCGTGCTGGACGACCGACGAACCCATGACCTGCGCAATCGGCGTCAGACCCGACGCGTGCGCCACCGCGTACCCCTTGGCGCTCAGATCGCTGGTGAACACGGCCGACTCCGCGGCCGCGATCCGCTTCAGGCGCTGCTCGGCGCCGAGCGGGATCCCACCGCGTCCGATGCGCTCCAGGTCAACAGCCGCCGCCTGGCGCTCCTCTTCGCTGACAGGCGTGGTGTGTTTTCCGAACAGTGGCAAAGCTCCTCGATCCTGACAGAGCGATATTACGGGCACCAAAACGCCGCGCCAGCGCTTCCATAAGCGCCTCGACCTCTCAGCACCTCGGTTCCCGCTGGCCAGACGCGGCAGTCCCTTCAGAGTTCTGCGGCTCGCTCTAAGGGGAAGCGCTTGAGGGTGCGCGGCGCAGAGCTCGAAGAGAGCTCAGTGTCGTCGCGCAACTGCTGGGCCCGGGGAAGGCGTTCGAGCTTGCTGAGCGCTTGATGTTCGATCTGACGGATCCGTTCACGCGTGACGTTGAATGTGCGCCCGATCTCGTCGAGTGTGCGTGGGCGCTGGTCGCCGAGGCCGTAGCGCAACTCGAGCACACGCCGCTCGCGGTAGGAGAGGTTCCCGAGCGCCTCGCGCAGGGCCTCATTGGTCAAGATCTCGGCGGCGTGCTCGTAGGGAGATTCGGCTCGCTCGTCGGCTATCAACTGGCCCAGTTCGGACTGCTCCTCGTCACCGACCGGCTTCTCGAGCGACACCGGCGCCTGCGCGGACCGCCTGATCGACTCGACCACGTCGGGCGCGATCCCGGTCACCTCGGCGATCTCCTCGGCGGTCGGCTCGCGGCCCAGACCGGTCACCAGCTTGCGCTGCGCGCGACCGATCTGGTTGAGCTTCTCGACAATGTGGACCGGGATCCGGATCGTGCGCGCCTTGTCCGCGAGCGAGCGCGCGATCGCCTGGCGGATCCACCAGGTGGCGTAGGTCGAGAACTTGAACCCCCTGCGGTAATCGAACTTCTCGGTCGCGCGGACGAGACCGAGCGTGCCCTCCTGGATCAGGTCAAGAAACGGCAAACCCTGGTTGCGGTAGTTCTTCGCGATTGAGACCACAAGCCGCAGGTTCGATTCCACCATCTTCTGCTTTGCCTCAAACGAGCCGCGCTCGATCCGCTTCGCGAGCTCAACTTCCTCCCGGGCCGTCAGCAGCCGCACCTTGCCGATCCCCTTCAGGAACAGCTGCAGACCGTCGGTCGTCGCCTCCGGCTCCAGATGTGACGGGGTCTTGCGCCGGGTTCGCTTCTCCGGCGCCCGCTCGATGACCTGGCCCGGCGCAGCCGCCGGGTCGATCTCGTCGAGCAGCTCGATCTCAGACCGCTCAAACAGATCGTGCAACTCCTCGACGTCGGCGTCCTCGAGACCAAGCTCGGCCGTGGCGGTCGCAACCTCGGCGTGCGTGAGGACCCCGAGGTGGAGCCCGCGTGCGATCAGATCCTTGACCTCTTCAAGGCCCTCAAGATCTGTTTCTGACATCTCGTCGTGTTTCGCGTTGAGTCCCACGGCTCAGCGAGCGCTCACGACAGCGCGTGACTTGACGACCAGGAAAACGTCGATGCTGCTGAGGAAACCCGCCGCGAACCGCGATCATCAGCCAACCCGCCGCGCCTGCGCGCCGGCCAATCCTGTTCGGTCCTCGTCACTATCTGCACGCCTTCCCGTCCCTCTCTTGGGACCGCGCGCAAAGGAAGAGGGCGAAACCCTCGCGCGTCTAACCAGACTGGGACAAGCCCGCCGGGCCCATCAGGCAATCCCTAAAGACAGGTCACCGGCCCCGCAGTCAAAACCAGTTACCCACGCCCCTCGCCTCGTGACGCACAACGCGTCGTCGGCGGCATTCGAGCTTTGGGGTGAGAATCCCGGCCGCAGGGCCAGCTGACCTCCGACTCTACTCGCATTCGGGCCGTCTGCGCGTAGATGACAAAAACTTCAGCGCCGGCGCGCCCGTGGCAACACCGCGCGGCCGACCGAGCCCGCCCGCCTCTCGTCGTCACCGCGGAATCCGTGACGGCAGGTCCCATGACGCCGACAAGCGAGCCACCGGCCTCGTAGCCCCAGAATCTCTACGACACGCCCAAAGCACAATCGTCCATGCTTTAGGACATGTCCGATCGAGCCCGCCGCCTTAGGGTTCTCATCGGGACCGTCGTAGGGGTGGTCTTGATAGCGGCGCCGCTGGGTCTCGCTCGGGGCAGCGGGGCGAGCAAGCCGCCGGCCCTGCCAGCGCATCCCACCTGGTACTGGCAGCTCACCGGGAGGATCGACAACTCCCACCGGGTCGCGATCTACGACATCGACGGCTTTGAGACCGGCGCCGCGGAGGTAGCACGCCTACATCGGCTGGGGCGGTTTGTCGTCTGCTACATCGACGTCGGCACCTGGGAGCAATTCCGGCCCGATGCGCGCCGCTTCCCGCGCTCTGTGCTGGGCCGGTCCAACGGGTGGCCCGGCGAACGCTGGCTTGACATCCGCCGGCTGCAGGTCCTGGAACCGATCATGCGCGCGCGGTTCGAGATGTGCGCCCACAAGCGGTTTGACGCAGTCGAGCCCGACAACATTGACGCCTACGCGAACCGATCAGGGTTCCCGATCACCGCTCGCGAGCAGCTGCGCTACGACGAGTGGGTAGCGCGCACTGTCCACGGGCTCGGGCTCGCGGTGCTCCAGAAGAACGACCCCGGTCAGGCACGCGCGCTCGAGCCCTATTTTGACGGCGTGCTCGACGAGCAATGCAACCAGTACCACGAGTGCGGCGCGTTCAAGCCCTACCTCACCGCCGACAAGCCCGTCCTCGACGCCGAGTACAAGGCGAGGCTTTACCCCGGTTTCTGTGCCGACGACGCGCGCCTGGGGATCAGTGGCGTGCTCTACGGAGTCTCGCTCGACGGCCGGCCGTACCGACCGTGCCCCTGAGCGCAGACTAGGAGGCTCTGGCCCTCCCCCGGCGTTGACTGGGCGCGCTCCTTTGGCGCTCGAGCTCGGCGGCGCGTCGCGCGATTTGCTCCTCTTCGGTGATCAGCTGCCACACGGTCGAGCGGCGCGATCCCGACCGGCGGACCTGCCCGGCCGCCTCGAGCTCGTGCAGCAGCGTGAGGGTCCGCTGGTAGCCGGCACCGACCTGCTGGGCGATCGCATTCGCGCTCAACCCCGTGGGGGTGTTGCCCAAGAGCTCCTCAAGCATCTCGGCCCCGACGGCGCTGCCGCGGCGCCGGCGCCTCGCGGTTGACGACCGCTTCTTCACCGGGCGCTTCGGGGCCACCGTGCTCGCGACGTCCCGCGCGGCCGTGGCTGACTCGGATTCGCTGCTTCGGATCCTCGGCTCCGGAGCCGTCGGCGACAGCGTCAGACGAGAGCGTCCCGCTCGACGGCGCGCCCGAGTCGCTGTGGCTTCGGTGACGTTCGCGCGCGCTTGGCCTCCGCCGCGTGGAGCGGCGAGTTCCGCCTTAGCGGCGTCAAGCGCCGCGATCTCAGCAGCGATGTCAGCCAGGCGGCCGTCAATCGCCGCGACGAGTTGGGAGATATCGGACATGCGGCGAGAGTATGCAAGACCACGCCCTCGCGCGTCCTCGCCATCGGAGTGCACCCGGTGGCGTCTCAGTCAAGATGTAGCCTCGCCGACGACCTTACGCAACCGAAAGTGATCGACACAAAGGACGCGCCATGGCGGTCAGATGCGAAAGCCGCATAACAATCGCCAGCAGCGTCGAAGAGGTATGGGCGTATGTCTGTGACGTCGGGCGCTGGGCGGAGTGGGCGCCAACGGTTCGCGAATGCTGGGTTGACGGAGGGGGTCCGCTTCAGCCCGGCTCCCGGGTCGAGCAGCGGGCGAAGGGGATATTTGGGTCCACCCGCTACCGGGCCCAGCGCGTGACCGAGGTCGAGGCGCCCCGCTGCGTGGCGTTCGCCGGGCCGATGGGCACTTCCGCGGCGCGCTGGGGAATGGAGCTCGAGCCGACTGACGGTAGGCAGACCGAGGCCAAGATGTGGGTTGAGGTCGACCTCGAGAACGTCATGCGCGCGATCCCTGGCCGTGTTCTCGGAGGCAGGATCCGACGCGTAATGGATCGCGAGATGGCGGGGATCAAGGCTGCGGTCGAGTCCGGTACGCCGGGCGGCCCGGATTCCTAAGCGCGCGGGCTCGACTTCGGCTCGTCGCGCATGGCTGCTCCCCGGCGGTGTTCATCGACGGTCCGAGAGCCGCGGGAGCCGGCAGCGAGGAATGCGGTCCCGAAGACCAACTCGGTCCAGGAGAGGTCGTCCAGCACATCCTGCATAGCTGCGCGAATCGCCTGCCACGGACGGCGCGCGATCCACTCGTCGATGGAGCCGAACGGCCGTACGAGCGCGATTCCGAGCTGCGCTGGCCACCGGGGCGCATCGTCGGGCACCTTGAGATCCAGCACGACCCAGCGCCCACCGCGGGAGAGGGCCGCGGCGCCGTGCGCGATGACATCTGCGCATTCAGGCACGTGCGAGAGGGCGTATGTGGACAGGATGGCGTCGACCTCGGCAGGGAAGTCGAACTCGGCCGCGTCGGCTTGAACGAGGCTGATGTTGCTCCAGCCCTTGGTGTCTATCCGAGATTGGGCTTGCGCGAGCATCGCGTCGGTGAGATCGACGCCGATGATCCGGCCGTCGGGTCCGATCGCTTGCTCGATCAGCGAGAAGTTCAGACCGGTACCGCAGGCGATCTCGACCACGCTGGCACCCGGGCGAAGTCCGAGTGCTTGTATGGCCCGGCGGCGGTGGGCCCGCTGGGGGTAGCCGGGCACGGGGTAGAACTGCGACGTGATGTCGTAGTGCTTCGCCTTCTTGCGGTATGTCTCGATCAGGTGCTCCTCGCGTACTGTGAATCTGGGTCACGGTGTGCTCCTCGATCTCAGTAGCGTCGCACTAGCAGCGCGAGCCGTCACGCGGACACGGCTCGCCACCAGCCGAGTCTAAGCCGCCGACACCTCGTACAACACTGACGGTGCCTGATCGTGTCGTCGTCGGCGCGGACGCTCTCGAGGACACCGAACGGCTCGGCCCCCGGGCGCACCAGTTAATGTCGAGGCCCTCGGCGCGCGGATGGGCGATTACAACTGGCGCTACACCGCCGGGAGCTGCGCGCTTAGCCTGCATGGTCTCTCTGCTACCGCGACCTCGAACTTGCCGCCACACTCGCCGCGCGTCGCCCGTTCGGGGCGGGGCGTGCGTGTGTGACGATGGTGGCCTTGCTCGCGTCCGTTGCCACCGGGTGTGGTGGGAGCGCTCACACGGATCCGGCGGCCGGTACGCGCACGCCGTATCGCTGGCTGGTGCCCACCAGTGGTCGCCAGCCGACGGTCGCCGAGGAGAACGCGCATCCGGGCACGACAGCGTGGCGACTGCCCGGCCCGGCCGCGGACGTCGGCGGGCACTTCTATGGGTCGGTGACCGGCTATGTCGCCGAGCAGGCGGTTCGCCCCGGCCAGACCGAGCGGATCTACGTGAGCGCGCCCGGCGCACGGGGCGTCCGGATTCGGGTCTACCGGATGGGCTGGTACGCGGGAACCGGCGGGCGTGAGGTGCTCGCAAGCGACACGTTGCCGATCGTCGCCCAGCCACCGTGCACGCACCAGCCCGAGACCGGTCTGACCGAGTGTGACTGGCATCCGACGCTCAGCTTCGTGATCCCGCCGGCACTGCCGAGCGGCGTGTACATCGCCAAGCTCTCGACCAGCGGAGGGGCGCGCGACTGCCTGTTCGTCGTGCAGGCCACCCGCCCGCAACCGCTGTTGGCGCAACTCCCGACAGCGACCTACGAGGCGTACAACGGCTGGGGCGGCGACAGCCTATACCCCGGGGGTGCGGACCGAGTCGGCGTGACGGGCACCACGCAGGGTGTCGCGGTGTCCTATGACCGTCCGTATGACGGCATCACCGGAGCCGGGGAGTTCTTCTCCCGCGACGTCGCGATGGTGCGCTTCCTCGAACGCTACGGCTATCCGCTGTCGTACACCACAAGCGAGTCGGTCGACACCGACCCCTCGCAGCTGACCGGGCACCGCGCGCTGATCGACTTCGGGCACTCGGAGTACTGGTCCGACCGCCAGGAGAACGCCTTTGCCCGCGCCCGTGACGCGGGGACGAGCCTCTTGTTCTTGGGCTCGGACACGCTCGGCTGGCGGGTGCGCTTTGGCGGCGCCGGCCCGGCCTCGAGCGAAGCCGGCCAGCCGGGCCACGTGATCATCGCCTACAAGGAACACGCGTCGCTTGATCCCAACCGATCCGATCGGACCGGACCGTTCCCGGGCCGCGGCGCGCAGCTGACGGAGTCGGCCTACCTCGGATGCACCACCCCCCGCGTGCACCAGCCGGGACCCTCCACGTACCTCTACTACTCATGGTCGCCAGCACCGGGTTTGCAGCCGGCATGGCTGTTCGCCCGCACCGGCATCGGGGCGGCGACGCGGATCCCGGGAATTGTGGGCTACGAGCTCGACCAACGCACCCCGCTCACGCCCGCGGGGACGCGGCTCGTCGGCCGCGGCGCGGCGCCCTGCGAGAGCTTCACGCCCGAGCCGAACGAGCCGGTCCCGGGCCCCGGCGATGACCTCGCCGACACCACGATCTACACGGCGCGCTCCGGAGCGATCGTGTTCAACACCGGCACGATGGGTTGGGAGCTTGGCCTCGAGCCGGTGCCCAGTGCGTCGCCCGACGCACCGCGCGCGCCAGATCCCCGCCTCGTCGCGATCACACGCAACTTGATCGCCCGCGTGCTGAGGCGCTCCCGCGCGGCCGGCTGACGGCACAAACGCGTCGCGATCAGCCCGTGTCTTCTCCCGCTCCCGCGGGTAGCTACGTGAGAACGCTCAAGAGCGAACCTGATGAAGAAGATCCTCGAGTTAATCCTCTGCATCCTCCACCCGGTCGCGGTGGTGCTTATCTGGATCAATCTCCTGGTCCGTCGCGACATGGGACTCGTCGAAAAGTTGACGTGGGCGATCGCGTCGATCGTTCCGTTCGTTCCGTTCGTTTACGTGCTCACTGGCCACGACTTCATCTGACGCCGCCTCGGTCCGGACAGCGGCCAGCAGGGCCGGGTGCTCTGCCATCCGACGCGGCGGCACGGTTGCCGCGCGTGGTCAACCGGTTCGGTGCCGACCGCCCGCGCCTCCGCAACTAGCTGAGCCGGCCGAGTCACGAGCGAGCGAGAAACTTTCGGGAAGGAACTCGCGGGTGGCGGCGTCCGGGGAGGATAAGGGTCGAAGATCCCTCGAGCGGCCGCGTGACAGCTGGACTAGCTCGGTTCTTATCCATCATCGATTTCACCCGAGTCGGCGCACCGGCAGATCGGGACGCTCGGGTGACGCCCGTGTGGGCACCAGGTTGTAATTACCAATAACTGTCTTCACAAGCGGGAGGACATACACATGACTGTGCAAGACGTGCGCCCTGGCGCGCCATCAGAGACCTCCGTGCAAGATCAGGAGCTGCAGGCGCTGTGGCAGCGAGTCGTCGGGAGACGCTCGTTCTTGAAACAGGCGGCTCTCGCGAGCGCCGCGGCTGTGCCGGTGTCGGCGATCGCGGCCTCTTCCGCCAGCGCGAAATCAAGCGGACCGACCGAGGGCGACATCGCCATCCTGAGGTTCCTGGCGGCGGCGGAGATCCTGGAGACGGACCTGTGGGAGCAGTACAACGAGCTGGGCGGCGCCAACGGCGGCAACCCGGCGTACGTCGCCGCGACGGAGAACATCGACTCTGACCAGCCGGCGTACATCTCCGGTAACACGCGTGACGAGCGAAGCCACGCGGCTTTCCTCAATGCCTACTTGGTTTCCAAGGGAGCCTCCCCGGTGAACCTGGAGCCGTTCCGTAAGCTCAAGGGAAGCCAAGCGACGGGTGCTCTCAAAGGCCGGGCACGGCTCACGAACCTCATGCACCTCAACGTCGATACGAGCTGGTACCTGCGTTACCGTTCGACGACTAACCCTGACTTCGGGGCCAAGTTCGGACAGGCGGTGACAATCACTGACCAGCCGGCGATCCCGCTCAACGACGAGGACACGCCGCCGAACATGAGCCAACCCGTTCCTCCGAAGACGGCCAAGCAGTCGCGGATGCAGGCGATCGCGAACAGCGCGGCGTTCCACTTCGCGATGATCGAGCAGGGAGGCTCGAGCCTGTACAGCACGCTGGCGCTACAGGTCACGGACGTCGAGGTCCTGCGGATCGTCGTCAGCATCGGCGGAACCGAGGTCGATCACTTCGGGGTCTGGCAGGACACTGCCGCCAATGTGGTCGAACCCCCGCTGGCGGGGGTCAGAGACCCTGAGACGGGGACATTCTTCCCCAATCTCAAGAAGCAGAACCTTGAGACCACGCGGCCGAACAACATCTTCCCGAGGCCGTGTGTGTTCATCGACAAGGACCTGCCGGCCTGCTCGATCGTCCGCCCGACGCTATCCCAGAACGGGGGCGCCATGGCGGCGGTCAACTTCCTCACCGCGACCGGACTGTTCACGGGCCAATCGAACGCGTTCTTCGCCGCGGCGACGGAGCTTGCTCAGGCCGCTGACGCGGCTGTACGCGGATTCTGAAACAGCTCCGGGACAAAGAATGCGCACGCTCGGTCGCGAGCGTGCTTGACGCAGACGCATTTGCCGGCGCCGCGGCCTACCGCCGCGGCGCCGTTCTGCCGCTAGCGGTTAGGCACGGGTCCTGCGCTTCGCGGCCCGTGCGCTAACCGGACTCCGGCGCGAGGCAGCCGTCGATCTCCGTCAGCATCTCGGTCACGGCGATGTCGTGCACGAGTTGCCGGTATCCGTCATCGGCCAGGATCGCCGCGCCGCGACCGCCCGCGCCGCGTCGACCGCCTGGACAAAGTCTGCGGGGGCGTCCTTGGAGGCAGCGACCTGATCCAGAGCCGCGGTCGCGCGAGCGTGTATCCCGAACGCATCTCCACTCTTTACTTAAGTATTTACTTGTGATATGCTTGCAATCGTAAGCAAACAAAGGAGTAGGAGATGGAAGCCATCTCACAACCCACATCCACGACGTACAAGCAGGTCACGGTCGACGTTCCCGAGGAGCGCCTCGCGGAGTTCCACGCGTTCTTCGCCCGATTCCTGGCCGGTCGCGGCCGCCGGGAAAGGCGCAACGAGCATCGCCGCCACGGCCATGGACATGGCCGCGGGTGTGCTCACCGGACCGAGCGACGCGAGGCCCACGACACACCGGCCGAGACCTCCGGACAGACACCCGAGATCACCGAGGTCTAGTAGGTGGCCGATAAGCAGATCACGGTTGCCGTACCCGAGGAGCGCGTGCCGGAGTTCTATGCCTGGTTCGCGCACTTCCTGACGGCGGAACCTGGGACTGCAGAGTCAAGCGGCCGGGGGCGTCGCGGCCGTCGCCACCGCTCCGACGCGAGCGCCTGGTCAGCGGACGACGCCGACCAGGCCGCTTGGCTGTATCACAAGCTCGCACCCCCAGCCCGCGAACTGTTCGACCTTCTTCTCGACGCGCCCGGTGAGCGGTTCGCCGGCGAGACGATCGCCCGACGGCTGGGCCTCGATAAAGGGGCCCACGGAGTCGCGGGGATCCTCGCCTGGCCGGGCCGCTACTCGCGCCACCTCGATCGCATCCTCCCGATCGACACCGAAGGCCGACCGGACGGGGGCACCAACTACTACATCGACCCCGACACCGCAGCGATCTTTGCGGCCGCTCGAAAACAGCCGGCCGCACTGAAAGGGAAGCGACGAACCCGAGGCACACGCTGACGCGGTCGCGCGCCGCGCGCATCGTCCGTCACGCCCACCGGTGAGCACTGCCACACCTTTGGCGTGAGCCTAGACCGGCGCGGTCGCGAGGGCGACCTGCCGGGCTCTGGTCTTGGCTGCGCGAACCGTGTCACTGAGGGCGTCGATGTCGTAGGCCCCGTAATGGCGACGGCCGTTGATAAAGAACGTCGGCGTGCCAGAGACACCGCTCTCGTCGGCGCTGGCGACGTCCTCACTCACGCGCGACGAGTATTCCCGCCGTCGAAGCTCGTCGCGGAACCGCTCGACGTCCAATCCAAGCTGGTTGGCGTAGCGCGCGAGATCGCGCGGCCCCAGCGCGTCCTGGTGCTCGAGCAGGATGTCGTACATCTCCCAGAACTTGCCTTGGGCCGCGGCGGCCTCAGCGGACTCTGCCGCTAGCTGCGCGCTGGGGTGGACGTCATTTAACGGAAGGTGGCGCCATACGTAACGCACGTCATCGCCATGCGAAGCGAGCAGCTCGCGAATCACGCGCTCGGCCTGGCCACAGTAAGAACACTCGAAGTCGCCGTACTCGAGGAGCGTTACCGGCGCGTCGTCCGGACCACGGATATGGTCGCGGTCGGGGTCGACCTCATCGACGAGATCAAGGATGTCCTCGGCGGTGCCCCCGATCTGTCGTGCTCGTACTGCGCTTGGCAAGCGATTGACGACCCGCGTCAGGACCCACGCGACCGCCGGTGCCACCAGGACAGTGGCGAGCGTTCCCAACCTCGCTTCGTCGAGCCGCTCGCCCGTGAACGCGAGACTGGAGACCAGAAGCGAGACGGTGAAGCCGATCCCCGCGCACGCGCCGGCCACGACGAGCACCGGCCCGCTGATCAGCGCCCGCGGTCCGTGGAGGACGGGACGAGATGCGAGCCAAGAGCCGGTAAAGACGCCGATCGGCTTGCCGACTATGTACCCGATCAGGATTCCCAGCGTGATCGGCGAGGAGGCGGCGTCGCTCATCAGCTTGCTGGTCAGATGGATCCCGGCGTTGGCGAGCGCGAATAACGGCACGATCGCGTAGCTCGTCCAGGGGTGCAGGTCGTACTGGAGCCGCTCGTTGGGCGAGATCGCCGACTGCAGACTCTGCTGCGCCGAGCGCGCGAGCTCCGGCGTCGGCTGCTCGCGGAACGATCGGGTCAGCGCTGTTGCCCGCTCGAGGTCCTCGCGCGAGGGCGGGTACGCGCTCGTCGCAAGGCCGATCCCCAGTCCAGAGATGACCGGGTCGATCCCGGACTTCAGCATCGCGACCCAGACCCCAACCGCGAGGCCGATGGAAACTGCACGCCGCCCGAACGGCGCGTAACGCAACGCGATCAGTCCGACGAACAGCGCGACGGCGACGCTCAGCGCCACGAACGACACATGCTCGGTGTAGACGACCGCGATCACCACCAGCGCCGCGAGATCATCCACCACCGCCAGCGTCAACAAGAACACGCGGATCCGGGTCGCGGTCCGCGGAGTCACCAAGGCCACGGCTCCGAGCGCGAACGCCGTATCGGTCGACATCGCCGCCGCCCAGCCATGAGCGCCCGCTCCACCCGCGTTGAACGCCAGGTAGATCACAACCGGCACCGTGATCCCCCCGATCGCCCCGACCACCGGAATTGCCAGCCGCCGCCGCTCGCGTAGCTCCCCGAGATCGAGCTGGCGCTTGGCCTCAAGACCCACGACGAGAAAGAACAAAGTCATCAGGCCCTCGTTGACCCAGTGGCGAAGGTCCATCGCAATCCCCACACTCCCCACACGGACCGACAGTGTCGTCGTCCACGCCGACTCATAGGAGTGCCACCACGGAGAGTTCGCCCACAGCAGCGCCGCGATCGCGGCACCCAACATCGCGAGCCCGCCGCCCGTCTCCGTGCTCAGAAAGCTCCGGACGGGCGCAGCCAGGTTCCGCGCCCACGCGGTCCGCCCTTCATACGTAACTGCGTCAGAACCGACGCTCATCGCCACGAGCAGATTACGCTGCCTACGTTCCGGTCTGGTTCGAACAGCCGCCCGCTGCGTACCCCCGCCGCCTCGCAGCGTGGGGACCCCTCCTCCCCACCAGCGCCACACATTCCCGACCAGCGCACTCGGAATTTGCTCGCACGTGGTACGGTGAATGAGTCCATCGCGTTCCTTCAGCGGTTCGCAATGTGCGCTCGCCCGGTTCTTCCTGACCTCTCTGCCCGTGAGCGCCCTGCCTGAGAGGCATTTGAGGAGTGTCGATGGATGCTGTGAGCGCAACGCCTGCACGGAGGTCACCTCGTGGGCTATCGGGACAGGCGCATGCCGATCGCCCGCCGGGTCGCTGGTTGGCGGGCGCCCCGAGAAGTCCGGCCGGAAGACCGCTGCGCGTTGCGATGCTCGCTCCGCCGTGGATCCCCGAGGTCTTCGCCGGCTTTCCGCGACCGCTGACCTCGGTCCCCGTGGCGTTCCCCACGGCATCGCGTCCCCAGGCATGGGCCTCCGGCGCCCCGCTGCTCCTCCTGACGACACTCCTCCACCTGCATCCCGGATGCACCGAGGCCGAGGCTGACCTGCCGCGATCGCTTGGTCATGTGACCCTGAGGCGGCCGTCCCGTCGCTGGCCCCGACCGCTTGAAGGGACTACGGTGTAAGACATGGACGAGAGCGAGATCAACGCCTTGGTCACCAAATTGTCGCGACCGCACTCGTCGGGAGGAGTGGTCATCGAGCGCGCTGCGATCCTCGCCGCGGGCTCCGACTTCCCGGCGGTCATGGACTGGATAACGGCCCATGCGGGAACACCCGAAACAACCGGGCCGCCGGCGGGCCACCGCGGCTTGCACGGCTCGCGCCTCACTGACCGCCCGTCCGCCACGACGCCGGTCCGCTTCGTGCTGCCGGTCGGCGCGCTGGACTGACCACATCCAGCCTCAGTCAACGGCGCTGGTCAGTAGCCGGATGCCTGAGCAAGGCCAGATAGCGTGTCGGCGATCAGCCGGCTCCGGGTCTCAGGGTCCGTCGCCTCCGCCCACGCCAGGAGCCATAGCGCGTCGAGGTGCGCGCTCGGGAGGGCCAGAGCGTTGATGTAATCCTCGATCTGGTCGAATGACTGTCCCTGACGAATCATCGTGTTCACGGCACCGTGCTCATATGTCAGCGTCATAGAACCCTTTCAATCGTCGCCCCGTCAAAATCAATGCGGTTGCAGCGTCGGTCAACTCCGCAGATGTGAGCAACGGGACCAGTTTTCGAGCCTGAGCGACACAGCGCGGACGATGCTGCCGCAATCCACCGCGAGCGTGCTGAGACGGTCAGTCGACATCGACGCGCAGGATCGCCGTCTTCTCCCGGCCAGCCAACGCTGGGGCCCGGCACATAGGAGCCGAGGTAGACGAGGCCGATACCGGTGTGGTCGCGTCTTTCAAACGCGGTCTGGCATCGTGCGACCGATGGTGGATGCTGATCTGGTCACTGAGACCACCGGCGGCGACTACCGCGGCAACGGTCGCGTGCTGCGTCTGCAGTTGGCCTCGTGCGGCCCCGGCGACGCGGTCGCGCTCGTCGACGACTGGTTTGAGACCGGCAGCCAGGCGTCGGCCGCGAAGGCCCTGATCGAGCGCACCCGCGCTCGCTACGTCGGCGCGAGCATCGTCGTCGACCAGGTCAGCCAGCAAGTACGTGACCTGCTCGCACCGTGCCACTCAATCATCGCCGCAGATCTGCTTGCCCAAGACTCCTCCGAGCAGTAACCGGTCGCCCACCGCCCAGCCGGCGGCCTCGAGCCCACCCCCGGTGCCGGCTGGACCGCTCCTCAGTCACATCTGAATAGACGACGTATGCGACCGCTCCGTAAACGACTACGAACAGCAAGATGCCGAATGCCGTTGCCATTATCCCCCGCCCTCCAATCGCGTTAGCGTCGGGCCACCCTGGCTCTAGCGAACGGTGAACAAACCCCCGCCCCCAGGGCACTCCCAAAACTCGAACCCCTCTGCGACCTCTACGCTAATCCGGGTCGGCGAGGCGTTGTGTGACAAGCGTCTCGGACAGTGATCCTGAACGCGTCCAAGACACTTGCGACCGATGCTAGGGAGACAGGGCGGTGCCGAGCGAGTCGGCGCCCATCGGCTTCGGAGCGCCCTTCTCGTAGAACACGTCGAGTTCTGTGATCGTGAAGCCCGCGGTCCTCAGCAGGTCGACGATTGGGCGCGTGAGATGACAGCCGCCGAAGAGCCTCTGCTGCACCGGGTCGAGGCGATGCTGCCAGCGGCGCACTCGCTCGTCCGGGGCCAGCCCATGCTCGAGGAAGTGCAGCGTCCCACCGGGCTTGAGGACCCGTCGCAGCTCGCGAAGCGCGCCGACAGCGTCGGGAACCGTGCACAGCGTCCAAGTGGAGAGAGCGGCGTCGTAAGTGTCGTCTTCGAACGGCAAAGACTGACCATCCAGCCCGGCGCGAGCCACCGGGACGCTTGTTGCCCTCAGGCGCCCATCGGCCAGCTTCCATCCCAGGTCTGCGGGCTCGACTGCAGCAACCCGAGTGACGGTCGCCGGATAGAACGGCACGTTGTGTCCCGAGCCGAAACCGATCTCAACGACGTCTCCGGCAAGACCCTCGCAGACCCGGCGCCGCAGCGGCTCCACTACCTTCATCCCGCAGGCCGCGTTGATAATCCGCGGGAGTATCTGGTCGCCGTAGATCCCCATGACCGTCTCCCTAGCTCCCGGCTCGCTCCGCTCTTCGTAGTGCCACGGTTGGACCGCAATCGTAGACCGTACAGCGACCGACGTCGCCGCGGGGCGAACGCAGATTCGGCGGGCAGTGACGTCAGGTTGTTGGCGCCGAGCGGGTTATCTCGCGCTCGTACGGCTCGGTGGCCGTCGCCGTCGCCGTCGCCGTCGCCGTCGCGAGTAGTGTGAGCGCCCGAGCGCTCGAGCTGCCCGGCGCGGCGTGATAGATGCACAGCGTTTGCCGATCGGCGCCGGGGATCGGCAACTTCTCGTAGCTGAGCTCCAGACCGCCGAGTTGGGGGTGCTGTATGTGTGTCGTTCCACTGCGCTTCGGTCGAGCGTCGTGGCGAGCCCACAGCTGGCGGAAACGCTCGCTACGCACCGACAGCTCCCCGACGAGCTCGTTCAACTGCGGATCGTCGGCATCGGGGCCGACGAGCGCCCGCAGCGCCGCGACAATCGCGGCGGCGGCACGGTCCCAGTCCCGGTACCGGTCACGGAGCCGCGGGTCCAGGAAGGTCGCTCGCACCAGGTTCTCACCGGGGGTGTAGTAGGGAGCGAGCGCGGTCGCGATTGGATTCGCCGCGAGCACGTCCATACGTCGGCCGTACACGTACGCGGGCGTCTCGTGCCAGGTCGAAATCAGCTGGAGGATCCCGGCGGGCACCCGCTCCGGTCTTGGGCTCGGGCGCCGCCGCCGGCGCGCGGCGGGCGCGGCGAGAGTTTGGAGGTGCGCGGTTGCGTCGTCGTCCAGCTGTAGCGCTCGCGCGAGCGCGTCGAGCACCTGGGCGGACGGATGCTGGTCACGCCCCTGCTCGAGCCGCACGTAGTAGTCCGCGCTGACGCCGGCGAGCATCGCGACCTCCTCGCGACGGAGGCCGGGCACGCGCCGGCGGCCCGCCAGCTGCGGGAGCCCGACATCCGCGGGCTGCAGGAGCTCGCGGCGCGCACGCAGGTACTCGCCGATCAGGTTCTCGGAGGCCAAGTTGCTGACAACGATACGCGCGCCTCGAGCTTTGATCCTGGTCCTGTCGCTACCAGGATCAACGGATCTCTTGTCCGCGACGGCCTCGCCGTGAACACTGGTGCCATGACATCGACCACGCGCATTCAGACCCCATTTGGATTCGACTCCACGGCCACCGAGGTGATCGAGGGCATCGATCTCTCGGGCCGGCAGGCAATCGTCACCGGCGCCTCGTCCGGGATCGGCGTCGACACCGCGCAGGCGCTCGCGAGTGCCGGCGCTGCGGTCACGCTGGCCGTTCGCAACACCGACGCCGGCGAGCGCACCGCGACTGAGATCAGAAACGCGACCGAGAACGGCCGTGTTGACGTGAGACCGCTCGACCTCGCCGATCCTGCCTCGGTCACCGCATTTGTCGCCACCTGGACCGGACCGCTCCACATCCTCGTCAACAACGCTGGCGTGATGGCGCTGCCGGCGCTCGAGCTGACCCCGGACGGCTGGGAGCTCCAGTTCGCCACGAACCATCTCGGCCACTTCGCGCTCGCGCTGGGCCTCCACGACTCGCTCGCAGCAGCCGGGAACGCGCGGGTCGTGTCACTCAGCTCCCGCGGACACCTCCGCTCGCCGGTCGTGTTCGACGACATCAACTTCAGCTCGCGTCCGTACGACCCCTGGCTCGCCTACGGCCAGTCCAAGACCGCCAACGTGCTGTTCGCGGTCGGGGCGACCAACCACTGGGCGGCCGACGGGATCACCGCCAACGCCGTCCACCCGGGCGGGATCATGGAGACAAACCTGGCTCGCTACATGGATCAAGAGCAGGTCGCCCAATTGCGCGCCACCGCGGCGACGACAGGGGCGACGACCCAGACGATCAACGGCGCGCCGATCCGGTTCAAGACGATCGCCCAAGGCGCGGCCACGAGCGTGCTCCTGGCAACGTCCCCCCAGCTCGAGGGCATCGGCGGTCGCTACTTCGAGGACTGCAACGAGGCCGAGAAGCTAGAGCCCGGGACGGTCGGCACCGCTCCCTCGGGCGCCGCCCCGTACGCGCTCGACCCAGACGCCGCCGAACAGCTGTGGGCGTTGTCGCTCGCTGCCGTGCGCACGTACCCCAGTTAATGCCTCTGGAATCGGAGATCCGAATGATCCGGATCGCCAGCGGCGGCGATGCGGTCGTGGGCGGCGATGCGGTCGTGTTCTCAGGCGGATTGAGCTCCTGCCTCGCCGAAGCGGTACCCGGGGCGCTGACGACGAGCGCTATCAGCGCGGCTGGTATCGCCTTCAGACGGTGGTGGTTGATGCTCATCCTCGGCCCGGGTCGGGTTTCTCGATCACCCGGTGTGATCGGTTCGAGCGACACCGTCGCGCCCGCTGGTTCGGGATCGGTTGGACTCGGTTGGAGGCCGGTAGGAGGAGAGGTCAGCGAGAGCGCGAGCAGCCGGACGTCACGCCATCGCCTGCGTACCTTGGTACACTGGTACCATGCAGACGATTACCCGTGTACAGACCGGGGTCCGACTCGAGGCGCGGATGCTCAAAGTCCTCAAAGGCCTTGCCGAGTACCTCGACCTCACGCTCGGCGATCTACTGGAAGGCATCGTGCTGCACGCGTTCGAGGGCAGCCCGCCGTTCGGCGAAGACACGCTCGAGGTGATCAGGCAGCTGAAAGACGTGTACGGGCTCATGCTCACGGCCTCCGACGCGCACACGCTGGGCGAAGCCGAATCGGGCGAAACGTGACGGGGCGCAACCATCGTCGGATCCGGCTGCATGGGACCGTCGCCGTGCAACTCCCCCCATCAGAAGCGATCGAGCTATTCACACCGTCGGGCGAGCGTCGTTGGGCGCACGGCTGGAATCCGACCTTCCCGGTGCCCACCAGCGACGAGACCGAGCCTGGCACCGTCTTCGAGACGCGTGAGCACGGTCCGCTGACCTGGGTGGTCATCGGACGCGGGAGCGGCCATTCGATCAAGTACGGAGTCGTAGCCCCCGGAATCCGAGCGGGCACGATCGAGGTCACGTGCGCCGATGACGGGAACGGAAACACGGCCGCGGCCGTGACGTATGACATGACCGCACTGACCGAAGACGGCGACCTATGGCTGGCCGACTTCGCAGCCGAATACGACGCCTACCTGGATCACTGGTCCCACGCCATCACAACCGCGACTAGAGCCTGACTAATGCCGCAGCCGGCAGAAGCACGACGACGGGATCTCGACATCCGCTGCGGCGAGCGCACGATCTAGCTGCACCTGGGTCCTCTGCGCTTCGTCGGTGCGCCCCAGGCGGGTGAGGCATTCGTGATAGCCGCGCAGGCTCCACACGTTGTTCGGATGCTGGCAGGCTCGCGGGAGTGTCTGGTCTAGTCCGAGGTCCGCGGCGTACGTGTCGAGTGCACGCTCGAGCTCGCCCTGCTCGAGCAGCAGTGCCCCGTAGGCGTGCCGGGTTGGCTGCATCCATCCCCAGGGCTCGTCATAGGGCAGCGTGTCGTCGAGCTCGATCGCGCGTCGCAGGTGCAGCCCAGGCGCTTTCATAGTCTCCCTCGCGGTAGGCGATCTCGCCGTCGAGCATCGCGCGTGCGATGGCAAGGATGTCCCGTGCGGTGTTGTTGAACAGGTAGCGCGTGTCAGGAACTCGCGCGACCGCCAGAGTGAACTGCTCACGCTCGCGCTCAGCCTCGGCAGTCTGCTCGAGCGCAGCAAAGGCCACGCCCTTGGCGTAGTGAGTCAGGGCCGTCGTGACGCTGTACAGCTCCGGGTCGGCGGGAAGCGGCTCGTCGATGATTTCCCGCCACAAGCCGAAGCGAACGAGCACGTGTAAGCGCATCGGGACGAAACTCTCGAGCCAGTCCGCCATCGGCGGGGTGTCCACACGCAGGAGATCCTCCGGCAGCGAAGCGGCGAGGGCGTCGGCGGCCGTCAGCGCGATCGCTCGGCGGCCGGCGAACATCGCGCCATAGATCCTGAAATGGTGGTCGTGTGAACGGTAGAGCGCATAGAAGTTGACCCGACCGACGTGCGCCGCGTGGCGCTCGTCGGCGGCGACCGCGCGTTCGTTGTCGGCGATCACGCGCCCGTAGTCGCCCAGCAGCACGTCGATGTGGGTCGGCATGTGGATCAGGTGGCCGGCATCGGGGACGAGGCTGCGCAGCGCGTCGGCCGCGTCTAGCGCCGCCTCTGGCGTCGGTGACATCTCCATCAGGTGGATGTAGAAATGAAGCAAGCCGGGATGGGTCATGCCACCGGGTTGGGCGAGCGCCGACTCGAGCACCTCTCTGGCCTCGGGCGTGCGCGCACCCTCGGCAGGCCCCCCACTGCGCAGGTCCCACAACGACCATGCGGTCACGTTCATCAGCGCGTCAGCGCACAAAGCGGCGACATCGAGGTCGTCGGGGTGCGCGGCCCAAACCTCCCACATGGCATCCGCGTAAGCCGTGTTCCATTGGGCGAGGTCATCCACCGGTTCGGGGTACTGGTATCGCGCCGCCAGCGCGCCGATCAGCTCGCGCTCGACTGCCGGCGCCCCCTCTGCCAGTGCCGCCGCACGCTGCGCCGCCTCGTAGGCACGACTGACCGAGGCGCGCAGATCGAGGTCGTCGAACGCATCCCACTGCTTGTTGTAGTTCGGACCGGCGGCGTAAGCCAAGCCCCAATGCGCTAGCGCGAAGCGGCCGTCCGCGGAGATCGCTTGCTCAAAGCAGCGAATGGCCTCCTCGTGATTGAACGCGTAGCTCCACACCAGACCGCGGTCAAACCAGGCCTGCGCGTCAGCCGACGGCGTCGACGTGTTACGCCGGTAGCTGCCGAGGTTGAACGGGTAGGACGTGGCCACCCAAAAAGCCTACTTATTCCATTGAGCTGATTCCGTTTAGGCGAGGCGCGCATCGACTTCGGCGCGCTCGTCGATCGCGCGTATGTGTACCCGTGGGCTGGCGTTATTGGCGTAGCCCTTGGGGTTCCAGAGCGCGGCCTCGGCGTCGGGCTGAGTGGCCGCGGAGGAGTCCCAGGCACGCACGAGCAGCTCATGTTCTCCGGGCGCGAGGTCAAGCGTGATGCGCCAGTGTCGCCACGCCCACCGGCCAAGATCTTCGAGCAGTTCGGCTTGTGACCAACTCGCGCCGCCATCGATCGAGACGTCAACACGGGCGACGTGTCGATCGCCGCCGGCAAATGCGTACCCTCGGGCCTCGACCGGTCCGGCGGTCACGGTAGCTCCTTCACGCGGGTAAAGGACGTCTGAGTTCAGCGCCACCAGGCCCAGAGGCATCCCGAGCCCCGGGCCCACGGACCCGTCCGCGGGCAACAGTCGGTACACCACGTGTTGAAAGTAGCCACGCCACGGTTCTGAACGCAGCTCGATGCGCTGTAGCCACTTCACGCTGCGCGCACCGATGTAGCCGGGTACCACGACCCGTAGCGGCGCGCCGTGCACCGGTGGTAGAGGGTCGCCGTTCATTGCCCACGCGAGCAGTACCTCCGGTCGCAATGCCTTGTCGAGCGGGATCGAACCACCGAACCGTTGCGCGGGCTCGGCCTCCGGGCTCAGATCGCTGCCCTCGAACCCCACGTCCGACGCATTGCTGAGCGGCCCGGCAAGCGCGAGCACGTCCACCAGCGCGACCCCGGCCCAAGTTGCGGTACCGGTCGCTCCCGGTCCCCACGGCGCCTCGCCGGGAATATCACGCACAGCGATCAACCCCGCTCGCCGGTTGCCCGCACACTGCAGCGTCGCGGTCACCGTCCGCTGACGAAACGCCTCACGCAACGTCTGCAACGACAGGCTCAACTCCCGCTCGACCATCCCGCTCACCCGCAGCCGCCACGCGCTACGGTCGATCTCAGGCACCGCCCCGTGATTACGCACATAAAACGCGTCAGCGTCGGTCACCGGATCGGTCAGCGATCGCAAGCCGGTCTCCGCGTTAAACGGCTCCTCTCCGTGTACGAGGAGATCGTTGCGCTTACCGAAGCGTCCCATCGGTCGAGCTTACGGACCTCTCGCGAATCTCTAGTGATCTGGCTGGTCCTTCTGGCCTCGACGAATGGTGCGCCGGAACCACCAGCCGCGTGTGGCGGGAGGGCGATAGGGTGCCCACGTTCGCGATGGGTGGCCGATGACCGAGACGCTGATCCGGTGGCCTTAGACGCCCTCGATGAGGAGGTGGCACGCGATGTCCGTAGATGAATCGAATTCGTCGACATCCGCGCCGGCGGAGCCGATCGTTGACGCCTCGCCAAACCAGCGCCCGCTGGGCGACTTCAGCGAGGAGTGGGTGCTGAAGCGTGCGCGCCAGCAGTACACCGCCGGCCGTGCGCAGATGGAGATCGAGCCTGGGCGGACCGCGCTGCTGGTGGTCGACATGATCGACGAATTCGTCAGACCGAACTGGTCCCCGTATTGGATCCCGGATGCAACCCGTCAGGTGCCAACGATCCGCCGGGTCATCGACGCCTTCCATGCCGCCGACCTGCCGGTGATCTACCTGGCATATGAGGTCGGAGTGCAAGGGCGCAATTTCCCGATCACCGAGACGCTCGTGCCGATCGGCGAAGACGTTGCGAACTACGCGAGCAGCATCCTTCAGGAGGTCGCGATCTTCGGAGACCTGGCGCCGCAAGAGCGCGATCTCGTCGTGCTCAAGCACTGCTACTCGGGCTTTCACGGCACCGAGCTCGACCTCGTCCTGCGCGGCCTCGATATCTCCACGGTCGTCATATCCGGAACGATGACCAACTACTGCTGTGGAGCGACCGCGCGCGAGGCCTTCTGGCACGGGTACAAGGTCGTGTTCGGTTCGGACATCAACTCCACCGACGATCCACAGCTGCACGACGCCGAGCTGCAGACGCTGCGACGCGGGTTCGCGCGGATCATGGACTCCGAAGAGATCCTCGATGCAATCGCGCGATGACGCCGGCGCGTGGCGAGAGGAGTTCGATAGTCGGGGAGCGCGCGCACGTCGACCTGAGAGGTTCGACCGGCGATCGGCCGTGGATGCGCGCCGCCAACTTCGCGCAGGTGGCCGACGCGGCCGTGGCGTTGGCGCCCGACCAGATCGCCCTGATCGAAGGCGAGGTCAGGCTCAGTTATCGAGAGCTGGACCGTCGCGCGCGCCGCGTCGCGGACCTGCTCGCGGGCCGCGGCGTCGGTCGTGGCGACGTCGTGGCGCCTCGCCACCGGAAACGACTGGCGGTTCGTCGAAGCGTTGCTCGGCACGCTCCGCCTCGGCGCCGTGGCGTTGCCACTCAACGTCAGGCTCGGCCGCGAGGCGCTCGCCTACGTGGTGGCTCACAGCGAGGCCAGGCTGGTGATCGCCACCGAGCAGCAGGCGCAACGGATCGACGATCTCGAGCGGATCATCGTCGGCGAGGACTATGAGAGAGCGCTGGTCGATGCCGGCGAGTCCGGCGTCCAAGCGGAGCCCGAAGTGGTCGAGGCCGACGACCTGGCGATGCTGCTGTACACGTCCGGCTCCACGGGGCGGCCCAAGGGGGTCATGCTCAGTCACTCCAACACCTGGTGGCAGGCGCGCTCGCAAGCCCGAACGATGCTGCACGACGGGCACGATCGCGGGCTGGCGATGGGCCCGCTCTACCACGCAAACGCGCTCTGGCTGATCCTGCTTCCGATGCTGTACGCCGGGGGAAGCGTGGTCATCCTGCCCGAGTTCGACGTCGGGGCCGCGCTAGCCGCGATCGGAGCTCACGGCGTCACGTACACGTCCGGAACGCCCTCGATGTACACCCTGCTGCTGTCGCATCCCGAACTCGGGCGCTACGACGTGCGCAGTATCGAGCTGCTCGAATGCGGCTCTGCACCGGTGCCGCCCGAGCTGCTGCGCTCGATGATCGGGCAGTTCGGTTGCGAGCCGGTCGAAACCTACGGGCTTACGGAGGGCGGGGCCAACTTGCTCACCCCGCGTTGGGGCGTGAAGAAACTCGGCAGCACGGGGCTTCCGGTACCCGACGTCGAGATTCGGATCGTCGACCCTGAAACCGACGAGCGTGACTGTCGCCCGGGCGAGATCGGTGAGCTGTGGACACGATCGCCGGCTAACGCCCTGGGGTACCTGCGAGACCCAGCCACGACAGCGCACCGCTTCGTTGCCGACGGCTGGCTGCGGACCGGTGACCTGATGCGCCGCGACGAACAGGGCTACTGCTACTTCTGCGGGCGCGTCGACGACATGATCAGCGTCGGCGGCGAGAACGTCTACCCCAAAGAGGTGGAGTCAGTCCTCCTGAGCCACGCCGCCGTCCGTGACGTTGGCGTTGTCGGCGCTGCGCACCCGGTCAAGGGCCAGGCCCCCGTCGCGTTCGTCGTATTGGAGCCCGAGCTGCCCGCGACCGAGAGTGAGCTTCGCCGGCACGCGCTCGACAACGGCCCCGCCTACGCCCACCCGCGGCGCGTGTTCTTCCTCGACACGCTGCCGTTGAATGCGACCAACAAGCTTGACCGCAACGAGCTCGAGCGGCGCGCTGCCGAGCTGCTCCCGGACGGGCTGACACCCGGCCGCGAACCGGCGGCGCCGTGAGCGTCGGTGACCCCGTGCCCGCACTTTCGCGCGAAGCTGCGGAGCAACTCCTCCTTTCGTGTCCGCTGCACGCGGCGATCGGGCTCGAGCTGCTCGAGTGGGAGTCCGGTCGCACCAGATTTAGTTTCAAACCCCCGGCGCTCGTGCGCGCGGGCGAGCCCGGCGTCGTGCACGGCGGCGCGCTGGCCACCGCACTGGACGTGGCGTCGTGTTTCGCCGCAATTGCGCAGACCGGCCACGACTGCTCGACGGTCGACCTGCGCACGGACTACCTACGACCGGCCGTGGACCCGAGCTTCGATCTCGAAGGCAAACTGCGCCGGGCAGGCCGACGTCTGGCGTGGGCGGACGCCGCGGTCACGACCCTCGACGGGCGCCTGGTCGCCACGGCCCGCGGCGTCTTCACCTGGTGACCTCTCGGCGTGTGTCCGCCCGATGAGCGGCGACGGCAAAGCGCGAGCCGGAGAGAGAAACAACCCCCCCGCCGGTATCTCGCCGTCACGTCCTCCCCGATTTAGCCCCGCTGCGCGAGTTCGGCTTCGAGCTCGCGGGCGTCTCACTTGCGGCGCGGCGGCACGAGATGCGCTTTGATGCCCGCGCAGTTGTTGGAGTGCCACCAACGGGTAGGCGGTGCGTGCCCCAGGCCACAGATCAGCCAAGAAGACCCGATGGCCGAATCAAAAACTTACAACTTCCAAGTCGCGACGCGGGTCGACTTCAAGCTCACGCAGCTGTCGCGGTGAACGGAGCTTCGGGTTGCGCCCACCGGCGCGGAGGAGCGACAAGCACATGAAAGCGGTCTACTTCGAGCAGCACGGTGGTCCGGAGGTGCTGCGTCACGGGGACTTCCCCGATCCCCTGCCCGCGGCCGGCTGGGTCCAGGTCCGGGTCCGGGCGTGCTCGCTGAACTACCTGGACATCTTCAGCCGCCGGGGGATGCCCGGCATCACGATCCCGCTGCCGAGCATCACGGGCGGTGACGCGGCCGGTGAGATCTCGGCGCTGGGCGCCGGCGTCCAGCGGTGGGCGGTCGGCCAGCGCGTGCTGGTCGACCCCGCGTACGACGAGCCCGAGTCGGGCAGGTTCCTGATGCTGGGCGAGAACTGCCGCGGCGCGCTCGCGGAGCTGTGCACGGTGCACGAGAGTCAGCTCATCCCCCTCCCAGACGACGTCGGGTTCGTCCAAGCGGCATGCCTGCCGGTCGCATACGGCACGGCCCATCGGATGCTGATCGACCGCGGGAACGTACAGGCGGGCGAGAAGGTCCTGGTCCTCGGAGCGAGCGGCGGCGTAGGGAACGCCTGCGTCTTGTTGTCCAAGGCACGTGGTGCGTACGTGATCGGCGCAGCCTCAGGACCGGAGAAGTGCAGGCGGCTGCTCGCGCTCGGCGCGGACGAGGTGATCGACTACGAATCCCAGGACCTCGTCAGCGAGACACGGCGGCGGACGGGCGGCGGCCTCTTCGGCGGCGGAGGGTATGAGGTCGTCATCAACTTCACCGGCGGTGAGACGTGGGCGCCCTCGCTGCGCTGCGCCAAGCTCGGCGGTCGGGTGCTCACCTGCGGCGCGACCGCGGGGTTCGATCCACCGACCGACCTCCGCTACATCTGGACCGGCGAGCTCGACGTGCGCGGCTCCAATGGGTGGCTGCGCGCCGACCTCGAGGCGTTGGTCGAGCTCGTCCGCACCGGAGCGCTCGCGCCCGTCATCGACTCGGTCGTAGACCTCGACGGAGCGATCGATGCCTGCCGACGACTGGAAGACCGGGCGTTCTTCGGCAAACTCGTCGTCACGCCATAGGCGCGGCGCCGAGGGTTCAGTTCAGCAGGACGCGACCCCGGGGCGTCGCAAGGGTCGCCTCGAGGGCCGCTCGAGGAGCCGCCTCGATGCGAAGCTCGACTCCGAGAGCATCCAGCACGGCCTGAGGGCGCCCCGGGTCGGGATGCATCACGCGCATCCCGACGAGCTCGAGCCCTGGAGCCGACGTTGCCGCGGGATGGGCGTCCGCGGGGGTGGCGCCCCAATCGATCAGGAAGGGGATCACGTTGCTGCCATGCGTCTCCTCGCCGATGGTCATGCGCCACGACAGCACCTCACCGCTGGGTCGTGTGCGCGACATCGCCACGATCTCCCCCGGGTCGTGGCCAGCAGCCCGGGCGCGGGCGAGCGCGCCTTCGAGGTCACTGGTGGCAACCGCCCAGGCCGTTAGCCGAGGCCTGTCAAGCGAGTCGAGCCCGAACGGGAGCGGCGCCGCCGGCCGAGGCTGGTCCGGGTCAGGCCCGATGAGCTCGAGATACCTGCCGTCCCCGAGGGAGGCGAGGCGGTTCTGCGTGCCGAAGCCGTCATGCCGACCACCCCCGCTCGGCTCGACGCCGGTGCGCGCCGCAAGGTCCGCAGACGCGGCACTCAGATCACGAGTGTGATGCCGACCTCCCCGCTCGGCTCACCCCGGTGCGGGCCGCGAGGTCCGCGGACGCGGCACCGAGATCACGGGTCGCGTGGACGAGATGGTCCAAGACTGGTCGATCGGTTCGTGTCATCACTACCTACCTCCATCGATCAGCGACGCGACTATATCAACCTGACCCAGTGACGCCCGTGCGTCACGACAGGTCACATCGTGTGTAGTGACTCGAGCGATTAGAGCCACCGATGTGAACACGGACCGTTGATCATGTGTGGAAACGAGCCATTGTGGTGACCACCAGGTAACCCGCCGTTTCCAGTCGCTGACTGACCCGGCGGTAGTGCGCTCGAGCCGAGCGCTCGGAGTTGATCTTTCTTGGTATTCTAGACCAATTCAGTTGATTTACTGGAGTTAATGTGGCGACGTTCCGATTCCCGAACCCTGTCAACGAGAAGGCCGCGAGGGTCGTCGCGGGCGCCGTCCTATCATGGTGCTGGCAATTCTCCTAACTTCGTGGTAGTGGATCCAGATCCCGCTTGTGTACGGGTTCTGGGCTCGGGTTGCGCCGGCCCCACGTCAGCCCGCTGGGCTGGACGGCTCAGAACGTGATCGCACCACGACTCGGGGCAAAACGCCCGGTTCCGGGTCCGCCGAAGCGCTTTGCCCAAGGCATCGGCGCGATCGTCTCAACGTCAGCGCTGGTTCTCGCATTCACGGTCTCACACCAGGCCGCAGACGCCCTGCTGGTCCTACTAGCGGTCGCCGCAGCCCTCGAATCGATCCTCGGCTATTGCCTCGGATGCAAAATCTTCGGTCTGCTGATGCGGATCGGCGTGATCCCCGACGCCGTCTGCGACGAGTGCGCAGATGTCAGCCGACGCGTCCGTGCAACGGTCAGCTGAGATGCGAGTCGACGTACACCAGCATGTCTGGACCGCCCCGCTGCTCGACCGTTTGGCTGCCAGGCAGTCGCCGCCGCAGATCCGCCGCACCAACGGCCTGATCGTGCTGCACACCGCCGCGGAGCCGCCGTACGTGATCGAGCTGGCAACGGAGGCACCAGAGCACCGTGCGGCCGTAGTGCGCCGCGATGGACTCGATCTGGCGCTGGTCGCGATCTCAAGCCCGATCGGGATCGAGGCGCTCCCACGCCGGCGTGCGCGTGAATTGATCGACGCGCACCTCGAAGGCGTGCTTTCGCTACCCGGCGAGTTTGCCGCTTGGGGACCGGTCGCCCTCGACGGCGCCGATCCCGACCAGGTCGACCGGCTGCTTGAGCGTGGCTGCGTCGGGATCTCGCTCCCGGCCGGAGCTCTGACTGGACGCGATCGCCTCGAGTGGGTCACTCCGATCCTCCAGCGCGCGGCGGCACGCGACGTTCCCGTGTTCGTGCATCCCGGACCGCCCGACAGTGGGCATGCCGAGGACTCGTTCGGCGAGCCGCTGTGGTGGGGTGCGGTGACCGGCTACGTAGCGCAGATGCAGGCAGCCTGGTTCACGTTTGCGTCCTTTGGTCGCCGTCAACACCCCAGACTCAAGGTCATCTTCGCGATGCTCGCCGGCGGAGCACCGCTGCTCAGCGAACGGCTCGGGGCTCGCGGCGGACCACCGGTTGACCTACACGACCCGCGGATCTTCTACGAAACCTCGAGCTACGGCCCCGACGCGGTCGACATGATGATCCGGCGCGTGGGCGAGGCACATTTGGTCTACGGGTCCGATCGTCCCGTCATCTGCCCCAGCACGACCGGTCGCGACGCGCGTCTACAAGACAACGGCACGTTCCCGTTCAGTCCGACAGACGACCGCAATGGTGAGACTGCAACCGTCAACGTCAGCCGGTTTCGAGCGGCCGGTCGGGGTCGCGGCCCCACTCCGACCATGACCCCGGGCACACCGACGACCACCTAGCCCGGCGTACTCCGTAGCCAGCAGATTGCTGGTGCCGCCGCTTTGATATTTGTACACTAAATCAATTGAATTACTCATCTATTCGTAAGAAGGAGCACCGGCCGTTGCGTTCGTCGTCGCAATCCCGAGCCCTGAGCGCGTTCGATTCGTTCGTCGGTCGCGGTCCGCTCGGCAATCATCTCGGCGTGTCCATGGGGGCGCGGTAGATGGCCGTCACGGGCGGCTGGTTGGGTCCCGCGGAAGCCTTCGCGGGGCTACAGGAGGAAGGCGTGGCAGCGATCGCGGCCGACGCGATCGAGCGCGGACAGCTCAAGGACATCGAGGTCATGTGGGTGGACCACCAGGGTCACGCGCGAGGCAAACGGATCGATGCCACGCGGTTCGTGGAGCGAGCCCGAACGACGGGCTTCGGTTTCTGCAACGCGTCGCTCTCCTGGGACATCACCGGCGAGGTCAAGGCCGGCCTGCGCCACGCTGACTGGGAGTCCGGGTTTCCCGATTTCTTCGCCGTCCCGGACCTCAGCAGCTTTCGCGTCGTCCCATGGCGGGAACGCGCCGGCCACGTGATCTGCGACCTCGTCGACGATCGCGGCCAGCTCGTCGCCGCATCGCCACGGACGGTCCTGGCTCGCGCGATTGATCGCCTCGCCGAGCTCGGATACAGCGCCCGGGTAGGGGTCGAGGTCGAGTTCCATCTCCTCGGCGACGACGGCGCGCCGTTGGTCGGTTCGCAGTCCTATTCGCTCCAAGTCCTCAACCAGCTCGATCCGGTGTTTGGCGAGATCCTCGACGGCCTACGCGGGTTCGTCGAACTGGAGGGAGGCAACTCTGAATACGGGCCGGGGCAATGCGAGGTGAACCTCAGCCATGACCATGCGCTCGCCGCGGCCGATCAGGCGGCGCGATTCAAGTACGGCACTCGCGAGCTGGCACGTCGGCGCGGGACGCTCGCCACCTTCATGGCCAAGCCGTTTGCCGAGCACGCCGGCAACTCGATGCACCTACACCTCTCGTTATGGCGCGACGACGAACCAGCCTTCGCGCCTGACGGCGATGGTGAGAACTCCGTGATGCGCCAGGCGATCGGCGGGATCTTGACGCATCTCGACGGGATCGTGCTGTTCGGTGCCCCGAACGTGAACTCATACAAACGGTTTGAGGTGGGCAGCTTTGCTCCCGCGTCAGCGACCTGGGGCGCAGACAACCGCACAGTCTCGATCCGCTCGCTGGTCCAGAGCCCGGCGGCGACGCGGATCGAGCTGCGGACGGGGGCGGCCGACGCCCAGCCTCACTGGGCAATCGCCAGCCTTCTCGCTGCCGTATGCGCCGGGATCACGGCTGAAAGTGATCCTGGCCCCCGCGGCGACGGGAATCTCTACTCGTTCGGCCGGCCGCTCCCGACGACGCTGATCGATGCGATCGACGCCGCCAAGGCCGACGACACGATCGCCGAGATCCTCGGCGAGGACGCCGTCCACGACTTCATCACCTTGGCGCAACTGGAATGGCAAGCGTTCGTTGGCTCCGTCAGTGAATGGGACCGGCGCCGGTACTTACGAACCGTATGACCCAAGCGACGACCGGATGAGCATGACCACCCCAGCGCGCATCCTCGTAAACGCGTTCGATATGAACACCCCTACGCACCTCGTATCGGGTACGTGGAAGCATCCTGACAGCCAGGCATGGCGCTACAAGGATCTCGGCTATTGGACCGAGCTCGCGGCGCTGCTTGAGCGAGGGCTATTTGACGGATTGTTCATCGCGGACGTGATCGGGGTCTACGACGTCTACGCGGGCGGACCGGAGGCGGCCCTGCGCGCCGGCGCGCAAATTCCGGTCAATGACCCGATGCTGCTCGTCTCGGCGATGGCGTACGTGACGGAGCATCTCGGCTTCGGGGTCACAGCCTCGACGTCGTATGAGCACCCCTTCACCTTCGCGCGGCGGATGTCGACGCTTGACCACCTGACAAAGGGACGGGTCGGGTGGAACATCGTCACCTCATACCTCAACAGCGGCGCGCGTAACGTCGGGCTGGACACGCAGCTGCGCCACGACGTCCGCTACGACATCGCCGACGAGTACCTGGAGGTCGTCTACAAACTGTGGGAGGGGTCCTGGGAGGACCACGCCGTCATCGTCGATCGCCAACGAGGCATCTACACCGACGCGACCAAGGTCCATCCGATCGAGCATGACGGCGCGCATTTCACGGTTCCGGGGATCCACATGTCAGAGCCATCCCCACAACGTACGCCGCTGCTCTACCAGGCTGGGGCTTCGTCTCGGGGACGGCGGTTCGCAGCCGCGCACGCCGAGGCAATCTTCATCACCGAGCCGAAGGCCGAGATCGTCGCCGAGCGCATCGCCGACGTCCGAGCGCTCGCTGCCGCCGCCGGCCGCGATCCGCACGACATCAAGGTATTCAGCGGGTTTGGGGTCATCCCCGGCGCCACTCGCGCGGAGGCCCAACGCAAATATGACCTGTACCGAAGCCTCTCGGACCCCGAAGGCACTCTGGCGTTGTGGTCAGGCTGGCTCGGCTTTGACCTGGCGCCCTACGATCTCGATGACCCGCTCGAGGTCGTGCCCAGCGAGGCCATGCGGTCGCTGGCCGAAACGTTCGGCGACGGCGATTGGAAGCTGCGCGACGTCATCGACCGCCTGGCGCTCGCCACCGACGGACCCGTGGCGGTCGGCACCGGAGCCGACGTCGCCGACCAGATCCAGGAGTGGATCGATGCGACCGACGCCGACGGACTCAACCTGTGGCACGTGATCACTCCGGGCTCGTATGTCGACTTCGCCGAGCATGTTGTCCCCGAGCTCCAGCGACGCGGGGTCTACCGCACCGCGTACGAACCCGGGACCCTCCGCCACAAGCTGTTCGGCCGGGGAGCTCGTCTTCCCAACAGTCACCCCGCAGCGCGGTTCAGGCGCTCGCCAATCAGGACCTGACGACCCGGTGCCCACTCTCGATCGCCGCCGCCGCCACCCGTGATCAAGAACCGATTTCTCGCTCTACCGCTACTCCTGGCCTTGGTCGCCGCCGTCGTGTTCGCAGGCGGGTTCCTGCTGAGGCTCAGCGCGATCACCTGCCTCGGGCTGACAGCCATCGGCTACGCAGTCTGGTTGGCTTGCCGCGGCGAGTGGACAGATGACGACAGGCCTGCGGCGGCGCCCGATCAGCGCCAGGCCGAGCTCGTAACCGCGCGCATAGGCGAGCCGACGCACGCAGTTGCGCGCTTCGTCCTACACAAGCAGCACGGGGCCGACCACCGTTGGCAGGGCGAGGAACAGCTCTGGATCGCCGTCGGCGACACATCGGTGTGGCTATTGCACCGGACCCGCGGCCGAAAAGTCGGAGGAGTCAGGAGCCGCTTCGCTCGAGCGGGTCTGCATAGTCGTTGGACTGACCATCGCGCCTTCTCCTACCACCTGGGAGAGCTCTCTTGGCCTGCCGATCCGTGGTTCATCGCCGGGGAGCTGCACGGGCCTCGCGGTCAACGGCACCGTCTGATCGGACTACTCGCCGGCGATGAGCTCGGAGTCCGTGAGCTCGTAACACGGACACGCAGCCCCTCCAGAGCGGGCAGCGACGACGATCACGAGACGGCCACGTGATGAACCGCGGTCTTGGGCGCGGCGCGTTTTAGTGTGCGTGTCGCTGGTCAGGGCTGCGTGGTCGGGGGCTGCTGTCGGGGGCTTCGGCCTGCTGGTCGCAGGCGTCGCATAGGCCGACGATCGCGAAGTGGGTGAAACGGGTTTGGTAGTGGAAGCGCTGGGCGATCAGGTCGCGCACCGGCTGTAACTGGTCGGGACTTGCGACGGTGACCTTGCCGCAGCGCTCGCAATAGAGGTATTCGCCGTCGTCGCGGCCAACCAGCGCGTAGAGCCCGGGACCGTGACCGAGGTGCACGTGGCGGGTCAGGCCCCGTCGCTCCAGAATCTCGAGGTTGCGGTAGACCGACGACTCGTCAAGCGAGAGGTCCTGTGCGAGACGCTGGGCCGAGATCGGGCCGTCGGCGGCGAACAGCCCTTCGATGATCAGCCGCCGCGCGGTGGACAGGCGCAGACCGGAATCACGTAGCGCGCGGATCGCCTCAGCGGGATCGCGAACGACGAGACGCGGGACATCGGGGGCGACGGTCATGGCGGATTCCGATTGTGGCGCACACCCGACACCCAGGTCACTCAAATGCCGCCACAGCTAGTCCGGCCCGATCCCGCCCTCGTCGAGGTGCGCTGACCAGCGTTCCTCGATGTGACCGTAGTGCCAGACCGAGACCGCGACCGCCCAGGTGATGACGAACATACCGACGATGACAAAGCCGAGCAGGTTTATATCGATGTTCTCAAACCAGGCCCAGAAGGAGCCGGTGAGATTGAGCTGTTGGGCGAGCAGGCCGCCGAGTTCGATCGTTCCGATCGCGAGCGCGACGGCGACCGACAGCCCGGTGATCGTGATGTTGTAGAAGACCTTGCGCACCGGCTTTGAGAACGCCCAGCCGTAGGCGAAGTTCATGAAGGACCCGTCGATTGAGTCCATCAGCGACATGCCGGCGGCGAACAGGATCGGCAGGCACAGGATCGCGTACCACGGCAGACCGGCGGCGCCGGCGCTGGCGGCGATCACCAGCAGCGCGACCTCGGTCGCCGTGTCAAACCCAAGCCCGAAGAGAACCCCGATCGGGTACATCTGCGGCGGCTTGGTCACGGCCTTGGTCAGGTTGCCCAAGAAGCGGTTCATGAAGCCACGCTTGTCGAGCTGCTGTTCGAGCTGCTGCTCGTCGTAACGCCCGCTCTTCATCTCGCGAAACACCTTGATGATCCCGGCGAGGATCACCAGGTTGATCGCGGCGATGATGTACAGAAAGCTGCCCGAGACGAGCGTGCCGACCCACCCGGTCACCTGGTGCAGTCCGGAGTTGTCGTTCTTGACCGGGCCCGACAGCGAACGCACGCCGACCGAGATCAAGAACGCCAGCGCGAACACGACCGTCGAGTGCCCGAGCGAAAACCAGAAACCGATGCTCAACGGACGCTTGCCGTCCTGCATGAGCTTGCGGGTCGTGTTATCGATGGCGGAGATGTGATCGGCGTCAAACGCATGCCGGAGCCCGAGCGTGTAGGCCGTCACGCCGATCCCGATCGTGAACGTGCCCGACGCGCCGAGCGAGTACCGATTCGGCGCGACCAGCATGATCAGCGTCAGAAAACCCAGCACGTGAAGACCGCCGACCACGGCGACCATCATCAGCACGGTGCGCTTCTGGCTGGCGCTCAGCGAGGACCAGAACCCGCGCATGGTGGGACGGGCGCCGGCCCGCGCCGCTGGGGCTTTCATCTCACTCACCTGTCGCGGGCGGCGTAGTCACACCCGGGGCACCGTACAGGCGGGGGTGCTGCTAGTGCAATGAGCTTGTAATTACGAGCACATCGCCGCCACGACAGCGGCCTGGCCGTACGAGATGCCTCCATCGTTGGGAGGAAGCCGCTCAGGGATCAGAACCCGCAGCCCCGCCCGCTCCAACCCGACCGAGACGCTCTCGAGCAGCAGCCGGTTCTGGAACACGCCGCCGCTGAGCACCGCGGTCGCCAACCCGCGCTCGTCCGCGAGCCCCGTCACCGCGGCGACCGTCGCGCAGGCGACCGCGTCGTGGAAGCGCGCGGCGACCAGGGCCCGGTCGAGTCCGGCCACGAGATCGGCGTAGACGGCCCGAATCACCGCCCGCGGGTCGAGCACCCAGCCGTCCGCGAATTCGAACTCGTAGCTCCCGGCCGATTCCGCCGGTCCGGTCGCGAGCCGGCGGCCATAGCGCCCGGTGGCGCGCGCCGACCAGGCCGCTGCCTCGAGCCCGACCGCCGCCTGTCCCTCGTAGGTGACTTCGGCGGCGATCCCGCAGAGCGCGCCGACGGCATCGAACAGCCTGCCGATGCTCGACGTCACCGGCGACACCGCCGGACTGGCGGCGATCTGCGCCATCGCGTCCCAGCGGCTAGGCCCGACGAGCCGTCGGAGCGCCGGCGATCGCGGCTGCGGCTCGCCGAATGAGTCGGCGAGCCACGCGAACGCCATCCGCCACGGCTGGCGGATCGCCGCCACCGAGCCCGGCATGCGGACCGGCCGCAGCGATCCGGCACGCTCGAACGCGGTCACGCCGCCGATCAGCAGCTCGCCTCCCCAGACGGTGCCGTCGAGTCCGTATCCGGTGCCGTCGAAGATCGCACCGACGGCCGGCGCGTCCCAGACGCCGTGCTCGGCGAGGCAGGCTGCGAGGTGAGCGTGGTGATGCTGGACGCCTACGTGGTCAACCCCGTCGCGGGCCAGCCCATAGGTAGTCGAGAGGTAATTGGGATGGAGGTCGTGAGCCACGACTGCGGGCGTCACGCCGAACAATCGCTCGAAATGGCCGATCCCCTCGCGGAACGCCTCGTGCGTGGCGACGTGCTCGAGGTCGCCAACGTGATGAGAGACCCATGCGTGGCCGCCCTTGGCGACGCAGAAGGTGCTCTTCTGCTCGGCGCCGCAGGCAAGCAGGCCCCGCTCGACCGCCGGTGCGAGCTCCAGTGGGGCGGGCGTGTAGCCACGCGAGCGCCGCAGCGGCAGCGGTCGCCGCCGGTCGCCAACGCACACGACGCGCACGACCGAATCGTCGGTCCGAGTCTCGATCTCCCGGTCGTGGGTCAAGAACAGGTCGGCGATCGACGCCAGCCGCGCGAGCGCGTCATCGTCGCGGAACGCGATCGGCTCGTCGGAGACGTTGGCGCTGGTCATCACGAGCGCACCCGTGCCGAAGTCGGACAGCAGCAGGTGGTGAAGCGGCGTGTAGGGAAGCATCAAGCCGAGCTCCGGCATCTGCGGAGCGACAGCCGCCGCGACCGGCGCGTCCGCGAGCCGCGGCGCGAGCACGATCGGCCGCTGCACCGATTCGAGCAGCTGCCGCTCCTCGGCGCCGAGCTCGACGAACGCACACGCGGCGTCGGCGTCGGCCACCATCAGCGCGAACGGCTTGTCCTCGCGCGCCTTGCGGCGACGCAGTGCGGCGACCGCGCGTTCGTCAGCGGCGTCGCACGCGAGATGAAAGCCGCCGAGGCCCTTGAGCGCGACGACGAACCCCTCGCGCAGGCGGGCGGCGGCGAATGCGAGCGGGTCGGCCGTCGCGATTGTCCGGCCGAACCGGTCGAGCAGCTGCACCGCCGGACCACACCGGGGACAGGCGTTCGGCTGCGCGTGGAAGCGGCGGTCGCCCGGATCGTCATACTCGCCGCGGCAGTCGTCGCACATCGCGAACGGCGCCATCGTCGTGAGCGGACGGTCGTACGGGACCCCACGTACGATCGTGAACCGAGGGCCGCAGTTGGTGCAGTTGATGAACGGGTAGCGGAAGCGGCGGTCAGACGGCGAGAACAGCTCGGCCAGACAATCGGCGCAGGTCGCGGAGTCGGGCGTGACCGCCGCGTCCGGCGAGCCCGCACGCCGGCTCTCGACGATCGCGAACCCCTGCTGGCCGCGAGCCGTCAAACGGTCGCAGACGACCGACTCGATCACCGCCAGCGGCGGGGTCTCGCCGGTCAGCCGCCGCAGGAAGCGCTCGACCGCATCGGCGCCGCCCTCGACCTCGAGCACGACCCCGCGCTCGTCGTTGAGCACGTGGCCGGCGAGACCCTCCTCAATCGCGAGTCGATAGACGAACGGCCGGAAGCCGACCCCCTGCACGGTGCCCTCGATCGTGGCCCTGCACCTGACGCGCGGGGCAGTGGCGGTCACCGTGAGATCACCTCGCGTTCACGCGACGTCACCCGAGCTCGACGAGCTCCCTGAGGACGTGGTAGGCGGTCGCCTGCGCTTCCTGGATGCGCGGGATGTGCTGCGACGGGGTGATCACGATGTGGTCGGCGAGCTGGCCAGCCGCGATCTGCCCTCCGTCGTAGCCGACCAGCGCAATCGTCACCAGCTCGCGCCGCCGGGCCTCGGCGAGCGCGTCGAGCACGCTCAACGAGTTGCCGCTCGTCGACAGCGCCACCAGCACGTCGCCGGTGCGTCCGTGGGCGATCACCTGGCGGGCGAAGATCGCCTCGGTGCCGATGTCGTTGGCGAGCGCGGTGATGATCGCCGTGTCGGCGACGAGGTCGAGCGCGCGGCGCGCCGGCCACCCGAACTGGGCCGGTGGCGCGACGAAGTCGGCAACCGCGTCGGTGGCATCGGTCGCCGAGCCGCCGTTGCCGAGCGCCAGGAGCCGCCCGCCGGAATCGAAGCATCGGCGGGTGGCGATCGCCGCTTCCGCGAGCACCGCGGTCGCGCTCTGGAGCGTCGCGACTCTGAGCTCGTGCACCTCGTCTGCCTTCATCAGCACCGAGGCGCGCACATCGGCCAGGACCGCGTCGAGATCGTGTTCGCGCTCGGCCAGGAACGGATACAGGAAGCTCGATGCACCGACGTCGTGCTCGCGGCGCTCGGTGCGCCCCTCGAGCAGCCCGCGATGCTCGAAGAACACGTGCACCAGCTCCCAGAGCACGTGGTAGGTGGTCTCGACCAGCTCCTGGCGGACGAACGGATCGGGGCTCGGCGGCTCCAGCACCCACTCGGCGCCGAGCTGCGCGAAGGCGATCGTCAAGCAGCCGCGCGCGCGGGCCGTCGACAGACCCGCCTCGAGCTGGCGCTCCGCCGACGGCTCGCCGAAGGCGATCACGATGTCCTCGGGCTCGACCGTCAGCTCGAGCTCGTGCACCAGGGCGCCCGATTCGCCGGCCAGCCCGAGCGCCGGCAGTGCGCGCTTTCCGACGATCACCGGATGGACAAACTCGACCGCGACGTGGCGCACGTCCGAACGCGCAGCGGGGCCGAGCCCGGCCGCGATCAGACGCCCGCCGCGGGCGAACCGTTCGGCCATGTGGTGACAGAGACGCGCGATCCGCTCGGACTCGGCGGAGAAGAAGGCGCTCTGAGCCACGCGGCGCTGCTCCAGACGATCCTCGAGCAGCTCGCGCGTCCCGCTCGCAGATCGCAGCGAGCTCATGCGACGGCCTGGACCCGCCTGTGTGCCAGCTCTGCGAGCCACTCGCGCACCGCGTCTACCCCCTCGCCGGTCTTCGCGCTGCACTCGATCGTGCGCACGCCGGGGTTGACGACGTCGATGTTGTAGAGCAGCTTGTCGAGGTCGACGTCGAGGTGCGGAAGTAAGTCGAGCTTGTTGACCACGCACCAGCTCGCATGCCCGGAACATCAACGGGTACTTGAGCGGCTTGTCCTCGCCCTCCGTCAGAGAGCAGACCATCGCCCGGGCGTCCTCGCCGATCTGGAATTCCGCCGGACAGACGAGGTTGCCGACGTTCTCGACGATCAACATGTCGAGCTCGCTGAGCGGAATCTGATCCAGCGCCGAGCGGACCATGTTCGCGTCGAGGTGACACTCGCCGCCGAATCCGTTTCCGGTGTTGAGCTGGGTCACGGGGATGTGCAGGGTCGCGAGCCGATCGGCGTCGATCGACCCCTGCACGTCTCCCTCGAGCACGCCGACCCGGATCTGCTCAAGCGGCTCGCCGATCGCGCGCTCGAGCAGGGTCGTCTTGCCGGCGCCGGGCGCACTCATCAGGTTGAGCACCGTTACCCCGTGGCGGTCGAAGTCATCCCGATTGGCGCGGGCGATCGTGTTGTTCGCATCCAGCGCGTCCTCGACGACCCTCACCTTGGTGCGGTGCATGCGGCCTCCTGTTCCTTGACTTCGATGTAGTCGATCTCGAGCTCCTCGCCGGCCGACACCTCGACGTTCGCCGAGCCGCAGTCCGGGCAGCGGAAGGCCGGGATCAACGGCGACCACGCGCGCTCACAGTCGTGGCACCGCAGTTGCGGTTCGATCTCGACCAGCTCGAGCACCGCGCCCTCGCAGGGGGTGTCGCGCGCGACGATCTCGAAGTAGAACTCGAGCGACGCCGGCACCACCTGGCGCATCCGACCGACGCGCAAGTTGACTACCGTCACCTGGCGGTCGGCACAGTGCTTGAGCGCGGTGTTGAGGACCGCGCTGGCGACCGACAGCTCATGCATCGGCACCGTCGCCCTGTGCTTGAAACTCGGCGACCGTCTCGAGCACGACGTCCGCCGCCCTCGCCAATGCGCCGCTGACCGGGTCCGAGAGGCCAAAGCCGACATCGTCGACGACCTCCGGTTCGCAGGCGACGACGAACACGCGCCCGGGCCAGCCGCCCACCGCCTTGACGAACCGCAGCACGGTCTGCGGGTCCATGCCATGCGGGTCGAGCATCTGGCCGTCCTCGATCTTGCCGTCGATATCGTCGGGATCGGCCTCCATCACGTACAGCGTCCCGGGCGGTTCGCCCTGGCGGCTGACGTCGATCAGGATCAACGCGTCGTAACCGCGCATCACCTCGTAGGCGAGGTCGAGACCGCCGCTGCCGAAGTCGATCACGTGCGACGCCGGCCGGCAGTTCGCGGTCTGACAGCAGCCTCGCGACCTCGCCGCCGAAGCCGTCGTCGCGCAGCCACGCGTTGCCGATCCCGGCGACGAGGATCTGCTTGGTCCGTTGCGCTGTCTGGCTCACAGTGGCTCCACCTCGTTGGAGAAGAAGAACAGATACCGGCCGGTCTCCCGCATCAGCTCCTGGCCCGGGTCATCGTCGACGGTTACCCCGAGGTAGACGCGGTCGTCGTAGTCGAGGTAGATGCGTTCGATCGTCGCCTGGCGCCCGTCGAGCATCTTGTCGTAGACGTCGCGGTCGGTTCCAGGGCGGAGCGTCAACTTCGCCCCGCGGGCGAACGTGACGCCGTCGACGGTCGCCCGCTGCTCGCCGGGGACATCGTCGGCACCACCGGGGCCGGCGATATCGGCCTCTGCTGGTTGCAGGCCGCTGTGCAGCCCGACGATCTGCTCCGGCGTGACGGCCAGCGCCCGCTCGAGCATCTCGCCCACGACAGGGTCCTGACCCGCCGCCAGCTCGCGCTCGGAGTCCGTCAGCGCGTGGACGTGCAGGACCAGCGCCTCCTCGATCTCGGTGTTGTCGAACAGGTTGCCGTGGCTCGCGGGCGAGATCTGCGGATGGTCGGGCAGCACGATCGCGGCGCCGAGCACGGCGTCGTCGGCGGTGCCGGCCAGCACCGGCCAGATGTTGACGTTCGCGCGCCCGGCCTCGAGCGGCGAGATGAAGCGCCCGGCCGAGATCTCGACCACGATGTGGGTCGAAATCAACGAGCGAGTCAGCGCCGCGGCGCGGTCCAGGCCGGGCTCGACTCCGGCCGTGTTGTGGACGCAGGCGCGCACGAGCAGGCCGCCGTCGGCGAGCCCCTCCGAGCGCAGCGTGAATCGCCCGCCGTCGAACCCGACGCTGCGCCGCTCGCCGGCGGCGACGGAGCTGAGTTTGCACCCGCCGTTCGTCGGCCTGGTGGCGTTCGCCGCTCGGCGCCAGGTAGCAGAGCGTCGCGGTCAGGCGCGCGTCAGCCTCGGCGTCGGCGACGCACTCGAGCCGCGCGTGGTCGAACGCGCCGTCGCACTCGGCCGCGTAGACGGGTGGGTAGACGATCCCGAACGGGGTCGGGGTGGCGTTCTTGGTCGCGCCGGGGGTGTACGGGTACAGCGCGTAACCCTCGTAGAGCAGCGACGAGACGACGGCTTCGAGCCGTTCATCCATCGTTCTCACCAGCAATCTCGAGCAGCTCGGCGATGCACGCGTCGAAGCTCGGCAGCCCGTGCCGTCCGCGACGGTCATTGAGCTTGTCGAGCGTCGGCCCGTCGACCCTGATCCAGCCGCCGCCCGGGTAGTGCTCGGCGATCATCGCGCGCCAGGTCGCGACCGGGAATTTGTACTGGGCCGAGCAGCTCCACGGCACCGGCACGACCTGAAGGCGGCCGTCGGTGTCGTAGAAGAACACGTTGCCGTTGAAATGGAAGCTGAGCGGGATCTCCCCGTCGCGGACCGCGTAGAAGTACTTGGCCGCGGCGACCTCGAGGTCGTATGTGCAGGGAATCTCGATCCCGAACGGCGTCGCGCCCGTGAACCCCGGCACGGCGGCCGACACCCGAGCCCAGGCGAGCCCCGACGTCGCCGGGGCCCAGCTCGCCGGCGGTCCGAACAGCTCCGCGAGCCGGACCCTGGTGTCGGGGTCGTAACCGCGCTTGGCCGGATCGATCATCACCTGCACGGTCAGCGCGATCGACTGGATCCGGTGGCCGGTCGGATCGCTTGCCGAAGCCGAGAACAGCATCGTCGGCGTGGCCGCGAACGCGATGTGCGCTGCCCCGGTGATCGTGAACGCGGGCTCCGGCGCGAGCCGCGGCGGATCGTGGGACTCAGCGTGTGCGCTCATCCGACCGCCTCCGGGGCCGCGGCCGAGCGCGCGCGGATCGCCGCGAAGAACTGCGGTACGGCCTCCTCGATAGCGCCGCCGCCCGAGATCCCCTGCCAACGCGACTTGATCAGACCGACGAGCGCATAGCACTGGTCAATCGGCAGGATCACGTTCTGGGCCGGCTCCGCCAGGCGGTTGACGACCAGCGCCTCGGCGTCGGGCTCGAGCTGCTCGAGGATCGGGTTAGCGCGCACCAGAGGCTCCCACGCCTCGAGCGCCAGCTCGGACTCGGTCGCGCCGGCGGGGCTCGGGTAGAAGGCGACGACCGAGTCGGTGACCGTGCTGCGCATGAAGAACGCGAGCCCGATCGGGATCTGGAACGTGGCCCAGACCTCATTGCTGCACTGCAGTCCGTCGAGCCAGAGGGTCCGCTTCCCGGTCGGCCGGTACTCGGGGTCGCCGGAATGAAGCGCCCAGCACGCCTCGCACGTGCACACGATCCGGCGGTCGACGAGGTGCAGCATGTGACGGTGATCGTCGGGCAGTGTCGTCTTGCAGAGATCGCACCGTTCCCACGGGCCGGCATTGCCCTCGTCGCGGGAGGCCGGGGATACGGTTCGCGCCAGAGTCCGCATCCGCGCGACCGTCTCGGCCCGCCGGCGCGCGGCGAGCATCGCGTCGAGCTCAGCGCTCATCGGCGTCCGCCACCGTCAGACCGCCACCCGCAGCCCGCCGGCCTCGAGCAACGGCACTGGGTGCAACTGGAGCGGCTCACCGCCGGCGGCGCGCCCCGCCCGCGGCAGGTCGAACTCGCACCCGCACTTGGCGCAGCGGAGCATGCCGCCGTCGAGCCCGCCGTCGCCGAGGGGCTCGCCGCACGCGGCGCATTCGTCGACGTAGGCCAGCAGCGTCCCCTCGACGTTGGCGAGCACGAGCGCCGCGCCGTCGACATCGAGCGCCTGGACCGCGCCCGGAACCGGCTCGCTCGCTTGCGCCACTGATACCCAGCGGGCGGACGGCTCGGTCGCCTGCGGCCCCGCCTGCACGACCGGCAGTTCGAACGTCGGCCGCGCAGGCTGCTCGGATGCCATCGGGAGCGCCACCCCCGGGTCGGGCTCGGTCACGCCCTGGACCTCGAGACCGGCGAGATCGGGGGCGTGCTCGTCGAGCGCCTGCTTGATCGCCAACTCGAGCGTCGCGCGCGATGCCGCACAGCCGTTGCAGCTGCCCTGCAGAACCAGCTTCGCGACCCCCTCCTCGATCCCGATCAGCTCGACGTTGCCGCCGTGGGACTCCATGTACGGGCGCACCGTGTCAAGCGCCTCGATCACCCGCTCGTGGAGACTTACCGGATACAGATCATGGATCAGCAGCAAGCTCGCGACCGCGCCATCCTGGGACAGCTCGTCGAGGATCGTCGCGCCCGCCTCTCTGGACTCCGAGACGACCGCCATGATCCGGCGCAAGCCGTCGCCGTACATCGCGATCACGGCCGCGACGAGCTCCTGCGCGAGCGTCCGTGCCCGCACATCTGGAAGCTCGTCGACCCGATCGGTCAGGTCCTGGATCCGTTCAAGTAGCTGCTCGGGGCGCCGGTCACCAGCCACCTGATCGCCTCCTTGCGCCTCCATTTCGTGTCAACTCAGTCCGGTTGGAGTGTGGATCACCTTGCGGACCTTGCCGGCGCCGGTGTACATGTGCACGCCGCAGGGCAGGCACGGGTCAAAGCTGCGGACCGCCCGCATGATGTCGATCCCCTTGAAATTGTCAGGACCGTTCTCTTCGAAGATCGGCGTGTTCTGCACCGCGTCCTCGTAAGGTCCCGGCGTGCCATAGGTGTCGCGCGGGCTCGCGTTCCACGGCGTGGGCGGATACGGCTGGTAGTTGGCGATCTTGCCCTCGCGGATCACCATATGGTGCGAGAGCACGCCTCGCGCGGCTTCGTGGAAACCACAGCTGACCGCCTGCTCGGGGACCTTGAACTCCTTCCAGCTCTTGGTCCGCCCGGCCCGGACCTCCTTCAGCGCCCGCTCCAGACAGTGCAACCCGACGAGCGCGGCGTAGGCCTGGTGGTAAGACCGCGCGCGGTCACGCTCGACCGCGTTGGACTTCTCGGGGACCTTCCACTCGAGCTCCATCTCCGGCATCGAGGAGGTCTTCGGGAGCACCATCTGGATCGATTCGCCGGTCGCCTTCAAATAGCCGAAGTCGACCAGTCCGGCCTTGGCCGTGCACCACTGGCGCGCGAACGGGCCGCCGCCGGTGTCACAGCAGACGTGCGTATCGGTGCGCTTGTCGTAGATCCGCGGTGATACCACCCAGCTGTACTTGTCGGCCCAGTCGCGCTTCTGCGGCTTGGGCAGCGTCTGCTTGTTCCAGGGGTGGTTCTTGTCAACCGGATTGCCGAGCGGATCGTGGGTGACGAATGTCGGCTCGTTCGCCCAACTGTCGAAGTACGAGCTCCCGAGCAGGATGCGGATCATCAGGTTGATCTCCACCAGGTCCGTGCTGACAAGCTCGCCGTTGATCGCGACACCCGGGGTGATGTAACGCTTGCGACCCCACTCGCCCATCGTGCGGTAGTTGTAGTCGACGTAGTCGGGGTCATCGAAGCAGCCCCAGTTGACGAGGTTGGTCTCGCGATAGCCGACCATGTCGTAGCCCGGCAGTTCCTGCAGGAAGAAGTCATACAGGTCATCGTGCATCGGCACGGTTCGCTTGACGTAGTCGATGTAGCGCATCAAGCGCACGTAGTAGTCGGTCAGGGTCTGGTGCGTGATGTCGGCGCTACAGCCGCCGGGCATGATCGTCGAGGGATGCGTGTGCCGGCCACCGAACAGGCAGTACATCTCCCGCGTGTAGCGTGCGACCTGGAGCGTCTCGAGGTAGAAGCTGCCCGTGAACGGGTTCAGCGCCCGCATGATGTCGGCGATCGTCTTGTAACCGTGGACGTCCTGATGCGGCGCCGACGTGTTCTCGGCCTTGGCGAGCAGCGTCGGGTTGGTGTCCTTGACCATCTGCTCGCAGAAGTCAACGTTCGCCATGCAGTCGTTGAAGATCGCGTGGTCGAACATGTAGTCGGCGGACTCCGCCAGGTTGAACGCGAGGTCTCCGAGCGGCGGCGGCTTGACCGAGTACGCCATGTTCTGGTTCAGGCACGAGCAGGTGCAGTGGTTGTCACCACAGATGCCGCAGATCCGGCTGGTGATGAAGTGCGCGTCGCGCGGATCGATCCCCTTCATGAAGATGTCGAATCCGCGGAAGATCATCGACGTGCTGTAGCACTTGTTCACGCGCTGGTTGGAGAAGTCGATCTCGGTGTGAATCCCGAGGCTGCCGACGATCCGCGTTATCGGATCCCAGGACATCTCCTTGACGACGACCTTCTTGTCGGTTGCGGTCTCGGTTGCCATGTTCAGAAAGCTCCTTGATCAGGGGTGGCGGTCGGGACGGTGGTGGTCACCAGCGCTTCTGGTAACCGCTTGAGAGAACCGGCCCGGGACGCCGCCATTCGGGCTCGATGTCGTACTTCTTGTCGAGGTTGCGCTTGCGGAAGTAGCGGAACACCGGCCCGTACGTGAAGCGCTGGAAGTTCGCGGCCTGCTCACCCCATTTGTCGGGGTCCATGAACGGCATGTACTTGTCAGGGAAGCCGGGCATCGTGCACGCCATGCAGATCCCGCCGACGTTCGGACAGCCGCCGATGCCGTTGACCCACCCGCGGACGGGTACGTTGCACTTGACCACCGGGCCCTTGCAGCCGAGTTTGACGAGGCAGCGGTGGTCGGAGCCATACTCGGTGGCGAAGTTGCCCTGTTCGGTGAACCCGGCGCGGTTGCAGCCCTCGCGCACCGTGCGGCTGAACAGCCACTTCGGCCGCAGCTGCTCGTCGAGCTCGGGGGCCGGTGCCATCCCAGCGAGGTGGAACACGAGGTACATCAGGGTCTCGGTCATGTTGTCGGGCTGGGCCGGGCACCCGGGGATGCAGATCACGGGCAGATTCGCCTTCGAGCGCCACTTCCAGCCGAGGTAGTCGGGCAGGCCCATCGCGCCCGTCGGGTTGTTGCGCATCGCGGGAATACCGCCGTAGGTGGCGCAGGTGCCGACCGCCACGACCGCGGCCGCCTTGGGCGCGAGCCGGTCGACCCACTCGTTGAGCGTGATCGGCTGGCCGTTGTCGGGGTTGACGCCGAAGCCGGTCCAGTGGCCCTCGCCGTTGATCTGCTCGTTGCCGAGCGAGCCCTCGACCACCAGCACGAACGGGTCGAGCTTGCCCTGCTCGGCGTCGTACCAGGCTTGCATGTACTCGTCCCCGACCTCGAACGCGATCACCTGGTTGTGGATCACGACCCGCGGCATGCCCGGAATCACTCCCTGGATGATGTCCTCGAGGCTGGGATTGGTCGCGCTCGTCATCGCGACCGAATCGCCCTCGCAGGAGAGGCCGATCGTCATCCACAGAACGTGCGCGGTGACGTTCTCGGTTGCCGCCTGATTCGGTACGAATTCGGTCGTCGCCATGTGCGTCTCTCCTCTAAGCCGTTTCAACAGATCCGTGGCAGCGGATCACCGACCAGCTGATCCATCACGCGCCTGCCGCCAAAAGCCGTGTTCACCATCACCATCCCGGGCGGCTCGGGCCGCACCTCGCCGATCACAGCTGCCTCCCGGCAGCCGTCGACCGCCCTCAGCGCGGCGAGCGCCGCCTCCGCCGCGCCAGGTGCCACGAAGGCGATCAGCCTGCCCTCGTTGGCGACGTACATCGGATCGATCCCGAGCAGCTCCGCCGCCGCGGCCACGATCGGTGAGACGGGCACGTCCGCCTCGCGCACCACGACCGCGACCCCGGACGCGCGCGCAAGCTCGTTCAGAACCGACGCGACGCCGCCGCGGGTCGCGTCACGCATGCAGTGAAGCTCGGGCCCCGCGCAGCCGAGCAGCGCGTCGACGGCGGGCCACAGCGAGCAGGTGTCGGATTCGAGGTCGGCGTCGAGGTCGAACTCGTTGCGGGCGAGCATGATCGCCGTCCCGTGCTCGCCGATCGGGCCCGAGACCAGGACCTGATCGCCCGGGCGGATCCCGGCGGTAGACAGTCGCGCGCGAGGATCGACGGCTCCGATTCCGGTCGTGCACAGGTACATCCCATCTGCGGCTCCGCGCTCGACCACCTTGGTGTCACCGCCGACGATCTCGACGCCTGCGGCGGCCGCCGCGTCCGCGATCGCGGTGATCTCGGCCCGCAGAATGTCGGCGCTGAGACCCTCTTCGAGGATCATCGAAACGGTCATCGCGAGTGGCCTGGCGCCGGCCATAGCGAGATCGTTGACGGTCCCGTTCACCGCCAGCTCGCCGATCGAGCCGCCCGGGAAGCGCAGCGGCTTGACGACGAAGCTGTCGCTGGTCATCGCCAGATGCGTCCCTTGTATCTGCACCGTGCCGGCATCCGCGAGCGACGCCAGCGCTCCGCCTTCGGGGGCGAACGCCGGCACCAGCAGGCCCTCGATCAGCGTCTGGGTCGCCTTTCCGCCGGCGCCATGCGCGAGCGTGATCTGCTCGTCGCGGAAGCGGGCGCGCTTGGAGCGGGCGGTCTCGATGATCGCGAGCACACGCTGCTCGCGTCCGGTCGCGACCGACTCGCTCACACGGCCTCCCGCTCGCGCGCGAACCCGCGATATGCCATGGCGGCCATCACACCGCCTGCCGTTCACGGGCATACCGGCCGTAGTTGTAGTACGCGGCGCACGCTCCCTCGGGCGAGACCATGCAGGTCCCGATCGCGTGCTCGGGCGTGCACGCCGTTCCGAACACCTTGCACTCCCACGGCTTGATCACGCCCTTGAGCACCTCGCCGCACTGGCACGCCTTGGGATCGGCCACGCGTACCCCCGGGGCATCGAAGCGCTGTTCGGCGTCGAACTCGCGGTAGGCGTCAGATAGACGCAACGCGCTCTGCGAGATGAAGCCGAGACCCGCGCCACTCGAAGTGGGGGCGCAGCTCGAACACCTCGGCCATCACCTCGAGCGCGCGCAGGTTGCCCTCCCGCGGCACGACCCGCGTGTACTGGTTCTCAACCTCGCAGCGCCGGTTGCGCAGCTGGCGCAGGATCATCAGGATCGACTGCAGGATGTCGAGCGGCTCGAACCCCGAGATCACGACCGGACGGCCGTAGTCGACGGGGATGAACTCGAACGGGCGTGCGCCGACGACCGTGCACACGTGACCGGGACCGATGAACCCGTCGAGCCGCAGGTCGGGTGACTCGAGCAGCGCCCGCAGCGGCGGCACGATCGTAACGTGATTGCAGACGCACGAGAAGTTGCGCATCCCCTCGGCCTTGGCGCGTTTGAGCGTCAGCGCCGTAGATGGAGCCGTGGTCTCGAAGCCGATCGCGAAGAAGACGACCTCGCGGTCAGGGTTCTCACGGGCGATCCGCAGCGCGTCGAGCGGGGAGTAGACCATCCGGATGTCGGCGCCCTGAGCCTTGGCATCGAGCAGCGTGTACTGCGAGCCGGGCACCCGGAGCATGTCACCGAAGCAGGTGAAGATCACGCCGTCGTTGTGAGCGACGGCGATCCCATCGTCGACGCGCCCCATCGGGATCACGCATACGGGACAGCCCGGGCCGTGGACGAGCTCGACGTTGTCGGGCAGCAGGTCATCGATCCCGTACTTGTAGATCGAGTGGGTGTGGCCGCCGCAGACCTCCATCACCTTGTAGTGGCGGTCCCCTTCCAGCTCGGAGAGGATCTCGCCGGCGAGCGCGCGCCCGAGTTCGGCGTCACGGTATTCGTCGACGAATTTCACGCCGCACGCTCCAACTGCCCGATGGCGACGCCCGCGTGGACGAGCACCAGGTCGCCGGCGCCGACCGGACCGACGAGCTCGGTCACGACCTCGTGCAGCCGCCGCTGGTCGTCACGGCAGACCGCGGTGCCGTCCTCCGCGCTGATGACGCGCATCGGGGTTCCCTCGTCGCCGCAGGTGATGCAGTGCCGATCGTCGCCGGCGCCGCACTGCTGCCCGGGTCCGGACGGCGCAGCGGTCACTCGATCACGCTCGCTTTCAGCTCTTCGAGCTCCTGCTCGTAGTCGCGACCCATCCGCTGCAGGAGCCCAAGCGTCGCGTGAGCTTCCTCCTCGTCGACCTTGGAGAGGGCGAAACCGACGTGGATCAGCACCCAGTCGCCGGGGCGGGCGCAGTCCCCGTCGTTGGCGAGCAGACTGACGTTGATGTTCCGACGGACCCCGACCACATCGACCTTGGCGATCTGGTTGACCTCGTCGACCATCTCGACAACTTGTCCGGGAATCGCCAGGCACATCTGATCGATGCTGCTCCTCTCCGGCATCGGGGCGAACGATTTGGCAGCTTTGACTGCCTTCGGCGGTATACCACCGGCCCCCGGGGTGGATCCGAGACCGGTAATCAAGGTGACGGTAATCCGGATTACACCCCTTAGATGCGAGCGCACAGGTCCGCTGCCGCCGCTCGAGCCCGCGGCGTAGACTCGCGCGCGGGCCGAACGCGCCAGTCCACCATTGGAGGAGTTGAGGCAATCTGGCCGCGACTCTCGGGAAGCTAAGTTGACGCCTGACCACGAGGGCACAATCCACCCCCGCTGGGCCAATTCCCGTGAGCCGCGCGCCGGCTCGTATCAGTACCTGCTGGACCTGGACGTCGACCTCGCCGAGGCACTCGACGTCCGGATGCGGCTCGTAGCTCGTCCGGCGGCGACCGCGTTCACGTTCGATGCCGATGTCGGCGAGGTCCATCTGACGCCAAGGCTCGCCGCGGCGAGCCCCGGCCCAGGAGTCCTGATCCTCCGCGGCGTGCTCGCCGTCAACGTCCGCGTCGGTGACAGGGTCGCGGCCGAGCTGCTCGGTCCGGGGGACCTGGTCGAGCCGGCCGACGGTCGCGAGGAGGAGTTGCTCGCCTGCGCGATCGGCTGGCGCGCTCTGGTCCCGATGCGGTTCGCGCTGCTCGACGCGCCGTTCGCCGAGCGGGTACGGCCGTGGCCCCAGCTCACGCAGGCGCTGCTGCGGCGGGCCGAGCTCCGGGCCCACAACCTCAACATCCAGCGTGCGATCACATCACAGCCGCGGCTTGACGTGCGGCTGGCGCTGCTGCTGTGGCATCTCGCCGCACGCTGGGGCAAGGTCGAGCCCGGTGGGATCCGGCTGCCCCTGCCGCTGACCCACCAGCTGCTCGGCCGGCTGGCGGGCGCCGAGCGGCCATCGGTGTCGCACGCGCTCGCCCGGCTGGCGCGCTCGGGACTGGTCACCGGCCACGGCGACGAGTGGCACCTGCACGGCAACATCGAGGCGCAGCTGCAGGGCATGGTCGAGCCCAGCGGCGGGCGGGTCGAGGCGCTCGTTGGCGCGATGGCAAAGGCACCCGTCCGCAGGACGGCGCTGAGGTCGCGCTGATGCTCGACGTCGAGTTCGGACCGGGGTACGCCGCAGCCGAACGCCAGCTGGTGCACGTCGTGTGGCTGACGTCGGGACTCGGGTGTGACGGAGACTCGGTCGCCATGACCAACGCGACCAGCCCGAGCCTCGAGGACCTGCTGCGCGGTGTGCTGCCCGGGATGCCACGGCTGGCGATCTACAACCCGCTGCTCGCCTACGAGACCGGCGATGAGTTCATGCGGGCTTTCCGGAGCGCCGCCGACGGTGAGCTCGACCCCTTCATCCTCGTCCTCGAAGGGTCGGTCCCGAACGAGCTGATCAGCGGCGACGGGCATTGGGCTGCGTTCGGCGTCGACCCCGAGAGCGGCGATCCGATCACGACCGTGAGCTGGATCGACCGCCTCGCCCCGAAGGCTGCGGTGGTGCTCGCGCTCGGCACGTGCGCGGCCTACGGTGGCATCCCGGCGATGGCCAACAACCCCACCGGCGCGATGGGGCTGCGAGACCACCTCGGGCGAGACTGGCGCTCGCGGCGCGGGCTGCCGATCGTCAACCTCCCGGGCTGCCCGGTGCAGCCCGACAACATCACCGAGACGCTGATGCACCTCGCGCTCCACCTGGTCGGCGTCCAGGAGATGCCCGAGCTCGATGATCAGGGCCGCCCGACCTGGCTGTTCGGCCGCACCGTCCAGGAGAGCTGTCAGCGGGCGGGCTTCGCTGAGCAGGGCGAATTCGCCGAGCACCCGGGTGACCCACGCGGCTGCCTGGTCAAGATCGGCTGCAAGGGGCCGGTCGTCAAGTGCAACGTCCCGATCCGTGGCTGGACCGCCGGCGTCGGCGGCTGCCCGAACGTCGGCGGGATCTGCATGGCGTGCACGATGCCCGGCTTCCCCGATCGCTTCATGCCGTTCATGGAGTCGGGACCGCTCGGCAAGGCGGCCGCGAACGTCCGTCAGTTCACTTACGGGCCGGTGCTCCGCGGATTGCGCCGGCGCGCCATGGACGCCGCCGAGCGCTGATGCCGACCACGGTCGTATTCCGCTGCGACTTCTGCGCCGCGTCCCCGGACCCGGTCACGCAGCTGACGCTCGAGCGCCAGATCCGCGAGCTGGCGTTCGGCGAGTATCTGGAGGTCCCGCCCGGCCATTGGCTCGTGTGGCTCGGCGGGGGGCCGCTCGGACCGCGGCGTTACGCCTGTGCGGCGCACCGAGGCGAGCTGACCGCGTATCTGCGCGAGCATTACGGGACGATCGCGCCGCATCCGTGGAAGCGGCCGCCGTACCCGAGCAGCAGGCGATCGCGGGACACCGAGCGGGCGATCGCCAACGGCGGGTTCTCGGCGATGCCAAAGTGGGGCCTGGGGTGAGCCGGGAGAATCGGCCCGCGGAGCCACCGCTCGAGCGTCCGGTGTACGCGCTTGACGGCTACAAGCCGTTCGGCGAATTCACGCGCGCGGACGTGGAGAGCCGAGCGGCCGAGCTGACCGCTGCGACCGGCTGGGGGCCGACGGCGCGGGTCGCGGGCGTGGCGCGCGGATGGGCTGAGCTGGGCAGGGCGATGGCCGGCGCCGGCGCGGAGCGCGTGGCTGAGCTGCCGCTCGAGGTCGCCGAGGAATTCGCGCGCAAGCTGTGGGTCGTGCCCCCGGGAGGCAGCCTGCTGTAACGGTGGGCGACCGCCGGGATCTCGGCTCAACTCGCCTGAACACGAACACACGTTCGCTATAATGAGCGTATGCGCGAAGAAGACGTTATGCGGGCTACGGACATCGGCATGGTGCCGCTCGGCTACGGGCGGTTCGTCCGCGCCGACGAGATCGTCGCATTGGTGCCGATCGAGGATGGGCGAGGGAGCGGACGGCGAACCTACGTCCACGTCGCAGGGCTGACCGCGCCGATCATCGCTTCACGATCAGGGGAAGCCATCCTTGGCGATATGAAGACAGCGAGTAGGACCAGTCACCGAGGCAACGCCGTCAGACGATCACCGCGGGCAGCCCGCGGCTGCCTCGCCTCATCGCCGAAGCCGCAGGGTCTTCGGCGCCCGACGCGCCTAACCGGGGCTCAAGCGTTCAGGCGGCGGTCAGGCGGTCCGCGTTACGCAGCCGTTGTAGGGGGCGGCGGCGCGGCAGTCGCGCTCCTCGTTGCGCGACGCCTGCTCTTCGTTGAGCGTCGCCGTCTGTAACGCCCCCTCCGCGGTGATGAACGACGTCAGCGCGTCGCTGAGCCGCTGAGTGAGGGTGGGGTCCGAGCGGTCGCTGTCGATCAGCACGAACAAATGGCGGCCGTTGTTGTTCGCGATCGTCGTGAACAGGCCTGACTGTTTACTCTCGGCGGCGCCCGCGAGATCGGTCGCGAACTCGTCGGTCGTCGAGAACAGCTTGGCGCGACCGGGCTGCGGCAGTGCGCGAAAGGCTGAACTGCCGAGTAGCGCGACGAGCGTCGTGTGCGCGGTATCGGCGGCGGCCTGTGCGGCCTGCAGCTGGTTCGCCGAACCGCTCGCCGAGGCCTCCGCCGCGTTGAGCGTCGCGATCGCGCTCGCCCCATCGATCGTGTCGGTGACGACGAATTGAGCCCCGACCGCAATCCCGAGCGCGACGACGACGGTGACCACGTACATGCGGTGACGCTCACGCGGGCCGGGGATCAGCTCGTGCAGCCACGAGAGCCCGGTGTTGAAGCCGACCGCGATCGTCCCGACGGTTAGGGCGAGCACCACGAAGCGGATCTCGAAGTCGCTCGGGGACACGTCGAAGGTCCCGTTGATCGCGACCAGCTCGGCGAACGTCGCGAACAGAATCACCGCGATGATCCCCGCGGCGACGAGCCGGCGCCCGACCGGACCTCGCGTCGATGCCGACGACGACTGGCCCGTCCGCCGCCGCTCCGCCTCATTGCTACGGCCGACTAACGCGCCCCCGAACAGCAGTACCGGGATCAGCGCCACGGCAACCTGAAAGAGCGTCTGGGTCGGTGACGAGGTGGGCACCGCGTCACTCTACGCCCGTCCGCGCCCACGGAGGACTCCACCCGCACCCGTCCGGTCCGGGCTACCCGCTGATGCCGAACAGCGTCAACGCGCCGCCCGCGGGCGGCATCACCAGTGATGCCTTAGCCGCCCAGTAGCGCGGGCAGGTCGGCGATCGAGTCGATCGTGGCGGTCGGCTCGATCCCCGAGTCGCGCACGCGATCCTCGCGGTACTTGCCGGTTCGCACGAGGACCGCGGCCAGCCCGGCACCGAGGGCGCCGCCGATATCCGATTCGATGTCATCACCCACCATCGCCGCGCGCTCGGCGGCGATCCCCAGATCGGCGAGCACATCCTGAAAGAAGCCGCGCGCAGGCTTTCCGACCACGTACGCCTCGCGCCCGGTGGCGAACTCGATCGCGGCCACGAACGGCCCGGCATCGAGCGACAGCCCGTCGGCGCGCATCCAGTACCGGTTCTTCTGCAGCGCGATCAGCTCGGCTCCGCCCATCACCTCGCGAAACGCCCGGTTGAGCACGTCATAGCCAAACGCCTCGCCGAGATCGCCGATGATCACCGCCTCCGCGCCCTCCCCCACCTCCTGCAGCTCCCCGAAGTCGCGCTTGACCTCGTCGTTCATGATCAACGCGACCCGCGAACGGCCGCGCGCTCGACAGTGGCGCACGGCGAGCGCCGCCGGGGTCACCAGCTCCCCGTCGGCGACCGCGAAGCCGAGCCGCGCGAGCTTCTCAAGCGTCCGGTCCCGCGAATGCGCCGTCGTGTTCGTCACGAACCGCAGCGCCGGCCCCGACTCGCGGAGCCGCTCGATCGCCTCCACCGCGCCGGGGATGGGCCTCTCCTCCACGTACAGGACACCGTCGAGATCGATCAGCGCGGCAGCCAGGTTCGGGAGCATCCCGGACATTGCACACGATCGGGGCGGACGAGCAAAGCTCGGCCGAGCTTGCCCCGGGGGCCTCCAGTTTCATGTCGGCGCACCGGCTGCGCGGCGGCGCAGAGGATGTTCTGGCGATGCCGAGGCATTGGCCCTCGCCCAGACGTCGCGTGGCCCGAGCCGCGCGCCACAGCGCTCGCAGCAGAGGTGGCCGTCGACGGCCCCACCACAGTCGCGATGCTCGAGCGTCACCGGTGGCCCGTCGGGCTGCGCCAGGTGGCGATCGCCCCACTGCATCAGGGCGACGATCGCCGGCCACAGCTCGAGGCCGGCCTCGGTGAGCCGGTAATCAAAGCGCGGTGGATGCTCCTGGTAGACATCGCGGGTGACCAGGCCGTGCGCGACGAGTCGCGTCAGGCGTGCCTGGAGAACGTTGCGGGCGATGCCGAGGTCGTGCTGGAGGTCGTCGAACCGATGCACGCCCATCAGCAGCTCGCGGACGATCAGCAGCGTCCAGCGCTCGCCGACGAGTTCAAGCGTCCCCGCAACGCTGCAGGTCTGGTTCTCGTAGTCGCGGCCGAGCGGCATCAAGCGCGAGTTTACGGCCATTGAGTTGCATGATGCAACTCTTTGATACTGTCCCAAACGTATGCAAGTCGCCGCTGACCCAGCAGCGCTTCCCGAGCGGACTCGCACTTTCTCGTGGAGCGATCCCGCGATCCTCGAGGCTGCCAGCCGGGAGATGAGCGGGCTGGACCTGCTGCGGGCGGTGACGGAAGGCAAGCTTCCAGCACCCCCGATTGCCGAGCTTGTCGGCGCGACGCTCGTCTCCGTGCAGGAGGGCCGGGTCACGTTCGCGATGGAACCGGCCGAGTGGATGTACAACCCGATCGGCTCGGTCCACGGTGGGATGGCCGCCACGCTGCTCGATTCCTGCATGGGGTGCGCCGTCGCCTCGCTGCTTCCCGCCGGCATCGCCTACACGACAGCCGACCTTCAGGTCCGCTACGTCCGCGCGATGAGCGCGTCGACCGGACGCGTCCTCGCCACCGGGAACGTGATCCACCCAGGACGCCGCCTGATGACCGTCGAGTCGCGGCTTACCACCCAAGACGACGAGAAGCTCCTCGCCCACGGCACGTGTAGTTGCATCGTGTTGCGCTGATGCCACGCCTCTTCTACATGCCACGGACGCGCTCGAACCGAGTGCTGTGGACGCTGTACGAGATCGGCGCGCCGTTCGAATCCACGCTCCTGGCGCCCGAAGACCGACGTTCGCCCGAGCACCTGGCACGCCAGCCGCTCGGACGCGTGCCGGCGCTGGAACTCGATGACGGCACCGTGATCTTCGAGTCCGCGGCGATCGTGCTGGCACTCTGCGACCTACACCCCGATGCCGAACTGCTGGGCGCGCCCGGTTCATCCGAGCGCGCGCTCGTCTACCAGTGGGTGTTCTTCGGAATGACCGAACTCGAAGCATCCCTATACCGCTTCATGCGCGACCCGGCGGCTGACGCACCCGAGAGCCGCGACGCCCGGCAGTTCTCGCGCCGCCGCCGATGCGTTCGCGACCGCGCTCGGCGATGGTCCCTGGATCCTCGGTGACCGATTCACCGTCGCGGACATCGTCTGCATCGGCGTCCTCGGAAGCGGCAATGCCCGCGGACTGCTCGAACCGTGGCCGGCGCTCAGTGACTACGTCGCGCGTGGCGAGGCACGACCAGCTCACGTCGCCGCTGTCGCCTACGCGGCCCCTCAGAGCGCGTAACCGCCGCGCGTCGGCTCGGCGCCACGGCGCTGCTTAGTTCGCGGTGGCTGCCCTTGGGCAAGGCCGTCGAGCAGCCGCCCACCCCTGGCGCTCTATCGGCGGCGGTACGCGGCGCTCAGCGCTGTCGTGCCGAAGTTCCACATGTTGTCGGCGATGTTGACGGTTACTCCGGGTGGAACGATCTGGTCGATTCGGTCGAGTAGATCGGTCGATAGCTCGATCCCGTCGGCGACGAGGTAGGCCTCGAGGTGCTCCATCGTGCGCGGGCCGATGATCGCGGAGGTGACCGCGGGATGGCGGGTGACGAATCCGATCGCCATCTGGATCAGGGTGATCCCGGCCTCGTCGGCGAGTTCGGCGAGCGCGTGGGCGGCGTCGAGCTTTGCCGCGTTCGCGGGGTTCGTGGCGTCGTAGGCGCCCGGGAAGCGTTGCGCGCGTGCGGCGGAGCCCGGCCCAGCGACATCCTGCCCCTTGCGGTACTTGCCGGATAGCCAGCCACCGGCTATTGGGCCGTAGGTCATCACGCCCATTCCGTGACGGAGGCAGGTCGGCAGCACGTCGTACTCGATCGCGCGCGTCAACATGGAATAAGGGGGCTGTTCGGTCCGGAAGCGGCCGTGGCCGCGGCGGTCGGTGGTCCACTGGCCCTCGACGATCTGGGAGGCGGGTACCTTCGATGCGCCAAAGGAGCGGATCTTGCCCGCGTGCACGAGGTCCGAGAGTGCGCCGAGGGTCTCGTCGATATCGGTGTTCGGATCGGGAACACCAACTTGGTAGAGGTCAATCCAGTCGGTCTGAAGTCGACGCAACGATCCCTCGACCGCCTCCGTGAGCCACCGGCGCGAGGCGCCACGCTTGTTGGGGTCATCACCGAGAAACTGAACGCCGGTCTTGACGGCGAGCACGACGTTGGCGCGCCGTCCGGCGGCAAGCGCCTTGCCGAGGATCTCTTCTGATTCGCCGCCAGAGTAGCCGTCGGCGGTGTCGATGAAGTTGATCCCGGCGTCCAGCGCCTTGTGAATGATCTGAATCACATCGTCGTGCTCCGAGTTGCCGAAGGCGCCGAACATCATCGCGCCGAGGCACATCTGGCTGACCGAGACGCCGGTGCGTCCCAAAGGTCGATATTCCATGGATAACTCCCAGCTCGCCGCATGTAGTCGGCGGCGGTCGATTAGACTCCGTGCCGAAACGGAGAGGGTGTCCAGAACACTGTACCGGATACCCTCTCCACTTATGCGATGACGACCCGCACGACATCCGAAGCGCCTGCCAGACGAGCCGACGCTGAGCGCAACCGCGAGAAGATCCTCACGGCCGCGCGGGCCGCGTTCGCTGATCCGGACGCCGATGTTTCGATGGCCGAACTCTCGCGCCGAGCGGGGGTCGGCATGGCGACCCTCTACCGCAACTTCTCAAACCGAAGAGAGCTTTTGGAAGCGCTCTACATCGACGAGGTCGACGCCGTCTGCAGAGCCGCGGCGACGATTGACGGCGAGACCGCGGGAGCAGCCTTCATTGTTTGGCTGCGCCGGTTCTTCATCTACTTCACGAGCAAGCGGCATGTCGCCGCCGAGCTGCTCGAACACTCAGACTTACAGAACCCCGTGTTCGGGGCGGGCCGCCCCCGTGTGCTTGCGGCGGGTCGCCCGCTGCTTCGAGCCGCACAGGACGCTCACGAGGTCCGGGGTGAGCTCACGCTGGAGCAGATCCTCGACATGGTCGTCGCGATCGCGAAGATCCCAGGAGAACCCGGCTACCTCGAGCCGATCCTCGACGCGGCGCTCGCCGGTCTGCGGCCGGCCCGCACAGTGGACGCCGACTGACGGACTACGTGGTGACGGACCGGTTCGTTCCGTGCGCTACGCGGTGAATCGCCTGTAGGACCGGTTCGGGCTGCCGATGATCAGATCTGCGGGCGGGCGAGCACCGGCGCGAACGCAGACTCCATCGCGCCGACGAGCGGTGCTCGGTCGCCGAGCGCGCCGGCGAGGATCGGCGGCGGATCATCGGCCCGTGGTGACATGAGGCCGTCGCGGTAGCCGTCTTGTAGCGGTCCGGGCGCGACGTCCAGCAGTTCCGCGGCCAGGCCGCAGAGCACGACGCGTTCCGGGTCGCAGGCGTTGACCAGGCCGGCTGTTCCTCGCCCGAGTGCCCGGGCGATCGCGCGCACGGCGCGACGCTCGGCGTCGGCCCCGTCGCGCGCGGCGGCGATGACGGCCCGGCTGAAGGTCACCTCGTCGGCGGGCAACGGGCGGTCGAGCGCACGCGCCAGCGCGGCCCCTTCCAGCTCGGTGTTCCAGCAGCCCCGCGCGCCGCAGCGGCAGCGGACGCGACGGGAGCCGAACGGCAGATGACCGAATTCGCCACCCATCCCGTGGGCGCCGTGCACGATCCGGCCGCCGTCGATCAGCGCTCCGCCGACGCCCGAGTCCATGAAAAGCACGAGCGCGGTGTCGGTGCCGACCGCCGCGCCGCGCGCCAGCTCGCCGATCGCCGTGTAGTTGGCGTCGTTGCCGGCCAGGAACGGGACCTCGGCCACGACCGCCCCGGCGGGACGCAGCGCAGCGAGCTCGACGTCGTCCCAGCCGAGGTTCGGCGCCTGAACCAGCCGGGTCCCGCTGACGATCCCCGGCGCCGCGACCGCGATCCCGCGCAACCGGTCACCGTAGCGGCGGAACATGACCGAAAGGCCAGCCGCGACCGCGCGCAGCACCGTTTCCCGATCGCGGTCATGGGGCTCGCCGAGTGCGTCAAGGACCGCGCCGCCGAGCTCGCAGATCTCGATCCGCCACGTCTCGTGGAAGATCGCTACGGCCGCGACCAGCGGTCCCTCGGGATGGGCCCACAGCGTCCGGGTCGGCCGTCCGCGGCCGCCTCCTGCTCGGGCCCGCGGTTCGCCCTCGCTCAGCCACCGGCCGGCGACGAGACTGGCGACGAGGTCGGACGCCAGGCCGCTGGAGAGCCCGAGCCGCTCGGTCAGCTCCGCGCGGGCGATGCCCGGCCGGGCGTGAATGGCGGCAAGCACCTCGCCCGCCCGGGAGCGTGGATCAGAGACGATCGTCATAATTTTCCTCTGACTCAGAGTATATTCGGTGGAGATGACACCTGAGCCCTCCGCCGCCCGTCCGCTGACGCGCCCATCTGCCACGGCGATCCGGCTGTTCGTGCTCGCCGCGGCGACGTTCACGTTCGTCACCACCGAGATCGAGCCGGTCGCCCTCCTATCCCCGATGGCGCACGGACTGTCGGTCTCCGAGAGCACCGTCGGGCTGCTCATGACCGCCTATGCGGGCGCGGCGGCGCTGACCGCGATCCCGCTCACGGTGCTCGCCTCGCGCGTCCCTCGCCGCCGCCTGGTGATCGTTACGGTCGGGCTGCTGGCGATCTCCCAGCTGGCGCTCGCGCTCGCGCCGGACTACGCGGTCGCACTCGGCGCCCGGCTGTTCGGCGCGCTGGTGCACGGGGTGTTCTGGTCGGTGGTGGCCCAGGTCGCCGCCGGTCTCGTCGCGCGCGACCGGCTCGGCCGCGCGACGGCGGCGGCGTTTGCCGGCAACTCGGTCGCACTCGTCATCGGCGTCCCGTTCGTCTCCGCGCTCGGCGCGATCCTTGGCTGGCGCGAGGCGGTCGGCGTGATGGGCGTGCTCGCGCTGCTCGTCGTGCTCGCCATGGCGCGCGTGCTGCCTGAGATCGACGCTCCGACACCACATCATGATCGGCGGACGTTGGTCTCGGCCGCGCTGCGCCACCGCGGGGTGATGATCGTCTGCGCGGTGACGGTGCTGCTCGCCTTCGGCCAGTTTGTCGCCTTCACCTACCTGGCGCCGCTCGTCCGCGAGCACACCGGGCTGACCGGCACCGGACTCTCGGCCGTGCTGCTCGCCTACGGCGTCGCCGGCGTGGTCGCGTTCGCTCGCCTGGGCACGATGGCCGACCGCCGGCCCCGCGCAGCGCTGCTGTCCTGCTGCGCGCTGATCATCACCGGCCTCGCGGTGATCGTCGCGATCGCCCACGGAACCCTCCCGTTGATACTTGCGACGCTCGCCTGGGGCGCCGGCTTCACCCCGCTGCCGATCTTCCTGCAGAGCGCGGTGCTGCGGGTCGCCCCGGAGATGCCCGACACGGCATCCTCGGTCTACGTCGTCGCCTTCCAGATCGGAATCGGCGGTGGCGCCCTGGCCGGCTCGGGGCTGCTCGGCTCCGGCCGCCTGACGGCCATCCCACAGCTCGCACTCGTGCTGTTCGTCGCCGGCTCGGCAGTCGCCGCCGCGGCACGTCGGACGTTCGGCGGCGACTCAGTCCCGGCAGAACCTCGACCCGCAGCGAGCGGAGCCCTCAGGGCGGTCTAGACCTGGGCGATTTCCGCG
>CAWBFH010000015.1:0-180374 GCA_963788005.1 uncultured Solirubrobacterales bacterium | reverse complement strand
GGTGTCCGACTCGAGCCTGCTCGACGCCGAGGAGCTGAGCCCGGACGCGCGAGAGTCAAATCTATTCGGGTGGTTGGAGCCCTTACTCGGGTGAGGGTTATCGTTTCTCCAATGGCCGTGAATCTGCCGATGTACGGGTGCGCGCTCAGCCAGGCGCAGCTCGAAGAGCAGCTGGGGCGCTATCGCGGCCTGGCGCGGCACGTCGTGCAGCTGCGGCGGGCTGACGGAGAGCTGACGGTCGACTTCGCCGACGGTGTCCCGGGCAACCAGATCGAGCGGGCGCTCGAGGTTGAGCGCGAGTGCTGCTCGTTCTTGCGGATCAGCTACGCGCCCGAGCAGCGACGGCTGGTGATCGCAGCGTCGGACTCCGACCAGGACATCGTGCTGAGCGCGATCGCCGGGGCGCTCGACACGCGCGCCCACTGACGCGGCGCCGGACGCCGGGCTCCGCCGCGCGCCCCTGGCGAACCGTTATGGTGCGACCAACTCACGAGACAGGGAGCTTGCGATGGCCGAGCCGTTCGGAGGGATCATCAACGTCGACGTCCGCGACTCCAAGGCCGACTGGTCTCCGTTCGAGCCGCCGACCGCCCCCGAGGGCGCTCCCAACGTTCTCTACATCGTGCTCGATGACGTCGGCTACTCGGCGATGAGCTGCTACGGCGGCCCGATCGAGACACCGAACATCGATCGCATCGCCGACGCCGGCGTTCGTTACTCGCAGTTCCACACGACCGCGCTCTGCTCGCCGACGCGTTCGTGCTTTCTGACCGGCCGCAACCACACCCGCAACAGCATGGCGTGCATAACCGAGGCCTCGATCGGGTTCCCGAACGCAAGTGGGACGGTGCCCCCAGAGAACGGGATGCTGTCGGAGATCCTCGGCGAGGCAGGATGGAACACCTACATGGTCGGCAAATGGCACCTGTGCCCTACCGACGAGATGAACCTCGCCTCGACAAGGCGTAACTGGCCGAGCGGGCGCGGCTTCGAACGGTGGTACGGATTCCTGGGGGCCGAGACCAACCAGTGGTATCCCGACCTCGTGTATGACAACCACACGGTCGATCAGCCGCGGTCACCGGAGGATGGTTACCACCTCACCGATGACATCACCGACAAGGCGCTCGAGTTCATCAGAGACGCGAAGGCGATCGCGCCGGAGAAGCCGTTCTGCCTGTATTACGCGCCGGGCGCATGTCACGCCCCGCACCACGCGCCCAAAGAGTGGATCGACAAGTTCAAGGGCCGCTTCGACATGGGCTACGAGGCGATTCGCGAGCAGACGCTCGCCAACCAGAAGAAACTCGGCCTGGTGCCCAAGAACACCGAGCTGCCCCCGCTCAACCCGATCGGCGATCCCAAGAAGCGCAAGGGCCCGGGGGGCCAGCCGTTCCCCGAGGTCGACTACACCCGGCCGTGGAACTCGCTCAACAAGGACGAGAAGCGGCTGTTCGCGCGAATGGCCGAGGTGTACGCGGGCTTCCTCGCACACGCCGACCATCACATCGGGCGCCTGCTCGACTACCTGGAGCGCACCGACCAGCTCAAGAACACCATGATCGTGTTGGTGTCCGACAACGGCGCCAGCGGTGAGGGCGGGCCGAACGGATCGGTCAACGAGTCGAAGTTCGGCAACGGGATCCCGGATGACCTCGCTCAGAACCTCGAGCAGCTCGACGAGCTGGGTGGCCCGCGCACTTATAACCACTACCCGACCGGCTGGGCGATGGCGTTCAACACCCCGTTCAAGATGTGGAAGCGCTACGAGTTCAACGGCGGGACGTCCGACCCGTGCATCATCTCCTGGCCCGCGCGGATCAGGTCCCGGGGCGAGATTCGCGAGCAGTACCACCACGCGATTGACATCGTGCCCACGATCCTCGACGCCCTCGGCGTCGAGGCGCCGGAGGTGATCAAGGGTCACACTCAGAGCCCGATCGACGGCGTCAGCATGCGTGACAGCTTCGACAAGCCGTCCGCGCCGTCAAATCGCCGAACTCAGTTCTACGCGATGCTCGGCTCCAGGGCGATCTGGCACGAAGGCTGGAAGGCGGTCACCACTCACCCGGTGCTGTCGGGGTGGGGCAACTACAACGACGACGAGTGGGAGCTCTACCACACCGACGTCGACCGCTCGGAGATCAACAATCTCGCCGACAAGCACCCTGACAAGGTCCGCGAGCTGGTCAACATCTGGTTCTCGGAAGCCGGCGTCAACGGCGCCTTCCCGCTCGACGATCGCTCCGTGATCGAGATCGTGAGCACGCCGCGACCGCAGCTCAGCGCGCCTCGCGATCGTTACGTCTACTTCCCGGGCGATGCGCCTGTGGGTGAATGGCAGGCGGTCAACACACGCAACCGCTCGTACGTGATCGAGGCGGTGGCCGACATTCCGTCCGGCGGCGCGCAGGGAGTCATGTTCGCGATGGGAACGCGCTTCGGCGGCCATGCGCTGTACGTCAAGGACAACCGGTTGCACTACGTCAACAGCTTCGTCGGCGCCGAGGAGCAGATGATCGTGGCCTCCGAGGAACTCCCCGTGGGCGAGGACCTGCTGCTGTCGGCGTCGTTTGAGAAGAAGCGACGCCAGCCGACGTACGCGTCCGGAACGCTGAGCCTCTACCACGGTGACAAGAAGGTCGGCGAGGGGAAGATCAAGACCCAGCTCGGGTTCTTCGCGATCGCCGGCACCTCGCTCTACGTCGGACGTCAGCCGGGCGAGCCCGTCACCGACGATTACCCGGGCGAACCTCCGTATGAGTTCACGGGCGGCACGCTGAAGCTCGTCTCGGTCAACGTGAGCGGTAAGCCGTTCACCGACCTCGAACACCACGCCGCGATGCTGCTCAAGCACCAGTGATGCCATGACCGACGAACTGCGGTCCTGGAACGACACTCCGGCCCGGCAGGCGATCGTCGAGTTCGTCGAGGCCGCGAGCCGCGAAGGCAGTGCCGGCTACGTCCCGCCCGCCGAGCGGGTGGCGGTATTCGACAACGACGGCACGCTGTGGTGCGAGAAGCCGATGCCGATCGAGCTCGGGTTCATCCTCCACCGGCTGGCGGAGATGTGCGAGACCGACACCTCGCTGCGCGACCGCCAGCCGTGGAAGGCCGCTCACGAGCGTGACTTCGCGTGGCTGGGCAACGTGATCACCAAGCACTACCACGGCGATGACGGTGACGTGAAGGTGCTGATGAGCGGGATCGTGCACGCGTTCGCCGGATTGACGGTCGAGGAGTATCAGGCCGCCGCGGATGAGTTCATGCACGGGCAGCATCCGACGATCAACCGCCGATACCGCGACTGTGGGTACCTGCCGATGATCGAGCTGCTCCAGTACCTCGAGGCGAACGGGTTCACCACCTTCATCGCCTCCGGCGGCGATCGCGACTTCATGCGACCTGTCACCGACGAGATCTACGGGATCCCGTCCGAGCGCGTGATCGGCAGCTCAAACGCGCTCACCTATCAGGAGGATGAGGACGGGGGCAAGCTGGTCTACCTGGACAAGCCGGACGTGTTCGATGACGGTCCGACCAAGCCGGTCCGGATCTGGAGCCGCGTCGGGAGGCGACCGCTGATCGCCGGAGGCAACTCGAACGGCGACATCCCGATGCTCCACTACGCCGGCGGTCCATCGCGGACCGGCCTACGGCTGCTCGTGCTCCACGACGACTCGGAGCGCGAGTTCGACTACACGGCCGGGGCGGAGACGTCACTCGAGCGGGCGGCGTCCGACGGCTGGACGGTCGTCAGCATCAAGAACGACTGGTCGACGGTGTTCGCCGACCTAGCCGGCTGACGTGGCGTCGCCCGTCCGGGCAACTGCCGCGCGCGCCTCGAGCTCGTACGGGTTCTCCCAGTAGCCCGAGCGGTCACCCCAGAAGGTCGAGGGACGCACGTAGGAGATCCACAGGCGCACCCACTCGTGCTGGCCCTGCCAGACGTGGACGAGCTCGTGCGTGACCAGGTCATCATCCACGCGCTCGAGCCGATCGCGCAGCAGGATCGAGCTCCAGATCGTGTACCCGTCAAAGCGCCTGAACCACGGAAGCGCGAACAGCCAGGGCACGGTGACGATCCGCACGCGGCGCAGGTCAATCGGCCGGCGGTAGAGGGCCAGCGGCTCGATCCGCCGCCAGGCGCGCTCGATCGCGTCCGTCTCGCCAGGGGTTCGGTGCGCGCGCAGCATCAAACGATTGTCGCGCTGCACCCCGGCGCGATCAGTCGCCGAACGCCGGGATCCCGAGCGCGTGCTCCTGGAGATCGATCGCGGCCTGCGTAACCGCTGTCTCGCCCCCGCGGGGCGCGATCAGCGAGACGCCCACCTCCCATGTGACCGGTAGCGCGGCCACCGGCATCCCGGTCATGTCCCACAGTGCGGTCAGCGCGATCATCGGATCGCCGGGGCCGCCGGCGTTGCCGCGGTCATAACCCGGCCCGCGGAGATAGGGAACGATCGGCAGCGTCGGCTCGAGGACGAGGTCAACGCCGTGGTCGGCGAACCAGTGCTCCCACTGCGCGGCGCCATCCGCGCGGCGGGCCTGCGCGGCCAGGTACGGGACGGCGGCGGTGAAGTTGGCCGCGATCTCGACGAACTCCGCGATCGCCGGCCGGTAGCGGTCCCGCAGCTCGGCGTGGCGCGCGTGATACGCCCACGCCTCGGTCATCAGGATCACCTCGAGATCCTCCGAGTCAGGTGTCCAGGGGGCGGGGCGGTCGATCACCCGCGCGCCGAGTCGTTCGCAGGTCGCGCGGGCGTGCTCGAAGCCGGCAGCGACGGCGGGCTCGATGTCGATCGCGTCGGTCCGATCGGTCACCGCGATCGTCACGCCGTCGAGCGGCCGTGCCTTCCCGCGCGCGGTCAGCGGCAGTCCGCCGAGTGGTGCGGGAGGTGGCATCGTCGGGTCAAGCGCCGGTCCTGCGCCGGTCATCGCCCCCAGCAGCGCCGCGCAGTCGGCGAGCGTGCGCGCCATCGGCCCGGGATGATCGAGCGTAGGCGCCAGCGGGATCATCCCGTCGAGGGGGATCCGACCGTGGGTGGGCTTGATCGCGCACGTGCCGCAGCAGGCGGACGGGATCCGCAGCGAACCGCAGGTGTCGCTGCCCAGCGCGGCCGGCACCATTCGGGCCGCCAGCGCCGCGGCGTTGCCCCCGCTCGAGCCGCCCACAACGCGGTCAAGGGCCCACGGGTTGCCGACCTGGTCGGTCGTCCCGCCGGCTGCGAACTCGTGCGTGTGGGTGTGCCCGATCAGCACCATGCCCGCCTGCCTCAGCCGCGCCCACGCGACCGCGTCGTCCGCGCGCGGTGTTGCCCTCGAGCACGCGGCTCGAGGCGGTCAACCCCAACCCCTCGACGGCGAACAGGTCCTTGACGGCGATTGGGATGCCACACAGCAGCGGCGCCGCATCCCGATCGCGGCGCAGACGGATGTCGGCCGCCCGCGCATCCTCGCGGGCGCGCTCGGGATAGAGGCGCGCCCAGGCGTTGATCGCGTCGGGAGCGCCGTCGTGCGTAGGCGGCCCGCCGTTACGTTGCTCGATTCGCGTCAGGCAGGCCTCGGTCAGCTCGACCGCTGACAGCACGCCGGTGCGGAGGTGGGCGTGGGCCTCCACCACTCCCAGGTCGGCGGGGTCGGTGACGCTCGGAGCCTCAATCGGCGTACGCGATGTGCCCAATTGTTCTCAAAGCGTACGTGATAGCGTGGCCGGCAGGCCGGGCGCTTCGAAGCGGACACACGGGATCATCGAACGAGCGCAGAACACCTCCGTTGCTCCGATGCCCGTCCCCGAGGAACGGGCGGAGATGACACAGAGCGTGCGCGAGGCCGTGTTCGACGTGATGCGGCGCTTTGGGCTGTGCACGATCTTCGGCAATCCGGGCTCGACCGAGGTTCCGTTCCTGGTCGGGCTGCCACCCGATATCCACTTCGTTCTCGGGCTCCACGAGGGCTCGGTGGTCGGGATGGCGACCGGGTGGGCGCTCGCGCGCGACCGGCCGGCGCTCATCAATCTGCACACGGCCCCGGGCCTCGGCAACGCGATCAACGCGATCGCCAACGCCCGCGACTGCCGCGCGCCGCTGATCGTGCTCGTCGGCCAACAGGACCGCCGCCAACTGGCCTACGAGCCGTTTTTGACGGGCAGGTCACTGGAGCGGCTCGCCGGCGACTACCCGGTCTGGTCGAGCCTGCCGGCGCGCGCCCAGGACGTGCCCGGCGCGATCGCACGCGCCTACCACGAGGCCTCCGCGCAGCGCGGTCCGGCGCTGGTGATCGTGCCGATGGGCGACTGGGACGAGCCGGCCGACCCCCAGGCGGCCGGGTGGCCCGATCGCGTGGTGCGGGCGGCGACCGTGTCGCCCGGGGACGTGAGCGAGCTTGCGGAGATGATCGAGCGCGCGCGGTCGCCGGCCTTGGTCGTCGGCCCCGGCGCCGACGGCTGCGAGGGGTGGGAGGCGGTCAAGGCGCTCGCCGAGCGGCTCTCGTGTCCGGTCTGGCAGGAGTCCTTCACGCGCCGGGCCGGCTTTCCGCAGGACCACCCGCTGTTCGCCGGTCATCTCCCGTGGCGGCGCGAGTTGATGCGCGACGCGCTCGCTCCGCACGACCTCGCGATCGCCATCGGGACCAACGCCTTCCGCCTGTACCTGTTCGACGACCCGGGGCCGATGGTCGCCGAGGGAACCCGGGTCGCGGTGCTGACCGACGATTCCGCCGAGGCGCATCGCAGCCCGTGCGAACTGGCGGTCGTGGCTCCGGTCGCCGCCGCGTGCACGGCCCTCGCCGAGCAGGTCATGGAGCGCGAGCGCGAGCCCCCGGCGACGTTCGTGCGGCCGCCGGCGGCACCACCGCCCGGGGCGGGCGAACGGCTCAAGCCGGCCCATGTGCTCGACGCGCTCGCCGCGCGACTGCCCCGCGACGCGGTCGTCGTCGAGGAGACGCCGTCGAGCCAGCCCGAGCTCTACCGACGACTGCCGATCCGTTCGCCTGGCGGTTTCATCGCATCCGGCAACGGCGGCCTCGGATTCGGCGTCGCGGGCTCGATCGGGCTGCGAATGGGAGACCCCGACCGACCGGTCGTCGGCGTGATCGGCGACGGCTCATCGATGTACGCGATCCAGGCGCTGTGGAGCGCGGCCCACTACGAGGTCGGCGTGCTGCTGGTGGTGATGGCCAACGGCCGTTACGCGATCATGGATCGCCTCGCGCGCGGGGCGGGAGGCCCCGGGCCGTGGCCGTCGTTCGGGTCGATCGACATCGCCGGGATGGCGCGCTGCCTCGGTTGTCCTGCCGTCAACGTCGCCACCCACGACGATCTGATCGAACTGTTCGACGAGGTGCTGCCGGGGCTCGCGTCGCGGCGCGAACCGCTGCTGGTCGAGGTCGACCTCGGCTGCGGGCTGGCGGACTGAGACGCCAGCGCGCCGAACTAAGCGGCGGCGCCCGCGGCGGCGCCCTCGAAGTACCCGTGCTCGCCGCTCGCGAGATATTCGGCCAGCCGGCTGGCGAGCGACATGATCGTCAGCGACGGGTTGACCGACAGCGTCCGCGGGATCACCGAGCCGTCGCCGACGAACAGGCCGCCGACGCTGTGGCACTCGCCGTGCGCGTCGACCACCGAACGCTCCGGGTCACTGCCCATCCGGCAGCCGCCCTGCACGTGTGTGCTGAGCACGCCGGTGTGGAATACGCGCTTGGCGCCCGACGCCAGCAGGACCTCTTGCGCGAACTGCAGCGAGCGGTCGATCCGCTCGCGCTCGCTGTCGCTCCACCGAAACGAGTAGTGGTCGCGGCCATCGCCGTCGACCCAGGCGGTGCCGTGGTTCTCATCGTTGACCATCGTCAGCAGCCCGGTGAAGTAGCGGTACTGGCGCAGGGCGTCGGTCAGCGGCGCGCCCCAGAGCGGCACCCCACGCTCGTCACAGAGGGCCGTCGCGAACCCGATCGGGTCCTGGATCGTCGCCGCCTCGACGATGAAGCCGCCGTCCTCGTCGCGCTGGAACTTCAGGCAGTGCGAGGTGATCGGATAGACCATGTGGGCGTCCTGGATCTCGTCGAACAGGCCCTCGACCAGCCGGGCGGGATGCCATCCGACGTGACGGCCGATCAGCTCTGCGCTGGGTGAGCCGCCGCCGGCCTCGCGAACGCCGGACCGCAGCAGCAGCTGCGGGGTGGCCATCGCGCCGGCCGCGACCACGACCGCGCCGGCGCCAACGAAGTGCGGCTGCCCGTCGCCGTCGCGATACTCGACGCCGGTCGCGCGGGGACGCGCGCCGCTGTCGTCGATCACCACCCGGGTCACCGGGCATCCGGCGCGGAGCTCGAGCCGGCCGGTGGCCCACGGCGGATGGATGTAGGTGTTGAGCGTCGACTTGCCGGCGTTCGTCGGGCAGCCCTGCAGGCAGCAGCCACAGCGCATGCAGTTGGCGTCCGTGTAGGACATGACGGGCTCGAGCTCGGCGCCGAGCGCCTCGAAGCCGGGCACGACCGTGTGCACGCACTGCTGCCAGTCGGTCCGCTCGCGCACGCCGAGGCGGCGCTCGACGCGCTCGATGTGCGCGAGCAGGTCGGGTTCGGCGAACGGCTCACCGCCGTCGCCGCGCAGGCCGCCGGCGGCGTGCCACTTCTCGTAGTCCTGCGCGGACGGGCGCAGCGCGACCTTGGTGTTGATCGTCGTCGTGCCCCCGACGCAGTGGCCGCGGAAGATGATCAGCGGGGGCTCTTGCGGGACTTGCGGCTCGGCGAACGCCGGCGGCCACCAGAGCTCGTGGTTCGCGTGCGCCTCCCAGCGCATGAAGTCGGCGGCGGTCTTGTGCGGCCCGGACTCGAGCAGCAGCACGTTGACGCCGGCGTCGGCGAGCTCGCCGGCGACGACGCCGCCGCCGGCCCCCGAGCCGACGATCACAACCTCGAAGCGCTCGCTCATCCTTGCACCCCGAGATATGACCAGTCCTTGTCCAGGCGCGCGGCCAGCGGCGGTTTGAAGTCGATCTCGCTCCAGGCGCCCGGGCCGGGAGCGCCGGGGGCGACGAAGTCGCTGTAGAAGGCCTCGCACGCTAGCGCCCGCACGAGCTGGAACTCGGGCGTCAGGCCTAGCTCGCCAAGCGCGTCCGCGCCCTCGGCGGCCGGTCCCGCGAGCGTCTCGAACGCCGCCAGCACGCCGTCGCGCGCCTCGTCGGGCATCCGCGCGAGCAGCGCATCGATGTACACCTCGGCGCCGGTCCGCGCGCAGCCGGGGACGATCAACTCGCAGACCGAGCGGACCTGATCGGCGCGGCGCTGATCGAGGACGAGCATCCCGCCCGTAATACCCGGGATCGGCGTCCGTGGCAAGGCCGCCTGCGCTTGGTGCACGGCGACCCTGCGCACCGGTCCTGCGGTGGTGCGGTTATGCTCGCCACCGATGGCCGACAAGATTGCCGATGTGCCGGCGGCTCGAGGGGCGCAGCGGGCAGTCGTTCAGCGAGCACACGGCGATCGCCTCCGAGGGTGACGGATGAGCGAGACGCCGTCACAGCGCGCCCGCGAGCTGTTGCGGGGCGCCTACGACACGCACATCCATATCGCGCCGGACGTCGTCGAGCGCGAGATCGACGACATCTCGCTCGCGCGGCGATTCGCCGAACTCGGGATGGCGGGCTTCCAGCTCAAGTCCCATTACACGTCGACCGCGGAGCGCGCGAGCGTCGTCAGCGCGGCCGTGCCCGGCGTGCAGGTGCTGGGCGCGATCGTGCTCAACCGCGCCGTCGGGGGGCTGAATCCGCTCGCGGTCGAGGTCGCGGCCCGCGAGGGAGCTCGAACGGTGTGGATGCCGACCGTCGACTCGGTCAACGAGTCCCATGAGCGCGAGGCGCCACCGGGCGCCAAGGTCCCGGTCTGGGTCAAGCTCCAGCTCGAGATGCGCCAGCAGGGGCTTGAGATCGAGCCCGTCCCGGTGGTCGACGAGACGGGGGCGGTGCTGCCCGAGACCGAGACCGTGCTCGACCTGATCGCCCGCCACCGGCTCGTGCTCGCGACCGGCCACCTCGGACGCGACGAGATCTTCGCAATCGTCGACGCGGCGCGCGCTCGGGGCATCGAGGAGATCGTCGTCACGCACCCTGAGTTTCCGTCCCAGGATTTGTCGGTGGACGACCAGCGCGCGCTCGCCGAGCGCGGCGCGCTGCTCGAGCGATGCTTCACGACGCCGCACACCGGGAAGGTGACCTGGGAGCGCTGGATCGAGAACATCCGCGCGACGGGAGCCGACCACAGCGTCCTGTCGACCGACCTCGGTCAGGTGTTCAACCCGCCGGTGGCCGACGGGATGGCGCTGATGGTTGACAGGCTTCTCGACGCAGGCTTCGACGAGCAGGAGGTACACACGATGGCGGTTGTCAACACGCGCCGGGTCGCAGGAGCGCCGCCGCTGTGAGCGCGCGCAGGATGCTCGTGATCGGCGCCCACTCGGCGGACTTCGTATGGCGCGCGGGCGGAGCGCTGGCGGTGACGGCCGCCGCCGGCGGCGTCGCGAGCGTGATCGCCCTGTCATACGGCGAGCGGGGCGAGTCGGGCGAGCTGTGGAAGGAGGAGGGCCAGACGGTCGAGCGGGTCAAGGAGATCCGCCACGGCGAGGCCGAGCGGGCAGCGCATGCGCTCGGGGCGGAGTTCGCGTGCCTCGACCTCGGCGACTATCCGCTCGAGATCGACACCGACGCACTGCGCCTGATCTCCGAGCGCATCCGGGAGTTTGCGCCGGAGGTGCTGATCACGCACACCGACACCGACCCGTTCAACCCCGATCACGCGGCTCGCCTCCGTGGCCGTCGCGCGGGCGCGAAGCCTCGCCGCGGGGGCCGGCGTGCCGAGCGCGTTCAAGACGGTCAGGCCACCCGAGCTGTTCCTGTTCGAGCCCCACCAGCCGGAGCTGTGCAACTTCACGCCGAACACGTTCGTCGACATCACCGCGGTGATGGACCGCAAGCTCGCGGCGATGGACGAGATGAAGGCGCAGAGCTACCTGAAGACGTACTACACGCAGCGGGCCGACCAGCGCGGCAACCATGCGCGGCGGTCGTCCGCCAACAACGAGATCCGCCAGGCCGAGGCGTTCCAGCGGGTCACTCCGCAGGTGGTGAGCGCCCTATGAGCGACGTCTACGCGGAGCTCGCAGCGCTCGGCTCGGCGACCGTCTATGAGGCCGGGGGCCGCCGTGGGTTCGTCGATGCGGACCTCGTGCAGGTCGTGGCCGGCTCGCGCGCCGCGGGGCCGGCGCGGACCGTCCGCTGCGCCCAGGACGACAACCTGATGGTGCACGCCGCGATGGCCGAGCTGCAGCCGGGCGAGGTGCTCGTCCTGACGATGCCCGAGCCCCGCCCGGTCGCGCTCGTCGGTGACCTGCTCGCGACCCAGGCCAAGGTGCACGGCGCGGCGGCGGTGCTCGTGGACGCGTCCGTGCGCGACGTCGAGGAGCTGGCCGAGCTCGGGCTGCCGATCTGGGCCCGCTGGGTCAGAGTCCAGGGCGCGGTCAAGCGGACCACGGGGTCGATCGGCGAGCCGGTCGTGGTCGGCGGCGCGGCGATCCGTCAGGGCGACGCGGTGGTGCTCGACGCCGACGGCGTCGCGGTCGTGGAGCACGAGCGGCTCGATCAGGTACTCGAAGCGTCGCGGGCGCGCGAGGCCGCCGAGCGTGTCAAGCGCGCCAAGCTGCAGCAGGGCGCGCTCTCGTTCGACCTCGACGGGCTGCGGGAGCTCGTCCGATGAGCGAGCCGCTCCACGATCTCGCCCATATCGGTCATGCCGAGCTGCTGACGCCGTTCCCCGATCAGAGCCTGGCGTTCTTCACTGACCTGTTCGGGATGGAGATCGAGGCCCGCGAGGGGAGTCCGTTTATCTGCGCGGGTGGGGCGAGTATCAGCGCTACGGCCTCAAGCTCACCGCGTCCGAGCTCCCGGGCATCGGGCACATCGCGATCCGGGCCTGGAGCCAGGAGGCGCTCGAGCGGCGCGTGGCCGCGATCGAGGTGACCGGACGCGGGATCGGCTGGATCGACGGCGACGTCGGACACGGACCGGCGTACCGGTTCACCGACCCCGACGGCCACCGGTTCGAGCTCTACTACGAGTCCGAGCGCTACGTCCCGCCCGATCACCTCAAGCCGGCGTTGAAGAACGTCCCGCAGCGCTACGTCGGGCGCGGCGCCGCGGTCAAGCGCTTGGACCACGTCAACGTCCTGTGCAAGGACGTCGCGGCGAACCGCGCCTTTGCGCAGGAGCAGCTCGGGTTCAGGCTCTACGAGCAGATCGTGCTCGATGACGGCAACGAGTCGGGCGCCTGGATGAGCCTCACGATCGCCGCCCACGAGCTGATCTACGTCGCCGATCACGCGGGCCTCAGCGGGCGCCTTCACCACCTGGCGTTCTTCGTCGACACGCGCGAGGAGGTGCTGCGCGCCGCCGACCTGATGCTCGACGCCGAGGTCCCGATCGAGGCCGCGCCGTCCAAGCACGCGGTCGCCCAGGGGATGTTCCTGTACGTCTACGAGCCCGGTGGCAACCGGGTGGAGGTCACGACCGGGACGCACTTCATCTACGACCCCGAGTACGAGCCGGTGGCGTGGACGGAGGCCGAGCGGGCGCGCGGCCAGGCGTGGGGCGTCAAGACGATCGAGACCTTCCACACCTACGGAACGCCCGACGTCAGCGGCACCGTCACCGGGCCGCCGATCCCGCCCACGAGCCGCGTCCCGACGCTGTCGTGAGCACGGCGGAAGATCGTCAGCTGATCACAGAGCTGGTGCAGAACTGGGTCGTGTGGCGCGACGCCGGTGACTGGGAGCGCTTTGCGACCGTCTGGCACGACGACGGCGTGATGATGGCTACCTGGTTTCAGGGCCCGGCGGCCGACTTCATCACGGTCAGCCGCGAGGGCTTCGAGCGCGGCGTGAACATCTGGCATTTCCTCGGCGGAGGCTGCGTCGACGTGGCCGGTGACCGCGCGATCGCGCAGACGAAGATGACGATCAACCAGCGCGCGCGGGTGCACGGCGTCGAGTGCGACGTCGTCTGTACGGGCCGCTTCTATGACTTCGTCGAGCGGCGTGACGGGCGCTGGGGGATCGTGCTGCGCCAGCCGATCTACGAGCGCGACCGGATCGACCCCCTGGACCCGACGGCTCGGCTGGAGCTGGACGCCGAGAAGCTCAGCGCGTTCCCTCTCGGTTACCGCCACCTCGCCTATGTACAGACCGAGCTTGGGTTCGACGTCAAGGGCGATATGCCCGGGTTGTCGGGCGACGCCGTGGAGGAGCTTTACGCCCGCGGCGCTGAATGGCTGGCTGCTGGATGAGCTTCGTCGATCTTGCGCGCTATTCGCCCAGAATCGCCGAACAACCCCTGGGATCGGGCTAAGCGGCCGGGGCCGGCGCCGGGGCGGGAGCGCGTCCCCGGATCAGGTCCGCAGCTCGCTCGGCGATCATGATCACCGGCGCGTTCGTGTTGCCGCCCGTGATCTCCGGCATCACCGACGCGTCGACCACCCGCAGCCCCTCGAAGCCGTAGACGCTCAGCGTGGAGTCGACCACCGACCCCATCGCGCACGTGCACGCCGGGTGATAGACGCTCTGGCCGACGCGACGCGCGAACGCCATCAGGTCCTCGTCGGAATCGGAGTCGGGGACGCTGAACGGCGCCCGCTCGACGGCCTTCAAGGGCGCCTGCCCGGCGATCTCGAGCGCGAGCCGCATCCCGGCGAGCATGCTCGCGCGGTCCTCCTCGGTCGTCAGGAAGTTGCACAGGATCCGCGGCTTTGAGTCCGGGAGCGGCGCGCGGAGCATCACGCGGCCGCGGCCGGTCGGCTTGATCACGACCGGGCCGAAGCAGTACCCGTGGTCGCTCGGCGCGGTCAAGCCCTCGTCGAAGAACATCGACGGCGCAAAGTGAAACTCGACGTCGGGCGCCGGCACCCCCGAGCGCGCGCGGAAGAAGCCCGCCGCCTCGGGGATGTTGGAGGTCAGCGGGCCGCGGCCCTGCTCGAGCAGGGCGAAGTTCTCCGGCGTCGCGACGCCGAACAGCGACGGTTCGTCGGTCAGGTAGTTGACCTGGGCCATGCAGTGGTCCTGGAGCCCGTGGCCGACCGGCAGGTCGGAGCGCAGCTCGATCCCGAACGGCGCGAGCTGATCCTCCGGGCCGATGCCCGACAGCATCAGCAGCACCGGCGATTGGTAGGTGCCGGCCGCCAGCAGCACCTCGCGCTCGGCGCCGACGAACTCGACCTGGCCGTCGCGGGCGATCTCGACGCCAACCGCGCGCTCGCCGTCGAACACGATCCGCAGCGCCAGCGCGCGCGTCAGCACCGTCAGGTTCCCGCGATCGGCGCACGGGTGCAGGAACGCGTCGGCAGTGCTGCAGCGCAGGCCGTCGCGCTGGGTCAGCTGGAAGCGACCGACGCCCTCCTGGCGGGCGCCGTTGAAGTCGGGGTTGTGCTCGTGGCCGGCGGCGCGCGCCGCCTGGAGCATCGTGTCAACCAGCGGGTGCATCGAGCGGCTCTCGGAGACCGCCATCGGACCGCCGGCGCCGTGGAACTGATCCTCGCCGCGCTCGTTGTCCTCCGAGCGCCGGAAGTAGGGCAGCACGTCGTCGTAGCTCCAGCCGTCGCAGCCGGCGCCGGCCCAGCCGTCGTAGTCGGCGCGGTTGCCGCGGACATAGATCATCGCGTTGATCGAGCTGCAGCCGCCCAGCATCCGGCCGCGCGGCAGGTACAGGCGCCGGCCATCGAGGCCGGGCTCGGGCTCGCCCAGCAGATCCCAGTCCCAGCTTGATTTGAACAGCGCCGGAAACGCGGCCGGAACGTGGATCTCGGGCTGACTGTCCTCGCCGCCGGCCTCGAGCAGCGCGACCGTGACGTCGGGGTCCTCGCTCAGGCGTGCCGCCAGCACGCAGCCGGCCGACCCCGCGCCGACGATGACGTAGTCGTATCCGTCAGTCACCACGAATCACCACCTTCATCACCTTGGTCGGATTGCAGATTGCGAACCGCAGCGCGTCCGGGGCCTGGGCGAGCGTGAACTCATGACTGATCAGGCGTCCGATCGCGGCATCGTTGCGCTCGACGACCGCCACCGCCTCGGCGAAGTCATCGGCGTTGGCACAGCTCACTCCGAGAACGTCGATCTCCTTTTCGGTCAGGCTGCCGATTTGGAGTGGAACTTCCAGCGTGGACATCCCCACCTGGACCGCGCGCCCGGCCGAGGCGACCATGTCGACCATCGCGCGGACGGCGGCCGGTACCCCGGTCGCGTCGACGGCGACCGGCGGTCCGCTCGGGCCGGCCCAATCACGCGCCGCGGCCACGACCTCGTCGGCCGTCGTCCACAAGCACGTCTGCGCGCCGAGCGCGCGGCCGAGCTCGAGCCGGCGCTCCTGGACGTCGACCATCAGCACCTCGGCTCCGACCTCACGGGCGACCAGCGACACGCACTGCCCGATCGGGCCCGCGCCGAGCACCACCACGCGCTCGCCGACACCGATCCGCGCGCGGCGCACCGCGCGGACCGCGACCGAGACCGGCTCGGCCATCGCCGCGATCGCGCCATCGGAGGTCTCGATCGGGAAGATCTGCTCCTGTGGCGTGACAAGCCCCTCCTGGAGGCCGCCGTCACGGTGGATCCCGATCAGCTCGAAGTTGTCGCACGCGTTCGGCCGTCCGACGCTGCACGGGTAGCAGTCACCGCAGGCCCGCAGCGGCCACAGCGCGACCCGCTGGCCGACCTCGAGCCCGGGACGGCAGTCGGGCCCGAGCGCCGCAATCGTCGCCGCCACCTCATGACCCTGCACGCGCGGGAACTGCGAGCCCCCCGCGGCATCGGAGAGCTCGCCGGTGAAGAAGTGGTAGTCCGAGCCGCAGATGCCGACCGCCTCGGGGCGGATCAGTACCTCACCGGGGCCGGGATCGGGCGGCTCGGGACGGTCGACGACCAAGATCGAGCCGATCCGCTCGGTGACGGCAGCGTGCATCGGCCGTCAGCCCCAGACCTCCGCCGCCGTCTCGACGATCAGCTCGAGCTTGGCCACCTGGTCTGAGTAGGTGACCACGTTGCCCTCGACCGTCGATGAGAAGCCGCACTGAGGAGAGAGGCAGAGCTGTTCGATCGGCACGTAGCGCGACGCCTCGTCGATTCGCCGTTTGAGCTCGTCCTTTGACTCGAGCTCGCCGCGCTTGGTGGTCACCAGTCCGAGCACGACCATCTTGCCGGGCGCGACGAACCGCAGCGGCTCGAAGCCGCCCGAGCGGGCATCGTCGTACTCGAGGAAAAAGCCGTCGACGTCGAGCCCGCCGAACAGCGCCTCGGCGACGAAGTCGTACCCGCCCTCGGCAGCCCACGAGGAGCGGAAGTTGCCCCGACACAAGTGGGTCGTGATCGCGAGCCCGGCGGGACGACCGGCGAGCGCGTTGTTGATGTTGCGCACGTAGGTCTCGTGGAGGTGGGCCGAGTCCTCGCCACGCTTCTCGAGCGCCTCGCGCTGGGCCGGATCGTTGAGGTAGGCGAGGCTCGTGTCGTCGAACTGGAGGTAGGTGCAGCCGAGCGCCGCGATCGCGCGAACCTGATCGGCGTAAGCGCTCGCGAGGTCGGCCCAGAACTGATCGACGTCCGGGTAGACGGTGGGGTCCAGCGCCGCCCGCCCACCGCGGTAGTGGACCATGTTCGGCGAGGGGATCGTCAGCTTTGGCGTCACCCCGTCGCCGACGATGCCCTGCAGGAACTTGAAGTCCTCGGCGAAGATCGTCCGCTCGAGACGCACCCGGTCGGTGACCGCGATCGCGGCCGGCTTGAAGTCGACCTCCCCGTCGGCGTTGCGGAAATGGACCGTGATGTCGCCCGCGACCTTTTCGATCCCGCCGAGCTGGTAGATGAAGTCCATATGCCAGGAGGCGCGGCGGAACTCCCCGTCGGTCGCGCTCTGCAGGCCGACGTCGCGCTGCATCTGCACGACGTCGCGGATCGCGTCATCCTCGATGACGCGCAGCTGCTCGGCGGAGATCTGGCCGGCGGCGAGCTCGTCGCGCGCGCGCAGCAGCTTCTCCGGGCGCAGCAGACTGCCGACGTGATCGGCGCGGAAGGGTGGAACCGTACGGCGGCCGGCGGTCGCTCCGGCGCTGGCGGTCTGTGCGTCAGTCATCTACACCTGCCTTGTCGTGGGAGCTGGGAAGTTGATCTCGACGCGCGTGCCGTCGGGGTCATCGAAGAACAACTGGCGGGGGCCGCCGCCGGGGATCTGATTGCGGACCGATCGCACCCCGAGGGCCTCCAGCCGGCGCCAGTGGGCGTCATAGTCGGCGCCGCTGAACGCGATGTGATCGATCGGGCCGGGTCCGCCCGCGGCGCTCGGCACCTCGAGCCCGAGCGTCCGCGAATGCGCGCGGTAGGAAGCGCGGTCGGCGATATGCACGCACGGCCGACCGCCGGCGTAGAGCCAGTAGCCGTCGAAGGAGAAGCGCGGCCGGTCGCCGGCCTGGAGGCCGAGCGCCCGCTCATAGAACTCGCGCGAGCGCTCGATGTCGTCGCTCAGCACGAGCACATGCTCGAGCTCGATGACGCCGGTGTCCGCGCTCATTCTCGGGGCGATAGCGGCGCGGCGGTCGTGGATGCGCCGTTGCCGCCGCGTCCACGCAGGAGATAGGCCGAGTGCAGCAGCTGTGAGTTCTCACGCAGCTCGCGGGCGTGGCCCGAGTACTGGATCCGGCCGCCCTCCATCACATAGGCGCGATTGGCAAGCCCGAGCGCGAGCGTCGCGAATTGCTCGATCAAGAGCACGCCGGTCCCGGATTCGGCCACGCCGCGGATCGTCGGGATCAACCGCTGCACGACCACCGGCGCGAGCCCGAGCGAGAGCTCGTCGATGATCACGAACTTCGGCGCGGACACGAGCGCCTGGGCGAGCACGACCATCTGCTGCTCGCCGCCCGACAGCGACCGCGCCTGCGTCCGCAAGCGCTTCTGGAGCTCCGGGAAGAGCTCCAGCGCCCGCGCGCGTCCGGCCTTCGCCTCGGACGAGGACAGCGAGTAGGTGGCGACGGTCAGGTTGTCGTCGACGGTCAGTTCGGGGAGCAGCCGCCGTCCTTCGGGCACGATCGCGAGCCCGGCACGACGGATCCGCTCCGGGCGCCGTCCCGCGAGCTCCTGGTCCCCGAGCTTGACGGAGCCCGCCTTGAGCGGCAGGACGCCGCCGATCGCGAGCACCATGCTCGACTTGCCGGCGCCGTTGGGGCCGAGCAGCGCCGTCACCTCGCCCGGCGCGACATCGAGCGAGACGTCGCGGACGACATCGCGGTTGCCGCGGGGCACGACCAGACCGCTGAGGGCCAGCGTGTCACTCATCGAGAGCCTGATTTCCGAGGTAGGCGCGGACCACGTTCTCGTCGCGGAGCACGTCAGCCGTTTGCCCCGACGCGATCAGCCTGCCGAAGTCGAGCACCGCGGTGACCGAGCAGCAGGAGGAGACGAGGCTCATGTCGTGGTCGACGAGGATCACGATCGCGTCACTGTGCTCCGGGATCCGCTTGATCACGTCTCCCAGGTGCGCGGTCTCCTCGTCGGGCAAGCCGGCGGCCGGCTCGTCGAGCAGCACCAGGCGTGGCTTGCCGACGACCGCGCGGGCGACCTCGACCAATCGGCGGTCGCGCGCCCCGAGCGTCCCGACCTGAGCCTGCGGGTCGGCCTCGAGCCCGACGAACGAGATCGCGCCGAGCACTTCCTCGCGGCGCGAACTCGACGGAGCCTTCGAGTGCTCATGGGCGAGCGCGACGTTGTCGTAGACCGACAGCTCCTCGATCGCCTGCTCGGTCTGGAACGTGCGGCGGACACCCCAGCGGGCGCGTCGGAAGTGAGCCATCTTCAGCAGGTCCTCGCCGAAGGCGGTCACCTGCCCCGACGCGGGTTTGACGAACCCGCTGAGGACGTTGAAGAAGGTGGTCTTACCGGCGCCGTTGGGACCGATCAGCCCGCAGGTGCCCTGCTCGAATTTGACGCTCATCGCGTCAAGCGGCGTGACCCCGCCGAAGCGGACGGTGAGGTCGGAGACCTCGATCACGAGCCCCCTCCGGCGCGTTCGGAGTCCGGGGCAGCGACGGTCGCAGCCTCGCTGTCCTCGCGTACAGCGCCGGAGGTGACGGACGCGTCACCGGAGCTCGGCGAGGTCTGCGCGGCGCCCGGCGCACGGCCACCGCCGCCGAGCCTGCGCAGAGCGCGGCCGAGGCGGCGGATGTCCTTTGGCACCTGATCGACGAGTCCCGCGGGAGCGGTGGTGAGCACCTGAAGCACACCGACGCCGAACAGGATCAGCAGCCAATCCGAGGACACCCCCCAGCTGTTGAGCAGCGCCGGCAACAACTGCATCAACAGCGCGGCGATGATCGCGCCCCAGACGCTGAAGATGCCGCCCATCAGGACGACGGCGAGGATCGTGATCGAGTCCTGCGTCTGGAAGTTGATCGAGTACAGGAACTGGTCGGCGCCCGCGAGCAGCGCCCCCGCGACGCCGGTCACGAAAGACGCCAGCGCGAACGCCCACATCTTGTACATCGTGGTGTTGATCCCGGCCGCCAGCGCGGCGGATTCGCTCTGCCGGATGGCCGCCCACGCGCGTCCCGGACGCGAGCGGACGTGCGCTAACACGAGTACGAACGCGAGCGCGGCGAAGACCACCGAGTACCGATAGAAGGCGGTGTCGGACTGGGCGATGCCCGGACGGCGGATCGCCGGCAGGTGCAGCAGGCTGCCGTTGTAGCCCGAGAAGCCGTGGCCGCCGTTGGGGAAGTTGATCGTCGCCAGCGCGACCGTGATCGCGCCGGCCAGCATCAGCGTGATCAGCGCCAGGTACATGCCGCTCATCCGCAGTGCCGGGAGGCCGATGAGACCGCCGAGCACCATCGTGATCAGCCCGGAGATCAGCAACACGACCTCGAACGGCAGCGAGGTCGCGAACAGCAGCCTGGCCGCGACCCAGGCGCCCATCGCCAGCACCGCTGCCTGGCCGAGTGAGACGAGGCCGACGCGTCCGACGAGTACGTTGAGGCCGAGAGCGACGATCGCGTAGATCGCCACCTGGGTGCCGGCGTCGACGTAATACAGGCTGACGAGCGCCGGGATCGCGAACAGCACCAGCAGCAGTAGCCCGATGATCACCGCCGGGCGCACCATCGACCGCGGCTGCAGGCGGCCCGGCGACAGCGAGGACCGTCCGGCGCCCCCGACGCCCGTCGCTGCCATCGGCCTAGATCCCCGTCCGGGAGATCGTGATCACGCGCTTTCGGTTGGCGACCAGGAGCGCGATCGCGGCGAGGACGAACGGCGCAATGTCGTGGTAGTTGGAGAAGCCCTGGTTCGGGCTCGCCTCGATCGCGGCGTCGACGACGCCGATCACCAACGCGGCGATGAACGTGACCACGATCGACCGCAGCTGCGCGATCAGCGCCGCTGCGAGCGAGGAGATCACCAGGAACGTGAGCGTCGTCGCGTCGAGCGCGACGAGGTCGGCGAGCACCACTCCGGCGAGACCGGCGAGCACGCCGCAGCCGAGCCACGCGGACGCCTCGACGCGCCGGATCGGCACCCCGAGCGTCGCGGTGATCTCGCGATCGTTGGCCATCGCGCGCATCGTCGTGCCGAGCTTGGTGAATCGTAGGAACGCTCCGGTTCCGATCGTGATCACGATCCCGGCCGCGATCGAGATGACCTGGGTCGTCGTGACCGTGATCTCGCCGATCACGAAGCCGTGGTTGTCAGTCGGCAGCAGGATCGCGCGCGAGGCGCCGCCGCTCGACGTCCACAGCAGGTCCATCGCGCCGAGCAGGATCAGCGTCAGGCCGAGCGTGGCCGTCGCCTTGACGAGCGGCTCACGCGCGGCCAGAGCCGAGCCGAACACCATCCCGTAGGCCAGCGTGATCGTCGCCGAGAGAACCACCGCGACGAGATACGCCAGCCAGATGTTCCAGTGAGACTGAGTCAGCTGCCACGCGACCAGGGCGCCGAAGGCACCGACCGCTCCGAACGCGAGGTACAGCACTCCCGTCGCCCGGTACAGGACCACCATTCCGACGCCCGACAGGGCGTACACGGCACCGAGCGCGAGCCCGGTGATGAGGAACGGCTGGAAGTCCTGCCAACTCGGGAACAGCGAGCCCACGAGAAGCATGGTCGGTTTACCTTAGACGCCCTGATCGGTGATTTCGACTCTGACTGCCCTCCTACGGGCTGGAGGGGTAGTTGACGCCGCCCGCCTGGGCGACCTTGCGGTACTGGGCGATCTGCGGGTCAGCGGCCGAGATTGCCGTGCACCCCTGGGCCGTGACCATCTTCCCGTTATCGGGCGTGACCGTGTAGTCCGCGTTGTTCGGGATGTGGAGCGCCAGGTGGCCGTACACCCACGGCTGGCACAGCATCTCTGACTTGACGTTCTTGATCCCGACGATCGCCTTGTTGACGCTCGCGATCGTGTACGGCGGCTTGACCGTGTCGAGCGCCTGGACCAGGAACTTGGCCAGCAGGAAGCCGAACTGGCTGAACGACCCGATGCCGCCGCCGACGTTCTGGCCGTACTTGGCGAGGATCGCCTTGTAGAGCTGTATCTCCGGCCCGCTGTGGTCATCGGCGTCGACCGCCTCGGCGTTGACGAACAGCTTCTTGTTCCACTTCGGTCCCAGCGACTTGGCCAGGAAGTCGGTGTCGCACGGCGTCGAGCAGCCCCATGACTTGACGCGGTCCTCGACCCCGAGCTTCTGCGCGGCCTGGAGGATCACGAGCGCCTCGGGCGGGGTGAAGTTGAGGATCACGGAGCCATCGGATCCGGCCTCGTCGACGAGCTTCAGTGCGACCGAGTTCGCGTCAGTGATCGGCACGTTCTCGGTCAGCTCGGTGATCGGCACGTTGGATGCCTTGGCCAGCGCCGCGGGTCCCGCGGCGATGTAGCCGGTGCCGGGGACGTTGGACTGCACGAACACGATCTTCTTGGCCTTGACCGTGTTGATCGCGTACTGAACGGCGCCGTCCGAGCTGTAGCGCGGCCCCATGTTGACCGCGGCGCTGTTCGGCGTCGACCAGCACTCAGGCGAGATCCCCGCGTCCATCTCGTAGATCCCGAGCTGCTTCCAGTAAGCGGCGTCGAGCGTGCACTCGAGCAGGTCAAACACGCCGTCGATCGCGACCACGTGGTCGGACTGGATCAGCTTGTGAGCGGCGGCAGTGATCTGGGCCGGCTGCGTCTGGTCGAGCTGGACGAACAGCTTCAGCGGGTGGCCGTTGACGCCTCCGTTGGCGTTGACGCAGTTGAAGTAGGCCGTGATGTAGTTCGGGCCATCGGTGAAGTCGGTACCCGGCTGGTGGGTGTCGATCGTGCCGATGTTGATCGGGCTGCCGGTTGCCTTGACCCCGGGCTTCGGGCCGCACGACGAGGTATCACTCGAAGCCGAAGCGGCTGCGGTGCTTGTCCCAGCGCTCGACGAGGTCCCCGAGGCAGCCGGGGCCGCGCCGCTACTACTGCTGCTGCTACTGCTCCCGCATCCTGCCAGCGCAAGCAGCGAAACGGCCGCCAGCAGGACGAGTCCGACCCGCATTCGCGACACGGCGTTGATGGTGCTCACCAACTTTCTCCTCTCCTCCAATGGTGTGAACCCGGCCCCGGGGTCACCCGAGGTCGGCGCATACTAGTTCCGAGGGCGGCTGCATGCAACTGCGGGCTAACACGTCCTTCATCAATCGTTTGCAAGGCCGTATTGACGGACTTCTGCATGCAGAAGGCCTCCGGAGTAGACTGCTCGCCGCTCGGCTGGGGACCGTGGTCAGGCTGGCGCGGATGCCAATCGAGCGCGGTGATCAGTTGTCCAGGCCAGCGAATCGCACTCAGATCACGACCGCGCTGCTGCAGCTGCGCGAGTTGATCTTCAGCGGCGCGTTTGCGACCGGCGAGCGGATGGCCGAGCTGCCGCTCGTCCAGCGCCTCGGGGTTTCGCGCACCCCGTTGCGGCTCGCGCTCGCCGAACTCGAGCACGAGGGCCTGTTGCGTGGGCTGCCCGGTGGCGGTTACGTCGTCCGCGAGTTCACGCAGGCCGACGTCCGTGACGCGATCGAGCTTCGCGGCGTGCTCGAGGGTACTGCGGCGCGGTTCGCGGCCGAACGCGGGGCGCCGGCCCGCGACCTGCGAGCGCTGCGTGAGATCAACGAGACGATCCACCGTCTCGTGCACCGTGCCGACTACGAGTCGTTCGAGCGCTACATGAACCTCAACGAGAGCTTCCACGCCCGACTGCTCAAGCTGGCTCGCAGCCCGGTGCTCGAGCGCGCCTTCGACGGGATCATCTCGCTCCCGTTCGCGGGACCGAGCGCGTTCATCCTCGCCGAGGCCGAGCTGCCGGCCTCGCGCGAGATCCTGGTCATCGCCCACCGGCATCACAGCGGGCTGGTCGAGGCGATCGAGCGGCGCCAGAGCGGTCGCGCCGAGAGTCTTGCCCGCGAGCACGCGCGGCTCGCGCTGACCAACCTCGAGATCGTCGTCGAGCACCGTGAGATGCTCGAGCGGCTGCCAGGGGGCTCGTTGATCGCACTGCCGTCGAAGCCGGACGAGGACCGCGCGGAGCCCGGAGACGGCGCGCAGGCGCGAGACCGCGTGCAGGCGCGAGACCGCGTGCAGGCGCGAGACCGCGTGCAGGCGCGAGACCGCGTGCAGCCCGAGGACCGGGCCGAGCCCTCGCCCGAGCGCGAGTCCGAGCCCGTCTGATTCACCTGGGAGCCTCGTCGTCGTGCCCGTCCCAGTGGACGGCCGCCCGGGCGGCCGCGTGGATCTCGTCGGCGCCGGGACGGTAATCGTCCTCGAGTGACGGGCTGAGCGGGACGGGCGTGAACGGCGCCCCGACGCGCTGGATCGGCGCCTCGAGGTAGTCGAACGCATGCGCCTGGAGCTCGGCGGCGAGCTCGGCCCCGAAGCCGCCGCTGCGGACCGCCTCGTGGGCGACGACCGCACGCCCGGTGCGCCTGACCGAGGCCACGATCGCGTCGATGTCGAGCGGCACCAGCGTGCGCGGGTCGATGACCTCCGCTTCGATCCCTTCGGCCGCGAGACGCTCGGCCGCCGCGCACGCCTCGCCGACCATCCGCGAGAGCGCGACGATCGTCAGATCACGACCGGGGCGCAAAGTGTGCGCACGCCCCAGCGCCAGCGGCTCGCGTGACGCGAGCGCCGGCTCGCGCCGGAAGTAGAGCGACTTGTTCTCGACGAACACGACCGGGTTCGGGTCGGCGATCGCGCTCGCCAGTAGGCCGCCGACGTCGGCGGCGCTCGACGGCATCACGACCTTCAGCCCCGGGATGTGGGTCAGCCACGCTTCGAGGCTCTGGGAGTGCTGCGCGCCGGCCCGGCCTCCGGCGCCTCCCTGGGTGCGCAACACGAGTGGGACCGACAGCTGGCCGCCGGACATGAAGTGCGCCTTCGCCGCCTGGTTGACGAGCTGGTCGAGCGCCAGCGTGATGAAGTCGATGAACATGATCTCGACGACCGGCCACAGCCCCGTCTGCGCGGCTCCGACCGCGACGCCGCAGACGGCCGCCTCACTGATCGGCGTGTTGCGCACGCGCCCGCTGCCGAACTCCTGCGCGAGACCATCGGTCGCCTGATACGGGCCTCCCTCGGCGACGTCCTCGCCGATCACGATCACGCGCTCGTCGTCGCGCATCGCCCGCGCGAGCGCGGCATTGACCTCTTTGACGAACGTCGTCTCGCCCTCACTCATGTCGCGTACACCAGCCCGGCGGCATCGACCGGCTGCAGCGGCGGGCTCGCGCGTGCGTATTGCACCGCCCGCTCGACCTCGGCCCGCGCATCGTGCTCGAGCTCTTCTGCGGCCACGTCGTTTGCGAGCCAGCCGCGCTCGCGGGCGAGCGACTCCAGCTGGGCGATCGGATCGAGCTTGGCCCACTCGGCCTCGGCGAGCGCGTCGCGGTAGCCCTGTGCGTCGCCCTCGTAGTGGCCGCGGCGGCGATGGGTCAGGCACTCGAGCAGCAGCGGACCCTTGCCGGCGCGCGCCGCCGTCACGTACTCGGCGATCGCGCCGCGCAGCGTCGAGACGTCCTGGCCCGGCACCGTCCGCCGCTCGAAGTCGTACGGCGCCACGACGTCGCAGACCGACTGGACCTTGGTGTGCGCCGACCGCGGCGTGAACTCGGCGAAGCCGTTGTTCTCGCACACGAAGATCAGCGGCAGCTCCCACAGCGAGGCCAGATTGACGGTCTCGTTGAAGTGGCCCGCCTGCACGGCGCCGTCACCGAAGAAGGCGACCGTCACCTGATCTGAGCCGCGCAGCTTGGCGGCCAGCGCGTCGCCGGCAGCCAGCGGCAGGTTGCCACCGACGACGCCGGTCGCCCCCATCAAACCGTGGTCGGTGTCAACCAGATGCATCGAGCCGCCGAGGCCGTGACAGACGCCCGCCGACCGGCCCATCAGCTCGGCCATCACGCGGTCCATCGGCGCGCCCTTGGCGAGCGCATGGCCGTGGGCGCGGTGGCCGCTGTAGACGTGGTCGTCGACGCGCAGCGCTCCGCAGACGGCGGCGGCCACGCCTTCGGAGCCGATGCTGAGATGGATCAGCCCGTGGACCTGGAGGCTGCGGTACAGCTTGCCGACCCGCTCCTCGAAGCAGCGGATGCGCCACATCGTGCGCAGCAGCGCGAGCGCCTCGTCACGACCGAGCGCGGGCGCGCCTGCGGGCTGCGCGGCGGCCATCCTGACGTCACGCCGTGATGGGTGCGGCGGGGGCCATCCGGGCTCAGGCGGTGACGGGCGCGGTCCCGAGCGCCTGGCGCGCCGCCTCGGCGATCTTGACCTCGTCCGGGAGCACGTAGGCCTCCATCGGCTCGCTGTAGGGGATCGTCGCGTCGTGCGCGGTGACCAGCTTGATGGGCGCCTTCAGGGACGAGAACCCGTGCTCGGCCACCTCCGCGGCGATGATCGACGCGGCCGACGCGTGGCGGGTGGCCTGGTCGGCGAGCACGAGGTGGCCGGTCTTCTGCACCGACTCCAGGATCGCCGGCATGTCGAGCGGCGCCAGCGAGCGGGGGTCGATGACCTCGGCCTCGATCCCCTCGGCGGCGAGCATCTCGGCAGCTTGGAGCGCCTTGCCGACCGTCCAGCCGGTGGCGACGATCGTCACGTCCGAGCCGGCGCGGCGGACGGCGGCTTCGCCGATCGGCACCAGGTACTCGCCCTCGGGCACGTCACCGTGCTCGAGCACCAGCAGGTAGTGCATCAGGTAGACGACCGGGTTGTCGTCACGGACCGCCGAGGCCATCAGCCCCTTGGCATCGGCGGGCGTCGAAGGCAGCACGACCTTCAGCCCGGGGATGCCGGCGAACATCGTGTAGATCGAGCCGGTGTGCTGGCCCGCCCAGCCGGCGGTGAACCCGTAGCCGGCCTTGAGCACCAGCGGGACCTTGACGCGGCCACCGCTCATGTAGCGCAGGCGCGGCGCCTCGTTGACGACCTGGTTCATCGCGACGAGCATGAACTCGGCCATCAGCAGCTCGACCACGGGGCGGTAGCCGGCGATGGCCAGCCCGACCGCCATCCCGATCTCGGCCGTCTCGGAGATCGGCGAGACGCGGACGCGGTCGCGACCGAACGACTGGACGAGCGGATCGTCGTCGCTCGGCGCCACGTCCTGGCCGTAGAAGACGACGGTGTCGTCGCGGGCCATCTCGAGCTGGATCGCCTCGTTGACCGCGGCGATGTAGGGGATCTCTCGTGCCATGCCGTGCCTCCTAGGCGTAGACGTGGTTGAGGGCCGCTTCCGGCTCGGGGAACGGGCTGTCGAGCCCGAACTGGACCGCCGCCTCCATCTCGTCGCGGGCAGCCTGCGCGATCTCGTCGGCGCGCTCGGCGGTGAGCGCGCCCTGCTCCACCAGGCGCATCCGGAACCGGGGCACGGGGTCCCCGCGGAGCGCCGCCTCGTACTCCTCGCGGTTGCCGAACACGGTGATCGCCTCGTGCTCGGGGTAGTGGAGCGGCACCCCGGGCGGGGCGATCAGGTTGCCGTGGGCCGACAGCCGGTAGACCTTGGACTCGATCAGCGTCGGGCCACCGCCCGAGCGGGCGCGATCGGCCGCGGCGCTGACCGTCTCGTAGACAGCGATCGGGTCGCCACCGTCGATGGTGACGCCGGGCATGCTGTAGGCGGCCGCCTTGACCGACAGCGGCTCGCCGGCCGCGGCGTTGGCGTCCTCCTGCTCGGAGCGCGTGGCGACGTTGTAGCTGTTGTTCTCCATGATGTAGACGATCGGCAGCTTCCACAGCGAGGCGAGGTTGAGCGACTCGTGGAACGCGCCCTGCTTGGAGGCGCCGTCACCGAAGAAGCACAGGACGACCTGGCCCTGCTTGCGGATCTGGGCGGCGTACGCGACGCCGGTCGCCTGCGGGATTCCCTGTCCGACGATCCCGGACGTGCCGAGGAACCCGCGGTCGGGATCGGCCAAGTGCATCGAGCCGCCGTAGCCGCCGCAGAGCCCGTCGCGGCGGCCGTAGATCTCGGCCATCATCGCTTTGGGATCGGTCCCCAGCGTGATCGGGTAGCCGTGGCAGCGGTAGGTCGTCATCAGCTGGTCGCCGTCGCGCATCGCGGCGAGCGATCCGACGATCGAGGCCTCAGCGCCGTCGGCGAGGTGGGTGTGGCCGCGGATCACCCCGGGGTGGTCGTCGAAGGTCCGCTTGACCCGCTCCTCGAACTCGCGGATCCGCACCATCTGCGTGAACATCGAGATCAGTCGCTCGTTGTCGAGCGGGGCCGGTTGATCGGTCATCTGAAACTGCTCCTCTCTCACTCAAACTGAGCCCGGGTCGTCTCGTACGCGCGGTCGAATTGCTGCTCGATCGGAAGCTCACGCAGCGCGGCCGACAGGACCTCGACTCCCCAGGGCTGGTCGTACCCTGCGCTCTGACAGGCCCGCACATATCCGGGAATTTCGAACTCGCCCTCGCCGGGCAGCCGGCGGTGGTTGACGGTCTCGTCGATGCGGTCGTCCATGTCGGCGAACTGCCCATCCGAGAGCTCGACCCAAGACAAATACTCGAGCGGGACTCGCTGCAGGTCGTCGGGCGTGATCCCGAGCTTGGCCATGTGCCAGGTGTCGATCGCCAGACCGCCGTTCGGGCGGCCGGCATCTTGCACCAGCTTCAGCGCGGTTTCGAGCGTGCCGACGTTGACGTCGAACGGCATGAACTCGTAGACGACGGTGGCTTCGGTGTGGTTGCCGGCCTCGTCGCAGAGCGCCGCGAACTCCTCGGTCAGCCGGTCGAGCTCGCAGGGGGTTCCCGGGATGTTGCCGACCTTGATGTGGTGGGCGCCGAACGCGGCGGCGGTGTCAAACAGGAGGCGGCGCGTGGCGTCGGACTGGGCACGCTGCTCGGTCCCGGCGGGCGCGAAGAAGTCCGCCAGGAACTCGACCTGGAGATGGGCGAGGCCGGCGTCGTCGAAGATCGACTTCATCTCCACCAGCGAGCTCCCGGACTCCAGCTGATGCTCGATGTCGGCGTGCCACAGGCCGAGTCCGCGGAAGCCGACGCGGGCGGCGTTCGCGCACCGGTCGCGCCAAGCGAACGTGCTCCACTCGCGCCCGACGTGAACGTCGACGGGCCCAGCGCTGGTCCAGTAGAGGTCCAGAAGCTCCACGTCGCTCATGAGTGCGCCAAACTATCGTCGGTCTTCAAGGCCAGCAAGCCATAACGCGCAGCGGTTCTTGGCATGCGAGCGCGCCCCACTCTTGTCGATTTCTGGTGCGTGGCGAACCAAAAACCGACGACAGTCGCGTTACGCGAGCTCGCGCGCGATCCGGTTCAGCGCGGCCGCGACCTCGGCCGTCCGAGAGAGCCAGGGGGAGTGATCGGTGTCGATCTCGATCACCGGGTCGCAGCCCGCCCGGTTGTACATCAGCTGCTGCAGCGCCGGGCGGATCGCGCGGTCCTGTAGGCAGGTCACGTACGCGCGCGGAAGCGCCTCGAACGCCTCACGCTGGTCGCCCACCTGCAGGGGCTGCGTGAACGGCGCCACGGGCTGCGGGCCCAACTGCTGGGCGGCCCAGGCGGCCTGCTCGGGTGTCGCGCAGTGGTACAGAACCTCCGGCGCCACCTCGACCGGCAGCCGCGCGACCGGCGGGTCACCTTCGACGACGAGGTTGGACTGGACCATGTCACCCGCCCCCTCCGGCGATTCGGCGAGATCGAGCAGAGACTCGCCTTCCTGCGGGGCAAATGCCGCCACGTACGCCAGGGCGACGACATTCTGCGGGCAGCGTGCGGCCGCCTGCGTGATCGCCATCCCGCCCATGCTCTGGCCGACCAGCAGCGCCGGCGGTCCGTCCTTGAGGATGCTGCAGATCCGCTGCGCGTACGCGGGCAGCGTCACCTCGGCGATCGGCGTGGGGTCCGAGCCCGCGCCGGGCAGCTCGACGACCTCGGCGCGATGACCGGCATCGCGCAGCAACGGCGCGACCCGCCCCCAGGCCCAAGTACCTCCGAACGCTCCATGTACGAGCACGAATCGCGCCATTTGGATCCTCCTTGGCCGGCCTCCGACGGTGATCGACGGCGATCGTATTCGCGGCCCCGCCGCAGGTCCGCTGATCGAGCGCCTCCGCGCAAGCGGCGATGCGCTGACGAACAAGGGCTATTGACTTGTGGCGAGACGTTCCCGTATAAGGCAAGTGGGGGAGCCGACCGCGATCGCGAGGGAGGTCAAAATGAGCAGCACGGAGCCCGCGCTCGGCGCGTTCCCCAACCCCTATTCGGTGCAGACGCCACCGGGGTGCGAGGGCTGGGAGGAGATGTACCCGTACTACGCGCTGTTCGATGAACGGCGCCGTGACACCGACGAGAACCGCTTCTGGTTCTGGAACTCGATGCACTTCCCGGTCCCGATGCCGGCCTTCGACGTGATCTGCATCGATTCTCCGTATCAGGCCGTCGGGTCATGGCAGAACCGCGTGTTCGCGGTGCCGCCGGCGATGGGGATCGACTACCGCGCGGTCAACGGCTACATCTATATCTCCGGCAATCCCGTCACCGATCCGGCCAAGGTGGCCGAACGGGCGGGCTTCTTCCAGCAGCGGGCCGGTTACTACTACGAGAACTGGGCCGAGCTGTACGGCAAGTGGCGCATCAAGATGGAGGCGCTGATCGCCGAGCTCGGCGCGCTCGAGGTTCCCGACCTGCCCGAGTACGAGCCCGACGAGGTCGCGTTCGGCGATGACCGCAACACGGCGTTCTACGAGGTGCTGGATGCGTACGGACGGTGCTTGCGGCTGTGCGACCTGATGTGGCAGCACCACTTCGAATTCCTGCTGCTGGGCTACGGCGCATACGCGACGTTCGCGGAGTTGTGCAAGGCCAACCTGCCCGACATCCCCGATCAGCACATCGCCCAGATGGTCGCCGGGATCGACGTGCTCCTGTTCAGGCCCGATGCCGAGCTGCGGCGCCTGGCGCAGCTGGCGGTCGACACCAGCGTCGACGATGCGTTCGTCGAGGGGCGGACGCCGGCCGAGATCGACTCGGAGCTCGCCCGCAGCGAGGCCGGCCGCAGCTGGCTGGCCGAGCTCGAGGAGGTCAAGGACCCGTGGTTCAACATGGCCACCGGCGACGGGCTCTACCACTACTACGGCAGCTGGCTCGACGATCCGAGCATCCCCTACGCGGCGCTGATCGGGCATATCGCCGCGCTGCGCGCGGGCGAGCGGATCCAGCGGCCGACTGAGGAGATCGAGCGCGAGCGCGAGCGCCTCGCGGCGGAGTACAGCGCGCTGCTCGCCGAGGACATGCGCGGACCGTTCAGCGATCTGCTGGCCCTCTCGCGGACCGTGTTCCCGTACGTCGAGGAACACAAGTTCTTCTGCGACTACTGGTTCTTGACGCGGTGGTGGAACAAGGTCAGGGAATTTGGCGCGCTGCTCGCGGGCCACGGCTTCCTCGAGGACGGCGAGGACGTATTCCAGCTCTCGCGCCACGAGGTCGCGACCGCGCTCGACGAGCTGACGCTCACGTGGGCGACCGGCGGGGTCGCGCTTGGGCCAAAGCACTGGCCGCCGATCGTCGCCCGCCGCAAGGAGATCCTCGACCGGCTGGCCGCCTGGACTCCGCCGCCGGCGCTCGGGATCACTCCCGAGACGATCACCGATCCGATGACGATCATGCTCTGGGGTGTGACCACCGATCGCGTGCGCGAATGGGCCCGACAGCAGGACGGTGGGCGCGAGCTGACCGGGGCCGCGGCCTCGCCGGGCGTGATCGAGGGACCCGCGAGGGTGGTGCGGACCGTGAGCGAGATCGCGGACGTGCGCGACGGGGAGATACTCGTCTGCGGCAGCACCTCGCCGGCGTGGGCGCCGATCTTCACCAAGCTCAGGGCGACGGTCACCGACGTCGGCGGGGTGATGTCGCACGCGGCGATCGTGTGCCGCGAGTACGGGTTGCCGGCGGTGGTCGGCACCGGGCGCGCGACGGCACAGATCCAGACCGGGCAGATGATCCGCGTCGACGGCTCGGCAGGGGTGGTGACGCTGCTCGGCGAAGATCGATGACCGGGACCTACACGCGCCCGCTTGGCGACCTGCGCGGCTCCGACGAGCCGTCGTTCGGCGGCAAGAGCGCCGGCCTCGGCGAGCTGCTCGGCGCCGGCATCAGCGTCCCCCCGGGGTTCGCGCTGTCGATCTCGGCGCTCGATCGGCACCTGCGCGAAGGCGGCCTCGAGCCGCTCGTCGAGCGCGAGCTCGCGGGCCTCGATTCCGGTCGGCTCGATTCGGTGCAGCGCGCGTCGGCGGCGATCGGCGAGGCGATCGGCACGGCGCCGTTGGCGGACGCGCTCGCCGACGAGCTTGCCCAGCGCTACGCCGAGCTCGGCGCGCGGATCGGCAGCGACGCGCCCCCGGTAGCTGTGCGATCGAGCGCGATCGGCGAAGACAGCCGCGACGCGACGTTCGCCGGCCAGCAGGCGACGCGGCTGTGGGTGCGCGGCGTCCACGATCTACACGTCGCGCTGCGCGAGTGCTGGGCGAGCCTGTACAGCGCGCCGGCGATCACCTACCGCGCGAAGCTCGGCGACGGCGGCCCGCTCTCGATGGGCGTGGCCGTGCAGCTGATGGTCGATGCCGCCGTCTCGGGGGTGATGTTCACCTGTAACCCGGTCAGCGGCGATCCGAGCATGGTGTCGATCAACGCCAGCTGGGGGCTCGGGTCAGCGGTGGTCGAGGGCGAGGTGACGCCGGATGACTACATGCTGAGCAAGGTGACCGGCGAGATCGTCCGCGAGCGGGTAAGCCATAAGGCCATGCAGTGCGTGCCGCGCGCCGACGGGCGCGGGACCGAACTGGTCGCGGTTGCCGAGCAGCAGCGCGACCAGCGCTGTCTCGACGATCGACAGCTGTCCGAGCTGGTGGCGCTGTCCGGTCGGGTGCAGCGCCACTTCGGCTGCCATCAGGACATCGAGTGGGCGATCGCGCATGCGGGCGAGTGGCCCGACGGCGTGTCGGTGATGCAGTCGCGCCCGGTCACCACGCTCGCCAAGCGCCGGGCGGCGCCGCCGCAATCGGCGATGTCACTCGTGATGAGTACCTTCGGCGTCCGGCCGGCGGAGCGCGAGGAGGAGTCCTAGGTGGGACTGAGCCATGACGACGTGACGGAGATCCTGCGGATCATCGACGAGTCCGACGTCGACGAGCTGCGGGTCGAGACCGAGGGCTTCAAGCTGCACGTGGTCCGGCGCGGCGCGGCCACGCCCGCGCCCGACAGCGAGGCGGCCGCGACCGCCACGCCCGCGACCGGCGACGCCGCCCCCGACGAGCTGCTGGCCGTGCCGTCCCCGATGCTCGGCACCTTCTATCGCGCCGAGTCCCCGGGGGCGACGCCGTTCGTCGAGGTCGGCGCCGAGGTCGAGCCCGACACGACCGTATGCATCATCGAGGTGATGAAGATGATGAATTCGGTGGCGGCCGGGGTCAGCGGAAGGGTGGTCGAGATCTGCGCTCGCAACGGCGAACTGGTCGAGTACGGCGCGCCCCTGTTCCGGGTTGCCCCGTGAAGCCAGTCGCGGCACGAACGCGAGCCGGTCGATGAAGCGCGTCCTGATCCCCAACCGCGGCGAGATCGCGCTCCGGATCGTGCGCGCCTGCGAGCAGCTCGGCCTCGAATCCGTGGTCGCCGCCTCCGAGCCCGATCGCGACGGGCTCGCCGCGCGCCGCGCCGACCGGGTCGTCGTGCTCGGTCCCGGCCCGGCGTCCGAGAGCTACCTGCGCGACGACGCGATCGTGCAGGCGGCGCTGGGCACGGGTTGTGACGCGATCCATCCCGGGTACGGGTTTCTGTCGGAAAGCCCCCGGCTCGCCCGACGCGCGCGCGAGCACGGGATCACGTTCGTCGGCCCCCCGACCAGCGCGATCGAGCTCGCGGGGGACAAGCTCGCGGCGCGCTTCGAGGCCGAGCGGGCGGGGGCGCCGGTCCTGGGCGGCGGCGAGGTGACGAGCGCCGCCGAAGCCAGCCGGCTCGCGCACGAGATCGGTTACCCGGTGCTGGTGAAGGCGGCCGGGGGCGGGGGCGGGCGCGGCATCAGGCAGGCTCGCGACGGCGAAGAGCTCGAGGCGATCATCGGCGTGGCCCGCGGCGAAGCGGCGACATCGTTCGGCGACGACCGGCTGTACGTCGAGCGGCTGGTCCCGCGGGCCCGCCACGTCGAGGTCCAGGTGGCGGCCGACGAGAGCGGGGCGGTCGTCGCGCTCGGGGACCGCGATTGCAGCGTTCAGCGCCGCTTTCAGAAGGTGATCGAAGAGGGCCCGGCGCCGGGGCTCGGGATCGAGCTTCGCCGACGGCTGCTCGATGCCGCCGTCGCGGTCGCGCGCGCGATCGGCTACGCCAACCTCGGCACGGTCGAGTTCGTGCTCGACGCCGACACAGAGCAATTCTTCTTTCTCGAAATCAACTGCAGGATCCAGGTCGAGCATCCCGTCACCGAGGTGGTCACCGGCCGCGACCTGGTTGCGCTCCAGCTGCAGATCGCCGACGGCGCGCCGCTCGGCTTCACGCAATCCGAGATCAAGAGCGACGGGCACGCGGTCGAGTGCCGGCTCAACGCCGAGGACGTAACCAAGGGGTTCATGCCGAGTCCGGGCAAGCTCTCGATCTTTGCGGTGCCCGAGCGACGCGGATTGCGAGTCGACACTCACTGCTTCGCGGGCGCGACGATCCCGCCGTATTACGACTCGCTGATGGCGAAGCTGATCGCGCACGGCGACGATCGCACGAGCGCCATCGATCTGCTGCTCGGCGCGCTCGAGGCCCTCGACGTCGAGGGAGTGGAGACCAATCGCACGCTGCTGACGGCGGTCCTCGGTCACCCCGATTTCCGAAAAGGCGCGGTGACGACCGATTGGCTCCAGGCGGCCGTCCTATGACGGCCTCGCGACCGAGCGACGCCGGCCCGGTCGAGTTCATCGACACCACCACGCGTGACGGCAACCAGAGCCTGTGGAGCGCGACCGGGCTGACGACGCCCGATGTGCTGGCGATCGCGCCGACGCTCGATCAGGTCGGCTACCACGCGCTCGATTTCACCTCGAGCACGCACATGGCGGTCTCGGTCCGCTTCCATCGCGAGGACCCGTGGGAGCGGATCCGGCTCGTGAGCGAGGCGATGCCGGAGACCCCGCTGGGGATGATCACGACGGGGATGCGGTTCATCTCCTGGGTGCCGGCCGACGAGGAGGTGATGCGCCTCTCGTTCCGGCTCGTGGCCCGCAACGGGATCCGGCGCTTCCAGATCGCCGACCCGTCCAACGATCCCGCGCGCCTGCGTCACCTGGCGACGATCGCGCGCGCCGAGGGGATCGAGGAGGTGGTGATCGGGCTGACGTACTCGATCAGCGAGGTCCACACGCACGAGTACTACGCGCAGCGCGCCGCGGCGCTCGCCGATTGCGCGGAGATGGACCGCCTGTACCTCAAGGATCCGGGCGGACTGCTGACCCCGGACGCGGTGCGCGAGCTCGGTCCGCACTTCGTCGCCGCCTCCGGTGGCAAGGCCGAGCTGCACAGCCACTGCACGATCGGCCTCGCGCCGCTGGTCTACATGGAGGGACTGCGCGTGGGCTTTGAAGTCCTGCACACGGCGTCGGGGGCGCTGTCGCGCGGAACCTCGCAGCCGGACGTGCTCGCGACCGCCGCCAACCTCGAAGCGCTCGGCTACGCGCACCACCTCGACCTCGAGCGCCAGGCGGTGGTGTCGGCGCACTTCGACCAGCTCGGCGCCGCGAAGGGGCTACCGGCCGGCGCCCCGCGGGAGTTCGACGCGGCCTACTACCGCCACCAGCTTCCCGGCGGGATGGTCACGACCACGCGGCGGATGCTCGAGGAGCTTCGCCGCCCGGAGCTGTTCGATGCGGTGCTCGAGGAGGTCGGCCGCGTACGGGCCGAGATGGGGTACCCGATCATCGTCACGCCGGTGTCGCAGTTCATCGCCAGCCAGGCCGCTCGCAACGTGATCGACGGCGAACGTTGGGTCAACGTCTCCGACGAGACCGTGCGGTTCTTCCTCGGCCACTACGGCGAGCCGCCCGCCCCGGTCGACCCGGGGATCGCCGACCGCGTTCTGTCGCGGCCGCAGGCTGCGGCGCTCGCCGAGCTCGAGCCGCTCAGCCTCGACGGCGCGCGCGAGCGCTTCGGCGCCCGGATCTCCGACGAGGAGCTGTTGCTGCGGCTGACGATGCCCGCCGAGCAGGTCGACGCGATGGTCGCCGCGCGCGACCGCGAGCCGGCGCCGACACCCGCGCCCGCGGGCGCGGCAGACTCCGGCGGCTCGCCGCTGGTCGCGTTGCTTCGCGGGCTCGAGCGCCGGCGCGAGCTCGCGAGCGTGTCGGTCAGCGCCGGCGCCGACCGGATTGTCTGGCGCCGTGGTTGACGGGCTTGACTTCGGACGGGTCCGCGGCGTCGTGTTCGACGTCGACGGGACGCTCGTGCACCGCGGAGCGGACGGTCGCGGCCGACCGCAGCCGGGCGCCGCCGAGGTGATCGAGCGGATTCGCGCCAGTGGCCGCAAGCTCGGGGTGTTCACGAACGGCAGCCATCTCCCGTCGGCGCGGATCGCGCAGGGGCTGCGCGAGGACGGCCTCCCGGTGCGCGACGAGGAGTTGCTGACCCCGGTTGACAGCGCCACGAACTTCCTCCTGCGTCGCCACCCCGGCGCTCCGGTGCAGCTGTTCGCATCCGACGCGGTGGGCGAGCACATGGCGCAGCGCGGGGTTCCGATCGCCGACGGCGAGGGCGCCGGCGCGGTGTTCGTGGCACATCAGAACGAGGTCGAGATCCCGATGCTCGAACGCGCGGCGCGCGCCGTGGTCGCCGGCGCGCCGCTCTACACCGGCAGCTACGTGCGCGGCTATGCCGGCGCCAACGGGATGATCTTCAGCCGCGGCGCGATGATCACGGCCGCGATCGCCAAGGTCACGGGCACGCGGCCGAGGGTGCTCGGCAAGCCCTCGCGCGCCGCCGTCGCCGAGCTGCACCTTCGCCTCGGCGTACCGACGACGGAGCTGGCGGTGATCGGTGACGACCTCGGGATGGACGTCGCCCTCGGCCGGATGGGCGGCTCGCAGACGGTCCTGGTGCGCACCGGGATCAGCGCGGCGATCGACCTCGACACGGTGCCCGCCCGGCGGCGGCCGGACGCGACGATCGAGGGCGTCGCGGAGCTGCTCGGGCTGCTGCGCTAAGGCGACGCGGCGGCGGCCGCCGGCCTAGTTCGACGCCGCCGCGTCCGCGAGCGCCTGCCAGACGCGCTGCCCGTTGACGGGCATGTCAATGTGGCGCACTCCGAGGTGCGACACCGCGTCGATCACCGCGCTCTGGACCGCGGGCGTCGCGCCGATCGTGCCCGACTCGCCGATCCCCTTGGCGCCGAGCGGGTTGATCGGGGTCGGCGTCTCCATCTCGGCGAGCTCGAACGAGGGCAGCTCCGGCGCCGCCGGCATGCAATAGGTGACGAGGTTGGCGTTCTGCGGGTTGCCCTCGGTGTCGTAACGCAGCTCCTCGAACAGCGCCTGGGCGATCCCGGCCGCGACTCCGCCGTGGACCTGGCCCTCAGCGACGAGCGGGTTGATGATCGTGCCGGCGTCGTCGACGGCGATCATCCGCTGCAGGTGGACCGACCCCGTCTCGGTGTCGACCTCGACGACCGCGACGTGCGCGCCGAACGGGAACGTCGGCTGCGCGGGCGCGAAGTCCGCCTCCGCGCTCAGCTCGGCGAGCCGGCCGTCGCCGTCGAGCCGGGCAGCGAGCTCGATCCAGTCCAGACCGGGCTCCGGCGCTCCGGCCACGTGGAAACGGCCCAGCTCGAGGTCGAGGACCATGTCCTCGGGGCTGGCTTCGAGCTCGTTGGCCGCCAGTTCCTTGGCCCGCTCGACGAGCACCTCCGAGGCCTGACCCGCGGCGGCGCCGCCGATCTGAGTTGACTTGGAGCCGTAGGTCCCGGTCCCGCGCGCGACCGCGTCGGTGTCGCCCTTGAGCACGGTGATCTTCTCGATCGGGAGGCCGATCCGCTCGGCGACGATCTGCGCGAACGTCGTCTCGTGGCCCTGGCCCTGGGAGAACGAGCCCGTCCGGACGATCGCCTCGCCGTCGGCGGTGATCTCGACCGCGCCGAACTCCGACTCGTTGATCCCGTTGGTGATCTCGACGTAGGCGCTGACGCCGATCCCGAGCTGGAGCACGTCACCGCGCTCGCGCCGTCGCGCCTGCTCGGACCGGAGCTCGTCGTAGCCGGCCGTCTGCAGTGCCAGGTCGAGCGCGCCTTCGTAGTCGCCGACGTCGTAGTGCGCACCGGAGGCGGTCGTCGTGGGGAATGCGTCGGCGGGGATGAAGTTGCGGCGGCGGACCTCGGCCGCGTCGAGCGATACCTCGGCGGCGAACAGGTCCATCGCGCGCTCGATCATCTGCGTCGCCTCGGGCCGGCCGGCGCCGCGCACGGGACCGGTCGGGGTCGAGTTGGTCACCAGCGCGATCACCTCGGCCTCGATTTTTCCGATCGCGTAGACACCGCTCGACATCAGCGACGTCAGGTTTGCGAGGAACGCGCCGATGCCGGGGTAGGCGCCGGCGTCCTGGAGGATCTTGATCCGCAGCGCCTGGACCTTCCCGTCACGGTCACCGCCGATCTCGAAGTCACAGATCTGGGCGCGGCCGTGGTGCATCGCGACGAGGTTCTCGCTGCGCGTCTCGGTCCACTTGACGGGACGTCCGGTCGCTCGCGCGAGCCAGCCGAGGATCACGTCCTCGACGTCGAGACCCTTGCCGCCGAAGCCGCCGCCGACGTCGGGCGCGATCACGCGCACCTGCTCGGGCTCGAGGCCGAGTACCAGCCCGAGCACCATCTTGTCCTGATGCGGCGTCTGGGTCGAGAGCCACACCGTGAGCCGCCCGTCGTCGCCGAACTCGGCGATCGTCGAGCGCGGCTCGACCGGGCACGCGGCCAGCCGCTGGCTCTCGATCGACCCGGAGACGACGACGTCGCACCGATCGAACAGCTCCGGGTCGGGATCCTGCGGTGGGACGTGGATGCAGGTGTTGGTGCCGGCGCTCTCGAACAGCAGCACCTCGTCGCGCAGCGCCTCGCGCAGGTCGGTGACCGACGGCAGCGGCTCGTAGTCGACGATCACCAGCTCGGCAGCGTCATACGCCCCCTCGCGCGTCTCGCTCACCACGACGGCGACGATGTCACCGACGAACCGCGCCTTGTCGGAGGCGATGAACGGCCGGAACATCTCCGGCGGGACCTGGATGAACGGCGGCGGGGCGTTGACGGTCAGGTCCGTGTCTGCGGCGGTGAACACCTGCGTGCCGGGGAGCGCCTCGGCGGCCGACTTGTCGATCCCGAGGACCTTCGCGTGCGCCATGTAGGAGCGCACGAACTGGACGTGGAGGACGTCGGGCGGCTTGATGTCGTCCACGTAGGTGCCCTTGCCGGTCAAGAAGCGCGGGTCTTCGCGGCGGCGAACCCTCTGTCCGACTACGTTTGCCATGCGGTCCTCATTCCTCCGTTGGCGATTATGCGTGCGCCCATCCGTGCGCCGGCGCATTAAACACGTCGGTCACGCCGAGTGGGCGGACACCCATGCGACCGACCCGGCGTCGACCGGCAGCGCGATCCCGGTCACGAACGATGCCTCGTCCGAGCACAGCCAGACGACGGCGGCCGCGACCTCGGCCGGGTCGCCGAAGCGGGTCATGGCCTGCGGCGCGAGGATCTCCCGCTGGCGGTCGGGAGGCTGATCGGACATCAGCGGCGTCATGATCGCGCCGGGGCAGACGGCGTTGACGCGGATCCCGTCATCGGCGTACTCGACCGCGGCGTTCTTGGTCAATCCGAGGATCCCGTGCTTGCTGGCGGCGTACGCGCTCAGCATCATCACCGCCCGCAACCCGGCGTTGGACGAGGTATTGACGATCGCGCCGCGGTTGGGGAGCTCGTTGCCCAGCATCTGACGGATCTGGTGCTTGAGGCCCAGGAAGGTGCCGCGCAGGTTGACCGCCAGCACGCGGTCGAAGTCCTCGTCGGAGGTCTCGTGGAGCCGGCGGTGGACGCCGATGCCCGCGTTGTTATGGGCGAAGTCGAGCCGTCCGTAGCGCTCCACGACCCGCGCCACAAGCTCCTCGTTGTCATCGGCGCGCGACACGTCGCAGGCGAAGTACTCGGCCCGGCCTCCGTCGGCGACGATTTGCTCGACGGTCTCCCGCGCGCCGGCGGCGGAATCCGGCAGGTCGCCGACGACCACGGAGGCGCCCTCCCGGGCGAGACGGATCGCGCACGCGCGGCCGATCCCACTCGCGGCTCCGGTCACCAGGCCTGACTTGCCTTCCATTAGGCGGCCCATTGCGTCAACCTTATCCGCCAGCATGGCGATCATCGACCTCCCGACCCAGGCCCTCGAACGCGCGGGGCTATCGCCAGTGGAGGTCGGCGAGTGGGCGCTTTCGGTCCCGACCGAGTCGGTCTCGTTTGAGGTCGCGGCGAACGCGGCGAGCGCGTTCTTGACCCGCGGGGCCGCGCTCGAGGCCCAGCTGCCGGTTGCCAGCAAACGCTCGGAGGCCGAGCGCGAGGCCGCCCGAGAGCTCGCGAGCGCCCTGACCGATGCGCGCTCGACGTTCCTCGACTGCCCACGCGGGCGAGCTGTACGACGAGCTCACCGACCACCGTTCGAAGCCGATCCGGCTCGAGTGGCTGGTCAACGACGCGTCGGTGCTCGTGCCGGGGTTGGTTCCGACCCACGCAGAGATGGAGGTCGAGCGGCCTCTGCCGCTCGCCGACAAGCGGGGACTCGAACTCGCGCAGGGCCTGCTGATCGCCCAGGTGCTGGCGCTGCCCGAGGCCGGTCGCCACCTGATCGATTCGATGCTCGCCCCGACGCCGGTTGCGCTCGAGGTCGCCGACGAGTTCGCGCGCACCGGCTTTGCCGATCTGGGCGAGGCGCGGGTCACCCGGCAGGGGCGCGCCGCCGTCCTCGAGATCTGCAATCAGCGCCACCTCAACGCCGAGGACGGGGCCACGCTCGGACCGACCGAGGCGGCCGTCGACCTCGTCCTGCTCGATCCCCAGACCGAGGTCGGCGTGCTCCGCGGCGCGTTAGTCGAGCACCCGCGCTACGCGGGGGAGCGCGTCTTCGGCTCGGGGATCAACCTCACGTACCTGTATCGCGGGCGGATCGACTTCATGTTCTATCTGGTCCGCGATCTCGGCTATGTCAACAAGCTCTACCGCGGACTGCTGACGCCCGCCGGCGACGTCGAGAAGCTCTGGGTGGCGGCGGTCGAGCACTACGCGATCGGCGGCGCCTGCCAGCTGCTCCACGTGGTCGACCATGTGATCGCGGTGCGCGGGTCACGGCTGTACCTCCCGGCGCGCAAGGAGGGCATCATCCCCGGCGCCTCCAACCTGCGCCTGCCGAGGGCGGTCGGCGACCGCGCCGCGCGCCAGGCGATCCTCTCCGGGCGCGAATGGAAGGCCGGGGACGCCGACGCCGAGCTGCTGGTCGACGAGGTGGTGCAGGCCGGCGAGATGGATGAGGCGATCGCCGCCCGGGTCGACGCCCTGACGAGCTCGGGGCTGATCAATGCGGCCGCGAACCGGCGGGCGCTGCGCGTCGGCCAGGAGCCGATCGACGTGTTCCGCGAGTACATGTCCACCTACGCGCGCGAGCAGGCCTACTGCCACCTCAGCCCGGCGCTGGTCAGCAACCTCGAGCGCCACTGGAATGCCGCCAACCGCCGGGGCTGACGCGCAGATCCGCGACGCCGTCGAGACCCTGCCACGCGAGTCGCTGCGCGCGCTGCAGCTCGAACGACTGCAGTCGACCGTCGACCGGGTGCTCTCCGCCCAGCCGCTGGGCGCGGAGCGGCTGCGGGCCGCGGGGATCGCGGCCGGAGACCAGATCGAAACGCTCGACGACCTCGAGCGGATCCCGTTCTCGACCAAGAACGACCTGCGCGACACGTATCCGTTCGGACTGCTCGCGGTGCCGCGTTCGGAGCTGGTTCGTGTCCACGCGTCGAGTGGCACGCACGGCAAGCCGACGGTCGTCGCCTACACGCGGGGCGATCTGGAGACGTGGACCGAGTTGATGGCGCGCGGCATGGCGATGGCCGGCGTGCGCCCCGGGATGACGATCCACAACTCCAACGGCTACGGGCTGTTCACCGGCGGCCTCGGCTTCCACCAGGGCGGCGAGCGGCTCGGCGCGACCGTCGTCCCGGTCTCGGGCGGGCGCACGGCGCGCCAGGCGATGCTGCTGTCGGACCTCGGCTCGGAGGTGCTGGTCGCGACGCCGTCCTACGCGCTCGTGATCGCGGCGGCGCTGCGCGACAGCGGCGTCGATCCGGCGACGCTGCCGCTCGAGCTCGGACTGTGCGGCGCCGAGCCGTGGAGCGAGCCGATGCGGGTGGAGATCGACCGGGCGCTCGGCATCCGCGCGGTCAACTTCTACGGCCTCTCGGAGATGTGCGGCCCGGGCGTCGCGAGCGAGTGTCTGGCGATGCGGGCCGGGCTCCATGTCAGCGAGGACCACTTCCTGGTCGAGGTCGTCGAGCCCGACAGCGGTCGCCCGGTCGCCGCCGGCGCCGAGGGCGAGTTCGTGTTCACGACGCTGACCAAAGAGGCGCTGCCGCTGATCCGCTACCGCACGGGCGACATCGGCCGGATCGTGAGCGAGCCGTGCGGGTGTGGCCGCACGACGGTCCGGATGACCGGCTTGCGCGGCCGCGTCGACGACATGCTGATCATCCGCGGTGTCAACCTGTACCCGTCTTCGGTTGAGCACGCGCTGCTGAGCGTCGAAGGCGTGACCGGCCACTACCGGCTGATCGTCGATCGCCCCGGCGCGATGGACGAGCTGACGCTCGAGTGCGAGCCGACCGGCGAGCGCGATCGCGACTCGCTACGCGACGAGATCGACCACGCGCTGCGCGAGGAGACGGGGCTGCGGATCGAGGTGGCGCTGGTCGAGCCCGGAGCCGTCCCCCGCAGCGAGGGCAAGGCGGTGCGGGTGGTCGACCGGCGACCGTCAGCCGGCTGACTCGGTGCGCCGTCGCCGCGGCCCGGCGGATCTCGCTCGGCGTGGCGCCGAACTCTCGCTTGAACACGCGCGAGAAATGGGCTGCGTCACAGAAGCCCCAGCGGAAGGCGATGTCGGTCACCGAGCCGCCGTTGGGCCGCTGGAGGTCCTCCAGGCAGCGCGCGAGCCGCTCGTGGCGCACGAGGCCGGCGACCGACGCGTCGACGTCCTCGAACAACGCATGCAGCGCGCGCACGGACATCGCGTATGCGCGGGCGATCGACGCCGGACCGAGGTCGGGGTCCTGGAGATGCGTGCGGACGTAGCGGCCGATCTCGGCCCGGATCGCATCGCGCGTCGCGGCGCGACTGGTCGGCAGCTGCGGCTCGATCGCCGCTCGCAGAAGCTCGAGCGCCGCGTTGGCGGCGGCCACGCCTGCGGCCGGCTCGAGCTGCGGCAGCTCGAGCGCGAGCGCGTTCATGTAGCGGACCAGCAGGCGCGCGGGACCGCTGCCGGCCATCGACGGCAGCGCGGTGACATCCGCCAGCCGCGGGCAGAGAGCGATCACGTGCCGGCGCGGGAACAGCAGTGTTCGCTTGTAGAACGCCTGCACGATCTCGACCTCGGTCGGCTGCATCCCGTCCCAGAGCACCACGTCGCCGGCCTTGAGCGCCAGCTCACGGCTGCCCTCGCGCACGAGCTCGACGCCCTTGCAGACGAACTGGAACCCGAACACGTCCTCGTTGGCGGCGGCGTCGTGCGCCGGCGCCATCACGGCCTCGCTGCGATTGCCCAGAAATGGTGACGCCGCGCAGTCGACCAGCATCAGATCGCCAATCGCGCGGCGCGTGACGGCGCCCTGAAAGCGCGGCGGGGTCCTGAATGTCGGGCGCACGTCGAACGCCAGATGCGTGGTGGCGAGGATCTGCGACCACGACCGCAGGCGGGTCACCGTGTCGCCGCCCTGAACTTGCCAACGCTCTCCACGTGGCTGCCTGGCGGGCCCCGGCCCAATAGACAGGGGCGCTTGCGCTAGAGCCATCTCATCCTTCCCTCTCCTGGCGGCCCGTCATCTTACTCAGAGCGCGAGCGCCCGAGCGCTCGGCGGCGAGCGAGACGAACGCGTCGAGCGCCGTCGGGTCGGCGAGCGAGTCGCGGCTGGCGACCCGTTCCGGCGGATCGCCGCGCAGGATCCGCTTGACCGGCGCCTCGAGCTTCTTGCCGGTCAGCGTGCGTGGAATCGCCGGCACGACGATGACCGCGTCGGGGACGTGGCGGGGCGAGAGCTCCTTGCGCAAAGTCGCCGCGATCTGAGCACGCGCGCGCTCGTCGATCTCCATCTCGGGCGCCGCCACCACGAACAGCAGCAGCTCGCCGCTGCCGCCGCCGGCGTCTTCGAGATGGATGACCAGTGAATCGGCGACCTCGGGCAGCTCCTCGACCGTCGCGTAGAACTCGCCGGTCCCGAGTCGCACGCCGCCGCGGTTCAAGGTCGCGTCCGAGCGGCCGGTCAGCACGCAGCTTCCCCGCTCGGTGAAGCGGATCCAATCGCCCTGGCGCCAGACGCCCGGGTACAGATCAAAGTAGGAGGCGCGGTAGCGCTCGCCGTGATCGTCGCCCCACAGCGCCAACGGCATCGACGGCATCGGCTCGGTGATCACCAGCTCTCCGAGCTCGCCGACGACCTCGTTGCCGGCCGCATCGAACGCGTGCGTGTCGACGCCGAGGCAGCGGCCGGCGATCTCGCCCTCGAACACGGGCTGGGCGAACGACCCCGAGACGATCCCGGTGCAGACGTCGGTGCCCCCGGACCCGTTGATCAGGACCACGTCGGAGCCGAGCTGCTCGTATACGTACGTGTACCCCTCGGCCGGCAGCGGCGAGCCGGCCGTGCAGAGGGCGCGCAGCGAGCTCAGGTCGCAGTCGCGCCCCGGCTCCAGGCCCGCCTTGCGGCACGCCATCAGGTACGGCGGCGCGACCCCCATCACCGTCGGGCGGTTGCGCTCGGCGAGCCGCCATTGCTCCAGCAGATCCGGCCACCCCGGGTCACCGTCGAGCATCACGATCGAGGACCGCAGCAGCAGCGCCGAGACGAGCGCGTTCCACATCATCCACGCGGTGGTCGAGAACCACTGCAATCGCCCGCCGGGCTTGAGGTCCCAGCCCAGCCCCTGGTTCTTGTGGTGCTCGATCAGCTGACCTCCGTGACCATGCACGATCGCCTTCGGCAGCCCGGTGGTGCCCGATGAGAACAGGACATACAGGGGATGATCGAAGGCGACCGGCTCGAACTCGAGTGGCCCGGCCTCGGCCGTCAAGTCGTCCCAGCTGGTCGCCTCGGGCACGGTCGCGTCGCCGTAGGGCACGAACACGACGTGCTCGAGCGTCGGCAGCCGCGCGCGGATCGCGGCCACCTCGTCGCGGCGGTCCACGTAGCGGTCGCGGTAGCCGTAGCCGCCGATCGCGAGCATTATGCGCGGCTCGATCTGCGCGAAGCGGTCGATGACCGAGCGCGCGCCGAACTCGGGCGCGCATGCCGCCCAGATCGCGCCGAGGCTGGCGGTCGCGATGAAGGCCGCCAGCGTCTCGGGGATATTCGGCAGGTAGGCGACGACGCGGTCGCCCTGGCCGACGCCCAAGCGCTGCAGGCCGGCGCGCACCCGCCCGGCGATGTCGCGAAGCTCGCCGAAGGTCAGCTCCCACGGCGGCCGCGTCTGCGATTGGGCGATGACGGCGACCGTGTCACGGTCCTCGGCGCGCCCCACGAGGTGCTCGGCGTAGTTGAGCCGGGCACCTTCGAACCACTCGGCGCCTGGCATCGTGCGCCGGCCGAGGACGCGCGTGTAGGGAGCGTGGGCGCGGATCTCGTAGAACTCCCAGATCGCTGACCAGAACCCCTCGAGGTCGTCGACCGACCAGCGCTGCAGCGCTTCATAGGAGCTCAGCTTCAGCCCGCGGCGATCCTCGAGCCAGGCCATCAGACGGCCGACCTCGGTGGTCCGCCGCAGGTCCGCGGGCGGAGTCCAGAGCACGTCTCCGATCATCGGGAGGCGCAAGCGTAATGGTCAGTCGAGATCGTGCTCGTAGACGACGAACGACGTGAGCTGGCCGACCGTGTCATAGAGCGACCGGGCCGGGCCGTTGAACTGCTGCGTGTGCCAGTAGACGCGGTCGGCCCCGGCCTCGCGCGCGTACGTGTAGACGGCAGCGAACAGCGCCCGTGCGATCTCACCGCCGCGGCGGGCGCGATCGACGAACAGATCCTCGAGATAACACGACGCGACGGTACTCCAGGTAGCCGGATGGAAGACCAGGTGCGCGAGCCCGACCGGGCTGTCGTCGGGGTCAACGGCCACCAGTCCGACCATCCCCCCGTCCGCGGCGCAGAGACGAGCGAAGGACGACTCCGTCACCTCATCGGCAATGTCGGCGCGGTAGAAGGAGAGGTATCCCTTCCACAGTTGCTCCCAGCGGTCGCGGTCGTCGGCGCGCACGCGTCGCACTGCGATCTCGTTCATGGTTGCTCTTTCTGTTGGTTGAGGACGGCCCGAGCCAGATCGGGCATCACCACAGCTGCTCCGACGCGAGCCTTGCGCCGTCGGACATCGCCTGCAGCTTGGCCCAGGTGATGTCGGGATCGACCTGGAGGTGGGTCGCGAACGTGGCGAAGCCACAATCGCTGCCGGCGAGCACGTTCTCGCGGCCGACGCGATCGCCGTAGCGGACGATCCGCTGCGCGACGAGCTCCGGGTGCTCGATGTAGTTCGTGGTCGAGTCGATCACGCCGGGAATCAGCGCCTTGCCGTCGGGCAGCTCGAGATCGTCGAACAAGGTCCATTCGTGCTCGTGGCGCGGGTTGGCGGCCTCGAACGAGATCGCCGCCGGTCTGGCCTGGAAGACGACGTCGATGATGTCGCCGAGCGGGACGTCGTGGTGGTGGGGACCCTCGTAGTTGCCCCAGCACAGGTGCAGCCGCATCTCGTCGGCGGGGATGTCCCGCGTGGCATGGTTGAGTGCCTCGACGTGCAGCGCGGCGCGGCGGCGAAACTCCTCCAAGCTCTCGCCCGGCGTCATGTGGTGCGTCATCGCGAGGTCGGGGCAGTCAAGCTGAAGCACGAACCCGGCCCGGTGGATCTCGTCGTACTCGGTCTTCATCGCGTCGGCGAGCGCGGCGATGTACGCCTCGTGGTCCGGGTAGTGCCGGTTGGCCAAGAAGAACGAGATCACGCCGGGCGAGGCGGCGGTCATGAAAACCTCCCTGACGTCGGCGCCGTCGGCCGCGGCCTTCAGATTTGCGATGTCTGTGCGGACGGCGTCCGGGTCGCGGTAGGAGACCGGCCCGATGCAGGTCGGCATCGCGAAGTCGATCCCCGCGCTCATCACGCGCTTGAGAAACTCGGGGTAGTCGGTCAGATCGGATGGCACGCCGCCCATGCCGCCGCTGCCCCCGAAGCCGTCGAGGCGCTCCTTGACGTAGGTCGAGTAGCCGATCTTGCCCGCCTCGCCGTCGTTTACGACGCTCACGCCTGCCTGGGCCTGGCGCGCGACGATCTCGTCGACCGCAGCGCGGATCTGGTCTTCGAGGTCGGCCGGCGCGTCCTCGCCGTGATCGCGCGCTCGCAGCGCCTCGGTCAGCGCGGGCGGGCGGGGCAGACTGCCGGTGTGGGTTGTCAGGATCTCCTCGGTCGAGCGCCGCATGAGGACTCCTTTCGTCTGGTACGCGGGGGTCGGGAAGTAAATGGGGTCTCGGAACGCTTGGCTCCACTATGGAGCAAAGCGTTCCAAAGCCCTGCCGGGACCCCCCTCCGTCGCGGCCAACCAGCACGGGCGCACCACATCGCGGTCTACCCGCCCGCGACCTCGAGCACTCGGTCGACGTCCCGTTCATCGTTGTAGACGTGCCACGAGGTCCGCAGCAGGCCGCCGCGCACCGCCGCGATGATGCCAGCGCGCTTGAGGCGCTCGGCGGCGCCCGGCAGGTCGGCGCAGACGATCGCGCTGTTGCCGGGCTCGAGACCGACGCCGGCGCGGAACCGGTTGGCGAGCCCGAGGTCGTGGTCGTGGATCGCCTCCACGCCGATCTGCTCGAGCAGCTCGAGCGCCGGCGCCGTCCCGACCCAGGAGAACCACGCGGGCGACAGGTCGAGCCGCCGGGCGCTGCGCGCGAGCCGAAGCGGCGGGCCGAAATAGCTGGAGTGCACATCCTCGCCCGCATACCAGCCGGCGCTGTGCGGGATCACGCGCTCGAGCAGGCGCTCGGAGACCGCCACGAACGCGCTCCCCCGCGGCGACGTCAGCCACTTGTACGCCGTGCAGGCAACGGCGTCGAAGCGGTTTGCGTCGAGCGGCAGCCAGCCGATCGCCTGGGTCGCGTCACAGATCGTGATTGCGCCACCGGCTGCCGCGGCCGCCTCGATCCCGTCGAGGTCGGCCACCTCGCCGGTGCTCATCTGCACGGCGCTGAACGCGACCGCATCGACCCCCTCGGCGATCGCATCGACGAGGTTCGCGAGCGCCACGGTCCGGACGTCCAGCCGCTCCTGGACGAGCAGCGGGAACAGCGTCGAGGTGAACTCGATCTCGGGGACCACCACCCGCGCGCCACTCGGCAGCCCGGTCACCAGCGAGCCGATCATCTCCGAGACGGTCGAGCCCACGGCGACCCGGTCGACGTCCACGCCCACGAGCCGCGCGAACGACGCCCGCGAGTCGTCGGTCGCCTGACCCCAGTGCTCCCAGCTCGTCCGCCCACCGCGCCAGTCCTCGAGCGCGGCCTGAAGCGCATCCCACGCGGGACGGGGCGGCAACCCGAAGCTCGCGGTGTTGCAGTAGACGCCCGCGGGCTCCCACAGCTCTCGGGCTTGCGAGATCTCCATCGCCGCATTGGATCACAGGGATGACATGGGCGAGGCCTAGGACCAATTGCCGATGGCGATTCGGCGGACGGCGACCTACCGTTGGGCTGACCGAAAGAGAGGAGCGATCAATGGCCAAGTCAGCAAGCGAGCGGATCACCGACGAGGTGACGTCCTGGCCGGGCGTGACAGCCGGCACCGGACGCCGTGGCGAGTGGTCGTTCAAGTTCGGCCGCAAGGAAGTCGGTCACCTGCACGGCGACCGCGCGGCCCACTTCGTGTTTCCCAAGTCGGTCTGGGCCGAGCTCTCCGAGCAGGGCCGCATCGTCGATCACCCGGTGTTCCCGGGCAGGGTCGGACCGGCCGCGCGCCGGATCGAAGACGAGGATGACGTGCGCGACGTGATCGCGCTGCTGCGCCTCAACTACGATCGAATGGGCGGCCAGGTCACTCGCGACGCCGCCTGACGCGAGCAGTAGACCCGCGAGACCCGCGACGGCCCGACGGTCGGCAATCGCCCGTCCCGCGACGCCCGTCAAACCCGGCGCTACGGTTGTCGGGTGGCCGACGAGAACAAGCCGGCGCTCCTGATCGGGGATGCCGAGCGCGAGCGTGGGATCGCGTTGCTGCGCGACGCCGTCGTCGACGGGCGGCTGACGCTCGAGGAGTTCTCAGAGCGCGTCGGGGGCGTCGCGCTGGCGCGGACCGAGCCTGACCTGGCAGCGCTGGTGGCCGACGTGCCGGCGCACCCACAGGTGCCGGCGTGGACCACCAACGTCAGCCATCGGGCGGTGGGTTCGCGGCTCGTGCGCAGCGGCTACTGGGAGCTCGGGCAGGGCGCGAAGTTCAGCTCGATCTTCGGGACGATCGACCTCGATCTGCGCCAGGCGACGCTCCACGGTGGCGTTGTCGAGGTCAGCGTGTTCAACTTCTTCGGCACCGTGACGGTGGTCGTCCCCGACGGGATCACGGTCACCGTCGACGGTGGCGGGATGTTCGCCAGCCAGGTGATCGAGCCGCCCGCGAGTCCGCCGGTGCCGGGTTCGCCGCGGCTGCGGATCCGGGTATCTGGTCCCGGCGGGACGCTGTACGTCCGCAGCCACAGCTCGGCGCGCCGCTAGACGGCAACGTTTCGTCGGTGAGCGAAATGTCTCGCGTCTAGCCTCGGGGTATGCCCACCCGAGCGATGCAGACCCAGACTCAACCCGAGCGCGCCACCGCGGACGGTTCACGCCGGCTGACGCTGATCGCGATGAGCCTCGGCTTCTGCGTGGTGCAACTCGACGTGAGCGTGGTCAACGTGGCGGTCAAATCGATCGGCGCCTCGATCGGTGGCGGCGTCAGCGCGCTGCAGCTGATCGTGAGCGCTTACACGGTCACGTTCGCGGCGTTCATCCTGACCGCCGGCGCACTTGGTGACCGGATCGGCGCCAAGCGGCTGTTCATCGCCGGATTCGTGCTGTTCACGCTCGCTTCGGTGGCCTGCGGCCTGGCGCCGAGCCTGGGGGTGCTGGTCGCGGCGCGCGCGGTGCAGGGAATCGGCGCCGCCGTCCTGGTGCCGTCGTCACTGACGCTGCTCAACCACACGTTTCGCGAGCCCGGCGCGCGTGCCCGCGCGATCGGCTTCTACCTCGCCGGTGCCAGCCTTTCGCTGTCGGGCGGCCCGCTCGTCGGCGGCGTGCTGATCAGCACGCTCGGCTGGCGCTCGATCTTCTTCATCAACGTGCCGGTCGCGATCGCCGGCATCTACCTGACGATCGAGTATGCGCACGAGACGCCCCGGGCAAGTGGGCGCGGCGTCGACCCGCCCGGCCAGCTCGCGGCCGTGCTAGCGCTGGTCGCGCTAGTGATCGCGACGATCGAGGGCGGCGCTCACGGTTTCGGCGATCCGCTCGTTCTTGCCGGCTTTGCCGTGTTCGCGCTCGCCGCCGCGAGCTTCGTGATGATCGAGCACCGGTCGGCCCGTCCGATGTTGCCGCTGGCGCTGTTTCGGTCCTCCACGTTCAGCGCCTGCGCGCTGATCGGGCTGCTGATCAACACGGCCTTCTACGGCTTGATCTTCGTCTTCAGTCTCCTGTTCCAGCGCGAGCAGCACCTCTCGCCGCTACAGACGGGTCTGGCGCTGGCGCCGGTGATGGTCGCGGTCACGGTCGCGAACCTCGCCTCCGGCTCGATCGCGCAGCGACTCGGGCCACGTGCAGCGGTCGCGGGCGGAGCGGTGCTGGTCGCCGCCGGGTGTGCCGGGCTCTTGGGCATCGACGCCGGAACCGGTTACGCGGCGGTCGTGGCGCAGATGTTTGCACTCGGTTTTGGCTGCGGCGTGATCGTCCCGACGATCACGTCCGAGCTGCTCGGCTCGGTCGAGCGCTCATGGTCGGGCGTCGCTGCGGGGACGCTGAACACGCTTCGCCAGGCCGGCAGCGCGATCGGCGTGGCCCTGTTCGGGTCGCTGATCGCGTCGGGGTTCATCACGGGGCTGCACGCTGCGCTCGCGACGTCGGTCGGGCTGGTGGTGGTGATCGGCGGCTTGGCGGCGCTGCTCGCCGGGCGGCGCCGCCCGCGCGTGAGCGCCGTCGATTAGCGTCCTCGCGAGAGCGGCGCCGCCGGCCAGATGCCGGGCGCTCCCGTCGTCAGGGCGCGTGCGTGAGCGTCAGTTCCACGTGACGGACGGGGGCCGCATGGAACGCCCGCGCGGCATCCTCGGCGCTGTCATAGGGGTGGTCGTCGATTTCGCGCACGGGCAGCGCGAACTCGAGCACGGGCTCGCGCAAGGGGTAGGGGTCAAGCAGGACGAGGCCCGCCTCCGCAACGGTGACCGTGATCGGGACATGCGGTCCGCCCGCTCGCAGCGGCACGCCGGTCACCACCCGCGGGCCCGGGAGCTGCTCGGTGCGCGCGAGCGTGGTGGTGACGTCGACGGGCTCGCCGTGTGGCGCTGGACGCTCGAGATCCATCAGGCCGTGGGCGAGCGACAGCAGGTCGACCGCTTGCAGCACCTCGTAGGCGTGCCAAGTGGCGGCATCGAACTCGCTGCGCCGGCCGCGGTAGCCCCACGCCTCGCGCAGCGCGGGCATCCAGCGCGCCTCCTGAGTGGCCACAACCGCCTGCGCGAGCTCGTTTCCCGAGGGCGCCCCGCCTCCGACGCCCCAGCGGCTGGTGTAGAAGCCGCTGAAATGCATCGAGACGAGCGCGCCGGCGTGCGCGTCGCGGGCATACACCGACTCGACCCCGCGTCCGTAGGGACCGACGGTCTCGGTCAGCGGGAGTTCGATGAAATGGGCGGGGCGCCGCTGCTCGGCGTTGTACATCGGGCGACCGTCGAGCTCGAGCCAGCCATCGTCGTGGTGGGTGGCCGCGATCAAAAGCGCATTCCTCGGCGCCGGGACGACGAACTGCTCGTTGCCCCAATGCTCGGCGAGCCAGCCCGCGAACCCGGCATGGTCGGGCTGGGTCACGAGCGCCAGCTGACCGTCGCGACGAGTCACCAGCAACGCTCGGTCCTCCACGGGCGGTCGGTGTCGGCGGCCATCGACTCATCTTCCCATCTCCGTTAGGGCACGCTCGCGCGTGGGCATCTAGGGTTGGGTGATCGAGGCGAGCGCACAGAACTCCAACGGCCACCGCGTTGTCGTGATCGGCGGCGGCTTCGGCGGGTTGCAGGTGGTCAAGCACCTCCGGCACGCGCCGGTCAGCGTGACGCTGGTCGACGCCAACAACTACCACCTGTTCCAGCCGCTCACCTATCAGGTCGCCACCGGCGCGCTGTCGCCCGGGGACGTCACATACCCATTGCGCTCGCTGTTCGGATCGGACGCGAACGTGAGGGTGGCGCTCGCCGAGGTCACCGGCTTCGATCTGGAGGCGCGCAAGGTGCTGCTCGAGAGCGACCGGCGACACGAGACGCCGAAGGCGCTCGAATACGACACGCTCGTGGTGGCAGCCGGCTCGAGCTACTCCTACTTCGGCCACGACGAGTGGCGCGGGATCGCCGGCGAGGTCAAGTCCCTGGAGAGCGCGCTCTCGGTCCGGGCGCGGATCCTGAGCGCGCTCGAGCGCGCCGAGCTCGCGACCGAGCCCTCGGATCGCGACGCCGAGACGACGTTCGTGATCGTCGGCGGTGGGCCGACCGGGGTCGAGATCGCCGGCCAGGTGGGCGAGCTGACGCGGGCGATGCTCGCCCGCGACTTCAAGCATCTCGAAGCCGGCGAGGCTCGGATCCTGCTGGTCGAGCTGGCGGACCGGATCTTGACCTCGTTCCCCGAATCGCTGTCCGCGAAGGCGACCAGGTCACTCGAGAAGATCGGGGTCACGGTCAGCCTGCGCCGCACCGTGATCGACATCGATCGCGACGGCGTGACGCTCCAGGCACCCGACGGGAGCAGCGAGCGGGTCCAGGCGCGGACCGTGATCTGGGCGGCGGGCGTCCGCGCATCGGGTCTCGCGTCCAAGCTGGGCGAGCTCGCCCACGTCGACGTCGACCGGGCGGGGCGGGTGACCGTGGAGCCGGACCTGACGCTCCCCGGGCACCCGGAGGTGATCGCGCTCGGCGACATGGTCAGCGTGCGCTCGGCAAACGGCGGCATGCAGGCGCTTCCCGGGCTCGCCCCGGTCGCGATCCAGGAGGGGGCATACGCGGCGCGCCTGATCCGCCACCGCCTCGATGGTCAGGAGACGAGGCCGTTTCGCTACCTCGACAAAGGCAACCTGGCGACCGTTGGCCGCGGTAGCGCCGTGGCCGAGATCGGCTTCTTCCGGCTCAGCGGACTGCCGGCCTGGGTGATCTGGCTGGTGGTCCACATCTGGTACCTGATCGGGTATCAGAACCGCCTCGTGGTGCTCCTCCGCTGGGCGATCAGCTTCTTCTCGAGCGGCCGCGCGCAGAGCTCGCGGATCATCATGCGGTCCTGAATCGACGCCGCGCGCCCTGAGGTAGTGTGCGCATGTCGAACGGAGGAGGCCACACGGGCCCGTTACGAATTGAGGACGGCGCACGAGTGGGTGATCGATGAGCGCGGAACGGGCGCGCAACGCAAACTTCGTGCAGTCGCTCGAGCGCGGGCTCGCGGTGATCCGGGCATTCGACGCCGAGCACCGGGAGCTGTCACTGAGCGAGGTCGCTCGGCTCGCCGGGCTGACCCGTGCGGCCGCGCGCCGGTTTCTGCTCACGCTTGTCGAGCTCGGCTACGTGACCAGCGCCGATGGCCGCTTCGCGCTCAGCCCGCGCGTGCTCGAGCTCGGGTACGCATACCTCTCCGGGCTGACCTTGCCCGAGGTCGCCGAGCCCCACATGGAGGAGCTGGTGGCGCACGTGAACGAGTCCTCCTCGATCTCCGTGCTCGACGACACCGAGATCGTGTACGTGGTCCGCGTCCCGACGCGGCGGATCATGAGCATCACGCTGTCGGTCGGAACGCGGCTGCCCGCGTACGCGACGTCGATGGGACGTGTGCTGCTCGCGGGCCTCCCCGACGACGAGCTCGAGCGCCGCTTGGAGCAAATGCCGCTGCTCGCGCTCTCGAGCCACACGATCACCGACACCGCGCGGCTGAGCGAGGAGCTCGCGCGGGTGGCCAAACAGGGCTACGCCGCCGTCGATCAGGAGCTCGAGGAGGGGTTGCGCTCGCTGGCGGTGCCAATCCACGACGCGTCGGGCGCGGTGGTCGCGGCGCTCAATGTCTCCGTCCACGCCAGCCGATCGACGATGGCGGCGATGCGGCGCGACTTCCTGCCGCGGGCGCTCGCCGCGGCGGCGGCGATCGAGGATGACCTGCGCCGCGCCCGCGGCGCCGCCCCCGGTAAGCCCTAGTCGGGGCGACCCGCGGCGCCGCCCCGATAAGCCGTGGGGGCCCGCTCAGCTCGAAGCTGCCTGCGCGACCGGCGGCGCCGCCACGTCGTGGCTGGGCTCCCGCGCGAGGTCGCGTGCCAGTTGCAACAGCAGCTCGTTGAGCTCCGGGTTGTTCTCGGGTGACCATCCCTCGCAGCGCCGCTCGAGGCTCGCCTTGCGTTCGGCGACGAGCCGGTCCACGACCTCCTCACCGGGCGCGGTGACCAGGTACTCGGGCGTCCCCGCGGAGAGCTCGGCGACGTTGACGTAGCCGGCCGATACCAGTTCCTGCAGCGCCTGCTCGCCGACCTCGACGGGGATGTCGAACTCCTCGCACAGGGCGGGGATGTCGGCGGCCGGATTCTCGTGCAGGCGGACGACCAGCCAAGACGCGGCGGCCGACAGGTCGACGCCGGCCCGCTCGGCGAGGCGCTCAACGAGCTTGCGTCGCTCGTCGCGGCCGAGCAGCTGCGACAGCGCCCGCGATGCCTCGGCGAACGAATCGGTGTGCTTGGGAATCGCGAAGCTCTCGCCGATCCCGTTGCCCGCGGCGACCGTCTCGCGCAGCGTCTTCTGGGGGAGGATCCAGCTGAGCACGAACGCCGCGGCGGCGATCGCCGCCGCGACCACGAACACGGTGCTGAGCGCGTTCGTGAACGCGGTGATGTAGAGCGTGTGGATTTGCGCGGGGAGCTTGTCGAGCGCGGCGGGGTTGAGGCTCAGGTTGCTGCCGCCGCCGACGGACGCTTTCGCGGACGCCGGCAGCGACGACGCGAGCTCGGAGCTGAGCCGGTTGGAGAAGATCGAGCCGAGGATCGCCGTCCCGACGGAGCCGCCGATCGACCGAAACAGAGTCGCGCCCGAGGTCGCGACGCCGAGGTCCTTGTAGTCGACCGCGTTCTGAACCGCGAGCACCAGCACCTGCATCACCGATCCGAGACCGAGGCCGAGGACGAACATGAATGCCGACGCTTTGAGGCTGCTGGTGTGGGCGTCCATCGTCGACAGCAGCCACAGCCCGATCACCATCAGAGCGGTCCCGATGATCGGGAACGGCTTGTAGCGGCCGGTGGCACTGATGATCTGGCCGGACGCGATCGACGTGATCAGCAGACCGCCGATCAGCGGCAGCAGCTGCAGGCCGGAGCCCGTCGGGCTGGCGCCGTTGACGACCTGCAGGAACAGCGGCAGGTACGTCACCGAGCCGAACAGCGCGAAGCCGACGATCAGTCCGATCCCACTCGTGACGTTGAAGACGCGATTCGAGAACAGGCGCGGGGGCAGCACCGGCTCGGCGGCGCGACGCTCGGTGACGATGAACGCGGCCAGGAGCACGAGCGCGATGACTCCCAGTCCGATGATCTGCGCCGAGCCCCAGGCATACGTGGTCCCGCCAAGGGTGCACAGCAGCACGACCGCGCTCAACGCCGCGGCGAGCAGCCCCGCGCCGAGGTAGTCGATCTGGTGGTGGACCTGTTCACGGCGGGACGGGAGCGTCGCGGCGAGCACGCCGAACGCGATCACACCGATCGGAAGGTTGACGTAGAAGATCCAGCGCCACGAGAGGTTCGTGGTCAGGAAGCCTCCGAGCAGCGGCCCGATCACGCTCGCGAGCCCGAACACCGCGCCGAACAACCCCTGGTAGCGACCGCGTTCGCGCGGGGTCACGATGTCGCCGACCGCGGCCATCGTCCCGACGATCAGGCCGCCGCCGCCAAGGCCCTGGATCGCTCGGAAGACGATCAGCTCGGTCAGGCTCTGCGAGATGCCGCACAGCGCCGAGCCGATCAGGAAGATCACGAGCGCGATCTGAAGCATGATCTTGCGGCCGTAGAGGTCCCCGAGCTTCCCGTAGACGGGCGTGACCGCGGTCTGCGCGAGCAGGTAGGCGGTCACGACCCACGAGATGTGGTTGAGCCCGCCGAGGTCGCCGACGATCGTCGGCAGCGCGGTCGAGACGATCGTCTGGTCGAGTGCTGCCATGAGCAGCACGAGCATCAGCCCGGTGAAGGCGATCAGCACGCCCTGCCGGTGGGCAGGCTCGGCCGCTTCGGCGGTCGTCACGAAGCGCTCGAGGCTCGCACGTTGCGGATCATATGCCCGCGCAGCTCAGCCGCCGCCGCCGCCGGCCGGCTCGAGCCGACGGGCGCGCCGCGAGCGTGCGCGCGACCCGATCGAGATCACCGTCCAGATCGCGAGCGCGAGCGCCGCGGAAGACGCCCCGAGCACGCACACGGCGATCCAGCCGTCCCGGTCAAAGAGCACCGCGGCGAGAGCAGAGAAGAGCGAAGCGCCGAGGAAGCAGCTGACCATGTAGGCGGTCGTCAGGCGGCTGCGCGCGTCGGGACGCAGCGAATAAATGGCGCTCTGGTTTGAGATATGGAGCCCCTGTGAGCCGAGATCGAGCAGCGCGATGCCGACGATCAGCGCGACGACCGAGCTCTTGCCCGCGGCGAGCGCCGCCCAGCTGGCCAGCAGCGTCACGATCGACGCGGTCGTCGTCTGGCGTCCCCACCCTCGGTCGTTGAGCCGCCCGGCGATCGACGCCATCGCGGCGCCGGCGACGCCGACGAGCCCGAACAGGCCGATGACCGCGTTGCCGTAGTTGTACGGCGGCCCGGCGAGCAGGAATGCGACGGCCGTCCACAACGCGCTGAAGCAGCCGAAGCTCAGGGCCCCGAGGACCATCCGCTGGCGGAGCACGCGCTCGGATCCGATCAGTTCGGCGACCGAGCGCAGCAGACCGCCGTAGGAGAGGTTGGTGGTCGGCGGCACAACCGGAAGGGCGCGGCGGAGCGTGGCCGCGAGCACGAGCATCGCCACCGCGGCGACCACGAACACGGTTCGCCAGCCGAACGCCGCCGCGACGAGGCCGCTGAACGTGCGCGCGAGCAGGATCCCGATCAACAGGCCGCTCATCACCGTTCCAACGACGCGGCCACGTTCGTGCTCGGCGGCCAGCGACGACGCCATCGGGACGATCACCTGCGCGACGGTCGAGGTCACGCCGACCGCTCCGAGCGCAGCGCCGAGGAGCACGAATCCGGGCGCTGCCGCGGCGATCGCGAGCCCGATCGCCGAGATCGCGAGCGTGACCGTGATCAGACCGCGCCGCTCCCGCAGGTCACCGACCGGGACCAGCAGCGCGAGCCCGATCACGTACCCGAGCTGGCTGACGGTCACGAGCAGCCCCGCGGTCGCATTCGAGACGTCGAAGTCGCGCGCCAGCGTGTGCAGCAGCGGCTGCGCGTAGTAGAGGTTTGCCACCGCTGCGCCGCAGGTCACGGCGAGCAGCACGACCAGGCCGCGGCTAATCCCCGTTGGGTGAGACGTCTCCGTGGCGATCGTCTCAACATAGACGCCAGCGCGACTTTTCCCGCGCGCGCGTGTTACCAATGTCCGTTCGCCACGATCAGCTGCGAGCGGTGGCGAGCCGTTGCCCGGCCCGGAACGGCAGCCTGCCCCGGGACGTCGCGAAGTGCCCCATGACTCAGAGAGGAGCGCCACGAATGGCGTGCAAGTTCAACCACACGCTGGCCCTGCTGTCCGCGCTGGTGGCGGCGATGGCCGCTACGGCGGCGTTCGGCGCCAGCACCGCAGCCGCCGCCAAGCCGGCGGCCGACTGCCAGCCGTACTCGAGCCGGCCATGCTTATTCCCGTTTCCCGACAACCGCTTCACGCGGCCGGACAAGGGCAGCGTGACGGGCGTCCGCGTCAAGCTCCCGGCCGCCGCGATGCCGACCAACACCAGCGGCCAGCAGATCGCGGCCGGACCGTATGACCGCAACGACGGATTCAGCCCCGGCAGCGCGATCCTGCTCCACGTCCCCGGGCTCGACACTCAGGCGGCGATGAACCGCACCGGCGCGGTGCCGCTGACCAACATGGCCCGCGCGTTCGCCAAGCGCCAGCCGATCGTCGTGATCGACCAGGCGACCGGCAAGCGCCAGCTGATCTGGTCAGAGCTCGACTCAAACGCTACCGACGCCGCCGACCGGGACCTGATGATCCACCCGGGCAAGGACTTCCTCGACGGCCACACCTACATCGTGGCGCTGCGCAACCTGCGGACCGCCAGCGGCCGGCGGATCGCCGCGCCGCGGTGGTTCAAGCGCCTGCGCAACGGTGGGCCGCTGCCAGCTGCGTTGCGTTCCCAGCGCCACCGCTACGCGCAGATCTTCAAAGCGCTCAAGCGCGCCGGAATTGCCCGCTCCAGCCTGTATGAGGCCTGGAACTTCACCGTCATGTCGCGCCAGGACCTGACCGGCCGGCTGCTCGCGATCCGCAACAACGCGTTCGCGCAGCTCGGTGACCACAACCTCGCCGACAACGTCGTCCAGGGCCATGCGCCCTCCTACCAGATCACCGGCACGTCGATCCTTGCACCCGCGTCGGGCGTCACCGGGCCGATGCGAAGCATCACCGGCACTTTCCAGATCCCGTGCTACCTGGTCGTCTGCGGAGCGAGCGCCAGCGCGGGCTTTCACTACAGCTCGACGAAGCCCGACGCGTTGCCGGCGCAGATCCCGGGGAACGTCGCGACGGCGCCGTTTGAGTGCATCATCCCGAGCTCCGCGACCCCGCTCACGCCGGCGCGGATCTCGCTCTACGGCCACGGCCTGCTCGGCTCCCACACCGAGGTCGAGGCGACCAACGTGCAGGACATGGCCAGCGAGCACAACATGGTCTTCTGCGCCACCGACTGGTGGGGCCTCGCCGAGGGCGACACGCTCAACGACGCGGCCGCGTTGAAGAACCTGAACCTGTTCCCGGCGGTCATCGACCGGCTCCAGCAGGGCGTGCTCAACACACTGTTCCTCGGACGGCTGATGGACAACCCGAAGGGCTTTGCCGCGAACGCGGCCTTTCGGTCCCTCGGCCAGCCGGTGATCAACACCTCGAACCTGTTCTACGACGGCAACAGCCAGGGCGGGATCGAGGGCGGTCTGACGACCGCCGTGTCGCCCGACTTCCGCCGGGCTGTGCTCGGCGTGACCGGGATGGACTACGGCAACGTGCTCGTCCAGCGGAGCACGGACTTCGCTCCGTTCGGCTCGATTCTGTATCCGTCCTATCCCGATCAGTCGCTGCACCCCTGGCTGCTCGACCTCGCCCAGCAGCTCTGGGACCGTGGCGATCCAGATGGCTACGCGCAGTTCATGACCTCGCATCCGCTACCGGACACGCCCTCGCACACGGTGCTGATGATGATCGCCTACGGCGACCACCAGGTCAGCATGTACGCGGGCGCGCTCGAGGCGCGCACGATCGGGGCCTCGGCCTACCAGCCGGCGCTCGACCTGAGCACCAACCGCGTCCGGGACCGGAACCTGTTCTACGGCCTGCCGACGATCAAGAAGTTCCCGTTCAACGGATCCGCGATCGAGGTCTGGGACAGCGGTCCAGGCCACACGCAGCCACCGCCGCTGGGCAACATCGCTCCGGCGGACACGGCCACCAACCAGGATCCGCACGAGACCGTTCGCAACACGCCGCTCGCACGGCAGCAGAAGTCCGACTTCCTCGAGCCCAACGGCTCAGTGGTCAACGTGTGCGGCGGTCAGCCGTGTCGGACATCGCCATACACGCCGTAGCTGCGTAAGCGGCTAGCCAGCCGGAGCTGCACGCCCCGGGGCCTTCGGGCCCTGGGGCTGCACGCCCTCCGCGGACCGCACCGGCACCGCCGGGAGTCCGTCAATGCTCTCGGCGTTGTGCTGCGCGACGTAGTCGTCGAGCGCGCTCGGGCCGCCTTTGACGAGCTTGCCTTCGGCCCAGGCGCGCGCATTCGGCCGCTCGCCGACAAACGACATCAGCGGCACGCCGTAACCGCACGCGTCGGCCACCCGCTGGACGTCGACGCGGATCACCCTGCGCCGCTGCTGCGGCAGCGCCGACGCCGCCGGGAACTCGAGCGCGTCGCCTGCGAGCACCTCGCCGCGACCATGGAGGCGCACGATTCGCGGCGGCCCCTCGAAGGCGCAGAACATCACCACGATGCGGCCGTTCTGCTGCAGGTGCGCGACCGTCTCGGCGCCGCTGCCGACCAGATCCAGATACGCGACCGTGTGGTCGTCGAGCAGCCGCAGCGTCCCGATCGGCCCTTTCGGCGAGATGTTCACGTGGCCCTCGTCGCCGCTCGGCGCGGTCCCGACGAAGAACATCGGCTGGCGCTCGATCCAGTCCGCGAGCCACGGCTCGATCCGCTCGTAGACCTTCGCCACGGGTCTGAGGGTAGTCGCTCGCTGAGCGCGGCTACTTGTGGCGGGGGCGCGCTGGGGCGATCTTCTTCAAGAACGAGACCAGGTGGGTGAAGAAGACGTTGTTCGGAAACGCGCCGGCCGGGTCATTGTGGGCGTAGGTCGCGTGGCGGCTGATCAGCGTCAGGTTGCGCTTCGGAATCCTCGATTGCGCGGCCAGCGCGGAGGTGGCGGAGGTGATCGCCGTGCCGCCGAACGCGCCGAACGCGTACATCCGCAGACGCCGCGGGAGGCGGTGGCCCATCGTGTCCTTGATCCCGAACACCGCCTGCGCCGGGTTGGCGTTCCCGTTGTCGATCGCCGAGCTGTCGTCGGTCAGGCGCTGCGGGAAGTACCACTCGGTCCCGTCGACGCCCTGCAGCGGGTAGCCCGACAACATCTGCGCGTAGCGCTTGATCGGCGTCAGCGAGCCGGCGCTGTTCCAGCCGTGAAGCCCGTCGGGCATCGCCGTGGCGTCGAGTCCGGCCCCGTCGTGGGCCTTGATGGCGAACACGAGCTGCGAGGTGGCGACGCTCGTCCCCCATCCGAACTCGGCCAGGTTCGTGACCGGCACCGGGGTCTTCAGCGCCGCCGGAAGCAGCGCGGATTCGCCGTTCGCCAGCGGCTGGTTGGGGTCAAGGATCGCCGACAGGCCGCCCGTGGAGCCGAACAGGCCCGAATCCCACGGCGGGATGCCGGCGACGAACGGCAGCCATGGGCTTGTGCCCGGGCTCTCGAACGCCTGCAGGGTCTGCATCGCCGCCTGGGCCGACGGGGCAGCGCCGAAGCTCGCGCCGTCGTCGTACACCAGTCCCGCGAGCTGATCGGCGCCCGGGCGGCCGTGGAAGTTCCAGGTCGCGTAGCCGGTGACGACCGAGCCACCGAGCGAGTGCCCGCCGAGAACGACCTTGCCGCCGAGCTTGCGCGCCGCCGATATGACCGTGTGGAGGTCCTGCACGGCGACGTTGAGGCCCCAGCCCTTCGCGTAGTTGGCGGTCGCGATCGGGTTGAAGTGGTGCTTGATGCTCGGGTTGACCAGGTAGCCGATGTAGTAGTCGAACACCTGCTGCGGCGTCGCTTTGCGCTTCTTGGCGAGGTTCAGCATCGACTGGTCCTCGAGCAGGTTCTCGCGGCGCTCGACCGACCACACCTGCCAGCCCTTGACGCTCGAGACGAGCCATTTCGCGAGCGGCACGAAGTAGGCGCTACCGGCGGATGTGCCGGGCTCGAGCACGAGCACGTTCTTCGCGTGCGCGGGGCCGATCTTCAGCACGCCGACCTTGTTGTAGCGGGCGGGGGTGCCGGGCGAGGCATAGCTCTTCATCCACTGCACGTGCAGGGCGGCGGACGCGCTCGCGCAGAACACGAGTGACGCAGCGACGGTCACGGCGGCCAGGAGCTTGACGGTGCGGCGCTGAGGGGCGGCGGAGATGCGCCTGATGCCGCCACGAAGTTCACAAATCGTTCTCATGGGGGCGCGTAGTATCCACCACCAGCCCGATGCGTGCGCTTGTTGTCGCCACCGAAGCCCCCTTCATCACGCTCGGGCAAGCCCCGGATCCGCAACCGCGCCACGATCAGGCGATCGTCGAGGTGCGGGCGATCAGCCTCAACCGGGGCGAGAGCAGGCGGCTCGAGTCCCAGCAGCCCGGAACCGTGACAGGCTGGGATCTCGCCGGCGTGGTGGTGCGCCCGGCCGCCGATGGATCGGGTCCGCGCGAAGGCGCGCGGGTCGTGGGCCTGATGAACGGGGGTGCCTGGGCAGAGCTCGCGGCGGTCAACACCGAGTGGCTCGCGGAGTTGCCCGAGCAGGTCTCGTTCGAGCAGGCCGCGACGCTCCCGGTCGCCGGGCTGACGGCGCTGCTCAGCCTCGAGCTCGGCGGGTTCATCGTCGGCAAGCGGGTACTGGTCACGGGCGCGAGCGGTGGCGTGGGGCGGTTCGCGATCCAGCTCGCCAAGCTCGCCGGGGCGCAGGTGACGGCCGTCGCGCGGCGGACGGACGGACTGCGCGAGCTCGGCGCCGACGAATTGCTGTCCCAGCTCGAGCCCAGCGGGCCGAACTTCGACCTGATCTTGGACGCAATCGGCGGGCCGGTCCTCGGCGCCGCGCTGCAGCGCGTGGCGCCCGGGGGACTGGTGGTCAACTTCGCCGCCACCGTGCCCGACCCGGTCAGCTACCCGACGCGCGAGCTCTTCTCGCGCGCCCCGGGCGCGCGACTTTACGGGCTGTATGTGTTCACCGAGCTCGCCCGCACGCGGAGCGGCAGCGCCGACCTGCGGCGGCTCGCCGAGTTGGTGGCCGGCGGCCGGCTCGACCCGCAGATCGACCGCGTCGACTCGTGGGAACGCGCGGGCGCAGCCGTGCAGGCGCTGCTCGACCGTCAGGTCGCCGGCAAGGCCGTTTTGACCGTCGACTGACGCCGCTCCCAGAAGGTCCGATTACTGACATACCCAAGCGGCGCCAGTGAGCCCGAGTACTGCCGCCGATCGGCCGTCCGCTCAGAGAGTGCGGCGCTTTTCGTCGCACCGGGAAGCCGTGCAAAGAGGGGCCGATCAGGCTGCCGGCACCTGCCTGTGTTGAGGGTTCATTAGGCAGCGTTTAGGGAGGCCCAAAGTGGCTCGTTTTGGTGACGACTTGCAATACATTGTCCTCCCTCTGGGAAACCGACCTCTGAGGAGGAGGATCTGTGAAGAGACACACCAGACCGGCTGCAGGCGCTCTGCTTTCGGTCATCGCAGTGATCGCGCTTGCGGCCTGCGGCTCGAGTTCGTCCAATTCGTCCAGTAGTACGTCGTCAGCGGCTGCCTCCGGCAGCGGCACGACAAGCGCCCCCGCAAAGACCGGCGGCACGGTCACCCTGCTGATGGGCGGCGCGCCACAGTCGCTCGATCCGGGCATGGACTACACGACCCAGGGAGCCGAGGCTCTGTGGGTCACCTATACCGGACTGACGACTTACGCGCACGCACAGGGCGTGGCGGGGAGCAAGCTGATCCCCGGGCTCGCGACGGCGCTGCCGACGATCTCCAACGGCGGCAAGACCTACACCGCGACGCTGCGCAAGGGTCTCGTCTTCTCGAACGGCGCGCCGGTCAAGGCGAGTGACTTCGCCTGGACAGTCGAGCGCGCGATCAAGATCCCGTGGGGCGGCTCAGGCGCATTCCTGACGTCTCAGATCAAGGGCGCGCTGGCGTTCTCGAACGGCAAGGCGAAGACGATCTCGGGGATCACGACCGACAACGCGACGGGCAAGATCACGGTCAATCTCAACCAGCCCTACGGACCGTTTGACAACGTGCTCGCGTTCCCGTCGATGGGTCTCGTTCCGTCGGGCACGCCGATGAAGAACGAGCCGACCAACCCGCCCCCGGGCGTCGGACCCTACAAGACCACCAACATCGTCCCGAACCAGGGATGGGAGTCGGTGCCCAACCCCGAGTACGCCAAGGAGCAGATCCCTGGCATCCCCGCGGCGAAGGTGAACGTCCAGGTCAAGCTGTCGACGAACGTCCCGTCGAACGCGCTGTCGGTGCTCAACAACACCGCCGACGTCTTCGACTGGGCCGACACGATCCCCGGCAGCCTGCTGCCGCAGATCAGAGCCAAGGCATCCGACCGCTTCTCGCAGGTCAACCTCGGTGGTTCGACCTACTACATCTTCATGAATGTGACGCAGAAGCCGTTCAGCAGCCAGCTCGCTCGTGAGGCGGTCGTGACCGGCCTCAACCAGGACGCGATGAACCGGCTCGGCTCGGGCACCCTGCTCCCGACGTGCTTCTTCCTGCCGGTCGATGTGCCCGGGCATATTGGGAGCAACAGCCAGTGCCCATACGGGACGCCGGGGACCGGCAATCTGGCCAAGGCCAAGCAGCTGGTCACGCAGTCGGGCATGGCCGGCACGCCGGTCACCGTCTGGAGCCAGGGCCGTCCGCCGCGCCAGCAGTGGATGACCTACTACACCCAGTTCCTCAACCAGATCGGGTTCAAGGCCACCCAGAAGGTGATCGCGGACGCGACCTACTTCACGACGATCGGCAACACGAAGCTCAAGCCCCAGACCGGCTTCACGGACTGGAACCAGGACTTCCCGAACCCGGTCGACTTCTACCTGCTGGTCGACGGCAAGACGATCCTGCCCACCAACAATGAGAACCAGGGCATGATCAACGACCCGTACATCAACGGCCAGGTCTCGAAGCTCGCCACGACCCCGACCACCCAGCTCGGAACGGTGGCGAACAAGTGGCAGAACCTCGAGATATACCTCGCCAAGAAGGCGTACGTCGCTCCGTTCGGCTATCAGACGTTCCCGAAGTTCGCGTCTGACCGGATCAACTACACGGCGGCGCTGATGAATCCGATCTACGGATGGGATTGGACCTCGTTCCAACTGAAGTGATTTGACCGCGGTGGGTCGGGGCAGTAGTAGGCTGTCCCGGCCCACATCGCTTTCTGTTTCGCTAAATGGCAACTTCAGCTGAACGCCTCGGCACCGGCCTCGAATTCTCGGACGATCTCGCCGGGTTCGGCGGCTCCGGCGAAGAAGAGCTTCCGCCCGGCATAGGGCCGTGGAAACTCGCCTGGCGGCGCCTGAGGCGAAACAAGGTCGCGCTGTTCTTCGGCGGCGTGTTCGTCCTGATCGTGATCTTGTGCCTGCTGGCGCCGGTCTACGCGAAGGACGTCGCCCACACGACGCTGCGGCCGAGAACATCACCGGGACCGTAAAGGAGGGCGGCAAGCAGGTCGACATCGTCAGCCCGACCGACATCCCGATCGGTCCGACCTGGCACAGTCGTTACTTCCTCGGGCGCCGACGGCAACGGCCGCGATGTCGCCGTGCGGCTGCTCTACGGCGGGCGCAACTCGCTCCAGATCGGGGCCATCGCCACGTTGATCACGATGATCCTGGCGCTGATCCTCGGTGTCTGGGCTGGCTACTTCCGCGGCATCGCGGATGGGTTTATCAGCCGTGGCCTGGACATCATCTGGGCCTATCCGGCGGTGCTGCTCGGGATCACGCTCGGCACGGTGCTGGCGGTCGGCGGGATCGGGCCGCTCCACGGCACCAACCTGTACGTGCCGGCGGTCGTGATCGGGATCGTCTACATCCCGTACGTGGCCAAACCCGTACGCGGTCAGGTGCTGCAGCTGCGCGAGCGCGAGTTCATCGACGCCGCGCGCCAGCAGGGCCAGAGCGACTGGAAGATCATGTTCTTCGAGGTGCTGCCCAACCTCGCGTCGACGATCGTCGTGTTCATCCCGCTGATCCTCGCCAACGCGATCCTGCTCGAGGCAGCGCTCTCCTACCTCGGCGCCGGCGTCCAGCCCCCGAACCCGTCCTGGGGGACGATGATCTCGGACGGGATCATGACGATCCCGGCTGCGTTCCACAACGTGCTGATCCCGGGCATCATGCTCGTGCTGTGCGTGATGTCGATCAACATCTTCGGTGACGGCCTGCGGGATGCGCTGGACCCGCGGGCCAAGGTCCGGATCGCGCATTGATGCCCGAACTCCCTAGGGACCGATGAGCCGCTTCATCGTCCGCCGCCTGCTCGCGATGGTGGTGGTGATGTTCGTGATCTCGCTGCTGACGTTCCTGCTGTTCGAGGCGATCCCGAACGGCAACCCGGCATTCCGGCTCGCCGGGCGCACCGCCACGCCGCAGGAGATCCATGCGATCGAGGTCAAATACGGCTTCAACCAGCCGATCTACGTCCAGTACCTGCGGACGATGAAGAACATCTTCACCAACCAGGCGTACTCCTACACGCAGGGCTTCAACGTGCTCTCGGAGATCAAGGCGGGCCTCCCGGCGACGCTGTCGCTGGCGTTCGGAGCCGGGTTCATCTGGCTCTTCACGTCGATCCTCGTCGGCACCGTAGCCGCGATCAAGGCGGGCAAGTACACCGACCGGGTCCTGACGATCCTGGCGATGTTCGGCGTCTCGTTTCCGCCGTTCTTCCTCGGAGCTGTGCTGATCTACTACCTCGGGTACCAGTGGAACATCTTCCCGTTAGGCGGCTACGTGAAGTTCACCACGAGCCCGAGTCAGTGGTTCGTGCACCTGGTCCTGCCCTGGTTCACGCTCTCGGTGCTGTTCATCGGCTTCTACTCGCGGGTTCTGCGATCGACGATCCTCGACACGATCAACGAGGACTATGTGCGCACCGCCCACGCCAAGGGCCTGTCCGATCGCCAGGTGCTGCTCCGCCACACGCTGCGTAACAGCCTGATCCCGATCATCTCGCTGTGGGGCCTGGACATGGCCCAGGTGATCGGCGGCGGCGCGATCCTGACCGAGTCGATCTACAACCTGCACGGCGTCGGTCAGCTCGCCGCCCAGTCGATCGCAACGTCTCGACATCATCCCGATCCTCGTGATCGTGATGCTGACCGCGTTCGCCGTCGTGGTCCTGGCGGCGATCATCGACATCGTCTACGCGTTCCTCGATCCCCGGATCAGGCTCGCGGTATGACGACCGGTGACGCAGCGCCACTGCTGAACGTCGACGGGCTCAGGGTCTCGTTCGCGACCGAGGATGGGGTCGTCCAGGCCGTCGACGGGGTCTCGTTCTCGGTCACCGCGGGGGAGATCGTCGCGATCGTGGGCGAGTCGGGCTCGGGCAAGTCCGTGACCGCGATGACGCTGATGGGGCTCACCCGCGGCCCGAACGCCAAGTTCGAGGGGACCGCCGAGTTCGACGGCACCGAGCTCGTGCAAGGCCACGCCCCAGCAGCTGCAGCGGATCCGCGGCGCCGGGATCGCGATGGTCTTCCAGGATCCGATGAGCTCGCTGGACCCGGTCCACCGGATCGGGCGCCAGATCGTCGAGCAGATCCGCGCCCACGACCGCAAGATCTCCAAGGCGCAGGCGCTCGACCGCGCGGTCGAGCTGATGGAGCGGGTCGGGGTTCCGCGGGCCTCGGAGCGGCTGCGCTCCTACCCGCACGAGTTCTCGGGCGGCATGCGCCAGCGCGTGATGATCGCGATGGCGCTGTCGTGCTCGCCCAAGCTGCTGATCGCCGACGAGCCGACGACGGCGCTCGACGTGACGATCCAGGCGCAGATCCTCGACGAGCTGCGCCAGCTGCGCGAGGAGACGGGTGCCGGGGTGATCCTCGTGACCCACGACCTCGGCGTGGTGGCAGACATCGCCGATCGCGTGATCGTCATGTACTCCGGACGCGTGGTCGAGCAGGGTTCGCTGGACGACATCTTCTATGACCCGCAGCATCCGTACACGTGGGGCCTGCTGGGCTCGATCACGCGGATCGACGCCGACCGCTCGCAGCGACTGCCGGCGATCCCCGGCATGCCGCCGTCGCTGTTGCGCCCGCCCAAGGGCTGTCACTTCCGGCCGCGGTGCCCGCACGCGTTCGTCAAGTGCACCGAGGTGCCCGAGCTGCTCAACCGGGTCCCGGACCGCCCCGAGAGCCTCGACCGATGCTTCCTCGAGCTCGAGCAGAAGCGCCGGTTGCGGGTGGTGGGCGACCAGATCGGGCTCGCCGCCCCGGAGGTGGTCGCGCAGTGACCGACGTGGCTGACACGCCGGTCTCGGAGACGAAGACCACGCAGCCGCTGATGGCGGTGCAGAACCTGAAGGTGCTGTTCCCGATCAAGAGCGGCGTGATCATCGACCGCGTCGTGGGACGTGTGCACGCGGTCGACGACGTCTCGTTTCATCTCGACGAAGGGGAGACGCTCGGGGTCGTGGGCGAGTCAGGGTGCGGCAAGACGACCCTGATCCGGGTGCTCGTGCGGCTGATCGCCGCCACCTCGGGGTCGATCGAGTTCCGCGGCCAGGACATCACGAAGGCCAAGCGCCGCGAGATGGAGCCGATCCGTCGCGAGATGCAGATGGTCTTCCAGGACCCGCAGGCATCGCTGAACCCGCGCAAGCGCGTCGGGCAGATCCTGGCGACGCCGCTGAAGATGCGCGGCGTCGGGCGCGACCAGCTGGCCGGCGAGACCAAGACACTGCTCGATCGCGTCGGCCTTAGCGGCGAGTACCTCAACCGCTTCCCGCACGAGTTCTCCGGCGGCCAGCGCCAGCGGATCGGGATCGCCCGCGCGCTCGCCGTCAATCCGCGCTTGATCCTGCTCGACGAGCCGGTCTCCGCGCTCGACGTCTCGATTCAGGCGCAGGTGATCAACCTGCTCGACGAACTCCAGGACGAGTTCCAGCTCAGCTACGTGTTCGTCGCGCACGACCTGAGCGTCGTGCGCCACGTGTCTGATCGGATCGCGGTCATGTACCTCGGCAAGCTGATGGAGGTCTCGCCGGCCGAGGAGCTCTACAACAAGCCGATCCATCCCTATACGTCGGCGCTGCTCGGGGCGATCCCGATCCCGGACCCCAAGCAGAACCGCGCCCGGACGCGTATGCATGTGACCGGCGAGCCCCCGAACCCGATCCGGCCGCCGTCGGGCTGCCGCTTTCACACGCGCTGCCCGCGCGCCGGGGATATCTGCCGCACCGCCGAGCCGCCGCTGACCGAGTACGCCGGCGGCCACCTCGCAGCCTGTCATTTCCCGCAGAGCGTGACGGCGCAGGAGATCTCCGCCAGTAAACGCGCCGACACCAGCCCCGCGAGCTCCGGCACGGACGTGCCACAGCTGTGGCGCGGCAACGGCGGGCAGCCGGCGACGCCCGCGCCCGCCGACAACCAGACCTGAGCGAACCCCATAAGGTCTGACCCCTTACCAGCTAAGGGGTGTTAGCCGCAAACGCGCTCCGTTCTCCCGATGTGCCGCCCGCGTTCTCAGTTCATTCTCAGATCACGTTGCAAGCGATCGAGAGGAACGCGGAATGCACCCCCAGTTCACGCAAATCCTGGCCGCCAGCCGAGCGCAGGAGCTTGCCCAGAGCGCCCACCGCTACCACCTCCGCAGCGGGCACCGGCAGAACCGGCTTCTCGCCGGGTTCCGGCGATACTTTGGGCATGACATCGAGGTTGACGAGCAACCACTTCGTCGGCCGGGTCGGCGAGCTCTCGGAACTGCTGCTCGCCGTCCGGGAGGCCAGCGCCGGCCGGTCCGGCCTCGTCCTGCTCGGCGGTGATTCGGGCGTCGGCAAGACGCGGCTCGTCGGCGAGCTCGAGCAGCGGCTGGCAGCCTCCGACGAGGCTCAGCCGACGCTCGTGCTGCGCGGCGAGGGAGTCCAGCAGTCCGATGGCGAGTTGCCGTATGCGCCGCTCCTGAGCGCGCTTCGCCCGCTGGTGCGCGGGCGCCATCCGGCGCTGGAAGCGCTGAGCGCCGGGAGTCGCGCGCAGCTCGCATCGATCCTGCCGGGAATCGACGCCGCCGGCGCCGCCGACGGGACACCCGACCCGGCCACCGGGCAGCTGCGGCTGTTCGAGGCGGTGCTCGAGCTGATCGACATTCTCAGTCAGTCGGCACCGGTGGTCCTGATCCTCGAAGACATGCACTGGGCCGACCGCTCGACGCGGTCGTTCGTGGCGTTCCTCTCTCGATCACTGCGCCAGGAGCGCCTCGTGCTGTTGCTCACCTATAGAACCGACGAGCTGCACCGCCGGCACGCGTTGCGCCCGCTGCTCGCCGAGCTCGACCGGCTCGAGCGCGCGCGGCGGATCGAGCTCGAGCCGTTTGACCGCGAGGAGCTCGGCGAGGCGCTCGCCGACATCCTCGGCGCCGAACCTGACGATCATCTTGTCGAGCGCCTGTTCATGCGCAGCGAGGGCAACCCGCTCTACACCGAGGAGCTGCTCGCCGCGGGCCTCGACGGGCGCGGCGCCGCGCCGCAGAGCCTGCGCGATGCCTTCATGGTGCGGATCGAGCGGCTCTCGGATGAGGCCCAGCGCGCGGCGCGGGCGGTCGCGGTCGGGCGCGCGTTGAACGAGCAGACGATCGCGACCGTCACCGGCGGCGATCGCGACGGGACCCAGACGGCGCTGCGCGAGGCGCTCGCCGAGCAGGTGCTGATCACCGACGAGGACGAGCGCTTCTGCTTCCGGCACGCGCTGCTCCGCGAGGCGCTGTACGACGATCTGCTGCCCGGCGAGCGCGGCGAGTGGCACCTCGCGCTCGCGCTCGCGCTCGACGACGAGGACTCGACCGGCGACCGCGAGCTCGAACGCGCGGCGATGATCGCCAGCCACTACGCCGCCGCCGGCGACCAGCCCGCGGCGCTGCGAGCGAGTGTCCATGCCGCGCAGGCGGCCGGGCGGGTGCACGCCTATGGAGAAGTCTCCGAACTGGTGGAGCGCGCGCTGGAGTTGTGGCCGCGGGTCAGCGAGGATGCGCGTCCGACCGGCGTCGATCACGTCGACCTGCTGGCGATGGCCGCCCGCGCCTACGGCATCACGGGACGGTGGCCCCGGTCGGAGGTCCTCTTCGGCCGCGCGCTCGAAGAGGTCGACCCCGACGCCGAGCCGCTGCGGTACGCGTCGCTTCTGTCGCGCGTGGCCCGCGTCCAGCGCGGGCTCAACCGTGCGCCGGAGGCGATCGAGACCGCCGAACGGGCGCTTGCGATGCTGCCGGAGTCCGAGGGCGCGCGCGAGCGGGCGTCGCTGCTGGCGTGGCTCGGCCGCACTCGCTGGCTGCGCGGGCACTACCGCGACGCGATCGCCGACGCCGAGGTGGCGCTCGCCGCCGCGATCGAGGCCGGGGACCGCGGCTCGGAGAGCGAGGTGCTCAACACGCTCGGGATGGCGCAGATCATGCTCGGCCAGGTCGACGAGGGAGTCGACCGCCTGCGCAGGGCGATCACGATCGCCCGGGAGATCGAGGACGTCGACGCCACCGGCACCGCGTACGGGAACCTGGCCGACCTGCTCGGGCTCACGGGCCGCACGCAGGAGGCGCTGGAGGTGGCCAAGGAGGGGCTCGCACTGACTCCGACGCGCTTTCCGCGCGCCTATGACTGGATCGAGATGACCGTCTCGGACGTCGCCTTCAGGGCCGGCGACTGGAAGCTGTCGCGCAGCACGCTGTGTCAGTCGGCGGCGCGCCTCTCGGGCGTGGCTTTCATGTTCCGCCAGCTGCGGGGAGCCGAGCTCACACTCGGCGAGGGCGATGAAGACGCCGCCGAGGAGTGCCTGGACTCGGTCGAGAACCTGATCCGCGAGTCGAGCGAGCCGCAGTGGATCGCGCTCCACGGCGTCCTGCTCGCGGATCTGCGCCGCCGGCAGCGTGACTACCGCGCCGCGCGCGTGGCGGTCGAAAACGCGCTCGACCGGATCGAGGTCTGCACCGATGACATCAAGCGGGTCGCCCGCGTCAGCGCGGCCGGCGTCAGGGTCGAGGCCGATCGCGCGCTGCGGGCCGGGGACCTCGGCGAGCGGGCCGAGCTGCGCGATGCGCTCGCCCGCGCACGACTCCACGTCGGGCGGCTCGAGGCCGCGGCCGGTGAGGGAGGGCCCGTCGAGCGCGCCCACCTGGCCGACGGCAAGGCCGAGATCGCCCGGGCGCGGGGCCGCGGCCGCGCGCAGCTGTGGGCCAAGGCGGCCGCGGCCTGGGACGAGGTGCAGCGACCCTACGAGGTCGCCATCGCGCGCTGGCGCGAGGCCGAGGCGTTCGTGAGCGCGGGCGAGCGAGCGCAGGGCGCCGATGCCGCGCGCGCGGCGTTGCGGAGCGCGACCGAGCTCGGCTCGAAGTGGCTGTCGGGGGAGATCACGGCACTGGCCGAGCGGGGCAGGCTCGAGCTCGGCGCTGACGCGCCGGGCAACGGCGCGGGGGCGGCCGTCGAGGCCCAGCCCCAGGACCCCTTCGGGCTGACGCCCCGGGAGCGCCAGGTGCTCGCGCTGGTCGCGCAGGGGGCGACCAACCGCCAGATCGGCGCGGCGCTGTTCATGGCCGAGAAGACCGCCAGCGTCCACGTCTCGCGGATCCTCGCCAAGCTTGGGGTTTCGGGGCGCACGGAGGCGGCCGCGATCGCATACCGCCAGCACCTGGCCTGACGGCGCCCGCCGACCCGGGGCATTACGCTCTCGGCGTGCCGCGCCTCCGAGGTCGCCTAGTCCGCCGCCGCCGTCGCCCGCCCGGACCAAGCCTTCCGAGCGCGCGCCGTTGCGAGTCGGCGTCGTGCAGGAGCGCTGGCATCCGGACCCCGACGAGCACGAGCGCGCGCTCGCGCGCGGGATCGAGCTGGCGGCGGGCGAGGGCGCACGGATCGTGTGCCTGCAGGAGCTGACGCTGTCACGGTATTTCGCGATCACCCCCGATGGTCCGCAGGCCGTCGGCGCATCGCCCGAAGAGCTCGACGGCGGACCGACGGCCACGTTCGCGCGGCGGATGGCGGCCGCCACCGGGGTCTACGTGCACGCATCGCTCTATGAGCGCAGTGATGGCCCCGACGGCCTCGGATACAACACCGCCGTGGTGGTCGCGCCCGATGGTCGCCTGGTGTCGCGCACGCGCAAGCTCCACATCCCGGTGACGGCCGGCTACTACGAGGATCACTACTTCCGTCCGGGGCCGGCCGCCGGCGATCCGTTTCCGCTGATCTCGCTCCCGACCGACGATGGCGACGCGAAGCTCGGCTGCCCCACCTGCTGGGATCAGTGGTTCCCGGAGCTCGCCCGCGCCTACTCGATCGAGGGCGCCGAGGTGCTGATCTACCCGACGGCGATCGGCTCCGAGCCCGACCATCCGGACTTCGACACCCAGCCGCTCTGGCAGCAGGTGATCGTCGCCAACGGAGTCGCCAACGGCACCTTCATGGTCGCGATCAACCGGATCGGCATCGAGGAGCCGCTCACCTTCTACGGCTCGAGCTTTATCTCAGACCCCTACGGTCGCGTGCTCGTCCAGGCACCGCGCGACGAGCCCGCCGTCTTGGTCGCCGACCTCGATCTCGATCAGCGGCGGGACTGGCTCGAGCTGTTCCCGTTCTTGACGACGCGCCGGCCGGACGCGTACGGGCTGCTGACGCGGCGCTAAACCGCCGGGCGCAGCGCGTCGAGAAACGGCTCGCGGTCGAGCCCGTAGAGCAGCCCGTCGGTCCGCGCGGTGACGCTCGCCGTCCGCGGCACGTCGCGCAGCAGCGCGATCTCCCCGAACCCTTCGCCGTCGACCAGCGTGCGGATGAAGCGACCGTCGACATCGACGTCGTACTCCCCGTCGACGATCAGGTAGAAGCGGTCGCCGCGCTCCCCCTGGACGATCACGGGCTGCCCGGCGGGCGTCGTGATCGCCGTCAGCTCGCGCGCGAGCCCCTCGAGGACCGGTGCCGGCAGGGTGGCGAACAGAGAGTTGCGGCGCAGGATCGCGATCGCGGCGGCGGGCGCGGCGGAGTCGAGCCCGCGCAACGCGGTGATCGGCAGCAGAGCGCCGACCACCAGAACCGCCGCGACTCCGATCAGCGCCGCCGTCACGCTTCCGAGGTGCACCAGCACGGGCACCAGCAGTGAGCCCACGGCGAGCGCGGCCATCATGATGCCCTCCAACACTCCGAACACCCGTCCGAGCACCTCGTGCGGGGTGACGCGAACCAACAGTGCCCGGCCTCCGGTGTCGAGCACCGCCTGGCAGATGCCGGCGAGTGGCAGCAGCAGGAATGCCGCCACGGGCGTCTGCACGGCGCCGAGCACGATGAACGCCGCCCCCCACACCAGCGCCGCCGCGACCAGCGGCAGCCCGACCCGGCGCGAGGTCGCGAGCGTCACGCCCGCAAGACCGCCGAGGATGGCGCCGACGCCGAAGGCCGCGTTGAGATATCCGGCACCCGGTGACCCGAGCCCGAGGACCGAGATCGCCAGCACGACGACCAGCACGTCGAGCGCGCCGACCGCCAAATGCTCGGCGCCGATCAGGGCCACCAGGGCACTCGCCCGCCGTTCGGAGCGCAGCGCCCGCAGGCCCGCGAGCACGCCCTCCTCGAGGTCCTCGTCGTCGTCATCGTCCCGGCCTCGATATGACCGCAACGGCGCCACCGCGAGTGCCGAGCCCGCAACCGTGACCGCGAACACGGCGAACACGGCGCCCGGACCGTCGATCGCGAGCACGATCCCCGCCACTGCCGGCCCTCCGAGCGCACTGGCCGCCTCGATCCAGCCCGACACCGCCGCGGCGCCCGTCAGCTCGTCTGGATGTTCGGCCAGCGACGAGAGCAGCTTCGCCTGCGCCGGCCGGCTCAGGGTCACGGCCGAGGCGGCGACGATCGCGAACGCGTACACGACCAGCGGCGGTCCGTGCGTGAGCATCGCGACCGCGGTCGCGCCCATCGACAGAGCCTGCAGGATGTAACCGACGACGAGCGCGTAGCCGCCGCCGCGCCGATCGGCCACGCCGGCCGCGAACGGCGCCACGACCGCTGCCGGAGCGAGCTGGACGACCGCGATCAGGCCCGCCGCGGTGGTCCCGCCGCGCTGGTAGGCGTAGACGAGGATCGCCGTCCAGACGCCGTATTCGGCCAGCGAGAATCCCGCGAACGCGAGCTCCGCACGTCGCAAGCGGTTGTTGCGCAGCACGCGCACCAACACAGCCCCGGTCCGTCCCATAGGGGCGCCATCGTATCCGCGTAGCCAAGCTGCCCCGGAGGGCCGCAGGAGAACGAGCTGTGGTTTGACCCTAAGCTGTTGCACGCAAATGCGACGAAGGGACGGCAATGGCTGATCGGCAGCGCGCGTGCGTGATCGGAGCGGGGGTGAGCGGGTTGACGGCGTCCAAGTCACTCGGTGACTGGGGCGTCTCATACACGTGCTTCGAGGCCAGCGACGACGTCGGCGGCAACTGGTACTTCCGCAATCCCAACGGGCGCTCGTCCGCGTACCGGTCACTGCACATCGACACGTCGAAGAGCGCGATCAGCTTCGCCGACTTTCCGATGGACGGGCGCTACCCGGACTTTCCCCATCACACCGAGATCCACGGGTTCCTGCGCGAGTACGCCGATCACTTCGCGCTGCGCGACCGGATCCGCTTCAACACCACCGTGCAACACGCACAGCGGCTCGAAGGCGGCGGCTGGCAGGTCCGCACCGGCGACGGCGAGACGCACGAGTTCGGCGCGCTGCTGGTCTGCAACGGCCACCATTGGGATCCGTCACTGCCGACCTTCCCGGGCGGCTTCGACGGCGACGAGATCCATTCGCACCACTACATCGACCCGAGCGATCCGATCGACCTGTCTGGCAAGCGGGTGGTCGTCGTCGGAATCGGCAACAGCGGCGTCGACATCACCTCCGAGCTGTCACGCAAAGGCGTCGCCTCGAAGGTCTTCATCTCGACCCGCAGCGGTGCCTGGGTGATTCCCAAGTACGCGTTCGGCCGTCCGGTCGACCAAGTCGTCAAGACGGTGCCGTGGCTGCCGCTCGGCCTCCAGCACCGGGCCGCGCAGTTCCTGCCGCGGCTGCTCTCCGGGCGGATGGAGAGCTTCGGCCTGCCGACCCCCAACCACCGCTTCCTCGAAGCCCATCCCACGGTCTCCAGCGAGCTGCTGCTGCGGCTGGGCTCGGGCGATGCGATCGCCAAGCCCGACATCGCCGAGCTGCAGGGTGACCGCGTGCGGTTCACCGACGGCAGCGTCGAGCCGGTCGACGCGATCATCTACGCGACCGGCTACAAGATCACGTTCCCGTTCTTCGAGCCCGACTTCATCTCGGCGCCGGGCAACGTGCTGCCGCTCTACAAGCGGATGTTCAAGCCCGGCGTTGACGACCTGGCGTTCATCGGGCTCGGGCAAGCGGTGCCGACGATCTTCCCGTTCGCCGAATGCCAGGCAAAGCTCGCCGCGCGATGGCTGGCCCGCGACTGGGCGCTTCCCGATCGGGCCGAGATGGAGGCCGAGATCCGGCGCGACGCCCACCGCCACGGCCACTACGTCCAGCGCCAGCGCCACACGATCCAGCTCGACTACTACGTCTACGAATATGACCTGCGCAAGCGCGTGCTGCCGGCCGGGCGCGAGCGAGCGCGGGCGCTGGCGGCCGCCTAGCCGCCCGCCCGTAGGCGAGCTTCCCACGAGCGCTGGCCGCGCCGCTCAGCGCGCGAGCTTCTTGCCGGGGTTGAGCAACCCCTTGGGGTCAAACAGCCGCTTGACCCCCTCGTGCAGCGCGATCGCAGGCTCGGGCCACTGCCGCGCGAGCGCTCCGCGCTTGACCAGCCCCAGGCCGTGCTCGCCGGAGACCGAGCCTCCGAGCTCGCACGCGAGCGCGAACAGCGCCACGGCGGCCTGCTCCGCGCGCGCGACCTGATCGGAGTCCGAGCGGTCGATCATGAACGTCGAATGGAGGTTGCCGTCACCGGCGTGACCCCAGCTGCAGGCCGGCAGCCGGTGGCGCGCGCCGATCTCGCGGGTCGCGGCGATCGCCTCCGCCAGGCGCTCGACCGGGACGACGATGTCTTCGGAGAGCTTGCCGCCGCGAAGGGCGGTGACCGCGATCGACGCGCCCGCCCGCCATCGCCACAAGGCGCTGATCGCGCGCCGCTCCGTCGGGGCGTGGAGCGACAGCGCCTGCTCGCTGAGCACCTCGAGCAACTCGGCGCGCAACCGCTGCGCCTCGGCCGCCGACCCGTCGGCCTCCGCGATCAGCATGAACGCCGCGGCTCGCGGCACCGTATCGGGAAACGAGCGCGCCGCGGCTGCCACCGCGCCCTCATCGAGATACTCGAGCGCCGCCGGCACCAATCCCGAGGCGAGTACGGCGCACAGCGCCTCGCAGCCGGCGGCGGCGCTCGCGTAGAAGGCGACGACCGGCAGCTGTGACTCGGGCGACGGGGTGAGTCTCAACCACGCCGCGGTGACGACCGCCAGCGTCCCCTCGGAGCCGATCAGCAGCGACTTGAGGTCGTAGCCGGCCACGTCCTTGCGTACCGGCCCGCCGATCGAGACGACCTCCCCCGGGGCGAGGACGAACTCCAGCCCGGTCACCCAGGTGCCGGTCACGCCGTACTTGAACGTGTGCGGACCGCCGGCGTTGGTGGCGATGTTGCCGCCGATCTGCGACTGCTCCGCGGCGCCCGGATCGGGTGGGTAAAGGAGCCCGGTCTCGCGTGCGAGGCGGGCCACGTCGGCGGTGGTGATCCCCGCCTCGACCTGCGCGCGCCACAGCTCGCCCTCCAGCGAACGGACCGCGCGCATGCGCCCGAGGCCGAGGACGACGCCGCCGTCGGTCGGGACCGCCCCGCCGGCGAGCCCGGTGCCGCCACCGCGCGGGATCACCGGCACGTCGTGGTCATAACACCAGCGCACGACGCTCGCGACCTGCCCCGCGTCGGACGGGAGCGCGATCGCGTCAGCTCGGCCACGGACGGCGCGGCTCTCGGTCGCGTCGGTCAGGTATTGCGCGGTCGTGCCAGGCAGCACCGCCTCTGGGCCCAGCAGCGCGCGCAGGTCGCGTTCGGCGGGTCGCGCCACCTCACGTGAAGACAATCGGCTCTCCCCTCGGATTGGTTGGCTGCCGGCGAGATGCTACGTCGCGCTCGCCGAGCCGCTCGCGACCGGGAGCGCGTAGTAGATCGCCACCAGCGCGCAGATCGCAAGTGTGGCGTATGCCGAGACGAATGCGAGCGCGGTCGCGACCGCGTAGGGAATCAGACCGACCAGGGCGCGCGACAGAATCGCCCGTCGCCGCCCCAGCGGCAGCGAGCCGCTCAGCAGATGGCTCTTGCGCAGCAGCACGTGGCGGTTGACCGCCGAAAACGCGAGCGACATGATCAGGAACGCGCCGCTGTACAGCGCGGCCGCGAGCTCTTGTCCGTTGGCGTGGCGCAGGTACGTCGCCATCAGCTCGGTCGCGAACGGCAGCACACCGATGCTCATCAGCAGCACCAGGTTGAGGATCAGGATCGGGTGGTCGGCGCTCGCCAGCCGGCTGATCATCGCGTGGTGGTTGATCCAGATGATCCCGATCGTCATGAACGACACCACATAGGCGGCGTACGCCGGCCACTGGCGCAGCAACTCGTGGCCGAGCGTGTGGTCCGGGCTGGGTGCCGGGACATCGATTCCGAGCACGAGCAGCGTGATCGCGACCGCCATCACCCCGTCCGAGAACGACTCGAGCCGATTGGTTCCCATGGCGCGAGGTTCGCCGGTCGCGCCCGCGATCCTCGTCTGCGGGGCGAGGCCCAGATCGTGTTTCTCGGGCGGGGCGAGGCCCAGATCGTGTTTCTCAGTACACCTGGCAGCCGAGCGCCTTCAGGGCGCGCCTGGCGTCTGACCGGATCGCGGCGTCCGGGCAGATGGCGATGATCGCGCCGCCCGAGCCGGTGTAGTTGGCGCTGGCGCCGCTCGCGCGCGCACATTCGACCATCTCCACATGGCGAGCGTCGAGTTCGAGCATCCGCCGGCGCGCCTCGAAGCTGCGATCCACGCACCGCCGCAGCTCGGCGTGATCGCCTTGCACGAGTGCGGCACGTGCGCGCCGCGCCAGGCTGCCGAGCTCGTGCAGCGCCTCCACGACCACCCGCTCGCCGCGCGCATGGCGCTCGCGCAGCGGCGCATGGACGGCCCCCGAATCGCCGCCGGCGTCGGCCCGCCAGGCGACCACGAACGGCGGCAGCAGCGCCGAGTCGAGCCGCTCGTAGGCGTGTGCGCCCGCGCCGGGGCCGAAGTCCATGAACATCAGACCCCCGTGCGTCTGGGTGACGCGGTCCTGGAGGCCGGCGGCGATTCCGAGCTCGTCGGTCTCGACCGCGAGCGCCATCGCCGCCATCTCGGGGTCTGGAAGCGAGCATTCGTACAGCGAGCAGAGGGCGCGCAGAGTCGCGATCACGATCGCGCTCGAGCCACCGAGCCCAACCCCACGCGGGATCGAGGTCGAGACCTCGATCGCGGTCCGCGCCGCCGCCGGCTCGCGCTCTCGGGCAAAGCGGGCCACGGTTGCACGCACGAGCTCGCTGTTGGGCGAGACCTCGAGCGCCGCCGCCGGCCACGCGAATGCCTGCGCCCGCAGACGGGCGAGCGTCAGCGCCAGGACGGCGCCGCCGTACCCATCGGACGGGTTGCCCGCGAGCGCGGCGCGCGCATGGGCTTCGCCGCCGGCGATTTCACGACGAGTCATCTTGAGCGACGAGTGTGGCGGCTCTGGCGCGCAGCCCGGCTCCAAAGCGCGGATCGCGCAGCGCGTGGTCGACGAACGCCGCGCAATAGCCCTCGACCGTCCCGACGTCGTGGCGGCGCTCGCCCCGGCCGAGCGCGACCGCAACCACGCGTCCACCCTCGGCGATCACGGCGCTCAGCGCCGCGGTGAGCTGGACCTCGCCGCTGTCGTCGGGCCGCACGCGCTCGAGCGCGGCAAACACGTCGGGGCCGATGACGTAGCGCGCCGCGACGGCGAGCCGGCTCGCGACGTCGCCGGGGTCGGGCTTCTCGACGATCGCGGTCACGTCGACCGTCTCGGCGGGGCCCGCCACGGTCACGATCCCGTAGCGCTTGACGTGGTCTTCGGGCACTGGCGCCACGGCGACCGCCGCGCTGGCGCCGGAATGTTCGTATGCCGCCGCGAGCCGGCTGACGATCCCCGCCTGACCTGGCGCGGGCGGATCGATGATGGTGTCGCCGAGCGCCACCGCCACGGCCTCGCCGCCGGCAAAGCTCCGGGCGTGGCGCAGTGCGTCCCCGAGGCCGAGCGGCCGCGGCTGGCGCGTGTACAGGATCTCGGGGCCGGCGTCGCGCTCGGGATCGAAGTGGTCCTCGATCGCCTGCTTGCCCCTGCCCGTGACCATCAGCACCGACCGCATCCCGGCACGCGCGAGCTCTTCGATCACGTACTGCACGACGGGACGGTCGACGATCGCGAGCATCTCCTTCGGGACGGCGCGGGTGACCGGCAGCAGCCGGGTTCCGAGTCCCGCCACGGGCACTACCGCCCGCGCGATCAAGCGACGTCGCGGGCGGCGCCCGGCGCCGGGGAGCGCAGCAGGGCCGAGCGGTACCCGACCGCGAGGCGCTCGAGTGACGCCTCCCAGGTCCGTCCGCGGACAACCGCCAGCGCGGTCTTGCGTAGCCGCTCGGCGAGCAGCGTCGAATGCACCAGCAGCAACAGCCGCTCGGCGAGCGCGTCGGCCTGCGCCGGCGCCAGCAGTCCGGTCGATCCGTCGATGATCAGTGACGACGGCCCGCCCTCGTCGACCGCGACCACCGGCAGGCCGCTCGCCTGCGCTTCGAGGATCACCTGGCCGAAGGTGTCGGTCTGGCTGGCGAACATGAACGCGTCGGCGCTGGCGTAGGCGCGCGCCAGATCCTGGCCGCCGAGCCAGCCCAGGAACGTTGCGTGCGCGCCGAGGCGCTCGCGTAGATAGTGCTCCTCAGGACCGCCGCCGGCGAGCACCAGATGGAGGCCGGGGTCTCGCCGGCGGGCCGCGACGAACGCGTCGGCGAGCAGGCCGACGCCCTTCTCCCTAGTCAGTCTCCCGGCGTACAGCACGTTTGTCTCTCCCGGGAAGATGTCGGGCGTGCGGAGCGCCGGGTCAAAGCGCTCGAGGTCGACACCGCGGTCCCAGCGTGCGACCTTCGCCGGCGCGATCCCCAGCTGCGCCAGGCGCGCGTCGCTCGCCGGGCTCGGTGACAGCACCAGGTCGCAGGCGCCGTAGAAGGTCTGCAGCGCGATCGCCGTGATCATCTCGAGCTGGGCGCGCCCGGATCGCAGGCCGGCGTAGGCGGCCAGCTCGGTGTGGTAGCTGCCGAGCACCGGCAGCTCGAGCACCCGCGCCAGCAGCCAGGCGCCGATCCCGGCCGGCCCCGGGGTGCAGAGGTGGATCAAGTCGTATCGGCCTTCAGCCAGCGCTTCGACGAGCCCGGGGAGCGTCGGCACGCCGATCTTCAGGCCGGGGTAGAAGGGGATATCGATCTCGGCCACGGCGCTCAGTCGGCGGTCGACGTCGGCGTCGGTACCGATCACCTCGACCTCGTAGCCCGGCACGCCGCGCTCACGGATCTGATGGATCGTGTGGGTGACGCCGTGCATCCCCGAAAGGCCGTCGGCCACCAGCGCGACCCGCGGCCGATCACCGTCACTGCGGGTCAGCTTGAGCTTCTCACGGCCGAGGAAGGCCGCCGCGGCCGCGTACGGGATCGCCGGCAGGCAGGCATCGAACAGCGAGTTCTGAAGGACGGCCAGATCGAGCGAGTCATCCTGCAGGGCGGCCGCGGTCTCGACGACGGCGGTGCCGAGCTTGCGCTCGTGAATCCGCCGGGCGCGCCGGTACAGGTCGGGGTGACCGAGCTCGCCCTCCTGGAGCATCTCGAGCAGCTGATACTCGTCCATCCGCAGCTCCATTCCGCTCAGCCACGCGCGCAGCAGTGCGCGAGCGTCCGCGGGACCGAGATCGGCGCTCCGTTCGCCTCGCCGCACGTCGCCCTCGCACATAACCCGCTCGACGATCCTCAGCACCGCGCCGGGGTCCGGGCGCTCGGGCCCCTGTCCCGGGCCGAGGCTACGGATCGCGAGCGCCATCGCCGCGTGGGTCCACTTGGCCGCACTGCCCTGGGCCCCGTGCGCGACCGCCCGTCCGGCGCGGATCTGCGCCAAGAAATCCCCGGGCGTCGCGGCGTGGGCGGTCTCGGTGAACGTACGGCCGATATCGATTCCGGCGTGGTCATCGGATCCCGCCGATGGCGGTTCCGCCGTGGGTCTCGATGTACACGAACGCCGGCAGGTTGAGCTCCTTGGCGCGCGAGCCGTTGCGCGTCTCCCAGATCGGGAACAGCTGCGCCAAGCGGCGGCGGTGGCGCGCCATCAGCGGCGCCGCGACCGCGTAGAACGGGTGCGCGAGCGCAGCCAGGATCTCGTTGTGGCGCAGATATTCGGCGCACGCCTCGACGTCGTCACGGTGGGCCTGGAGCCACTCGTGGTCGTCTGGAGTGATCCCGTAGCAGAGCACGTGAACGGCTTGCGCCTCGCCCTTGAACGCGACCGTCAGCTCCTCGGAGACGAACGTGTCGTCGAGGTGGCTGATCGCCAGCGCACCCTCGATCGTGTCGTGATCGGTGATCGTCACGAAATCCATTCCGCGACGCTTGGCCAGGGCGTACACCTCTTCGGGAGGCGTGGCGCACTCGGGTAGCTGGAGCGAACGCTGGACCCCCAGCTTCGACAGCTGCGACGCGGTCGAGTGCACGTGCATGTCTGCGCGACTGTTTTCGTTCATGGCCACAGCATTCGCGCGCGACGCGGTCGGGCAGTGAAGAACAAGCTCTGGTTCTGTGACGTTGTTGTGAACCGGGCATGGGTGCTGGGCCGTTCGCAGAAAGATTGGCGCCATGGCGGCAAACGCGATCACCGATCAGCTCGTCCTGTCACGCGGTTCGCTGCGCGTCGAGCTCACCCTGCGCCCGTTCTCGTTCACGGTTCGCCGTGACGGCCGCAGGCTGCTTCGATCGGCCGGACTATGGGTCGCGGACGGCACGGCCGCCGACCAGTTCGTCCAGCTCACCGAGGGCGTGATCGCGCACGAGGAGCGCGCGCCGGCCGAGCCCGCCCTGCACGCGAGCGTGATCTCCGTACGACGATGCCTCGGTGCAGCTCGCGGTGGGCCTGTACGGAGGGCGCACGGCGCGAGCGCGGATCGAGCTGCGAGCGGGTGACCAGCTGGGCCTCGAGCTCGACGCCGCCGGCGACCCACTGCGGCTTGGATTCGACTGGGATCGCCGGTCCGGCGAGCGGCTCGTCGGCCTCGGGGTGCGCCACAACCCGTCGTTTGACCAGGCCGGGCGCAACGTCCAGCTCGGAGCCGACCGCCGTTACACCGGCCCCGACTGCCCGCCAGACATGCTCGCCGAGGGCGGCATCCCGCAGGGCGATTACGCGCCCGTGCCGTGGTTGCTGTCGAGCCGCGGTTACGCGGTCTGGTGCCAGACGGACGCCAACGGGGCGCGTTTCGAACTCGAGTCCGAGCGGATCTCGATCTCGACTCGCGCCGCCGCCGGACCGCTGCACCTGCTCCTGCTCTGCGCGCGCACGCCCGCCGCGCGGCTGCGGGCCTTCTGCCGCCTGACCGGCTTTCCGGCGCTGCTCCCGGAATGGGGCTACGGGTTCTGGAAGAGCCGCGACGTCTACGAGCACCAGGATGACGTGGCCGAGGACCACGCCGGTTTCCGCCGCCACCGGATCCCGCTCGATGCGATCGTGATCGATTCGCCGTGGGCGACCCAGTACAACACCTGGGAGTTCAACCCGCACCAGTTTCCGGACGCGCGCGGGATGATCTCGATGCTCCGCGCTGACGGCGTCCGCACCGTCGTCTGGGTGACGCCGTGGGTCAACATCGACTCCCGCGACGGCCAGATCGCGCCCCAGCCCGAGTCAGAGCGCCTCCACGCCGCGCCCGCGCCCAACTACGAACCGGCCGCGACCGCGGGCCATTTCGTCCGCGATGGCGACGAGCCGTTCGTCGCCCAGTGGTGGATGGGGACGGGCTCGCCGGTCGACTTCACCAGTCTCGCCGCGGAGGCGTGGTGGCGCGAGTCCGCCAAGCGGCTGCTGGCGCTCGGAGTCGAGGGCATCAAGGCCGATGACGGCGAGGGCTATTACCTCCCCGATCACGTCAGGCTCGCCGACGGCCGAACCGGAGCCCAGGCCGCGTGGGTGCTCGGCGGCCTCTACCGCGAGTCGATGCAACGGGCGCTCGACGAGATACATCCGGGCAGCGGTGTCGTCTTCGGACGCTCGGGCTGGACTGGCCAACACGCGACCGGGGCGACCTGGGCGGGCGACCAGGCGTCCGATTTCTGGTCCTTGCGGGTGACGGTGGTGTCCGCGCTGAGCGGGGCCTGCAGCGGCTTCTCGAACTTCTCCCACGACGTCGGCGGCTACCTCGGACACCGTCTCGTCGAGCGCTGCCCGCCCGAGTTGCTCGTCCGCTGGATCCAGTTCGGTTGCTTCACGCCGCTGATGCAGGCGCACGCGCGGATGGCGCAGGAACCATGGCTCTACGGCGGGCGCGTGCTCGACCTCTATCGCGGCTACGTGCTGCTGCACGAGCAGCTGGTGCCGTACGTGCGGGCGGCGGCGCGGACCGCGGCCGAGACCGGGCTGCCGATCATTCGGCCGCTGTGCCTGGTCGATCCCGGAGACGCGCGGGGCTGGTCGATCACCGATGCGTACGGGTACGGGCCGGCGCTGTGGGTCGCGCCGGTGCTCGACGACGGCGCACGCGAGCGCGAGGTGGCGCTGCCGCGCGGAGAGTGGATCGAAACCTGGTCCGGGCGCCAGGTTCGCGGCGGGGGCGAGGTCGAGGTCAAGGCGCCGCTCGAGCGAGTTCCGGTCTGGGTCAGGTCGGGCTCGATCGTCGTCACCTATCGCGCCGAGGACGTCCGCTCGGGACTCGGCCATGTGCCCGAGTTGCGCCGGACGCTGGTCGCGACCCTGTGGGGGACGCCGCGCTTGGGGCGCACGGCCGTGCGGCTGGCCGACGGAACCAGGATCGCCTGGCGCCGGGGGCGCTGGGCAGTCCAAGGCGATCGCTCTGACCGCGAGATCGAGTTCGTTCACCGCCGCGTGGCGGGCGACGGGAGCTGAATGACGGGGTCGGTGGGCCGCCGCTGAGCGCGGCCACGACCGCGGCCGCTAGTTGCTCGGCGGGGCCACCTGCGGCGTCGGCTCGGTCGCGCTCGTGGAGGTCGTCGCTGTGTCCGGCGTGGTGGTCGCCGGACTGGTCGTGGTCGTGCTGGCGGGACTGTTCGTCGTGGTCACGGGCGCGGTCGGGGTCGTCTTCGCGGGGCTCGTCTTCTGGTGGGGGGTGCGGTGCGACACGTGATGGCTGTGGCCCGGTGACGAGTGCCGCGGGCGGCGATGCGCCGCGTGATGGCTGGCGCCGTGGGATGCGTCATGGGTGGCGCGGTGAGAGCTGTGGTGGGCGCTGTGGTGCGGTGACGAGGATCGCTTCGAGGTTTGGTGAGACGCGTGGTGCGCGGCGTGATGGGCGGGGTGGTGAGTGGCGCGGTGCGTCGCTCGGTGGGCGCTGTGGTGCGGGGTGTGGTGCGGCGCCCGGTGCGCTGGTTGGCGGCGCCGTGCGTGATGGGAGCCGGTCGAGTGATGCTGCCCGGGCTGCCGCGCCGCCGCCCGGAGCGCCGACAACGAGCGAGCCCGGAAGTTGTCCTTCTTGGACTTGGAGTTCGGCTTCCTCTTGGACTTCGACTTCGTGGTGGCCTTGTGGATCTTCTTCTTCTTCGACGACTTCTTCGCGGTCGGCTTCTGGCCGGAGTCTTTCTTCTTCTTCGCATCTTGCTTCTTGGTCGCCTGCTTGCGCGACGCGCTCTTGATCGCCGCGAACTGCATGCCGGCGCTCGCCGCGGCGACCTGCGACGCGACCTCAGGGCTGTAACGGACGGTCGTGGTCTCGCTGCCGGGCAGGTAGCCGTCCGCCTGCGCGGTGATCGTGATCGTCTGCGAGTCGCCCGCAAGCCGCAGCTGATGGTGATAGCTGCCGTTGACGACCTGCGCCGGCTGACCGGCGACCAGCACGCTCGCGGTCGCCGGGGATACGGTGCCGGCGACGGTGATGTCGCGCACCCCGAGCGTCGAACCGCTGGTCGGCGCGAGGATCGAGAGACTGACCGCCGGCTTTCCGGTAGGGGTCTTTGAGCCACAGCCCCCGATCAGCAGGGCAGTGACGACGGCAGCGATCGCGGTGAGACCAAGCGCAAGGCGCATAGGCCTCATTTCGGCAGCCCCTGAGGTGACCTTGATAGCCGCAATCCGAGTCGGACAGATTGGCGGTAAAACCGTCGGCAGGGGGTTTGACGCTGATTCGTCACGAATAATATTCGCGACGAGCACCGTTTGCACCTCGGATCGGTGTTCGCCATGGCCATGCTCGCTGGCCGAGACCGGCGTTCGTCGGAGCCGTGCTCGCCGTCCGGCCTCTATCCTCGCGGCCGTGCATCTCGCCGAGCTGACAGCGCCCGAACAGCGAGTGCTCGGGTGCCTGATCGAGAAGCGCTGGACGACGCCGGATCAGTATCCCCTGTCCCTCAACGCGCTGCGACTCGCTTGCAACCAATCGACCAACCGCGATCCGGTCACCACCTACGACGAGGGGACCGTGCGAATCGCCGCGCAGCGGCTCTCGCGCTACGGGCTGACCCGGCTGGCGAGCGGCCACACCTCGCGGGCGATCAAGTACCGCCACCTCGCCGAGGAGGCGCTCGGCCTCGATCGTGAAGCGCTGGCGGTCCTCTGCGTGTTGCTACTCCGTGGCGCTCAGACTCCGGGCGAGCTCAAGTCCCGCAGCGAGCGGATGGCGTCGTTTGAATCGCTGGCCGACATCGAGCGGGTACTCGCGGAGCTGGGCGAGCGCGGCTACGTTCGCCGTCTCGCGCGCCGGCCGGGCCAGAAGGAGGATCGGTTCGAGCAGCTCCTCGGTGGCGACCACGACGCGAGCGCCGGCGACGGCTCGGCTCCGACGCCGGCCTCGGCTGACGCCGCCGGGTCATCTGCGCCGGAGCCGGGGTACGCGCCGGAGCCGCCGGTCGGGAGTGACCCGGGGGTGGCCGATGAGCCTGTGTTCACGGCCACGGATCAGGCCGACGACGAGCGTGCCTCTTTGACCACCGACGAGGCCGAGGAGTTCGCGGCGGCGCCGGCGGCGGTCGCGTTCGGCTCCGAGGTGCGGCGAGCGGACGCATTGCAGCGTCGCGTCGACGCGCTCGAGGGCGAGCTCCAGCGTCTCGGTGAGCTCGAAGCCGAGGTCGGGCGCCTGCGTAGCGACCTCGACGACCTCCGCGCCCAGCTGGGTGGCTAGGCCTGCGCCGGTGTTGCGCGGGCGATGATGTCGTCGGACACGATCGAGTTCGAGCCGGCGCGCATCGACTCCGGTCCCGGCGGCGAGCTCGTCCGGGCGATGCGCGACGAGATCGCGGTCATGTATGACGGCCTCGACCTCGACGGCGAGCGCATGCCCCGGGCCGGCCAGGCGGAGCTGAGCCCGCCCGGCGGTCTGTTCATCGTCGGGCGCCTCGGACCCGAGCCGGTCTGCTGCGGCGGCGTCAAGCGCCTCGATCACCGCACGTGCGAGATCAAGAAGATGTACGTCGTCCCCACGCTGCGCGGCACGGGTGTGGCCCGGCGGCTGCTGCACGAACTCGAGGACCGCGCCCGCGCGCTCGGTTACGAGCTGGTCCGGCTCGACACCGGGCCCAAGCAGGCCAACGCGGCCGGCCTGTTCCAGTCGGAGGGGTACGTCGAGATCGATGACTTCAACGGCAACCCGATGGCGGTCTACTGGGGCGAGCGGCCGCTCAGCTGACCCCCGGCTACACCACTTGGGGGCGCCGACCGAGGACGACGCGGGTGCCTACGGGATCCCGATCTGGGAGTTGTCACCGACCAGGAACCGGTACGCGCGGGGCTGGCGCTGGTCGCGGCCGATCTTCACGTTGCGTCCAAGCAGCGAGGACTCCATCCGTCCGGCGAGGTCACGCACCTCCGAGCAGCTCAGCAGGATTGAGTGCTCGACCTCGGCGTTCTCGATCACGCACCCCTCGCCGACGGCCGTGTAGGGGCCGACATAACAGTCGATCAGACGTGCGCCGGCGCCGATGATCGCCGGCCCGCGGACGGCCGAGCGCTCGAGCGTCGCGCCCGCCTCGATCACAACGCGGCCGTCCACCTGGGAGTCGGTCAGCTGGCCCTCGACGCGTCCCTCGACCGTTTCGAGCACGAGGCGGTTGGCGGCGAGCATGTCCTCGAGGCGGCCGGTGTCCTTCCACCACCCCTTGACGATGTGCGGCTCGACGCGCATGCCATCGTCGACCAGCCGCTGGATCGCATCGGTGATCTCGAGCTCGCCGCGGGCGGAGGGCTCGATCGTCCGCGCAGCGCGGTGAACGGCGGGCGTGAACATGTACACGCCGACCAGCGCGAGATTTGTCTTCGGAGCCGCCGGCTTCTCGACGAGCCGTATCACCGCCCCGTCCTGGAGCTCGGCCACCCCATACTGGTCGGGGTCCGCGACCGGGGTGAGCAGGATCAGCGCGTCCGGCTGGCCTGCCCTGAATGCGGTGACGAGGTCCCGGATCCCGCCCTGCAGAAGGTTGTCGCCCAGGTACATCACAAACGGCGAGTCGCTCAGGAACGCCTCGGCGGTCAGCACCGCGTGTGCGAGCCCCGCGGGCTCGTCCTGGACGATGTAGGTCAGGTTCACGCCGAACCGCGTGCCGTCGCCGGCCGCTGCGCGGATCTCGTCGCCGGTCTCGGGCGCGATGATGATCCCGACCTCTTCGATCCCCGCCTGGGCCATCGCCTCGATGCCGTAGAAGAGCACCGGCTTGTTCGCCACCGGCACGAGCTGCTTGGCGCTCGTATGGGTGATCGGTCGCAGCCTGGTGCCCTTGCCGCCGGAAAGGATCAGTCCCTTCAGATCTCTCATGATCGGCGGGAGCGTACCGATCTGGATTCGGGCCCTTCACCGGCCAAGGGGTCTATGGTCCGAGCAATGATCTTCGTCACCGGAGCCGGCGGGGGCGTGGGCGGCGAGCTCCTGGCGCAGCTGCGGGATGCCGGGCGGCCGGCGCGGGGCGGCTACCACTCGCCGGCGCGGGCGCGCGAGGCCGGCGGCGATGCGGTCGTGTTCGACCTTGACCGGCCCGACACGCTCGCCGCGATGCTCGACGGCATCGACACCCTGTTCTTGGTCGGCTCGATGGGGCCAAGGCAGACCGAGCAGGAGCTCGCCGCGGTGGCGGCCGCCTCGCAGGCCGGGGTCGGTCGCGTCGTCAAGCTGTCGGTCTGGCGCGCGGATGACCAGCTGACGCCGATCGCCCGGATCCACCGCCCCGTCGAGGAGGCGCTCGAGTCCTCGCAGCTCCGCTGGACCTTTCTGCGTCCGAACTTCTATATGCAGAACTTCGCGCGCCAGATGGCGACCTCGATCTCGACCGACGGGGAGATCGCGCAACCGGCGTCGTGGGCCCCGATCAGCTTCGTCGACTCGCGGGATGTCGCCCGGGCTGCGGTCGAGGTGCTGACCGGCGAGGGCCACGACGGTCGCGTGTACGCGCTCACCGGCCCGCATGCGCTGACCTTCGAGCGCGCGGCGCAGACGTTCGCCGCGGTGCTCGACCAGCCGTGCGAGTTCGTCGCCCTCTCAGACGAGGAGGCGAGGGCCCGGATGCTGGACCGCGGGCTGCCCGAGTTCTACGCCGACGCGCTGATCGAGGTCAGCCGCGCGTACCGCGACGGCGGCGCCGAGGCGGTCACCGACGACGTCGAGCAGCTCACCGGCCGGCGTCCCACGAGCCTGTCGAACTTCGTTCGCGATTACCAGCACGTCTTCGCCGCGGGGGGCTAGCCGCAGTCTGGGCTGACGGCGGCCGCCTAGTACGTGCCGGCGAGCTTGCGATGGTCCCAGCTCGTCGTGCGCTGCGCGACGAACTCGAGCGCGACCCGCTTTGCCGCCTGCGACGCGACGGCGGCCTCGATTTCGGGCGTGACCTGGCCGCCGCCGTAACGGGCGAGCAGCTGGGCGCCGAGCATGGCGACGATCTCGATGTCGCGGTGCAGCTCGGTCCGAGCCTCGATCATCACGCCGCGCAGCTGGTCATAGGAGTCGCCGTCCTCGATCTGGAGCGTCGCCCGCGGATCGCGCTCGAGGTTTCGCACCTTCTGGGACTTGGCGAACGTCCAGGCCCAGATCCGGCCGTCGCGGACGACGTACCAGAGGGGCATCAGATGGGGCCATCCACGAACGCCGTTCGTCGCGCAGATCACGACCCGCTGTTGCTCGAGGAACTCGTCCCGCTCGGCGGCAGTCAGCTTGATCTGCTCGCGGCGGTTCATGTGGCGCGGATCAGCGCGAGATCAGCTCGCTGCCGGAGGCGATCGCGTGCGCGGCATCCCGCACGGCCACGCGGGCATCCTCGGGCCCGAGCACGACCGCGTCACCGGCCTCCTTGAGCGTCTCGCGGACGAGCCAGTCGACGCCCGCGAAACCAAGCTCGACGATCACCGATCCATCCTCGAGCTCGGCGATCGCTCCGCGCTCCTCGCGCGCCCAGCGGGCCCGCTCGGGCGATACCCACACCTGCGCGCGTCGGGAGGCGGGCACCTCGCCGGTCCGAGGCCAGCCGTCGACGTCGGCCGCGGGGTCGACGTCAGGCCGGGGCTCGAACGACTCCGAGGTCACGGTCGCCGACTTGATCCGGTCAAGGCGGAAGTGCCGGACGCTGTCGCGGCTGGGATCGAAGCTCGCCAGGTACCACCCCTCGCGGCCGTTGATCAGCGCATACGGCTCGACCAGACGGGTCGAGAACTCGTCCTCGTTCTCCTTGTAGTACTCAAACGACAGCAGCTGTCGCGCGGCGATCGCGCGCGACACCTCGGCCGCGATCACGACGTCATCGCCTCCCGGGGGCGCGAACTGCAGACCCTCGTGGACCGGATCCTCGCCGAGCGCGGCGACGATCTTCTCGCGCACCGAGGCGAGTGACCCCTCGGGGATGTGCTCGCCGATCAGATCGATCGCCGCCACGAGCGCCTTGGCCTCGACCGGCAGCAGTCGGGCCGGGCGCGCGAAGGAGTCACCGTAGGGCTCGGGGTCGACCTCGATCGTGCCGTCGGAGTGGATCTCGGCGTACAGCACGTACGTGCCGGCCCCGAAGTTGACGACGTTGAGCACCGAGATGTCCTCGCGCAGCTCCTGCTCGGAGATCTTCAGGGCGGCGCAGATCTCGCTCGCGTTCAGCAGACGGCCGGCGCGCCCCGCGTCGATCAGGATGCTCGCCAGCGTCACCAGCCGCGCGAAGCGCTCGGGGCGGATCGCGGCGTCGGGGCGGCTGCCGTTGCCGTCGTCGGGCTCGCGTTCGCCCTGCGCTCCGTCGTCGGCCGCCGGTGGCGGGCCGGCAGACGCGACGGCATCGGCGACCTGGGGGTCGCCCGCGTGGCGCTCGACCAGCAGCGAGACGCGCTCGCGAAGCTCGGACACCAGCTCGGGCGGTCCGACGATCCGAGCGTTGTCCCCGAGCCCGAGTGCCCACGCGATCAGCTGCCGGGAGTTCGCGTACTGGGTGACGAACAGCAGATCGCCGCCGTCGCCGTCATCGCCCGCCGGGCGCATCTCCCCGTAGCGACCGAAATGGCGCTCGATCTGCCAGGCGATCCGCTCGCTGATCCGGATCTCGGCGGTGCCGATCGGCTCGCCGAACTGCCAGTCGATCCGGTTCGCGTACGCCCGGGGGTCGAAGTTCGCCGGTCGCTGGAAGTCGTGCTCGGCCTTGGTCGCGTAGCCGACCTTGCCGCGGATCCGTGAGAGCCGGAAGACCCTGATCGCGCTGCGCTCGTGCGAGCGGCCGACGACGTAGAACTGGCCGCCCTGATAGAGCAGCTGGTAGGGGTCGACGCGGCGCGCGCCGACCTCGTCGCGCTCCATCGTGTGGTAGTCGAACACGATCGTCTTGCGGCGGAAGATCGCGGTCTCGATCTTCGCCAGCCGATGCGAGACGTCGTGTCCGCCGGCGGCGCCGGTGATCCCCAGCGCGACCGTGTTCTGTTCCGGGGCGGCCAGTGGGCTCGGCCGGCCCCAGGAGATCTGCTGCAGCGCGAGGCGCAGCGGCTCGGCGTACGCGAATTCACCGTCCAGCAGCTGCAGCGCGGTCCGCAGGGCGGCGAGCTCCTTGTCGCTGAACGCGATCGGCGGCAGGTGGAAGTTCTCCGGCGGCAGCGAGTAGTTCTCCTGCTCGACGAGCCCATCGACCGGCTTCTCGACCGCCAGCACGATCCCGAGCGCTTCGAGCTCGGAACGGTCGGCGTAGAACCGGCGCGCGAACGCGTCCTCGTTCATGACGCTGTACCCCTCGACATCGCGCCGGATCTCCGGTGCCGTCACCGGTCTGCGCTCGGCCATCAGGTAGGAGATCAGCGACAGCTGCCGGATCAGCTTCTCTGTGTCCTTTGCCATCCATTTCCAACTCTAGACGCGCACCGATCGCGGCGGTCGGGTCCAGTGGCCCGGATGCGCTATTTGCGGAAATTTGGCCCCCGGCGTCACACGACCGCCACGGGGTCCGGCGGCTAGCGCTCAGGCCGCCTCGCGCTGCCGATCCGCGCGCTCCGCGAAGAACGCGCCGCCGCCGATCCCCTTGTCGTACGGCGACCACTGCTCTCCGGCGGCCAGCTCCTTCTCGAGTCGGTCAAAGCTTCCCAGGCGGCCGCCCAGGTTGTCGATCATGTGGACCAGCGTCGCCTCGCGCGTACACGGGACCACCGGGCTGCCGAACTCGAGCGAGCCGTGGTGGCTGAGGATGATGTGGAGCACGGCCTGGGCGGTCTGCGGCGGAAAGTCGTCGAGATCCTCGATCGCGCGGCGGACGCGGTAATAGCCGAGCGCGATCTCCCCATACAGCCGGCCCAGGTCGGTCATCTCGATCGCCTCGCCGTCGGTCTCGTACGCCTCGAGTTTGCCGATGTCGTGCAGCAGGGCGCCGGTCAGCGCGACGTCACGGTCGATCCCGGGGAAGGTGGCCGAGATCGCGCTGACGGCCTGCGCCACCGTGAGCGAGTGTTCGAGCAGCCCGTGGCGGTAGGCCTGGTGGTAGTGCTTGGCCGCCGGCGCGTCGCGGTACCGCGACCAGATGCTCGACTCCTCGCCGAACACGACCGTCAGCAGGCGGCGCAGATGCGGGTTATGAATCGTCGCGATCAGCTCGCGCAGATCGGCCTCCATCTGCGGCGCCGCCCGCGTCGGGCCGTCGACGAGCTCGGCACGGTCGTACTCGTCCTCGTCCGCGGGCCGGATCGACTCGAGCAGCAGCTCGGGGCCGAACCGCTCGTGCACCGAGATCGTCCCGGATACCCATACGAACGTTCCCGGGCGGAAGTGCTCCCGCGCCTGCACGAGGTCCTCGGTGACCAGCGCGCTCACCTTGCCGGAGCGGTCACCGAGCGTCAGCTTGAGGAATTCGTCTCCGTCACGCCGCCGACGAAGCGCCGCGCCGCGGACCAACATGACCTGGGCGACGCGCTGTCCACTCTGGAGTTCCCGCACTTTCACGCAAGCGAAGATAGAGTGGCGTTCGGACGGCACGTATGGCGAAAACGGCTCTAGTTACAGGGGGAACGGGTGGTCTTGGGACCGCCGTCACAGCGCGTCTGCTCGACGACGGCTGGCGCGTGGTGGTGCCATGGATCGTCGAAGCGAGCTTGACCGAGTGGAGCGCCGCGACCGGCTCGAGCTCGTCCAGGCCGACCTGTTCGACGCCGACGATGTCGCCCGCGTGATGTCCTTGGCCGCATCCAAGGCCGACGCGCCGCTGGGCGCGATCGTCAACCTGGTCGGCGGCTTCCACGCGGGGGAGCGGGTGGCCGACACTCCGATTGAGGTGTTCGAGGAGCAGTTTCGGCTCAACCTGCGGCCCACGTATCTCGTCACCCAGGCGGCGATCCCACCCCTCGCCGCGGCCGGCGGCGGCTCGGTCGTGTGCATCGGCACGCGCGCCGCGCTGGAGCCGTTCCCGGGCGCGGCGGGTTACGCCGCCTCGAAGGCGGCCGTGCTCGCGTTCGTGCGCGCCGTCGCGGTCGAGTACCGCGACGAGGGGATCCGCTGCAACGCGGTCCTCCCGAGCGTGATCGACACGCCCGCCAACCGGGCCTCGATGCCGGACGCCAACTTCGACCGCTGGGTCAAGCCGGCGCAGATCGCGGGCGTGATCGCGCACCTCGTGTCCGATGACGCCGTGCCGACGAGCGGCGCGATGGTGCCGGTCTACGGTCGCGCCTGACGCCCGGAGGACGCGCGCCCGACCGAGCCTGAGTTGGGCCGCCCCCGCCGACCGAGCCTGAGTTGGGCCGCCCGTTTCCCGCGCGCGCATTCCGTGGAAGATCCGCGCCCCGCCTTCGGTTTTTCCACGCCCATCCCGCCGGTGCGGCAGTTGGTGGAAGATCCGCGGGCGCGCTGGCGGATTTTCCACGCTTTTCACTGCGGGGTCCGCGAGGCGGCGGCGGCCAGCCGACGGGGCGGGGACCACCGACGCCGGACGCCACAGACCGGGCCCGGGGCGTCCTAGTCGTCGAGGTGTCCGGAGTAGAGCGCAAACACGGCGCCCTGCGGGTCCTGCGCGACGGCGATCTTGGCGATCCCGATATCGGTCAAGCCGACGAGCACGTTGCCGCCCAGCTCGGAGACCTTGGCCAGCGTTCCGTCGAGATCATCGGTCGCGAAATAGACCAGCCAGAAGGGCGGGGTCCCCGGCGGCGCCGGCGGCCTGATGCCACCGTTCGTGTTGCCCGCGGCGTTGCGGATCACCAGATACGGGGTTTCGGAGCCTTCCATCGGGCTCGTCTCCCACCCGAACAGGTCACCGTAGAACTTCGCCGAGCCGTCCGGATCCGGAGAGCCGAGCTCGTTCCACGACAGCGCCCCGGGCGCGTTGACGAGCCCCGCGCCGATGTGCTGCTTGGGCTCCCAGACCAGGAACCACGCCCCCTGGGGGTCCTGTACGACGCCCATCCGGCCGGCGTCCATGACGTCGAAGGCCTGGGCGTGGACGGTCGCGCCGAGCTCGGCGGCGCGCGCGAGCGTCTCGTCGGCGCTCTGCACGGTCACGTAGGAGTTCCACGCTGGGGGCGCGCCGGCGTCGCGCTGCTGCTGGGGCTGGATCGAGATCGCGGCGACCATCTTGTCGCCGATGCTCGCCATCGAGTAGTAGACGTCGTCGCCGACTGGGGCGTCGAAGTAGGTCCACCCGAACAGTCCGGCGTAGAAGGTCTTCGCCGCGTCCTGATCGGTGGTGTTCAGGTCGGTCCAGCTGAACGTTCCCGGTTCATAATTCGTTCTCTCTGCCATCCCGCGAAGCTACCACCTGTGAGCCTCGCGGACCGGCCCCGCATAGACTTCCTTTGATGAGCGATTACACACGTAAGAACCTGATGGAGATCGACAATCTCGCCGCCGACCGGGCTCCCGGAATGGAAGCGCGGTTCGGGCGCAGTCAGATCGACTCCGAGCATCTCGGAGTGAGCTACTTCCGTTATCCGGCCAACTTCCGCGCGCCGTTCGGGCACCGCCACCGCGAGCAGGAGGAGGCATACGTGATCGTTGAGGGCTCGGGCCGGATGCGGCTCGACGACGACGTCATCGACCTCGAGCAGTGGGACGTGATCCGGGTGGCGCCGAACGTCGCGCGCGCGTTCGAGGGCGGTCCCGACGGGCTCGTGTTGGTCGCGATCGGCAACGACCGTCCCGAGGGCGGCGACGGCGAGATGGTCGAGGACTTCTGGAGCGAGTAGCCCGTCGGCGATAGCCGCAGCGCGAATGCCGGCGGTCATCAATCGAGACGACGTCGCGCCCACAGAGGGGTCGGCGGGCGAGATCCGCTTCGAGCGCCGGCGGTTGGCAGCCGCGGCGGGCGCGGACAGGATCGGCTGCAGCCTGTACGAGGTCCCGCCTGGCGCGCGCCAGATGCCCGTCCACCGCCACGGCGACGAGGAGGAGATCTTCTACGTGCTGGGCGGAGCCGGCCTGAGCTGGCAGCGTGACAGCGCGTGCGCGGTCGGTCCCGGCGACACGATCGTCCATCGCCCCAGCGCCGAGACACACACGATGCTGGCCGGCGACGAGGGACTCGAGCTGCTCGCGTTCGGCAGCGGCTCGGACACGGACATCACCTACCTGCCGCGGGCGAAGGTGATGTGGTGCGGCCCGCGTTGGGTGCCGGTCGACGCGCCGCACCCGTTCCTGGCCGAAGCGCAGGCCGGTCCGCTGCCGCGGCCCGAGCCCGGCGAGCGACCGGACAACGTGGTCGCGATCGAAGCGGTGGCCGCGCAGGAGCGCGGCGCGGGCGTGATTCGCGAGCTGGGGAGGACGGCGGGATCGGTCAAGTCGGGCCTCAACCATGTAACCCTTGGGCCCGGCGCCGGCGGCGCCCCGCATCATTGCCATGCGCTCGAGGAGGAGTTCTTCTACGTGCTCGACGGCTCGGGGACGCTGCGCCTCGGCGAACGGGACGAGCATCGATTGCGCGCGGGCGACGTGGTCGCCAGGCCTCCGTCGACGGGTGTGGCGCACTCGATCACCGCCGCCGACGCTGGCATCACCTACCTGGCGTATGGCACCCGCGTCCCGGGGGACTCCGTCTACTACCCCGAGATGGGCAAGGTCCGGCTCCGCGGCCTCGGCGTCACGATCGACGTGAGCTGACGGCAGCCGGTCAGTTGCGCTTCGCCTCGGATGCGAGCGCGTCGAGAGCCATCCCGAGCCAGTGCGGCGCCTGCGAGTGCCACAGCGACGCGGAGTGGCCGCCGGGGTAGGTCCGGAAGACGTGCTTTATCCCGTTCTGCGTCAGCTCGCCGTCGAACTGCAGGTTCATCGCCAGGAAGCGTGAGTCCTGTCTACCGATGTAGAACGCGATCAGTGACGGCCATCGGGCCGTCTCCCTGCGCAGGCCCGAGCCGCGGGGAACCCTCGCGGCCGCGTTGGCCCTCGCCGAGCCGAGGTTGAGCACGTGGTAGCCCGTCGGATCGGTGGCAACGAAGTACCCGCTCCAGGACTCGACCGCGCCGAAGTGCTCGAGCGTCCGCAGGCCGATGTTGAAGGCACCGTAGCCGCCGGCCGAGAGGCCGATGAGCGCTCGCCCCGAGCGATTGGCGTCGGTCCGGAAGCGCTTGTCGATGCAGCGCGTGAGGTCGTCGGAGATCGCCGCCGGCCAGTCCTCGGTCGGCGACCAGTCGAGGTACTCGCGGTCGCTGTTCTGATTGCGCGCCCCCTGGGGCGCGACCACGATCGCGCGACGGCCGCTCGACGCCAGCGCCGCGGCGACGAATGAATTCTCCTTGTACGAGCTCGGGCCGGCGGGGAGGCCGTGCAGGAAGTAGATGACGCGGTAGCGCGTCGAGCCGACGCGGTAGCCGGCTGGGAGGTACACGAGTGCCGGCAGCGAGCCGCCGAGCGACGGCGAGCGTGCAGCTGATGTCAACGGTCTGCGCCGGCGAGCGCCGCTTACGGCGCCCGGACCTGTTGGCTACCACCACCGCCGCGCCGGTGGCAAACACCAGCCCGACCGCCACGAGCACCGCGGCGACCAGCAGCCGTTGCCGCTTCACGATCTCATTCCCTTCATCAACTCCGAGATCAGATTTAGGTGCGCGGCGTACCCTCGATCACGTGCTCTACGCGGGGATGCACCCATGACCGCGAGCTCTGGCGTTCTGCGGCGCAGGCGTGCCGGCCCGGCACTGAGCGTCGCCGGGAGCGGGGTCGTCCTGACTGGCGCGGTGGTGGCAGGCCTGCTCGCGGGTGAAGGGTGGCTGTACATCCTGCGCGGCGGCGGCTGGTTGGACGCCGGCCCGAACGTTCGAGACTCGCTACCGCTGCTCGCGCTCGCCGGTGCCGACGGCCAGCCGCTGCTTAGGGTCCTGGTCAGCTGGCTGCTCGCCGGCGCGATAGCGGCCGTCGTGATGGTCCGCCTGCCCGCGCCGCACCGGGCGGCGCTCGCCGGCGCGCTGTGCCTGGTCCTGCTGCTGCTCGCGTCACAGGCGTCATACGCGCTCGTGCGCAATCTCCGTTTGAGTGACGTCATCACGAGCCGCGCCCCGGGTGCAGGCCCGTGGGTTCAAGCGCTCGCGTTTGCGGTCGGCTGCGCACTACCCGGGCGAGCCGTAGCCTGGACGGAGCGGATACGGCGCGTCGAGCGCGGGCGCTCTGCGATTGCCGCGGGCGAGCGCGGCGTGCGCGGCGGCGAGGACCGGCACGCAGCCGAGCACGATCACGATCGCCGTGATGTGAATCGCCAGCGCGGCCGGGGTCGTTCCCAGTGACTCGCCGAACGCGAGCACGCCACAGACGAGCGCCGCGATGGCCGCCAGCGTGGTCATCAGCGAAATCGCGCTGACCGCGTCACCGTCGCGCAGGGCGCGCTGAAAGCACAGAAAGCCCGCGAATGTCGCGACCGCGGCGACCGCGATCCACGGCGAGGCGAGGGCCGAAGCACCGGCGTGGTGCCAGCCGGTCGCGACGGCCTTGATCGCGGCGTCGGCGATCCCGTAGAAGATCCCGGCGGCGATCGCCTGCGTCACGGCTGATCGGATCGCGCACAGCGCCGCTCCGAGAGCCGCGGCGGCGATCACGCAGATCAGCAGCGCGCCCGGCTCGAGGTGATCGCGGCCGGTCCCAAAGTCGATCGGCAACGACGCAAGCGCGACCGCGATCGTCAGCACAGCGAGCACCTGCGATCGCGCGAGCCGGTAGGAGAAGAGGCCTGCGGCGAGCGGGACCGAGAGCGCGAGTCCCCCCGCGGCGAACGCCTGCACGAGCGCCAGCGGCGCGATCGCGACGGCGACGATCTGCGCCCCGAACCCGGTCCAGCCCAGCAGCTGGCCGCCGAGCCAGGTGGGGTTGTGCAGCGCCCCGGCCAGCGTCGCCCCCAATGCCTCCCGGCGCACGCCGCCGGTCAGTCCGCGGTGCTGGAGCAGGAAGCCGAGGTTGATCAGCGCCGCCGACAGCAGCGCCAGCGCAAGTCCCGCCGGCGCGGTCATCCCGCCGCGCCTGCAGGCTGGCGGAGGTTTCGCCGCGCGTGGCGGCGTCCGAGCCCGCGCGGGATCGGGACCACGCCCGGGGTCAGCGTCCTGGCGTGACCCGTTCCCGACCGCGGAGCCTGGCTGACATCGCGTGCGGCGAGGATCAGCATCTGGTCGAGGTGGGCGTGCCAGAGCTGCCAGTCGTGGCCGCCGGGATACAGCGCGTAGCTGACGCGCGCGCCACGGGCGGCGAGCGCGCGCGCCATCGGCGCGGTCTGCGGACTCGAGTTGTCGTCTCGCCCAATGAACAAGAACGCGCGCAGCGGGTCGGCCGCGAGCGCCGGACCGAGCGTCCGGACATAGTCGAGCGGGCTGTTGTAGTCGAGCACCGCCGGGCTCGCGTGGGCGAACACGCCGCTGCGGGTCTCGAGGTAGTAGCCCGACCAGGACTGCAGCGCTCCGAACACGCCGAGGTTGTGCAACGCGATGTTGGTGGCGCCGTACGCGCCGGCCGAGAAGCCGGCGATCACGCGCGCGCCGCGGTTGTCGATCGCCGCGAACCGGTGATCGACGTCATTGACGACGTTGATCACGTAGCTCATGTAGGCGCCCGACGGAGTGTTCGCCCACTCGGAGTCGGAGTACGTGCTGCCGCCGATCCGGCCGTCGGGGTAGACGAGGATCATCGGTTGCATCCGGTGGCGCGCGACGAGGTCGTCCATCCGCAGCCCCATGTTGGCGATCGTCACGTACACCTCCGGGCGGCCCGGGCTGCCGTGCAGCAGGTAGTAGACGGGGTAGCGCCGGCGTGCTGGGGCGTAGCCGGGCGGGAGGTAGGCGAGATAGTCGGCCTTGCGCCCCAACGCGCGGGAATAGAAGTTGACGCCGACCAGCCGTCCCTGGTGCGCGCCGGCGACCAGGGCCACCGTCTGAAAGCCGCGATGCTGGTAGTAGGACTCCCAGTAGCTGTAGGCGCCGCCGAATCCGATCACCATCAGCCCGAGCGCCACGAACAGCGCGCTGCGTTCTGCCCGCGCGGCGGCGAGCGGTCACCCGGCACCCCGCGCCTGTGGCGAGCGGGCCACCGGACGGGGGAGCGGCAGCCGACCGTCGCGGCAGACGCGGCACTCTCAGCTCGGGGACGTAGCCCTCCGCCTGGAGCACCCGCACGACCGCACGCGGCAGCGCGGCACGCGTCTCGTAGACCAGATAGCGCGGCCGCCACTGCGGCGCGAACTTCTCGTTGAAGCGAACCAGCCGCTCCATTTGAAAGCGGCGGCCGAGCACGACCATGATCGCGCTCGACAGGAACCGGCGCGGCGCCGGGACTCTCGCGAACGAGGTGCGCGAGACCGGCGTAGTTGAGGCTGACCTCCTTTACCCCACGCTCGCGCGCCGCCTCGAGCGCCCGGCAGACCAGCGCCTCGTTGAGTCCGTTCGGCGTGTCGCCAAGGCGGCGCATCGTGTCGAGCGAGAGCTTGTCGCAGTGGCTGACGAACCGCATCGCGGCGCCGAGGCGGCCCTCGGGCGAGCGCGCGAGCACGTACAGGTCATCGGGGCGGACGTGTGCCTCGTAGACGCCCATGCCCATCGCGAACCCGAGCACGCGCCGCTGGCGCGCGCGCCAGTCCCACTCGAGCTGCGTCAATCTCGAGCTCGAGTGCGGTGTCGATCGTTCGGCCCTCGCGGATCGAGATCTCCCATCCCCGGCGCTCGACGCGGTGCACCGACTGGCGCAGCTTGCGGACCTTGCGGCCCTCGAGCGTGAACTGGAGCGGATCCACGAACGCCTCCTCGCCGGCGCGGACCGCGTGGAGCCCGAGGTCGGCGTAGGCGGCCAGATGGCGCTCCGACGCGCCCCACACCACCACCTGCCACCCGCGCGCGCGCGCGAGATCGAGGAAGCTCGCCAGCACCGCGGGCGCCTGATCGCCGGGCGCCACCGGGTCCGAGGAGACGATCGCGGTGCCGCGGATCACCCGGTAGGAGAGCACGCCCCCGGCCGCGAACTGGAGCGCCTTGTCGGGCCGCAGGATGAACGGCGAGAGCGAGTCCTCGCCGTGGCGCTCGACGATCGCCTTCGCCGCCCGGTACTCGTGATCGATGTGGCGGTTATCGCTGGGAGCCGGACGCAGCAGCGAACGCATCGCGAGGACCGAGATCAGCACCGCGCATCCGATCAGCCCGTCGATCAGCGAGGTCCAGTCATCGCTGCGCCGGGCGACCGCCGAGAAGCGCAACGCGTGCGCGACCGAGTGACGCAGCGCGCGCTCGATCTCGTGCGCGGGGTGGGCCGGGACCAGCGGAGCCACGCGCAGCGCGCAGTAGGCAAGCCCCCATGCGCCGAGCGCGGCCAACACGACCGCCAGCCGCGGCCGGTTGCGACAGCCGAGCGGGAATGAGCTTCGGGCCGCGACGAGCATCACCGCGAGCGCCGCCTCGAGCGAGGCCTGCTCGTAGTGGCCCCTGAGCACGCTGAGCACCGTGAGCGTCACCAGGCCGGCGATCGCAAGCGAGGCTGCCGTGCGCGTCCCGCGCCACAGTCGCGGGACGACCGCCAACAGCGACAGGCCGACGACGATCGACAGCAGGTGTGCCTCAGACGGCAGGTCAGGTGGCGTCAACGAGCCGAGCGGGGGATGGTGGTGCAGGCCGTCGTCGCGCGCGAACCCCCACACGATCGCCTCGATCGCCAGCGCGGCAACCGCCAGGGCAGCCGCTTGTCGAACGGTCAGGAAACGGATCCGAGCGCCGATGATGTAGCGAGTAAACCGCCGCTCAGGAGTCACTGAGAGAGTCTTCAGCAGATCACACGCGAGGCGTAATTCGGACCCCAACGGAACGAAACAGTCCTGCAACGTAGGACCCTCGTAGCCAACTTCACGTGCGCCGCTGGCGGCCTGACTACCCTTGCGGCGCGCGCCGCGCGGGCGGCCTGACTACCCTTGCGGCGATGCGCATCTTGATCACCGGGGCAGCCGGGATGCTCGGTTCCGACGTCCGTACGGCGTGCGCGGCCGGCGGCCACGAGCCGCTCGCGGTGGCCCGCTTGTCGGTGGACATCACCGATCAGGCGGCGGTCCAGGAGACGATCGCGCAATCGCGCCCGGACGTCGTCATCAACTGTGCCGCGTGGACCAACGTCGATGGCGCCGAGGAGCACTACCTCGAGGCGCTGGCCGTCAACGGCGCCGGCGCGGGCACCGTGGCGCGCGCGGCGGCAGCCCATGGCGCGTGGACGATCCACGTCTCGTCGGACTACGTGTTCGACGGGCGCAAGACGTCACCGTACGTCGAGTCCGATCCCGTCAAGCCGCTGTCGGCCTATGGTCGATCGAAGCTCGAGGGCGAGCGTGACGTCGCGGCCGCCGCGCCCGAGAGTCACACGATCGTGCGCTCATCGTGGCTGTTCGGCGCGGCCGGCAAATGCTTTCCGAAGACGATCCTGCGGCTCGCCGGCGAGCGCGACCAGATCGACGTCGTCTCCGACCAGGTCGGCTGCCCAACGTATACAGGCCACCTTGCGCAGGCGCTGGTCGGGCTCGCCGCGGCACCGCCGCTGGGCGTCCTGCACGTGACGTGCGCCGGCGACTGCTCGTGGTTTGACCTAGCGCAGGAAGTCGTCGCGGTCGCCGGCCTCGATTGCGAGGTGCGCCCGATCGCGACCGAGCAGTACCCGCTGCCCGCGCAGCGGCCGGCGTACAGCGTGATGCGCTCCGAGCGCGGCGCTCCGGCCCTGCCGGGCTGGCAGGCGGGGTTGCGCGAATTCATGTCGCAGGTCGCCGAGGTGCCGGCGTGAAGTTGCTCGTCTGCGGCGCCGCCGGCTTCATCGGTTCGACGTTCGCCGACCTGCGCGTCCGCGAGCACGGCGATGAAGTGACCGTGCTCGACAAGCTCACCTACGCGGGGCGGCTCGAGAACCTGCGTGATGTGGCCGACGAGATTCGCTTCGTCCAGGGTGCGATCGAGGATCCGGCCGCTGTCGCCGACGCGGTCGCGGGCGCCGAGGCGGTCGTCAACTTCGCCGCCGAGACGCACGTCGATCGTTCGATCGCCGAGCCGTTCGCGTTCAGCGTGACCAACGGTCAGGGAACGCACGTGCTGCTCGAGGCCGCGCGCGAGCGGGGCCTGCGCTACGTCCAGGTATCCACCGACGAGGTCTACGGCTCGATCGAGTCCGGGTCATTCATCGAGACGTCGCCGTTGGCGCCCTCGAGCCCGTACAGCGCGACCAAGACGGGTGCCGACCTGCTCGTCTGCAGCTACTTCCATACCTACGGGCTCGAGACGCTTGTCTGCCGGGGCTCGAATAACTACGGGCCGCGCCAGTATCCAGAGAAGCTGATCCCGCTGATGATCCTCAACGCGCTGGCGGGCGACCACCTGCCGGTCTACGGCGACGGGCGTAACGTGCGCAACTGGCTGTTCGTCGAGGACTTCGGGCGCGGCATCGGTCACGTGCTCGAACACGGCAAGCCCGGGGAGGTCTACAACTGCGGCGGGCCCGACGAGTGCGAGAACATCGAGGTCGTGAAGCGGATCCTGGCCTTCACCGGCGCCGACGAATCGCTGATCGAGTACGTCACCGACCGTCCCGGGCACGACCGTCGCTACTCGCTCTCGTCGGCCAAGCTCGAGACGCTGGGGTGGCGCGCGCGGACGCGATTCGAGGACGGCCTGCGGCTGACCGTCGACTGGTACCGCGACAACGCCTGGTGGTGGGAGCCGATCCGCTCCGGTGCCTACCGCGAGTACTACGAGCGCCACTACGGACGCGCGCTGAAAGAGGTATGACCGCGGCCAGGGGGCGACACGCTCCGCCGCCCGAGGTCCGGCTGCCGCTGCAACGCGACCGCCTGTTGCAAGCTGCGGCGCTCGAATTCGCACAGAGCGGCTACGCCGGCGCCAGCTCGGAGTCGATCAGCCGCCGCGCGGGGATGTCGAAGGCGACCTTCTACGAGCACTTCGCCAACAAGGAGGAGTGCATGCTGAGCCTGTTTGATCACGCGCGGCGGGTCGTCCAAGAGTCGATGGCGCGCGCCGCTGCGAGGGCGCCGAGTGACGCGCGCGAGCGCATGCGGGCCGGGACGCGGGCGTTCCTGACTGCCATCTCCGAGCACCCCGAATTCGCGCAGACGCTGCTGGTCGAGATCATCGGCGCCGGCCCCCGTGCCGCACAGCAGCGCGACCGGATCCTGCAGACGTTCGCCGATGTGGTCGACGCCGAGAACGCCGCCGCTGCCCGGCGTGGCCTGATCGGGCGCTTCGAGTCGCCGCTTGACACGTTCGCCGCCGTGGGCGCGGTCTCCGAGCTGGTCTCGCGCCAGGTGCGGCTCGGCGAGCCCGAGGACGTGCTCGACCTGGCGCCGGTGATCGACCGGCTGATCTTCGGGCTGCTCCCCGACGCGCAGGCGTGAGCGAGCTCGCCGCGCTCGAGAACGAGATCGTCGCGTGTCGGCGCTGCCCGCGGCTGGTCGCCTGGCGCGAGGAGGTCGCGCGCGTCAAGCGGGCGGCGTTCGCCGACCAGGAGTACTGGGGCCGCCCGCTGCCCGGATTCGGCGATCCGGCCGCGACGGTGATCGTGCTGGGGCTCGCGCCCGCCGCGCACGGCGGCAACCGGACCGGCCGCGTGTTCACCGGTGACCGTTCCGGCGACTGGCTGTTCGCCGCCCTCTGGCGGGGCGGCTATGCAAACCAGCCCGAGTCCGTCGCTCTCGATGACGGGCTGCGGCTGACCGGCTGCTGGATCGGGGCGGCGGTCCGCTGCGCCCCGCCGGCCAACAAGCCGACTCCGGTCGAGCGCGACACCTGCCTCCCGTTCTTCGAGCGCGAGCTGGCGCTGCTGCGCGCCGCGCGGGTGATCGTCTGCCTGGGAGCGTTCGCGTGGGACGCGGCGCTGCGGGTGCTCGCGTTGGGCGGCGCGTCGGTGCCGCGCCCGCGGCCGCGCTTCGGCCACGGGTCCGAGGCCCAGGTCGGGCGCTTCGGGCTGCTTGGCTGCTTTCACCCCAGCCAGCAGAACACGTTCACGGGCAAGCTGACCGAGCCGATGCTCGACGCGGTGTTCGCTCGGGCTCGGGAGCTCGGCGGGGGCTAGCTGCCAAGCTTGAGTGCCGTGACGTCAAACCGGAAGGCGTGTCGATGAAGGCGGTCCAGTTCCGCGAGTACGGCGGACCCGAGGTGCTGCAGCTGGTGGACCTCCCCGATCCACATCCCGGTCCGGGACAGATCCGCGTCGCCGTGCGCGCCGTCGGAGTCAACCCCGTCGATTACAAGATGCGCGCTGGGACGATGCCCGGCGAGCTGCCCCAGACCACCGGGCGCGAGGTAGCGGGCGTCGTCGACGAGATCGGCGAGGGCGTCACCGACGCCGAGTCCGGTGACAGGGTGTTCGGGTTCGCGGCCGGGGGTGGCGGAGCCGCCGAGCTGGCACTGCTCGAGAACTACGCGCCGATCCCGCCGTCACTGGATTTCGCGGGCGCCGCCGCGCTGCCGGTCGCGGTCGAGACCGCGACGCGCGCGCTTGACGTGCTCGATGTCGGCGACGGCACGACGGTATTGATCAACGGCGCGGCGGGAGGCGTGGGAAGCGCCGCGGTGCAGATCGCGCGCAACCGGGGCGCCCGCGTGATCGGGACCGCGAGCCCGGCCAACCACGAGTACCTGCGCTCGCTCGGCGCCGAGCCGACGACCTACGGCGACGGTCTCGTCGCGCGCGTACGCGCGATCGCACCCGACGGCGTGGACGCCGCGCTGGATGCGCACGGCGGCGGCGCGCTCCCTGCGCTGGTCGAGCTCGCGGGGACGCCCGACCTGGTGGTAACGATCGCCGACTACCAGGGCGCGCAGGCGACCGGCGCGCGCTTCAGCGGCGGGATGGGCACCTCGCGCGCGATGTACGCGCTGGCGGACGTCGGCCGAGAGATCGAGGCGGGACGGTTCGCGCTTGAAGTCTTCAAGACTTACCCGCTCGAGCAGATCGCCGATGCGCACCGTGACAGCGAGGCCGGGCACCTGCGCGGCAAGCTCGTGCTGCTCGTCGGATGAGCGCGCGGCTCGTCGGGCTCGACGTCGCCGACCCGCCTGAGCGGTGGGGCGCGCTCGGCTTTGCGGTCGATCCCGCCGATCGGGTGACGCTCGGCGGGGTCATGATCCAGCTCGGCGTCAGCGGCAAGGGAATCACCCGCTGGACGCTCGCCGGCGTCGACGCCACCGACCAGATCGACGGACTGCCGACGGCGGTGGCCGGCCAGCCGCAACCGGACCCCTCGGCGGTGGCGCACGACAACGGCGCCCTCGCGCTCGACCACTTCGTGATCGTCACGGGTGAGTTCGAGCGTACGTCGGCGGCGCTGGCGGCGCACGACATGCCGCTGCGGCTCGTCCGCGAGACCGACGCCGACCGCCACCGGCAGGGATTTCGCCGTCTCGGCCCGGCGATCATGGAGATCGTCGAAGTGCCGGATCTCGAGGGCGCGGCGCGCTTCTGGGGCCTGGTGGTGGTCGTCGAGGATCTCGAGGCGCTGCACCGGCGGCTGGATCCACACCTGCACGAGATCCGCCCCGCGGTCCAGGAGGGACGCCGGATCGCGACGCTCGACGGCAGTGCCGGGCTGACGCCGCGGATAGCGTTCATGGACGCTGAGTAGCCCCTCGGGCTGGGTGGGCGCGATCTGTACGCTCGGATGAGTGTCACTTGACGCCTTCAGCCCGCGCACCCGAGAGTGGTTTGAGGCGGCGTTCGCGGCGCCGACGCCCGCCCAGGAGCAGGCGTGGCCCGCGATCGCCTCGGGCGAGCACGTCCTGATCTCGGCCCCGACCGGGTCGGGCAAGACGCTGGCCGCATTTCTGTACGCGATTGATCAGCTCGCCAACGATCCCGATCGCCCGACCGACCCCAAGCAGCGGCGGACCAGTCTCGTCTACATCTCCCCGCTGAAAGCGCTCTCCTACGACATCGACCGCAACCTGCGCACGCCGCTACGCGGGATCGGAGCCGAGCTCGAGGTCGCCGTCCGCACCGGCGACACGCCCCAGCGCGAACGCCAGCGGATGCTCCGCGAGGCGCCCGACATCCTGATCACGACGCCCGAGTCTCTGTACCTGATGCTGACCGGCCGCGCGCAGCAACTGTTCGAGGGGGCGCGGTGGGTGATTGTCGACGAGATCCATGCGGTCGCGTCAACCAAGCGCGGCTCACACCTCGCCCTGACGCTCGAGCGCCTCAGTGAGGCGGCCGGTTCAGACCTGCAGCGGATCGGGCTGTCGGCGACCCAGAACCCGCTCGAGGAGGTCGGCCGCTTCATGGTCGGCCCGCATCGCACCTGCCGAGTCGTCGACACCGGCGTCCGCAAGGAGCTCGACCTGGAGATCCAGGTCCCGGTCGAGTCGATGGTCGAGCCCGATGACACCCCCGCGCCGGACCTCGATCCGCTCGCGGGCGGCAGCGAGGCCACGCGGCGCTCGATCTGGCCCGCGATCTACCCGGAGCTGTTGAAGCTGATCGAGGCTCACAAGTCGACGATCCTGTTCGTCAACAACCGCCGCTCCGCCGAGCGGATCGCGCTGCGGCTCAACGACCTCGGCGAGCGCGAGCTGGCCCGCTCGCACCACGGCTCGCTGTCGCGCGAGGAGCGGACGGTGGTCGAGGAGCAGCTCAAGGCCGGCGAGCTCCCGTGCCTGGTCGCGACCTCGAGCCTCGAGCTCGGGATCGATATGGGCGCTGTGGACCTCGTGATCCAGGTCGAGTCGCCCAAGTCGGTCGCGCGTGGGCTGCAGCGGATCGGGCGCGCGGGCCACTCGGTCGGCGACGTCAGCCGCGGTCGGATCTTCCCCAAGTTCCGCGCCGACCTGCTCGAGTGCGCGGTCGTGGCCAAGCGCATGCGCGAGGGGGCGATCGAGACCACCGTCGTGCCGCGCAACCCGCTTGACGTGCTCGCCCAGCAGATCGTGGCGATCGCCGCCGCGTCCCCCGACGACGAGCCGGTCAGCGTCGACGACCTGTACGCGCTGGTCACCCGTACGCACAGTTACGCCGAGCTGCCGCGCACGCAACTCGAGAACGTGCTCGACATGCTCGACGGGCGCTACCCCTCGTCGGAGTTCTCCGAGCTGCGCCCACGGATCGTGTGGGACCGCGTGGCCGGGACGATCCGCGCCCGTCCCGGCGCCCGCCAGCTGGCGGTCACCAACGCCGGCACGATCCCTGACCGCGGCCTCTACTCGGTCACGCTCCCCGACGGCCGCCGCGTCGGCGAGCTCGACGAGGAGATGGTCTACGAGGCGCGCCCGGGACAGACCTTCCTGCTCGGGGCGACTACGTGGCGAATCGAGGAGATTGGCCGCGACCGGGTGATCGTCACGCCGGCACCCGGGCTGCCCGGGGCGATCCCATTCTGGAAGGGTGACAGCGTCGGGCGCCCCCGCGAGCTTGGCGAGGCGATCGGCGCGTTCGCGCGCTGGGCGGTCGGCCAGGAGTCAGAGACGCTGCAGCGCGAGTACGACCTCGATCGGCGCGCCGCCAACAACCTGATCGAGTTCCTCGCCGAACAGGAGCGGGCGACCCGGGTGGTGCCGTCGGACCGGGCGATCGTGGTCGAGCGGTTCCGCGACGAGATCGGCGACTGGCGGCTGTGCGTCCTGAGCCCGTTCGGCGGCCGCGTACACGCGGCCTGGTCAATCGCGCTGAGCGCTCGGATCCGCGATGAGCTCGGGCTCGAAGCGGACGCGATCTACTCCGACGACGGGATCATCGTCCACCTGCCCGACGCCGAAGAGCCGCCCGGTGCCGACCTGGTGATGCTCGAGCCCGACGAGATCGAGGACCTCGTCGTCGCCGAGCTCGGCGGCTCGGCGTTGTTCGGCGCGCGCTTTCGCGAGAACGCCGGCCGGGCGCTGCTGATCCCGCGGGCCCGGCCGGGCAAACGCACGCCGCTGTGGCAGCAGCGGCTGAAGTCCCAGTCACTGCTCGAGGTCGCCAAGCAGTACGGGGAGTTTCCGATCGTGCTCGAGACATACCGCGAATGCCTGCGCGACGTGCTCGACGTTCCCGGCCTGATGGCGCTGCTGGGCGCGCTCGCACGGCGCGAGATCTCGTTGATCGAGGTCGAGACCGCGACCGCCTCGCCGTTCGCCTCGTCGCTGCTGTTCGACTACGTCGCGACCTACATGTACGAGGGTGACACGCCCAACGCCGAGCGCCGCGCGGCCGCCCTGTCGCTGGATCGCGATCTGCTGCGCGAGCTGCTCGGGCAAGAGGAGCTGCGCGACCTGATCGATCCGGGCGCGCTTGAACAGGTCGAGGCCGACCTGCAGTGCCTGTCGAGTCAGACGAAGGCCACCTCGCGTGACGGGATGCTGGACGTGCTGCGGCGGGTCGGCGACCTGACGCTCGAGGAGCTCCGCACGCGCGTACTCGAAGGTCTCGCCCCCGAACGCATGCTGGAGGAGCTCGCCGGCGAGCGGCGCGTCGCCCGCGTCCGCGTCAAGGGCGAGGAGCGCTGGATCGATGCGGCCGACGCGGGCCTGTACCGCGACGCGCTCGGCGTCGCACCTCCCGGGGGCCTGCCGGCCGCGTTCCTCGAGGACGTGCCCGACGCGCTGCTGCGGCTCGTGAGGCGGTTCGCCGCCACCCACGGTCCGTTCACGACCGCCGATTTTTCAGCCCGTTATGGAATCGACGCGGCGGCCCCGCTGCGCGAGCTCGAGCGCGACGGCGTCCTCATCCGCGGCGAGCTGCGCCCTGGCGGCTCGACCCGGGAGTGGTGTGATCCGGAGGTGCTGCGGCGGCTGCGGCGCGCCTCGCTCGCGGTGCTGCGAAAGGAGATCGAGCCCGCCGAGCAGCGCGAGCTGGCACGCTTCTTGCCCGCCTGGCAGGGGGTCGACCGCCACTCGCCTTCGGGCGCCGGCGTCGACCGCCTGCGCGAGGTGCTGGTCCCGCTGCAGGGCCTCGCGCTGCCGGCCGACGCCTGGGAGCGTGACGTGCTCCCGCGCCGGGTCGGGGCCTACTCGCCCGTATGGATGGACCAGCTGTGCGCGAGCGGCGAGGTGGTCTGGATCGGCGCCGGCCCGCTCGGACGCAACTCAGGCCGGGTCGCGCTGTATTTCCGCGACGACCTCGCGCTGCTCGGCGCGCCGCCGTATCGCGGCGAGCTCCCCTCGGGCGAGCAACACGACGCCATCCGCGCGCGGCTCGCGGCCGGCGCATGCTTCTTCACCGACCTGCTGATCGACGTTTCGCTCTCCCCCGAAGAAATCCAGGAGGCGCTGTGGGACCTCGCCTGGGCCGGCCTCGTCACCAATGATGCGTTCGCGCCGCTGCGCGCGCCGCGGCTGACGTTGGCGCGCGCGCAGCGCGAGCACACGCGTCGCGCCACCGCCCGTCGCGGGCGCTTCGGAGCCGGCAGCCGGCGCGGCGGGGCAGCCGCGCAGGTGCAGGGGCGGTGGTCGCTGACCGAGCCGCTGCTGCGGGCCGAGGTCGACCCCGCCGCTCGCCGCCGCGCGCTGAGCGAGCTGCTGCTCGAGCGCTACGGGATCGTGACCCGCGAGCAGGTGCTCGCGGAGGGGATCGTCGGGGGCTTCTCGTCGATCTACTCCGAGCTCTCGCAGCTCGAGACGCTCGGGGTCGCGCGCCGAGGCTATTTCCTCGAGGGGCTCGGCGGCGCCCAGTTCGCCCTTCCGGGCGCCGTCGAGCGGCTGCGGTCACGGCCCGATGACGAGGCGCGGCCGCTGGTGCTGGCGGCCGTCGACCCGGCGCAGCCCTACGGCGCGGCGCTGCCGTGGCCGAAGCTCGAAGGACGCAGGCCGGCGCGCACCGCCGGCGCGTACGTGGTGCTCGTCGGCGGCGAGCCGATCCTGTACCTCGAGCGCGGCGGCCGCGCGCTGCAGACGCTCGTCGAGCGCGACGATGTGCGGATCGAGGCGGCGCTGGCCGCGCTCGTCGAGCAGGTGCGTGCCGGCGCGATCAAGCGGCTCGCGCTGGAAAAGGTCGACGGGGAGGCGGCGATGGGCTCGAGCCTCGCGCAGGCACTGATCGCACTGGGCTTCCAGGAAGGGCCGCGGCGGCTGACGCTGAGCGCCTGATGCCGGAGGGGGACACGATTGCCTACGCCGCGGCGCGGATGCGGCCGGTGCTGGTGGGAGCGGTGCCTGACAAGCTCTCGATGCCCCAGCCGCGCCACCGGCTCGATCGCTGGCCCGAGCGTCTCGCCGGCCGCGCGGTGACCGAGATCCGAACGCACGGCAAGCATCTGTTCGTTGGTTTCGAAGGAGACCTCGTGATCCACTCGCACCTGCGGATGACCGGCGCATGGGGCATCTACCCCGAGGGTCGTCGCTGGCGACGCTCGGCCGGGCGGGCGTGGCTCGTGTTCGAGAGCCGCGGCCACCAGGTGGTGGAGTTCGACGGTCCGGCGCTCGAGTTGATGACGGCCGGCCGTGCCCGCCTGGATCAGCGCCTGGCGGCACTCGGCCCGGACGTGCTCGCTCCCGAGTTCGACCGGGACCGCTTCCTGGCCCGCCTGCACGCTGACGACCAGACGCGCGCGATCGGCGACGCCCTGCTCGACCAGCGCAACGTCGCCGGCATCGGCAACGCGTGGAAGGCCGAGGGGTGCTGGGCGGCAGGCATCGACCCCTGGCGCCGGGTCGCGTCGGTGTCGGATGCCGAGGCGCTCGCGGTGATCGAGGCGGTCCGCCCGGGGATGCTCGAGTCGGCTCGCTCGGGCCCGCCGCGGGAGCCCAGAAAGGTGTATCGCCAGGCGGGCCGGCCGTGCCCGCGCTGCGCGACGATCGTCCAGGCCCGTGCGGGGGGCCTGGGCCGCTCGCCTTCGGGCGCGCCGCCCGCTCGGCATCCAGCCTCGCGTCGAAGGGCGGCGCCCGAATCATCCAGCTGGCGCGCCGAGGCCGGCCCGGCCCCCCGTCATCCGGCTGGCGACGACAACCGCACTACCTTCTGGTGTCCGGGCTGTCAGCGCTGACCACCAGCACCGTCAAACGAGTCGGCCACAAGGGGGCCGACCTGATTGCGCCCGGTAACACCGGCGCGAGCTTCGACGCGGCGCTCGCCGCGGGCGTGGACATGATCGAGTTCGATGTGCTCCCGAGCCGGACCGATGGACGGTTGCTGCTCGCCCACGACTACGAGGACGCACGCAGCCGCGACGTGCTGACGCTCGACGAAGGGCTCGAGCACCTCGCGAGCAGCTCGTTCGCCGCCGTCGAGCTCGACGTCGATCTCAAGCTGCCGGGTTATGAGCTGCGCGTGCTGAGCGCGCTGCGCGCCTACGGACTGCTGCACCGGGCGCTGATCTCGAGTCAGTTCCGCGAGAGCCTGGCGCTGATCAGAGCCGTCGAGCCGGATGTCAGGCTCGGCTGGTCGGTCCCGAAGCTGAGGCGCGATCCGTTCCAGAACCGCCTGATGTGGTTGCCGGCCTGGCCGCTGCTGCTCGCCTGGCGCGAGGCGCTGCCGCTCCGCGCCGCCCGCGCGATCGGCTCGGGGCAGTGTGACGCGCTGATGGCGCACTGGCGGCTGATCACGCCGCGGCTGGTGCGCCACGTGCGCCGGACCGGCGGCGAGCTCTACGTGTGGACGGTCGACGAGCTGCCGCGGATCAGGTCACTGCAGGCGATGGGGGTGACCGGCGTGATCACCAACGACCCGCGGCTGTTCGAAGCGCTCGGAACGCTCGAGTCCGTAGTGGACTAAGCCGTTCCGAGACCCGGGTCAGTGGATCCGGCACTGGCTGGCGCTGTAGTGCGCCGGGGTGCCGAAGTCCGCGTTGGGGTGCCCGGCGGTCGTGGTCCGGGTCGTCTGGCCGAGCAGCTTGCCCGAGCGGCGCCAGATGAACGTGACCGACGCGTTCACCAGCTGCTTGCCCGGCTGGAATGTGAACAGCGCGCCGCCCTGCTGCAAGCCGGTCGAAAGGCGCCCGAGCCGAACGAACTTCTCGCCCCCGTTGGTGTCGGTGATGAAGCGCTTTTTCGCGGTGGCGTAGTAGTTGAGCTGGACGTTCATCGACAGCCAGGCGGCGAAGCCGAGCGTCGGCATCTGGCCGCGGATCCCGATCGTGTCCTGCTTGGAGGCGCTGGTGCAGACGTTGACCGTCGCCCACAGCGACTTCGACCGCTCGGCCTTCTGGATCGCGGTCTTGATCTGGGCCCGGGTCGGGTTCTTGGCGTGCGCGACGGCTCCGGCGGGCACGGCGAGCAGGGCTAGCGCGAGTACTGTTGTCCACAGCGCAATCCGCACCCGATTCACCATATCGACCTTGTGACGGATTGGCCCCAGTTTCGTAGTGAGGGTGTGATCGACTCCCAGGCGCTCCGCGGATCGACCGAATCCCAGACCGCATGGGACCGTTTCGAGGCGCTTTACCGCTCGAGCCGGGATGACGTCTATGCGTACGTGGCGACGCTGCTCTGTGACCGCGCGGCCGCCGAGGACGTGACCGCGCTCGCGTTCGAGCGCGCGTACCGCCGCCGCCGCACGTTTGACCGGCGACGCGGCGAGGAGCGCGCCTGGATCTTCGGGATCGCGCGCAACGCGGCGCTCGACGAGCTCCGGCGGCGCAAGCGCGTCGCGCGGCTCGTGACCGAGCCGGAGGACGCGTCGGCCGTGGTCGCGGAGGACGGCGCCGAGGTCGCGCTGCGGCGCACCGTGGTCGAGCAGGCGCTCGCCCAGCTGCCGGCGCGCGAGCGTGAGGTGATCGCGTTGAAGTTCCACGCCGGCATGCACAACACCGAGCTCGCGCGCGTGCTCGGGATCAGCGAGTCGGCGGCCGGGACGCTGCTGTATCGAACGATGGAGAAGCTCAGAAAGGCCTGCGATGCATCCCTTTGATGACAACGAGATGACGACACTCGAGGTCATCGATGCGACTCTGGCCGGCGAGGCGGTCGAACCCGAGTACGCGGAGCTCGCGGAGTTGACATTGATCCTCGCCGGCCAGCGACCGGTGCCGAGGCCCGCGTTCACCGACGCGCTCGACGACCGCGTCGCGCGGCGGTTCGCGCGGGCCCCGTCGTCGACACCGCGGCGTGCGCGCCGGCGATGGCTGTTCGCTCCGGGCGCCGCGATCGGAGTAGTGGCGGCGGTCGTGGCTGTGATCGTGGTGTCAGGGGGCGCGGGCTTCAGCGGCCAAAGCTCGGCCAGCTCCAGCACGGCGGCGCCGAGCGCTCCGCTCAGGGCGAGCGCCGGGTCGGCCGCGAACAACGGACCGAACGGAGCCCCGGCCAGCCACGCCGCGTCGAGCAACTTCGGCGCACTGAGTACGGGCAAGTCCGCATCGCGGGCGGCCGCGACACCTTCGACGACCGCGGTTGCGCCCACGGCCACGTCCCCGGTCCCGCAGACGTCCGGCCGACAGATCGTGCAGTCGGCGCAGCTGTCGCTGTCGACCAAGCCGAGCAACGTCGACGGCGTCGCACAACAGGTGTTCAACGTAATCGCAGCGCAGAACGGCGTCGTCAAGAGCTCGCAGGTCACGGCCGCCAACCGCGCCAACGGCTACGCGCAGTTCGAGCTCAGCGTGCCGAGCGCGAACCTGGGCCAGACGATGGCGGCCCTGTCACGATTGCAGGGCGCATCGGTCGTCTCCCGTACCGACTCGACGCAGGACATCACGCAGTCGATTGGCGGCGTAGGCATGCGGCTCGCCGATGCGCGCGCGCTCCACACCGCGCTCGTGCGAAAGCTCGCCGCGGCGACGACGACCGCGGAGATCGACAGCCTGAACGCGCAGATCGGTGCCGTCGAGGCGAGGATCGCGCGCCTCGAGGCCTCGCTGCGGTCCCTCCATCGTCAGGTCAACTTCAGCAACATCTCGGTGACGGTCAACGCCGCGATGGTCCCCGGCCATCCGGTCTCGAAGGGCGGCGGCTTCACACTCGGCAAGGCCGCGCACGACGCCGGCCGGGTGCTCGTGGTCGCGGCCGGCGTGGCCCTGATCACGCTCGCGGTGCTGGTGCCGCTCGGGATGGTGGTCGCGCTCGTGCTGTGGGTCGCGTTCGCGATCCGCCGCCGCCGTCGCGACCAGGCGCTCGACCTCGTCTGACGAGGCATCCGCGGTCTCGGCGGAGAGCGACGCCCACTGGGGCGGTCATAGTGCAAACACCTGCTCAACCCGCCGGCGGCAGGCGCGTGTGATATCCCTGCACATCATGGTCGCGACCAGCGAGGAGACGATTGCGCTCCTGCACGGCGTACCGGCGTTTTCGGCGCTCGGCGACGACGATCTGGCGCAGGTCGCCTCCGTCACCGTACCGCGGACGTTCAGCGCCGGCGAGTCAGTGTTTCGAGAGGGTGATCGCAGCGACACCTGTTACGTCGTTCGCTCGGGCCACGTGCGCGCGGTCCGCGAGCACACCGACGGACGGTCGATCACGCTGGCGACACTCGGGCCGGGTGACATCTTCGGCGAGCTTGCGATCTTCGACGAGGAAGAGCGCTCGGCGACGGTCGAGGCGCTCGAGGACATCGAGGTGATCGCAATCCTCGCGGGCGACATGCGCAGGATGCTGCGCGAGCACCCCAACATCGCGGTCAAGCTGCTGGCGGCGCTGAGCCGGCGGCTCCGGGAGACCAACGAGCGCCTCACGCGCCAGTCGTTTCAGACGGTGCAGAGCCGCGTGGCATCGGTGCTCGCGGAGCTGGTCGCCTCGGCGCGGTCCGAGGGCTCGCCCGAGCGCGACGTGCTGATCACCGCCACCCAGAGCGATCTCGCCCAGCTCGCGGGTTCCTCGAGAGAATCCGCGAGCCGCTTTTTGGCCGTGCTCGAGCGAGCAGGGATCATCACTCAGGGACGCGGCAGGCTGACCGTGCACGATCCCGGCGCGCTCGAGCGCTATGTCTTCTGACGGGCGGACGCGGCTGCGCGACTTCTCAGCCGGGGGCGTGGTCGTAGATGGGGACCAGGTCGTCGTGATCGTCCCCGTCAAGCGGGACGCCGACGGCCGCCGGGTGCTCGGGTTGCCCAAAGGCCATCCCGACGGCGACGAGTCGCCCGAGGAGGCCGCGCGGCGCGAGGTCGCCGAGGAGGCGGGCGTCACCGGAGAGCTGATCGATGAGCTCGGCGAGGTGCGCTACAACTACGAGCGCCGAGGGCGGACGGTCGCCAAGCGCGTCCGCTTCTATCTGTTCCGCTACGTATCTGGGAACGTGGCCGACCATGACCACGAGATCGAGGATGCGCGCTGGATGCCGATCGAGCAGGCGTCGCGCGATCTGACGTATGCCGGTGAACGCGAAATGGTCCGCCGTGCCATGTCGCGATCGCCACCGGACCGGTAGGCTGCGACAGCCATGATCTACCCGAGGAGCGAACGGCTGTGCGGGTTCTGAACTTCTACTCGTCGGTGTTCGGCGATCAGCTGCGGCGTGGGCGCAAGACCGCGACGATCCGGCTCGGCGACAAGTCGCACAAGTACCACAAGAACGAGTGCGTGCTGGTCACGATCGGCTACCAGCACTCCCCGCGCGAGAAGATCTTTCACGCGGTGATCGATCAGGTCGAGGTCAAGCGCGTACGGGACCTGTCACCGCGGGAGATCGAGCACGACAACCCGGAGTTCCGCCGCGCCGACGAGATGATCCACTTCCTCGAGCAGATCTACGGGCGCAAGGTCTCCATGGACGACACGGTGACCGTCGTCCGCTTCTCGCAGATCATCGAGAATCCGCCCGAGCAGCTCCGCGACCGGCTCCACGGCCTCGGCGGCGCGCGCAACTAGCTGCGCGCGGCAGCCTGGATCGGGCTGTCCCCGACCCCGGCCGCGCGGAACGCATCCGCCCGCCCCGCGACCGTCTCGACGACCGATCTCGCGCTGGCGCAGAAGCGCATCCGCCACGGCACCACGTCCCGGTCGATGCGGACCACCGTGCCGGCGTTGTTCAGCCAGATCAGATCGAGGGCGAACCGCATCCCGAAGGTGTGCAAGGCAGGACATTGCGGGATGTAAAGCGCGTGGTTGGGGTCGAGCGCGTCGAGCCGCGAAAGCCCCTTGCGGCGCGCCCGGTGGGTCTGTGCCTGGACGACCAGCAGCCCGTCGTCGTACTCGGCCACGGGAAGACCCTCGAACCGCTTCTCCAGACCTGCGGGCACGAGTTGAGCGTATCGCGGAGGCCGGTTTGAACGGTTCGCCTGGCACTCTTAACACCGGAGTGCCAAATTCGCCTTGATTAGAGGTTTCGGCCAGCTATAGTGCAGTAGGCGCTGGCACTCTGTGTCGTCGAGTGCCAAAGCACCGCTTCGCAACATTCAACCGGAGGTCTGATCACATGAAGCTCAAGCCCCTCGGCGATCGTCTGATCGTACGGGCCATCGAGGAGGAGGAGACCACCGCCAGTGGGATCGTCCTGCCCGATACCGCCAAGGAGAAGCCCCAGAAGGGCAAGGTTTTGGCCGTCGGCGACGGCAAGATCAGCGAGGACACCGGCAAGCGCACGCCGCTCGACGTCGCCGAGGGCGACGAGGTCCTCTACAGCAAGTACGGCGGCACCGAGATCAAGGTGGACGGCGAGGAGCTGCTCGTCCTCCGCGAGTCGGACGTGCTCGCAAAGGTCCAGTAGACCCCCTCTAGGAGACACAGAACACTTATGGCACACAAGGAACTGAAGTACGACTCGGAGGCCCGCAAGGCGCTCGAGCAGGGCGTCGACGCGGTAGCCAACGCCGTCAAGGTAACGCTCGGCCCCAAGGGCCGCTACGTGGTCCTGGACAAGAAGTTTGGCGCGCCGACGATCACCAACGACGGCGTCACGATTGCTCGTGAGATCGAGGTCGAGGACGTTTTCCAGAACCAGGGCGCACAGCTCGTGCGTGAAGTCGCCACCGCCACCAACGACGTCGCCGGTGACGGGACGACGACCGCGACGGTCCTCGCCCAGGCGATCGTCCGCCAAGGCCTGAAGAACGTCGCCGCCGGGGCCAACCCGCTCGCGCTCAAGCGCGGGATCGAGAAGGCCGTCGACAGCGTCGTCAAGAACATCGAGACGCAGTCCAAGGAGATCTCCGGCAAGGACCAGATCGCGCGCGTCGCGACGATCTCGGCCGGCGACGACGAGATCGGTGACGTGATCGCCGACGCGATCGAGAAGGTCGGCAAGGACGGCGTCGTGAACGTCGAGGAGGGCCAGACGTTCGGCATGGACCTCGAGTTCACCGAGGGCATGCAGTTCGACAAGGGCTACATCTCGCCCTACATGGTCACTGACCAGGAGCGCATGGAGGCCGTCCTCGAGGACCCCTTCATCCTGATCGCCAACCAGAAGATCGGCTCGGTCCGGGACGTGCTTCCCGTGCTCGAGCAGGTGATCCAGTCGGGCAAGCCGCTGCTGATCATCGCCGAGGACGTCGAGGGCGAGTCGCTCGCGACGCTGGTCGTCAACAAGCTCCGCGGCACCTTCACCGGCGTCGCGGTCAAGGCGCCGGGCTTCGGTGACCGCCGCAAGCGGATGCTCGAGGACATCGCGATCCTCGCCGGCGGCGAGGTGATCACCGAGGAGATGGGCCTCAAGCTCGAGAACACCCAGGTCTCGCAGCTCGGCCGTGCTCGTCGCGTGGTCGTCGCCAAGGACACGACGACGATCGTCGACGGTGCTGGCTCCAGCGATGACATCAAGGGCCGGATCAACCAGATCAAGTCCGAGATCGACAACACCGATTCCGACTTCGATCGCGAGAAGCTCCAGGAGCGCCTTGCGAAGCTGTCGGGCGGCGTCGCGGTCGTCAAGGTCGGTGCGGCCACCGAGACCGAGATGAAGGAGAAGAAGCACCGCGTCGAGGACGCGCTGCAGGCCACCCGTGCGGCCCTCGAGGAGGGCATCGTGCCGGGCGGCGGCGTCGCGCTGCTGGCGGCCCAGAAGGCGCTCAACGTCGACCTGATCGAAGAGCCGGACGAGCGGACCGGGGCGCTCATCGTCGTCCGCGCCCTCGAGGAGCCGCTCCGTCAGATCGCCGAGAACGCCGGTCTCGAGGGCTCGGTCGTCGTCAACGACGTCCGCAAGGCCAAGAAGGGCTACGGCCTCAACGCGGCGTCGAATGAGATCGTCGATCTCGTCGCCGCGGGCGTGATCGATCCCGCGATGGTCACGCGGTCGGCGCTGCAGAACGCGGCCTCGATCGCCAAGAACATCCTCACCACCGAGGCGATCGTCGCCGAGGTGCCCGAGAGGGATGCCGGTGGCGCTCCGGGCGGTGGCATGCCTGACATGTCAGGGATGATGTAATTCGTCTTAACAGGCGAGTGTTTGGCGAGGGCTCGGCGCTACGGCGCCGGGCCCTCGTCGTTTAACCGCCGGCTTGTGGTTCGCCTAACCCGTTAGGGCGGAGCGGTTGCCTCCGTAGCGCTGTTATGACATTGTGGTCGCTGCTCGTTAGGGGAGCGCACGAACTACCCACGGGGATCAAAGGGGGACCGCTTTGTCCGGTATCGAGAGGTGCCAGCAGATGGTGAGCGCAGCGCTACGTCGGTTCGTGCTGGCGGGGCTGCTGACAGTGGCGCTGACACTGCTGGGAGCCGCCGGTGCAGCGGCGGCCAGCGGCCCGGTCAAGGTCTCATCACCGTTGTCGAGCGGCCCGCCGTCGATTGCGGTCGACTCCGCGGGCGCTGCGGTGATCGCGTGGGCCAACCAGCAGGAGCTGGGCGGCGGGACCGACTTCGTGCAGTATTGCGTCCTGCCGCTCGGGGCTACAGCCTGTTCGCACAGCGGCAGCCTGATCCCGGCCGACTCGTCGAACCACATCGACGGCGTCCAGGTGCTCAGCGACGGCGGCACGCTGGTGATTCTCGCCGACGTGTTCGGAGCGTCCGGCAACAGCGCCGAGGACTTCACGCCCGAGCAGGAGTGGCAGTCCACCGATGGTGGAGCAACGTGGACCCTGATCAACGGCGGCCGGTCGGTGACCACGGGCATCCTCAACGCCGACACCGAGCCCGTCAGTGCGGTCACGGTCCCCGGAACAGGGGTGCTCGGCTATGGCTGGGACACGGCCGGGCCCTCCGGACCGACGTTCAACGCGTTTCCGCTGACCGGACCACGGGAATGCTCGCGCGCGACTTGCCCGGCCGGGTTCGCATCGCTGGAACCGTCGACCAATCCCGATCAGCTCGGCAACGAACCGGGCGAGTTCGCCTCGATTTCAAGCGGGCCGCTGGGAGGCGTGATGGGAGTGTTCGAGACGCTGTTCACCAATGGCCCGCTCGGGTGCGCGCAGGACTTCGGAACGGCATTCGTCTACGGCTCGGGCAACCAGTCGCCGAGCAACAACTACAACATCTCGCCGGGCCAGCCGAACACCGCCTGGAGGGTCCCGGTCACGCAGGCAGACTGCAACACCCAGTACGCGGCGGTCGGCGGCGGCCCGAGCGGTTTCGGGATCCTCGAGGACCAGCTCTCCGGCCAGACCATCTATCACCGATTCGACGCAGCGACCGAGAAATTTGACATTGCGCCGGTCGTCGTGGCTGACCAGAACGAGCAGCAGGCCGCTCTATCTCAAGACGGCTCCGGCGGCATCTACGGGACCTACCTGCTGGGTGGATCCGGTGGCCCGGTGACGCTCTCCTACAGCGCCGACGGCGGGAAGAACTGGAGCTCTGGGAGGCTCGACTCCGACAGCGACAGCGGCGTCGCATCACTCAACAGCGCGGTCGACGCCGCCGGCCAGGGGTGGGTGACGTGGATCGACAACGGCTCGGTGTTCGCGCAGCCGTTCAGGGCGGCCGACGCGATCGCGCCAGCGGCCGTCGGCGGCGGCGCGACGACCAACGGCGAGACCGTCACACTGAACATCACCTGCGCGTCATTCCCGTGCACGATCACGATCGTGCTGTCGGCGCCCGAGACCGTCAACGTCCACGCCTCCTCGGCGAGCATCGCGCGCTCGAAGTCCAAGAAGGGCAAGCACCGGTCGGTCACGCTCGGCAGCGGCAAGTTCACGATCAAGTCCAAGGGCTCACACAAGCTCGCCGTCAAGTTGTCGGCGGCGGGCCGGAGGTTCGTGCGCTCGCACTCGGGCCGGGTCAAGATCACCGCCAAGGTGAGCGAACTGCACGGCAAGGTGACGACGCGGAGGCTCGAGCTCAAGATTCCCAAGCGGCACCGCAAGAAGAAGTAACCGCGGGTTAGGACCCGTGCCTGGTAGCGGCGGCCGCCCCCGGCCGTCCTCAGCCGCCGCTGGGCGCCAGCCGGCGTCCCGCCGACGGCGCGAGCTCGCCGTACAGGGCCAGCGTCTCGCGAGCGACTTCGCCCCAGTCGAAGCGCAGCACGTGCTCGCGCGCTTCGGCGACGAGCTGGGCCCGCTCGTCGTCATCGGTGAGCACGCGCTCGAGCACTTCCTGGAGCGCGCCGGCGTCGCGCGATGGGAACCGCAGGCCGACCGTGCCGTCGCCGGGCACGACCTCGCGCAGGCCGCCCGTATCGGCCACCACGCACAGACAGCCGGAGGCCATCGCCTCGAGCGCGACGAGCCCGAACGGCTCATAGATGGACGGCACGATGCACAGGTCGGAGATCCGGTAGAGCGAATGGAGCATGTCGTCGCCGACCCAGCCGAGGAATACGCCGTTGCGGTCCAGCCCGAGCCGCTTTGCCTGCCGGCGCAACTCCGCCTCGGCGGTCCCCGTGCCGGCGACGATGAACCGGATCCCGCCGAGCTTTGCGATCACGGGCGCGAGCGCGTCGAGCGCGAGGTGAAAGCCCTTCTCGTACACGAGCCGTCCGACCAGCAGCACAAGCCGTTCATCGGGGTCGGCATAGCGGGCCCGGAGCGCGTCGAGGTCGGAGGCGACCGGCTCCAGGTCCCCGGGATCGATCCCGTTCTGGATCGGCGTGATCCGGGCCGGGGAGACGCCGAACACGGTCGACACATGGCTGGCCATGTAGCGCGAGCAGGTGACCACGTGGTCCGCCCGGCGGACCATGTCGCGCTCGGCCCCGTGGATGTGGGACTGCGGATACTTTTCCACCCACCCCTGATGGCGCCCGTACTCGGTCGCGTGCACGGTGACCAGCCACGGCCGCCGAATCCGGCGCGCGATCTGGCCCGCCGCGCTGGCGACGAGCCAGTCATGGGAGTGGATCAAGTCGAAGTCGAGCGAGTCGGCGAGGCGATCACCCAGCCGGCGCATGTCACGGTTCATCGCCCGCACCCAGCGCACAAACGCCTTGATGTCGGTCGGGAACGGCGGCTCGGCGAGGCGGTGGACGACGACTCCGTGGCGCTCCTCGGTCATCGGCAGGCGCCCGCCGCCGCGCGTGAGGACGTGCATCTCGACCCCCTCGCGCTCGAGATGCTCGGACAGCTTGCGAACGTGACGCGCGAGGCCGCCCTCGATGATCGGCGGGTACTCCCAGGAGATCAGTAGAACGCGCATGTACCGACGGCAGACCCTACCGTGCGCGCTGCTTGACGTGCGAGCGTCCGCGGCCGACAGGGCCGGCGCGGGCGGCGTCCCGGAACCGGAAGTCCGGTTAGCGGTGGTGGCGCTTGTGCCCGTGCTTGTGGTGCTTCTCGAGCCGGGCGACCCTGCCGTGCGGCCGGTGCCTGCCCTGGCAGAGCGTGACGTGGAACGTCGCGACTGTCTTGGAGCCCAGCAGCACCGTCAGCGTGACGGCCAGCTTATGGCCGCGGGCCTTGGAGATCGCGGCCTGGCCGGCCTGATTGAGCGTGAGCGTGACCGTCGTACTGCCGCCCGCTGCGATCGAGTAGCTGGCTTGAGCTACGGTCACGGTCGTCTGCCTGTGGCCCTGGGTCACGCGCGCGGTCTCGGTCAGCGTCCCGGCGCAGGGGGCGCCCGAGCAGACGAGCGGTACCTTGACCGTCGTTGCCTGGACGGTGACCCTCCCGACCTTGAGCGTCGCCGACGGAGGCGGAGGGGGCGGGGGCGGGGGCGGGGATGCGGACGAGCCGGTGGTGAAGGTGCCTCGGGTGCCGTTGCTGGTCCCGGCCGTGTTGGTGGCGGTGATCCGGTAGTAGTAGGTGGTGTTGGCTTGGAGGCCGGTGAGCGCGGCTGAGACGGGGTCGGCGCTGCTGTTGCTGCCGGCGTTGGTGGTGGTGGTCGAGTTGCTGTAGCTGGTGGGTGAGGTGCCCCAGTCAAAGTGGTAGGTGGTGGTCTGGCCTTCGGGGTTGACGGTCCCGGCGATCGTTGCCGAGCTGCTGGTGACCGACGAGGCGTTGCCGGTTGCGACTATGGGTTGCGATGGCGGTGGGGGTGGCGGGCTGGCGGCGTTGGTGGTGAAGGTGCCTTGGGTGCCGTTGCTGGTCCCGGCGGTGTTGGTGGCGGTGATCCGGTAGTAGTAGGTGGTGTTGGCTTGGAGGCCGGTGAGCGCGGCTGAGACCGGGTCAGCGCTGCTGTTGCTGCCGGCGTTGGTGGTGGTGGTCGAGTTGCTGTAGCTGGTCGCCGAGGTGCCCCAGTCGAAGTGGTAGGTCGTCGCCTGCCCCTCGGGGTTGACCGTGCCGGCGATCGTCGCCGAGTTGGTCGTCACCGAGGAAGCGTTGCCGGTCGTTACCGCTGGTGGCAGCGAGTTGGTGGTGAACGTCGCTTGACCGCCGTTGTCGGTGCCGGTCAGGTTGGTGGCGACGAGGCGGTAGTAATAGGTGACGCCAGGCTGCAGGCTACCGATGGTGGCCGAGACCGACGTGTCGGTCGAGCCGCTACTGAGCGTCGCCGCCGAGGTGGAGCTGCCGAAGTTGGGAGAGGTGCCGTAATCGAACTCGTACGTGGTCTGCTGACCTTCGGGGTTGACCGTGCCGGAGATCGTCGCCGACGTGGTTGTGATCGACGATGCGCTGCCGGTGCTGACGACCGGTGCGAGCGCGCTCGTGGTGAAGGTCCCCTGGTGGCCGTCGGCGGTGCCGTCGGCGTTGGTAGCGACCACTCGGTAGTAGTAGGTCGTGTTCGCCTGCAGGCCGGTGAGCGCAGCTGACACGTTCTTGGCGGTGTTGCCGCTGCCGGTGTCGGTTTCGCTCGTCGAGTCGCTGTAGCTGGTCGGCGAGGTGCCGTAGTCGAAGTGGTCGCTGGTGTCCTGTCCTTCGGGGTTGACCGTGCCGGAGATCGTGGCCGATGTCGTGCCGATCGACGACGCGGCGCCGGTCACGACCTGAGGGCCGGGCGCGATCGTGGTGAACGTTCCCTGCGTGCCGAAGGCCGCACCGGTCGCGTTGCTGGCGACCAGGCGGTAGTAGTAGGTGCTATTGGGCTTCAGGCCGCTCAACAAAGTCGAAACCGCCGTCGATGTGGCCCCGTTGCCGGCGCTGGTGGCAGCCGTCACGGTGCCGAGGTTGGGCGTGGTGCCGTATTCGAAGTGGTAGGTCGTCTGTTGGCCCTCGGGGTCGACCGTGCCCGTGATCGTCGCGGAGGTCGTCGCGATCGAGGTCGCGGCGTCGGTGGTCACGATCGGCGGACCGGAGGCACTCGTCGCCGCCGTGGCGAGGGTCTGAGCGTCGGCGATCGTGAATGCCCAGGAGTAGGTGGTCGTCAGCGTCGTCGATCCGCCGGCCGGGATATCGCGCGTGTAGGAGACGTACATGTGCGTCATGCCTTCGGCGCCGTGGGCCACGAACTGATAGCCGCTCGGCTCGTCATCGAACGTGATCGCGCCCTGCGCCGAGTTCTCGGCTCCGTCGGCGAGTGAGTTGTCATAGTCGACGTACACGGTGGCGGGTGCGGTCGGTGGCGCGGGCTCGGTGTCGCCGGGTGAGTGCGTGTTGTAGGTGGTGCCATCGACCCAGGGGAAGTTGAATCCTGCGTCGGCCTGCTGGAAATCCTGGGCGTAGCGGAGGTCAATGGTGTGCGACTGGCCGTCGGCGCTGGCGTAGCTATCGGTCACGCGCGCCTGACGGCCGTTCTGGGACTGGAAGATCGTGCGACTGAACGTGACCCCGGACGGGACGAAGCTCGTGCAGCTCGTCGCGGTCGGCGGGTAGGTGGCCGGCGAGGGCGCGCACTCGACGAGCGGCTCGGACTCGTTGATCACCAGGTCACCCGTGTCGGGGTCCTGGCTTGCGCTGAAAGTCATCGGCTGCAACCCGACGAAGCTCGAGGCGTCGGGGAACAGGCTCTCGGCCGTGGCGGTTGCGTAAGCCGGGGTGCCGTCGACCTCGATGTCGGATCGATCGATGTTCTCGTCTGAGAGATAGTCGTTGGAGAAGAACAGGTCCGCGCCGGCTACGAGCGTCGAAGGGTCGACCGGGAAGCCGTCAAACACGCCGCCGCTGCCGACGGACTCGTAATCGGCGTCTCCTGCGAGCTGAGCCGCGTTGTCGTAGAAGTCGGATGTCAGGCCGCTGTTCGGCCCGTCCGAGAGCGTGCTCACGTCGAAGTCTCCGAGGCCGACCGTCGGACCGCTGAACGGGGTCAGGTCGTCCGGCACGCCTTGACCGCTGGGCACGGCACGAAGCACGCAGGGCCGCTCCGGGTCGGGGGGCGCGCCGGTCCACGAGAAGCTCCCGTCCGGGTTGACCGGGACGTCATCCTGGATCACGGTCGAGGTGGTCGTCCCACCGAAGATGCCGCTGGTACAGATCAGGTCGACGTCGCCAGGCGTGCCGTCATCGGTCGTCGTCCCGGACACCGTCATCTGATGACCGGCGTCTGCGGGGTTCTCGTCGTTGAGCTGGAAGAACGAAGGGTTCGCTGGAACTGTGATGGTCGATGAGGTGACGGCGGCGCCCGCCGCGGGTGCCCAGCCAAAGCAGCGCACCCACGACGATTCCAAGAGCACCGCTCGTTAGCGCCCTAGTCCTGATCATGTTCACAGCGAACCCCCGATCTCTTCAGGCTCGGCGGCATCCCTGCCCCAAGCCGGCCCCTTACCAAGGACCGGATGTGGCTCGAACCGACCGAAAAACGGACTTCACTGCTCAGTGAGTCGGCAGGCCCGGTCCGGACACGCAACGGTCGCGAGCGGAGTGGACGTTTGATCGGGTCGGAGCCGAGGGCCCCGGCGCGCCCTCCAAGAGGGCCGCGGGGCGGTCTTGCAGCCGCTCGGCCGCAAGACCGCCGCTTGGATCTACTTCTTCTTGTGCTTGGCCTTGTGCTTGAAGGTGACCGTCCTGCTGGCGACCTTCTTGCTGCCGAGCTTGACGGTCAGCGTGGCGCGAAGCTTGTGGGACTTGGACTTGGCGAGCGCCTTGCGCCCCTTGCTGTTGAGCGTCACCTTGACCGTCTTCTTGCCCGCGGCTGAGATCGAGAAGCTCGCCTTACCGACGGTCACGGTCTTCTTCTTGTGCTTGGCCTTGACCTTGATCGTTTCGGTCAGCGTGCCCTTGCACTTGACGCCGGGGTTGCCGGCGCACGAGAGCGGCACCGAGGCCGTGATGCCCTTGACCTTGACCTTGCCGACCGTCAGCCGGGTCGGAATGTTCTTGGTCTTGAATGTCGCATCGGCGCCGTTGGTGGTACCGGACGCGTTGGTCGCGACGACTCGGTAGTGGTAGTTCGTATTGGGCTTCAGCCCGGTCAACGCGGCCGAGACGGCAGTCGCGCTCGTGCCGCTGCCGGCGCTGGTCACGGCGGTCGTGCCGCCGTACGAGGTCGAGGTGCCGAACTGGAACTGATACGTGGTCGCCTGGGCGTTGGGGTTCACCGAACCGGACACGGTCGCGCCGGTGGTGGTGATCGAGCTTGCCGACCCGGTGGTCGCGCCCGGCGGCGTGAACGACTGCTGCGCGGTCGCCGCGAGCGTGTGGGCATCGGCGATCGTGTAGGCCCACGAGTAGGCAGTGCGCAGCGTCGCCGAGCCGCCTGCCGGGATCGCCCGGACAAATGACGCGAACAGGTGCGTGTCGCCGTTCGCCGCGCTGAGACCCTTGGTCAGGAACTTCAGCGCGCTCGGCGCCTGCGCGAACGTGATCGCTCCCTGAGCGGACGTGAGGTCCCCGCTGGCTTTCGTGTTGTCGAAGTTGACGAACACCGTCGCCGGTGCGCTGGGCGGCGGCGCGATCGTGTCGCCAGCGGCGTGGGTCTTGTACGAGCCGCCGTCGACCCAGGGGAAGTTGAACCCTGCGTCGGCGTTGTCGAAGTCCTGGCCGTAGCGGAGATCGAGTGAGTGGGCCTGCCCGTCGCTGCTCGAGTACGTGTCGGTGAAGTGAGCCTGGCGACCCGCCTGGTCCTGGACGATCGTGCGCTCGAACTTGACCCCGGTTGACGCGAAGCTGGTGCAGCTCGTCGCCGTCGGCGGATAGGTCGCCGGGGCGGGCTCGCACTTGACCAGCGTCTCTGACTCGTGGACCGTGAGGTTGCCGGTGGTCGGGTCCTGACTCGTGAGCTGAACGTGATCGCCGGCAGCCCCGAGAAGTTCTCGGAGCCGGAGACCAGGTCTTCTGCCGTGGCAGCGGCGTACGCGGGGACCCCGTCGATCTCGAGGTCGGACCGGTCGGCGTTGGCGTCCGAGACGTAGTCGCCGCCGAAGTACATATCGGCGCCGAGGACGAGCGTCCCGGGCTGGATCGGGAACGCGTCGAAGACGCCGCCGCCTCCCAGCGAGTGATAGTTGCCGACGCCGGTCAGCTGCGCGGCGTTGTCGTCAAAGGTGAAGACGCTTCCGGTGTTGGGGCCTGAGGTGAGCGTGGCAAGGTCGAAACTTCCGAGACCGACGGTCGGGCCCGTGAACGGGCTCAGATCTGCCGGCAGGCCGCCGCCGGCAGGCACCGCGCGAACGACGCAGGCGCGCTCGAAGCCCGGGACCGGACCCGAGAAGGTGAAGGTTCCACTCGGACCGACGGGAACGTTGTCTTCAATCGTGCTGTCGCTCGTCGTCCCGGTCGCGTTCTGGAAGGTGCAGATCAGATCGACGTTCCCGGCCGTCCCATTGTTGGTCGTCGTGCCCGAGATCGTGATCTGATGCGCGGGGTCCATCGGTGTTGTTCTCGTTTTCCTGGAAGAACGACGGACTTGACGGGACCGTCACGTGTGACGACGTCACGGCCGCGTTCGCGCTCGAGACCCCGAAGATCGCGCTCAATACCAATGCGGCCAGCCCCAGACCGGCTCGTGGACCCAGATTCCTCAGCATTGCCCCTCCTCGATTCCCATTTTAGAACGCTCGACACCCGTCGGAGCGTTGCCCCGCCGATAGGCTTGTAACGCATTTGGTAGCCAATTGCAACTGTTTTGATCGGGAGAGTGGCGGTCGCCGCGCTCGAGACCGCGCCGCGTGCCGCTCGGCTAACGCCGGTGGGTTCGCTTGAACGAGATCGTGCGGGCGGCGACGCTCTTGTCGCCCAGCCGCACGGTCAGCCTCACCCGCAGGCGGCGGGACGACGAGTGCGCGAGCGCGCGGCGCCCGGTGCGGTTGAGCTTGATCGTGACGGTCCTGGCGACGGCGGTCCTGATCGAGAACTGCGCGTGACCGACGGTCTTCGTCCTGCGGTGGATGCGGGCTTTCTCGGTCAGGCTCGCCCGGCAGATCGCGCCCGGGTTGCCCGTGCACGAGAGCGGCACCGACGCCGTCTCGCCCTTGACCTTGATCCGTCCGACCGTCAGCCGCGTCGGCAGGTTGACGGTCTCAAATGTCTGATCGGCACCGGCGGAGGTGCCCGAACCGTTGGTGGCTACGACCCGGTAGTGGTAGATCGTGTTCGCCTTCAGGCCGCTGAGCGGCGCGGAGAGCATGGCCGGGCTCGTCCCGGCGCCCGCGCTGGCGACCGGGGTCGACTGGCCGTAGGAGGTCGTCGTCCCGTACTGGAGCTGGTAGGTCGTGGGCTGAGCGTTCGCGTTGACCGTGGCGGCGAGCTGTGCGGTCGTCGTCGTGATCGCCGTGGCCGCGCCGGTCACGACCGCCGGCGGCGTGAATGACTGAGTCGCCACCGCCGCGAGGCTCTGCACGTCAGCCTGCGTGAACGCCCATGAGTATGCGGTCCTGAGCGTGGCCGACCCACCGGCCGGGACGTCGCGGGTGAACGACGCGAACAGATGCGTCTTGCCGTTGCTGGCGCTCAGGCCGTTGGCCAGGAACTCGAATCCGCTCGGCGCCTGCGCAAACGTGATCGCCCCCTCGGCGGAGGCTTCGTCGCCATCCGGGAGGCTGTTATTGAACTTGAGAAACACGGTCGCGGGCCCACTCGGAGGGCCGGTCACCGTGTCGCCCGCGGTGTGGGCCTCGTAGGCGCCGCTGTCGACCCAAGGGAAGTCGAAGCCGGCGTTGGGGTTGGCGAAGTCCTGGCCGTAGCGGAGGTTGACCGTATGGGCGTTGCCGTCGACGCTCGTGTAGGTGTCGGTCACGTGGGCCTGGCGTCCGGCCTCGTCTTGAACGATCGTGCGATCGAACCTGACCCCGGTCGACTGAAACTTCCTGCAGCTGGTGATCGTCGCCGGGTAGATGGTCGGATCCGGCTCGCATTCCACGAGCATCTCGGACTCGTGGATCGTCAGGTCGCCGGTCATCGGATCCTGGCCCGAGGAGAATGTCAGCGCCGGCAGGCCGGCGTAGGTCTGTGCACCGCCGACGACGTTTGCGGCGGTAAACGACGCGTACGCTGGAACACCGTCCACCTCCACATCGGAGCGGTCGGTGTTCGCGTCCGAGAGGTAATCGCCGCCCAAAAACAGGTCGGCGCCCTCGTTGAACGTCAGCGGATCGAACGGGTGGGCGTTGAACAGCCCGCCGTTGCCGACCGAGAAGTAGTCGCCCTGACCCGAGAACTGCGGGGCGTCATCATCGAAGTCAAAGCTCAGCCCGCTGTTGGGGCCGGCTGCCACCATGGCGACGGACAGCGTGCCCGACGCGATCCGGGGGCCGGTGAACGGGGTCAGATTCGCCGGCAGCCCTCCGCCTGCCGGGACGGCACGCACGACGCACGGACGGTTCAAGGACGGGGCCGGGAGCGTGACCGAGAACGTGTTGTTCGAAGCGACGGGGACCCCAGCATCGATCGGGCTGTCGCCGGTCGTTGCACCGCCCGCGCCGAAGGTGCAGATCAGATCGACATTCCCGGAGCCCGTCGTCGTGCCCGAGACCGTCATCTGATGCGCCGGATCGGCGAGGTTGTTGTTGTTGTTCTGAAAGTACGAGCCGTCGGCCGGGCTGGTCACGTTCGACGATGTGACCGCGGCCGACGCACGGCCCGCGCAGGCCAGCAGCGTGGCGAGCAGCGCAAACACGACCGCCATTGCGATCGTCCGCGGGTACGAGCGCGTGATCATTGAGCTGCTGTGGGTCGACGAGTGAGGGCTCAGGGTGCTACAGCTATCATCGGCGCGCCCACCAGAATCTTGATGTGGAATCGCTTGCGATCGTAGGTCACGGTCCTGCCGGCGACCTTCTTGCCGGCGAGGCGGACCGTGAGCGTCACCCGGAGCTTGTGCGAGGCCGAGCCGGCGAGCGCGTGGCGCCCCTTGCGGTTGAGCGTCACCTTGATGGTCTTCTTGGCGCCCGCCTTGATCGAGAACTTGGCGCTCGCGACGGTCTCCGTGACGCGCCTATGGCGTCGCTTGACGCGGATCGTGCCGGTGATCGTGCCCTTGCAGATCGCCTTTGCGGCCCCCGTGCACGACAGCGGTACGGTCGCCGCATTGCGCTTGACCTTCACCTTGCCGACGGTGAGCTTGGTCTTCACCGGCGGTGGTGGTGGTGGGGGCGGCGAGGCCGTCTTGAACGTCGCGTCGGGTCCGTCGGTCGTAGCGATCGCGTTGGTCGCCACCAGGCGGTAGTGGTAGGTCATTCCGGCCTGCAGCCCCGTCAGCGCCGCCGAGACGTTGCCCGCGCTCGTACTGCTGCCGGCGCTGGTGATCGGAGTCGACTGGCCATACGCGGTGGACGTCCCGAACTGGAACTGGTACGTCGTCGGCGACCCGTTGGGGTTGACCGAACCCGCAACGTTCGCGCCCGAGGTCGTGATCGCGGAGGCCGCGCCGGTGGTGACGGCAGGCGCCATGTCCTGCTGCTCGGCGAGCGTCGCGAGGCTATGGGCGTCGGCAACCGTGAACGCCCACGAGTAGGTGGTCTTGAGCGATACCGAGCTGCCGGCGGAGACTGTGCGCGTGTACGCCACGTCGAACTGGACCGCGCCGAACAGGCCTCTGGGCACGAAGGCAAAGCCGTTCGGCTTGGACGCGAACGTGATCGCCCCCTGGGCCGAGGTGAGGTCTCCGTCGGCGAGCGTGTTGTCGGCGTTGACGAACACGCTCGCCGGAGCGGTCGGCGGGGCCGGCTCGGTGGCCCCGGCAGCGTGGGTCTTGTAGGTGGTTCCGTCGACCCACGGGAAGTTGAAACCGGAGTCGGCGTTCGGGAAGTCCTGTCCGTAGCGGAGGTCGATCGCGTGTTGCTTGCCGTCGACGCTCGTGTAGGTGTCGGTGATCTGCGCCTGACGGCCATCCTGGCCTTGGACGATCGTCCGGTCAAACCGCACCCCGGTCGAGGCAAAGCTTGTGCAGCTCGTGGCCGTGGCCGGATAGGTTGCCGGGCTCGGCTCACATTGCACGAGCATCTCGGACTCGTGGATCGTCACGTCGCCCGTGGCCGGATCCTGGCTCTCGGTGAAGGTGAGCGCGGGCAGCCCGCTGAAGCCTTCGCCCGCGAACCCGAGCAGGGCGTCGGCGGTGTTAGACGCGTAGGCGGCCTTCCCGTCGATCTCGATGTCGGAGCGGTCGCTGTTGGCATCCGCCAGATAGTCATCGGCGACAAACAGGTCGGCGCCCTTGACGAACGTCGACGGGTCGATCGGCCAGGCGTCGAACATGCCCCCCCGGCCGACCGAGGCGTAGTCGCCGTCGCCCGAGAACTGTGCGTCGTTGTCGAAGAAGTCGAACAGCTGGCCGGTGTTGGGCCCGGATTGAACGGCGGTGGTGGCGATCACGCCCCCCGCGATCTTCGGCCCCACGAACGGGGTCAGATCGCTCGGAAGCACGCCCGCCGGCACGGCGCGGATCACACACGCCCGCTGCAGGAAGGGGACCGGGCCCGAGAAGCTGAAGCTCCCGTCCGAGGCGACGGACAGGTCGGGCGCGATCACGACGTCGCCGGTGGACCCGTCGGCATTGCCGAACGTACATACGAGGTCCACGTTCCCCGGTGTGCCGTCGTTGGTCGTCGTGCCGGTGATCGTGATCTGATGGGCGGGATCGGCCGGGTTGTTCGCGTTCTGCTGAAAGAAGGTGCCGCTGGCGGGGGCGGTCACGGTCGACGAGGTGACCGCGGCGCCCGCGCTGGGTGCGGCGACGCCCAGAACCCAGAGCGCTGCCAACGCGCTGAGCAGCACTCGATATTTGTTGGGCATCAGCCCCTCCAGTTTCTTCTTTGACGTAGCGCCCCTGTACGCCGGCACGATTGTAGCCGCCGACCGACCGTGGGATATAGCAGCGTTAACCCGCGAAAAGGCCGTCAGTAGCGGACCATGACCGCCAATCCGTGCTCATCGAGGAGCCCGGCGAGCGGCTCACGGGCATCGAGGGAGCGCACCCCGCCATGCAGCACGTCACGCCAGCGACCGCCGGCGTCGAACACGTCGCCGCTCGCGCTGCCGGGCCGGGTTGTGACCACCACCAGCAGCTCATCGCCGCGCGTGAACGCCACCACGTCGTCGCCGGCCGCGAGCGGTTGGTAGCACCCGGCGAATGCCCGTGGGCGCCTGATGCGGACCGTCAGCAGCCGCCTGATCAGCCACAGCTTGTGCGTTTGACGGTCCGGTTCAGAGCCACCCTGGAGCCTGGCGAGCATCGCCTGGCGCCATTCCCAGTCGACCGGGCGGCGGTTGTCGGGATCGACCAGCGCGCGGAACTCGAGCTCATCGCCCTGGTAGATGTCGGGCACGCCGGGCGACGTCAGCTTCAGCGCCAGCATCGCGAGCGAGATCCGCTCGCCGAGCAGCGCGACGCGTTCCACGAACGGCTCGAAGTCGGCCAGGAACCCGCGGTCCGTGTACAGGGCCCGACAGAACGTGAGCACGTCGCGCTCCCAGCCGGCATTCGGCTCGATCCAGTTGCTGTTGCGCTTGGCCTCGCGCAGCGCCTTCTCCATGTAGCCCTCGACGCGCTCGGGCTCGATCGGCCACGCTCCCACCAGCGTCTGAAACAGCAGGTAGCGCTCGACGTCGTCCGGGGCGCCTTGCTCGCTGCGCAGCGACTGAGTGAGCGCCAGCCAGTGCCGGACGTGCTTCTCCCACTCGTCCGCCATCCACGTCAGCGCCGCGATCCGCGCGCGAACGTCGGCTGAACGTTTGGTGTCGTGCGTGGTCGTCGCCAGCAACCCGGACGGGAATCGCCGTGACCGCTCGATGTTCGCGGCGTGAAAGGCCTGCACCGAGAGGCCGAAGCGGGCCGGGTCCCCGCCGACGTCACACAGTGCGAGCAGCCGCGCATAGCGGTAGAACGCCGTGTCCTCGACTCCCTTGGCGACCACTGCCGGAGTGGTCTGCTGAAAGCGGGTCACGAACTCGGCCGGCGCTTCCCGTTCAAGCAATAGCCGCGACGCGATCGTCGGCGCCATCCCGCTTGCGCCGATCCAGCGGCGGTCCTCGTCGGACACGAGCCGTGAACCCGGATCCACATAGGTCCGGTAGACCGGCAGCGACGCGACGGCGTCCGTCAGCGCCTCGGACTCGCCGTCGAGCAAGCGCGCGAGCCGCTCGACCTCGGGCGTGAACGCGGTCGTCGCCTGCTCGAGCTTGGCCTCGAGCGCGAACTGGTCAAACCCGCGTGCGTCATCTGACAGCGCGTGCCACAGCCGCGTGAACGTCGGTTCGGCGGCGGGATCGACAAACAGCGCGCAAACGTCGTTGAGGAACTCGTAGCCGACCGTGCCGGTGACCGGCCAGTCGCGCAGCCGCTCGCCGGACTCGAGGATCTTTTCGATCCAGACCGTCGCGGCGCCGCCCGCGCGCAGGCGCTCGAAGTACTGCGCCGGATCCGCGAGGCCGTCGGGGTGGTCGATCCGCAGCGCGTCGACGACCTCCTCGCGCACCAGCGAGAGCGCCAGCCGGTGGGTCTCCTCGAAGACCGATGGGTCCTCCTGACGAACGCCGGCGAGATCGTCGATGTCAAAGAAACGGCGGTGGCGGCCGGTCACCGGGTCGATGTCGAAGAAACGCTCGCGCAAGCTCGGGTCTGCCCAGAACGGGTTGAGGTCGTCGACCGCCATGTGGTTGGGCACGAGATCGAGAACGATCCCGAGCCCCGCATCGTGCGCGGCGGTGGCCAGCGCGCGCAGCTCCACGTCGCCGCCGAGCTCGTCGGAGATCCGCGTCGGGTCGACGACGTCGTAGCCGTGCGTCGAGCCTGGGCGCGCCTGCAGCGACGGGGATAGATAGAGGTGCGAGATACCGAGGTCGCGCAGGTACGGGATCAGTGCGCGGGCGTCGGCGAAGCCGAACGAGGGGGTGAGCTGGAGCCGGTAGGTCGCGCGATACTGGCTGCCGTTCAAGACGCTCGCTTGAGGATCGTGATCGAGTGCGCGGTCACGTTGATCAGCGCCTGGGCATCGTAAGCGGCGCTGCCGGGCCGCGAGCGCCGGATCCGCGGTCGACAGCTCGAGCTCCCAGCGCACGCCCATCCGCCGGCGCGGGAGCTTGAACACCCGGTCCTCGTCATGGGCGTTGAACAGCAGCACGAACGAGTCATCGGAGATCTCCTCGCCGTGCGGGCCGGGGGTGAGGATCGCGCGCCCGTTGAGGAACATGCCGAGCACCGCCTCGCCGTGCTGCCAGTCACGCCGGGTCATCTTGCGCCCGTCGGCGCGAAACCACCAGACGTCCTGCAGGCCGAAGCCGTTGACGAGCTCGCCGCGGAGAAAGTTCTGGCGGCGGAATGTCGTGTGCTCGCGGCGCAGGCGGATCAGCCGCCGCGTGAACTCGCGCAGCTGCTCGACCTCGGAATCGTCGGCCCAGTCGTACCAGGAGAGCTCCGTGTCCTGGCACCAGGCGTTGTTGTTGCCGTGCTGCGTGCGACCGCGCTCGTCACCTCCGAGCAGCATCGGTGTGCCCTGCGAGACCAGGAGCGTGGTCAGGAAGTTGCGCTGCTGGCGGGCGCGCAGCTCGCGGATCTCGGGATCCTCACTCTCACCCTCGACACCGCAGTTCCAGGAGCGGTTGTCGTCGGTGCCGTCGCGGTTGTCCTCCATGTTGGCCTCGTTGCGCTTGCTCTCGTAGGTGACGAGGTCGCGCAGCGTGAAGCCGTCGTGGGCGGTGATGAAGTTGATCGACGCGAACGGGTCGCGGCCATCTGACTCATACAGATCAGACGAGCCCGCCAGCCGCGAGGCGAAGTCGCCGACGCTCGCCTGCGCGCGCCAGAAGTCGCGCATCGTGTCGCGGTAGACGCCGTTCCACTCCGACCACAGGACCGGGAAATTGCCAACCTGGTAGCCGCCGGGACCGACGTCCCACGGCTCGGCGATCAGCTTGACCTGTGACACGACCGGGTCCTGCTGGATCGTGTCAAAGAACGCCGACAGGCGGTCGACGTCAAAGAACTCCCGCGCGAGCGCCGAGGCGAGATCGAAGCGAAAGCCGTCGACGTGGCACTCGGTCACCCAGTAGCGCAGGGAGTCCATGATCAGCCTCAGGACGCTCGGGTGGACCGGGTTGAGGGAATTCCCGGTGCCGGTGAAGTCCATGTAGTGGCGCTTGTCGTCGGGCACCAGCCGGTAGTAGGCCGAGTTGTCGATCCCCTTGAAGGACAGCATCGGGCCGAGGTGGTTTCCCTCGGCGGTGTGGTTGTAGACGACGTCGAGGATCACCTCGATCCCGGCTTGATGCAGCGCCTTGACCAGCCCCTTGAACTCGCGCACCTGCTCGCCGCGGCGACCGGTGGCGGCGTACTCGGAGTGGGGCGCGAAGTAGCCGATCGTGCTGTAGCCCCAGTAGTTGCGAAGGCCGCGCTCGAACAGGAACGACTCGTCGGAGATGTGGTGCACGGGGAGAAGCTCGACGGCCGTGACGCCGAGATCGCGCAGATACGCGATCGCGGGCTCGGACGCAAGCCCCGCGTAGGTCCCGCGGAGGTCCTCGCGGACCTCCGGGTGGCGCATCGTGAAGCCCTTGACGTGGGTTTCGTAGATGATCGTGTCGGCGAACGGCACGTCGGGCCGGACGTCGCCCTGCCAGTCAAAGCGCGGGTCGACGACGACGGACTTGGGCACCGCGCCGGCGTCGTCCTCGTCATCGGGCTCGTAATCGTCGTCCTCGCCGCCGTTGGGGACGTAGGGGAGGACGTTGGCGTCGTGGGCCCAGTCCACGACACCCTCGATCGCCTTCGCGTACGGGTCGATCAGGAGCTTGTCGGGGTTGAAGCGGTGGCCCTGATCGGGCGCGTACGGCCCCTTGACGCGGTAGCCGTAACGCTGGCCGGGGCCGACGCCCGGGAGGTAGCAGTGCCAGTTGAACGCCCTGCGGGCCGTGACCTCGATCGCGGTCTCCTGGCCGTCGTCGCCGAACAGGCACAGATCGACACCCTCCGCGTGCTCGGAGAACAGCGAGAAGTTCGTTCCCTCGCCGTCCCACTCGGCCCCGAGCGGGAATGGCCGGCCCGGCCATACCTCCGTCACTCGATCAGGGCTCCCGACATCGGCGGGAGTTTGAGGTATCCGCCGGAGAGAACCGCGTCGCCGTCGGTCGCCAGCGCGATCGCCGAGCCCCGGCACTCGAGCCGCAACGACGACGCGCCGAAGTTGCACAGGACCTCGTGCGCGCCGCGCCGGAAGCGCAGCCAGCGCTCGGAGTCGGAGAACTCGATCGCCTCAGCCTCGGCGCCGGGCTGGGCCGCAGCGAGCTCGGCGCGGGCGGCGAGCAGCCGGCGATAGAGGTCCGCGATCTCCGCGTCGCGCTCGCGCGACAACTTGGAGCGCTCGAACGTGGCCGGGTCTTCCGGGTCGGGCAGCTCCTCGTCAAACGAGGCGAAGGCGGCGAACTCGTGCCGGCGCCCCTCACGCGTGGCCTGCGCGATCTCCGGGTCGATGTGGTTTGAGAAGAACTGAAAGGGCGCCCGCTCGCCGTACTCCTCCCCCATGAACAGCAGCGGCACGAACGGCGCCATCAGCGTGCAGAAGGCGGCGAGCGGCTGCAGCTCGCGCGCGATGCGGTCCCCGTAGGCGCGATTGCCGACCTGATCGTGGTCCTGTGCGTAAACGACGAACCGCGTCACCGGGACGTCGTCGGCCGGCGCGCCGAAGCGGCGACGGCGAAAGGCGGAGTAGCTCCCGTCGTTTACGTGCGGCCGGTGAAATGCCTTCGCGAGCTGGGCGACGCGCCCGAAGTCGCAGTAGTAGCCGTCACGGTCGCCGGTCATCAGCGCGTGCAGCGCGTGGTGGAAGTCATCTGACCAGGCGGCGTCGCAATTCCAGCCGCCGCGCGTGACGGGGCGCATCACGATCGGGTCATTGAGCCCCGACTCGGCGATCACGTAGGCATCGGGCGCGATCGCGTGCACGCGGCGCGCGACAGCAGCGACGATGTGCTCGGCGCTGGTGTCGAAAATCGCGTGGATCGCGTCGAGTCGCAGGCCGTCGATCCCGAAGTCGCGCACCCATCCCTCGGCGCTCTGCAGGACCCATTCGCGCACCGGGTCGCAGTCGGCGTCGTCGTAGTTGATCGCCTTGCCCCACGGAGTCTCGTAGGTGCTGGTGAAGTACGGGCCGAACGCCTCGAACGCCTCGGCACCGCTCGCGCCGATGTGGTTGTAGACGACGTCGAGGATCACGGCGAGCCCGGCGCTGTGCGCCGCCGCGACGAGTGACGCGAGCCCTTCCGGGCCGCCGTAGGACGATTGCGCGGCGCTCAGGTAAACGCCGTCGTATCCCCAGCCACGGGCGCCGGGGAACTCGGCGACCGGCATGACCTCGATCGCGGTGATCCCGAGCTTGGCGAGCTCCCGGAGGTGCTCGGCGGCGGCCGCGAACGTCCCCTCGGGGGTGAAGGTGCCGATGTGGAGCTCGTAGATGACCAGCCGCTCAGGGCTCGGCGGCGCGAACCGGTCGGCGCGCGCTGGCGGCGCCAGGACACGCGACGGCCCGCGTAGGCCCGCGGGCTGCCAGCGCGAGCACGGGTCGGGCAGGGGCTGACCGTCGACCTCGTAGACGTAATCCTCGCCGGCGCGCGCCGGAACGGTCGCCTCGTAGACGCCGAAGCCGGCGGGCTCGAGCTCGTACTTCCTCCCTTGCACCCCGAGTGTGAGGGTGGTCGCGGACGGCGCCCAGACGCGAAACTCGGTCCGCTCGTCGTCGAGCACGCGGGAGCCGAGCGGCCGCTCCCACGGCAGCAGGTCACTCATCCGGGACGAGCCACACAGCCCCGAGTGGCGGCAGCGTCAGCTCCGCGGAGAACGGCTGGCTGTGCCACGGGATCGGCTCCGGCTGCACCCCGCCGAGGTTGCCGACGTCGCTGCCGCCGTAGAACGTCGAGTCGGTGTTGATCGCCTCGCGCCAGCGGCTCGAGCGGGGCAGGCCAAGGCGGTAGCGCTCGCGCGGCACGGGGCTCATGTTGGCCACGAACACGACCACGCGCTCGCCGCCGCGCGACGCGCGCGCGAACGCGAGCACGTTGTTATCGGCGTCGTTGGGCTCGAGCCACCAGAAGCCGCCCGGGTCGGAGTCGAGCTCCCACAACGCCGGTTCGTCGCGATAGAGCCGGTTCAGATCGCGCACCAGTGACTGCACGCCGGCGTTCTGCGGCCGTTCGAGCAGATGCCAGTCCAGCGAGCGTTCGTGGCTCCATTCGGCTTGCTGGGCGAGCTCGGACCCCATGAACAGCAGCTTCTTACCCGGGTGCGCCCACATGTAGGCATACAGCGCGCGGAGGTTGGCGAGCTTCTGCCACTCGTCGGTGCCGGCCATCTTGCTGTACAGCGAGCCCTTGCCGTGGACCACCTCGTCATGTGACAGCGGCAGCACGAAGTTCTCGCTGAACGCGTACATGAGGCTGAACGTCAGCTCGTGATGGTGGTAACGGCGGTAGATCGGGTCCTGCTCGAAGTAAGCCAGCGTGTCGTGCATCCAGCCCATGTTCCATTTGAAGCCGAACCCGAGGCCGCCCAGATAAGTCGGGCGCGAGACGCCAGGCCACGCGGTCGACTCCTCGGCCACCGAGATCACGCCGGGCTCGCGGCCGTGGATCACCTCGTTGAGCTCCTTGAGGAAAGCGACCGCGTCGAGGTCCTCGCGACCGCCGAACTGATTCGGGACCCACTCGCCCTCGCGCCGTGAATAGTCGAGGTACAGCATCGAGGCGACGGCGTCGACGCGAATCCCGTCGACGTGGTACTCGCGCAGCCAGAAGAGCGCGTTCGAGATCAGGAAGTTGCGGACCTCGTGACGACCGTAGTTGAACACCAGGGTTCCCCAGTCGGGATGCGCCCCACGGCGGGGATCGGCGTGCTCGTACAGCGCCGTGCCGTCGAACCGCGCCAGCGCGAACTCGTCGCGCGGGAAGTGGGCCGGGACCCAGTCGACGATCACGCCGACGCCCCGCTCGTGCATCCGGTCGACGAACTGCCGCAGATCGTCGGGCGAGCCGTAGCGGGGGGTGGGGGCGAAGTACCCGGTCACCTGGTAACCCCACGAGCCGGTGAACGGATGCGCCATCACCGGCAGCAGCTCGACGTGCGTGAAGCCCATGTCGGTGACGTATGCCGACAGCTCGTCGGCGAGCTCCAGATAGGTCAACGAGCGGTTGTCCTCGAGCGTGTTCAGTCGCCACGAGCCGACGTGGACCTCATAGATCGAGATCGGCTGGGTGAGCAGGCGGCGCTCGCGGCGGTGCTCGAGATAGCCGGCGTCCGCCTTGCTCCACTTGTGGTGCGAGCGCGACACGACCGACGCCGTCCGGGGCGGGACCTCGGTCTCCTGCGCGAACGGGTCGGCCTTCAGCGTCAGCTCGCCGTCGGCGTTCAGGATCTCGTACTTGTACCGCGCGCCCTCGCCGACGTCGGGCAAGAACAATTCCCAGATCCCGGTCGAACCGAGTGACCGCATCGCGTGCAGGCGGCCGTCCCAGGAGTTGAAGTCACCGACCACGCTGACCGCCCGCGCGGCCGGCGCCCAGACGGCGAACGCGGTCCCGTCGACGCCCTGATGCTTGCGCGTGTGCGCGCCGAGCTTCTCGTAGAGCTCCTCGTGGCGCCCCTCGGCGATCAGGTGCAGGTCAAGCTCGCCGAGCGTCGGCGCAAACGCGTAGGGATCGTCGAGCGTGAACTTGCCCGCTTCGCCGTAGTCGACCTTGAGCTTGTAGCGGAGCGGCAGCTTCGCGCCCTCGAGCGTGCCCTCGAAGATCCCGGCCGGATGAATCTGCTCCATCGTCACCGACTTGCCCTTGGAGGGCTTGACCACAATGCTCTCGGCGGCGGGGCGCAGCGCGCGCACGACCACGTTCCCGTTGACCGCATGGGCGCCGAGCACGGAGTGCGGTTGCGCGTGCTCGCGGTGCGCGAGCGCTTCGAGCTCACCGACGGCGACGGTCATTCGGACTCCAGCAGGCGCACGATCCCGGCGACCGGGATCGGAAGCCATTCGGGCCGGTTGTCGAGCTCGTACTGGAGCTCGTAGATCGCCTTCTCGAGCTCGAAGATCGACAGCAGGTTGATGATCGCGGCCTCGCCGGCGGGCAGCAGCGCCCGGTCGATGGTCCCGAAGTAGTGCTCGAGGAACGTATCGCGGGCGCGCTGTTCAAATTGCGCCGGCGCCGGCCGCCCGCGCATGATCTGGCTCGCCGACGACACGTACGCGAACGAGCGCAGCATCGAGGCCACATCGCGCAACGGCGAGCGCTTCTGACGGCGCTCGAACAGCGGCCGGGCCGGCTCACCCTCGAAGTCGATGATCACCCAGCCGGCGGGCGTGTAGAGCGTCTGGCCGAGGTGGAAGTCACCGTGCGTGCGGATCGCCCGACCGCCGATACCGATCTGGCTGCGTGCCGCGATCCGCTCGCGCACGTCCTGGCCGCGGCCGGCGATCGGCGCGACGCGCTCGTCCTCGGGCAGCCGCACGAAGATCCGCTCGATGTCCTCGTCGATCGTCGCCGTCAGCAGTGACAGCGCCTCGCTTGAGGGCTCCTCCGGGCTGAAGGCCGGATCGCCCACATCCGACGCCAGCGTGTTGTGCAGCTGCGCGGTGACGCGGCCCAGGCTTCCGAGCTCGTTGAGCAGGTCCGCGGGGTCGAGCCCGACCTGAGCGAGCGCCAGCTCCCACCCGCCCACCGCTTCCGGGAGGAAGCGCTGCGCGACCCCGAGCGTGGCCGTGAACGACCGTCCCTCGTACTCGTAGTAGCCCTGCAGCGGTGCGATGTTCGCAAAGCTGTGCGCGGTCAAGAACTGGAGCAGCTCGAGCTCGGGGTTGATGCCCGGCTCGAGCTTTCGAAACACTTTGAGCACGGTCTCGTCGCCGAACACGATCGATGAGTTGGACTGCTCGACGCCGACCGGCCGAACCGTCCCGTCGCTCGGTAGCGGGCCCTCGACGCGGTGGAAGCGCAGCACGCCATCCTCGGTCTCGATCCGCGCCTGCGCGTCCATCTGGCGTAGCAGCTCGCGGCCGTACTCGGGCTCGGCGACGGCGTCGATCGCGATCGTGTCACCCGCGCGCTGGACCGGCGCGGTCACGATCGACTCGACGTCGTCGGGTGTGATGAAGGCGAGCGGCAGTTGGTAGAGCTCGTGGCTGCCGCTGGCAAAGCGCGCCTGGACCACCGTCAGCACCAGCGGCGGCCGGTCGCCGAGCGCAACGTGCTCGTCGATCTCGACGCCGGTCACGTGGCGCGATTTGGATGCATACCAACGCCGCTGCTCGAGCCACTGCGCGAGCGCGTCGAGGTCGAGGCTCTCGATCAGCTCCACCACCCGCGTCTGCACGGGCTCGCTCATCCGATCGCCTCCTCGCCTTCCTCGACGAGCTGGAACCAGTAGAAGCCGCGTGGCGCGAGCGTCAGCAGATACGACAGCTCGCCGATCTGCGGAAAGCGCGAGCGGCCGAACAGCTCGACCGGATAGCGACCGGCGTACATGCTCAGGTCGAGCTCGACCGCCTGGGCCGAGCGAGCGAGATTGTGTACGCACAACACGAGGTCATCCTCGAAGCGCCTGATCGTCGCGAAGATCCGGGGGTTCGAGGTCTCGATTGGCTCGTAGGTGCCAAAGCCGAACACCGGATGCTCCTTGCGCAGCGCGATGAAGCGGTGCATCCAGCGCAGCAGCGAAGTCGGCGTGCGCAGCTGGGCCTCGATGTTGACCGCCTGGAAGCCGAACACGGGATCCATCAGCGGCGGCGCGTAGAGCTGCGCGAAGTCGGCACGCGAGAAGCCACCGTTGCGATCCCCGGTCCATTGCATCGGCGTCCGAACGCCGTCGCGATCGCCGAGGAAGATGTTGTCTCCCATCGCGATCTCATCACCGTAGTAGAGAACCGGCGAGCCGGGCAGCGAGAACAGGATCGCGGTCATCAGCTCGATCTCGTCACGGCCGTTGTCGAGCAAGGGCGCCAGCCGGCGGCGGATCCCGAGGTTGAGCTTCATCCGCGGATCCTTGGCGTACTCGGCGTACATGTAGTCGCGCTCGTCGTCGGTGACCATCTCGAGCGTCAGCTCATCGTGGTTGCGTAGGAACAGCCCCCACTGACAGCTCTCCGGGATCGCCGGCGTCCGCTCGAGGATCTCGTAGATCGGTGCCGCCGTCTCGCGCCGGACGGCCATGAACATCCGCGGCATGACCGGGAAGTGGAATGCCATCTGACACTCGTCGCCCTGGCCGAAGTACTCGACCACATCGGCGGGCCACTGGTTGGCCTCGGCGAGCAGTACCCGGTCGGGGTAATCCTCGCCGATCTCGGCGCGGATCCGCTTGAGATAGGCGTGCGTCTCGGGGAGGTTCTCGCAGTTGGTCCCCTCGCGCTCGTACAGGTACGGCACCGCGTCGAGCCGGTACCCGTCGAGACCCAGATCGAGCCAGAAGCGCAGGACGCCGATCATCGCGTCGCCGACGTCCGGGTTGTCGTAGTTGAGGTCAGGCTGGTGGGAGAAGAAGCGGTGCCAGTAGTAGGCACCCGCGACCGGGTCATAGGTCCAGTTCGAGACCTCGGTGTCGGTGAAGATGATCCGTGCGTCGCGGTAGCGCTGGTCGGTGTCCGACCACACGTACCAGTCGCGCTTGGGCGAATCCGGACTCGAGCGCGACTCAACGAACCACGGGTGATCACTCGAGGTGTGGTTCATGACCAGATCGGCGATCACGCGGATCCTGCGGGCGTGAGCGGCCTCGATCAGCTCCTGGACGTCATCCACGGTCCCATAATCGGGATGGACCTTGGCGAAGTCCGAGATGTCATAGCCGCCGTCACGCAGCGGTGACTCGTAGAACGGCAGCAGCCAGATGCAGTCGATCCCGAGCCACTGGAGGTAATCGAGCTTCTCGGTCAGTCCGCGCACGTCACCCGAGCCGTCACCGTTGGCGTCGAAGAAGCCGCGGATGTGGATCTCGTAGAAGACCGCGCGCTTGAACCACAGCGGCTCGGCCTCGAACCATTGACGCGCGTGGACCTCCTGTGCCTGCGCCTGGGTCTGCGGGCTCTCGAGCGTCGCGCGGTGCTCGCGCGCGAGCAGATGCGTGAGTGTTGACGGTCCGACGCTCATCGCTTATCCGTCGATGCTCAGAACGTGGGCCTGCCGAACTCCGGGCGCGAGGGCGACGAAGTTGCCGCCGATCCGCCACTGATAGCGGTCGTCGGAGAGCAGGTCGTGGACGGTGAACGCCGGCGCGATCCCGAGGCTTGCCGGAATGACAGCGATCCCCTGCTGGGACTGGTGGGGATCGAGGTTGACGACGCAGATCACGGTGTCGCGGCCCGACTGCTTGGCATAGGCGATCAGCGCGTCGTTGGCCGTGTCCAGGAACGTGATGTCCGAGAACTCCTGCAGGGCCGGGTGGTCACGGCGCGCCTGATTGAGCTGGCCCACCAGCGGCAGCAGCGGCCCGTCGAGCGAGCGCCGCTTGATCTCGTACTTCTCGGAGTTCAGGTACTCCTCCGAGCCCTCGCGCACGGCGACGTTCTCGACGTTCTCAAAGCCGGAATAGATCCCGTAGCTCGGGCTCAGCGTCGAGGCGAGCACGAGCCGCGCCTCGAACGCCGGTCGCCCGCCGTGCTGGAGGTAAGCGTGCAGGATGTCCGGCGTGTTGGCGAAGAAGTTGGGCCGGAAGTACTCCTGCTCGCCCGAGTAGGCGAGCTCGGTCACGTATTCGGTCAGCTCCCAGCGGGTGTTCTTCCAGGCGAAGTAGGTGTAGGACTGCGAGAAGCCGAGCTTGCCGAGGTGGCGCATCACCGAGCGCTTGGTGAACGCCTCGGCGAGGAAGATCACGTCCCGGTCGCGGGCGTGGACCTGCTCGATCAGCCAGGCCCAGAACGCGAACGGCTTGGTGTGCGGATTGTCGACGCGGAACACGCGCACGCCACAGTCGACCCAGTGCAGCACCACCCCCAGCAGCGCCTCCCACAGCCCGCGCCAGTCCTCGGACTCCCAGTTGACGTTGTAGATGTCCTGGTAGCGCTTGGGCGGGTTCTCGGCGTACTTCAGCGTGCCATCGGGACGGTGGTGAAACCACTCCGGATGCTCGGTCAACCACGGGTGATCGGCCGAGCACTGGATCGCGAAGTCCAGCGCGAGGTCGATGTCGTGCTCGCGCGCCGTTGCGGTCAGCGAGCGCAGGTCCTCAGCGGTGCCCAGCTCCGGGTGGATTGCGTCATGACCGCCGCTGGCGTCGCCGATCGCCCACGGCGAGCCGGGGTCGGCGGCGGTCGCCGTCAGCGCGTTGTTGCGGCCCTTGCGGTTGGTCAACCCGATCGGGTGGATCGGCGGCAGGTAGACGACGTCGAAGCCGAGCTCGGAGAGCCTTGGCAGCTGGCGCTCGACTCCCTTCAGCCCGCCCCACGATCGCGGGAACAGCTCGTACCAGGCGCCGAATCTGGCCCGCAGGCGGTCAACCTCGATCACCATCGGCTGCTGCAGCGACACCCGGCCGTGGCGCGGCTGGTAGCGCTCGACGGTCGCGAACAGCTCCTCGCCGAGCGCGACATCGTGCTTGGCGCTGTCAGGCACCGCGGGATCGGTGAGCTCACCCGCGGCGTGCTCGATCAGCCTGCGGTCCTCGGCCGAGTCGGCCTGCCGCGCGGCCTGGCGCAGCAGCACGACACCCTCGGAGAGCTCACCCTCGAGCCTGCCGCCCGCTCGGCGTCCAGCCTCGCCTGAACGGGCGGCGCTCGAGTCGTCCGGCTGGTCGTGCTGGCGGGCGCGCACCTTGCGCGCGAGCTCGTCACGCCAGGTGCCGAACAGATCGGTCCAGGACTCGATCGTGTAGAGCCAGCGGCCGGTGCGGTCAACCTCAAACTCCCCCGACCAGCGGACGCCGCCGATCTCCGCGTCGAGCGGTCGCAGCTCCGCCTCGCGCCACTCCTCGTCGCCCGGTCTGAGGTATCGCACGGTGGCGCGGATCAGGTCATGGCCGTCGCGAAAGACGTCGGCCTGCACCGCCACCCGGTCGCCGACACAGCGCTTGGCCGGATAGCGGCCGTCATCGACGGCCGGGGACGGCAGCTGGATCACGATCCGCGGCGCCATGTGCGCCGGGGCGCTCGAGCCAGCCGTGGCAGTCCCGGTCTCGGGTGTTTGCGTGCTCATCAAGTCGGAAGGTATCCGCCCGCGCCCATCGGGTAAACACCTGCCGGTGAACACGACCACCCACTTGAGCGGGGTCCAACTTCACATAACCTCGCTCCCCGGGGGTCGTCTCGGCCCCGAGGCGTACAAGTTCATCGACTGGCTCGCGGCCGCCGGCCAGTCCTGGTGGCAGGTGCTGCCGCTCGGTCCGCCCGACCGGTACCGCTCGCCGTACAAGTCGAGCTCGGCGTTCGCCGCTTGGCGGGGGTGGCTGCATGCGCCGCGAGCGCCCGTGTCCGCCGGGGAGATCGCGGACTTTCGTGACCGTCAGGTGTTCTGGATCGGTGACTGGGAGCGGTTCGCGGGCCGCGGCGCGGTAGCCGATCAGGTCCGCTTCGAGCGCGAATGGCGGGCGCTGCGGTCCTACGGGCTCGAGCGGGGCGTGCGGATCATGGGCGACGTCGCGATCTACGTCTCGCCCGCGAGCGCCGATCACCTGGCCCATCCGCGCCTCTTTCAAGAGGGGTTCGTGGCCGGTGCGCCGCCCGATGAATACGCGGTCCGCGGCCAGCTCTGGGGCAACCCGCTGTATGACTGGCCCGCGCTTCAGCGCACCGGCTACCGCTGGTGGGTGCACCGCGTGCAGCGCACGCTGGAGCTGTTCGACCTCGCGCGGATCGACCACTTCCGCGGTTTCGTCGCGTACTGGGCGATCCCCGCCGGAGCGCGGACTGCGGCCGCCGGGAGATGGCGGCGGGGTCCGGGGCGGGCGCTGTTTGATGCGCTCGGGCGCTCGCTCGGGCCCGAGCTGCCACTGATCGCCGAGGATCTGGGGGTGATCACGCCCGCCGTCAGGCGGCTGCGCGATCAGCTCGGTCTGCCGGGGATGCTCGTACTCCAGTTCGGGATGGATCCGCGCCGTCCACGCAGTCCCCACCGGCCCGAGAATCACGTCGCCAACCGGGTCGTCTACACCAGCACGCATGACCAGGACACGACGCGCGGCTGGCTGGAGTCACTGCCTCCCCACCAGCGCACGTTCGTCGACGGCGAGCTCGCGCGGGCCGGGCTTATGGATCGCCGCCGGCCATGGTGGGGAATGATCCGGCTGGCCCATTCCTCGCCGGCCTTTCTGGCGATGGTCCAGGCCCAGGATGTTCTCGGGCTTGGCAGCGAGGCGCGGATGAACGTCCCCACCCGGGCGCGCGGAAGCTGGCGCTGGCAGATGCGCCGCGGGGCGCTCACGCCCGCGCTCGCGCGGCGGCTGCGGGACGTCACCGAGGAATCCGGCCGGCTGCCAAGGTAGAACTTTTGGCGATCCTGGTCGTATATCGACGAAGATCGCCGACGGAGTCAGCGAGGGCGCAGCTGTTTGGCGTAGCGGTAGGCGTAGCTCAAGTCCCCGCGCAGGCGTCCGACGCGGGTGGTCTCGTACCGGATCAGCGAGGCGGGCTGGATCCGCGTGGACAGTCCGTCACCCGCGAGTGCCGCCAGCGCCCGCTCGGCAATCGCGATCTGCCCGAACGCCGTCGGATGCACCCGGTCGGCCATCACGTGGTTGCGCGCTCCGAACGTGCTCAGATCGACCACCAGCGCGCCGTACGCGCGTGCATTGGACTCGATGACCGCGTTGAGCTCGGCGACCTTGGCGCCCGCCGGCGGCACGCCGAGTCCCACTGGCGCGGTCACGGCCAGCGTCCGGTCGCAACCCACGGTCAGGAACTCCAGCACGCGCCGGTGGTCGTCCGCGAAGGCCTGACGATCCCAGTCCGGGCCTCGGACGTCGTTGACCCCGATGTAGGTGCACCCAACGTCGTACCGCGCGGTCGGGTTGGCGGTCGTACGCTCGAACCTGGGAATCTGAGCGCCGACGACGTCGGCCACGAAGGCTCCGTCGACGGCGTAGTTGGTGAACGGTAGTCCGAGGCCGCGTGCCATCCAATGGGCCCACGACTGCAGCGCGACGCCCCATTGGAGCTCGCCGCCGCCGTTGGTGATCGAGTCGCCGAAGGCGAGCACTCCGAGGCGGCATTGGGGGGCGTCAGCGGACGGCGCGACCAAGGCCCGCGAGCCTACCTGTCGTGGCCTGATCGCCGCCTGGTGTCGTGCCTGGGTTAGAGACCGCACGCCACGGGAACTCCGATTCGGCGTGACTAGTCGATAATCCCGGCGCTTGGAACGCGCAAGCACGATGCAACACGACGGGCTCTGGGACATCAGACGGGCTGCCGAGGATCTCGCGGCGCGGTTACCGCCTGCGCTGGCGCCGCTCGCCCGACTGGCGTTCAACTACCGCTGGAGCTGGCTCGCCGGTGGTCATGAGCTGTTCGCGTCGATCGACGCGTCCCGCTTCGAGCTCTGCAACTTCAACCCGGTGCGGCTGCTCCAGGAGGCGCCGGTGGCGGTGCTCAATCGCGCCGCCGAGGATGAGCAGTTGGTGCGCCAGGCGGGCCGCTTGGCCGAGCTCGTCGACGCCGACCTTGCCCGACCGCCGATGCCGTCGCCGTTCGAGGCCTCCCGCCCGGTCGCTTTCCTGTGCGCCGAGTACGGCGTTCACGTGTCGCTGCCGGTCTACTCGGGGGGACTTGGCGCCCTCGCAGGGGATCTGCTCAAGGAGGCGTCTGACCGGGCGCTACCGCTAGTCGCGGTCGGGCTGATGTACCGCAAGGGCTATTTCCGGCAGTTGGTCGACGGCGCCGGCTGGCAGCACGAGTACTGGGTGGAGACCGATCCGGAGCGTCTCCCCGCGGCGCTCGTCACCGGCCGCGGCGAGGCGCCGCTCACGGTCCGGGTCCCCATCGGCGAGTCCGACGTGACCGCCCGGATCTGGCGCGTGCAGGTGGGGCGCGTGCCGCTGTTCCTGCTCGACACCGACTGCCCGGAGAACGCGCCGCTTGACCGCTGGATCACCGGCCGGTTGTACGACGGTGACCACCAGACGCGGCTCGCGCAGTACGCGCTGCTCGGCGTCGGCGGCGTCCGCGCGCTGCGTGCCCTCGGCTACGAGCCCGGCGTGATCCACCTCAACGAGGGCCACGCGGCGCTCGCGCCGCTCGAGCTGGCCCGCGACGGCAACGGCGATTCGCTGCATGACGCGCTCGCTCGCGCTCGCGCCCGGACGGTGTTCACCACGCACACGCCCGTGCCGGCCGGCAACGACACCTACCCGCCGGACCAGATCGCGGCGGTCGTCGGCCGACTGGCGGTCGAGCTCGGCTGCTCGCCGCAGGAACTGGTCACGCTCGGCCGGGGCCAGGCCGATGACCCGTGGTCGCCGTTCGGCGTCACGGAGGCCGCGCTGCGGATGAGCCGCACGGCGAACGCGGTCAGCCGCCGCCACCAGGAGGTCGCGCGCGACATGTGGCACTGGCTGTGGCCCGAGCGCGAGCTCGACGCCGTCCCGATCGGTCACGTCACCAACGGCGTGCACATCCCGACGTGGATCGGACAACCGATGCGCGAGCTGTTCGATCGCCATCTGGGGCCCGACTGGCAGGCACGCGCGGCTGACCCGGCGACCTGGGCCGCGGTCGACGCGATCCCGGCCCACGAGCTGTGGTCGGCGCGGGGGCGGCAGCGGACCGGCTTGGTCGGATTCGTCGCCCGGCGCAGCATCGCCGACCGGTTGCGCCGCGGCGACGTGCGCGATTACGTCGACGCGGCGGCGCGGGCGTTCGACCCGGAGGTCCTGACGATCGGGTTCGCGCGCCGGGTGGCCACCTACAAGCGGCTGGATCTGCTCACTCGTGACCCCGAATGGACGCTCTCGCTGCTGACCGGCGATCGGCCCGTGCAGGTGGTCCTCGCGGGCAAGGCGCACCCGCGCGACGATGACGCCAAGCGCGCACTGCAGAGCCTGTTCGGCCTCAAGGCGGCGCGCGCCGTCGGTGAACGGGTCGTGTACCTCGATGATTACGACCTGCATTCGGCGGCCTGGCTCGTGCGCGGCTGCGATGTATGGCTCAATCTCCCGCGCCCGCCGCTGGAGGCAAGCGGCACCAGCGGCATGAAGTCGGCGTTCAACGGCGGGCTGCAGCTGAGCGTGCTCGACGGCTGGTGGGCAGAGGCCTTCGACGGCTCCAACGGGTGGGCGATCCCGGGTGACGTCGACTCAAACCACTACGCCCAGGACGAACGCGACGCGGCCACGCTGCATCACCTGATCGCCGACGACGTGATTCCGGCCTTCTACGAGGACCGCGACGATGCCGGCGTCCCCATCCGCTGGACCGAACGGATCCGAGCCTCGCTGCGAACGCTCGGGCCGATGTTCTGCGCGACGCGGATGCTCAACGAGTACGTCGAGGGCCCGTACCGCGGCTGACTACTGGAGATCTGACAGCGGCCGCGGCCCAGGACCGACGTACTTCGCGGTCGGCCGGATCAGCTTGCCCTCGCGCTTTTGCTCCATGATGTGAGCCGACCACCCCGCGGTCCGCGCGCACGTGAACAGCGGTGTGAACAGCGCCGGCGGCACGTCGGCGTAGTCGAGCACCACCGCTGACCAGAACTCGACGTTGGTCGCGAGCACCCGGTCGGGGCGGCGCGCCTGAAGCTCAGCGAGCGCGGCCTGCTCGAGCGCCTCGGCGACCTCCACTCGCGGCGCGTCGAGCTCGTGCGCGGTGCGGCGCAGCACGCGGGCGCGCGGATCTTCGGCGCGGTAGACGCGGTGCCCAAACCCCATCAGCCGCTGGCCGGAGTCCAGGACGTCCTTGACGTAGCGCTCGGCGTCGCCCGAGGCAGCGACGTCGTCGAGCATCTTGAGCACCCGGGAGGGGGCGCCGCCGTGCAGCGGACCCGAGAGCGCGCCGACGGCCGCCGACAGCGCCGCGGCGACGTCGGCCCCGGTCGACGCCACAACTCGTGCGGTGAAGGTCGAGGCGTTCATCCCGTGCTCGGCGGCCGAATTCCAGTAGGCGTCGATCGCCTTGACGTGCTCGGGGTTGGCCTCGCCGCGCCAGCGGATCAGAAAGCGCTCGGGGATCGAGGTCCCCCTGTCGATCTCGCGCTGAGGGACGGGCGGCTTGCCGATCCCGCGGGCCGACTGGGCGACGAACGAGAGCGCCATCACCGACGCCCGCGCGAGGTTGTCGCGCGCCTCGTCGTCGGAGATGTCGATCAGCTGCCGGAAGCCCCACTGCGGGGCGAGCATCGCCAGCGCCGCCTGCACGTCGACGCGGGGATCGCCGGAGCGGACGCTGAGCGGGTGTGGCTCGGCCGGCGGCAGGCCCGGCCTCAGCGTGCCGTCGACGAGCAGGCCCCAGACCTGCTCGAACGGGACGGTGCCGACGAGCTCCTCGATATTGACGCCGCGGTAGCGCAGCGCCCCACCAGCCCGGTCAGGCTCGGCGATCTCGGTCGCGAAGGCGACCACGCCTTCAAGGCCAGACTGGACTTCCGTGGTTACGCTCATGCGGTCGCTCCTGGGCAGACTCCGGGGGTCGGTTAAGGCTAGACACTCAGGGTGGGTAGGCTGCGCGCCGTGTTGCGCCTTGGAAGCTGCGTCAGGCCGGCCGGTGTGAGTCCGGTCCGGGTAAGCGCCGGAGCGCCCGGTAGCAGGCCCCGGTTCGTCGTTGAGAGGCGGCGGGCTGAGCGGGGTGTCAGAAGCCTCTTTGGAGGGAGCAAGCGCGCGGGCTGCGACTGCAGCCTCGTCAAAGCCACAATCGGGGAGCCGAGCCGCTCATGCCACGGTGAAGGCCATGTCCGCCAGTCCTGGTTCCGGATCGGGTGCGGCGGGTCCCCGCGGGGTAGAGGGAGTTGCACGCGCGCAAGGTCTGATCGCGGAACAAGGGAGACCCGTCTGCCTGGCCTTGTCAGCAAAGACCGTTCGTATAAGCCGATGGCGAAATCGTGCGGAGGGCAGCGGGAGTCCGACGGGGTCGTAGTAGTGATGATCGGCGTCGAGCTAAAGGCGCCAGGAGCGAAGGGCCCTGACTTTGGTCGTGGTTGCGTGGGAGGTAAGTGTTAGGGCATGGTCGGAGCAGTCCGATCTAATTACCTCGACGGGCTCTCGCCCGTCGTCCCCACCGATGGTGGGGGTGTGCGAGAACTTCAGCGCAAGCTATGGGTGGCCGCCAAGCGGTCGCCGGATAGACGTTTTCACGCTCTGTTTGACCGGATCTGCAGGAGTGACGTTCTGTGGGAGGCGTGGAGGCGGGTGCGGAAGAACAAGGGGTCTGCTGGGATCGACCGGCAGACCCTGGAAGCGGTTGAGGAGTTCGGGGTGGATCGCCTTTTGGGCGAGGTCCAGGCTGAGCTTTCAGAGGGTCGTTATCGCCCGTTGCCGGTTCGGCGGGTTCAGATCCCCAAGCCGCAGGGTGGTGTTCGGCCGTTGGGCATCCCGACCGTGAAGGACAGGGTTGTTCAGCAGGCCGCGCGGATTGTGCTTGAGCCCATCTTCGAGGCCGACTTTCTGCCGGTCTCGTTCGGGTTTCGGCCGCGCCGGTCGGCAACGGACGCGAAGGAGGTGCTCCGTCGATCGTTCATTGACGGGCATCGGTTTGTGTTCGAGGCCGACATTCGGGACTACTTCGGGCAGATCGACCACGGCAGGCTGCTGTCGATGGTCGCTGCGCGGGTCTCGGACCGGCGGGTGATCAAGCTGATCGGCAAGTGGCTTCGGGCAGGCGTGATGGACGAGGGCGAGTTTCGGCGGTCGATGGCTGGGACTCCGCAGGGCGGGGTGATCTCCCCGCTGCTCTCGAACATCTATCTGCACGCGCTGGATCAGGCGTTCGCTGACGGTGTCCACGGCACACTCGTCCGCTATGCGGACGACTTCGTCGTGGCATGTCGCAGCGAATCCGAGGTCTCCGCGGCCCGGCGGCTTGCCGGCGAGGTGCTGGCGGGCTTGGGGTTGGAGCTGCATCCGGAGAAGACGGGGATGGTTGACCTCAGAGAGGGTCGAGAGGGTTTCGATTTCCTCGGCTGCCACTTCAGAGCTCGTGTCTCGGGTCGCTTGCTGGAGCGCGGTGTTCGCCGCTACTACCTCCAGCGTTGGCCCTCGGTCCGGGCGATGAATCGGATCCGAGCGAGGATCAAGGCGCTCTCCGCCAGAAGCCGCGTGGGAATGGATATTCGCGATGTGATCAAAGCGATCAATCCGATCCTGCGCGGCTGGGGCAACTACTTTCGCACTGGGAACGCCGCCCAGAAGTTCGTCCAGATTGATCGTTACGTCATCGACCGCCTGCGCGGTTTGATGGTCAAGCGCCATGGCCGCAACTTGAAACCCGGCCAATGGAAGGTCTGGACGCGCGAGTGGTTCGAGGCTCACGGCCTCTACCGCTTGCGTGGCACCAATCGCTATCCGGGACTCGCGTCGTGACCATCAGGAAGACCATCGGTAAGCCGTGTGCGGGAAAACCGCACGCACGGATTGAAAGGGGAACGGGGAAACGGGCCTGACGGCACCGCGCCCCTGACTACCAATGCCAGAGCTTCTCCGCCGTCCGGCGACCGAGCTCGCGCGGCTGATCCGCAGCGGCGAGCTCAGCGCGCGCGAGCTCGTCGAGGCGAGCCTGCGCCGGATCGACGAGCTCCAGCCGTCGATCAACGCATTCACGTTCGTCGCGCATGAGCCGGCGCTCGAGGCCGCGGCCGCGATCGCCGCGGGAGACCCGCGCCCGTTCGCCGGTGTCCCGATCGCTGTCAAGGACAACCGCCCGGTCGCCGGCATGCCCCTGACGATGGGCAGCGGCCTGTTCGACGGGGTGGTGCCGAGGCACGACGCGTTCCTGGTCCGACGCCTGCGCGAGGCCGGCTTTGTGATCGTCGGCAAGACGACGATGCCCGAGATGGGGATCCTGCCCACCACCGAGCCGCGCCGGTTCGGTCCGACCAACAACCCGTGGAACATCGGCCGCACGCCTGGCGGGTCGAGCGGTGGCTCGGCGGCGGCGGTCGCGGCCGGGATGGTGCCGATCGCGCACGGCAACGACGGCGGCGGCTCGATCCGGATCCCGGCCGCATGCTGCGGCCTTGTCGGGCTCAAGCCGGCGCGCGGACGCGTGTCGGTCGGCCCCGACGCCGGCCAGTCGTTCCTGGTCTCCGACGGCGTCCTGACGCGAACCGTGGCCGATACGGCCGCGGCCATCGATCTGCTCGCGGGTTACGAGCCGGGTGACGCGACCTGGGCGCCGCCGCCGCCGGCTAAGTACGCCGAGCTGGCCGCGCGCGAGCCGGGACGGCTGAAGATCGCGCTCGCGCTGGCGCCACCGCTGGCCGACGTACAGCTCGATCCGGTGTGCGAAGCGGGCGCGCGCAACGCCGCGGCGCTGCTCGCGTCGCTCGGTCACGACGTGGAGGAGATCAACCCCCCGTGGTCGCAGGTGGATCTGCTGCCCGACTTCACGCGCGAATTCGGACCGCACGTGTCGCTGACGACCTTGGTCGGTGGCCGCCTCGCGGGCCGTGAGCCCGCCGAGGACGACGTCGAGCCGCTCACCTGGACGCTGTTTCGCCATGCGCGCGAGCTCGACGCCCTCGCGATTCTGAGCTCGCACACCAGGCTTGAAGCCGCGGCGCGGTCGCTGGTCGCCGCGACGTCCGGCTTCGATGTGGTCCTGACCCCGTCCCTCGCGCAGCGCCCGGTCCCGACCGGCGAGATCCATGGGCTGGGCCCCGATCCGTGGGCGAAGTTCCAGCGCTCAGGCCACTTCACGCCGTACGCCGCGATCGCGAACATCACCGGCCAGCCGGCGATCTCGGTGCCGCTCTACCACGGCGACGACGGACTCCCGACCGCCGTACAGCTGATAGGTCCGCCCGCGCGCGAGGAGGTGCTGCTCGCGCTCGCTGCCCAGCTCGAGCGAACGCTGCCGTGGAGCGATCGCGCGCCGCAGTTGGCCGCGTGACGTAGCTCGCGTACGCTCGTAGTAACGGTATGCGGACGCATCGCGTCACGACTTTGGTCCTGGGGCTGCTGGTGTTGGTCGGAGCGGTCGCCGCGGGTGCGCTGACGGCGTCGGCCGGCACCAGCCCCGTGGCCGCCCACCAGGCCGCCGCGCGCGCCGATGCGGCCGCGCTGCTCGCGCGCCTCAAACTCCCGGCCGGCGCGCGCAGCTCGCGGACCGAGCCGTCCGGCGCCGGCGCCGCGCTGGCGGCCGCCGCCCAGCGTCCGGTGACGCCGAACCTCGTGGACAAGCACGGGTTCTGGGTCGTACCCGGCCGCCCGGCGGCGGTGCTCGCCTTCATCGCGCGCCACGCGCCGGCGGGCGCCAAGCTCGTCGGAACCGAATCGGGCAGCGCCGACCACGGACTCCTCGTCGACAGCTACGGCTGGCCCGCCCGCGCGCACGTTCTGTCGACTCGTCAGCTGGTAGTCGGGGTGGTGTCGGTCGGCCGCTCGACGGCGCTGCGGGCCGACGCGCTCGACGTCTGGATGACGCCGCGCCCCGCGTCGGAGCGGATCCCGCGCAAGGTCGACAAGCTCGAGGTCACCGTCGTGAACGGACGGCGGACCGCACAAGTGCCGCTCATCTTCACGGCCTCCCGTCAGGTCGGCCACGTCCGGGCGCTGATCGACGGCCTGCCGGCCGCGCAGCCGGGAGCATGGTCGTGTCCAGCTGACTTCGCGATCCGCGTACGGCTTGCGTTCTACGCCGCCGGCGGGACGCGACCGCTGGCGGTGGCGCGGGTGGATCCGGACGGCTGCCAGGGCGTGCAGCTGGCGATCGGCTCGGAGCCGCAGCCGCCGCTGACCAGCGAGCCATTCCCGGGCTCGGGAAGGGCGCACGCTCCGTCGCTGGTCACCCAGCTCGACCGGACGCTCGGCGTGACGCTCCCCGTGACCGGCCCCTGAGCGCGGCGCTCCCGGCTCAGCCGACGCCGAGCACGGCGCGCATCGGCTTGGGCACGACCCCGAGGCGCTCGGCGTCGGTCGTCCCATGGTGCGAGACCAGCGGCACCTCGAGCAGCTCGGCCTCGTCCCAGGTGGCGAACGCGGTCGGCCCACCGAGCAGCTCGACGAGCTGGAGTACCCGCCGGGTGATCCCGGTCGGGACCCGCACGATCCGCCGCCGGCGGCGGAATGACCGCAGCGCGAGCTCGACGATCTGTTGATGGGTGAGCGTGTCCGGCCCGGCGAGCTCGTAGCGGGCGCCGATCGATTGCGCCGCCGCCGGGCCACCGGGTAGGGCGGCGACCGTGCAATCTGCCACGTCCTCGGTCCAGATCGGTTGGAACGCGGCGCGCCCGGAGCCCGGGATCGGCATCACCGGCAGCCACGACATCCGCGCCAGCAGCGTCAGATAGGGGTCACTTGGCGAGTAGACGATCGAGGGCGCGAACACGGTGTGCTCGAGCGTCGACTCGACGACGGCCCGCTCGGCGATCGCCTTGGCCCGCATCAGACGGGCGCGGCTGCGGGTCGAGGCGCCAAGCGTCGAGAAGAAGACGAAGCGCTGCACGCCGGCGCGCTCGGCGGCCTGCACCAGCCGCCAGGTCGCGACGCCCGCGAGCTCCTCGATCGAGCCGCCCGGTTGATCGCGGATCACCGACGCGAGGTGGACGACCGTGTCAATGCCCCGCAGCGCATGGCGAAACGAAAGGTGATCGCCGAGGTCGCCGAGCGCGATCTGGACCCGAACGCGCTCCGGCCCCAGCCGGCGCGGATCGCGGACCAGGCAGCGGACAGGCGTGCCGTTCGCGATCAGCCGCCGCAGCACCGCGCGTCCGACCGTCCCTGTGGCGCCCGTCAGCAGCAGCACGGGCGAGAGGCTACCGAGCGCCCGCGTTTTGGAAGAATGCTCAGGCCGCCGGCCCGGTCCGGCATCGGAAACGAATCCAAGAGGACCCGACACCTATGGCCTACGTCATCGCCGAGCCGTGCATCGGCACGAAAGACAACTCGTGCGTCGAGGTCTGCCCGGTCGACTGCATCCATCCGACGCCGGACGAGCCCGACTACGACGACGTCGAGATGCTCTACATCGACCCGGAGGAGTGCATCGACTGCGACGCGTGCGTCGAGGCCTGCCCGGTCGACGCCTGCTTCGCCGAGGATCAGCTCCCCGACGAGTGGCAGAAGTACATCCAGATCAACGCCACTTATTACGCCAAGTAGCGACGGGTCGTCCGCTGGGCCTGATGGCGGTCTTCGCCATCCGCGCTGCGGTCGACTGGCCTCGGGCGGTTTTTGGCTTGGGAACGGGTGAGAGAAGTGGGTCGCCGCCAGCAGGTGTCGTCTTCCGTCAGACGTGGGCGTGTTTCTGGTCTGAGCGACGGGTTTCTCGCCTCGGGGCAGCGCGACCCGCCCATGCCTTCTCCAGCCGATAACGCGCGCCGCACGTCGCCGGCCGTAAGCGAACGCGCGGCCGCCTCGTACGGCGACTATGCCATCGGCAGTGACATGCCCGCCGGCTTCGGGGCCGCAGCGGGCGCCGGCGCCTGCATCACCGGCAGCTCGACCGGCGACAGCGCGATCAGCCCACGCGCACCGTGCGCCAGAGCCTGCGCCGCGGGGTCATCCGGGTCAGCGAGCACCAGCGGCAGGCCTGAGTCCGACTGCTCGCGGAGCGGCATTGTCAGCGGCACCTTGGCGAGCAGCGGCACCCCGAGCTCCTCGGCGAGCAGTTGGCCGCCGCCCTCGCCGAAGATCTGGAAGCGCTCGCCACTCGGGGTCACGAATCCCGACATGTTCTCGATCACGCCGGCGATCTCGAGCTTGAGCTTGGCGGCCATCTCGGCCGAGCGGGCCGCGACCTTCTGTGCGACCGGCTGCGGCGTCGTGACGATCAGGAACTTCGCCTGCGGCAGCAGTTGGGCGAGCGTCATCGATACGTCCCCGGTGCCGGGCGGAAGGTCGATCAGCAGATAGTCGAGCTCGCCCCATTCGACGTCCTCGAGGAACTGCTGCAGGGCCTTGTGGAGCATCGGGCCGCGCCACACGACGGCGGCGTCCGTCTCGACGAAGAAGCCGATCGACATCACGGTGACGCCCTCGTGAGCGGTGATCGGGACCAGCTTCCGCTCGCCGTTGACGCGCGGGCGCTCGCCGTTGACGCCGAGCATCCGCGGCTGTGAGTAGCCCCATACGTCGGCGTCCAGGACGCCGACCTGCTTGCCCTCGGAAGCGAGCGCCGCGGCCAGATTGGCGGTCACGCTGGACTTGCCGACGCCTCCCTTGCCGGAGCCGACGCAGATCACGTTGCGAACCTGCGCGAGCGCCCCTTCGGGCAACCCGCTGACGACCGAGCTTGCGCCCGAGGGCGGCCTTCTCGTTGTCGGACAGCACGTCGAAGGCGATGTTGACCCCGGTGACGCCGTCCAGCGCGCGGACGCTCTGGTCTACGGCCGTCTGGAAGTGGTTGCGGATCGGGCACCCGGGCGTCGTCAGCGAGACCTTTACGTCGACGACGCCATTGGGGTGGATATCGATCGAACGCACCATTTCGAGCTCGACGATGTCGCGCCGCAGCTCGGGGTCGATCACTGCGCGAAGGGCTTCGGTCACCTGGTCTTTGGTGGGCATGGATCCCATTCTAGGCGCACGCCCGCGCGGGCCATGCGCGCGGCGCTCGATCAGGCCCGGGTGATCAGCACGGTCCCGGCGGCCACGAGCACTACCCCGGCCCACCGTGCCGGCGTCAGCCCGACGTGGGTGACGCCGAGCCATCCCAGGCGGTCGGCGACGATCGCGATCAGCAGCTGGCCCAGGATCAGCAGCGACACCACTCCGGCGACTCCCAGCGACCGCACGGTGATCAGCGACACGAGCACCACCGCCGCGGTTCCGAGGCCGCCGAGGGCGTACTCGAGCTTGAACGAAGCAAGCCCGGACAGTCGCGAGGGATGGCCGAACACGAGGAACGGCACGGCCAGGACGAGGATCGCGATCACGACGCTGATCACCGCCGCGCCAAGGTCACCGACGTGCCGGGCGAGCGCCGAGTTGGCAGGTGGCTGGAGCGCGATCAGGCCCCCGACGGCGAGCGTCGAGAGCAGCGCGAGCGAGCGGGGCACGCCCTCGGGTTCCCCGCTGGCCGGGAAAACCCTGCCCGAAGCGGCTCGCGGCTACGGAAGGCGTGGAAAATCCGGCAGGACCAGGTCAGACCTTCCACGTCAGGCCCGCTGGTCGCGCATACCGCGGAAGATCCGAGAACGGGCGGCGGATTTTCCACGACTTGCGCACGGGGCTCGCGGCTACTCGACGCGCGGCGCCAGTTGCTCGCCCAAGAGCGCGACGGCGTCGAGATCGTCGTGGAGCAGGTGCTGGCACATGACGCGCGCGACGCCGGCCTCGCTGAACGCGTGGAGCTGTTCGGCCGCCTGGTCGAGCGTCCCGAGCACCCAGCCGTCCGGCGGCTCGCGCAAAAGCTGCTCGGGATCGGCGCCGACCAGGGCGCCGAGGCGCGTGACGCGGTCGCGCAGGTCGAGCTGATCGGCGCCGATGACGACCGTGGTCATGAGCGAGAAGGGGATCGGGTCGCGCCCGACGGCTTCGCAGGCGCGGGCGATCTTGTCGCGGCGTTCCTGCGCCTGCTGTGGGGTCGCGAACGCGGTGTTGTATTCGTCGGCGTAACGAGCGGCCAGCCGGGCGCTCCGCGGGCCGGCGTCGCCGCCCATGATCAGCGTCGGGTGGGGACGCTGGATCGGCTTTGGCTGAGCGTCGAGGTCGCGGAGGGTGTAATGCTCGCCTGCGAACGAGAAACGCTCATCGTCCCAGTTGCCAAGCACGATCTGGAGCTGCTCCTCGAGGATGTCGATCCGGGTGCGCACCGGCGGGAAGGGAAAGCCGTGGGCCTCGTGCTCGCGCTCATGCCAGCCCGCGCCGAGGCCGAGCGCCACCCGGCCACCACTGATGTGGTCGGCGGTGACGACCAGCCGCGCGAGCTCGGACGGGTGGCGAAACGTAGCCGGTGAGACCATCGTCCCCAGCTGCAGATCGGACGTCACCGCTGCCAGGCCGCAGATCGTCCCCCACGCGTCCAGCGATCCGCGCTCGGGGTGCTGGCCGTCGAGATTCATGTAGTGGTCGGAGCGAAACAGCGCTGGGATGGCGTGCCGTTCGCAAGCCTGCGCCAGCGCGAGCCACTGGGGCCAGGTGACGCCCTCCTGACCTTCGATCATCAGACACAGCTGCACGGTGCCGGACCTCCTGGTGGGCGGGGATCGATGCCGTCACCGTACTGCCCAGCTGCCTCTGGAGACCGCCCGCCCCGAGCCCCTCCGGACGCACCCGAGGCCCTCTGGGGGCCCCCGAGCCCGCATCATGCGTCAAACCACGACCCGCGTGCCCGGTTTGCCGCATTCGTCGGCTGGTGGAGCGCGTTCTGTGTTCAGACTTAATCCGCCCGTCGAGGTTTGCCACTGAACGGTGAGCCACTCGCTCGGACGGTCCGGCAACACCTGCCCCCCGGCACGCTCGTTCTCGTGCGCGCCGGCGGCCGGGGCCAGAAAGACCGACGGGGCGCCACTGATGTGACGCCCCGGCGGTTGAGGGAGGAGAGGGTGCTACGTTCGCCGGCGAGGTATGAGGCCGGCGAACCTTTCCCGTCTGAGCGCTCTCCTGGTCGCCAGGCGGGGGAAGCTCCTAAGAGACCGGTAGCCGATCGGACGCGTCCGAGACCAGCTTCTCGACCCGAGACGCCAGCGTACCGGACTGCTTCTCGAGGTCCCGGCGGACCGCCCGCACCTCACGCTCGAAGCGGCGGCGATTCTGCTTGACCGTCCGCTCGACCCGGCTGCGACGCTGCCGTAGCTCGCGCTCGAACTTCGTCCGCGTGCGGCGCACCTGGCGCTCGAAGCGGTTGCGGGCGGTGGCACCACGGCGCTCGTAGCGCCGCAGCTCGCGCTCGACCGAGGCGCGTGTGCGGTACTTGGTCGCAAAGCCCTTGACGGTCGAGACCAGGTTGTCCCCGGCTACCAGGCTCGCGCCGACCGGCACCAGGACGGCCCGTTCGGCCATCTGCTGGGCCTGGGTCAGGCGGACCGTGGTCTCGGCGGTCGTGGCGCTGGTCGCGCTTCCGGCGGTCGCCTTCGCGCTCGTGGCGGTCCGAGAAGCAGTGGTCTTGGTCGCCGTAGCGGACTTGCGGGTCGTGTTTCGCTTACGTGTCGCTGCGGCCTTCTGGCCGCTGATCTCTTTGCTGTTAGCCATGCTCGGGTACTCGCTCCAGTTGGGCCCGGGATTTCGTCTAGCCCTCGTCATTTGATCGAACGTGTGTTTGTAAACCATAAAGCGCGCCTGGTTACATTCCTGTAGGAAAGTGAGCGCCCCACGCACCCATTACGTCCGCAGCGGCGATGCCAGCATCGCCTATCAGACGGTGGGGGAAGCGCCGTGCGATCTGGTCGTGATCACCGGGCCGGCGTCGCATCTGGAGCTTCTCTGGGAAGAGCCGCGGACCGCGGCGACGTTCAGGCGGATGGCGGAATTCGCGCGGCTGATCATGTTCGATCGCCGCGGGACCGGGCTGTCGGACCCGGTGAGCGAGCCGCCAACGCTCGAGCAGCAGGTCGACGACCTCCGGGCCGTGCTCGCCGAGGTCAACGCCGAGCGAGTGGCGGTGATCGGCGGTAGCGACCTCGGGCTCTCGGCGATGTTCGCCGCCACCTATCCCGATCAGGTCACCGCGCTGGTGCTCTCTGGCGTCGCCGCCGACGGACGCGATGCGCTGACCGGCGAGGCTCGCGAGCAGGTGCTCGACGCGATCGAGCGCCGCTGGGGCGAAGGCTCGCTCGTCTCCCTCTATGCGCCCAGCCAGCTCAAGAACCGCGAGTTCGTCGAGTGGTGGGGGCGGCTCCAGCGCTCGGCGGTCAGCCCCGGGATGGCGCGCAAGCTGCTGGAGATGACGGCGCGCACCAACCTCCGCGCGATCCTGCCGACGATCCGCGTGCCGACGCTCGTGTTCCACGTCACCGGCGATCGGCTCGTGCCGATCCAGTCCGGGCGCGAGGTCGCGGCGCTGATTCCGACCGCCCGCTTTCGCCAGTACGAGGGCGAAGACTCCTATGGCTGGATCGACGCCCCGTGGTTGCTGGAAGTGGAGGAGTTCTTGACCGGGCGGCGCACGAGTCGGCCGCCGATCGATCGCGTGCTGGCGACGGTGATGTTCACCGACATCGTCGACTCGACCGAGCGCCTGTCCGAGGTGGGCGATGCGAGCTGGCGCCGGCAGCTCGAGGACCACGACCGGCTCATTCGCGGGTGCCTGACGCGCTGGCGGGGAGCCGAGATCAAGACCAACGGGGACGGGTTTCTCGCGACCTTCGACGGACCCGGGCGGGCGGTCAGCTGCGCCGGCGAGATCGTGGCCGGCGTCGAGTCACTCGGGCTGACGGTGCGCGCCGGGGTCCACACCGGCGAGTGCGAGCTACGCGACGGCGACGTCCGCGGGCTCGCGGTCCACATCGCCTCGCGCGTGATGCACGAGGCGGCGCCCGGCGAGGTGCTCGCGTCGAGCACGGTCAGGGACCTCGTTGTCGGCTCGGGGTTGCGGTTCATCGACCGCGGCTCGCACGCGCTTCGAGGCGTGCCCGACGAGTGGCGGCTCTACGCGCTCGAGCGCTGAGCGACCGCGCCCTGGAAGCCGGTGCGGCGCAGCCAGGTGCTGGGCGCGCTGAGCTCGGCCACCGTCGGCAGCGCCTCGGGCGCCGAGAACAGGTGGCGGAGCGCCTCCGTTCCGGCGCGGTCGACGATCGCATCGCAGAAGTACTTGCCCTGCTCGTACTGGCGCATCTTGAGCTCGAGGCCGAGCAGGCGCGCCAGCAGCCGCGCCGGAGCCGATTGCGAACGGCGGCGGCGGTCGAGCGTCTCGCGCAGCGCGGGCAGCGACGGCAGCAGGTCCGGCGCGACGGCGTCCATCACATGCTCGGCGTGCCCCTCGATCACGGCCATCACCGCCTGGACGCGGTCGAGCGTCTCTCGCTCGCCGCTGTTGGTGACGATCGTGATCAGATCACCGTGGCGCAGCGCTCTCCCGAACTGCTGCACGCCCGCCGCACTGGGCATCCTCAGCCGGCGCGGGTTGTCGATCCGCAGCTCGGCCTTCTCGAGCAATTCGCGAACGAGCCCGGAGACATGGCCGTGCAGCCACGGGACGCCCGTGAACTGGACCGCATGGGTGACCTCGTGCAGCGTCACCCAGGTCATGAACTCCTCGTCCCGCGCGCCGAAGCTCCGCATTGCCTGGCCGAGGTTGGGCATTACGAACAGCAGGCGCGGCGGGGTCGTGTCGACGCTCTCGTCGAGCAGCACGAGCTCGTACTGACCGAGCACCCGCTGGGCGAGATAGCCGAGCAGGATCGCGACCTCGGTCGTGACGCCGAGCGAGAGCATCAGCGAGACCGCGGGGCGCAGCGGCCCGAGCCGGGCGCCCGAGCGTTCGAGGACCGGGTCGAGCAGCTGGCGCATGGCCGCGATGTTGCTCTGGATCCACTCGCGCCGCCCGATCCCCTCGGGCGGCGGCAGCGGCCGCGACGGCTCGAGCCCCGTGTACGCGGTCACGCGTCGCTCGGCTTCGGCGGCGAGCTTGTCCAGATTCGCCCGGGGTGGCGCGGCGTCGCCGTGGCCGGCGATGTACGCCGCAACCTTCTCCGCCACGATCCAGTCGATCACGCCGGAATCCGTCCGAGCTCCCGCAGGCCCTCTGGCGTTCGGGCTGCGACCAGGTGCGAGACAGGCGTCGCGTCCATCGCCGCGCCGAGCGGATCCTCGCAATCGGTGAACGCGACCAGGCCGCCCGCCTCGCGGACGATCAGCTGTCCGGCGGCGGCGTCGACCCCGCGGCAACGGCGCAGCGTCACCATCCCGTCGAACCGCGCGGCGGCGACCTGGCAGAGCGTGCCGGCGATCGTCCCGAGCGCCCGCAGCCGGTGGGTGCAGGCGAGCAGCCCGTCGATCGATGCGGCCACCCAGCGCGGGTCCGAGGACTCGATCCCGATCAGCTCGAGGCGGCCATCCCGGGTTCGGCGCTCGCCCGGAGTGACGTCGAGACGCTGACCGTCGCGGAATGCACCCTCGCCCCGGTACGCCCACCACTGCTCCCCGGCGCCGAAATCGTGCACGAAGGCGAACTCGACATCGGCGGCCGTCTCGCCGTCGGCGACGGCGATCGACAGCGCATAGTGCAGCGCGTCGCGTTTGGCGTTCAGCGAGCCGTCGATCGGATCGATGATCACGCGGACGCGCGAGTCACCGTAGTCGATCTGACCCCGCTCCTCGGAGACGGCGCAGAAGCGGTATCCCCCGGCCGCGATCGCCTCGAGCTCGGTCACGACCAGGTCCTCGGCGGCGCTGTCGATGACCAGCGTGCGGTCGCCGCCACTGCCGCGGGTGCCCGTCTCGCGGGCGCGATCCTCGGTCAGCGGCGTCTCGGCGAGCAGTTGCTCGAGCCCCGCGACGGCGCGTCTGGATGCCCCGAGCCAATCAGCGTCGAGTGCGGTCCGGGTGCTGGTCATCCGCGACCTATGCTGTCAGAAGGTGAGCGCGGACCACGCACGCAGTGAGCAGACCGGGGAGCTTGACCTGCTGTCGCGCGGAGCCGGCGAGCGGCGGCTGCTCGACGGTCTGAGCCCCGCGCAGTGCACGGCGGTGACCGACGGTGACGCACGCCGGCTGGTCGTCGCGGGCGCCGCCGGAACGGGTAAGACGCGGGTGATCGAGACGCGCTTCAGGTGGCTGATCGAACGGGGCTGTGCCCCGGAGCGGCTGTGCCTCGTCGTGCCTACGGCGGCGCGCGCCGCCGCGTCGCTCGAACGCCTGGAAACCGCCCTGGAGTTCGGCTACGAGCAGCTCTACGTGCTGACGGCACCGCAGCTCGCGGCGCTGGTGCTCCGCGCGGCGGGAGCCGGGGTTGATCCGCTGGCGACCGCGTTGAGCGCCGGTGACCGGCTCGCGATGCTGATCGAGCGGATCGACGAGCTGTCACTCGAGCATCACGACTTCGGCGGGCGCCCGAACGCCCTGCTGGCCGGGTTCGTGCGGCGGATTGACCGTCTCAAGGCCGAGCTCGTCGATCCCGACGAGTACGGGCGCTGGTCGCAATCGCTTCCGTCCGCGTCCCCGGAGGCGGCGCTGGAGTGCGAGTTCGCCGAGATCTACCGCGCCCACGAGCGGATGCTCGCCGACGCCGGCGCGCGCGATGCCGGGGACCTGCTGGTCGACGCGATCTCGCTCGCGCGCAAGCGGCCCGAGCTCGCCCGGCGCTTTGACCATGTGCTCGCCGACGATGCGCAGGAGTTCGACCTCGCGGCGGCGACGCTCGTGCTCGAGGTCGCCGAGCCGGGGTTGACCGTCGCCGGAGACCGGTTCGCGACGCTGCATCGCTTCCGTGGCGCCGGCGACGCCCGCATCCGCAGCTTCTGCAGTGATGGCGCGCGCACGATCGAGCTCGTCGGCAGCAGGCGCTGCCCAGCGCAGGTCCGGCGCGCGGCGAGCGCGGCGCTCAGTTGTGGCGGCGGCGCCCCGGCGGGAGACGCGGCCGAGACGCCTGCAGGCGAGGTGGGGCTGTGGCGGTGCTCGGATGAACGCTCGCAGGCGCAGGCGGTCGCCGTCGACATCGAGCGGCTGCTGACACGAGAGCGAGTCGCGCCGGAGCAGATCGCGGTGCTGGTGCCCGAGATCACGCAGGAGGGACAGGCCGTCGCGGTCGCGCTCGAGGAGCGCGCGATCGCCCACCGGCTGGTCGGCGAGGCCGCCTTCTTCCAGCGAACGGAGATCCGTGACCTGCTCGCCTGGCTGCGGCTGCTCGCTGACCCGACCGACGCCGGCGCCGTCGTCCGGGCGCTCGCGCGGCCGCCGATCGAGCTGCGCTCGCTCGACATCGCGCGCTGCACGCAGATCGCCCGTCGCCGCAAGCTCGACATGGTCGGCGCGCTCGCCGCCGCGACGGAGTCGCCGCAGGTTCCGCCCGAGGCTCGCGACCGGATCCGCGTGTTCCTCAAGCTCTACCGCTCGAGCCTGAGAACGATCGACACCAGCCGACCGGACCTCTACGTGCACCGCCTGATCGACCGGCTCGGGCTCCGCCGCAATCAGCTGTTCGCGGCGCAGGCCGACGTCGTCGAGCGGTTGCGAGCGCTCGCGAGCTTCGGCGAGCTCGCTGCCGCATACGTCCGTCGGGCGCCCCAGATGACCCCTCGCGAATTCGCCCGCTCGATCGCGGCGGTGGCCGACTTCGGGCTGCGCGAGCAGGAGGAGCCTCAGCTCGCTCGCGCGACCGCGGTCCAGATCCTGCCGTTCGCGGCCGCCGGCGGCCTCGAGGCCGACCATGTGTACGTGACCGGGCTCCACGCCGGGCTGGTGGCGCCACGGTCTGAGCCGATTCCCGACGAGCTGCTCCACGAGCTGCTCCCGGCCGATGACGAGGAGAACCGCCGGGCGGCGCTCGGGCAGGCGCTGTACGTCATCTTCACCCGCGCGCGGACGCGACTCGTGCTCGCCTACCCCCGGACCGACGAGCATGGCGCCGAGCGCCGCCCATCGCCCTTTTTGGACGCGGCCCGGCGGGCCGTCGCCGGTGGCTGGGAGGAGAAGGAGGAGGAGCTGTTCGGTCCCGCCGAGGCGCTTCACTCGACCTACCGCCTGATGCGCGACGAGCTGCTCGCCGGCACCGGACGGGCGGGCGGCCGGCTGTCGGAGCTTCGCTTTGACACGGACCTCGACGTCTCGCACGCGGTCGTGCGCTACCTCGAGCTGCTCAAGCTCGCGGCCCTGATCGCGCGGCCCGAGAACCAGAGCGTGGCAGAGTCCCTGCTCGACGTCAACGCTCGGATCCTGCAGGCGGTCACCTCCGAGCAGCGCGAGATCTTCACCTCATCGGCGCTCGACGATTACCTGCTCGACGCCGAGCGCGACACCCGCCGGCGGGCGCAGGCGATCGTCGCCCGCGACGAGCCGTCGCTGGAGCCGTTTCTCCCGCGCCGTGGCGAGGGGGTCGTGCTGTCGGCGTCGGACATCGACACCTATCGCAGCTGTCCGCTGAAGTACAAGTTCGCGCGCGTGTTCCGGATCCCGCAGGAGCCGACCCTTCACCAGCGCTTCGGGATTCTCGTCCACCAGGTGCTCGAGCGTTTCCACGCACGAGACGCGGCGACCTTGCCCGAACTGCTCGGGCTGCTCGATGCGGGCTGGCGGCGCGGCGGCTTCGCCGACTCCGAGGAGGAGCGCCAGCTACGTGGCAAGGCGACAGCGTCGCTGACCCGCTACCACGAGCGCTTCCAGTCCGAGGAGTCAGAGCCGATCTGGTTCGAGCGCCAGTTCACGTTCAAGCTCGGCAAGCACCTGCTCCGGGGGCGCGTCGACCGAGTGGATCGCCTGCCCGGCGGCGAGTACGAGCTGATCGATTACAAGACGGGCCGACCGAAGAGCCCCGAGCAGCTCGCCGACGACGTCCAGCTGTCGCTGTATGCGGTCGGCGCGCGCGAAGCGTGGCGCCTGGACGCGTCACGGCAGGCCTACTACTACCTGCTCGACGACCAGAAGGTCGCGGTCCCAACCGACGAGCGCGATCGCGGCGATTGGGTGCGTGAGGTGGCGGCCGAGGTCGGGGAGGGGATCCTCTCGCAGGGGTTTGAGCCGACGCCGTCGTTTCAGGCGTGCTCGATCTGCGACTACCGGCTCGTGTGCCCGGCCGCCGAGCGCTGAGCGGCGATCCCGGCGTATCGTGTCGCGCCACGATGGCGGTCGGCGCGGCACGGCTCGAAGGACTCGGAACGACGATCTTCACCGAGATGACCGCGCTCGCGCAGCGGACCGGCGCGATCAACCTCGGACAGGGGTTCCCCGACGAGAACGGCCCCGACGGGGCGATCGAAGCGGCCGTCACGGCGCTGCGCGGAGGCGAGAACCAGTACGCGCCGCTGCCGGGCGTGCCGGCGCTGCGCGAGGCGGTGATCGAGCACCAACGCCACTACTACGGTCTCGAGCCCGAGGACGTCCTGATCACGTTCGGCGCCACCGAGGGGATCGCGTCGGCGATGCTCGGCCTGTGCGAGCCCGGCGACGAGGTCGTCGTGCTCGAGCCCTACTACGACTCGTACGCGGCGATGATCGGCTTCAGCGGCGCGACCCGCAGTCCCGTCACGCTGCGCCCGCCCGACTTCGCGATGCACCGTGACGAGCTCGAGGCCGCGATCGGGCCGCGGGCCCGCGTGATGCTGATCAACTCGCCGCATAACCCGACGGGGAGGGTGCTGACGCGCGTCGAGCTCGAGGCGATCGCCCAAGCGTGTGTGGAGCACGATCTGCTGTGCGTGACCGACGAGGTCTACGAGCATCTCGTCTACGACGGCGAGCACATCCCGCTCGCGACGCTCCCCGGGATGGCTCAGCGCACCCTGACGATCTCGAGCATCGGCAAGTCGTTCTCGTTCACCGGCTGGAAGATCGGCTGGTGCTCGGGCCCGGCCGAGCTCGTCGCCGCAGCGCGCACGGTCAAGCAGTTCTTGACGTTCGCGGGCGGGACCCCGCTCCAGCACGCGTCCGCCGCGGCGCTGGGGCTACCGCCGGCGTATCTGGAAAGCCTGCGCGACGAGCTGCGCGACAAGCGCGATCTCCTGTGTGCCGGCCTGTCCGCGGCGGGGCTCAAGCCGCTCGCGTCCGCCGGGACGTATTTCGTCAACGCCGACGTGGGCGCCGACGCGGTCCAGTTCTGCACCGAGCTGCCGGACCGGTGCGGGATCGTCGCGATCCCGACGAGCGTCTTCTACGACGACAAGAGCGCCGCGCGGACGCTGGTGCGGTTCGCATTCTGCAAGCGGCGCGAGGTGATCGAGGAGGCCGCTCGCCGGTTGTCGGGCTCCGAGATCGCCTGACGGTGCGCGGTTTGGGAGCGGCTTGCACCTGGCCCGCGCTCGGATCGGTGGTCTACGATTTCGTCGCGCGGGACAACGGTCCGGACGAAGGAGGGACGGCGATGGGGTTCATGGACAAGCTCAAGGCCGGCGCCGAGGAGGTCAAGAGCGGGGCGGGAGAGGCGAGCACGCGTGCCCGAGAGACGATGCAGGACGCCCAGGTCAGGCGCGATCTCCAGCACGCCTATACCGAGCTCGGACGGACCACGTACACGCTGGTCGATGAAGGGTCGCTCGTCGACGAGCGCCTGAACAACGCCGTGCAGCGGATCCGCGAGCTCGGGGGCCAGCTGGCCGAGTCCCAGCCGCCGGCGGAGTGACCTGAAGGCGCCCGGCGCTCAGGCGCCGGTCGGCCCGTCGCCCCCGCGCTGGCGCAAGAAGCGCTGGAGGTCACGCGCGATCGTCTCGCCTGAGGGAAGCGAGGTCGGGTCGTCGCTGTTCTCGCTGGCCGCCTGCTCGAGGCGCTCGACGAACGCCTGCACGTCGGGGTCACTCTGGACGGCGATGTTGACCTGACGCTCGTAATCGGCCGCGGCGGACTCGAGCTCGGACGCATCGACCGCGACCCCGACCAGACCCTCGAGCTTGCGGACCAGCGCGAGCGCTGCCTTCGGGTTCGGCGTGGCCGCGATGTAGTGTGGGACCGCGGCCCACAGGCTGGCCGACGGAAGACCGGCCTGCTGGCAGGCCGCATGGAGTATCCCGACGATCCCGGTTGGTCCCTCGTAGGAGGACGGCGCCAGTCCGAGCCGAGCGACGAGGGCCGGATCCGAGCTCAGTCCGGTCACCGATACCGGGCGCGTGTGCGGCACGTCGGCGAGCAGCGCGCCGAGGGTCACGACCAGCTGCGTGCCGAGTGCCTCGGCGAGCTCGATCACGATCTTGCTGAACGTACGCCAGCGGAACGAGGGCTCGCTGCCGGCGAGCAGGATCAGGTCCCGGGGGGCGCGGGGCACCCGGGCCTCGTAGAGCTCGACCGCCGGCCAGACGATCTCCCGCGCCTGGCCATCGACCATCTTCACCCGTGGCCGAGTGGCCTGAAAGTCGTAGAACTCCTCCGGCTCGATCGTCGCGAACCGGCGGGCCTCCAGGCCCGATCCGACGAACTGGATCGCGCTTGAAGCGGCGTCGGCAGCGTCATTCCACCCCTTGAAGGCGCAGATCAGCGCCGGGGCACGCAAACCGTCCGGACGGTGCTCCCATTGCAATGGCTGCATCCGACTCACCGTACATGATGGGCGGGTGCTCCCTGACCACACGACCACCGCGACGATCAGCGCGCTGCGGCCCGGAGAGCGCGTCGAAGGACTGTTCGCGTGCACGCGCAAGGACCGCCTGATGACCCGATCCGGTTCGCCTTATCTGGCGCTCGAGCTCCGCGACCAAACCGGCACCGTGCCGGCACGCGTTTTCCAGAACGCCGACGCGCTCGCCGGACGGTTCGAGCGCGGTGACATCTGTCGCGTCGTCGGAGCGGTCGAGCGCTTCCGTGACCAGCTCGTGATCGAGGTCTCGGATATCGCCCGTGCACAGGAGGCGGCCGAGCTGGACCCGTCCCGCTTCCTGCCGTCGGCCTACCGTGACCTGGACGAGCTCGACGGCTTTCTCGAGCACCTCGCCGGCGAGGTCTATGACCGCGGCTACCAGGCGCTGTTGCAACGGCTGCTCGGAGACCAGGAACTGCGCGCTGCCTGGCGGCTGGCGCCGTGCACGCGGTCGGGCCACCATGCGTATCTGGGCGGTCTGCTCGAGCACACGGTCGCCGTAGCCACGCTGGCCCACGAGGCCTGCCAGCTGCACCCGCGCCTGAACTCCGATCTGGTTCTCACCGCAGCGATCACCCATGACCTCGGCCGGACGCGCGAATTCACCTACGGCGCCGAGTTCGGCCTCACCGAGGAGGGAAGGCTGCTGGGCCACCTTGTGATCGGCGAGCGGATGCTCGCTGAGCGGTCGCCCGGCCTCGACGAGCCACGACGGCTCGCCCTCCTGCACTGCGTGCTCTCCCACCACGGCCCGACGTCGGCGCCCGGAGGCAGGTTCGCCTCGGCCGAGGCGCTCGCGCTCTACCGGCTCAACGCGCTCGACGCCACTGTCAAGGGCGCGCTCGAGCACGGCCTGCCCGACTGATCGCTGGGGCGGACCGTCCGCGCGTAGCATCCCCGGCGGCGCGGCAGGGGCCTGGTGGCCCATCCGGTCTTCAAAACCGGCAGGGCGGGGCAGCCCCCCGCTTGGAAGGTTCGATTCCTTCGCCGCGTCGTTAGTCGGCGATTCGTTTCCGTGCCCGGCCGGCTCGGGGTGAAGTCGGCGTCGCCGCGCGGAGACGTCTGACTGAACTGGAGCGGGGCCCTGGCTAGATCGGATACCCACTCTCCAGCGCGCGTCTGAATTACGTCGGAACCGCTCACGCCGACGGCGTGACTGCCTCTGCCTTCAAGAGGCTGCGCGGCCGTGTCATCAGCGCTCGCGAAGACAGCCCCTTCGCGCCAAGAGCGGAAACCTCGGCATGCCGATCACGCTCCGCAAAGCTTCCGAGACGTAGATTGCCCGCCCGGCGGGATGTTACGACCATTGTCGCGCCGGATGGGACGACGGCACTCGTGGGTCAACGCGAGCCAGCGGAGGCCCATACGTGGGGGTTGCCGTTCCCCCGGCCGTTCCCCCGAGATCGCGAAAGCGCGTGTCACCAGGCCGGATTCGCGCGATCACCGCTCCTACCCGCTCCAGACTCTCCTTGGGAACGGGTTAGCGGCATTCCGGGGTCACTCAGCGATACCTAGCCGTCTGGTCCCGTCGACGACCGACAGATGCCCCCTGATCTGTTGCGCCCCACTCGAGGAGACCGTGGCGTGAAAGGCGCACGCAGAGGAGTTCCACGCCTCTATCGCCGCAGCCAAGCAAAGCTTGCTCGCGGCCCGCCAGGCGCTGGACCGCTCGGACGCGAGAAAGACCGGGCAGCCACCCGGTCTTCCAAAACCATAGGCGCCCACGGCGCCGCACGAAATCTGTTGCGCTCAGTGCACCTAGGCCTTGGACGGATTCCAGGTCCGCCACGAGCGTCTGCGCACTCGAATGGTGTCTGAGGTCCACCACGAGCACCCGTTAACGGATGCTGGCGATGGCTTTCAGCCACAACCACCACCGCTTCATTCCGGCCACTGGCCACGCGTTTCGCAGCGTGGGCCACGCTGCTTGTGCCGCACTCGAGAGTTGCCTGCGATGAGTCACGTTGCGATCGCTGCGGCCCTAGCGCTGGCTCGATGCTCGTCGAAGAGTGCTACGTCACGGATCGGGGCCGTAGGCGCTGTCGCAAGGTCTATGTCGACCTCGAGGAGGCGCGTCGAGGCTTGGCGCTACGACCACGGATGACCGGGGCGTTTGGGAGCGGATTCGCGGGCTGTTGGTCGAGGCAGTTGGCGAGAGCAGGTTTGCGATCTGGCTTGCTGGGCTCGAGCTCGTGGCAATCGATCGAGCCGGGAAGCTGGTCATCGCGGCGCCACCCGAAACGGCGGTTTGGGTGTGGGACCGGTTCGGTCGAGCGCTCACGACGTGCGCTGAGCGTCTGGGGCGTGAGCTTCGGATCGCGACCGAGCCCGAGCGAGCACCGCTCGAGCGCGACTGCCGACGTCTCACCAGTGATGCGTGCGGCTGCGAAATCGATCAGAGGGAGGTGTCGTGATCGTTGTAGTCGTGGCGCAGCAGAAGGGCGGGGTGGGGAAGACCACGACCGCGGCGAACGTCGGCGTTCTACTTGCCCGTCGCAGGGGTCGGGTGTTGCTTGTCGACAGCGATCCGCAGTCCGCGCTTACCCGCCAACTCGGGCTCGACGGCCGCCCTGGTGACCTCAGCCTCGTTGACGTGCTCGCCGGCCGCAGCGTCGCGTCTGACGCGATTGTCTGCGACGTGCACGGCCTCGACGTGATCCCGGGCGCTCGCGAGCTGGCTGGCATCGAGATGAGTCTCGTCGGTGAGCTCGGTCGCGAACTGTTCCTTCGCGATGCGCTCGATCAGGTGCTCGGGGGCTACGAGTATGTCGTGATTGACACGCCCCCGAATCTGGGGCTGCTTACAGTCAACGCGCTCGCTTGTAGTGAGCATGTGATCGCACCTGTGAGCGCAGACGACGAAGCGTCAATTCAAGGTGTCATCGAGCTGCGCCAGACAATCTCGCGGCTGGCGAAGCGTCTCGGCGGTGAGACACCGAGCCTGTCGGTACTGCTGACTCGCTGGCAACGCCACCGGGTTCAGTAGCCAAAGGACAGAGGAGGCGCTGATCGCCGAACACGTCGCGCCGGTGGGGCGGATCCCGTCTCGGTCAGCGCTGGTCGCGCGAGCCGCTACATGCCGGATCCCGCTCGTGCTCAACGAGCCTGACAGCTCACCGGCACTCCCCTACAGCCGATTGACCGAGCTGCTGTTAGGAGCGACGGCATGAGTCTCAGACAACGGCGGGCTCTGACCGTCGATGACCCGATCGCCGGTACCGAGGCCGGCCACGTGGCACGCCTGGCGGCAGGTTCGAGTGATGCGTTGAGCCGTCTGCGGGAGATCTCAGTGCGGAGCATCCATCCGAACCCGAACCAGCCTCGCAAGCATTTCGATGAAGCGACGCTCAGTGCGCGGGCCGATTCAATCGGTCAGCGAGGCGTGTTGCAGCAGATCGTAGTGCGGCCCACCTCGCGCGCCGCGTTCGAGCTCGTCGCTGGGGAGCGGCGCTGGCGCGCTGCACTAATCGCCGGCGATTTGATGATTCCGGCGTTGATCGACGACAAGGTTGACGAAGCCGGTTCGCTTGAGCTGGCGCTGATCGAGAACGTCGTCCGCGAGGACCTCACGCCAATCGAGGAGGCCACGACGATCGTGCTGCTGCTCCAAGACCCGAACATCACCGAGACGCTGCTTTCAAAACGGCTCGGCCGAAGCCGAACCGACATTGCACATACCGTCCGCCTGCTCGACCTCCCGGACCAAGCGATCGGCCGGGCACGGCTCGAGCGCCACATAGGCCCAGAGCCGCCACCAGGAACCGGAGCCAAGCTCGAACACCCCGGCTCCCCGCCGCCCGCTCCCGAACGTCGGCAAGCGCACCGAGCTCGCGCGCTACAACACCGACGCCGGCGAGCGGGTCCTGTACGGGCAACGGATCGACGGAGTCGTGCGCATCACCGACCGTCCCGCCGGCACCGCCAGCGAGACCGAGCGCGCGTACCTGGTCGAGCGTGGGCTTACCAAGAAGGACGAGCTCGACGCGCTGATCGCCGACTACCTCGCCCAGTTCGACCGTCTGCACACCATCCCGATGAGCCTGAGCCCATTCGAGCGCTACCTCCAAGCGCTGTCATAAGCGACCGCAGCCTGGCGCTCCGCGTCCACTCACCCGCGTCGCGCCCTACCGAATCGGCGACGAGACCTGGGAGCAATCGCTCGACGAGGCGATCCGCTTCGAGGCCTCGATCATCGCCCAGGACGCCAGCTCTGACTGCTCGAGTCCCCGTCCCGAGCGCACCGCGAGCAGCTGCGCGACCAGGTGATCGCCGAGATGACCGCAGCGCTGACCTAGCCCGGCGACGCCTACCAGCGCCCGACGGAGCCCGCTACTCGCTCGCGGCTGGCGTAGGCTTTGGCGGGTGGTCTTCGGTTCTGATCATGGTGCCGTCCAGCAGCCTGCTGAGGATCATATTGCCGTGCCGATTCATCGGCGTGCTTTCTGCAATGGGCAGGTGGTCGCCGGCATAGGCCGTTATGGCGGCACCGAACTCGAGCTGCCCGTCGATCACCTCAAGCCGAAAACCGGGCCGACGGGCAAGAACCCGGAGTCAGAGCCACGAAGACTCATAGCCGGCGTCGGTTAGACACCGTGCTCGGGGGCTCGTCGCCGCTGGGTGACGACTCCTCATCCGATCACGTTTCGCAGGTGTTACTCGGCCACCGGTGGCGGGTAGACGTCGCGGACGTTGTGGTCGACTTGCGATGGGGGCAGGCGGCGGGAGATCGCGGTGTAGTAGATGACCAGGCTCCAGGCGGCCGACGCGAGCAGCCCGCCGTACAGCCCGAGTTCGTTCTTGCCGCCGACCAGCACGGTCTTGAACATGCCGACCCCGCCGATGATGCCTCCGGGGCCACCGGTGGGTGCGCCGAACGTGCCGAAGTACGAGATCACGCCCATGCCGATCAGGTACGGGAAGATCCAGATGGCGGCCGCCCAGTCGACCTTCGGCCGATTAGGGTTGAGCTTGAACAGGGCCGACAGCGCCATCAGCGCGTAGCCGACGAGAAGCGCCACCATCAGGGTGGTGTAGGTCGACCAGCCGGCCCAGTAGACGATGAGCGTCGCCAGGACGAACGCCAGCGGGGCCATGATGCGGCCGGCCGGGATCCGGTAGGGTCGGGGCAGATCGGGCTTCTGCAGGCGCAGCGCGCCGAGGGCCAGCGGCGCCCCGGCGTACATCAGCACGGACGCGCTGGTGACGACGCCGACGAGCTTGCTCCAGCTGGGGAACGGCAGCAGGAACAATAGGCCGACGATCGCGGCGATCATGATGCTGAACAGGGGCACCTTCGTGCGCGGCGCACGGGTCTCAAACGCCTTCGGCACGTAACCATTCCTGCTCAGCCCGAAGCTGATCCGCGACGCGGAGGTCGTGTAGATGAGCCCCGTCCCGATCGGCGAGATGATCGCGTCGATCCGGAGGACCACCGCCAGCCACGCCAGTCCGGCGAGCTTAGCGACGGTGTAGAACGGGGCCGCGTTGAGTGCCGCCAGGGCCGGGCTCTGGTGACCGGGCACGAGGTTGGTCCACGTGTGGGCCTGGGCGAGGAGGCGCGGCTCCAGCGCACCGATGAACGCCACTTGCACGAGAATATAAATGGACCCGCCGATCAGGATCGACAGGATCACCGCGCGCGGCAGGTCCTTACTCGGGTTGCGCGCCTCGCCCCCGAGCTGCACCGCCTGCTCGAAGCCGAGCAGCGAGAACACGATCCCCCCGGTCGGGATCGCGATGAGAATCGACTTCACAGCCGCGCCGTGGATGAAGAAGCCACCGCCAGCGGTGAAGTTGGAGCCGTGGAAGTGGGTAAGCAGCAGGACGACGATCGTCAGGACCGGGATCAGCACCTTCCACCAGGTCAACCCGTTGTTGACGCGCGCGAGCCACCTGATCCCAATGATGTTGATGGTCACGAACACGAACATCAACGCGACGGCGATGATGTACCCGGTCCCATGCAACGTGTTGGTGGCGCCGTTGTACCAGCTGTGAGCGAAGCTGTATGTCGAGGCGTACTGAAGCGCGGCCAGCACCTCGATTGGCGCCACGCTAGCCGCCTGGAGGTACGCGAACCAGCCGAACGTCGCCCCGGCGAGGCTCCCGAACGCGTAGTGCGGAAATCGGCTCGTTCCCCCGGTGACGGGGAACAGGCCGCCGAGCTCGGCGTGAACCAACGCCAGCACGATGATGATCAGCGACGCGACGACCCAGGCGATGATCGCCGACGGCCCGGCGATCGACGCCGCCGTCAGGGCGCCGAACAACCATCCCGAGCCGATGATCGACCCCTCCGAGGACCACAGCAGGCCGAGGAAGCCAACGCCACGGTCCAAGCCCTCCGACTCGGTGTTCGGAGCGACGGCGCGCTGGTCAACCTGCCTGTCAGCTACCTCTGCCATGAGCCCTCCCCTGGGTCGTGGCGATCAGCCCGTACGAATGTTGGCGGTGTGCAGGTGAACCCTGCCCGCTGCACCCGCGCCGGTAAACCTCCGACCGACGCGCCAACTCCGTCGTTGGCCAGGTCGCCAACGCGATCATGAGCTTCGCAGGACCGAAACATCAATCGGATCGTCGCGCGCCATCGCTGGGCGACCGGGTCGTCCCCGAGACACTCACGCCCTTCCGCCCCGACCCCACGATCGTGTTCGCGTGGCGGGGCGATCGTCAGGTGTCACTGCCGGCGAGTGCTATGTCGCCGCCAATGCGATAGCCCGAGTCCCGCGGTGTGGAGAACGGATGCGATCGTCCGGACCCGCGTCGGCGGACTCTCGAGATTGGGCGTAGGCGATAAAACGCCAGGTGGCGGCGCGTCGACCGGAGGGATCGTCCGGACCGTGACAGTCGGCACGCGGGCGAGATCGGCGGGGCCTATCTTCGCGCGGGCCGCAGTCAACTCGGCCAGACGCAGATGCCGCGTCGCGCGGGGTGGGTCGTTTCCGTTTCGCGTGCGGCCCTAAGCGGTCCGGTCGCGGCCCGCGAGGTACACGAGGCCGCCGCCGATCGCTATCCCGGCCAGGAAGGCCGGGAGCCGCCGCCGGGGCTTGGGTTGCTCGACGACTCCGAGCGCCTCCGCGGCCATCGGCCCGTAGATGAGCGCGGCCGACCAGGCCGTGCGGGCAGCCTCGCCGTAGCGCCCGGCGTGCTTCCGGGCCTTGCGCTTGGCGACCTTCTTGCCGACGAACCAGGTGGCCTTGGCGGCTGGCTTGACCGCCCGCCGGGCAGTGCGGTTGCGTGCGACCTTCGTGGCGCCCTTGGCTCCGGTCTTTGCCGCGGTCGTCTTGCTCGGCATGCCCACGGTCATCGTCTCGGCTGGAGCCTACCCGACCGTGGTCGGCGCCAACCGTCGGCGACCGACGGCGCCGGTCAACCTGGAGTTCCTGGAAAGGGACGCGTCGGCATCGACCCGCCGCTTGATTTGGCGATGTCGGTGGCGCCCGTCGCGACGGAGCAGTCAGGCCGAGCGTCGCATTGGCCTGGCCCCGGCTGTTCGAGAGCGGCCACCCGGGCCGCATTGTCAGCGCTCGCCGAGACGGCTGCTCCACGCCGGAAGCGGCAGCGTCGCGAGCCCGGTAGGACGTCGCGCGAGTGCTGCTGCTTCGTGGGAGCAGGAGTGTCGGACCCGCCTGTGACACGTGGTTCGGCTTGAACGCGGTATCCGGCAGGTGCTGCAAGGCTCCGCGGATGGCTTGGGAGGAGATGTCGTCAGAGCTCAGAATCGGCGTCTTGTGGCCGCGCTATGCCGGCGACACGAAGGGTCGGGCGTTCCCGTCTTTGGGCCCTTCGGGGCGGTCTTTGGTTGGGTTACCTGTGGTCCAGCTCGTTCGCCGCGTTATGCGTTGTTGTTTGGCTTCTTGTTCAGGACGTATCTGAACCGGCCGACGAGGATTGAGTGGTCTCGGATTGGGCTAGTGGAGTTGAGCGTGTCTCGGCCGGGTCCGCCGTTGGGCTGGTAGGTCACCAGGCCGGTGTAGGTTCCGGGGCAGACCTCTTGGCTGTCTTGGATTGTCACGCGTTGCCCGGCGCGGATGGGGAGCATCGTTGTGGCTGAGGTCCCGCCGGTGTTTAGCGTGCAGTTCGCGGGTCCGGATGCGCGGGCGTAGGAGAACTCGTAGACGCTGTGGTGGTTGTCGGCGGCCAGTGGTGCCGTGAAGCTGATATCGACGAGCGCTATGGAGGGCGATGCGCTTGGGGAGGCGGGCTTGTAGCCGTGTGGGGCGCGGTGATCGCACGGGATCTCAAATGACCCGAAGGCGAGGGGCTTGTAGCAGTAGCGCCTGGCTGTGAACTTGTGGACCGTGATCGTCGCGGCCGCCTGAGCGGAGGTGATGTGCGGGGGGTGAAATGGCGGGTAGCTGGCGTAGCCGACGTTCGGGCAGCTCGCCGAGCCGCTGGTCGGCGCGGCGGCGGTGGCGAGGTCGCAGACGTGCCCGTCACGGTAGGTCACCTGGCTGATGACTGCGGATTGCAGCCTCCGTGTTGTCATCTGTCCGCCCCCGCCGAAGCAGCGCCGGCCGCCGACAGAGCCGAATGTGCAGAGTTGTGTGGTTCCTGGTAGGACGACGATGTAGGCGCCGTCTGGCCCAGTGCGCTTGGTGACGCTGCGGCCGTTGATTTTGTAGGTGATGCTCGTCGCGTCCGGGCCGAGGACTCCGTAGGCGATGTTGCGAACCTCCTGGGCTGTGCAGGTGGGGCTTGTTGGTAGTCGGCGGCCGCCGAGAACGTGGATATGGTGGCGTGGGTGGCCGGGTTGGCATCCGTCGGAGCGTCCGAGCGCCGCGCTAGCAGGCACCTGTTCGGAGAGGACGTTGAGGAACTGGTTGCCGCGCGCGTCCGTCCGCGAGCACGGGAACGCGCCGCTTGGTGCGAGCAGATGAAAGCGGCCGTCGTTGTCGTATGCGCCGTCCTGGCCGAGCGCGCCGAGCGTTCCCGACTTGAGCCGGCCGATCTGCAGGCACGTCCGCAGCCGTCCGGTCTGGACCGTCCGCAGTCCCCATGACAGACCGCCCTGCGGATCGGGTGCCTGAGCCGCGATGCTAACGGTGCCCACGGGGACGGGACTGGCTGGCTGACTCGGGTTTGAGTTGTTGCTGTGGTGCAAGGAGACCAGAGCGAGCACGGCGACTCCCAGCGCAACCGCGGCCGCGACCGTCGTGGCGATCGCACCAGCGCCAAGGCGTCGCCGGCGAGGTCGCCGCGGGTTGGCGGGGTTCGCTACCAGTTCTTGGTGCACGCGGCCGAGTAGACCCGGCCGTGGATTCATCCCATCGGCCTCGGCCGCCAGCGCGCGACGGAGTTCGTCGATGATTTGATCGTCAGTCAACACAGCGTCGGGCCCTTCGAAATAGTCGATTGGATTGCGTCCTCGGTCAAAGCCCCCCGCAACGCGAGCAGCGCTCGGCTCGTATGGGTCTTGATCGTCCCTTCTGAGGAGCCGATCGCGGCTGCCGTCTCAGAGACCGACAGATCAGCGAAGAACCTCAAGACAACGACCTCTCGCTGGCGCGGCGGCAGACCGCGCACGGCGGCGATGATCGCGATCCGGTCGATCAGTCCCTGGGTGCCGTCTGGGACAGGACGACGCTGGTCGTCTTGCCGACCAAGCGGCTGTTCGTTGACCCGTCGACGCAGATGTCGACGACGGTCGTGGAGCAAATTCACGAGCACTCGGTGGGCGTAGGCGTGAGGCACGCCGCGCGCCACGTCCCATCGCCGGGCAACTCTCACGAGCGCGACCTGAAGTAAATCCTCAGCATCGTCTCGGTCGCCCGTCAACAGGTAGGCGCTGCGCAGCAGTCGCGGCGACTCGCTAGCGACGAACTCGTCAAATGACGGGTCGAGCTCCACAGGCAGCGCAGTCTGCTGCAGACGGGCCACACATGCTCTTAACTCCGCTCGCCGGGAACCGGTTGACACGTGGCTCGCCGGACAGCGGACAAGTCGCCAGCAGACCCACTCACGCCGGACGCGCGTTCGCGCCTACATGCAATCGAAAGCACGACTCGCGCGGCGAAGGATCGTCGACCCGGTCGTCGCTCAAAACGCCCGCGCCGCGTACCTAGCGCTTCTCCTTGGTCGCCCGAGGGGCCAAGTCGCCGACGCTTCTGCGCATGTCCTTGTGCATGCCGGAGGAGAAGTCCGAGTCCGGCGCCCAGCGGCCGATCGGGATGCCGGTGGTTCGTGAGGAACCAGCAGTGCGGGCCTATCTGTCCCGGGTTAGGGCCTGGGCACTCTCGTCGCGAGCGGAGGGCCGTAACGCGGGGTCTTTTGGAAGGGCACCGGGTTGGTCCTCAGTGTCTCGGGATATGTGTCTGAGAGTGCTTGGATCACCGCGTTGCGGACTCCGAGCTCGCCGTCGGTCACGAGCTCGCGCAGGATCCCAGCCGCAACGCATTCCTGCTCTGCGCTCAGGGCCAGCAGCAGGTGCTCTGTCCCAGCGGCGCTGAAGCCCAGAACGATTGCTTCACGCAGTGCGCACTCGAGAACCTTTCTGCTGCGGGGGATGACCAGGATCTCTTCGGCCGCGACCGCCGGGGGGTCCGTCTGGCCCATGCGAGCTACTCGCTCGAGCACCGACTCGCTTGTGACCTTAAGAGAAAAGAGGACGGCGGCGGCAAGACCCTCGTTCGCTTGCAGCAAGCCCAGCAAGAGATGCTCTGTGCCCACGCCGCTCTCCCCGAGGGCGTGCGCCTCGCCTCGGGCCAGGACCACCGCTTCACGGGCCGGCTCCGTGAATGCCGTGAACGGAACCGACGGCGCGGTCAAGCAGGCGGCCGCGTATCGCTTGGCGCTGTCTTCGCTCACACACGCAGGATCGCAGCCAAAACGAATAGCGGCCAGAGCCGCCGCTCAACCGCACCATCATCACTCTCTGAGGGCTACGGGTTCCGCTTGGTC